>CANBFE010000017.1 GCA_947367855.1 uncultured Lachnospiraceae bacterium | reverse complement strand
TTTTACTCTGAGGTATTTTTTTATCAACCACCCTTCTTGCAATTCCCTATATTTGAATTATACAGGAAGCTCCTTTTTCTTTATTTTACCATGAAAAAAAGGCTATGAACAAATGTTTTGTATACTTTTTATTTTTCAAACACACTCTAGTGTGACCTCCCTTTGTCTCCTTATTTTTTACATGAATCATACTATAAACTAACAAGAATCAGTACATCACAATAAGTGTTACCTCACAAGAAAATATCTTTACTATCTTCAATAGCGAAGAAGCGTGTTGATTTTAATAATCAACACGCTTCTTCATGTCTGTTCGTTGTCCAATGGACTGCCCTCCTTTATGAAGTTTCCAGGTCCGCATTTTCTTCCATTTCTACCGTTGTGCTTTCCACTTTTCTTCCTCCTCTAATTACTGGAGCATCCTGAGAATTCAAAATTAATTTTTATGCAGTGTACTTGTGCACTTTTGTTTTACAGCTTAGTATGTTAAACTGTATTTTATGGAAGTCGTGTTTTCCTTTCTTTATTGTAAAGTCATTATATCTCTTTTATTTTTATTTGTCAATATGTTTTTTGAATTTTATCAAATTATTTTTTATTGAACTATTTTGTTTGATATTTTCTGAATATAATAACTACAACATTATTACATAGTTAATATATCACAGTCTACGTGTTGCCTTCCTAAATTCAGATAATTCACCATACTGTCCTTGTAATATCTGTTGATTCCCTGTCCCCAGCATGCTAAAATAAAAACTTCTAGTTTATCCAGAAAGGTAGATTGTGAAATGAAGAAATCTGTAATGATACTGACAATTCTATTGACCGGCAGCCTTTTGGCAGCCTGCGGTGACAACGCAGAGCAGGAAGACCCCTGGATAGACATTGCCCCCGGTTCCGACCTGACCGCCGTAACAGAGCGGACAGAGTATTATGACCTGTTTGTAGAAACGGAAGATCTCTTTGATGTGGAATTATGGGAAAAGAACCCTGAAGCCTATTACTCAGGCGATATAGAAAAGTTGGGCATTACCGTATACAACCTGTTGAGCACACAGTTTGCAAAAGGGGAACCATCACAGCTCTGATCCGTAGTGTCTCCTGCAGGAGTGGATATCTACCTGTACAGAACTGACGGAAGCCGGGAGCTGCTGCTGTCCAGACTTTCTGACGATGACTGCTCTTTTGTGGATGCAAGATATGCGGGGTATATGGACAATAACAGAAACTGCTACTTTTACGTCACAAACTGGCCCGAAATAAATAGAACATACACACCTGCGGGCACCATTATGAAGATTCTGCCCACAGGTGAGATACTGTATCAAAATAGTCTGGAACCGGGTTTCAGCATGGACGATATACGGCAGACAGAGGACGGAAGAATTTATGTATTATTAGCAGATCCCTAAAATCTCAAAGAATTTCTAAGAGAACTAGACCCTGAAACCGGGCAGGTAATTGTCAGGCCGCAGGTTGAATTGTCTTACGCAGACATCCATATAGGAGCCGCGAACGGTTCTGCTGCGCTAGCAGGCTATATTGAATGCGGTTTTGGCATCAAATCAGTAGATTTGAATGCGCAAAGTACATCAGCTTTCTAAACAAAGGTGTATTGAAATTGTAGCTGCCGGAGGAATCTTTTTCTCCGGTTCCCCAGTCCACCATTTCACAGAGGTTTTCCGAACCATGCAGGAGATAATCCCCGCATAGAATATCCGGCCTCTTTCCCGCTCCTACCTGGACACTGTAGCTTGTTCCGTCAAAATACAGAAGCGGGAAATCGCTTACATAGCAAATTTGAATTACGTTTTCCATTTTAACAGCCCGAAGGAGCAGAAGGCGAAAGAAAGGGTCTCTACGAGAACCCTGTTTGACGACGGCTGCTATGCGGTATCCTCTCCGCTGTATGCCATGGCTGTCAACGCCAATTCCGCCAACAAAGAAGGCGCATGGGAATTTTTCTCTTTCCTGCTTGAAGAGGAAGTCCAATACAGGGAAAAAGCCTATCTGCCTTCCGTGCACAGGGAATCCTTTGATAAGTGGCTAGAATGGAAACTCTGGTGGCTTACTGAACCCCGCTTTAAAAATGGAAAGGGGATTATTCCCGTTTATCATGGGGAAAACCATATGCCACCGCCAATTCCTGCAAAAGGTACCGATTATTCCCGTTTATCATGGGGAAAACACATCCATGGAAAAGAGGGATGCCTATAAAAAAGCTATCGAAGATGCCAGGCCCCTGCCCATACGAACTGCCCCTATCCTTACAATCATTCAGGAGGAGACGAAGGACTATTTCACTGGCAGCAAGAGCGCCGAAGAGGAAAGCAGGGTAATTAACAACCGGGTACAGCTGTATCTGGATGAAAGGAACTAAGCTGACCGGTTTTGTTAAATGAGCTTCATTGAATCTACAGTTCCAACACTAAATGCCAATATAGGAATGCTATAGATAGACCTCAATATGTCAAATTACGACAAATTAAATAAAATAATTTATTTTTTCGTATTGATTTTTCTTGGAACCTGGAGTATAATTGTACTAGAAATACAGTTTTAGATACTGATATTTCAGAAATTGTATGATGAAAGGAGAATTTGTATGAAACTAAAAGGGGAATTGGGGTATTAATGTGCAGTCTGACTGTTATGGGAACGTTTTCTTTTGGAGGGCTGCATACCAAAGCAGCTGCATGTGATCACACGTATTTAGTGGCACGGCCTGAAGTATACAAGACTTCTACATTTGATGCATCAGGGCATTACGATGTGTACGCAGATAAGTCTGAATGCCCCCGGTGCGGTTATGTACGTTGGGAAAATGAAATTAAGAAATGGACAGGATCTCACACGATGATAGGTAATCATTGTACCGGCTGCGCGTATAAAAAATAATTTTTAAACACGCTTCAGTGACAGCAAGATATATTTTCAATTATGAGATAAGATGGAGGATGGCATCTGCTGTCTTCCGTCTTTTCTGTATTATCAAACATAAAATTTTTTTCCCATTTAAAACTTATCTGGCAATTAACATATCATGAAAGGCAAAATATAAAATGAAACAATTAATAATCACGCTGACAACTTTTCTGGCCTGCAGCCTTTTGGCAGCCTGCGGGGACAGAGCAGAGCAGGAAGGCCCCTGGATAGGCATTGCCCCCGGTTCCGACCTGACCGACGTAACAGAGCGGACAGAGTATTATGACCTTGTCGTAGAGACGGAAGATCTCTTTGATCTGGGATTGTGGGAAAAAAATCCGCAGGAATATTACTCGGATCAAATCCAAATGCATGACCTCACTGTATACAACCTGTTGGGCACTCAGTTTGCAGAAGGAGAACCCGCACAGCTCTGGTCTGTGGTGTCTTCTGCAGGAGTGGATATCTATCTGTACAGGACTGACGGAAGCCGGGAGCTGCTGCTGTCCGGGCTTTCTGACAATGACAACGCCTTTGTCGATGCCAGATACGAGGGATATCTGGATCGGGATAAGAACTGCTACCTTTATCGGACGACTTATCCCAAAATCGAAGGTGAATACAAATCTGTAAGTACCATTATGAAAATTCTTTCAACAGGTGAGGTTCAGTACCACATTAGTCTGGAGCCGGATTTCCTTCTGACAGATATCTGCCAGACAGAGGATGGCAGGATCTACCTGCTGTTGGACGATTACGAAACGCGCAAAGAGGCACTGGAAGAACTGAACCCGGATACCGGCCAGGTAATCCCGGAGTCCCGAATGGAATGGGATTTCATTGGCGATGGGACAAGTGATCTGGGAACTGCAGGGACATCCCTCGCACGGGCCAGCAACCAGGGGATTGATTCCTTAGACATACATAACCAAAGCGCTTCTCCTCTTCTGTATGCTGACGGCACACCTTTTTCATTGCGTTTGAATTTGCAAATTCAGGATTTCCAGGTACTGGAGGATGGTACTATTGAAATGCTTTTTTCCTACGGTAAGGAACACAAATACACCATGGACAGGATGCATATGGAAAAAGTAGAAAAAACACCTGTGGTGGTACGCGGAATCTTTGAGGTAGATTACTGGCTTTCCGAAAAAGTAGCTCTGTTTAATCAGAAGGGCAGTGACTATCATGTAATTTTGGAGAGCTGCGGTTACAGCAATGACATGGAGGATTTTGCCCGGCTCACCAGTGTCCAGGTAGGGGCAGGGAAGGGACCTGACATCCTGTGCGGCAGTGAGCTCCTGCAGGATTATATCAGTGGAATGATGGAAAAAGGCGCACTGGAAGAACTCAATCCCTACATGGAGGCATCCGGCATCCGGGAAGAGGATTATTTTCCCCTGACTTTCTCCGCATGGCGCCAGGGGGATAAGATTTACAGCATTACTCCAAAGGTGGATATTTACTACGAAGAAATGGATAAAGAATTACTGGGAATCGGAGATACACCACATATAGAGGAACTGGCTGACGCACTTCTGGCCAGGGAAGGGAATTTGGTTTACAGATATGGACTTACTTCCGGGGACCTGCTGAATACATTCCTGCAGGGTTCTGAAAGCCTTTGGGGAATGGTGAACTGGGGAAACGGGGATAGAGATTCCCCGGGCAGCTGCGATTTCAATACACCTCTGTTTGCGAAGCTGTTGGAATCCGCCAAAAGATACGGTTACGACGACAGAAAGGCGTTGCAACAGGAAATTACCCATAGGATAGATATGACCTCCTTCTTCCATTTCAGCAGCCCCGCAGAACAGAAAGCGGAGAAAAAGGTATCTGTTGGAACCCTGTTTGACGACGGCTGCTATACGGTATCCTATCCACTGTATACCATGGCTGTCAATGCCAATTCCCCCAACAAGGACGGGGCATGGGAATTTCTCGCTTTTCTGCTAGGGGAGGAGGTTCAGTACAGTGAAGAAGTCTACCTGCCTCCCGTGCACAGGGAATCCTTTGATAGATGGCTGGAATGGGAGATTCGGTGGCTCAGCGAACCCAGATTTGAAAATGGAAAGGGGATTATTCCCGTTTATCATGGTGAAAACACATCCAGGGAAAAGAGGGATGCCTATAAAAAAGCCATCGAAGATGCCAGGACCCTGCCCATACGAACTGCCCCTATCCTTACAATCATTCAGGAGGAGGCGAAGGACTATTTCAATGGCAGCAAGAACGCCGAAGAGATAAGCAGGGTGATTAACAACCGGGTACAGCTGTATCTGGATGAAATGAAATAAACTGTCCTGACAGATTATGAAAGGTAACATACAGAATGAAAAGAATTGTTATTACGTTGAACATTCTACTGGCCTGCATTCTTCTGACAGCCTGCGGTGACAAGGCAGAGCAGGAAGGCCCCTGGATAGGCATTGCCCCCGGTTCTGACCTGACTGCAGTAACAGAGCGGACGGAATACTATGACCTGGCCGTGGAGACGGAAGAGCTTTTTGACTTAGGGATATGGGAGAAGAATCCGGAGGAGTATTATGCGGGCGATATTGAGTTATTCGGTCTCACCGTATACAATCTGCTGGGCACCCAGTTCGCAATGGGGGAACCGGCACAGCTCTGGTCCGAGCTGTCTCCTGCGGGAGTGTCCATCTATCTGTACAGGACGGACGGAAGCCGGGAGCTGCTAGCTTCCGGGCTTTCTGACAATGACAACGCCTTTGTGGAAGCCAGATACGAGGGATATGTGGACCAGGATAAGAACTGCTATTTTTACCGCACAAACCCCCACAAGATTGACGGACAATACACGAACATAAGCACTGTTATGAAGATTTCATCCACTGGCGGGATTCAGTACAAAACCGCCCTGGAACCGGGTTACATACTGGAAGATATCTGTCAGACAGGGGACGGAAGGATTTTCCTGCTGCTGAGTGACTACGAAACACGCATGGAGATTCTGGAAGAGCTAAACCCGGATACCGGCCAGCCGGTTCCGGAATCCCGGATGGAGTGGAATTTCATTGGCGACTGGTCAAGCAGCCTGGGGACTGCAGGGAGCTCTCCCGCACGGGCAAGCAGCCAGAGGATTGATTCCCTGGACATACATGCGCAGAGCGCATCCCCCCTTCTGTATGCTGACGGCACAGCCTTTGCACTGCGTTTTGACTGGGAAATCCAGGACTTCCGGGTACTGGAGGACGGTACCATTGAATCGCTTCTGGCCCACAGGGAAGCCCACAGATACACCATGGAAAGGATGCATATAGAAAAAGTGGAAAAAACCCCTGTGGTGGTACGGGGAATCTTCAATGAGGAATACTGGCTTTCCGAGAAAGCAGCGCTGTTTAACCAGAAGGGCAGTGACTATCATGTCATTCTGGAAACCTGCGGTTACGGCAATGACGTGGAGGACTATGCCCGGCTCACCAGCGTCCAGGTAGGGGCAGGGAAGGGGCCTGACATCCTGTGCGGCAGCGAGCTCCTCCAGGATTATATCAGCGGAATGATGGAGAAGGGCGCCCTGGAGGAACTCAATCCCTACATGGAGGCTTCCGGCATCCGGGAGGAGGATTATTTTCCCCTGACTTTCTCCGCATGGCGCCAGGGAGATAAAATTTACAGCATTACACCAAAGATGGACATTTACTATGAGGAAATGGATGCGGAGGTACTGGGATGCGCGGAGACGCCGGACATTGAGACTCTGGCGGACGCACTGCTGGCCAGGGAGGAAAGTTCGGTTTACAGATACGGACTTACCTCCGGGGAGCTGCTGAATACATTCCTGCAGGGTTCGGAAAGCCTCTGGGGGATGGTGGACTGGGGCAGCGGGAATAAAGATTCCAAGGCCGCCTGCGACTTCAATACGCCCCTGTTCGAAAAGCTGTTGGAAGCTGCCAGGAGGTACGGCTACAACGACAGAAGGAGCCTGGAACCGGAGATTACCCACAGGATAGGTATGCATAACTTTTTTAAATTCAGCAGTCCGGCAGAACAAATGGCAGAGGAAACGGTATCTGTGGGCACCCTCTTTGACAGCGGCTGCCATGTGGTATCCTATCCGCTGTATACCATGGCTGTCAATGCCAACTCCCCCAACAAGGAGGGGGCATGGGAGTTTATCGCCTTTCTGCTGGGAGAGGAGATCCAGTACAGGGAGGAAGCCTACCTGCCTCCCGTGCACCGGGAATCCTTTGACAAATGGCTGGAATGGGAACTCTGGTGGCTTACCGAACCCCGCTTTGAGGATAATGGAAAGGGATGCATTCCCGTTTACCACGGGGAAAATACATCCGACGAAAAGGTGGAGGCATACAAAAAAGCCATCGAGGACGCCAGACCCCTGCCCATACGAACTGCCCCTATCCTTACAATCATTCAGGAGGAGGCGAAAGACTATTTCAATGGCAGCAAAAACGCCGAAGAGGTAAGCAGGGTAATTAACAACCGGGTACAGCTGTATCTGGATGAGAGGAAATAAGCTCACCAAGTATTTAACCCAAAATTTTCCTGACAGATTATGAAAGGTAACATACAGAATGAAAAGAATTGTTATTATGCGAAGAATTTTTCCGGCATACATCCTTCTGACAGCATGCATCCTTCTGACAGCCTGTGGTGACAAGGCAGAGCAGGAAGGACCCTGGATAGGCATTGCCCCCGGTTCCGACCTGGCCTCCGTAACAGAGCGAACAGAGTATTATGATCTTGTCGTAGAGACGGAAGAGCTCTTTGATCTGGGATTATGGGAAAAGAATCCGGAAGAGTATTATTCATTTGACATACAGGAGCGCGGCATCACTATATACAATCTGTTGGGCACTCAGTTTGCAGAAGGGGAACCGGCACAGCTCTGGTCCGAAGCAACTCCTTCTGGGGTGAATATCTATCTGTACAGAACGGATGGAAGCCGGGAACTGCTGGTGTCAGGGCTTGCTGATGATGACAGCAAATTTGTGAATGCAACTTATGAAGGGTATGTGGATCAGGATAAGAACTGTTATTTTTATTATACGACCTGGCCGGAAATGAACGGGGAATACACACCCATTAGCACTGTCATAAAGACGCTTCCCACAGGTGAGATTCAATATCCTGGAAACAGGATTCAAAATAGAGGATATCTGCCAGACAGAGGACGGCAGGCTCTATCTGCTGTTGCAGGAATACAAGGCAGAAAAAGAGGTTCTGGAACAATTTGACTCTGGAACAGGAAAGGGAATCCCAGAGTCTCGAATGGAGTGGAATCTTACTGATGGGTGGGCGAGCGGCCTTGGGACTGCAGGCATATCTCCTGCGCGGACAACCCTTCAGGGAATTTATTCCGTGGATATGACAGCACAGAAAACATCCCCGCTCCTGTATTTTAACGGAACAAGCTACAGATGGCATGTTTTTCTGCAGCTTTGGGATTTTCGGGTGCTGGAGGACGGCACCATGGAGTACCTCTGGACTGATTTTTACGGGAAGCAGTGCATCCGGGAAAGAATGCATATGGAAAAAGTAGTAAAAATCCCTGTGGTTTTGCGTGGTTCTTTTGCGCAGGATAACTGGCTTTCAGATCAAGTTTCACTGTTTAACCAAAAAAGCAGGGACTATCATGTGCTTCTGGAGACCTGCGGTTCCGGAAATGATGCGGAGGATTTTGCCCGGCTCACCAGTGTTCAGGTGGGGGCAGGGAAAGGACCGGATATTCTGTGCGGCAGTGAGCTTTTGGATGATTACATAAGTGGAATGTTGGAAAAAGGCGCCCTGGAGGTGCTGAATCCCTATATGGAGTCTTCCTGAATATTGGAGGAGGATTATTTCCCTCTGGCTTTTTCCATGTGGCGTCAGGGAGAGCAGATTTACAGCGTAACGCCGAAGATGGAGATTTACTGTGAGGAAATGAAACAGGAGATACTTGGAAGCGGGGCGCCGCCGGACATAGAGGAACTGGCAGACGCATTGTTGGCCCTGGAAGAAAGCGCGTTTTACAGAAAGGGGCTTACGTCCGGGGAGCTGCTGAATACATTTCTGCAGGGTTCGGAAAGCCTCTGGGGAATGGTGAACTGGGACAATGAGGAGGATTCCTCTGGCAGCTGCGATTTCAATACACCCCTGTTTGCAAAGCTGTTGGAAGCCTCCAGAAGATACGGTTATGACGACAGAAGGGCATTGCAAAAGGAAATTACCCATAGAATAAATATGACCGCCTTTTTCCATTTCAGCATCCCGGCAGAACAAAAGAAAGAAGAACTTGTATCTGTGGGAACCCTGTTTGACGACGGCTGCCATGTGGTGTCCTATCCACAGTACACCATGGCTGTCAATGCCAATTCCGAAAATAAGGAGGGCGCATGGGAATTTATTGCCTTTTTGCTTGGGGAAGAAACCCAGTATAAGGAAGAGGCTCACCTGCCTCCCGTGCACAGACAGTCCTTTGACAAGTGGTTGGAATGGGAATTGAGGCTTCTCACGAAAAAGGGCCGTAAAAAAGGGAAGGAGGTTATTCCTGTTTATTACGGGGAAAACACCTCAATGGAAAAGCGGAATGCCTATAAAAAAGCCATCGAAGACGCCAGGCCCCTGCCCATACGCACAGCCCCTATCCTTACAATCATTCAGGAGGAAGCGGAGGATTATTTCAACGGCAGCAAGAGTGCGGAGGAAGTAAGCAGGATCATTAACAACCGGGTACAGCTGTACCTGGATGAAAGGAAATAAGCAGGCGCCCATAGCCAGTAGGGCGCCTGCTTATTACATTTAATTCTATTTCCCGTCACCCGCCTCAACGGCTTCCGTTCTGTAAATGAACTTCACGCTGCCCTCCATTTCATCCGTGATTCCGGCAAAGGTTTTATAGTTTTTCGACACGTCGGAGATGGCGTGTATTCTGTCCGTCAGTCCCTCCAGATCACCGTCCACCGCTTCTACCAGTCTGCTTATGCCTTCCTCATTGAACTGTCCCAGTCCGTCGGAGAGTTCCCGTGCGCCGTCCCTGAGCTGTGTAATGCCGTCTACGAGAGCGGGCGTATTATCCTTCATGGTCTGGATTCCGTTATAGAGCTGTGAGGATCCGTCCTGCAGTTTACCTGTTCCGCCTTTCAGTTCATTGATTCCGGCGGTCAATGTCCCTGCTCCCGACGCTGCTTCCGCCACTCCTGTCGTATAAGCCTGAAGTCCCAGATAGAACACATTATAATTGTCCAGGGAAGCTTTCAGGGAGATCACGGATTTGGCGCCTTCCGATGCGGCGGCCAGTTTGTTCTGCACTTCCTCCCCGGCCATGTTTTCGGTGATGGCCTTCTGTACCTGCAGTTCTGTGTTTGCGGCAATGGTTTCCTTCAGGGCGTCGCTCTGCATCTGGGCATCTATATTGGATTGTATCGTGGCCTGAATCTCCTCTGCTGCCATCTGTTCTTCCACTTTGGCAGGCACAATGGTCTGCAGCTGTGCATCTACATTGGCCTGGATTTCCGCTTTCACCCCATCTGTTTCCATCTGGTCTTCAATGGCCGTTCTGACAGCCGACTGGGTTCCCTCGTCTATGGTTCCCGCAGCCACGGCTTCTTCATAGGCCTCCGGTTCCATCCCTGTGGCATTTCGTATCACCTGCCCTGTTACCTGTTTCTTCACTTCTGCAGTGACTGCCTGTGTCACCTGTTCCCCTGCGGCGTTGGTCACTTCCGCGGTCACCTGCTCCCGCACGGCGGCTTCCACTTTTGCGGCCACCTCTCCTCTTACCGCATCCGTCACCTGGGATTCAATATAGGGGCGCTTCTCCTCCACGGCTCCTGTGACCTGCTCCAGGGCCTGTTGGTACACTGCGTCCCCGTCCAGGGATGCAATAACCTGGTTCAGCGCTTCCCCATAGTTTTCGATGGTCATCTCCGGCACATTCAGGCCCGCTGCAGTCAGCTGCGTTCTGGCTGTGGAGAGAAGTGTCTCGAATACCTGTCTTGCGCCGCCGTTGAGTTCCGCATTCTTGGAAGTAAGGGTATTCAGGCCGTTCTGGAGCCTTGCCGCGCCGTCCTGCAGTTTTGAAGCGCCCTCGTTCAGGCTGCCTGCGCCTTTCTGCAGCTCTGCGGAACCTGCCGCAAGCTGATCAATGCCCTTGACCAGTTCCCCTGATTTGTCAAGCAAAGTGCACAGTCCTTCATAAAGCTGCGAAGATCCGTCCATCAGCTGATCCATGGCATCGGTAAGCTCTCCCATGGAGCCGCTGAGATTCTCCAGGGTATCTTTCTTTTCCAGATTTATTCCGTTGAACACATCATTGGAGGCAACGGTAGCCGTCATTCCCAGTTTAAATTCCTTCACATCCGCCGTGACTTCCACGTAGTCCGGTATTTCCATTTTCTCAGAGTCCACATTCAGGCTTTCCTGCAGTCCCGGGAAGGCAAGGCCCGTCACCACAGTGCGGTCTCCGTCGTTCATCAGCCTTCCGTTAGTGACTTCCACATTGGTAAATACTTCGTTATCCAGTATCATACCGGTCATCATGGCAAAGGGGACATATATTTTGGTTTTCTCACCGTTGATTTCCACCTCTTCATACTGTGTATTGGTATAGTCGAAGCGGATGGTCACTTTGCCGCTCTTTCCTGCCAGTTCCCGGGAAGAGATCTCCTTTCCGTCCAACAGATAGGTAACTTTCATTGTTACAGGCAGGTCTTTCTCGATATTTCCCTGGTAGTATATATCGCCGCCATTGGCATTCCAGATTTTCTCGTTGGATTTTCCCGTTGTATAATCCAGTTCATCTTTAACGCTTTCCAGTTCTTTTAACTCCGTAATGTCATTTATTTCATTTCTGCCCAGGCTGTTTTTGATCCAGTCGCTGACAATAATCTTCTGCGCGGAGCCGCTGGCGTCCGTGAGGATATATACTGTCTCTTCTTTGGAAATCTCCTGATCGGAAAGGATTTCTGCCGCCGATTTGCCGCTTTCTGCTGCCAGGACGGTCATCCCCGTTCCGGCCTGCCCCAAAACCAGGGCTACGCACAGGGTCAGCGTCATAATACGGGCTCTCTTACTCCTGATATTTCCCCTGTTTTGCGCCATATTGTCCTTCATTGTTCTGATCATATTTTTAATTGTTCTGTTTTTCATGCTGTTGTAACCTCCGTTATTGTGTTATTGGCATTGTTCTTGTATTATTTTTCGTATTATGTTTCCTGCTGTGCCGCATATCCAGTGTGGTGGCGCAGATCAGTCCGTCGCAGAGCCGAAGCAAAGCAGGCAGGATAAAGATCACGCAGAACATACTCACCACGGCTCCTCTGGCCATCAGCATACACATGGAGCTGATAATGTCGATATTGGAGTAGACCGCCACGCCGAAGGTTGCCGCGAAGAGTCCCATTCCGGACACAAGGATGGAAGGGATGGCGCTTGCCAGGGCAATGGTTACGGCTGTTTTCCGGTCCTTTCCGTTGATGCGTTCCTCCTTATACCGGGTGGTCATCAGGATGGCATAGTCCACGGTGGCGCCCAGCTGTATGGTGCTGATACAGATGGGAGCGATGAAGGGAAGGCTCTGTTTCAGGTAATGGGGCAGTCCCAGGTTGATGAAAATCGCCAGTTCAATTACGGAGATCAGGATAAAGGGCAGTGTAATGCTTTTTTCCACAATGGCAATGATGAGGAAAATAGCGATAATGCTCACTGCGTTCACCACCTTGAAATCCCGGTCCGTTGTCTCGATCATGTCTTTCATACAGGGCGCTTCCCCGATCAGCATGCCGCCTTCATCATATTTCTTCAAAATATCATTCAGGGCATTGATCTGTACATTGACTTCGTCGCTTGCCACTTTGTATTCCGAGTTGATGAGCATCAGTTCCCATTTGTCGCTCTTCAGGACTCCGGTGACGGATTCGGGTAAAATTTCCTCCGGCACCAGAGAGCCGATGACAGATTCCAGTCCCAGTACATATTTGACGCCTTCCACCTGCTCCATCTCCCGGACCATCCGGCGGATGTCTTTTGCAGGCACATTTGTATCAATCAGCAGCATATGGGTAGACGCAATATTGAATTCCTCCTGGAGTTTGGAATTAGCAATGACATATTCCATATCCTGAGGCAGGCATTCGCCCATGTCGTAATAGACTTCGCCGTTGGTCTTGCTGTAGCCGTAATAGGCAGGAGGGATCAGCAAGGCAAAGACTGCCAGGAAAAGCGCGAATATTTTCACCGTCCCTGCCGCAAATCCTCCCATGTCCGGAATCAGGGATCTGTGTTTCGTCTTCTGAAGCGGTTTATCCAGTACCAGTATCAGGGCGGGCAGAACCGTGACGCAGCCCAGAACACCCAGCAGAACGCCTTTTGCCATCACAATTCCTAAATCCCTGCCCATGGTGAAGGTCATAAAGCACAGGGCAATGAATCCGGCCACCGTGGTAATGGAACTGCCCACTACGCTTGCCAGGGTTTCCTGTATGGCGGCTTCCATGGCCTGGCAGGATCTGCTTTTTCTCTCATTGGAGCTCAGCTGAACCTCGGGGGCTGTTTCCGCCGGGTCACTGTTTCTTCTGCGGTTGGAAACCGCCAGGCCCCGTTTTGCTCTCTGTTCATTGTAGCTGTGCCACAGGAAGATGGAGTAGTCCATGGTCACTGCCAGCTGCAGTACTGCCGAAAGGGCTTTGGTGATATAGGAAATCTCACCCATAAAGTAATTGGTTCCAAGGTTCAGCAGAATCATGATGCCGATGGAAGCCAGGAACACAAATGGTACCAACCAACTGTCCAAGAGCAGCAGCATGGCGGCGCAGGCCAGGGCCACGGCAATGCCCACATAGATGGGCTCCTCTTCTTCACACAGATCTTTCAGATCAGTCACCAATGCCGACATGCCGGACACATAGCACTGCTTTCCGCAGACGGAGCGAATCTCCCGTATGGCGTCCATTGTGATGTCTGCCGAGGTGGAGCTGTCAAAAAAGACTGCCATCATAGTGGCATGTTCCGTGTTGAATTCCTGATACAGCCTATCCGGCAGAAGCTCCTTTGGCACAGACAGGTCCATCAGGGAGTCGTACCAGATCACGGATTCCACATGTTCCACCTGTTCGATCTCTTTTTTCAGCCTGGCCACATCTTTGTCCGGCATATCCTCCACAATGAGAAAGGAAAATGCCCCCTTTCCAAACTCCTCCATCAATTCGTTCTGTCCGGTGACGGTATCCATGTCCTCCGGCAGATAGTCCAACATGTCATAGTTTATTCTGGTTCCCGCCATGCCCAAAACGGATGGAACCATCAGCACAAGGGCCAGAATCAGAATCGGTATGCGGTATTTTACCACTGTTTTTGAGAAACGCATAATTGTCATCCTTTCTATTCTATTTTGTTAATATTTTTTTGCGGTTCTTGGCTTTCAGCCGATTTCCCGATACTCGCTTTCCAGAATATCCGGATGCTGATGCTTCACGATCTTCACTGTGCTGACTGCCACGCACAGATTCAGGATTCCCTCCGCCAACAGCGAAAGCCCCAATAACATGGTCAGCACATGGGCGCTTTCCACCGGACGGAACACCAACAGCACGCCCACGCATCCGGTCACAATGGCAAAGAGGAGAATCAGCCACCAGGCGCCTATGCCGAACTTTTTGGAATCCAGAGCGATCTGTATTTTAAACAGTCCGTCCGCCAGAATCGCTATTCCCAGGGCAACGAAGATAAAGTTCATCACGTTCTGGAATTTCAGCAGTACAATGGCTCCCAGGGCAATCAGCAGGATGCCGAACTCCATGTCGTACTGAAATGCCAGCCGGAACAGATCTCTGGAAAAATACCCTGCCAGCCGGATACATCCGAAGGCGATCATCAGGATTCCCAGGGCACGGCCTATCATTTTCACAGACAGTTCGGGACGGGCCATAAACAGAATCCCCACCATGCACAGGACTGCCGACATAAAGATATAGCCGATCTTTGCCGCTTTCATGGGTGTTATGGAACGCATTTTCATTCAGGTACCTCCTTATCTTAGTTCCGCAGATGCTGTTTTTGTTTGATGAGGAGAGTATAGCAGAAGGAAGCTTTGATGAAAATCGACAGAAAAAGCCGTCTGCCCAAAATTAAGGCAGACGGCCGTAAGTGACTGAAAAACAGACAAATGGATAAAAATGTCTAAAATTCCTTTTTCTCCATAATTCCCATACTGATTCGGCAGGACAGCAGCAATAGCACCACGCCAATCCCTGCGCCTGCAGCAGCTGCGGCTTCCATTCCCTTCAGCTGCAGATTTTCCAACGCTCCCAAGTCCAGATGCAGCATTTCCAGAATCTTTGCCGCAGCCATTACAATTGCAAACAGGCCTCCCATAATACCCACCATCACAATCCTGCTTTTCTCCCCGCCGAACTTGAAATGCAAGGGCAGCAAGACTGCCAATAAGATCAGCGGTATGGGAATCATCATCAGGGCCATCACTATACTGTCCGTCACGGAAACCATGTTCCTGGCCACTCCTGCTGCCCCGGCGATCCCTGCGCCAAGCAGCCATCCTCCCCCTGACAGCAGCAATCCGAAACAGTATTTCTCTTTCACATAACTCTTTCTGGTAACCGGCAGGGAGAACAGGAAGGAATACCCGTTGTCAAATTCGTCATAGCTCAAGGTACTGGTGGTAAAGGTAGCGCCTATGAGAGCCAGATAGACAATGAGAAAGGAGCCATCCTTTAAATAGGAGCCCATCCCCACTGCAATCAGAAGAATCATCACAATGGAATTCCTCATATTTTTCATCAGTTTCATATCTTTAATCAGTAAACCTTTCATAACGCGGCACCTCGTATCATCATGGTTATTACATTGTCAATAGTTCCCTTCTCAATGGTCAGCCCCGGATTGTTTTCCAGGTAATACTGCTTCTGACTGGTAAGACAGCTGTAGCCAAAGCTTTCCTTCCTGCTGCGCAGGATATACCGCTTATCCAGAGCGGCATACTGTCTGTCGTCCGCCTTGATCAGGGCATAATCGCTTAACAGCACATCCGTATCCTCATGGAGAATGATTCTGCCCTCATGTATCATGTAAATGTCGTCACACAGCCCCTCCAGGTCACCGGAGATGTGGGAGCTGATAAGAATGGCACGGTCCTCCTGCTGCTCCATATAATCCCGCAGCAGCTCCAGAATCTCATCCCTTGCCACCACATCCAGTCCGGCAGTGGGTTCGTCCAGAATCAGCATTCCGGCCCTGTGGGAAATGGCTGTAATGACCTTCAGCTTTGCCTTCATGCCCGTGGAAAATTCCTTGATTTTCTTATTGTCAGGCAGTCCGGATTTCCGGATTTGATCCTGAAAAAAAGCTTTGTCAAATTTACTGTACAGGCCGCTTAATATGGAAAAGATATCTCTGATGGTCAGATAGCCGCTGAAACCGGAATCCGACAGCACGATACCCAGTCCCTCCCTGTCCCTGGCGCTGAATTCCCTTATGTCTTTTCCCAGAATGCGGACAGTGCCGCCCTCCGGTTTCACCAGTCCCAGAGCCGCCTTGAAGGTAGTGCTCTTGCCTGCGCCGTTCTGTCCGATAAATCCGGTGACGCAGCCCGGTTTGACTTCCAGGGAACAGTCCAGGGAAAATGTGTTATATGTCTTTCTCAAATGCTCAATCTTTAACATTGTCATACCTCCTCATCCGTCCATAATCAAGTCAAACAGGCTCCTGATATCTTCGTCGCTGATACCATAAGCTCTGCCCTTCTGGACAGCCTTCTCCAAATCCGCCTCCACTTCCTTCTTCTGTTCTTCCAACAGCAGCTGCCGGTTCACTGCGGCCACATAGGTTCCCTTTCCGTGAACGGTGACGGTAAAACCCTCCTCCTCCAGACTGTCATAAGCCTTCTTTACGGTAAGGGCGCTGATCTTCAGTTCTTTTGACAGCGTGCGGACAGAGGGCAGATTGTCGCTTTCCTTTAGTTCCCCATTACGGATCAGGGTTTTGATCTGATCTGAAAGCTGTTCGTATATAGGGATCATGGAAGAATTGTTTATAATAATGCGCATTATGTTTTCCTCCTTGTAAACAGTATATAACAGTGTTCAACTGTTGTCAAGTGTTATATACTGTTTATTTTAAACTTCTGGAGACCATCTCCTCAGCCATTCCCTTCCGAAGTTCACAGATCCGTCTGATCTGTTCTGCAATATCATCATTCATGCCGCTGCTGAGCCATTCCATCACCATGCCGAAGCACTCACATTTATAAAACCGGATCAGAAGCTCCCTGTCCGAATCCGGGATGGGCCGTTCCGCAAAAAGAACCTTTACATAGACGGAAACCACATGATGACAAACCTTCCACAGATACTGTTCATAAATATCCCGATTGGCCGAATTGTGGATATGCAGGATGGCCCGCCTGTTTTTCCGGGCAAAATCAAGGGCTGTATTCAGGCATTCCTCAATGGAGTCGATGGAAGGATGCTCTGCGATAATCCGGTCCGCCTCCTCTGTGACAATCTCCTCCACCAGGGCAGGAATATCCTGGAAATGGTAGTAAAACGAATTCCGGTTCACCCCGCAGGTTTCCACAATATCCTTCACCGTGATCTGGCTCAGGGGCTTCTCGTTCAGCAGTTTGATAAAGGTGGTTTTAATCGCCGTTTTTGTAAAATTCGCCATGATTCTGTTCTCCTTGAAAAAATATGGACAGTCAGACTGACCTTATTGCTTTTCAGTATACGTTATAAAATACTTTTTTTCAATCTTTTCGGCCGGAACCAATTCAACCGGGCTCCTGCATTTCCACTCGCGCTGTCAAACCGTCCGTTCGCGCAATCGGCATAAAGATTCCCCGTAATTTTCCGATACACGGATTAGAGACATGGTATATGGCCTCCGGCCCATGGGAATCCTGAAAGGCATGAATATGATTAAAATTGCAGTTTGCGACGACGAACCTTATATCAGAAGTTATCTCGTCTCCCTGATTCGGAAACAGAAACAGGAACAGGAAATCCAGATTACAGAATATGTATCCGCAGGCGCCCTGCTGCATGAATGGAAAGCTTATGACCTGCTGTTTCTGGATATTGAGCTGGGGGAATCGGACGCAGATCCTTCCACAGGGGAGCTCAACGGCATGGAACTGGCCCGGCAAATCCGGGCATCAGACGGGACGCAGCCGCTGATTATTTTTGTAACCGGCCATGAAGCCCATGTGTATGATGCCTTTGACGTGGATGCATTCCAGTATCTCCTGAAACCCCTGGATGAAAATCGGTTTGCCCGGGTTTTCCGGAGGGCGGCGGAACGAATCCTCCTGGAACGGCAACAGAAAAAACTGGTTTTCCAATACGCAGGCGCGAGCAGAATCCTCCCTGTTGACAGCATTTTATATATTGAAAGTCAGGGACATAAGATCGTGCTGCATCTGAAGGACTCCACCCTGGAATATTATGCAAAACTGGGAGATCTGGAGCAGGAACTGCAGGGACAGTTCTCCCGGATCCACAGGGGAATCCTGGTGAACCTGGCCTATGTGGAGGAATACAGCAAAACGACGGTTACCCTTACCAACGGAAGGCATTTGAACCTGTCAAAATACAAATATGACGGCTTTGTGAAGGCGCATCTGCAGTTTTTACGGACATTTTCCTAATTCAAGCAGATGAAGGAGGCATAGGGATGAGCCAGGAAAATTATATTCTGTCACATCAGATCTTTATGGGAATTGAATTCCTCTTCAATACTGTCTTTATGGCAGCATTTTTTCATCCTTTTCTCAGGGATGAAAAAAAGACCCTGCGGAGAAATCTTTCCCTTATCTTTCTTGTCAATGGAATCGGATACCTTCTGTACCTGCTGCCGGAATTCAGCGGAAAATTACACATGGCAGCGGTAACCCTTGTGTTAATGGCATTCTCCGGTTTTCTCGGCATGGAACGGAAATTCATTTTTCTTCTGGGGGCTGTTTTTTACAGTATTAAGAATCTAAGCATGATCATAATGCGGAGTGCAGATTTTTTTCTGGATAAATGGATTTTAAAAGATGTAAATACAGCAGAACTGATTTTTCTGAAAGCTTTCGGAAATTATCTTCTCGTTACAGCCCTGCAGTATCTGCTTTTTTTCCTCATGCTCCATATAGCCGGAAAACTGCTGCAGAAAAAAGAAATGCGACTTCATGCCAGGAAGCTTTGCTATCTGCTT
The DNA here is from genome assembly GCA_947367855.1 of uncultured Lachnospiraceae bacterium. Lineage (GTDB taxonomy): Bacteria > Bacillota > Clostridia > Lachnospirales > Lachnospiraceae > Acetatifactor. The sequence goes on along the minus strand of CANBFE010000017.1, from coordinate 59,174 downwards.
CTGACTCCTGCCATGGGAATCCTGTTCGTCAACATTATACTGAAACTTCTGATCGTGGTAAACGGAAATAGGATTTTCCAGCTCTTTGAAACCTTTCCGGTCTTTACTGTCATCCTTCCGGCAATGGCTGCCCTGATTTATGCCGGAACGCTCACTGCCATTGCCTCCTGTCAGAAAATTCTGTCTCTCCAGGAGGAACGGGAAGGCTATTTTGTGGCCAGACAGCAGCTGTCCGCCATGCAGAACCGCATTCGGGAGGCAGAGGGAATTCAGGAAGAACTCCGCCGCATGAGACATGAACTGAAAAACCACCTTACCACCATCCGGGGCCTGGCTGTAGCCGGACATTATGAAGACATGGAATCTTACATCAGCCGGATGGATAAAAGCCTGAAAGCCCTGGATCCCGTTATTTCCACAGGAAATGCTGTAACAGACGTCATCCTCAACGACAAGAGAAAGGCAGCTGAAGAACAGAAAACTGACTTTCAGGCAGAATTTTCCTATCCGGAAGACCGGGGCTATAATGCCTATGACATGGGAATCATCCTAGGCAATCTGCTGCAGAATGCTCTGGAAGCCTGCAGCAAAGTGCCGGAAGGTTCAAGATATATTTCTGTCTGCAGCAGAGTGAAGAAAAAGTTTTTCCTTCTGGAAGTGTGCAATTCCTTTCAGGGAGATATTCTTTTTGACAAATCTACAAATCTCCCTGTATCCACCAAAGAGGAGGAGTTTTCCGGAATAAACGGGTTTTCACACGGAATTGGTCTGTCAAACGTAAAACGAACGGCGGAAAAATACGGCGGAAGCCTGGAAATCCGGACAGAGGGCAATACCTTCTGTGTCACTGTACTGCTGCAGCAGTGTTCCACCAAGAAAACAGGCCAATAAGGCAGAAAGGAGAAACATGTTAATCGATCAAATCCAGATCAAAGAACTAAATGACTATTACGCCCTGAGAGGCGGCAGGAGGACAACAGGGATACACAATTTTGCCAACTGCCTTGGAGAAGCCTCCGCAAAGAGAACCCTGGCTGCAGGCTCAGGCGCCCTTAGACAGGAGATTACGGAAAAGGTATCCTCTGACAGAGTATCCGAAAGCAGAGTCCGGGAAAAACAAACCGACTCCACCGATAATTCCTGTTGTGCCAAATGCCAGGAAAACAATCAACTGCTCCGGATAATGACCAGGAATATTTACAATCAGAGCCTTTTCGGTAATTCCACTGTAGGTTCAGGGGCTTTGGCCGCTTATCAGAGCATGTCAAAATACCTGGGCACAGGCTTCCTGTCAGGCCTTCTGTAAGCGCCCCATCCCCTATGGATTGCATTTGTTACAGGGAGCATATCCCTGGTTCATAAGCTCCTCCTTTGCGGCATTTGTGGGAAGCTTATTCTCTTCCTCCATCTGCGCAACACTGGAACAGTCCGGAAGATGAAATTTCATGGTATTTGTATTGCAGACATAGTCTGCCGTTCCCGTGGCTTCCGCCTCACTCTCCGGTTCCGGTACAGTTTCCGGAGAGGCGGCGGAAACTGTGGGTTCTCCTGCCTGCCAGCTCTCGGAAGGACTGCAGTTCCAGCTCAGCGCACTGCCGTCACTGGTCACCACAATGCTTCCCTGCTCATCAGTACGATATACCTTTACACCCATGGACCGGAAATGATTCAAGGTCTCTGCATGAGGGTGGCCATAGGAATTTCCCTCTCCGCAGCTGATCACGGCATAGAGGGGAGACGCTGCCGCCAGGAGATTTTCGGAAGAGGAGGTTCTGCTACCATGATGCCCTGCCTTGTAAATATCCACATCCAGTGATATTCCGCTTCCCAGTATATCTTCCTCTTCTTCCTCTTCCGCATCCCCCGTAAACAGAAATCTGTTCTCACCATGTTCCAGAACAAGGGAAATGGAATTGTTGTTGCTGTCACTCCCTGTAGAAGCAGGCCCTACAATGGTAAATATGGCATCTCCCAGTGAATACTGCTGTCCTGTTACGGGCAGGGTCCGCTGATATCCCTTATCCGCCATGGTATTCACCACATCCCGGTACGTGTCGGTATCTTTTTCCTCCTCTGTCATAAGGATGGTATCACAATCGAATTTATATAATATTACGTCTATCCCGCCTATATGATCTTCGTCCGGATGCGTGCAGACCACATATTTTAAGTCATCCACCCCATGATTCTGCAGATAGCTCTGGATTTTTGTCCCCTGTTCATTGTCTCCTGCATCAATGAGCATGGCCTCGTCGCCGCATCTGATCAGCGTACAGTCCCCCTGCCCCACATCCAGAAAATGAACCTCCAGTTCTTCCTTACCGTCACGGATATCCTGACTTTCCACATATGCGCCAGTGCTCTCACCGGTATTCCGGCCTTCCCCGGAATCCGGAAAAAATCCCATTGCGATAACCGTCAACAGCAGGCCGGTGATTCCGCCCATTACAGCTATTTTACCTTTTCTGCGTCTGCCTCTCATTGAACTCTGTATCCTCCTGTGGTCAATTTCCTTCCCCTGACTCAAAAACCGCATTTATTTTACAATGCCATAAATTACCTGTCAATACTGTGATTAATTAATCGTATTTTTATTATCTGTAAACAATAAACATTGTCAATATCCTTGACGATAAACCCAAAATGGAATATGATAATAAAAGGATAAAACCAACAGAAAGGAGGGCGTTAACTAAATTCCGGTTAACAGTAAAAGTATGATTCTGCGTCTAAAGAAAAATGTGAGGAAACAGGCCAAACGCCTGCACAAAGAAACGGAAAAGCTTTATAAGAAACTCAGTGACAAGGGATCCAAAGGGTCCTCCGCTAAATTCGACACCAACGATGTGTTGCTGAAGATGGATGGAATAGAAAATGAACTGAAGGAACTTCGGAATGTCATCAATCAGGAGAAGGAGCAGGCTTATCTGGAGAGAATGGGGGACATCACCCGCCTGAAGGCAAAGACAACACTAAAATAGAATAGTAATGAACAGAATGAAGAAATGCAGGTTACGGCCTGCATTTTTTATGCAACTATGATGCAAAAATGATGTTTTTCTGATGATATTTTCCCGTATGCTGTAGATAGAAAAGAAAACGAGGGGGTGTGGTTGAAGTGGGATTTACGGACCTGAACTTTTTATTCCGCTTTCTTCCTTTATTTTTTGTTCTTTATTTTTTGTGTCCCGTGAAATACAGGAACGGAATCCTGTTTGTGTCAGGTATTCTGTTCTGCGGTCTGTCCAGTCCTGTTGGCGCCGTGGTCCTGTCAATTTCCATAATCGTGAATTATGCGCTTACCTGTCTGATGGATTTCAGTTCAAACAGGGTATGGCTTTTTTTGGCTGTAATTTTTAATGTGGGGCAGCTCTGCTATTTTAAATACGGGGCTGACGCACTTCCTCCCGGTATCAGTTTTTATACCTTTACCCTGCTGTCCATGGACATTGATGTCTGGCTCCGCCGGGAAAAACCGGCTCGGAGTCTCACAGAACTGGGAGCCTTTACCGCCATGTTCCCCAAGCTTCTGTCCGGTCCCATCACGTCTTATGCGGACACCACAGGACAGATGCGAAGACGGAAATACAGTGCAAAAAAGATGGAATATGGTTTATCCCTGACAATTCTGGGGCTTTCCTTTAAGATTCTGATAGCGGATACCGTAGGAATACTGTGGCGTAATATACAGACCGTTGGCTTTGAAAGCATTTCCACTCCATTGGCCTGGATGGGGGCTGCCGCCTATTCCGTGCAGCTTTTTTTTGATTTTCAGGGATATAGCCTGATGGCTGTGGGACTGGGCAGCATGCTGGGATTTGACCTGCCACAGAATTTTGATCATCCTTACCGTTCCAGGAGCATCAGCGAATACTACCGCAGGTGGCATATGTCACTGGGACGGTGGTTCCGTGATTACCTGTACATTCCTCTGGGCGGAAGCAGGTCAGGCGCTTTCCGCACCTGTTTTAATCTGTTTGCCGTATGGATTTTAACGGGAATATGGCATGGAATAACCTGGAACTTTCTTTTGTGGGGACTGGTCCTGGGATTGTTTATTACACTGGAAAAATTCTGTCTTGGAAAATTCCTCAATGCCCATAAACTGCTTTCCCGTATGTATGTGTGGTTCCTGATACCTCTGACATGGGTAATTTTTGCCATTACCGACCTGAACAGTCTGGGAATCTATTTTACCCGCCTCTTTCCTTTTTGGGGCAGCGGCATTGCAGTGAATCCATCAGACTGGATTTATCATGGAAAAACCTACCTGGGATTTTTCCTGGCAGCCCTGGCAGTGTCCAGTCCCGTGGCAGATTACCTTTGGAAAAAATTCTGGAATACTCCTGTGGCAAAGGGTATTCTGTTTTTTCTGTTCTGGGTATGTGTATACCGCATCGTAAACGGGCTTCACAATCCGTTCCTGTACCTGGGCTTCTGATATTTTAAAGCCATTCACAAATTTATTATAACATTGTAGTTTTTACATAGACAGGAGTATACCAATGAAAAAACAAAAGCATTCCACCCCTCTATTAGCAGCAATTACGCTGAGCATGGCCTGCGCGAGCCTCTTTTCCTTTATCACGACTCATACTGTCCGTTGGTCCCAGCCTGCGGTCTCCATATTGATACAAAATCTGGCACATCACGATAATCCCTGGAATTCCGGCAATTCAACTATGGTTTCCGGCAATTCCCCCATACCTTCCGCAACGCAGCCGGACACGGAAGATCTCCCTGTCCCCTCTGACGGCGCGGAAACGGAAACAGAAACGATTCAGTCCGAAACGCCTTCTGCCAGTGCGCCGGAAGATTCCCTGCCTCCGGATACCCCGCTGACAGAAAACGACATACCCCAGACAGAACCTCTACAATATGAATTCACCAATGTGACCCGGGAATACTTTGACGATGCCCTGTTTATTGGTGATTCCAGGGTAACCGGCGTAGAGCTTTACTCCGGTTGGGACAATTTTACCTATTATGCGGAAAACGGCATGACCATCTACAATATGTTCCAGTGCAAGGCCGAGGAAGAGGAGGGTCAGTCCCTCACCATAGAGGAAGCGCTGCAGAAACGCAGCTTCGGAAAAATATATCTGGAGATCGGAATCAACGAAATGGGCACAGGAAATGTGGATTCCTTTATGAAAGCCTATGAAGAAGCAGTTTGCCGCCTGAGAGAGCTGCAGCCGGATGCCATTATCTATGTCTGTGGCATCATGTATGTAAAACAAAGCAAGTCGGAATCGGACCCTATTTTCAACAACCCCAACATACAGGAGCGCAACGACCGCATAGCCGAACTGGCAGACAGCCAAAACATTTTCTATCTGGATATTAACGAGCTTGTCACTGACGATACCGGAAACCTGAATCCTGATTATACATGGGATGAGGTTCATCTGCTGGGGAAATATGATTCCCTCTGGCTTGATTATTTCTGCAGTCATGGAATTATAAAAAATTAAGTCCATTTATTTTCTTTTTAACATAAAAGTTGACTTTTAACATTTAATAAGTTAAAATAAAATAAAGGAGGATACTATGGACTATATTGAAAATACACTTGGACTTAAAGTTTATTATCAACCATGGAAATATACCAATAACCTTCCTTATCACCTGTTGGATCGTTATGACTTTCAGCAGGCTACTCTTGATTCAGTTAAGACACTTTTTTTATACCCTAAAACAGAACTTGACCAATTAGCTTCCGTAAAAAAACAAATTATAAAGATTCAAAAACTGGAACCACTCCCTGTAGTAATTATTCTAAAAAATATAAGTCGGAGCCGACTACAATATATGCTCTCAGCGCATATACCATTCATTGTTCCGGAAAAACAGATTTATCTCCCTTTCCTGGGTATTGCACTGCAGAATAAATTTAGTGCCGAAAGCGTTAAAAGAGAAAAATTACAACCATCTGCTCAGGTTTTATTCTTTTACTATCTATATCAGAAAAAAAAACAGATCTATATGAATGATGCAGGCAAACAACTGGGATTTTCTGCAATGACTGTCACACGGGCAGTCCGTCAGTTAGAACAAACCACTTTTTTCACTACTGAAAAAGATGGTGTCAAAAAAAAACTGACTGGAAAATATACAGCGCGTGAGTTGTATGATAAGATGCAGCCTTATCTTATCTCTCCTGTCCAAAAAACAATATATGCAGATAAACAGACCCCTCGGTCGACAATGCGAATAGCCGGTATGTCTGCCCTGTCTCAGATGAGTATGATAAATCCACCCGACATTCTCTGTTATGCAGTAAATGGAAAAAAGGAAGGGGCTATTGGAACGGACGTTCTAATAGATGCTTCTGCACAGATTAAAGTTGAACTATGGAAATATGATCCCGATATTCTATCTGGAAATGGTACAGTAGACCCTCTTTCTCTTGCCATATCCCTAAGGGATAACCCTGATGAGCGTATCGAAGAAGCAGTTGATATACTAATAAATAATATTTTGGAGGTTTCCTAATGGTTACAGGACTTATAAATTTTCAGGAATGGTTTAAAGGTTATGAACAACAATATACAATTATTGGCGGCACTGCATGTGATCTATTGATGTCCAGTGAAGGTTTGGACTTTCGTGCTACAAAAGACATCGATCTGGTTCTTATCATCGAAGCAGTTACCCCTGAATTCGGAAAGCATTTCTGGGAGTATATTATTCAGGCAGGATATAAACATCAGAACAAAAGTACTGGTCTGCCACAGTTTTACCGATTTTCCAACCCCATAAATCCTGGATGTCCGTTTATGATCGAACTTTTTGCACGTCGGATGGATACTCTCATGCTACCGGAAAGCGCCACTTTAACGCCGCTCCCCATAGATGATGATATTTCCAGTTTATCAGCAATCCTGTTGAATAATGAGTATTACGAATTTCTTCTTCATGGAAGAATACAGATTGACGGTATTCCAATTTTAGATGCCGGTTATCTGATCCCTTTCAAAGCAAAAGCATGGCTTGACCTGATGAACAGAAAATCCATTGGTGAAAATGTAGATAGTAAAAATATTCGAAAACACAAAAATGATATTTTCCGTCTATCAGTTTTGCTTGCTCAAAACACAAGAATTAATGTAACTTCTGAAATATATAAGGACATGCAGATGTTTCTGCATGCTATGCAACAAGAAGACATAAATACAAAACAACTTGGACTTTCAAGAACAAAGGAAGATATTCTGAAAGTACTTTCTAACACCTATTTAAAATCAGAATAAGTGGCGCAATTGGACAATGGAACGCTCATTTTTCGCCCTATTCAGGCGCATAAAAAACTACATCGTAAAAGGTACATATCTCATGAGAACAATTCCTGTATATATGTGGAACATCCGCCTGAAAACACAGGGCCTGCTTCTCCGTCAGTATCGTATCCTTCTCTCCAGCGGTAATCTGCAGATTACCAGTTACCATAAGAACATACTCTTCCACGCTTTTGATATGAGGTTCCGCAGAATGAACTGCATTTCCGTCTAACTCTATGTAGTAGACTTCCACATTCCGCATGGGCTCAAATGCAAACAGCGGATATGCCCTCATTTTGCCGTCATCTTTTGAAATAGGGGTAATGTCTTTTACCTTTGCCAGAATCATGGAATTCTCCTGCTGCCTGTAAAAACAGGACAAAGGTATCTTCAGTCCGGTGGATATCTTCCACAAAGTATTGATGGTAGGGGAGGATTGTCCTCGCTCTATCTGTCCTAACATGGGTTTGCTGACGCCTGTTAATTTTGCCACATCTTCCAGGGTCATCTGACGTGTATTTCTGATTTCCCTCAGATGCTCTCCTATTATCCATGAAATCTGTTCCATTTCTTCTCCCTGCATCAGTCTGTGCTCTTCTATATAACACAGTATCCTGCAGGAACCGCTTCACGATTCCTGCAGTGTTGGTATCAAGCATAAATACATTATAGCATACAAACGTATAGAAGAGAAGATTTTTTTATGTATTCCCCGGATATCTCAGATCTCACTTGGACCATCTCCGATCTCCACCACATAGAAATCCGCCCCATAACCTATTTTGCTCTCATAGGCCTTTCCCACTTCCTCAATGAAAGTGTCAATGGACTCATCCTTTACAAGGCTCACCGTGCAGCCTCCGAAACCTGCCCCTGTCATTCTGGAACCGATAACGCCGTCAATCTTCCAGGCCTCTTCCACAAGGGTATCCAGTTCCACACCCGTCACCTCATAATCATCCCGCAGGGATACATGGGAAGCATTCATCAACTGGCCAAACAGCGTCACATCATTGGCTTTCAGGGCCTCCACAGCCCGGATGGTGCGACGGTTCTCGTAAACCGCATGTCTGGCCCTTTTTCTGCGCACATCGCTCTGTATGGCAGATTTATATTGCTCAAAAGTCTCTTCGTCCAGATCTCCCAGAGTCTTAATATCCACCACCGTCTGCAGCTCTGCCAACGCTTCCTCGCATTCGCTTCTGCGCTCATTGTACTTGGAATCACCCAGTCCACGCTTTTTATTGCTGCTGGCAATGACGATCTTTGCCCCCTCCAGCACAATGGGCGCATACTCAAAGGACAGATCAGCCGTATCCAGGAAAATAGCCTGATTTTTCTTTCCCATGGCTATGGCAAACTGGTCCATTATCCCGCAGTTGACCTTATTATACTGATTCTCCGCATACTGTCCGATAAGAGCCAGATCCTGGTTTGTCACATCAAATCCAAAGAAATCCTTTAAAATATATCCCGTGAGAATCTCCACGGAAGCTGAAGATGACAATCCCGAACCATTGGGAATATTGCCGTACAACAGCAGATCCATGCCTCCAGGAATCTTCATTCCCTTCTCGCCAAAGGCCCACATAACTCCCTTGGGATAATTGGTCCATCCGGCCTCCCTGGAAGGAACCAGATCCTCAAGAGAGGACTCAATGACTCCCAGTTTTCCGAAATTCATGGAATAAAAACGCAGTCTGTTATCCGTCCTCTTCCGTGCCGCTCCATAGGTTCCTATGGTCAGCGCACAGGGAAATACATGTCCGCCGTTATAATCCGTATGCTCCCCGATCAGATTGACCCTGCCCGGCGCAAAATAAGTCTTCACACCCTCTGCATCCCCGAATACTTCTTTGAACTTCTGTAAAATTTCGTTTTTCATACCCTCTCCTATCCGCCCGCTCCAGGGGCTGTACTTTCCTTATAACTCCATTATACACAGAAGAACAAACGGACTTCCACATCCATTTGTTCTCTGTACCTGTCAAAATGTTAAATTTTGGTTCTCAGCCTTGCTGCAAGTTTTTCAATCCCCCGGGCAGTTTCGCTGAATCCGAACATTGCCATGGTGATAAACACAGGAACCAGGTTCAGCAGATATCTGGCCCTTCCCTCAAAAAGCATCACAAACAAAAATCCACCCAGAAACATTACCACAATCAGCGTATGAACGGACCGGTTTTCCGTATCCTGTTTTTTGGTCCATACGGATATTGCCACATAGAACGCCTCTGCCAGAATCCCGGTGAGAATAAAAATCCAGGTTCCCTGACTCCATGTAACGAATGTTTTATAATCCGGGCCCTCCTGCCAGTAAAAATCCCGCAAAGGTTCCTTCCATTTGCTGTCCGTAATATCCGGATAATCCCAGGCATGGAAAAATCCTTCCTGAAACCAGCTGAAGGTGCCGTCATTGAAATTCATAACCTGCTTGCGCAGCCAGAAATCGATCATGCCGTCCAGACCTTTCTCCAGTATCCTGTCCTTGGCATAATGCAGCTCAATGTACTGCCGGAATTTTCTGGTATAACCTGCATATGCCCGCGCTATCACCAGACCGTCCCCGGAGCAGGCGCCTGTGGTAAGCTCATTCAGACCGTTATAGAAATAATTGCTCCATGTCATCTGCAGATCATAGTCAGGCACATAATCCAGATCGCTGTACATACCGGACCTGCACCATACGGCCAGAACATATCCGCACACCACCAACGCCATGCGCAGCCCCAGCTTTTTCAGCCTGCTGATCATGGACTCCTTCCCAAACAAAAGCCACAGAAAATCCACGCCAAGAACCGCAATCAGGGCAATGTAACCGGTAGCCTTCAGAATTCCCCCTATAACCCCTGCAAATACCATCAGCAGCCAGATCAGATATCTGCTTTTATTCTCCACACGGCGGAATGCCACATACAGGAATAAAACCAGAACAGGAAAGGCAATGCTGCTGCCGTCCGTATAGGGAATGATCTGCCAGGGACACAGCCCCAGTACAACCACACTGGTCAGTAAAGTCAATATGGTGGGAGCAATCTTCCTGCTGACCATATATACAGTCATAACAGAGAAAAAAACGGCTATGGCAAACATCAGACACTGGAACTGAATCCAGATAAACTCCGGATTGTAAGGATAACCGGACCAGGAACTGGTAAACCTGTATAAGACATACAGCAGCCAGGTAATAGGCACATTATTGCTGTAAATATAATAATAATCTCCGCTTCCTATGCCCTCTCCCTCATACATCCACCGGGCAGAATTTGCCACAGAACCGCAGTCCCATCCCCCGTAAAAAGCGATGCATTTGGAGCTTTCCACCTTAAACACATAAAACAGAACGCTGGCAAACAGGCAGAAAAGCACGGTTCCCGTTTTGGTATATCTGTTCAAAGGAATTTTATCCAGAAGAATGTAGAGAACCACAAATAAAAGCAGCGCTCCCAGGGCAAACAACAGCAGAATGGGATTGGAATACAGAGCTTCTATTTTATGTATTTCATTGTAATTCATCTTATTGCCCACAAATATGGTATAGCCGAAAACCGGCCCAAATAAAACCAGTAAAAGGGCCGCTGCAGAAAAAGACGCCAGATTCTTTATTTTCATGATTGATCTCCTGTTCTATATGCCATCCATGTTAAAGCCATTTTACAACAATCCGCATAAAAAATCAAATATTTAATACGGCCCCTTCTCCAGACTCATATAGCTCTGGTAGATTATCATAAATCCAAGAGGTCCTCCGATAATGCCCCAGATGCCAAAGAGCTGAACGCCTGCATAAATGGACAGAAGAATTGCCACAGGAGACACCCCAACCCTGCTTCCTATAAGCTTTGGCTCCAGAATTTCCCGGATAAAAATACAGACCACATAGACGATGAGGCATACCCCCGCCCTGACATAATTCCCCACAAAAATCTGCTGGATTCCCAAAGGCACCAGAACCACCCCTGTACCGATAAAAGGCAGGGCATCCAGGACACCGGCCAGAAGTCCCCACAGAATACCGTTTTTGATTCCGCTTATTCCCAGAGCCGAAGCAGCCAGAACGCCGATAAGACTCATAATGACAGCCTGCGCTTTCACATAAGTGGCGATATACCGTATAATTCCACAGATAATTTCCAGAAAGACATGACATTCCTCCCTGTCCAACAGACGGTTCATGATATCGTCATAATCCTTTGCCAGAAGAATCACCGCTATGAGAAAGGTAACCAGAAAAGCGCCCACCGCTCCCAGGGCCTTTACATAGGTCAGGGACTGGGAGAGCATATCCGGCAGAAACTCAAGCTGAAAATAATCAATTCCGTCCTGAATCCGCACAAAGAGAAGCTGTTCCAGATACAGATTGTCGATTCCCAGTGTCCTTCCCACCACATTACAGATCTCGTGAATAAAATAGGACAGTTCCGCCTCCAGGGCGTCCAGGCCCCTCACCCATCCCGGAATACTTCCCACAATCCAGGAGAACAGAATCCACAGAAGAGCAGCCAGAATTCCGCAGGCAAGCAGCATCAGAAGAACTGCCCCAACCTGCCTGTGAATTTTCAGCCTGCGCTCCATTTTCTGCAGCAGCGGCCCGAAAATGGTCACAAACAGAACCGCCGTCAGTACCGGAGCCGTCAAAGGCACGATTCCCTTCAGAAAAAAATAAACTGCCCCTGTCAAAAGGAGCAGCATAAGCAGCCTGTTTTCTCTTATTCTGTCAGCCATACCATATCCCTGCCTTTCTTTTCCGCTCTTAGTATGGCTTTTTTCCGTGAAATCATTACTGTGAAAAAAAGGAAAAAACGCTTCCCCTGGGCTTAATCCGAAAAGTAAGCCTCTCCTTTGACACAGGATGAATAAATTCCAGTCTGTATGCACACAGCGCCACATTCCTGACCCCAAGGGACTGTGTCCTTCTCCTGCTCTCCTCATTTCCGTACTTCATATCCCCAAGCAATGGCATTCCCCTGTAGGCCATCTGGACGCGGATCTGGTGAAACCTGCCTGTCTCCAGGAAGATATCTGCCAGGGCAATCCTTTTCTCTTCTGATTTCTGTAAAATCGTATAGTTTAAAACTGCTTTTTGTACAGACGGTTTCTCCAGGATAACCGCCCTGTTATCCCTATCTTTGCAAATATAATTTTCAAGCCTTTCCTGACAAATCTCAGGCAAGCCGCAGACAACCGCATAGTAATGTTTGGAAAACAGACTGTCTTCACCCTGATGCTGCAGCTGTTCTGTGAGAGCCGCAGCTGCCTTTTTATTTTTAGCAAATACCAGCAGTCCCTCCACAGGCTGGTCCAGACGGTGAATCACCCCCAGATAGGAATTGCTCAAATGATTTTTCAGCTGACTCACCACATCCTGCTGCCCCACCCGGGCCGTCTGGGTGGCAAGCCCCGGAGGCTTATATACCACCAGAATATCCCTGTCTTCCTGTATAATTTCTGTCCTCATTCTCTTTCCTTTCAGCAATGTGGTCAGCACATCCGGAATTCTTTCCGCCGCAGTCCGATGGGATAATGATTTTTCATGATTCCCCCTGCCAGCTTCCCCCATCCTGCGCTGAAACCGTCCATACAGATCAGATACCATCCCTTCTCCCCTGCCGCCGGAAAGGTCTGTCCCTTGAGATAGGCCGCAGCTGCAGCCGGGTCAAGATTCCATATATGAACCGCATTTGCAGGCGGCAGGGCCAGAGCCAGGGCATGGGAAGGCTCGAAGCGCTTCTTCTTCCTCTCTCCCAGATGCAGACATGGACGCAGCACCTTCAGGCCCTTCAGGGAAGGCATTTCCCCCGGCGCCAGATAAATATTGTCCCCGAACCGGATTCCCTTAGCCCCGGGTTCCATTCCCATAACCTGCCCGATGGCTGAAAAAAGGGATTTTTCCAGAGGCAGATATAAATTTTCCCGGCAGAACTGTTCCAGACCCTCCGCTTCCTTTTCCGGCATACCCTTCCCGGCATTTATAACGGACTCTTTTTTCCACCCCTCCGGAAGAAATCCATCCTTCTGCAGAACAGCCGCAAAATGTCCCTCCCCTTTGATACGGTGGGGCCACATCCGCAGGGTATGCTCCAGGCCGGGAGCCGGATTCTCCACACATTCTGCCATTCCCCGGGAGCCCTCCAGTCCCGGAATTTTCTCTTCCATGGAAAGGATTCTGAATTCCCCGTGGCGCTCCAGAAACCGGCTGACGCTGCCCTCATTCTCCTCCGGCGCAAAGGTGCATGTGGAATATACCAGTCTCCCTCCCGGACGCAGCATCCTGGCCGCGCAGTCCAGTATTCTGTCCTGTCGCTGCCCGCACAGAATTACATTCTCAGGGCTCCATTCCCCGCATGCGTTCTGGTTTTTCCGAAACATTCCCTCTCCGGAGCAGGGAGCATCCACCAGGATTCTGTGAAAATATCCAGGGAAAAATTCCGCCAGACGCTCCGGAGTCTCATTGGTGACACAGGCGTTTACCAGGCCCATTCTCTCTACATTTTCCGACAGAATTTTTGCCCTGGCTGCATTTATCTCATTACAGACAAGAATGCCCTTCCCCTTCATGGCCGCTCCGATCTGGGTGCTCTTTCCACCGGGAGCGGCACACAAATCCAGAATATACTCCCCCGGACAGGCCTCCAACAGGCTTGCCGGCATCATGGCGCTGGGCTCCTGTATATAGTACAATCCAATGTCATGATAGGGATGTTTTCCCGGCTGGTCCCCGTCCTGATAATAATATCCCCAGGGAGCCCAGGGAACTTCCGTGAGATGGGAAAAACATGCCGCAGTATGTCCCTCCCTGTCCTTTTTAAGGGAATTCAGCCGCAGGGCCTGATATCGCTCTTCCCCCAGGGCCTTTAGGAATTCCCCGTATTCTTCTCCCAACATCAGCTGCATTCTCTTCTGAAATTCTTCCGGCAGCATACAAACTCCTGTTCCGACTGAAACAGTCTAATCTCAATCTCTGTCCATTCTGTTATACACAAATTTCTGCACCGGATATCCCTGCGCAATTTCCAGTTCCCCTGGCACAAATCCCATTCTCCGGTAAAATGCCCTGGGTGCTTCGCCCTTTTCGTCTTCCTCCCGGAAGGTAGTCACAGTTATCTCCCTGGCGGCATCCAGTTCCGGAATCATTCGCTCCACCATCCCGGTGGCAATGCCCTTTCTTCTGTATTCCGGATGAACCGCCATACAGCTGATACCGTTATTCTTTTTTGAAAACAGCAGGATTCCTACCACTGTTCTGCCATCCAATGTACAGATGGCAGTTTTTCTCTCCATATTTTTCAGAACGGTATTTCGATAATCCTCCATCTGGGACTCCCTTTCCAGACCGGGAAATCCCTTTCGTACAATTTCAGCCAGACTCATCCAGGATTCCAGGTTTTCAGTGGAGGCAAAGCCTGTTTCCAACAGTTTTTTTCTGTCTCCATGGGCATCAAAACTCTGAGTGTCCCCGATTTCAAACAATTCCCCCAGAAACCAGTAGGGTATCATGATTCCCGCCCTCTGCATTGCCAGAACTTCCTCTTTGTCAGCCCAACGGACCCCTTTTACCTCTTCCTCCTGAAGCCGGAGACAGGATAACTCCACATCCCTTTTCACAATGTAATAATCGTCAAAGCCGTCGGAGAAATTCATGGTGAAAACGGGACGGCATTCTTTCAGGTCCAGCTGCAGCCCCAGTTCCTCCATCACTTCTCTCTCAGCAGCCTGTACGCTGCTGTCTCCTGCCACAGCAGAACCTCCCACACTCAGATCCCACATATTGGCCCATCCCTTCTTAAAGGGCTGTCTCTGCTGAATCAACAGCTGATTTTTACTGTTAAAAATGCAGACATGCACCACCAGATGATAATCCCCTTCCTTCATCCGGTCACCACGTCTGTGCAGTCTGCCTGTCTTTATCCTGTCTTTTGTATAAACATCCCAATATTCTTCTTTTTTCTTCATTTCAAGGGCCCCTCCCCGGCCATTCTGCAATGTTAATGCCCTCGACTGTTTATGGCAAAAATAGCAGCCTGTGTCCTGTCCGCTACATCTATTTTACGGTAAATGTTGGAAAGATGATTTTTTACCGTCTGCTCGCTTATTTTATAATAATCTGCTATTTCCTTATTTAATTTTCCCTCCGCTGTCTGATACAGGATTTGTCTCTCCCTTGGAGTGAGCAGATCCAGTTTATCCATGTATTCTCTCTCCTGCCCTGCCTCCGGTTCCGTTCTGCCGTACCTTCCGCCCTCTGCAAGAATTTTCACTGCCCTCCTGAGTTCATGGGGCTCCGCATCCTTTGACAGAAATCCGTCCGCTGCAGCCTTTAATTCCTCCGGCAGAAAACCTTCCCTCCGGGTGAAAAAAAGTACCCTCACCTCAGGCATGGAACTCCTGATTTCCTTTAAAATCCGGACACTCTCCTTCCCATATATCCCAAAATCCAGAAGCAGCACTCCGGGAAGACATTTTGCCTCTTTTCTGCTATTTAATTTTTCAATAACCTCTGTTCTGTTTTTTGCTTCCTCCACCACTTTTACGGTATCGTCCGTCTCCAGAAGTGCCCTTATTCCCTTTCTCACCAGGGTGTATTCTTCTGCCAGCATAACCGTTATACCCATGGGAAATTCTCCTCTAAACAATCCAGACCGTATCCCTTATCCTGTCCACTGTTTCCCTTATCTCTCTGCTGATAACCGCAAAATCCTGTCTGGCCTGTGTGGGATTTTTTACGATAAGGGCGCTGCTCTGTTCTATTTTTTGTACCGTTTGATCCAATGCTTCCATGGATTCCCGGTGCAGCCTGTCCGCCTCTTCCCTTTCCATGCAGGAGCTTTCTTCCCTGAACTTCAGCACCTTTTCCAGTGTTCTGGCATACCTGCCCTGAGTCTCCCTCCTCTGGTTCAATTCCTTATTCTGCTCTTCCAGGCGGGCTTTCTCATCCTTTATCTGCCGGATTTCCTCCCTGTGGGCTGCTTCCATTGTCCTGGGAGAAAAAACCTTGAAATCTTCCGGCTCCGCGTCATGAAACACCTTCAGCCTTCTCTCTATCTCAAGGATTCGTTCCGTATTGGTTTCCATCTGCTTTTTCAGTGCTTTTACCTCCCTGCGCAGCTCCTGGAGCATGTCTTTCAGGGCATTATAATCCTCTATTACCATGGAACCTCCTTACAGGGGATTGTTTGCAGGCTCTTCATAAAAGGAACAGCCGCAGCGTCCGTTTTCCTTTGTCACATAAAGTGCGGAATCCGCCTTTTTGTAGAGATCATCTTCAAATCCGCAATGGGAAAAAGCCACGCCCACGCTGACGGAAGTTCTTGGCAGTCCGTTCTCCGGGTTTTTCAAAATCTCATTGATGTTATCTACTTTTTCCCTGATCACGGTTTTCATATCCTCGTTTACTTCCGTGAGAATGACGGCAAACTCATCTCCTCCGATTCTTGCCGCATAGTCTGTGGCCCGGAATCCTTCCTCCAACAGTTTTGCCACCTTTTTCAGAACCCTGTCTCCGGTCTCATGGCCGTACTGATCGTTTACAAGTTTAAATTTATCCACATCCACGATCATCAGGGCAATCGGCGACATGTTTGTCTTCATAATCTGTCTCAGCCTGTCAAAAGCGCCTCTGTTGATGATTCCGGTCAGGGCATCATGCTCTGCCCTGTAATTCAGGATTTCCTCATTTGCCGTATTCAGCTCATAAATATTGTTATAGGTCAGAGCCAGGTATTTGAATTCATAGGAACCGGACACTGACAGCTTCTCTTTGTCCTCTATATTCTCGATATATATTCTCAGAGGCTTTATCACCAACAGAATGATCAGGATAAACATCAGTATATTTTCAATGAAAAGTACACTGATCAGAATCTGCTGCTGTGTCATTGTGATCTTCAGCTGGGAAGCGCTTTTCTGCTGTTTCCGCATGGTGTCGTCCACGATATTGTCAATGAAATGGGATATATTGTCCATTATCATTTCCTTCATTTCCTGATACTCGGAACCGAACACCATCTCCTGGGCCTTCTCTATCATTTCTTCAGGAGTCAGCTGGAGATCCTCTTCCGTGAGCCCCATATTTTTTACATCTTCCGGAAGAAGATTCCTGTCCACTTCATTTGCTGTGGAAATCAGCGCCATGGCATAAAATTCATCCGTCATCAGCCGGTTGGAATAGTCAAGGGCAGACTTGAGATAAACTTCTATTTCACTGTTCACATCATAGAGCCGCATCTGCTCCAGGGCCACATCCCTGCGCTTTGAGGTATACGCCTCCTCAAAATAATCATTCATATATTTTGTATCCATTGTCACTGCGTACAGACGCACCTGTTCCGTGAGATAATCGGACCCTTCCTTTACAAGAGAGGCGTTTTTTTCACAGGCTATATAATCTCCTGTTGCGGATATCAGGGTATTGTATCTGCCGGAGGCATAGAGTGTGGCTCCTATCAGTATCAGATACAGAATGCAGGATATGATCATCATATAAATATTTATGTTTTTTATTTTGATTCCTCTAATGGATTTCTTCTCTTTTTCCCCCATGGAACAACAGCCGCCCTTCCAGTTAATGATTTTTTATTTATTATACTCCATCTTTCCAAAGAATGCCAACCAGTTTTTTATAAAGGTTCCCTGCCTGGAAGACCTGCCTTCCTGGGATATTTCCCCGGTGTCATTTTTTCCTTTTTTATCACAGCCAGGCTTCTGCAGATGTCGGAATCCGGAAGAAAAAATTCCTTTTTTTCCACTGTTTTTCCGCCGAGAATGGAAATGGCTTTTTCCGCTTCCGCCATTTCCCCGGAAACTGTGTCCGATTTGTAGGCAATGAAAAACCCTCCCTCTTTTACAAAAGGAAGACAATACTCTGATAAAGTGGAGAGATTCGCCACTGCCCTGGAAACGCAGAGATCAAAGCATTCCCGGAGCTTTCCCGGCCTGGCAAAATCCTCTGCCCTGCCGTGAACCGCCTCCACCCCTGTAAGTCCCAGTTCCCGGATGACTGCGTTTAGAAAATGAATTCTCTTGTTCAGCGAATCCAACAGGGTAACCTGCATGTCAGGAAAAGCAATTTTAAGCGCAAGCCCTGGAAAACCTGCCCCTGTTCCCACATCAATCAGGGAACAGGGACGGCTCACATCCCATACTTTCACCAGTGTAAGGCTGTCCACAAAGTGCTTTTTCATCACATCCCCGTATTCCGTTATGGCAGTCAGATTCATTACCTGATTCCATTCCCTGAGCATTTCATAATATCGGAGAAACCGGGCAATCTGCTCCTGTTCCAGGGATATTCCCAGGGAAGCAAGATCCTTTTCCAATGCTGTGGTATCATAAATTTCCATGCCCTCACCTCATTCCCCTTTCCCCTGCTCTATGGCATCCGTCTCTTCCTTCTTTTTTGTCTCCAGGCGGGCAAACAGCTTCACCATAACAAAACCTGCAATGATGGCAAGCATAAATTCCGAGGTAACCTGGGCATAAGGCAGTCCGTAAAGGGGAAATACTTTATTCAAAATAAATAATGCCGGTATTTCAAATACTATTTTCCGCAGAACAGCAAACAGCAGCGCCTTGTTTCCCATACCCGTGGCCTGAAAAATTCCTACCGCCAGAAAATCCACACACATGAAGGGAAGCTGCAGGCACATCCCCCGGAGAAAATGGGTTCCATATCCCACAATCACCTCATTGTTCATAAACATACGCACCAGATGCGGTGCAAAGATCATATATCCTGCAGAAATGACAGCCACGGAACAGATTCCTATTTTCATACTGTAAAAGACAGTATCCTTCATGCGGCGGTAATTTTTGCTTGCGTAAGTATAGCCCACCAGAGGAAGTATCCCCTGAGACATGCCGAAAAACAGATTCAGGGGCACCTGATTGATCTTCTGGGCAATTCCCATGGATGCAACCACATCGGAACCAAAGGAAGCGGAAAAATTATTCAGCAGGGTCATACTGGTCACATTCAGCAGATTCTGAATGCAGGCCGGAATTCCCACTGCAAATATTCCCAGAAAAATAGCCTTGTCAAAGGAAAACAGCCTGGGTGAGATGGATACATAGGTTTTCTCCCTGCGCACATACAGCAGGACGAAGAAATAACAGCAGGCCGCTGTATTTCCCAGAAATGTAGCCATTCCTGCTCCGGCCGCCCCCATATTAAGTCCCCATGGCAGAATAAAGATAGGGTCCAGTATCATATTCAGGACACAGCCGCTGATGGTTCCGATACTTGCATGGAAGGTAGCTCCTTCCGATCTCACCATATAAGCCATGACCACATTCAGAATGGCCGGAACCGCGCCGCAGCACACCGTCCACTGCATATAGCCGTTAGTGGCCGCCATGGTATTTTCCTCCGCTCCAAGCAGAAGCAGAAGCCTGCTTCTGAACAGAATGCTGAACAGGGAAAAAAGAGCCGAACAGAATACCGTGCAGTAGAAACCGATAGCTGCGCAGCGCCTCACCGTCTGTTCCTCATGCCGTCCCAGGGCACGGCTCATCATGCTGCTCGTTCCCGCCCCAAACAGATTGTTGACGGCATTAAAGGCAAGCATCAGGGGAGCCACCAGTGTAACGGCTGCATTCTGTACCGGATCATTTAATATACCCACAAAATAGGTATCTGCCAGATTATATACAATTGTGATCAAAGAGCTGATAATCGTAGGGATGATCAGCTGCCGCACTGCTGCAGATACCGGAACTCTCTCAAAAAGTTCTGTCTTATCCTGATTTTTCATTTCTTTTCTCCCACCTGTTTTCTGTACCGCTCCAGATAAACCAGCAAGACGGACACATCCGCCGGAGACACTCCCGATATCCTGGAGGCCTGTCCCAGAGAGGATGGCCGGAACAGTTTCAGTTTCTGCCTTGCCTCCAGACGCAGGGAGGATACCTGGTCATAATCAATGTCCCCGGGTATCAGCTTTTTCTCCATCTTTTTATACTGCTCCACCTGCCGTCTCTGTCTCTCTATATATCCCTCGTATTTTATCTCGATTTCAACCTGTTCCAGAACCTGTGGCGGAAGGGGTTTTCTCTCCCTGTCCACTTCCTCCAGTATTTCATAGGAAAGTTCCGGGCGGCAGAGCAGTTCCGCCAGACTGGCCGCAGTCTTCAGGGAAGAGCTTCCGTGCGCTTCCAGAAATCCCTGAATCTCCCTGTTTGCCCCTACAAAGGTATTCTTCAGACGCTTTACTTCTTCCTGGATAAGTCTCTGCTTCTCTGTCAGGCATCTGTATTCCTCCTCCGTCACCAGCCCCTTCTCATATCCCTTTTTCCTGAGACGCAGATCCGCATTGTCCTGGCGCAGCAGCAGCCTGTACTCCGCCCGGGACGTCATCATACGGTAAGGTTCCCTGTTATCCTTTGTCACCAGATCGTCTATCAGCACACCTATATAACCTTCCGACCTGTCAATGGTCAGGGGTTCCTTTCCCAGAATGGACATGGCCGCATTTACTCCGGCCACCAGTCCCTGACAGGCCGCCTCCTCGTAACCGCTGCTTCCGTTAAACTGGCCGCCGCTGAACAATCCCTTTATCTCCTTGAATTCCAGAGTACGATCAAGCTGTCTTCCGCTGATACAGTCATATTCAATGGCATAGGCATTCCGCACAATCCTGCAATTCTCAAGTCCGGGCACAGTCCTGTACATTGCAAGCTGCACATCCTCAGGAAGGGAGGAGGACATTCCCCCTACATACATCTCATTGGTGTGCAGTCCCTCCGGCTCAATGAAAACCTGGTGCCTCTCCTTATCGGCAAATTTAACCACTTTATCCTCAATGGAAGGACAGTATCTGGGCCCGGTTCCCTCTATGATTCCCGCATAAATGGGAGATCTGTCCAGATTTTCCCTTATAATCTCATGGGTTTTTTCATTGGTGTAGGTCAGCCAACAGGAGACCTGCTCCCTCTGTATGTCTTCGGGATTTGTGGAAAAAGAAAAGGGTACGATATGTTCATCCCCCGGCTGTTCTTCCATCTTTGAATAGTCAATACTCCGTCCGTCCATTCTGGCAGGAGTTCCCGTCTTAAAACGATGCAGCTCTATCCCCATCTCCTTCAGGGAATCCGTCAGATGACTAGCTGCCTGTAGTCCGTTTGGGCCCGTATAGGTAATGGATTCCCCGCACAGACATCTGGCTCCCAGATAAGTCCCTGTACACAGAATTACAGCCTTACATCTGTAAACCATACCTGTGAAAGTCCTTACTCCTGTAACTCTCTTTTTTCCCTTTTCACCTGAATCCGGGATCTCCTCCCACAAAATCTCACATACTTCTCCCTGCTTTATAGTAAGATGTTCCTGATTTTCCAGAACCTTTCTCATGGCCCTGGAATATTCCGCCTTGTCTGCCTGGGCCCGCAGGGAATGAACGGCAGGCCCTTTGGAGACATTCAGCATTTTTGACTGTATAAAGGTCCTGTCTATATTTTTTCCCATCTCTCCTCCCAGGGCATCCAGTTCCCTCACCAGATGTCCCTTGGAGGTTCCCCCTATATTGGGGTTGCAGGGCATCAGCGCTATGCTGTCCACACTCACGGTAAATACCACTGTATCAAGTCCAAGCCTGGCACAGGCCAGGGCAGCCTCACATCCCGCATGACCGGCTCCTATGACACATACCTCTGTATTTTCAACAAATTCATCCCTCATATTCTCCGCTCCTTGCCCGCAGCTTCTACCCTACTTTCCCATACAGAATCTGGAAAATATCTCCTCCACCAGATCGTCCTCCACTTCCTCCCCCGTAATTCTCCCAAGGGAGGCATAGGCTGCCATCAGGTCTATGGAATAAAAATCCTCCGGCATGCCCTCCTCTATGCTTTTTTTCACCATGTTCAGGGAAAGAGCCGCCTCCTCCAATGCCTCTTTGTGCCTTATGTTCGTAATGACCACTTCATTGCTGCTTTTCATTTCCCCCTGAAAAAACATTTCCTTAACAGTCCGTTCCAATTCCCTTATACCGGAACCGTCCCTGGCAGATGTTTTTACAATGGTACAGACATTATCCCCGTCTCCGAAAAGCTCCTCTATCATCTCTTCCGTTACCTTTGTCTCCAGATCACTCTTGTTCAGCAGTACTAATTTTTTCTTCTCTCGTATGAGTGATACTATTTCCCTGTCATTTTCATCCAGAGCAGTCGAAGCGTCCACCACGTAGATAACAAGATCCGCACTCTCAGCATATTCCAAAGTCCTTTCCACACCTATTTTCTCTACTGTATCTTCCGTCTCACGAATACCAGCCGTATCCGTCACATTCAGGCTGATATCCCCAAGTCTCACATATTCCCTGAGAATATCCCTTGTGGTTCCGGCCACATCCGTGACAATGGCTCTTTCCTCCCCCACCAGACAATTCATAAGGGAGGATTTTCCCACATTTGGCTTTCCAAGAATCACTGTGTTGATTCCCTCTTTGATCAGTCTGCCGTTTTCAAATGTATCCTGCAGCCTTCTTATTCTCTTCTCCAGTTCATCTGCCTGCGCCGCCAGCCTCTCCGGATATCCCTCCAGGGTAAAATGTTCCGGATCATCCAGGGCGGATTCAATGAAGGCAACCTCATGGAGAATCCGGCTCCTGAGTTCCCCTGTCTCCCGGGACAGAGCCCCTTTCAGCTGATTCAGGGAAGATGCCAGAGCATATTCATTTCTGGAGTGTATAATGTCCATAACAGCCTCTGCCCTGGACAGATCCATTCTTCCGTTCAGAAAGGCCCTTCTGGTAAACTCCCCGGGCTCTGCCAGTCTGGCGCCGCATTTCAGGGCCGCGTCCAATATCTTCCGCATTACCAACACACCGCCATGACACTGAATCTCCACCGTATCCTCGCCTGTAAAGCTCCTGGGAGCCCTCATCACCACAGCCATCACTTCATCTATGGTAAAACTGCTGACCCGGTCTTCCGCAAATCCGTAATACAGCATATGGCTTACAGCATTTTTTAAAATTTTTTTCCCGGAAGGAGAGCTGAAAATCCGGTCTCCAATGTCAACCGCATCCTCTCCGCTGATCCTCACAATGCCGATTCCCGAATCAGTCATTCCCGTGGCAATCGCCGCAATTGTATCCTCTTTTATCATGTTAACATCCCTGTTGTCTGGCCAAATGAATGATTATATACATAAAACCGGATATAAATGTCTATATCCGGTTTTACGTCTGTGTATTATCTCTTATAAGTAACCACAACTCTTCTGAAAGGTTCGTCTCCCTCACTGTGCGTGGAGATATTCCTGTCGTTCTGCAAAGTAGAATGAATGATCCGCCTCTCATAGGGATTCATAGGCTCCAGGGAGACCGGCCTTTTGGTCTTTTTCACCTTATAAGCAATGTTTTTGGCCAGATTTTCCAGTGTTTCCCGTCTCCTCTGACGGTAATTTTCCGTATCCACCTTAACCCTGATGTATTCTTCCATCTCCTTGTTTACCACCAGGGAAACAAGGTACTGCAGGGAATCAAGAGTCTGCCCTCTCTTACCAATGAGCACACCCATTTCATCCCCTGAAAGTTCGATATCTATCGCTTTCTCTTCTTCCCGGTATACCACATCTATCACGACTTCCATTTCCATTGCAGAAAATACTTCCTTGAGGAAGTTTCTGGCTACGTCTTCAATGGAAACGTTCTCGATCTTGGCCGCTGCCCTGATGACAGCCGGCCTGGAACCGATTCCCAGGAAACCGCTGGAACCTTCATCTATTACCTGATAGTCAAGTCTGTCACTGGTGACACCGAATTTCCTGCATGCCTCAGTAATGGCTTCATTCACTGTCTTGGCAGACAATTCAACAAACTCCTGCTCCTTAATCATGTCTCATGATCCTCCTCATTCAGGACTGCAGCAATTATGCTGTTTCCAGATTCTCTAACCTCTGTTATTGTTTCTCTCGTTGTAATCTTTTACCATATTTGCCTTGGACATCATACTTCCCGGCTTTGCATTTCCCCTGCTGTACGTTCCGTCCGCGGTCTTGTTTGTATCCGCTTTCCCTGCCTGGTTCTGAGATGCTGCAGAAGACACACTTGTCTTATTCTGAATATTTCTGGTATTCATGCTGGCATAGGCGTTCATTCTCTCCTGTGTCTTCTTCATCTTCTCGATTTTCTTTGCACTTTTTGCGGAATTTTTCTTTATTACTTCATCAAAATCCATTTTGTCAATATGCTTGTTGATAATGACCTGCTGAATACTTCTCACCACGCTTCCGGCCACCCAGTACAGACCCATGCCTGCCGGGAAAGAAAAGCAGAACCAGGCGGACATCAGAGGCATGAACATATTCATGGTCTTCATGGAAGCAGCCATGGAAGAAGCTTTCTCATTGCCGTTTGAGGGCTGCTGTGGCATCAGCTTTACATTGATCCACTGGGTTACCGCAGAGAGGACAGGAATCATTACAGCGCCGATTACAATGCCCCATGCGCCCACTGCCCATGCGCTTCTGATCAGCGCGCCGGGGGAATCTCCCATATTCAGTCCCAGAAAATTATTGTAAGTGTCAATCAGACCCCTGGTGGTATCATTACTCAGAATCAGCTGTCCCTCATAGGTAAGCTGTGTCAGGTCATAATGCTGCGCAACAGCTGTCAGATCCGCGGAAGACAGTTTGTTCAGAACATCTATGATACCCTTTGACAGATCACCTTTTGTCATGGACTGTCCGTACATGGCTACCACATTTGCAATGCTGTCAATTCCGGATTCCTGCAGAAATCCACCATTGTCCACTGCCATAATTTTGTCCGCAAGAACCTTAAAGGTATTTCCGATCTGGGTTACATAGGCCGGCATGCGGTAAATTACCTGATACAGAGCAAACAGAATCGGCATCTGTATCAGCAGCTGCAGACAGCTTCCGCTGGCGGAAACTCCGTATTTGGCGTAAACCATCTGTATTTCCTGATTCTTCGCCATCAGGGATTCCTGATCCGACCTGCCCTTATATTTTGCCTCGATGGCCTGTATTTCAGGACTCATCTTAACCTGCAGCTTGGAGAATTTCTGCTGCTTGATATTCAATGGCGTCATTAGAAGGTTTACCACTATGGTAAACAGAATGATGGCAAGTCCTATATTGGGAATCCCGATAAAGTCTATCACATAGAAAATGCCGTTCATGATCTTCCCCAGCAGCCATGCAACCTGCCCAATGATGGGTGTGGTGTTCTGGGTCAGTATAATTAGATTCATTATATCTTTTTCCTCTCAGTCGGTTTATGCCGGAATTTTATTTTGGAACAGGATCAAATCCCCCTTTTGAAAAGGGATTGCAGCGCAATATCCTCCAGACAGCCAGAAGGCTGCCTTTTACAGCGCCATGTCTCTCCAAAGCCTCCAGAGCATAGTTGGAGCAGCTTGGTATATAGGGACATTTCGTCCTCTTCATGGGGGATATATATTTCTGGTAAAACCTGATACCGGCAATCAAAATTTTTTTCATGTCCTATAAACAGACCTCTGTTATATGATGAAGCTTTCCAAGGTGAAGCAGCGCGCTCTCTATTTCATGATAACCCACCGAAGCAGCATTCTTCCTTGCAACGACTACAATGTCCAAACCACTATTGAACATCGCTTCCTGCAGCCGGTAACTTTCCCGCACCAGTCTGGTAATCCGGTGTCTCACCACACTGTTGCCCACTTTTTTGCTCACGCTGATTCCAATACGGTTCCCTCCGGTGCCGTTTTCCTTCACATACATTACCAGATATCTGTTCCCATAGGATCTTCCGAATCTGTACACATACTGGAACTGGTGATTCTTTTTAAGACTTTCAGAAAATTTCATCTTTCTCTTCCACCTCCTGAAAGACTTTTTGCCCGCTTAAGAAAAAGGCCACATTTCTGTGACCTAAGCAGACAATACTTTTCTTCCTTTTGCACGTCTGGCAGCAAGAACCTTTCTTCCGCCCTTCGTACTCATTCTAGCCCTGAACCCGTGAACCTTGGCCCTGGAACGCTTTTTAGGCTGAAATGTCATTTTCATGGTAAAGCACCTCCTTCTCTGAACCTTTCTCTATAAAGGCAACTCAATTTTAAACCCGCATTTATCCCTGTATTTCGGAAAACAGCACTTTGATTGTATAAAAAAAAATCTGTAATGTCAAGTAAAATGCAGTAAAAATACGGTTTTTCATGGCAAAAAATTTTTTTGCACAGTTATACACATAGATATCCACATAAATTACCCCCATTTCACTTATGCACATCCTGTTGATAAAATGTGGATAAATAAAATAAAAACTGGACAAACCCTGTGCATGGACGGTGAAAACGATATCACAAATCCTTTTAAACACTGGATTCCTCAATTTCCCCCAAGTTATCCACTTATACACATTTCTATCCACACCCCCATGTACAAAAAAATTTTATATACATAGTTATACACATTATGTGGATAACTTTTTCCCTAAAATGTTCAAAACTAACATTTGAAATATTGCCAAAACTATATTACAATAGAGAAACATGGTGATTTAGGGCTTTTTTAAGGGAGGAACCTGTCAATGGAAGGTATTAGGGAAAACTGGACTGCCATCAAGGAAACCATTAAAAACGAATATGGTCTCACTGACATATCTTATACCACATGGATTGAGCCGCTTAAGCTTTACAATATCAGAAATAATGTGGTAAGCATTATTATTCCCGGGGAACAATCCCACATGCTCAATTACATTACTTCCAAATATAAAAGCTTTTTTCAGGTTACCATCACGGAAATGTTCAATTACTTTTTTGAGGTTCAGTTTATCCTGGAACAGGACATAGCCCCTGAAACTCCCGAAGAGGATTCCATTCTGGAAAATTCCGAGAATGCCAATCTCAACCCGAAATATAAATTTGCCACCTTCGTAGTGGGCAGCAGTAATAAATTTGCCCATTCCGCTTCCCTGGCCGTGGCCGAATCCCCGGGACAGACCTACAATCCTCTTTATCTGTACGGGGGACCCGGACTTGGGAAAACGCATCTGATGCATTCCATCGGCCACTTCATCCTGGAACAGGACCCTGAGAAAAAGGTTCTCTATGTGACCAGTGAGGAATTTACCAATGAAGTTATCGAGTCCATTCGAAGCGGTAATGCCGCTTCCATGACAAAGCTCAGGGAAAAGTACAGAACCGTGGATGTGCTCATGGTTGACGATGTGCAGTTTATTATAGGTAAGGAAAGTACACAGGAGGAGTTTTTCCACACCTTCAATGTGCTCCATTCCGCCAGAAAACAGATCATTTTATCCTCGGACAAGCCTCCCAAGGAGATTGAGACCCTGGATGAACGTTTCCGTTCCCGTTTTGAATGGGGCCTCATAGCGGACATTCAGCCTCCGGATTACGAGACCAGAATGGCCATTCTGCGGAAAAATGCAGAATCCTGCGGAAGACCCATCGATGAGGAAATCATTAAATACATAGCCACCAACATTAAGTCCAATATCCGGGAACTGGAGGGCGCCTTTAACAAGATTATCGCTGCAGCGCGCCTGAACAAAGTGGACCTGACTCTGTCCCTGGCAGAAGAAGCGCTGAAGGATGTGATCTATCCCAACAAATCAAGGGATATCACACCTAATCTTATTATTAATGTAGTTTCCGAGCATTACGGCATTAAGCCGGAGGATATCTGCTCCAAGAAAAGAAATTCGGAATTTGTCCTTCCCAGGCAGATTGTCATGTATCTCTGCCGTGAACTTACCGCCACTTCCTATGTGAATATAGGAAAGCTTCTCGGAAAAAAGGACCATACAACAATTATACACGGAGTCAACAAGATTACGGCGGAACTTAAGGCGGATGAAGAACTCAAAAACAAGGTTGATATTATAATAAAGAAGATAAATCCTTCTTGAAGATAAACCCTTCTTGAGTCCAAACCCGTCCCATCCTTACAGAAGATACCCACAGTGAAATCACAGAAAGATATGTGTATATTGTTTATAACCTGTTGGCATGAAAACAGGGGTTGATAAGGGATGTGAATAACTTCAGGTTTGATTTTAAGTTATTCTGAAAATATTCACCCTTTATCCATTCCATTTTTTCCTGAAAAATAGTATAATAGAAGCACTTATGCACATATCAACAGCTATTATTAAGACGACTATGAAATTCTTTATAGATTGACAGGAACCCGCGGAGGGCAGATGCCTGCAGTTCGAAAACCAAAAACAGGTAGAATGAAAAAGAAAGGGAGCTTTTAACATGAAATTAGTATGTCTGAAATCTAATCTGCTGAATGGGGTGCAGATCGTATCAAAAGCTGTTCCCAATAAAACGACGATGTCCATCCTGGAATGTATACTGATAGATGCCTCCGGCGGTATCATTACCCTGACCGCCAATGATATGGATCTTGGAATCGAGACTGTTATAGAAGGAGATATCCTGGAGGAGGGCATCATTGCACTGGATGCCAAGATTTTTCTGGAAATGGTGAGGAAGCTTCCGGACAGTTATATCAGGATAGAGACGGATGAATCTTATAAAACAGTGATTACCTGCGAGAAGGCCAAATTCACCATTATAGGAAAATCAGGAGAGGATTTCTCCTATCTTCCTCCTGTAGAAAAAGAAGACAGCGTAGTAATCAGTCAGTTCACCTTAAAGGAAATGGTGAGGCAGACCATCTTTTCCATTTCGGACAATGACAATAATAAACTGATGACAGGAGAACTGTTTGAGATTAACGGGGACGAGATGAAACTGGTATCTTCGGACGGACACAGAATATCCATCCGTAAAATCCGGTTAAGGGAAGTCTATGAACACAAGAAAGTGATTGTGCCGGGAAAGACATTGAATGAAGTGAGCAAGATTCTTCCCGGAGGAGCAGAGAGCGAGCTGACCATCTATTTTACGGCAAATCACATTGTATTCGAGTTTGACAACACTGTGGTTGTATCCAGGCTCATAGAAGGGGAATACTTTAACATAGACCGCATGCTCTCCAGTGATTATGAGACCAGGGTAAAGGTAAACAAGAAAGAGCTGTTGAGCTGTATAGACAGGGCAACCCTTCTGACAAGGGAGGGAGACAGAAAACCCATTGTCATCAATATTACGGATGAGGGAATGGTGCTGAAGATAGAATCTGCCCTGGGAAGCATGAATGAAGATATTGATATCGAAAAGCAGGGCCGTGATCTGATGATCGGATTTAATCCCAAGTTCCTCATTGATGCCCTCAGGGTTATAGATGACGAGGAGGTGGAGCTTTTCATGGTGAATCCCAAAGCTCCCTGCTTTATCAAAAATGAGGAGCACGGCTATATCTATCTGATACTGCCTGTAAGTCTGGTTGCAAATTACGGGCGCTGAGGAAAGAAAGTCTGAGGTGTGGAACAAATGCAGGTAATCCATTTAAGGGAAGATCATATTAAACTTGGCCAGGCCCTGAAGGCTGCCGGAATGACAGGTTCCGGCGTGGAGGCTAAGATAGTGATACAGGACGGTCTTGTAAAAGTAAACGGCTGTATCGAGACCCGCAGGGGAAAGAAGCTTGTGGACGGTGACATAGTGGAATATAAAGGGGAAAGCGTCAAAATAGAAGCGTAAAGACGGTAAAAACATGATTATCAAATCCATAGAACTGGCAGACTACAGAAATTATGATTTTCTTGTCATGAAGTTTGACAGAGGGACAAACATTCTGTACGGAGACAATGCCCAGGGAAAGACAAATATTCTGGAAGCCATTTTTCTGTCGGCGACAACAAAGTCACACAGGGGAAGCAAGGACAGGGAAATCGTTCATTTTGACAGGGAAGAAGGGCATATCAGGACTTATCTGGAAAAGGAAGGCGTGGAGACAAGGATTGACATGCATCTGAGGAAAAGCAGGTCAAAGGGAATCGCCATAGACGGCCAGAAGATTAAGAAGGCTGCAGATCTCATGGGTCTGTGCAATATTGTGTTTTTCTCTCCGGAGGACCTGGGAATCATAAAAAACGGACCGGCGGAGCGGAGACGCTTTGTGGATATGGAGCTTTGCCAGCTGGACAGCTTTTACCTTTACAATCTCAATCATTACAACAGGATCATTAATCAGAGAAACAGGCTTTTGAAAGACATGTATATGAGTCCTGATCTGAGAGAGACTCTTGATATCTGGGATATGCAGCTTTTGTCCTTCGGAAGCAGAATCATGGAAAGAAGAATTCTGTTTGTGGAACAGCTGAATGAGATTATATACGGCATTCACAAAAAGCTTTCCGGGGACAGGGAGGAGCTGACCATTCGGTATGAGCCGGATGTGGACATAGGGGAGTTTGAAGGCAAACTCAGAGCAGCCCGGGACAGGGATATCAAAGCCAGGATGACCTCGGCAGGACCCCACAGGGATGATTTTTCCTTTCTGGTGGGGGATGTGGATATCAGAAAATACGGTTCCCAGGGACAGCAGAGAACAGCTGCCCTGTCCCTGAAGCTTGCAGAGATAGAACTTGTAAAGAAGATAACCGGAGACAATCCGATTCTGCTGTTGGACGATGTTCTGTCCGAGCTGGATTCCAACAGACAGAATTATCTGCTTAACAGTATTGGGGAGATACAGACTATAATCACATGTACGGGTTTGGAAGAATTTGTGAACCACCGCTTTGAATTAAACAGAGTTTATAAAGTGGAGGAAGGAAGTGTAACCTGTATGAGTACGGAGAACGCAGAACAGGAGTAGAGGAGGATAAGGGGGGTCTGCAGGAGAGAACACAGGTAATAGGGGAGGCAGGTTTCGAGAGTGAGAGAGGAAAGAAAATATGAGTGAAGAAGCAATCAGCAACACAACTGTCGAAAACGAGTATGGTGCGGACCAGATTCAGATTCTGGAAGGATTGGAGGCTGTGAGAAAGCGTCCAGGCATGTATATCGGCACCACATCCAGCAGGGGACTGCACCATCTGGTCTATGAGATTGTGGATAATTCTGTAGATGAAGCGTTGGCCGGATATTGTGATACCATCGAAGTAAGGCTCAATGAGGGGAATACGGTAACGGTTATTGATAACGGACGCGGCATTCCTGTTGGAATCAATCATAAGGCAGGGATTCCGGCCGTGGAAGTGGTTTTTACCATTCTGCATGCAGGAGGAAAGTTCGGCGGAGGGGGATATAAGGTTTCCGGTGGTCTGCACGGGGTTGGCGCTTCCGTGGTTAATGCTCTTTCCCAATGGCTTGAGGTGGAGATCTGCCAGGACGGAAAAGTGTTTATGCAGAGATATGAGAGGGGACATGTCTGTTATCCCCTGAAGGAGATAGGAGTCTGTCCGCCGGAAAAAACAGGTACCAAGATTACTTTTTTGCCTGACAGGGAGATTTTTACAGAGACAGTTGTATTTGATTTTGATATTCTGAAAATCCGTATGAGGGAGATGGCATTCCTGACCAAGGGGCTGCGCATTATTCTCAGGGACTGCAGGAAGAGTCCGGAGACGGCGGAAAACATGGAAACCGTTGAGGGACTTGAAAATAAACAGATTAATGAACTGCTGCAGAGGGCGGAAGCAGACAGAAGGGAGCAGGCAGAGGACGCTGATATTCCAGCAGCGGAAGAAGGAAATTCAGGGGAGGAAGCCCCTCAGTGGAAGGAAAAGAGAGCCGAGTTCTGTTATGAGGGAGGCATCAGGGAATTTGTCACTTACCTGAACCGCAGCAAAGCCGCTTTGTATGACAGCGTTCTCTATTTTGAAGGTCAGAAAAACAATGTGTATGTTGAGGTATCCTTCCAGCATAATGATTCCTTTAACGAAAGCGTATTCAGCTTTGTGAACAATATCAATACGCCGGAGGGAGGAACCCATCTCCAGGGATTCCGCAATGCTTTGACAAAGACATTTAATGATTATGCCAGAAATGCAAAACTGCTGAAGGATAGCGATCCAAATCTGTCCGGAGAGGATATCCGGGAAGGACTGACGGCCATTATCAGTGTGAAGATAGAGGATCCTCAGTTTGAGGGACAGACCAAGCAGAAGCTCGGGAACAGTGAGGCCAGGGGAGCTGTGGACAGTATCGTCAGCGAGCAGCTTACTTATTTCCTGGAGCTGAATCCCATGGTGGCAAAGGCTATATGTGAGAAATCTATATTGGCCCAGAGGGCAAGGGAAGCAGCCAGAAAGGCAAGGGATCTGACCAGAAGGAAGACGGCTCTGGACGGCATGGCGCTGCCGGGGAAGCTGGCGGACTGTTCGGACAAGGATCCCAAAAACTGCGAGATCTATATTGTTGAGGGAGATTCCGCAGGAGGAAGCGCAAAGACTGCAAGAGCCAGGGCAACCCAGGCGATTCTGCCTCTGCGGGGCAAGATACTGAATGTGGAGAAGGCAAGGCTTGACAAGATCTATGCCAATGCGGAGATAAGGGCTATGATTACGGCCTTTGGCACTGGGATACATGATGATTTCAATATTGAGAAACTTCGGTATGACAAGATTATCCTGATGGCGGATGCGGACGTGGACGGTGCGCATATATGCACTTTACTGCTTACCTTTATTTACAGATTCATGCCGAATCTGATCAAGGAGGGACATGTATATCTGGCAAAGCCTCCTCTGTATAAGCTGGAGAAAAACAAGAAGATCTGGTATGCATACAGCGATGAGGAACTGGATACCATCCTGCAGGAAGTTGGCAGGGATCAGAGTAACAAGATTCAGCGCTATAAGGGACTTGGGGAGATGGATGCGGAACAGCTGTGGGAGACCACCATGGATCCGGAGAGAAGGATTCTGCTCCGCGTAAATTACGACGAGGAAATGGAGTCAGAACTGGATCTCACCTTTACCACCCTCATGGGGGATAAGGTGGAGCCCAGGCGGGAATTCATTGAAGAAAATGCAAAGTATGTAAAAAATCTGGATATCAATTAGTGCATGTTTATGAAATGGTGTGAAAGAGGATATATATGAGGGATGATATATTTGACAACAAGCCGGAGTTGGATAAGATTGAAGAAGTGGATCTGAAAGAGAAAATGGAGTCCTTCTATATTGACTACTCCATGAGCGTCATAGCTGCCAGGGCTCTTCCGGATGTAAGGGATGGTCTGAAGCCGGTTCAGCGAAGAGTTCTGTATTCCATGATTGAGCTGAACAACGGTCCTGACAAGCCTCATCGTAAAAGCGCCCGTATCGTAGGTGATACCATGGGTAAATATCATCCCCATGGGGACAGTTCCATTTATGGGGCTCTGGTAAATATGGCACAGGAATGGTCCACAAGGTATCCGTTGGTGGACGGTCACGGTAATTTCGGGTCCATGGACGGTGACGGAGCTGCAGCCATGCGTTATACAGAGGCCAGGCTTTCCAAAATTTCCATGGAGCTGTTGGCGGATATAAACAAGGATACGGTTGAATTTGTACCAAATTTCGATGATACGGAAAAAGAGCCCACAGTCCTTCCCAGCAGGTATCCGAATCTTCTGGTAAACGGTACCACTGGAATCGCAGTGGGAATGGCCACCAATATTCCGCCCCATAATCTAAGGGAAGTGGTGGCTGCCATTGTCAGGATTATTGATAATATTGTGGAGGAAAACAGGGAAACCTCCATGGATGAGATTCTTCCTCTTGTGAAGGCGCCGGATTTTCCTACAGGAGGCATCATTCTGGGTACCAGGGGCTGTACCGAGGCCTATAGAACAGGAAGGGGCAAGGTGGTGGTGCGCGCCGTCACCGATATAGAGACACTGCCCAACGGCAAGAGCCAGATCATTGTAACGGAACTGCCTTATATGGTAAATAAGGCTAATATGATCATTAAAATAGCGGAACTGGTAAAACTGAAAAAAGTGGACGGGATTACGGATATCCGTGATGAGTCCAACAGAGAGGGCATCAGGGTAGTCATTGAACTCCGCAAGGATGCCAATGCCAATGTGATACTGAACCAGCTTTACAAGCATACCCAGCTTCAGGATACATTCGGTGTGATTATGCTTGCCCTGGTGAACCAACAGCCAAAGGTGATGAATCTTCTGGAGATGCTGAAGCATTACCTGCGTCATCAGGAGGATGTAGTCACCAGAAGGACAAAGTATGATCTGAACAAAGCCGAGGAGAGAGACCATATTTTACAGGGTCTGTTGAAGGCTCTTGATTTTATAGATGAAGTCATCTCCATTATACGCAGCAGCCGGAATACGCAGATTGCCAGGGAAAGGCTGATGGAACGTTTTGAGCTCTCCGATGCCCAGTCCCAGGCTATTGTGGATATGCGTCTGCGCGCGCTCACCGGTCTGGAAAGGGAGAAGCTGGAAAACGAGCATCAGGAGCTGCAGATCAAAATAGCAGAGCTGAAGAGAATTCTGGCAGACAGGAAACTTTTACTGGGTGTGATAAAAGAAGAGATTTTGGAGATTTCCGACAAATACGGGGATGACAGAAGGAGCAAAATCGGATATGACGAATCGGACATTTCCCTGGAGGATATGATTCCAAACGAAAATACTGTCATAGCCCTCACAGACATGGGTTACATAAAGCGTATGACTGTGGATAATTTCAAGGCACAGAACCGGGGCGGAAAGGGAATCAAGGGAATGCAGACCATTGATGACGATTATATCGAGGACCTGCTGATGACAACCACCCATCATTATCTGAGCTTCTTTACCAGTCTTGGAAGAGTTTACAGACTGAAGGCCTATGAGATTCCGGAAGCGGGAAGAACGGCCAGGGGAACAGCCATTGTGAATCTTCTGCAGTTGGCACCGGAGGAGAAAATTACAGCCATGATACCCATTAAGGAGTATGATGACGACAAGAATCTCTTCATGGTGACAAGGAAGGGAATTGTAAAAAAGACTTCCCTGATGGAATTCTCCAATATCAGGAAAAAAGGGCTTACTGCGATTAATCTCAAGGATGACGACGAGCTGATAGAAGTGAAGGTGACGGAGAAAAACAGTGAGATTTTCCTTGTGACAAAGCAGGGAATCTGCATCAGATTCAGAGAGACGGATGTAAGAGGGACAGGACGGAGTTCCATGGGTGTGATAGGAATGAACCTGTCCGACGGGGACGAAATCATAGGGATGCAGCTGCAGAGTCAGGGAGATTCCCTGCTTATTGTCTCTGAGAACGGTCTGGGCAAGCGCACTTATATGAATGAATTCAATGTTCAGAACCGTGGAGGAAAGGGAATCAAGTGCTATAAGGTCACCGAAAAGACAGGGTGCGTGGTAGGAATCAAGGCTGTGGTGGATGAAAATGAGATTATGATGATCACCACGGAAGGAATTATCATACAGCTGAGAATGCAGGATATCTCTACTTTGGGCAGGGTTACTTCCGGTGTAAAGATGATGGACCTGGAGGAGGGTGTGAAGATTGCCAAGATCGCCAAGGTGAGGGAGAAGATTTCCAATGGCGAGCAGGAATTTGACAATCTGGAAGATGCCCTGGAAGAGATAGCAAAAGAAGAGACGGAAGATAAGGAAACAGAAGCAACAGAATCTGAAGATACGGATTTTGCGGACAGCGATGAGGAGAGTATGGAATAGCATAATTTACAGATTTTTAAGAAAAAAGAAATAAATAGAGAAGGAAATGTTTCCTTCTCTATATTTGTATAATATGACTATTTTTTTGGAAAAAATTTGTTGAAATGCTATTGCTTATTTTTCTATATATGATAAAATAGCGCGTGACGAGATAAAAAGTATAAAAATCAAAATCAAATCCATAATAAAAGAATCGGCGGAGAAAGGCCGTAAAAAGGAGGTAAAATGAGATTTTTAGACAAAAGGATCAATGTAATCTGTAATGAGCTGAGAAAGCTCCAGAAAAAGCAGACATTCACTGTGACGGACTGGAAGTACAAGGAGGGCAATTACATACATCCTGAGGATGTAGAAGCCGACAGTGCGGAGTGGAAGGATTTCGACGGAAAAAATATGCATTGGTATGGTCCGGACCGTCATTACTGGTTCAAAACTGTGTACAAGGTACCCCAGGAGCTGGACGGAAAAAGGCTGTGGATGTTTGTCAGGACAAATATCAATGAATGGGATGACGCTAAGAATCCCCAGTTTCTCCTGTTTATAAACGGTGTGGCCACACAGGGTATCGACATGAACCACAAGGAGGTATTTCTGCGTGAGAAGGCCGTGGCAGGAGAGGAGCTTGTAGTGGAACTGCAGGCTTATACAGGAACCCTGCACAGTGAGTTCAATCTGTATGTGGATATGTGCGAGATGGACGCGGATATCACAAAGCTTTATTATGATCTGTGGGTACCTGTGTCCGCTTTTGGCAGAATGGATGAGGATGACAAGAACAGAAAGGATATAGAGACGGTTCTCAACAATACGGTGAATCTCCTTGATCTGCGGACTCCTTATTCGGAGGAATTTTATGCCAGTTTGAAGAAAGCTTCGGACTACATTGATAAGGCCCTGTATTCCGATATGGCGGGATATAAGGATGTGATAGCCACCTGTATCGGACATACGCATATTGATGTGGCGTGGTGGTGGACTGTGGAGCAGACCCGGGAGAAGACCGGCAGAAGCTTTGCCACAGTGCTGAAACTGATGGAGGAATATCCCAATTACCGTTTCATGTCCAGTCAGCCCCAGCTCTATGCATTCCTGAAGGAACGCTATCCGGAACTCTATGCAAAGGTAAAAGAGAGGGTAAAAGAGAGACGTTGGGAGCCGGAAGGCGGTATGTGGGTGGAAGCAGATACCAACCTGACCTCCGGGGAATCACTGGTACGTCAGTTTATGCACGGGAAACGGTTCTTCAAAGAAGAGTTTGGCGTGGATAACAGGATTCTGTGGCTGCCGGATGTGTTCGGTTATACAGGCGCGCTGCCCCAGATCATGAAAAAGTGCGGCATTGATTACTTTATGACCACAAAACTGGCATGGAATCAGTTTAACAAGGTTCCCTATGACACCATGAGATGGAGGGGAATCGACGGAAGCGAAGTGCTGACCCATCTGATTACTACTTTGGATGTGGGACAGCCTGTGAGCAATTTCTTTACCACTTATAACGGAAGGCTGCATCCGGATTCCATAATGGGAGGATGGATGCGTTATCAGAATAAGGATATCAATAATGATATTCTGATCAGCTATGGCTTCGGTGACGGCGGCGGCGGTCCTACCAGGTCAATGATTGAGACTTCCATCCGTATGGAAAAGGGTGTGAAGGGTATTCCCATGGTGCGTCAGGAATTTGCAGGTGTATTCTTTGACGAACTCAATGAGAGGGTGAAGGACAACAGAAGACTTCCTGTGTGGGAAGGAGAGCTCTATTTTGAGTATCACAGGGGAACTCTTACATCCATGGGCCGCAACAAGCGTTCCAACCGTAAGACCGAACTGGGCCTGATGGATCTGGAACTGCTGTCGGTACTGGCTCAGGATACTCTGGCCTATCCCACGGAAGAACTTGACGCCATGTGGAAGAAGACATTAATTAACCAGTTCCATGACATTCTTCCCGGCTCCTCCATTCATAAGGTTTATGAAGTGACAAAAGAGGAGTATGCCCAACTGAAGGAAGAGATCGGAAACCTTTCCAAAGAAAGGATAAAGGCTTTGGCCGGGGATGGCGAAGGTGTTCTGGTTATGAATACCACGGGAAGTATCAGGGATGACGTGGTAATTCTGGAAAACTGTGATGCCGATTACCTGACA
The DNA here is from genome assembly GCA_947367855.1 of uncultured Lachnospiraceae bacterium. Classification (GTDB taxonomy): domain Bacteria; phylum Bacillota; class Clostridia; order Lachnospirales; family Lachnospiraceae; genus Acetatifactor. The sequence continues at coordinate 21,218 of CANBFE010000017.1, read as the reverse complement.
GACGAAGAGGGAAATCAGTATCCGCTGCAGAAAACGGAGGAAGGAGCGGCAGCGTTTGTGCGCAATATTCCTTCCAAGGGATACCGCAGATTCCGCAGAGGGGAAGGAAAGGCCCAGCAGAAGCAGAGCTTTACTCTGGTGGATGATTATACCCTGGAGACGCCTTTCTATACAGTGCATCTGGATGAAAACGGTGAGTTTGACCGGATTTATGACAAGGAAAATGACCGTGAGATCGTACAGCCCGGAAAGACCCTGAACCATATGTGTATGTATGAGGATAAGCCCATTTATTTTGATAACTGGGATATCGACATTTATTATACGGAAAAGAGCTGGCATGTGGGCAATGTGGAGAGCATGAAGTGGACAGAGGTTGGAAGTGTCCGCGCAGTTCTGGAGATCACCAGAAAGGAAAGCAATTCCACCTTTACCCAGAAGATTATTTTCTATGCGGATCAGAGAAGAATCGAGTTCCAGACCCATGTGGACTGGAAGGAGCATCAGACGCTGCTGAAAGTGCATTTCCCTGTGGCAGTGCATACGGATGAGGCTACTTTTGATATCCAGTTCGGTAACCTGACCAGAAAGGTGCATACAAATACCAGCTGGGATGTGGCAAGGTTCGAGAGCTGCGGCCAGAAGTGGATTGATCTCTCAGAGGGACATTACGGCGTCAGCCTGCTGAATGACTGCAAATACGGCCATTCCGTAAAGGACAGCAATATGGCTCTCACCCTGATCAAATCCGGTATTGAGCCCAATCCTGTAACGGACCAGGAGGAGCATGTATTCACTTATGCGCTGTATCCTCATGCGGAAGGATGGAGGGCAGCCGGCACTGTGAAGGAAGCTTATAAGCTGAACCAGCCTCTGTTGACCAATGCCTGTGCCGTTGACGGAAAGGATAGCTTCTGCTTTGCTTCCGTAAATGCCGGGAATGTAGTCCTTGAGACAGTGAAAAAGGCGGAGGACGGAACAGGAACGATTCTCCGTATGTATGAATCTGAAAATGCGCTTACCAGGGCTAAGGTTACGGTAGATGCGGACTTCACAAAGGCATATGTATGTAATCTTTTGGAGGAAACCGAGTCTGAGGCTGAAGTCAGTGGAAAAGAGATTTCAGTGGTATTGAAGCCTTACGAAGTTGTTACTTTGAAGCTTGTTTAATTTTTAAATTATAGAGGAGGAGCTGACACATATTTATACCGTCTGCAGAGAAGGGTTCTTTTATGTGACAGCTCCTTTCTTCTAAAAAGAATGAAAACCGGCAAAAACGCGTGCAAGAAGAAAGACAGGTATAAGTTTATGATAGTGCCAAGACATTATGAAAATTTAAAAGTTCTCCATGAGAACACCATGCCGGACAGATCCTATTATATTCCTGCGGGAAGAAGAATGGATAATCTGGTGGAACACAGGGAAGAATCGGACCGCTTTATACTGCTGAACGGAGAATGGGATTTCCGGTATTATGAGAGTATCTATGATTTAAAGGAAGAGTTTTACAGGGAAGAGTATGGGGACAGTAAAGGATGGAATAAGCTTCCTGTGCCTTCTGTCTGGCAGATGCATGGATATGACAGTCAGCAGTATACCAATGTGCGGTATCCTTTTCCTCTGGACCCTCCCTATGTGCCCCAGGAAAATCCCTGCGGCGCATACAGGCATACTTTCTGTTGGCACAGGGATGCAGAGGCTCCCAGGACTTTTCTGAATTTTGAGGGAGTGGATTCCTGCTTTTATGTCTGGTTAAACGGACAGTATGTGGGTTACAGCCAGGTATCTCATGCCACCAGTGAGTTTGATGTGACTTCCTTCTTAAGAGAGGGAGAGAATCTGTTGGCTGTGCTGGTTCTTAAGTGGTGTGACGGAAGTTATCTGGAGGATCAGGATAAGTTCCGTATGAGCGGTATTTTCAGGGATGTGTATCTGCTGAACCGTTCGGAAGAATGCATCTATGATTATTTTGTCAAGACGAATCTGAACCTGGAGACAGGGGATGCGGAAGTGGAAGTTACTTTCTCCTATCTGGATAAGGAGATTCCGGTACATGTGTGTCTGGAAGACGCAGAGGGAAACAAAGTGGCGGAAGCCCGGGGCGGAAGTCATGTTATTCTTCCACTGAAGAATGGAAGGCTGTGGAATGCGGAGAATCCCTATCTCTATACCATGGTAATCGGGACGCCCAAGGAAGTAATTGTGGAGAAGGTTGGCCTTCGGAAAGTGGAGATAAAGGATGCCGTTCTCTATTTTAACGGAGAAAAAATCAAGCTTCATGGAGTAAACCGGCATGACAGCGATCCTCTGACAGGATTTGCAATCAGCCTGGAACAGATGCACCGCGATCTGAAGCTGATGAAGGAATATAATGTAAATGGCATACGTACCAGTCATTATCCCAATGCGCCCCAGTTCTACCAGCTCTGTGATGAGTATGGATTCTATGTGATGGATGAGACGGACAATGAGAGCCATGGCGCGGAAATGGCTTATGGGCAGAATTACAATGACAGCGCTGCCTGGATTGCAGATAATCCGGACTTTATCGAATCTACGGTAGACCGTACTATGAAATGCGTTATCAGGGATAAAAACAGGCCCTGTGTCTTCAGTTGGTCCATGGGTAATGAATGCGCATACGGATGTACATTTGAGGAGGCATTAAAATGGACAAAGTCCTATGATGATACGCGCATTACCCATTATGAGAATGCATATCACAGGCCTTATGACAAGGAATATGACTATTCCAATCTGGATCTGTACAGTACAATGTATACCAGTATAAAGGGAATGGAAGAGTACTTTGCATCCTCTGAGGATGTGGACAGTGACCACAATTATGCTGCCGTAGCCAAGAGACCTGCCTATCTGTGTGAATATTGTCACGCCATGGGAAATGGTCCTGGAAATCTGGAGGATTATTTCCAGGTATTTCAGAAATATGATAAGGCCTGCGGCGGAATGGTATGGGAGTGGTGCGATCATGCCATTTACAAAGGCTGTAATGTGGAAGGCAAAAAGATGTACTACTATGGCGGAGACCACGGTGAGTTCCCCCATGACGATAATTTCTGTATGGACGGACTTGTGTATCCGGACCGTAGGCCTCATACAGGACTGATGGAATTCAAAAATGTGTTCCGTCCTGCCAGGGTGGTATCCTTTGATGCAGGAAAAGGAACTGCCAGAATACATAATTATATGGACTTTACAAATCTGAAGGATTACTGCAGGATTTCCTGGGAAGTAAGCTGTGACGGCGTAAAAATGGCAGAGGGAACAGTGGATTCCGGCCTGTTGGATATTGCGCCTCATGGAGAAGGAGAGATCAGTCTGGGAAGTCTTCCTGCGCTAGAGGGAAGAAGTTACCTGAAGTTCACCTGGATTCTGAAGGAAGACAGAGGCGTATTGTGTGAGGGAAGGGAACTGGGCTTTGACGAAGTGCTTCTCTCCGGAGAGGAAGATACCTGTGTTCTGACGGAAAAGCTTTTGAAGAAACCGGAAGAAGCTTCTGCCACAGAGATCACTGTGAATGAGGATGACCGTTATCTCACTGTGGAATCAGACAGGTTCTGCTATGTATACAATAAGATAACCGGAATCTTTGAACGGATGGTAAATGACAACAGGACTTTGTTGGAAAGGCCCATGGAATATAATATCTGGAGGGCGCCAACGGATAATGACCGGAATATCCGGCATGAGTGGAAAAGTATGCAGTATGACCATCCTGTGACCAGAAGCTATGGGACGGAGTACAGCAGAGGAACAGAGAAGGGAAGACAGTATGTGGAAATCAGCAGCGATGTCTCCCTGGCTCCCATATACAGGCAGAAGATTCTGGATATCCATGCTGTATGGCGTGTATGGGGGGATGGAAGCCTGGATGTGGCCCTTAAGGTGAAGAAAAATCCTGTTCTGCCCAGACTGCCCAGGTTTGGTGTACGTATGATGCTTCCAAAGGATATGGTAAAAGTAGAGTATTATGGATTGGGTCCTGTGGAGAGCTATACAGACAAGCGCAGGGCATCCTGGCATGGCAGATTTGAGGAGACTGTGGATTCCCTGCATGAAGATTATATCTTCCCTCAGGAGAACGGAAGCCACTGCGATGTAAGCTATGTGACGGTGGGAGAAGGCTGTGGAAAGGTTTCCGTGGTTTCAGGAAAGCAGTTTTCCTTCAATGCTTCCCGCTATACCCAGGAAGAGCTGACAGAGAAGGGGCATAATTTCGAACTGGTTCCCAGTCCTTATACAGTATTGTGTATTGACTATACCCAGGACGGAATCGGCTCCAACAGCTGTGGTCCTGAGCCGGAAGAACAGTACCGGTTCACTGAGAATGAATTTACTTTTGCTTTCAGTGTGCGGATAGGCGGCTGATTTGCAGAATACGGTGTAACTCATTAAAATGGGTTACACCGTATCTATTTTAATGTATATCTTTTTTTGTGTAATTCAGATAGGCAATCATGATTCCGCCAATTCCCATGACTGAACCTATAGCAATCATTACACCGTCCAGTTTGCCGCCTGAAACAATACTGGCGCCTTCGCAGTATCCAAACGGTGTTATGTATTTCAAAAACTCAGCCACATCGGCAATGTTTGCAACCAGGTTCAGAAAATACATCATTGCGGCAATACCAAGTCCTGCACCTGCGCTTCCTTTGCGGAGTAATGCCGAAATACCGAAGCAGATTCCTGCCAGTTCGGCCTGGAGCAGGTAATAAGCGAGATGCAGCAGATTGATTTCTTTCCAGGGAATTGCCTCACCAACAGCGGCTATGGAGCCCACAGAAACAGCATAGATGAAGAGATTCATAGCTGTGATTTGTATCAATACTGCAATCAGCTTTTCTGTCACAATTCTGATGCGGCTGATAGGATGAGTCAGCAGAAATTCAGCTGTTTTTTCTTTTTCTTCTTTGCTGAGAATACCAATGGCACAGAGAGAGGCATAAAACGCGCCGCCCAGACCTAAAACATTGCCGCATTCGACAGCGTAGAATCCGATGAGCGTCCCAAAGTTCAAACGATCCATACCGAATGCCTCGGTAAAAGAACCCATAGAGGCAAATATATCGGTAACACTGTCCATCTGTCCCTTCATTTCCGGGAATAGAAAAATGCAGGTTGCAAGGAGGAAAACAATAGATGCTGTCCATATCAGAAACGAAGTTTTACCTTGCCTCAGTTCGTGTCTTACAAGAGTCATACCGTATCACCGTCCTTTTCATAATAATGCAGGAATACTTCTTCAAGATCCGGCTCCGTAACCGTAAGGTCATTAACCTGGCCTGAAGACAGTGTGCGCAGTAAGCTGCCCATATCTCCGCTGTAAAGAAAACTGACAGAGTCTTTCCTTTCTTTTATGTCACGCATACCGTTCAGCTGCTTAAGGTCTACTATACCGTGAACAGTAATGCGTTTTGCGTTTGTCTGCGAGAGGATGTCCACACTGTTGCATGCTATGATTCTTCCGTCACGGATAATCGCCGCACGGGTGCAGTTGTGCTGAATTTCCGAGAGAACATGGCTGGATAGGAGAAGAGTTGCACCTTCCTTGTTTCTTTCCCGCAGAATGTCAAAAAACTCTTTTTGCATCAGCGGGTCCAGTCCGCTGGTTGGCTCGTCCAGCACAAGCAGTTTTGGCCCATGCTGCAAAGCACAGACAATGGCAACCTTCTTTCTGTTACCGAAAGACAGATCGTCGATCTTTCTGGTTATGTCTAGCTGTAAACGCTCACAGAGAAGTTTTGATTCAGCGGTACAGTCCTTTTTCCGCAGATCGGCGGACAGCGTCAATGCATCCTTTACTTTCATTCCCGGATAGAACAATGCCTCCGAGGGAAGATAGCCGGTATCCTGCAAAATGGATTCCTTTTCTTTTGTGATATCTTTTCCAAATATCATTGCGCTGCCCCGGGTAGGGGCGATCAGCCCAAGCAGTGTTCGGATTGTAGTGGACTTTCCTGCACCGTTCGGGCCGATGAAGCCAAAGAACTCTCCCTGTGTTACCGTCATGTCAAGGTCAATGATACCCCTTGCCTTACCGTAGTATTTTGTAAGCTTTGTTGTTTTAATAATTTCCATACTCTGTCACTCTTTCCGAAGATAGATACTCTTCCAAAAATTTATCAACTTTGAAAAGCCCTTTTCCATCTGTTCCATGTCCACATTGCCGCGTTGAACCATCTCCCAAATATATCCTTCGGAAGCAAAATACATTTCACGATACATCATTGGAATATCCAATCCGGGAATAAACTGTTCCGGGTCCATGTTCAATCGTGTTTTGTCAGCTTTCAGATTAAAGTATTTGTGGTAGCTCTCCTGAACGGCAGCGGAAATTTCCGCATCCTTTTCATAAAAAGCCTTAATGGTGAAGTTTGCCATATCAGGATAGAGACGAATAATTTCCATCTTAGCCTGCATCCCTTTTTCCATGCTTTCAAACAGGTCTTTTTGTTCGTAGCATCCGTATTCTGTCATATATTGGATAGTCATCTCTGCACATTTGTTCCACAGGAACATATAAAGCTCTTTTTTGTTGTGAAAATAATGAAAGAGCAGGGATTTGCTGATTCCGGCAGCTTCCGCAATCTCACTCATAGGACTGTTTTTATAGGAGTTTTGGGAAAATACCCGGTATCCTGCGTTTATGATAGCATTCTGCTTTTCTGCGGACAGGGAAAAGAACCTTTCGTTCATAACGTAACCTCCGTTAATTGAATCGGTCAATCTTATTTTAATTCCATTGACCGATTTTGAGAAGACCTTCTGTCAATTTCTATTCTCAAATAAGGATGAGGAAGAATAAAGATAGAAAAAGACACTGAGAAAGATAAAAATGATTTTCTCGGTGTCTTTTTTCCCTGCAACATTCATGTCACATTTTTTAAGATTTGAAGACAGTTGTTTATTTGGGAAGAAGATGTTTTTCATAATTGCCAAGAACGGATACATTATCTCCGAATATGGCAAAGGCATTTGGTTCTACCTGTTCCAGTCTTTTTTTCAGAAGATTTGCCTCATATTTAGAAATTACTGTAAATACAATGGATACCTCTTTTTTCGTGTAGGCGCCCTTGCCGTCCCAGAGGGTGGCAGAGTGGTGCATATCGTGGATAAAGGAGACAACATCGTCTTCCTTGTGGGTGAAAATAAGTACCTGTGTATTGATATTCTGAGAGTGCAATTTATCCGTAGCCAGGGAATAGATTACGGAGTAAATCAGGGAGTAGATAACAATGGAAATATCATACATAAGCGCACAGCATCCAAATACGAAAACATTTACCATAATTCCGATTTTTCCCACGCTGAAGGCAGGATTGATGCCGGTGAGGTACATGCCCAGAATATCCTGTCCGCCGCCGGAACCGCCGTTTATCAGCGTAAGAGCTGTGCCTGCTCCGCAGATCATACCTCCTATCAGCGCAGCAGTCAGGGTGTCCTCAATAAAAGGTACTGCAGGAGCCTGAACTACTGTCAGGAAAATCGTCATGGAGGTGACACAGATAATACTGCTCCAGAAAAAAAGTTTTCCCAGTTTTTTGTAGGCCAGTATAAAAAGGGGAATGTTGATCACATAGTATGCAATACCTGCAATATCTATATTTCCCACATTCAGATTGAGGAAATTCACGAAAAAGGTACGGATCAGCTGGCCGATTCCCATAAAGCCGCCGCTGTAAAGCCCAAGAGGGACTATAAACAGATTCATGCCTATGGCATAAATAAATGTACCTATAATTGCGAGAAGCAGTTTTTTAGTTGATTTCATGGTTAAATGTACCTCGTTATATGTAAGAAAACTATGAGTCTGTAGCGTATGGGCAATTTGTATGTAAATTAATTTCCGATGAGAAATCCATACCGCAGAGGATCTTCTTCATCAAGCATCCACTGGTTAAAACCTGTAATATAGGCGCTGCCTGTGATTTTTGGAATAACAGCCACTTTTCCGTCCAGAAGAACTTCTTTTAAGGCCATGCCACGGAACAGGGATCCGGTTATGCTTTCATATACAAATTCCTGTCCAAGAGATAAATGTCCTTTTGTATACATGGTGGCTACCTTTGCGCTGGTTCCCGTGCCGCAGGGAGAACGGTCTGCCTGGGAGTCTCCGAAAATGACCACATTTTTGGCATCTGCCTTGGGATTGGTGGGAGGACCGTAAAATTCCACCAGGTCAACCGAATTGATATCCAGGTAAGGATGATTTATTTCTATGGACTGGTTTATTTTCTGACGAAGCTTCATTCCCAGATCTGTCAGTGGTTCCAGATTTTTCAGGCTGATTTCAATGCCTGTTTTCTCGGAATCCACCAGGGCAAAAAAACTGCCCCCAAAGGAGATGTCAAAGGGAATGATGCCGTATCCGTCAAGCTCCAGTTCCAGGTTTTGTTTATATAGAAAGGAAGGAACATTTGTAATGCTGACTTCTTCCGCCTTGCCGTTCTTTACCTTTACCCTGGCATGTATGAGTCCGGCGGGGGCGTCCAGTACCACATCCGTATAAGGTTCCCTTGCCTCCACAAAACCGGTTTCTATGGCAATGGTGGCACAGCCAATGCTTCCGTGACCGCACATGTTCAGATATCCGCCGCTGTCCATAAAAATAACTCCCAGATCGGCTTCTTTGTTGGCAGGACTGGTGAGCAGCGCGCCAAACATATTCCTGTGTCCTCTTGGTTCCAACATCAGGGCTTTGCGGTAATGATCGTAATTTTTTTCCAAATATTCTTTGCGTTCCATCATGGTATTTCCCACCAGTTCAGGAAAACCTTCATAGATGATCCGGGTGGGTTCTCCCATGGTGTGAGAGTCTACTGCTTTGAAAATATGATCCTTTGGAAGCAGGTTCGGTTTGAGTTCCATGGACGCTCCTCCTTTGGAAATATAGTTTTGCAGATTTATTATAGTTTCAGTGCAGCTATAAGTAAAATCAGATTTTGTAATTATAATCATTTCGGTTTTTCATGGCTGAAATGACATTTGATTGCATTCCATTCTGAAATATGCTACTATTTGAGTATGTTCAAAGTGTTCGGTGTGTCAGTAAATTGTTTACAGTTTACCAGACGGGAAGGGGCGGAGATGGATATCAAAAAGTTTCAGCTGTTTGTGGATGTGGCCGAGACAAATAATTTCACAAAGAGCGGGGAGAGAATGGGTTATACCCAGTCCGGAGTCAGCCATATTCTGAAGTCTCTGGAAACAGAGATGGGTTTTCCTCTGTTTATGCGTAATAAACATGGAGTCACGCTGACAAAAAATGCAGAGGACATTTTGCCTCTGGTTCGTGCCCTTTTGTCCAGATATGAGATTCTGGAACAGACCATTAACGATTTAAATGGGCTTGAGAAAGGCAGACTGGTTATTGCTTCGTTTTCCAGTATATCAGTAAACTGGATGCCGCCTATTATCCATCGTTTTCAGCAGTTATACCCGGGTATTGAAATCAGTCTGATGGAAGGCGGCGCGGATGATATTGTGAGATGGCTCAATGATGATATAGCGGATTTTGGATTTGTAAGCCATAGGAATATGGAATCTCTGGAATGGATCTCACTCTGCGAAGACCCATTGGTTGCCGTACTTCCAAGGGATTACCCGCCTCTTCCTTCAGGCAGATTTCCCATACAGGATTTTGAGGGAAAATGTTTTATTATTTCTGCCATGGGAACGGACTATGACATTCATCATGCCCTGGAAACATCTGGAGTGAAGCCGGATATGAGGTTTTCCGCCACAGATGACCATACCATTATTGCCATGGTTGCAAACAAACTTGGAGTGAGCATTTTACCACGTCTTATGCTCCAGAATTTTGATAACCATGTGTCATCCTATCCGTTGGAGCCTTATTACTCCAGGGATTTGGGGATAGCTGTAAAGTCAAAAGCGAATATGCCGCCTGCGGCGATAAAATTTCTGGAGATTACGAAGCAGATACTGCCTGAATTGATGGCAAAGTAGGGAATGTTTTACTCCCTTTTCGGAATTGTGTATCTATTGGAAAATGACTTATAAAAATACATTGCAAATGCCAGTAAAGAATTTATGATTAAGTAATGGATTGGGAATTTGTAAGGGAGGCAAAGATGAAAAATGATTTTTGAAGATGAAAACAATATGATTTCTATAAAATCATTGTACTTTGTTGGTGGATATGTCACATATGAGGTATCAAGCGCAACATGTGGATTTTCCGGAAAATGTAATTTTTGTATTGAGGAAGATACACTCAAATATTATGTACAAATAATCGAGTCTATGATTAAAACTTTAAGTGGGGAAATTGAAATCAAAGATGGTGAAAGTGATGCGTATATAAAATTTGTCTTTGAAAATACTACGAATTTTTATGTGTTAGGGCAAATAGGGGGAAGCTATGAAAACAATATGTTAAAGTTTAAGTTTAAAGCGGATCAAACGGTATTATATGGATTGAAAGAAAATCTTCTTGATTATTAAGGTACGACCTTATGGAACGTCGAACCTATAACTCAACCAGTGATTGCACCCAGCTAACCATGTCTTATGACCTGAACGGGAATTTGAACAGTCAAAAGGATGATTTTGGGAAAGTGCAAGGGTAGTTTCTTAAAGCAAAATATATGATATAAAGTAAATAGGAGTATATATGGACATCCGATATGAGACCTCAAATATGACATTTTCCCTGCGGTCTGCAGCTTTGATTATTAAAAATGCTTGTGCTTTGCTTGTAAAGAGTGATTGTCATCCTTGTTTTTATACAGTTGGCGGAGGAATACGGGAAAATGAAACTTCGGAAAGTGCGGTTATTAGGGAATGTTATGAGGAAACGGGTTATCATTTTGAAATTGACAGGTTAGTATTTATTGAGGAGCGTTTTTTCAGCGTTGACAGTACTTATCATCGGGAAATTGTTTTTTTCTATTTAATGAAAGAAACGGACATAAAGATAGTCAGTGGTGTCAGTACAGATCAAAATAATGAACATTTGTATTGGATACCCATGGAAAGACTGAAACATATTGATCTTGTGCCCAAATTTTTAAAAACTTCATTAGAAAATATCCCAAACGAGATTACACACATTTTGTCATATGAATAAAGATTAGTTTATAGAGCCGTTAAGTTTTATGTACTGGGAACGCTTTTCCGAAAAGAGAGATGTTTTATTGTCAATGTATGACTGTTGTGATATAATGATTGGAGGGAAATCTGTTATATTTATAGCAAGCGAGGAGGAATGAAATGAAAAAAAGGTATCGGTTTCCTCTGAAACAGAATATCGGTGAACCGGCTGTCCCGGCTGTTGTCAATGGAGAGACAATAGTTCGAGGGCAGCTTATTGCGTTTAAGAGGGAAAATTCTCTTGGCGCCAATCTTTTTACCAGTGTCAGCGGCGTAGTTGCAGAGGTAAATGAAAAGGAAATTGTCATACTTGCCAATGAGGAGCAGAAGAGGGAATTTGTGCCTCTGAAATCAGAAGGGGCATTGGATTTGATTGAGGAAGCCGGCCTTGTGGGATTGGGCGGAGCTGGTTTTCCCGCTTATGGAAAATTGACAAAGCCTTTTGAGAAAGGTGGGATGGTAATTGCCAATGCTGCGGAGTGCGAACCGATTTTATGTCATAATATAGCGGCGATTGAAAAAGATCCCGGAAAATTGATCAGAGGATTGGAAATCGTACTGGAGATCGTTCATGCCAGTGAAGGTGTTATTGCAATTAAGGAAAAGCATCAAAGAGCAGTACAGAGATTGAAAGAAGCATTGAAAGACAGAACAAATATTCGAATTCATCTTTTGCCGGATATGTATCCCATGGGAGAGGAGAGGGCTGTGGTCAGGGAGGTAACAGGAAATATCCTTCCCGTGGACGCCCTTCCTTTCCGGGCGGATGCCATTGTAATGAATGCCGAGACTCTCTGCCGTGTGCAGGAAGCTGTGGATCTGAGAAAGCCTTTGATTGACAAAGATCTGACGGTTGCCGGAAAACTGAAGGGGAATGAAAATCTGATTCAGATTATGGAAGATATTCCTTTGGGAATATCGGTGAGCGATGTGTTTGAGATGGCAGGAGGACTGGCAGAGGGTTATGGAGAGCTTATAATGGGAGGTCCTTTTACGGGAAAACGTGTGCAGTTGGATGATCCTGTTGTGAAAACCACAGGAGGGCTGATTGCGGCAGAATGTTTCATGAAGGGACCTGAAAAAATAGGACTCCTGGTATGTGCCTGTGGCGCGGACAGGGAGAGGATGGAGGAACTGGCCGCCAGTATGGGTTCACAGGTGGTTGGAATTGCTTACTGTAAACAGGCAAAGGAGGTAAAGGGGACCCGGAAATGCGAAAATCCGGGCCGCTGTCCCGGGCAGGTCCAGAAAGTAATGGAGCTGAAGAAGGCGGGAGCACAGGCTTTATTGATCAGTAATTGTACGGATTGCAGCAATACCGTTATGTCATGCGCACTCAGGATGGGACTTCCTGTTTATCATTGTACGGACGGGGCTTTGAGAGCAGTGAATCATGTGTTGATTCGCAGAATGAAATGATATAGTAAGTTTTATTTTGGAATAAAAAACTCAGAATGGAGGAAAGGAAGATGTCAATTACTTTAAACACTCTGCAGGCCCATTTGAAGGATCCGGCCATTTTCTGCTGTCGCAGGGAAAAGGGTCTGGTAATCAGTGCGGCTGATCTGGAGGATCCCACCTTATTTGATGATATGGTGGAGGCAGGACTTTTGGAATTAAGGGAAGATGGTTTAAGAATCGAACAGGTTCTTGGCTGTACCCTGCTTCAGGATGTGGATGCACTGACCCCGATTACCAGGGAAGTATTAAATAAGGTAAATACAGGGGAAGAAGAAAAGCAGGACACGGAGGAAAAAGCGAAACCTGCTGTATCTGCAGGAGAGAGAGCAGTTCCCGGTATCAGAATAAAGGCAGGAGGAAGAGAAATGATTCATATCGAGATTGATAAGCTGGAAAAACTGGAGGGATTGAGACTGGATATTCCTGTGATAACCGGGAGTGTTCCGGCAGAAGTTTCTTCCGCCTCTGACAATGCAATGGAAAAAGTTACTCCTCCGGAAAAAGAGGCAGAAAAAAAGGTAATACGCACTCTTGTAAAAAAACATATTAAAATTAAGGATGTGGAAATCGGTTCCAGGACTTCAATTGAAGACGGAAAGATAACAATTGACGGGGATATTGTAAAAAGAGCGATTCAGGAGGATCCTCTTTGCAAGAGCATGGAGTTGTCCGTGATCAGGCCGGAGAACAGGCATGTTTATACAGAGACGATTATGGATGTATGTCCTATTGCAACAAAGGTAGAAGGAGAATTGGGAGAGGGTATTACCAAGGTTGCGGATGGCGTGGTATTTATGCTTACCGGTGTGGATGAAGACGGTGTTCAGGTTCATGAATTTGGTTCCTCGGAGGGATATCTGGATGAGAAAATGTATTTTGGACATCCCGGCTGTGCGGATGAGAATGATATAATCATTCGCTGCCATGCAGTGATAGAGAGATTGTCCGGCATGACCAGACCTGGTCCTTTTGCAGCCCACAAATGCCAGGATTACATTATTCAGGCTGTGCGGGAGGAATTGAAGAAATATGAGGGAGAAGTTGTAAGAGAAGAGGTTTGTGAGGATGTGCGCCGTCAGGGAAATCCACGTGTAGTATTGGTAAAGGAAATTATGGGACAGGGAGCCATGCATGACAATGTCATCTGCCCCGGAGAACCCTGCGGTATCCTGGGTGGCCAGAAGAATGTGGATTGCGGAAATGTTCCCATTATATTGACGCCAAATCAGGTGAGAGACGGTTCTATCCATGCATTAACCTGTATCGGGCCTGCCACAAAGGAAATGACCCGTCACTATATTCGCGAGCCTCTGGTGGAAGGCCTTGCAGCGGATACAGAACTGGATCTGGTAGGTGTAATCTTTATTGGTTCCCCTCAGGTTAATGACGAGAAGCTCTGGGTGTCAGAGAGATTGGGTTCCATGCTTGAGTCATTGGATATAGACGGATGTATCATTACCACGGAAGGTTTTGGAAACAATCATATTGATTTTGTGCAGCATATCGGACAGGCCGGAAAGAGGGGTATTCCTGTGGTAGGAGTTTCCTTCTGTGCTTATCAGGGGCAGTTGGTAGTAGGAAACCAGTATGCAGATGCCATGGTTGAGGAAAACATGGATATGGGCGGCTTTGAAAATAATGTAGCCGGATGTTCCTGTGTGACAAAGGAGGTAGCTGCAAGGGCTATTCAGATGTTGAAGAATAAGATGGCAGGAGTTGCCATCAAGCCTGCTCCTAAGAAATGGAGCAATGATGTGATTAATGCCAATAACAGACTGTTGGGACTCCCTGAGACAAAATTACTGGATAATGGTACACTGCATTGATAGACTATATAATTAATCCGATTATGATGGGTGGTCTGATAAAGGATATTTCCAACGGAATGGTGAAGATACATCTTCATGGCCGTCTGGGAGTCATTACGGTTCCGGATAATCTTTGTGTAGAGAAGGATATTTTGGAGCCGGGCAGTGAAGTTAAATTTTATTTCAGCTATCTGCAGGTAGTAAGTAATCCATATGATTATGACAGTGCGGCAATGTATTACAAAGAAGATTTGATTCCATCCCTGTTGGGCGGAAAGCTGATTGAGGTTAACGATACTGCGGTAAAGGCTGAGATAATGAATGAAATGGGTTTTGTGTCAGTGCCCAGACGGTGGGTATTTACAGATTTTCCATTGGAATTGGGACAGAATGTGGAGTTTTATTTGAGTCCTGTTGTGGCATGTAGTTGCAGCTGATTAGATTAATTTAAACAGTATAGAAATGAGGTTAAGTATGAAATTGACAACAGTAGAAGGAATGCAGTCAGAAATATTTGTTCCGGTTACACCAAAGCCGGTTTTTACAGAATTGAAGAAGCCCTTGAACGAGTGTAAGGTTGCATTTATAACGGCAGGAGGAATCCATAAGAAAGACCAGGTTCCTTTCAATACATCGGGAGATTTTTCTTATCGTACGATTGAATTTTCTACGCCTTCCTGTGAACTGATGGTTACTCATGGCGGTTTTGATAACTCCGATATTAATAAGGATGTGAATGCCATGTTTCCCATAGATCGTCTTCATGAGTTGGTGGAAGAGGGCTTTATTGGTTCACTGGCAGAAGAAACTTATACCTTTATGGGTGGCGGCGGTAATGTGGAAAAATTCATTGGCGAGACAGGACCTGAGATTGCCAGAAAACTGAAAGAGCAGGGAGTGGATATTGTGCTCTGCACCGGTGGGTGCGGAACCTGTCACCGTTCCGCTACCATTGTCACCAGATGCTGTGAAGAACTTGGAATGAGCTGCGTGGTAATTGCGGCTCTCCCTCCCATAGCCCGTCAGCAGGGTGCGCCGAGAATAACGGCTCCTCATGTACCTATCGGTTCCAATGCGGGTGAGCCAAATAATATTCCAATGCAGACTGCTATTATAAAGGAATCTTTGGAATGGGTGCGTGATTGTCCGGGATATAATCAGATGAAAGTTCTTCCTTATGAATATCGTCATAATGTGTAATTCAAAGAAAGATTGCAGTCTGATATAAGTTTTTTTGAGGCATTTGGTGGTAATAGATCGAGTGTCTGAATGAATAAGAATTTGCGTAGATAAGTTGTTATGTGAAAATAGGACATGAATAAAATCCCGGAAATGCAGATCATGGCTTTTCCGGGATTTTTATGTCTGTTGACTTAAATATGTATCCTATTTCTTTTTACGCAGTTTTAGTATAATCCCTTTTTTCTATGTTTTCATATCCTTTGCAGGAATAATTTTTATACTGAAAACAATATTCTGAATTTCTATGTTGCAAACTGCATTTTCCTATGGAACAGCTTTGGTTTTCTTCCCCACCGCGGAGAGAGGAGAATGTTTCACGTGAAACATTCTTTAGATAAAAGTGAATAATACAAGATAATGTTTCACGTGAAACATTTGAGCCCAATATATTGTAATATTAACTGTGAAACATTTAAATATCAGCGTGAAACATGGAAAATATGACCTAATAGAAGTGAATTATTGCACAATTTACCTGCTATAATTTACTTTAATAAACTTTTACAAGAATACTATAGACTAAGCTGTTACTGAATTTATAAAAATAGAAAAATATTTCAAATAAAAATATCGACTTATATATGGATATCTCACGAAATAAGTGCTATAATGAAAAAGCTATACTTAGGAAAGGAGAATACCATGGGAAAAACCATTGCAATTGCAAATCAAAAGGGTGGTGTTGGAAAAACTACAACATCTATTAATCTTTCAGCGTGTCTTGCCGCAAAAGGTAAAAAAATATTGGTAATAGATACAGACCCTCAGGGAAATACTACCAGTGGTTTTGGAATTGACAAAAATAATCTGGATACCACTATATATGAATTAATTCTCGGAGAGTGCTCCATCAGTGACTGTATTATAAAAAAAGTTCTTGAAAATATTTCCGTAGTTCCATCCAATGTGAATCTTGCTGCAGCAGAAATAGAACTAATCGGAATAGACAAGAAAGAATACATATTAAAGAGAGAAGTAGATTATATAAAGGAAGAATATGATTTTATAATTATAGATTGTCCTCCTTCCCTGAATATGTTGACGATCAATGCCATGACGACTGCTGACAGTGTTTTAGTTCCCATACAGTGCGAATACTATGCACTTGAGGGATTAAGTCAGTTAATTCATACTATCAATCTGGTAAAAGAAAGATTAAATCCAGACCTTGATATGGAAGGTGTATTGTTTACAATGTTTGATTCACGGACAAATCTTTCAATGCAGGTAGTGGAAAATGTAAAACAAAATTTGAACCAGAAAATATATAATACCCTGATTCCACGGAATATAAAACTTGCAGAAGCTCCAAGTCATGGGAAACCTATCAATTTGTATGACGGAAAATCAGCAGGAGCAGAAGCCTATATGTTGTTGGCTGACGAAGTAATCAGCAATGTATAATATGGAACAAACGCAGTGATAGAAATGCTTAAGCAGGAGGACATGGCATATGGCAGCAAAATCATCAAGGGCATTAGGCAAGGGATTGGATTTACTGATACCAAATGCAGTTGGCGAAGCAAAAGCAAAAAGGGAGAATTCTTCGGAATTAGTAGAAACAAAAGAGGATAAGGGCGCAGAAACTATTTTGAAAATAACCATGGTAGAGCCAAACAGAAAGCAGCCCCGCAAAAATTTTGATGAAGATTCTCTTCAGGAACTCAGCGATTCCATAAAGCAGGTAGGTTTGATTCAACCTATTCTGGTTCAGAATCGGAATGACCATTATGAAATTATTGCCGGTGAACGAAGATGGCGTGCGGCAAAAATGGCCGGTCTGAAAGAAATACCTGTAATTATTCGTGATTATTCAGATCAGGAAATTATGGAAATTTCCCTGATTGAGAATATACAGAGAGAAGATTTAAATCCTATAGAAGAGGCGCAGGCTTATAAAAGACTGCTGACAGAATTTAATCTGAAACAGGATGAGGTGGCTGAAAGAGTTTCAAAAAGTCGTGCTGCTGTGACAAATTCCATTCGCCTGCTAAAGCTGACAGACAGAGTGCAGCAGATGGTCATTGATGATATGATTAGCACAGGACATGCCCGTGCCCTTCTGGCAGTGGAGGATCCGGAAGCACAATATATAATTGCCCAACAGATTTTTGATGAAAAGCTCAGTGTCCGTGAAGTAGAAAAGTTGGTCAAGAAACTGAATTCACCTGAGAAGGAAAAAAAGAAAACAGAGAATAAGACCATAGAGGTAATTTATCAGGATATAGAAGACAGGCTGAAGCAGAGACTGAGTACAAAAGTAACGGTGAGTTCCAAAGGGGAAGGATCCGGTAAAATTGAAATAGAATTTTATAATCATGAAGATCTGGATAGGTTATTAGACATCATCGGAAGAAATTAACTAAATATAAATACTAAAGGAGAAATATGAAAACATTAGCTAACAGCGCATTCTTAAATCAAATAGGGTTTGGTTCGTTTGATTTGGGATATCTTGTTATTGGAGTAATTGCTCTTGCAGTTCTCCTTCTAATCTTATTGATTTTGTTGATTGTACAGATGAATAAAGTCAGTAAACTGAGAAAAAGACTGGACAAGTTCCTTTTAGGGAAAGATGCCATGAGTCTGGAGGAAAATATTAATGAGCTGTATGAAGACAACCGCTTTTTGAAAAACAGCACTGATAAAAACAGGGATGATATTCGCACACTGTTTAAGAGGATGGAAACTGTATTCCAAAAGATGGGCCTGGTAAGATATGATGCATTTAATCAAATGGGTGGACAACTGAGCTATAGTCTGGTATTATTGGATGAAAATGATAATGGATTTATCATAAACTCAGTCCATAGTACAGAGGGATGTTACTCTTATTCAAAGGAAATCAGAAGCGGAGATAATAATATTACATTAAGTAATGAAGAGGCTGAAGCATTGGCCATAGCAAAGGGAAAGTAATAGAACAGGAGGATAGAAGTTATGATTGATATTAAGTTTCTAAGAGAAAATCCCGATATTGTAAAGGAAAATATCAGGAAAAAATTTCAGGATCAGAAACTGGAGTTAGTGGATGAAGTAATTGCCCTGGATGCACAAAGCCGAAAGGCAAAGCAGGAAGGAGACCAGCTCCGTGCATCTAAGAACAAAATATCCAAAGAGATCGGTGCATTAATGGCACAAGGTAAAAAGGAAGAGGCAGAAAAGAAGAAGGCTGAAGTTGCCGCTAACGCAAAGAGACTGGCTGAACTGGAAGAAATGGAACCCGAATTACAGGAAAAAATTACAAAGATAATGATGGTGATTCCGAATATTATTGATCCTTCAGTTCCTATTGGAAAAGATGATACAGAGAATGTCGAAATTGAAAAATACGGAGATCCGGTGGTACCTGAATTTGAAATTCCTTACCATGCCGATATTTTAAACAGTATCAGCGGTCTGGATAAAGATGCAGCCGGACGTACCAGTGGAAACGGCTTTTATTATCTGATGGGCGATGCAGCCAGAATTCATTCTGCAATGATCAGTTATGCCAGAGATTTTATGATTGATAAGGGATTTACTTACTGTATACCTCCCTTCATGATTCGCAGCAGTGTGGTAAATGGCGTAATGAGTTTTGCAGAAATGGAAGCCATGATGTACAAAATTGAGGGAGAAGATCTGTTTCTTATCGGAACTTCAGAGCATTCCATGATCGGAAAGTTTAAGGGGCAGATTGTAGAGGAAGGAAGTCTTCCTGTAACCATGACTTCTTACTCCCCCTGCTTCCGAAAAGAAGTAGGCTCTCACGGAATTGAGGAGAGAGGAGTTTACAGAGTACACCAATTCGAAAAGCAGGAGATGGTAGTGCTGTGCAAACCTGAGGAGTCTATGGATTGGTACAATAAAATGTGGTCATATACGGTTGAATTTTTCCGCAGTCTTGATATACCGGTTCGAACACTGGAATGCTGCAGCGGTGATCTGGCCGATTTAAAGGTGAAGTCCTGCGATATAGAAGCCTGGAGCCCCAGACAGCAGAAATATTTTGAAGTGGGTTCCTGTTCAACGCTTGGGGACGCACAGGCCAGGAGACTGGGAATCCGTACCAAAGGGGAAAATGGGACCTACTTTGTGCATACTTTAAATAATACAGTATTAGCAACACCCAGAGGATTGATTGCTTTCCTGGAGAATAATGTAAATGAAGACGGGAGTATTGATATTCCTAAGGCATTACAGCCATATATGGGAGGAAAAGAGAAGATTCAACCCATATCCAGATAAAACGAAAAGTTACAATTAAGCAGAAGGAAGGTGAAATTTTTGCATAAATTTATGCGCGCAATTGGCTTCAGCGCTTTGGAGAGCCGCAGGAAGCTGCAGGAACTTTTGACAGATGTAGTTTTAAATGCAGACAAACGCAATATTGCCAAAAATGAAGATAATATCTTAGTGGGCGAATTTTGCAAAAATTTCGCCGACAATCTGGGAATTGCTGTCTGTGGTGAGATAGATGAGGAACAAAGATTTACGTATGAGTATTATTACCCATATCTCGAAGGAAGCGGGATCACCTCATATGAGGATGTGTCTGTGGAAAGGCATGCCGAAAAAGAATCCTATGCAGGTGTCTGCGACGATATGAAAGTCGGTATTTCGTTAATATTTTATTTAAAAAACAAAATACCTTATATCAGGGCACAGGAGGCAGACAAACTTCCTGTCAGGGGAACATCCCTTACGCTTTCAGCTCTGTCTGTTAATGGAATGATATTGTTGCCTATTAAAAAAGACGAAGAACAACTGCAGCGCGAAAAGAAAGCTTCTGCAGCCAGAAGCTCCCTGATGGCGGCCGCCAGAAAAGGCGACGAGGATGCCATTGAGACGCTGACACTGGAAGATATGGATATGTACACCACCATATCCCGGAAAATCCAGAAGGAAGATATTTTTAGCCTGGTAGATACTTATTTTATGCCATACGGCGTAGAATGTGATCAATACTCCGTGCTAGGTGAAATTCTTGAAATTAGAATGACTACAAATAAAATGACAGGAGAAAAAATATATATTTTAAAAATTTGCAGTAATGAGTTGACATTTGACGTTTCTATTAATATAATAGACTTGTACGGAGAACCTCAGGTTGGAAGACGCTTTAAAGGTGTTGTTTGGTTACAGGGGAATATTAATTTTCCTGAGAACACATAATTACAGGGAATTGCGTTTTATTAATAGCCGATAAGCTACACTTTATAAAATACATGATGCGGAGTATCCTGTTTGGTGTTTGCCTCCTAAGTGGTAGGTGTTCGATTGCCAGAGCAACGTAAAATCAACAATTTCATAGCTGAATGACTTGCCAATTAGCAAGTTTTTCATACAAGTCCTCGTAGCTCAGTTGGATAGAGCACACGCCTCCTAAGAGAACCTACTGCGGAAACTTTTTGGAGGACATGGGGTAGTAAGTCACACACAATTTTATACACGTTTCCGTAGCTCAGATGGATAGAGCGACCGCCTCCTAAGCGGTAGGTCGGGTGTTCGAGTCACCTCGGGAACGCTGGGAACACAGCCGAAAGCCTTGATTTTAGCGGGTTTTCGGCTTTCTTCATTTCAGCA
>CANBFE010000016.1 GCA_947367855.1 uncultured Lachnospiraceae bacterium | reverse complement strand
ATGGATGGATTCCCGAGTGGCCAAAGGGGACAGACTGTAAATCTGCTGCAAATTGCTTCGGTGGTTCGAATCCACCTCCATCCATTTGAATCATATAATTTTATAACGCGGGGTGGAGCAGTCTGGAAGCTCGTCGGGCTCATAACCCGAAGGTCATAGGTTCAAATCCTATCCCCGCTACTAAGTCTTTATATCTGCAAAGACTTTATGCCCAGATAGCTCAGTTGGTAGAGCAGAGGACTGAAAATCCTCGTGTCACTGGTTCGATTCCGGTTCTGGGCATTTTTTTATTTGAGATTTTCTGATATAGAATCAAAAGACAGCATTAAAAGGTAGAAATTAGCCTTTTGGTGCTGTTTTTTTATAAAAAAATATGTTATAATTATTGTATATGTTTTAAAGACAATTTATGTATTGGAGAAAGAAAATGAAAAAGAATCAGACCGAGGAGATCTTAACGGATACGGCTCCAAATCCCCAAAAGGGAAAACAGGAAGCGGATGCAGTGATTCTACCGAAGAAGAGCAGAAAAAAGAAATATATAATAGCAGCTACCCTGCTTCTGATTCTGCTCCTGGCCGGAGCAGCTGCATATTACAGGGCAGCAATATACTATCGAACCCATTTTTTCCCGAATACGAGCATCAATGGTATAGCATGTGGAAATATGGAGCCGGGAGATGTCGTTGCTTTGTTGGATGCTAATACCGGAGATTATATGTTAGAGGTTACAGGCAGGGATTTCAGGACCGGAGATTCCGGTGCGGTATTGGGAACGATTACAGCAGAAGATATCGGATTGAATTTTGGAAATACAAAAGAAGCTGTGGAGGGATTTCTTGCCGGGCAGAAAGAGTTTCAATGGATTCTGGCTTATCTGAATAAAACATATTCGTATTTTGTGGAAAGAGGTGTTATTTTTGACCGGGACTTGTTGGAAAGTAAGGTGAGATCCTGGGATGCCTGTAAGCGCACAAATATGAAAAAAGCCCAAAATGCATATATAGATGAGTATTCCGAGGAACTGGGAGTTTATGAAATTGTTTCCGAGACCCGTGGGACCGAAATGGATGTGGAGAAGGCAATTCAGCTGATTGCAGATACCATCAACAGCCAGGAGGCGAGCCTTGACCTGGAGGAACAGGACTGCTATGCCGAGGCTGCTGTCAGGCAGGATGACCGAAAGCTTACAGATGCTGTTGATACCGTAAATAAGTGGCTTGGGGCAAAAATCACCTATGACTGGAACGGCGCGGAAGTGATTCTGGATTACAGAATGCTGCACGAATGGATTACCATGGAGAATGGGAAGCCGGTTCTGGATGAGGACAGGGTCGGCGAATTTGTGAAGGAGCAGGCGGCGGCCAATGATACATACGGAAAGAAAAAGAAGTTTGTGACCACAGGCGGGACAGAGTTGACGCTTTCCAGTAGAAATTATGGATGGAAAACCGATACCAAGAATGAATCAGACCAGTTGGTGCAGCTGATATACCAGGGAAAAAATACGGAGAGGGAGCCGGAGTACAGTATTACGGCAAGGCAGAAGGGGGCAAATGACATTGGCGGTTCTTATGTGGAGGCAGATCTGACAAATCAGCATCTGTACTTATATCAGGACGGGGAGATTGTACTGGAGACGGATTTTGTATCCGGAACCATGGTATCTACTTATGACTGTGTAACGCCTGAGGGAATCTTCGGCCTGGCCTATAAGACAAGGGATGCCGTGCTGAAAGGAGCAACCTATCGTACTCCGGTGAGCTACTGGATGCCATTTTATGGTAATTACGGGATGCATGATGCCAAGTGGAGAGGTTCTTTTGGAGGCCAGATTTTTGTGACAAACGGTTCCCATGGATGCATTAACCTTCCACCGGATAAGGCAGCCCAGATATATCAGTATGTATCGGAGGGATTTCCGGTTATCTGCTACTATACAGACGGAATTCCTTATATAGGTCCGGTGACAACGGTAGAGCCTGAGGAGACAGTGCCGGAGGAAGGAGGATGGGAAGAACCGCAGCCGCCTGCGGAGACGCCACAGCCGCCTGCAGAGACGCCGCAGCCGGAGGAAACACTGCCGCCAGCACAGGGAATACCAACAGATCCACTGCCGCCTATAGAAACGCCACAGCCGCCTGCAGAGACGCCGCAGCCACCCGCAGAGACGCCACAGCCGCCTGCAGAGACACCGCAGCCCTCTGATGAAACTCCGGTTGAGCCGCCTGCAGGGGAATCTGCCGCCTGATACAGCGGACACTGGAATAGTATGGTACGTGAAAATTTTTGTTTATTTTAAGGAGCAAAAAAATGACAAAAAGAATTTTGAGATATCGCTCAATGCGTCAGTCACAGAGATGGCAGAAAAAACTGATACGATTCCGGGAAATACAGAGGCTGATTGAGAACAGTGCCCCTGATATCCTGGAGTCGGAGAATTTTAACCGAATGAAGGAGTATATCCAGCACGGCAATATGACAGTAAACGCCCATGTGCTGAATGTGGCCAGATACAGCATAGCGCTCAGTGACAAACTGCATCTGGCCTGCAGCAGGAGAGAGCTGATCAGAGGCGCACTGCTGCATGACTATTTTCTGTATGACTGGCACATACCTGATCACGAAAATCCACACAAATTACATGGATTTTACCATCCGGGCATAGCATTGAGAAATGCGCTGAGAGAATACAGGCTGACAGAACGGGAGAAGGATATCATCAAAAAGCATATGTGGCCGCTGACCGTGGTGCCTCCGGGATGCAGGGAGGCCTGGGTGGTCACTGCTGCGGACAAGTGGTGTTCCCTGATGGAGACGCTGCATATGCACAGAGGCCATGGGGCAATTCTCCGGAAATTAAGGACATACGACATTGGAACATTTGTATGAGAAGCTGTCAGCCTATGGGGAGGGAGATATTTACCCCTATCATATGCCGGGGCATAAAAGGCAGGGGTGGGGAAGGCTTCCCGGTGAGTGGTATAAGACGGATATTACGGAAATAGACGGATTTGATAATCTTCACCAGGCGGAAGGCATTCTTCGTGAACTGCAGGAAGCGGCATCCAGGCTCTATGGAGCCGAGGAAAGCTATTATCTGGTAAATGGCAGTACCTGTGGGATTCTGGCTGCCGTCAGCTGCGCGGTCTCCTTTGGAGGGCATATTCTGATGTCCCGGAACTGTCATAAATCGGCATACCACGCCGTTTATCTGCGTCGGCTGAAACCGCATTATCTGTATCCGGATTATCTGGAGCAATTTGGCATTTTAGAGGCAGTGACTCCGGAACAGGTCCGAAGGGGACTGGATGAGGCTCCGGAGGCGGAAGCAGTGTTGGTGGTTTCCCCAACATATGAGGGAAGGATAGCGGATCTTTCCGGGATAGCCCGGGTTGTTCATGAAAGGGGGATTCCCCTGATTGTGGACGAGGCTCATGGAGCACATCTGGGAATGGCTGAAGGCTTTCCGGGGAATGCCTGCCAGGCAGGCGCAGACCTGGTTATTCACAGTGTACACAAAACGCTCCCTGCATTGACACAGACGGCGCTGCTCCATGTAAACGGAAACCTGGCTGACAGAGACAGGCTGAGACGTTTCCTGCATATTTACCAGACCAGCAGCCCATCCTATCCCCTGATGGCCAGCATTGACAATGCGTTGGAATTTGTGCGCCTGCATGGGGAGAAAGCTTTTGGGCAGTTCAGAAGTCTGTACGGGGAAATGATGGAGAGGCTTTCTGGATGCAGATATTTCCGTTTTCTGCAGGGAGGCAGTGGGAGACAGGATATCGGGAAGCTGTTGATATCAGTCAGACGGACAACGCTCACAGGAAAGCAGCTGTATGACAGACTGCTTCGGGAATATCATCTGCAGACAGAAATGGCGGGACGGGACTTTGTTCTGGCCATGTTTACCATAAATGACAAAAAAGAAGCATATGAGCGCATGACGGAAGCGCTTCTGGACATGGAAAAGAGGATGGAGGCCGATAATCCGGAGGGAGAGAAGAGCGGGTCCTCCCCGTTTCGTTTTTTCCCGGGAGAGAAAAGCATTCCTCTGGCGGAAGCCTGGGAAAGGGAGCCCGAGAATGTGGCTCTGGAGGAGAGCGCCGGACGGTATGCTGCCGAGTTTGTCAACCTGTATCCGCCAGGAGTGCCGATTCTGGTTCCCGGGGAACAGATAACCCGGGAATTCTGCAGGGAAATCAGGGAGAATCTGAAAAACGGACTGACAGTACAGGGAATTGTACAGGAAGGCTCCGGGGAGAGGCTTTTGATAAGGGCCGTAAAAGAGGACAGAACAGAAAATAGATAAGATATAAAATATTCAGAAAAAAGAAAGAGGCGGAAAGACATGAGAAAAACAAAAATTATCTGTACCATCGGACCTGCAAGCGACAGTGTGGAACGTCTGCGGGAATTGATGCTGGCGGGAATGAATGTGGCAAGGTTTAACTTTTCACATGGGACCCATGAGGAACAGAAGGTGAAACTGGAAAAGGTCAGACAGGCAGGCAGGGAACTGGGATTTCCCATAGCCACCATGTTGGACACGAAGGGACCGGAAATCCGTCTCCGGGATTTTGAGGGAGGAAAGGCAGAACTGGAGGCAGGACAGCAGTTTATCCTTACCACGGAGGAAATCATGGGAACGGCTCTAAAGGCCTCCATTTCTTATAAAAACCTGAAAAACGATATTCAGGAGGGGACAACGATTCTTATTGATGACGGTCTCATTGAAATGATTGTGGAGGAAATTAAGGAGGAGGAAATTGTCTGCCGGGTGGTAAACGGTGGGTTTGTATCCAACCACAAGGGGGTGAATGTGCCAGGCGCAGTACTGTCCATGCCTTATATCAGCGAGGTTGACCGCAGTGATATTCTGTTTGGTATCGAGATGGGATATGAGCTGTTGGCGGCATCTTTTGTCAGATGTAAGGAAGATGTGTTGGAGATTCGCCATATTCTGGAAGAACATGGCAGCGACATGAAAATTATTGCCAAGATTGAGAACATGCAGGGGATTCAGAATCTGGAGGAGATTCTGGAGGTGTCTGACGGCATTATGGTGGCGCGGGGCGATATGGGAGTGGAGATACCCATGGAGGAAGTACCCGTTCTGCAGAAGAAGATGATACAGATGGCAAATGCCAGGGGAAAATATGTAATTACCGCTACCCAGATGCTGGAGTCCATGATTAAGAATCCCAGGCCCACCAGAGCAGAGGCCACAGACATTGCCAATGCCATTTATGACGGAACTACCGCCATTATGCTGTCAGGGGAGAGCGCAGCAGGAAAATATCCTGTGGAAGCAGTAAAAACCATGGCGAAAATAGCTGAAGGAGCCGAAAAAGATATTGACTATGGTTCCAGGATGAAGCGTGGGACCCATGAAGGGGAAGCGGATATCACTACTGCCATTGCCTACGCAACCTGTACCGCAGCAAGGGATCTGCGTGCAGCAGCCATTATCACGGTTACTCTTTCCGGTTTTACTGCGGCGGCAATTTCCAGGTTTAAACCCCAAAGCCCTGTTATCGGCTGTACCATCAGGGAAAAGGTGTGCAGACAGATGAATCTGCTGTGGGGTGTCAGCCCTCTGATGATCAGACAGGCAGGTACAACGGAAGAGCTGTTTGCAGATGCGGTGTCGGAGGCCAAAAAGGCAGGTTATGTAGAGACAGGAGATGTGGTGGTGATCACAGCGGGTGTGCCTTTGGGAACTGCAGGAACCACAAATATGATCCATGTGGTCGAGGTGGACTGACAGATGGGCAGAATCATATGCCTGATGGGAAAAAGCGCCGCGGGAAAGGATACCATATACAGGGAACTGGTGGGGGATGGGGAACTGGGACTGCAGAGGATTATTCCCTATACCACCAGGCCTGTCCGTGAGGGCGAGAGAAACGGTGTGGAATATTTCTTTGTGGGGGAAGCTGATTTCCGGAATCTGAAGGAGCAGGGAAGCATCATTGAGGACAGGGCATACCGGACCAGGCACGGTCTGTGGCGCTATTTTACCGTAAATGACGGCCAGCTTCAGGACGAGAGCCGCAGTTATATTCTGATCGGAACACTGGAGGCATATGGAAAGCTTCAGGAGTATTTTGGAAGAGACAGACTGCTTCCGGTTATGATAGAATTAGAGGACGGAATCCGGCTTCAGAGAGCCCTGGACCGGGAAAAGGGACAGGAATCTCCCAGATATGAGGAAATGTGTCGGCGTTTTCTGGCGGACAGCGCGGATTTTTCCGAAGACAGAATCAGGGATGCCGGAATTGTGCGGCGTTTCCGGAATGAGGAGCTTCAGAGCTGCCTGAAGGAGATACGGGGTTACCTCAGGGCAGAAATTACTTGAAGGGGCAGTAGTTTCCGGCAGGCAGGACGGGCAGTGAAAAGACAGAATGGCAGGAGCAAAGCAGGGCCTGCAGGAAAGGAGGGCGGCATATGGAGATCAAGGTGGGTAATGTCAGCCAGCCGGCGCCGGTGGAGCCGGTACAGAATGTACAGCCCACGGATGGCAGCTTCAAATTTATGCTTGCCAGCCATGTGGAAGGCGCAGAGCTGCAGGCACGGCTCCAGGGGCTTATGGAAGAAATCACCATGCAGGGTGAGCGGCTTTACAAGCGGCGTGATGTGAGGGACATGTGGCATTACCGGAGGCTGGTAAAGGATTTTATGAACGAGGTGGTAACGCATTCCCATTCTTTTTCCAGGGAGAACTTTCTGGACAGGAGGGGGAGACACCGGGTTTATGGTATCATCAGGCTCATTGATGAAAACCTGGACCAGCTGGCTCAGGAGTTGATGAAAGACGAGCAGGACAATCTGGCGATTCTGAATACGATAGGGGAGATCAGGGGGCTGCTGTTGGATATTTTTACCTGAATCTGCAGGCGGTCTGCAGGGACCGTCAGAGGATCAGGAAATGTTACACGAATCAGGAAGCGGAAAAACACAGGAAGAGGAGTGCTGATATGGCAGGATTTCAGGACATTATCGGACAGGAGCAGATAAAGGAGCATATGCGGAATTCTCTGTCCGCAGGTAAGATATCCCATGCGTATATAATCAATGGGGAGAAGGCTTCCGGAAAAGAATTTATTGCAAGGATATTTTCCATGGCGCTGCAGTGTGAAAGTAACGGGGATAAGCCCTGTCAGGAATGCAGTTCCTGTAAGAAGGCGCTGTCCGGCAATCATCCGGACATTATCCGTGTGATGCACGAGAAGCCCAATACCATCAGTGTGGATGATATTCGCCAGCAGGTGAATGCCGATGTGGCGGTAAAGCCCTATGGCAGTTCACGTAAGGTATACATTATTAACGAAGCGGAGAAAATGACTGTACAGGCTCAGAATGCTCTTCTGAAGACACTGGAGGAGCCGCCGGAATACGTAGTGATCCTGCTTCTGACCTCCAATGTCAATGCATTGCTTCCCACCATATTAAGCCGCAGTGTGGTATTGAACATGAAGCCTGTATCAGACGAGCTTGTGAAGCGCTATCTGTGTGTGCAGCTGCAGATACCGGATTATCAGGCGGAGGTATGCGCGGCATTTGCAAGGGGGAATATAGGCAAGGCAAAGGCCCTGGCTTCCAGTGAGGACTTTGAACAGATCAAGGCGGAGGCGCTCTCCCTGCTGAAATACATACAGGACATGGATTTAAACGAAATCGTCATGGCTGTAAAGAAGATAACGGAATACAAGATGGAAATAAACGATTATTTAGATATATGCGCCATCTGGTACCGGGACGCCCTGCTCTTCAAGGCTACAAACGATGTGAACCATCTGATCTTCAGGGAGGAGCTCCAGGCTTTGCGCAAAACCGCACAGCGCAGCAGCTACGAGGGAATTGAAAACATTATAGGAGCCCTGGATACGGCGAAGAAACGTCTGGATTCCAATGTAAACTTCGAGCTGGTAATGGAGCTTCTGATGCTGACAATTCAGGAGAACAGCGGGGAAAAGAGAAGGGCCGGTGTGACGGAAAAGGAATGAGAATTCCATTATTAACTATGGTTTTTTGCAGAAAGATGTGTTAAAATAGCAGCTGACGGTTATTATGGCGTCAGCTGTTATTTATGCGCAGAGGCCGCGCGGCGAGTAGGGATAAAATCTCCCCTGCCCGGTTTTTCATAGGAAAGACGTTTGGACGTCAGTGAGGTGGATAGATGATTAGAGTTATAGGAGTGAGATTTCGTACCGCAGGCAAGATTTATTTTTTTGATCCCCTGAGCTTTGAGGTCAGGAGAGGGGATCATGTGATTGTGGAAACTGCCCGTGGGATTGAATTCGGAACGGTGGTTACCGGAATTACAGACGTTGAGGAGGAGAAAGTGGTTCAGCCGCTGAAACCCGTGATCCGTATTGCCAACCGCCGTGATATGGAGCAGGAGGCTGCCAACAGGGACAGAGAAAAGGAAGCTTTCCGGATATGCCTGGAAAAGATCCGCAGTCATGGGTTGGAGATGAAACTTATTGATGCGGAGTATACTTTTGATAATAATAAGGTGCTTTTTTATTTTACGGCGGACGGAAGGATCGATTTCCGGGAGCTGGTGAAGGATCTGGCAGGAGTGTTTAAGACAAGGATAGAACTCCGGCAGATCGGGGTAAGGGATGAGACCAAGATTGTGGGCGGCATCGGCATCTGTGGACGCTCCCTGTGTTGCCACAGTTATCTGTCCGATTTTGTTCCCGTGTCCATCAAAATGGCAAAGGAGCAGAATCTGTCACTGAATCCGGCCAAGATATCCGGAGTGTGCGGCAGGCTGATGTGCTGTTTGAAGAACGAGGAAGAAACATATGAGGAATTAAACCGCCGCCTTCCCAATATCGGGGATTATGTTACCATTGAAGGCGGACTGAAGGGTGAGGTGCACAGTGTCAATGTGCTGCGTCAGCTTGTCAAAGTGGTAGTGGATGCAGGGGATGAGAAGGAAATCAGGGAATTTCCTGTGGAAAAGCTTCATTTCAGGCGTAAGCACAGCAAAAAGGAGAAAATGGAGCTGTCCAGGGAGGAACTGGAAGAACTGGAGCGCCTGGAGGATGAGGAGAGGCAGAAGAAGGAAGAAGCAGGGGCCAGATCAGAGGAGCACCAGGGGAGCAGAACCCGTCAACGTCAGGGCGGAGGACAGAAGGCTGTGGGCCAGAATGGAGAGGAAAGCCGCAGGCAGGCCCAGAACGGGGAGGGCGGCCGCAGGCAGAATCAGAATGCGGAGTGGAGCCGCAGACAGAACCAAAACAGTGATGCCGTTACCGATCTGAATCAGAATACGGAAGAAGAGACGGGCCGCAGACAGGGACAGCGCAATAACGGAAATACGAGACCATATAATCATCGTACCGATAGAACCCGGGGATATGGGGAAACGGGGGATGAGGAATACCGGTCGGCAGGACACCATCAGGGGGGAAAACCCCGTCGGGATAACAGGCGGCGTCAGGACAACAGGGGGCAGCAGGGCGGACCCCAGGAGAACGGGGAATTTCAGGGAGGAAGGAACCGGTACAACAACCGGAACCGACATGACACCAGGGCATATCAGGAGAGACAGGCGAGGACAGATGGCAGTCAGAATCAGGGAGAATGAGCGTGTGGACGAGCTTCAGCGGAATGGATACCGTATTATCCAGAATCCGGAAAAATTCTGCTTCGGGATGGATGCGGTGCTCCTGACCGGTTTTGCCCATGCAGAAAGCAGGGACAGGCTGTTGGACCTGGGGACGGGAACGGGAATTATTCCCATTCTGATGGAAGCGAAGTACCGCTGCAGCCATCTCACCGGTCTGGAAATCCAGGCGGACAGCGCAGACATGGCATCCAGAAGTGTGGAACTAAACGGACTGTCGGATAAAATTGACATTGTTACCGGAGATATCAGGGAAGCAGACCATATATTCCAGTCTGCTTCTTTTGACTGTATTACATGTAATCCCCCCTATATGATCGGACAGCATGGAATTACGAATCCGGATGCTCCGAAAGCCATTGCGCGGCATGAGATACTCTGCACTTTTGAGGATGTGGCGCGGCAGACTGCAAGGCTGCTGAAACCGGGAGGCCGTTTTTTTCTGGTACACAGGCCGTTCCGGCTTGCGGAAATTATTACAACTCTGGTGCAGTATAAACTGGAACCCAAGCGGATGCAGCTTGTGTACCCCTATGCAGACCGGGAGCCTAATATGGTATTACTTGAGGCGGTGCGCGGGGGGCGCCCCAGGATGACAGTGGAGAAACCGCTGATCATTTTCCGGGAACCGGGGGTATATACACCGGAGATCCGCGATGTCTATGGATATTAAAAGGAGGAAAAATGGCGGGGACTTTGTATTTGTGCGCCACACCGATCGGAAATCTGCAGGATATGACTTTCCGTGTGGTTGAGACGCTGAGAATGGCAGACATAATTGCGGCGGAGGATACGCGGAACAGCATTAAGCTGCTGAATCATTTTGAGATCCACACGCCAATGACAAGCTACCATGAATATAACAAGGTGGAAAAGGCAGAACAGTTGGTGGGGATGCTGTTGGAGGGAAAGCAGATTGCCCTTATCTCGGATGCCGGAACTCCCGGGATTTCGGATCCCGGAGAAGTACTGGTTCGGATGTGCCAGGAAAATAATGTGCCGGTTACCAGTCTGCCGGGTCCCTGCGCCTGTATTACAGCCCTGACTCTTTCCGGGCTGTCCTCCAGGCGGTTTTGCTTTGAAGGCTTTCTGCCGGGAGACAAAAAGGAGCGCAGACTGGTTCTGGGGGAGCTTCAGCAGGAAAGCCGCACCATGATTTTGTACGAGGCGCCCCATCATCTGGTTGGGACACTGGATGAGCTGCTCCAAAATCTGGGGGACAGACAGATTACGCTCTGCAGGGAACTGACGAAAAAGTTTGAGACAGTGATGCCCACGACTCTTTGCCATGCGCTGGAATATTTTAAAACCCGGGATCCCAGGGGGGAATATGTTTTGGTAGTGGAAGGAAAAAGTTTCCAGGAACAGCGCAGGGAGGAGATTCAGTCCTGGGAATCCATGACCATAGAGGAACATATGGCCTATTATGAGGAAATGGGAATGGACGGCAAAACGGCAATGAAGCAGGTTGCCAGGGACAGAGGAGTGGGAAAACGGGAAATATATGCCTATTTAAATAAATAAATCAGATACGAATATATTTTTCTCCGGAGACAAATAATAACCTCGTAGTATTCAATGGAAAGTCCGGCAGGCCGGCTTTTTATTGCCATGAATAACAGGAGGTTAAGGATATGAGCAATATTTCAGAACTTGATTTACAGAACCTGCGTCACCTGATCGGCGGGTTTGACACCACCCATTGTAAGATGCAGGCCTATGCCCAGGAGGCAAAGGACCCCCAGATCAGGCAGTTTTTTGAAAAAGGCGCTAAATCAGCCATGGACAATAAGCAGCAGTTGATGAAGTTCCTGAACTGATTTGGCTTCCGGCGTGTAGTGAAAAACGATTTTCAGAATGAGAGGTAGAAAATGATGCAGGAAAAAACTATGGTAGCAGATACTCTTGCGGGTATTAACGGGGAACTGACCCGCTATGCAGGTATGATTGCACAGTCCGAAAATAAAGAATTGAAGCAGACTTTGAAACAGATCCGCAATGCATGTGAGCAGTCTCAGGAAGAGCTTTACCAGCTGGCAAGGGAGAAATCCTATTATGTACCTGCCAGCAAGGCAACGGAGGAAGAGGTTGCCCATGTGAAAGGCCTCTTTACCCAGGGCACTCTGTAGGTAAAAGGCAGAAGGCGGTGCCGCGCTGCGGATGGCTGCCGTTTGGAAAAGAAGAGCATCGTCATGCCCTGACAGGCATTGACGATGCTTTTTTTACATAAGATAGGATAAAACTAAGTAACGGATTTTTGGTATAAATATGTTAAATGCGATCTGGGCGGGAATGATATTACTGGCAGTGGTTTACGGAGCTGCCTCAGGGCATCTGGGAGATGTGACAAATGCGGCATTGGACAGCGCAGGAGAGGCGATTTCCCTGTGCATTACCATGGCCGGGGTAGTGGCCCTTTGGACGGGGCTGATGGAAATTGCCCAAAGGGCCGGGTTGGTTGGGAAGCTCACAAAGGGGATAGAACCTTTTCTGCGCTTCCTGTTCCCCCGGATTCCCAAGGGGCATCCGGCGGAAGGATACATAGCCACGAATGTGATCGCCAATGTGTTGGGACTGGGATGGGCCTGCACCCCGGCGGGGTTAAAAGCCATGGAGGAGCTGGCGAAGCTGGAGGCGGAGCGGGGGAATCCGGAGTATCTGGAGGCGGAATACGGAGCAGGAAGGTCCGGGGCAGGAGAAAGCTTCCGAAGGCAGGAGAGTGTGGGGCGGAGCGGTCAGGGCGCGGGCAGGCGTGCCAACAATGAGATGTGTATCTTTCTGATTCTCAATATTTCCTCCCTGCAGCTGATTCCGGTGAACATGATCGCCTATCGAAGCCAGTACGGCAGCGCCAATCCCACTGCCATCATTGCGCCCGCCATAGCGGCTACTTTGGTGAGCACACTGGTGGCAATCGTGTATTGCAAGCTCAAGGACAGGGGAGGAAAAGCGGTATGAATGCACTGGCTCATCTTTCGGACATTGTTATCCCCATTCTGATCTTTTTTATTGTGGGTTATGGATTTGTCTCCAGGGTAAAAGTCTATGAAACCTTCCTGAAGGGTGCAAAGGACGGGCTGAAGATTGTGGTGGACATTGTGCCCACGCTCATCGGCCTGTTGGTGGCGGTGGGGATGCTGCGGGCGTCCGGCTTCTTCGAGATGCTGGGGACAGTGCTTGGTCCGGCTGCCGCCGTGGTGGGCCTGCCCGCCCAGCTGATGCCGCTGTTGGTGGTGAAGCTGTTCTCTTCCTCCGCGGCAACGGGACTGGTCCTGGACATCTTCCGCACATCCGGGCCGGATTCTTATGCCGGGATGCTGACTTCCATCCTCATGAGCTGCACGGAGACGGTGTTCTATACCATGAGCGTATACTTCCTGGCGGCCAAGGTGACCAAGACCCGTTTTACCCTGGCCGGAGCGCTGTTGGCCACCCTGGCGGGGACTGTGATGAGCGTGGTGCTAGCCGGGTGGATGGTGTAGCCCCGTAAGAAACAGGGAAGGAAAAGGAAAGGCAGAGCATACCGGGAGGTTAAAGTGTAAAACTCAGGAATTGCAAAAGCAGAAGGCATTTTTGAATATAGCAGCTTTATATACATTTCAAGCTGTTTTATCACTGGCAGTGACGAATTGCGCACTTTATAATGTAGTTATGATAAAGGGGACGCGAAGCGATCCCCCGACTACATATGCCAGGAGGGTAAAGTATGAATAATATACCAAGACCGGAGCATCCAAAGCCGCAGATGCAGCGCAAAAACTGGATGAACCTGAACGGAGCATGGGATTTTTCCTTTGATTTCGGCAACAGCGGGATTGCCAGGAAAATGTTTCAGGAGGAAAAGCTGGACAGGAAAATAACAGTGCCCTTCTGCCCGGAAAGTGAGCTTAGCGGAATCGGCAATAAGGATTTTATGCCCGCAGTATGGTATCTGCGTACCTTTGAACTGACGCAGGAGCAGCGCAAAGGCCGGATTATGCTGCATTTCGGGGCAGTGGACTATGAGTGCCGCGTATGGATCAACGGCAAAGAGGCGGGTGTCCATAAGGGAGGCTATGTTTCCTTTCAGTTTGATATCACGGACCTGACGGTAACCGGGACAAACCGCGTTACGGTATATGCCTTTGATGACCAGAGAAGCGGCAGGCAGTGCAAGGGAAAGCAGTGCGGGCTGTTCGATTCCTTTGGCTGTGAATATACCAGGACCACAGGAATCTGGCAGACGGTGTGGTTGGAATTCCTTCCATCTGACTACATAGAGAGTATACAGATGTACCCCAATATCGCGGAGGCTGCATTGACAATCAAAGCCCGGACAAAAGGAAGCGGGGTTCTGCGGGCGGAGGCTTTTTATGACGGTACCCTCTGCGGAAGCGCCGACACAGAGATCACTTCCGGAAACGGTTTCCTGAAAATCAGCCTGTCCAGGCTTCATCTGTGGGAGGCCGGAAAGGGACGATTATATGACCTGAAGCTTTCCTTTGGGGAGGATGTTGTGGACAGCTACTTTGGCATGCGGGAAATCAGAATCCTCGGGGAAAAGGTACTGCTGAACGGCAAGGCGGTTTTTCAGCGTCTGGTACTGGACCAGGGCTTCTATCCGGACGGGATCTATACGGCTCCTTCCGACGAAGCGTTGGTGAGGGATATACAGCTGTCCCTTCAGGCGGGCTTTAACGGGGCCAGGCTGCACCAGAAGGTGTTCGAGGAGCGTTTCCTGTATCACTGCGACAGACTGGGCTATCTGGTCTGGGGAGAACAGGCGAACTGGGGGCTTGACTATAGCCGTCCCGATGGGCTGAAATGCTTTCTGCCGGAATGGATGGAGGTGCTGAAGCGGGACTTCAACCATCCTGCCATTGTGGGGTGGTGCCCCTTTAATGAGACCTGGGATTATGAGGGCAGGAAGCAGGATGACGATCTTCTCCGCCTGACCTACCTGATGACGAAGCAGTATGATACCACCCGCCCCTGCATTGACACAAGCGGCAATTACCATGTGCAGACAGATATTTATGACCTCCATGACTATGAGCAGGATGCGGATACCTTTGCGGAAAGGTACAGGGATTTTGCCCAGGGAGGGCCTCTTCCGGACAATCACGGATACAGGCAGAAGCCGGTGGAGGGAGTTCCCGTCTTTATCAGCGAATACGGCGGCATCAAATGGAATGTGGACCAGGAGGACAGGGAGGATGCCTGGGGATACGGGGACGGCCCCGGGACCAGGGAGGAATACCTGGAGCGGTACCGGCGCCTGACGGATGTGCTTCTGGACAATCCCAGAATGTTCGGCTTCTGCTTTACGCAGCTGTATGATGTGGAGTTGGAAGTGAACGGCCTGTATACTTACGACAGGAAGGCGAAGTTTGATATGGAAATCATCCGGCAGATCAACAGCAGGAAAGCGGCAATTGAAAGGGAAGAATAAATAACAGATTTAAAAAAGAAGGGTCTGGGGCAGGGGACTGCTCCGGGCTCTTTTTTGGCAGAAGGAGGACGGGAAATGTACAAAAGGAAATATGCATATTTAAAACCTGCGGATATCAGACCGGAAGGATGGCTTAGGAAACAGCTGCAGCTGCAGGCAGAAGGGCTGTCGGGGCATCTGGATTTGATCTGGCCGGATATCCGGGACAGCAGATGGATTGGGGGAGACAGAGAGGGTTGGGAGAGGGTGCCCTACTGGTTGGATGGCTTTATTCCACTTGCCTGGCTGTTGGAGGACAGGGGGCTGCAGGAACGCGCAAAGCGGTATATAGACGGAATCCTGGAGAGGCAGCAGAAAGACGGTTGGATTTGTCCCTGTGCCTTGGAGGAACGGGACCGTTATGATGTATGGGCGGCCTTTTTGATATGCAAGGTGTTGGTGGTTTATGAGGAATGCAGCGGAGACAGTCGGGTAGAGCAGGCGGTTTATGATGCGCTGAAGCAGCTGCTGTCCCATATCAGTTCAAAGACCTTGTTTGGCTGGGGGGCGGCCCGTTGGTTCGAATGCATGATCCCTCTTTTATGGCTGTACGGGAGGCGGCCGGAGCCGTGGATGGAGGAGCTGGCTTATGTGTTGGAGGGCTGCGGCATAGATTATGAAAAACTGTATGCCAGGCTTTCCTTTGAAAAACCAAAGGTTCGTTCCTATTGGACATTTTTAAACCATGTGGTGAACGCAGCCATGGCGCTGAAGTCCAGGGCGGAGATGAGCCTTCTGACAGGGGAGAGCCCGGATGCCTTTGCCATGGATTTTTACGGAAAGCTCACAGAGAAGCACGGGATGGCCATTGGGCATTTTACAGGGGATGAATGCCTCTCCGGAACCAGTCCGATTCAGGGCAGCGAGTGCTGCAGTATTGTGGAGGCCATGTATTCTTATGAAGAACTTTTGTCCATAGGGGGGAATCCCTTCTGGGGGGACTTGTTGGAACAGACAGCATTTAATGGCCTGGCGGCTACGGTCAGCGCCGATATGTGGACGCATCAGTATGTGCAGATGACGAATCAGGTGGAGTGTACCAGAGTGCCGGAAGGGAAGGCGCCCTTCAACTCCAACGGCGGGGATGCCCATACTTTTGGGCTTGAGCCGAATTTCGGCTGCTGCACGGCCAACTTTAACCAGGGCTGGCCCAAATTCGCGCTGTCGTCCGTCATGCGGACGGAGGATGGCCTGGCGGTGACGGCAATTATGCCCGTGAGCGTGGAGACAGTGGTAGGCGGAAAGAAGGTAAGGCTTGCGGTGGATACCCAGTATCCTTTCCGGGATATTGTGAGGATAAGGGTTCTGCCGGAGGAAGCTTTTGTGTTTGCGGTTTCCGTCCGGATTCCAGGATTTGCCCGGGAGGCAGGGGTTCGCATGGGGGAGGAGGTATGTCCGGCGGAACCGGGGAGCTTCTTTACCAGGAAGAAGCTGTGGGGAAAGGACGAAACAATAGAGATTTCTTTTGGCTTTGAGCCGGAGTTTGTAAGGCGGCCCAACGGCCTGGCGGCTTTGCGCAGGGGACCGTTGTTTTATGCGCTGCCCATAGAGGCGGAATATGAGAGGATAGAGTATGAAAGAGATGGCGTCATACGTAAATATCCTTATTGTGATTATGCGATTACGCCGAAATCAGAGTGGGGTTTTGGTTTCGGGGAAGGGGAGGCGAAGGTGGTATACGGGGATTTCCCGGAAATGCCTTTTGACCGGGAGAATCCGCCCATCCTGTTGGAGATGGAGATGGTTCCCATAACCTGGAAAAAGGAGGACGGCATATGTGCCGAGCTGCCGGAATCCGGGGTGCCTGTGGGAGAAGCGGGTAAGAGGCGGCTGTACCCATACGGGTGTACGACGCTTCGGATGACGGAGATGCCAAAAGTCGGAGAGGGCGGCAGGGCATGAGGGGCAGTTTTGAAGGGGATCGGTAAAACAGAAAAAAGGATTGAGCAAAATATCTTCTGGGCAGCCGGAGTAAATAACCGGGCTGTCCAGAAGTTTTTTTGAAGGATACTTTGGACAAAGATTGAAATGATATATTGATATGTATTTGGCATATGGATGAATCATGGAAAAGGAAGCATTTTGACGTAAAAAACAGGAAAAATCAAAGTAGAATAGAGAGAATGACAGGATGGGAGGTTGGGTTTTTAAAAATTTTAAACAATGTAGGCATATTCTAATGGTTAATATTGAATTTTATATAAAAATATATTGACATATCATATAATGGTATATATAATATGTTATAGCAAGAAACAAAACGAAAGGAGAGAGGAAATTGGCTGAACTTAAAGAGAAAAAGCAGAGGAGCGGGAAGCCCTTCTGGAAAAGGGAAGGCTTTCAGGGGTATCTGTTCATGGGACCCACGCTAATCGGATTCCCGCTGCTGTGCGCATACCCAATGATATACTCGCTGTATTGTGCTTTCTGCGACTGGGATGGGTATAATGATCCTGTGTTTGTGGGACTGAAGAATTTCAAGTACATATTAATGACGGATCCCGTATTCCCGAAATCGGTGAAGATCACATTGATTTATGCACTGATCAATGTGCCGGTGACATTGATCCTGGGGATAGCACTGGCTGTGCTGCTGAACAGGAATATGAAGGGGATCAGGATATTCAGGGTAATTTACTATCTGCCAACCATTGTTCCGGGAATCGCTTCCATCATTCTGTGGCAGTTTATCTTCAAGAGCGATGTGGGAATGCTGAACGGCTTCCTGACGCAGTTGGGTCTCTCTCCCGTAGGATGGCTGACGGACGAAAAGATTGTGCTTTTCTCGCTGAGCCTGATGAAATGGTGGGGTGTGGGCGGGATGATGATTGTATTTTTGAGCGCTCTCCAGTCGGTGCCGGCGGATGTCTATGAGGCCGCGGAGCTGGACGGCGCAGGGGGGTGGGCCATATTCAGGAACATCACGTTCCCGATGATTACGCCAATCGTATTCCTGCAGCTGATTACAGGCCTCATCGGCTGCCTTCAGTCCTTTGCAGAGGCGCAGATCATGACTGCGGGCGGTCCCAACAATGCGTCCCGGTTCATTAATTTTGATATCTATGAGACGGCCTTCAACAGTGGCAGATATGGCAGGGCCAGTGCGGAGGCATGGATTCTGTTTCTGATCATTATGGTGCTGACGGTCCTTGTGTTCAGATCGTCGGAACAGTATGTCTATTATGAGAATGAATAGGGGGAGGATATGGGCAAGAAAAACAAGGCGAGACTGGGGCTTATTATAAGATATGTTCTGATACTGATATTTGCCTTTCCCATGGTGCTGCCCCTTATGTGGATGCTTACCACGGCACTGAAGGACAATGCGGCGGTATTCAAGGTGCCGCCCCAGTGGATCCCGGATACATTCATGTGGGAGAACTTCACCACGGGGCTGATTCAGATTGATTTCTGGAGCCGTTTTCGGAACACACTGTTCCTTGCGGTGATAGTGAGCATAGGGCAGGTGCTTAGCTGCATGAGCGTTGGATATGCGCTGTCCAGGTTGAAATTTAAAGGGAAGAAGCTCTGGTTTTATCTTATTATAGGAAGTATGATGATACCGGGTATGGTGACGGTAATCCCCATATTCAGGATGTGGACAGCTCTTGGGTTCTATGGGACATGGTGGCCGATGATACTTCCGGCATTCCTGGGCGCGCCTTTTCAGACCTTTCTGGCCAGGCAGTTCATGAGTACGCTCCCTAAATCCTATGATGATGCGGCCCGTATCGACGGCGCCAACAGGCTGCAGATTCTGACGCGCATCATTGCGCCGATGTGCAAGCCGCTGATTACGGTGATTGCCATCCAGGCTTTCCAGGGGGCATGGAACGATTATCTGACGCCGTTGCTTTATGTGATAGCAAGGCCTGAGAAATGGACGCTGTCCCTGGCGGTAGGGCGCATGAGCAGCAGTACCTATGGGACACAGTGGAACCTGTTCATGGCGGCCGATATCATATACCTGCTGCCGATACTGATCATTTTCTTCCTGTGCCAGAACTATTTTATGGAAGGACTGGGCTCCATGAACAACTCCGGGGTGAAATGAATATCCGTGGAACGCCTGGTGGTAAAGGAAATAGAAACAGTAGATTCTGTTGCTATAAAATCACAATTTTAATTGGAGGGATGTAATATGAAGAAGAAAGTTTTAACTACTCTTTTGGCGGCGGCAATGGTGGTATCCACACTGGGCGGCTGCGGCAGTGACGACGGAAAATCAGGATCCGGCGACAGTTCCGGCAGCTCCGACGCGGCTTCGGATTCCGCGCAGGCAAGCGGCTCCGGGGAGGACAGTTCTGCAGAGGCTTCCGGGGACGGAGAGGTGGTGACGCTGCGCATCGTGGACTGGGAGAGCGATGTCATGAATGATGCCATGCAGGATGCATTTGACAATGTGTTTTCCGTTGCTCATCCGAACATTAAGGTGGAGATCGTGAGAGGTTCCTATTCCGATTACAATCAGTCGCTGCGCGGGATGATTACCGCAGGAGAGGCGCCGGACGTATTTCAGCTGGGGTATGACCAGGCATGTTCCTTCTACAGGA
The DNA here is from genome assembly GCA_947367855.1 of uncultured Lachnospiraceae bacterium. Lineage (GTDB taxonomy): Bacteria > Bacillota > Clostridia > Lachnospirales > Lachnospiraceae > Acetatifactor. The sequence continues at coordinate 63,567 of CANBFE010000016.1, read as the reverse complement.
TGAATCTGCTGACGGACTGGGCCGAAAAGGTTGCGCAGGAGCCGGAATTCGTGGAGAGCTTCTACAGCGGCACCATGCAGGGATGGCAGTACCGCGGAGCGACTTACGGGTTCCCCAGTCTGGTGAATGTCTACGGTGTATTCTACAATAAGGATATTCTCGCAAATGCGGGACTGGAGGAGCCGAAGACAGGATGGACATGGGAAAATCTGTGGTCCTATGCCGAGACTCTGGCGGATCCTTCCTCCAATAAGTATGGCATCTACGGACTCGGCAATTCTGTCTTTGATATAGCGAATATCAGTACGGCAGCAGGGGGGGCGCCGTTCATCAACGATATTACGGATACTACGGCAGTTACTGTGGATGATAAATTTATCGAGGCTGCCACAAAGAGGAAGGAGCTGATAGCGAACGGTATCATTCCGCAGACATCTTATGACGGCGGAAACCAGCAGTCCATGTTTGAAGCGGGAGAAGTTGGCATGTATTACTATGGGCAGTGGGAGATTGATAATCTGCTGCGCAGCTGTCCGGATTTAAACTGGGGGTATGTGGCCACACCTCAAGGTTCTGCAGGGGCGACTACCACATATGACACAGTGGGATGGGTATCTCCCAGGAATCTGGAGCATCCCGAGGAGACATGGGAGCTGATGAAGTTCATGAGCGGTGAAATGTATGAGAGCGTATTGAAAGTGACTCCCGTTGCACCCTGCGCGCACAAGGATTATGCAGGCGTATTTTACGATGCGGTCACAGCGGCGGGGCATCCGGAAGCGGCAGAGGCCGTGCGGGATATGATGTCTGTGGAGACAAAGAACGGCGTGCGTTATGCGGCAGACTGGGCCGGCGATGCCAGCAAGGTATGGGATGAGGGCTACAATAATTTCCTGGACAGCAAGGCTGACACTGATTTGAAGGAACTGGCAGATAAGGTAAATGAAGTCATTTCAGCAAATCAGTAAATTGACTGCATTTCCAAAAAATGGGCGCCCGGAGAAGCTTCCGGGCGTTGCTTTTATATAGGAAACCTGACATAACTCCGGACGGGTTGCAGGAATGGAGCCTGATTTGTTACGGTTCAAGAGTGAACAGCAACCCTGAATTTGCTGTTTAACGGTATCGCATGAATTTCGGTTTGACATATCAATTCAAAAAGGATATACTGATAGCAATGTAAGCGGGGTGTGTGAATGGAGAAGGAACTTCTATATCAAAAAATATATAATGATCTTTTGCAGGGGATCAGATCTCAAAAGTATCCGCCCGGAAGCCGTCTTCCGTCAGAGAAGGAACTGGCGGAGCAATACAGCGTAAGCCGTATTACCAGTAAAAAAGCACTGGAAATGCTGGCCGATCAGAATCTGATTACCAGAAGACCCGGGAAAGGCTCCTATGTGTTGGAGAATGCCAGGGCGGACGGGGAGAAAAATACAGGTTCTCTGGCAGGAACCCTGGAGGGCAGGGGAAAGCTCATCGGCGTGGTTTTGGACGGCTTCGGCGCCGCATACGGCAGCGATGTGGTCAACGGAATCGAGAGGGAGTGCAGAAAGCAGAACTTCCATATGATTCTGAAATGTACATACGGCAACATGGCGGAGGAGTCAAAAGCCATAGAGGAGCTGATTGCACTGGGAGTCCAGGGTATCATCCTGATGTGTGTGCAGGGGGAGACTTACAATGCGGAAGTGCTGAGGCTGTCGGTGGAGCAGTTTCCCATCGTCATGGTTGACAGGGAGCTGACCGGGCTTCCGATTCCCTGCGTTTGTACGGATAATTATCAGGCTTCCAGGGATTTGATGGCGCTGCTCATTGAGAGGGGGCACAGGGATATTTGTTTTCTGTCCCATCCCTCCATGCAGACATCCAGTGTGGCGGCGCGTTTTTCGGGCTATCTGGACAGTCTGCTTGAGCATGGCCTGAGAACCAATGAGGATATGTGGCTGAGAAATCTGCATGCCTTCCTTCCCCGAATGGGCGAAGACGAAGGGGAGGAGCGCATGGACATGAAGGCGGTGAAAAGCTTTATCCGGAAGTACCCTCATGTGACCGGTTTTTTTGCGGTGGGCGTAGAATTGGGAATCATGGTATATAAGATATTGCGTGAGATGGGGCAGGAGAAGGAGAAGGAGGTTGTGTTCTTTGACGGCATTGACGAAGCCTGTGATTCGAATCCCGTCTTTTCCCATGTGGTGCAGGATGAATATCTGATGGGAACCATGGCAGTCAAATATCTGAAAAAACGCATTGAAGGGAAGGAAGTGCCGAAGAGATATAATGTTCCCTACAAGGTTATCAGGGGGGAGAGGCAGGAACGGGGATAAGAGCGAAAGGGCGATTGGAGATGGATCCAGTGTCCTTTTTCTTTTTGCTTTTTTACAGAAAATGCCGATAAAATATGTTTCCAAATTGACATATTATTAAATGACATATATAATATATCCAGTAGGGATTTGGAGGGAATGGATGGAATGAAGAAAATACATCTGGTGGCAAACGCGCATCTGGATCCGGTATGGCTGTGGAGATGGCAGGAGGGCTGCAGCGAGGCTCTGTCCACTTTCAGAACGGCAGCGGAGCTTGCGGACGAATTTGACGGCTTTGTGTTTAATCACAATGAATCGTTGCTGTATGAATGGGTAAAGGAGCACAGTCCTTTGCTTTTTGAACGGATAAAGCGATGTGTCCGGGAGGGAAAATGGCATATTATGGGAGGCTGGTATCTGCAGCCGGACTGCAACATGCCTTCGGGGGAATCCATTATCCGGAATATCGAGAGGGGCAGGCGATTCTTTGAGAAGGAGTTTGGATACAGTCCTGCCACGGCTGTGAATTTCGACTCTTTTGGGCATTCCAGGGGGCTGGTGCAGATCCTGCGGAAAGCGGGGTATGATTCCTATCTGGTATGCCGTCCGGGGAAAGGGGATTTTCCGTTTACGGAGCAGGATTTTGTCTGGGAGGGGTTGGACGGTTCGCAGATACTGGTACACCGCTCCGATGAGAACTATAATTCGGTATGGGGACATGCTGCGGAGGAACTGAGGAGCTTTCTGGAGGAAAAGGCGCAGGAGGAGGTGACGCTTTTTCTTTGGGGCGTAGGCGATCATGGTGGCGGGCCTTCCCGGAAGGATCTGCGGGATCTGGCGGAGCTGACGGAAGAAGATGGGAATCATTGTATCCTGCACTCTACACCGGAGGCTTATTTTCAGGAACTGAGGGATAAAGAGCCGGTTCTGCCCAGAATTTCCCATGGGCTGAATCCGGTGGCGCCGGGATGCTATACTTCCCAGATTCAGGTAAAGCAGAGGCACCGGGCGTTGGAGAATGAGATTTATTCCACGGAGAAGATGGCTGTCGCCGCCCGGCTGTCTGGCCGGAAGGAATACCCACAGGAAGAACTGGAGGCTGCCATGCAGGCGCTTCTATTCAGCGAGTTCCATGATGCGCTGCCTGGTTCGGGCAGTCCGTTGGTGGAGGCGGATACTCTCCGGCTGTTGGATTATGGCCTGGAAATCATGAGCAGGACAAAGCATTCCATGGCACTGGCTCTGGCCGCGCCGGAATATCCCGTAAAGGAGGGGAGTTCAGTCATTCTTTTTTACAACCTCCATCCCTATGACATCACTGGTGTATTCGAGTGTGAGACCGGGCTGCCGAAACAAAACTGGACTACGGACTTCCTGTATCCTGAAGTGGAATTCTGCGGGAAGCGCATTCCGGCCCAGGCGGAGAAGGAGTGCTCCAACTTCAATATTGACTGGAGGAAAAAAATCGTGGTTCATGCGACTCTGAAGGCATTTTCCATGAACCGGATGGACGTTTTTTACAAGCCGCTTTCCAGGAGACCGGAGTTTGGCGAGATTGTGTCCTTGCCGGAGTACCTCTTCGATAACGGTGAAATGCGGGTGGTAATCGACACCAGGACAGGACTTCTGAAGGAATACAGTACAGGCGGCAGAGTGCTTCTGAAAGAGCGGAGCATGCGTTTGACCTGCTTTGAGGACACTGTCAATTCATGGGGGATTGCTTCGGGAAATTCCGGCGCGCGAAGGGAGTTTCAGCTTCTGTCCCCTCATGCGGGAAGTGAATACTGCGGTTTGAAGGAGAAGGTGATCCCTTCTGTGCGGGTGATTGAGGACGGCGCTGTCAGGACTACTGTGGAAGCAGTTTTCGGACTGGAGGCTTCCAGAGCCTATATCCGATATAAGCTGCCGAAACAGGGGACCGGGTTTGAGGTGGAGACAGGGGTTCATTTCATGGAGAAGGAGCAATGTCTGAAACTGGTGCTCGCCATGGCCCGGGGAGAGAAGCGTTTCCAGGGACAGATCATGTTCGGCAGGGAGGAGCTGAAACAGGGGCAGGAGACGGTATCCCAGAAATGGTGTATGGTGGAGGATGCCCTCCAAAAAACAGCATTGGCGGTGATCAATGACGGAACCTATGGGGCGGATTACCGGGACGGGGAGCTGGGAATCACATTGCTGCGCAGCGCGGGCTATTCGGCAGCCGACTTCACAATGGGCAAGACCCTGCAGGAAGAGCAGTGGGCGCCCAGGATGGAGCAGGGAGAGCGTTTTTACCGTTTTTATATTGTAGGGGGAGAGGCAGATGCGGTGAGCGAATCTGTTGACCGCCTGGCCCAGGCATTTAATGAGCAGCCATATGCCTTTTCATACTGCCCGCCAGGGGAGGGAGAGAAACTGCCCTGCCCGTTGACAATCGACAATCCTGCGGTGGTGCTGTCCGCCATGAAAAAGACTTGGGAGGGTTCGGAATATCTGATAAGGCTTTATGAGGGAACCGGGAAAGAAGCAGAGGCGAGACTGGTGTTTTTTGAGGGAAGGCAGGAGGACAGGATACATTTTAAGCCCTTTGAGATTAAGACCTTTCTCTGGAATCCCCGGACAGGAAGTCTGGAGGAAAGGGCTTTGACAGAACTGTAGGAAAAGCGAAAGGAGCTTGCGCACCGCCTTTCGGAAGGCGGATATGATAGAAATGAGGAGGAACAGGGATATGAAAATACCGGAAATCTTAAGGAAGAGGGCAGCGGAACTGGAGGAATATTACGCAGCCCGCTATGCGGCACTGGCTCCGTTGGTTTCCAGATGCTTTTTAAATACAATGGAGACCACGGTAAAGCAGCTGGAGGATGGCAGCTACTTTGTCATCACAGGAGACATTCCGGCCATGTGGCTTCGGGATTCTGCGGCACAGGTCCGGCCCTATGTGCAGTTTGCCGGGGAGGATAGGGAACTGCAGGAGATCCTGGAGGGCATTATTGCGAAACAGGCTGCGCTTGTCCGCATGGACCCGTATGCAAATGCCTTTAACGAGTCCGCAAACGGGGCGGGTCATAAGGATGATACGGTTCTAAACGATCATGTGTGGGAGCGGAAGTATGAGGTGGATTCGCTGTGCGCGCCGCTTTATCTGGGATATCACTACTGGAAAACCACAGGGATCCGCAGGATTTTTACTGAGAGCTATTATGAGATGATTGCTGCGATTGTGAAGACTTTTCAGACGGAACAGGATCACGGAAAATCCGAATATTATTTTCAGCGCCATAACTGTGGGAAAACCGATACTTTGCCCAATGGGGGAAGAGGGACTGCAGTGAAGGTGACGGGAATGACCTGGTCCGGATTCAGGCCCTCCGATGACTGCTGTGAGTTGGGCTATCTGATTCCCTCCAATATGATGGCAGTGAAGGCTATGGAGTTTGCGGATGAAATATGCCGTGAGTGCTATGGGGAGAGCGAGCTTGCCGGGAAGTGCAGGGTTCTGTCCGGGGAGATCCGCCGGGGGATCGAGAGGTACGGGGTAGTAGAGCATCCAAAGTACGGACGGATCTATGCCTATGAAACGGACGGATTGGGCAGGTATAACCTGATGGACGACGCCAATTCCCCAAGCCTTCTGTCCATGCCTTATCTGGGTTACTGTGACAGGGAGGATCCTGTCTATCAGAATACCCGCAGATTTATCTTATCTGCAGACAATCCCTATTATTTTCAGGGGAGTATTGCGAGGGGAGTGGGAAGTCCCCATACACCGGAGGGATATGTGTGGCATATCGGAATCATCATGCAGGCTCTTACATCTGTGAACCGGGGAGAGATAGAGGCGTGTCTGGATATGCTTGCCAAAACCCATGCCGGAACCAATTATATGCACGAATCCTTTGATCCCTCGGAGCCGGAAGTGTATTCCAGGCCGTGGTTCGCATGGGCTAACACATTATTTGCGGAGCTTTTGCATAAGCTGATGGAGGAGCGTTTCTGGAAGTGAGGGGAAGAGATATAACGGCATAAATCAAAGGAGGCTGCTATGGCAAAGATTGCAGACAAATTCGTGAAACTGAAGACGTCCATCGGAGGGAACCGGGAGAAGACCGGATTCGAGTATACTTTCGGAACCCCCATGGAAGAGCAGGCGCATATCACGCGTCCCAACCGGGCCAACCACAGGATTATCAGTGAACTGGAGTTTGCCCTGCGCCTTTCAGAGGAGCAGCAGAGCTGTTTTGACAGCGTGTTGGAACCGGCACTGGATTTTCTGTTGGAGAAGGCGGAGGTTCAGGGTGTCCTCACCAATCAGGACTGCCGGGATGCGGAGAAAATGCTTGCCCCTCTGGAGGAAGAGGCCAAGAGCTACAAGCTGATTCTGGCCGCCCATGCCCATATTGACATGAATTGGATGTGGAGCTTCAACGAGACTGTGGCCGCGACTCTGGCCACCTTCCGTTCCATGCTGAACATCATGGACCAGTATCCGGAGTTCAGGTACTCCCAGTCCCAGGGCGCGGTGTACAAGATCGTGGAAGAATACGATCCGGACATGATGGAGGAGATCAGGAAGCGCATTGCCCAGGGCCGTTGGGAGGTCACTGCCGCCGCCTGGGTGGAGACGGACAAGAACATGCCGGGCGGCGAGTCCCTGCTGCGCCATATCCAGTACACCAGGGAGTACATGGAGAAGGTCTGGGGCGTGGACAGGCTGGAGGTAGACTTTTCCCCGGATACCTTCGGGCACAGCGCCAACGTGCCGGAGATCAACCGGTTCGGTGAAGTGAAATATTATTACCACTGCCGGGGAAACGGTGGAAAGGAAATCCTCTACCGCTACAAAGCGCCCTCCGGAAAGGAAGTCCTGGCCTACAAGGAGCCAAACTGGTACAATGGCGCAATCACTCCCCACATAGCTTCAGGGTTCCCGGAAATCAGCAGGCGCTGCATGGGGCTGCGCACAGGCCTGGTGGTCTACGGCGTGGGAGATCATGGCGGCGGTCCTACCAGAAGGGATGTGGAGCGGGCACTGGAGATGATGGAGTGGCCTGTCTATCCCCGGATTGCGTTCGGCACTTTCCATGAATTCTTCCAGGAAGCGGAGCGCGTGTGGGACAGGCTGCCAGTGGTGGATCATGAGATGAACTATTTCGCGCCCGGCTGCTATACCACCCAGAGCCGGATCAAACGCGGCAACCGCCGTCTGGAGGCAGCCCTGCAGGACGCGGAAGCCATGTCCGCACTGGCGGGAAGGTTTACCGGTTTCAGATTTGCAAAGGAAAGGATGGAGAAAGCCTGGAGGGACGTGCTGTTCACCCATTTCCATGACATTCTCACCGGTTCCTGTGTACAGGATTCCAGGGAGCATGCCATGGGGCTGTTCCAGACCTCCATGGCCACGGCTAACACCCAGATTCAGAACGCCATGGCCTCCATCAGCCGTAACATCGACACCTCCTCCATCAAGGTGGATATTGATGCCTACTACAGCCAGTCGGAGGGAGCGGGAGCTGGCTATGGAATCGAGAATTTCGTGGGCGTGCCCAGTACGGAGCGGGGCAGCGGACGCACCCGTATTTTCCATGTATTCAACTCTCTGACCTGGGAGCGGAGCCAGGTGGTGGAACTGACCGTCTGGGACTGGACGGGAGATCTGCGCCGTGTCCATGTGACGGACAGCCAGGGGAAGGAAATCGCTTTCCAGATGGTGGACGGCCGGATGCAGCAATATTGGGATCATAAGTACATGCGTGTGTTGGCGGACGTGACGGTCCCGGCGCTTGGCTACACTACCGTAGTCTTGTCCGAGAAAGAAGCGGAGAGCTATCCTGCCTATCTGTTGGACAATGAGCGCGTATCGGGAACATTTGACGATATGGTGCTTGAAAATGAACAGGTGGCCGTGAAGATTGCATCCGGTACAGGGCGTATTGTGTCCATGGTGGACAAAGCCTCCGGCACGGAGATGGTGGGACAGGAGGCAGGCGCAGGTTTTACCTATATTGAGACGGAGACCCGCACCTCCAGTGCCTGGAACATCGGCAGATATATCAGGGAGCTTCCGGTGGATCGCTGTTTGACACTGGAGCGCCAGATGGGCGGTCCGCTGCGCAGGAGTGTGAAAGCCAGCTGGAAGATTGGGGACTCCAAGATAGAAGCCACTTACAGCCTGGATAAATACCAGAACGCAGTGAGGATAGACGTGAGAGCGGACTGGCACGGCATCGGGGGCGATATGGTTCCCGTTCTGGACTACCGCATTCCGTTGGCCTACGAGCCGGTGGACTACCAGTACGACATCCCTGCAGGCGCCATCCGCAGGGGTTCCGTTCACAACGATGTGCCTGCTTTACAGTACGGCCTGGCAAGACGCGGAGAGAATCCCGGCGCCATCCTGATCAGCGACAGCAAATACGGCTACAGAGGGGAAGACAGGAAGCTGGCATTGACCCTGATCAACAGTTCTACCAACCCGGATCCCTACCCGGAGAGGGGCATACACCAGATTGTGCTGTGGTTCGGCGCCTGCAGCGAGGATGCACGGCAGGCGGAGCAGATGGCCATATCCTGCAATCATGCCTGCTTTTACCAGCCGTCCAACTCCCACCACGGCACCCTGCCTATGGAGGGCAGCCTGCTGCGGGCATCAGCGGAGCATGCAGTGGTCTCCGCAGTGCTGCCGGGACAGGACGGCAGGATTCTGGTAAGGGTCTATGAGACCGGGGGAGAGAAGGAGACGGTGAGCCTGGCATTCTGCGCCCCTGTGGCGGAGGCAAAATGCGTCAATCTGTTCGGAAGAGAACAGGAGGCGGAAGTGGCTGTTGCGGGAAACAGGGTGATGTTCCAGGTGGAACCCTATGCGTTGGCGGAGGTGGAGGTCAGTCTTGGATGAGGCAGCACGGCAGCTTACGGATTGGCTGTTTCGGCAAAAAACGTCCCCCAATCAGGAAAGCCGTTTTCTGCTGCGGAACTGTGAGGGGGACATGCCGCATTCCTTTTTGAAAAAAATATGAAAGTGATGGTAATCGGCAAACCCCAGGCGCTCCGATATTTCCTGTATGGAAAGTGCCGTGTACAGAAGCATGGACTGGGCAAGCTCAAAGCGCTGTGCGAGATAATGCTGGTACGGAGAGATGCCGAAGGCTTCCTTAAATATATGGATTGCCCGGGAAGGGGATAAATGGACACTGGCGGCTGCCTCCTGGACTTTTAACGGCCGGGTCAGGTTCTGTTCTATAAAATTCTTCATCATTACAGCCTGTGTATGTTCTTCGCAATAATTGCCGTAACAGGAGGAGAGGGCCTGAACGAGTTCATGCAGACCAAGCGCAAGCCTGCCGCAGCACTTGGATGGGTCCTTTTCGATGGTGTCAAAGAGGTTGTAAAAATACTGTTGCTGTCCAAAGCCGGGAATCAGCAAGGCCTGGTTCAGGCCATAATCGGAAAGCAGATGCCGTATGAAGCTGCCGTCGGCGTTGAGCCAGATTTTGGTCCAGGGCTCCCGGGCATCGGCGCAATAATGGTGGGACGTTCCGGGCTGTAAAATATAGGCGTCCCCGGCCCGGGCTTCTGCCTGCTCTTTGCCCTGGCGGACATACCCTTTTCCCGCCAGTACATATTCAAAAACATAGATATCCGCATGATCCCGGTAAATGACATAATTGGGATTGGGCAGGGTAATGCCTGCAACCAGGGGGATAAAGGAGGGGGTACCGGCTCCTGTATAAACAGCATATTTCTCTGTGCCCAGATTGCTCGCTTTCGGATGTTCCTTCATTTTTCGGTTTCCTTCTCTTTCTCTTTTGGGGATAGGCCTGTTGCCGGGAAATGCTCTTTTTTAGAATATAGCAACTTTATATACATTTCAAGCTGTTTTTGCCGGTAATTCCAAATCTACATTTACAGTTTTTGTGGATTCCACTGTCACAGGTCAGATATTCAGTTTTTTATCATAAATCGATATTTAAAACTCAGCTCAAAATTATAAAGACAGAGGATTTCGGATGAAGCCAGGCAGTGTTTGGTTTTTGTTTAGATATTTTTGTTTTATGTGGAGACGGGGGAGGCACCTGTGATGATAAAGAAATAATGTCAGTGCGGGTAAATATTCTGGAAAACGAAGTAAGGCGAGTGTGGGATAAGTTTGCCTCAATGGCAGGTGCTTGACTTTTATTTTCAGATATGATATGGTAAAGGAAAATAGTGGTAGGGGGTACAACTACTAATTGGAAGAATATGCTTCTTTAGTAAATCTGGGGTTTTCCCAGAATGAGGCGAAGGTGTATATCACTCTTTTGCGGAACAAAAGGTTAAACGGTTATGAGATAGCCAAGTTGTCAGGAGTTTCAAGGTCTCTGGTGTATGAAGTGGTGAATCGTCTGGTGGGCAGGGGGATTCTTATCCGATTGGAGGGGGAGCCTAATTATTATATACCTCTGGAGTACGAAAAGCTGATTGCCCGGATAAAGAAGGAAAATGAGGAAAGGATCAGCAGGGCGGAGGAATTTCTGAAGGGGCTGGCCGACGGGGAAGAGAGCAGGGACTATGTGCTGAATATAGTTGGCTATGACAAATTTATCAAAAAGGCTGCTGTGTTGATAGACAGCGCGGAAAGAGAGATCTCCCTTTCCATCTGGTACAGTGAATTTGGACTTTTGCGGGAAGCTTTGGAAAATGCCGTGAAGAGAGGAATCAAAATCTATATTTTTACCTTTGAGGAAATAGAACTGGATGGCGCAGTGATCTTTTCTTATCGGCTGACCGATGCCTCAAGGCTGTTTCCCTATCGGAGACTGACGCTGATCGTTGACGGGATTCAGTGCCTGAACGGAGAAAGCGGCGGGAGCGAGGATATTTACACTTACACAAAAAATCATGCAGTGGTGTCTCTGGCAATCGATGAGATTGTGCTGAATATCTTCTGCTATAAATATATGGAAAAGCAGGGGTTGATTTCTCCGGGGAATACAGCGGAAGAATTCCTGGGGGTTATCGATAAGCTGGCCGGAGAGTTTGGTATCAATGGGGATATGACGAAGAATTTCCTGGTGTACGATTTTCAGAGGAGGAGAAACGGTGAAAGCGAAAGACATTGAGGCCGTAAAGGCGCGGGAGGCAAGAGAGCTCGTCCGAAGGGAGAAGCAGCTTCAGGCAAGGAGCAATCGGTTCTATATGCTGTATCTTTTTATGGTGCTGTCATTAATTTATATTATCGATGAGATTGCGTCCACGATTTCCATCCAGTTTCAATCAAATATCATTAACGAGTTTTTTGTGCAGAATATGGGACTGGAATATGGCGAAGGCCTGTCGTTGTCCTCGGCTCTGGGTTTTATTACGTATCCGGTAACGCTGCTGATTGTGTTTTATCGTCCGTTGGCAGACCGGTTTGGCAGGAAACCGTTTTTGGTGATCAATACCCTGATGATGGGAATGGGGTTGTTTCTGGTCTATCTCTCCGACAACATTTTCGTATACATGGTGGGCGGCACCCTGATGGGATTTATGGTTTCCCATGACATGCAGTGCGTATATATTCTGGAGTGCTCCAAGGAGAAGAACCGGGCGCGGAACTATGCGCTGACAAAAGCCGTGGCAATTCTGGGAACCCTGCTTATTCCCCTGCTGCGGGAGACGCTTATGCAGAATCAGAGTCAGCGGTGGCATCTGGTATACCTGGTGCCCGGTGTTCTGGGTTTTGCACTGTCTCTGGCGGCGCTGCTCTTTGCAAAGGAAACAGATACCTTTTTGGTGAACAGGGTGAAATATTTAAAAACCCCTGTTGAGGACAGGGAGAAGCAGAGCAGAGAGGAGAAAAACAATAATGCCCAGGGAGGGATTGTCAATGCTGTAAAATTCGCTTTCAGGCACCGGCAGTTAAGATTCTTAATGTTGGCATGCTGTTTCTTCTACTCCGCGTCCCTTGCCACTGCAACATACAATACAGTGATGAAAGAATCTGCACTGATGACAGAGGAAGCCATCACACTGGCGCTGTATTTCTATCCTGTGGGAAATGCGCTTCTGACATTTACTGCCGGACTTGTCTCGGACCGTTTCGGAAGAAAAATAACGATTATTGCCATGTCCTGTTCGGCGGTGGTCTGTTACAGCGTCTTTATTGCAGGCTCCATGCTGGCCTGGACGCCGATCATAACAGGTTTTGCCATCGGTGGCTTTATGGGCAGCTACTGGGGAGCAGGAGATACCATAGGGGGCATTATGTTTTCGGAATCCTCGCCGACCAATCTGCGTTCTTCCGTTACCGTGATCAATACATTGCTGAATGGAATCATCGGCGGCCTGGCCACCATTGTGACAATCGTGCTGCTTCCGCTTATTCCCAAGGAAACCTTTGGGTATATGTATCTGGGGCTGACGATTCCGGGATTGATAGGGGCAATATTGATTATATGGAAATATGTAGGCGAGACGCGGGGCCTGGATCTGAAGAAAGTCACCGGTGCGGAGTGGGAAAAGGCATAAAAAGCCTTAAAGAGAGGAGAAGGTAATGAAACTGGATTTGTTTACTGCAATGCCGGGGGAAAAGCCTCTGGACAAAATAAAGGATTCCTGCGGGTTTGCAGGTATTTTTAAGGAGATCGGGGTGATCGGCGACTCTCTGTCATCCGGAGAGTTCGAGGCGCATGACCAGGAGGGAAATATTGTATATCATGATATGTATGAGTATTCCTGGCCTGCGGTGTTAGAGCGTCTCACCGGGACTGTGTGCCATAATTATTCCCGGGGCGGCATGACTGCCAGGGAATTCTATGAGAGCTGGGCGGACCGGAATGATTTCTGGCAATGGAACCAGGCATATATTATTGCTCTTGGAAATAATGATGTGTTTGTCTGCGGCCATCCGGTGGGCAGCGCGGCAGATATCCATCCGGAAGATCCGGAGAGCAATCCGGATACTTTCTTTGGAAATATGGGACGCATTGTCTCTAAGCTGAAAAGCATTGAAAAGGATGCCCGGATTTTTCTGGTTTCCATGCAGAGGCGGGGGGAAGAGACGGCGGACCCCATTATACGCGCAATAGCTGAAGAAATGAAAAACATGTGCGGGCTGTTCTCCTTTACGTATCTGATTGACATGACCAATGACGGGCCGGTTTATGACGAGGAGATGCGGAAAACCTTTGGGCTGGGCTTTCATCCCAATGCCATGGGGTATTACAGCTATGCGCTGATGGTGGGAAATTATATAGACTATCTGATCCGTAAGAATCCCAGGGACTTTTTTGAAGTGCCGTTTATCGGGAAGGGATTCAGGAATAAGGATATTGTTTATTGATGGTTATAATTTCTCACATGTTCTTCCTGTAGTCGGATGGTGTCTGTCCGTATTTTTTCCGAAAGGTACGGGTAAAATAGGATTGGTTATGAAAGCCGCAGTTTTCGGCGATGTCGATTATTTTAAGTTCTGTCTCTGACAGCTGCCGGGCGGCCAGCTCCAGACGGTAATTCACCAGATAGGCATTAAAACTCATCCCGGTAAATTCCCGGAATAATTTCATAAAATGACTCTCCGAAAAGCCGCATTGCACTGCGGCTTTTTGCACGGTAATGTCCTGATCATAAAAGTGCTGTACGTAATAAAGGGCATTCCGCAGGCGGCTGTAGGACAGGCGCAGGAAATCACTGTGACCGTCTGCAGTAGAGCAGTGCAGATTCATGTGATGAAGGAGCATGAACAGCTGAGATTTCATCAGCAGTTCATGAGTGGAGTAGCCTTCCCTGCGATGGGCCAGCATGGACAGAAGGCAGGGGGTCACCGCCTGATTGAAAGGGGAATTCCCGGCATGAAAGCAGGTCAGGATTTTTTCACCGTTCAGGAAGGGCAGCACGTATTTGGCATAGCAGGGGTCTTCTTCCGGTCCTTTGAAAAGGTTGGGATGAAACATAATATTGAAGTATTCACCGTTTTCGTGACGATACTGGTCAATGGAGTGCACCCCGCGGGGCAGAATCACCACCAGGTCACCCGGGGAAAGTCTGTAGAGCTGTCCCCAGACCGTGACTTCCAACTGCCCTCCCACACAGTAAATCAATTCAAAGTCATCATGCCAGTGCAGGGGAAAGGAAGGAATGAGCTCAGGAATACGGCCGTGGTAAATGGTATAGGGAAAGGCTGCGGTTCCGTGGGTTTTGGTTTCGTGTACAGGTGTGTGTTCCATGGGACTCCTCCGGCATTCTGCCATACATTGGATTGTTAATAGGATAATGCTAAAATATAAGGATGATTATGCAAGAATCATACCATAGACCGGAGTATAATGCAAGAAAAAGAGAGGGTGAGAGGGCCCGGAATACGCAGATACGGAACTGGAAAACAGTATCGAAGGCTTCTCTGCTGGAGAGGGCACAGAAGCCGTAGATACGGAACTCAAAATAAAAGGAGAAAAATATGGAATGTGCGGCAATCAGGCATTTTGCAGACAGGAGATACTGCTATGCCATAGCGAAAGGGCGTTTTGTGATCAGGTTGGAAGTAAAGAAGGGGGACGGGGCCAGGGTAGTGTTGCACACCCAGAACAAGTACCTGCCTCTTCACTATATGGATACCAGGCAGGAGTATCCCATGGAAAATATCTGTTCCGACAATTATATAGACTATTATGAGGCGGAAGTGGACATGGATGTAGTCTGCCTGCGGTATTTCTTCGAGATACAGGACCGGGTGGGAAACATGGTTTATTATGGAAACCATGGATTCTATGACAAATGCATAACCGATATCGGAAGGATGTTCGACTGTCCCCAGACTCTTCGGGAGGAGGAGCGTTTCGAGCTGCCTGCCTGGGCGGAAAACAAAGTGGTCTATCAGATCTTTCCCTCCCGTTTTGCCTCGGACAGGGATATTCCGGAGGAAAGCTGGTATCAGGCGCCCATTGACGGGAAAGCGGATTTGAAAGGTTCCCTGGGTGGAATAATCAAACATTTTGATTATATCAGGAATCTGGGGGTAGATATTCTCTATATGACGCCTATTTTCAGTTCAAATTCCGTCCATAAATACAATATTGACGATTATTACAGGATCGATCCCTCCTTTGGGGATAAGGAAGAGCTGAAGGAGCTTGTGCGAATGGCTCATGAAGCGGGGATGTATGTGGTTCTGGACGGTGTGTTTAACCATACTGGAATAGACTTTTTTGCGTTCAGAGATATTCGGGAGAAGGAGGAGAAATCCGCGTATCTGGACTGGTACTATATAGACAGCTTTCCTTTGGTGATGGAATGGGGAAAACGCCCCAGTTACAAGACCTTCAGCTATGCCGGATACATGCCAAAGCTGAACCTGAATAATCCGGAGACTGCGGATTATTTTATTGATGTGGCGGCCTATTGGATACGGGAATGCGATATTGACGGCTGGAGGCTGGATGTGGCGGATGAGATCAGCCATGTCTTCTGGAAACGGTTCCGCAGAGAGATGAAGGCGGTGAAAAAGGATGTTCTTGTGGTGGGGGAAATCTGGCATTATGCGGGGGATTTCCTGGAAGGGGACGAGTGGGACAGTGTGATGAATTATCCCTTCTATGATTCCGTGGTGGATCTGGTGGCCAGGGAGGAGGTTGGTCCCTCGGCTTTTCTGGGGAATCTGAATTTTGTGAAGGGAAATCTGAACAAATCCCTGGAAGGGTATCTGTGGAACTTTATTGACAGCCATGACACGGCCAGATTTCTGCACAGTGCCGGAGGCAGCAGGGCGAAACAGCGACTGGCGGCGGCCATGCAGCTTCTGCTTCCCGGCATGCCCATGATTTACTACGGCGACGAGGTGGGCATGGAAGGAGGCCCTGACCCGGACTGCAGGCGGGGGATGCTCTGGGCGGAAAGCAGACAGGATGGGGAATGCCTTGGGTACTATCGTCAGCTGATCCGGATCCGGCATACGTATCCGGTTCTGACCAAAGGGCGGCTCACCGTACAGAGCGCGGATGACGACAGGGGAATCTTATATCTGGAGAGGGAATCGGGAGGGCAGCGGATGGTCCTGATCTTTCATGTGAGAAAGGGGAAGGCGGAGTTCCCGGAACTGGAGGGCTGGAAGAACTTGATAAGCGGCAGGGTGTTTTCCGGCAGTCTGGAAGACTACGAGGCGGCTGTGCTTGTCAGGGATGAGGACGCCTGGAGCTGACAGGATGCAGCAGGCGGATATCCGGCGGAACAGGAGGGGTATATGGAAGAACGGATGTCGGTAAACGGAAAAGAGTACGATGTGAGAAAGCTTCTGGGGAAGGGAAAGGGCGGGTATTCCTATCTGGTAAGTGACGGGGAAAGCCAATACGTTTTGAAGCAGATCCACCATGAACCCTGCGACTATTATCAGTTCGGAGATAAGCTGCAGTCGGAGCGGGATGCGTATCGCTGGCTGAAACAGATTGGGATCAGAATGCCGGAGCTGATAGAGGTGGACGTGGAGCGGGAGCGCATTCTGAAGGAATACATTGAGGGAAGCACAATTTCGGAATTGGTTCAGCAGGACAGAATGCAGCCTGCTTATCTGGAGCAGGTGCAGGCAATGTGCGCTCTGCTGTATGCGGCCAATACCAACATCGACTATTATCCCACGAATTTCGTGGTCCGGGAGGGTGAGCTCTTTTATATTGATTACGAGTGCAACCAGTATATGGAGGAATGGAACTTCGAGAATTGGGGCGTCAAATACTGGAGGAAGGGTTGTTGCCCCAACTCAATAAATATTTATTGAAAAACAATAATAATATATTGACATTCGTGATTCCAGGTGATATATTTATTTCAAATCACAGGAATCCGCGGAGAGATCGGGGAGCTGCGGCAGCGGGACATATGGGCCTTCTGCCGCAGAACTGCGATATGGGAGGATACAGGGAGGCGCTTATGGAAGAAAAGAAAGAGGGCAGGAGCCTGAATTACGAAGAGGAACTGTACAGGAAGAAGAAAATGCTGACACTGTGCACAAAATATCTGTTGGACATTATGTTTTACATGGGAATTGTGGCCACGGTAAGCCTGCCTTACAGTATCCGCAGGATAGGGGAACTGTTTCCCATGGTGGTGGAGCATTACGAGGAAACTGTAATCATTTATTTTGTTCTGGGAATTGCAGCCCTTGTGTTGGTCCGGGAACTGCGCAGGATTTTTAAGACAGTCCTGGCTGAGGACTGTTTTGTCAGGGAAAATGTGGTCAGTCTGCAGAAAATGGGGAACTGGAGCTTCTTTATTGCAGTGATGTCTGTGGTGCGCAGTATTGTCTATATGACCATTGCCATGGGGGTGGTGATCCTGGTGTTTGTCATTGCCGGACTGTTCAGCAAAGTGCTGGCCTGCGTGTTTGAGGAGGCCGTTCGGTACAAGCAGGAGAATGATCTGACTATCTGATGGCGGGGATATAAGAAACCGGAACAGTGCAGAAAACAGATTCGAGGGATAAGTATATGGGAATTGTAGTAAATCTGGACGTTATGATGGCAAAGCGCAAAATGAGCCTGACAGAGCTTGCAGGAGAAGTGGATATTACCCTTGCCAATCTGTCCATTTTGAAAAATAACAGGGCAAAGGCAGTGCGGTTTACCACATTGGAGGCCATCTGCAGGGCATTGAACTGTCAGCCGGGGGATATCCTGGAGTATGTGTCTGAGGAGGAAAGTGCCGGAGCAGGGGAGCAGGACTGATCTGCGTCCTTCGCTTCCAGGTCAGGAAAGAAAGGAGAGGAAGAAGATGGCGGAAAGAATGGAAGAACGTATATGGGTGGATGAAATCAGCCGGGAGAAGGCAGAATGGAAGACAGACAATCCGGGTGTTTCCGATACAGAGGAAACAGCGCGCCTGAAGCAGAATTTCGGGAGCATTGCGCCCTGGGCTCTTGTCTATTCCATTTTCTATGCATTCTGCATGTACAGAAACGGTTCGGGGATCACATTCCCTTTTTTCGTGGCAGGCAGCCTCTTGTTTTTTGGCTTCTCTTTGTCAAAACTGGGAATTACCTTAAAAAAAGGAAGCTGCTTTTACATCGCCGCAATGATGCTTCTGGGAGTTTCCACCTTCTGCACAGATGACGGATTCCTCATATTTTTTAATAAACTGGGAATCTTTCTTCTGCTGATGAGCCTGCTGCTGAAGCAGTTTTACAATACCTCAGGATGGACCACCGGGAAGTACCTGGCCAGTATCTGCACCCTGGTTTTTACAGGCATGAGGGAGTTGGGGCGGCCTGTTTCCGACGGGAGCGCCTGGCAGCAGGAAAAGGGGAAGAAGACGGATAAAAGGATCTGGTATTTTGCGGCGGGGCTGTTGGTGGGGATTCCAATGCTGCTGGTGGTTCTGCTGCTTCTTGCCAGCGCGGATGTCCTCTTCCGCCAGATGGCGGAGGGCTTGCTGGGAAGCATCAGACTGGGAGGAATATTTAACATATTTCTCCGCATCACTGTTCTGTTTTTCTGCTCCTATGCGCTTATTGCATGCCTGTGCAGGAGGAGGCTCCGGGAGGAGGTTCCGGACAGGCGGAAGGGAGAGCCCGTTACAGCCATTACGGTTACCGGTCTTCTGACCTTTCTGTATCTGGTCTTTTCCGGAATTCAGATCGGGGGATTGTTTCTGGGGAGGATGCAGCTGCCGGAGGGATACACCTATGCCATGTACGCAAGGGAAGGGTTCTTTCAGCTGTTGGCGGTAAGCATGCTGAATCTGGTGATAGTGCAGGTCTGTCTGGCATATTTCCGGGAAAACAGGGTATTGAAGGTGATTCTGACGGTCATGTCACTTTGCACTTTTGTGATGATTGCTTCCAGCGGATATCGAATGATTCTTTATATTCGCTGCTACTCCCTGACCTATCTCCGGATTCTGGTATTGTGGGGGCTTGTGCTGCTTGCGCTGCTGTTTGCAGGGGTGGTGGCAGGAATCTTCAGAAAGAGGTTTCCCCTGTTCCGTTATCAGTGCGCGGTGGTGGCAGTGCTCTATATTGCCCTTTCCTTTGCGCATCCGGATTACTGGATTGCGAAGATGAATGTGGCGGATTTTCACAGCGGTGAGACGGATTATGGTTATCTGGGAACTCTGAGCGCGGATGCGGCTCCGGTTCTGATCCCCTGGATGGAGAAGGAGGGATACCGGTTTGAGGCCTTTTATGCGGAAAATGCAGTGGGGTACGCCCTTGACCATTGTGTGGGGAAGGAGGGCGGCAGCTTTTTCTATGAACGGGAGGGCTTCGGTTACAGTTGGATGGGGAAACTGCAGATGAGTATGGAGAATTTTGGAATCCGCACTTACAATGTGTCAAGATACCTGGCGTGGAAATATTTTCATCTGTACGGTTGAAATTTACAGGCGGAAAGATCTTATTCGAAAGCATTCCAAACCCTCAAAAATTTTAATAAAAGGACTGAAAAATACATTGCTTCCTGTGGCGGGACAGGATATAATAGAGAGATAACTATCATCAGGGGCTGCAGAGGCAGCGGAAAGAAAGGAGGAAATGTCCCGGCAGGGAATCGGAAAAGAAGGGGGGCATTGGAAGAAGACGGCGAGATGAGGACTAAAGGATATTGGTATGAAACGCACATGCATACCAGTGAGGGAAGCGCCTGCGGCATGTGCACAGGCGCAGAGATGGCAAGGGCGTATGCCGGGGCGGGGTATGCGGGAATCATTGTCACGGACCATTTCTTTTATGGCAATACGGCGGTGGACAGAAGGCTTCCATGGAGTGACTGGGTGGAGGCTTTTTGTCATGGCTACGAAAACGCCAGGGAAGAAGGGGAAAAGCATGGTCTGCAGGTATTTTTCGGATGGGAATCCTGTTATCAGGGAACGGAATTTCTGATATATGGCCTTGACAGGGAATGGCTGCTGGCGCACCCGGAGATCAGGGACGCCACGGTGGAGGAGCAGTTTCAGCTGGTGCACGGCGGAGGCGGGATTGTCTGCCATGCCCATCCATTCCGGGAGGCCTCCTATATTCCGGAAGTCCGGTTATTTCCGGAATATGTGGATGCGGTGGAGGGGCTGAATACATCCCATATCAGCGATTGTCACAAAGCAGCGCATCCCGAGTATAATGACATGGCTGTCAGTTATGCGGAGGAGCATGGTTTTCCCATGACAGCAGGGTCAGATCAGCACAGTACGGTAATGTTCTACGGGGGAATGGTATTTTCGGAGAAACTGAAAAATATTCATGATTTTGTCCGCAGGGTCATGGCGGGGGATGTGCTCCGTCTGCTGCCCGGGGGCACAGAAAAGGAAGAACGGTAGGTGTAAAACAAAATGGATGAAAAGAAATTTTCGCTGCTTCCGTATTTGTTAAAGTATAAGTGGTTTTACCTGGCAGGGGTGGTCATCCTGCTGTCGGTGGATCTGGCGAATCTGTACATACCACAGTTTATCGGGGAACTGATAGACGGCCTCACGGAGGGCATCCTTGACCATGACGGTGTGGTAATGCTGCTGGCCAAGCTTTTTGCCGCAGGCGCGGTGATGACCCTGGGACGGTTCGGATGGCGGTTCTGCATTTTCGGGTCTGCCCGGGGCATTGAATACAGGCTGAGAAATGACATGTTCGGGCATCTGGAAACCCTGTCCGCCCGTTATTTCAACAGCCATAAGACAGGAGACCTTATGGCAAGGTTTACCAATGACCTGAATGCCATCCGCATGGCGGTGGGGCCTGCGGTGGTCACGGCTTTTGACGCTGTTGTCATGACTGTGATGGTACTGCTGCGGATGGTAATGTATGTGGATCTGGGACTGACACTGATGGCGTTTATTCCGCTGACACTGGTGGCTGTGGGCTGCTATTTTTACGGGATCGAGGCCAAGAAGCGCCAGACCAGGAGGCAGGAAGCCTTCTCGCAGCTCTCCGATAAGGTGCAGGAAAGCATCGCCGGGGTGCGTGTGCTGAAGGCCTTCGTGCAGGAGGAGGAGGATTTCCGCGCATTTGAGAAAGCCAGCCAGAACAGCATGGAGAAAAACCTGTCCATGGTGAAGCTCAGGGCAGTGTTTGGCCCGGCCCTGGACGCCATCACAGGCATCAGCCTGCTGCTGACTCTGGTATTCGGGGGCCGTATGGTGCTGAACGGCCAGGTTTCCATCGGAAAGTTCGTGGCGTTCAATTCTTACATCGGCATGCTGGTATGGCCCATGATCGCCTGCGGAGACTGCATCAATAACTTTTCACAGGCTGCCGCGGCATTTCAGCGGATTGCCTGCATTTTCCGGGAGAAGCCGGATATCGTGGATAAGCTGCCGGAAGGCGCGGCAGGCGGGGAAGAGAAGATCAGGGGCGACATCACCCTGAAAAACCTGACCTTTACATATCCGGACGGCGACAGTCCCGTGCTGAAGAATGTGAACCTTCATGTGAAGGCAGGGGAGATGCTGGGGGTACTGGGGCGGACGGGAAGCGGAAAATCCAGTCTGGCAGATCTGCTTCTGCGAGTGTACGACTGCGAGACGGGTTCGCTTCTGGTGGACGGAAAGCCCATCACGGAGTTTCCCCTGGCAGTGCTGCACAGGGATATGGCCTATGTGCCCCAGGACAATTTCCTGTTTTCGGATACCCTGGAGGAAAATATCGCCTTCGGCCTGGAAGAGAGAATCAGGGATCATCCGGAGATGCGGGCCAGTATCAAAAGGGCGGCAAAGGCAGCCTGCATTCATGACAATATCATGGGATTCCCGGAGGAGTACAGAACCCTGGTGGGAGAGAGGGGCGTGACCCTGTCCGGCGGCCAGAAGCAGAGAAGCTCCATAGCCAGGGCCCTGCTGATGGATTCGGCGGTGCTGATTTTGGATGACTCCCTGTCTGCGGTGGATACGGACACGGAGGAACAGATTCTGGAAAATCTGATGAAGCTGCGCCAGGGCAAGACCACCATCATCATTGCGCACCGTATTTCCACACTGCAGAAGGCGGACCATGTGGCGGTACTCACAGAAGGAGAGCTCACGGAATACGGCACCCATGAGGAGCTGCTGAAAAAGGAGGGCTTCTATGCCCATATTTACGAGAAGCAGCAGTTGGAGCAGGAACTGAAGGCTATATAGGAAAATTATTTGGAGGTAGCGATGAGTACTTTGACCGATGATAAGATAGAATCCAATTATGAAGGCAATGCCCTGCTGCACCTGCTTTCATATATGAAGCCCTATATAGGATGGGTGGCTGTGTGCCTGATCCTGGTGCTGGTTCTGACCGGTTTTGATCTGTACCGCCCCATGCTGATCGGGGATGCCATCGACCTGTTTGAGACCCAGGGAAACTATGATGTGATTGTGGAGACCACCATAAAATACGGCATTGTGTTGGCATTCAGCTTTGTGTTCAACATAACCCAGACCTGGCTGCTGCAGAAGATGGGGCAGAGCATTATTCTCACCGTGCGGAAGGAGCTGTATGCTCATATCCAGTCACTGAGCAGCCGCTATTTTGACCTGACGCCGGTGGGAAGGCTGGTAACCCGTGTCACCAATGACGTGGAAGCCCTGGATGAAATGTACTCGGGCATTCTGGTAAGGCTGTTCCGGAATGTGGTAAAGATTATCGGACTTGCAGTGGTGATGCTGATGCTGGACTGGAAGCTGGCTTTGATCTCCTTTATCCTGCTGCCCTTTGTGGCGGTACTGACAGTGGTTTTCCGCAAGATTGCGCGGAAGACATACCGTATTTCCAGGACGCGTCTGACGGATGTGAACACCTTTCTGTCGGAAAATATTTCCGGCATGCGCATCATCCAGATTTTCGGCAGGGAGAAAAGGAAGTATGAGGAATTTAACGACAAGAACCATAAGCTGTTCCGGGCAGGTTACAGGGAAATGATGGTGTTTGCCATCTTCAGGCCCCTGATTTATATCCTCAGCATTATCTCCCTGATGATCGTTCTGGGTATCGGAAGCCGGGATGTGATGGGGGGCGTGATTTCCATTGGTACGCTGTATATTTTTGCGCAGTATATCCAGTCCTTCTTTGAACCCATACAGGAACTGGCGGAACAGTTTTCCACGCTGCAGTCCTCCATTGCCTCCGCGGAGAAAATTTTCACCATCATGAGCGAGGAGCCTCTGGTAAAGGAGGAGGAAAATCCGGTGATTCTGCCCAGGATACTGGGACGCATCGAGTTTTCCCATGTGTGGTTTGCCTATGACAATGAAAATTACGTCCTGAGGGATGTGTCCTTTGTCATAGAGCCGGGGGAGAGGGTGGCCTTTGTGGGAGCCACCGGCGCAGGGAAATCCTCCATCCTGAATCTGATAGGAAGATATTATGACATTCAGAAGGGAAATATTTATATAGACGGGGTGGACATCCGGAAAATCAGCAAGAAACAGCTGCGCAGCGCCATCGGACAGATGCAGCAGGATGTGTTTATCTTTGAGGGGGATGTGGAGTACAACATCCGCCTGCACAATGAGGATATTACACTGGAGGACGTGAAGGAAGCCGCCGAATATGTCAATGCCTCCCGTTTTATCGAGAAGCTGCCGGGCGGTTACCGGGAGCCCGTATCGGAGAGGGGAGCCACTTTCTCGGCAGGAGAGAGGCAGCTGCTGTCCTTTGCCCGCACCCTGGCCCATAAGCCAAGTATTCTGGTGATGGACGAGGCCACGGCCAACATTGACACGGAGACGGAACTGCTGATTCAGGAGGCGCTGGAAAAG
The DNA here is from genome assembly GCA_947367855.1 of uncultured Lachnospiraceae bacterium. Classification (GTDB taxonomy): domain Bacteria; phylum Bacillota; class Clostridia; order Lachnospirales; family Lachnospiraceae; genus Acetatifactor. The sequence continues at coordinate 39,625 of CANBFE010000016.1, read as the reverse complement.
CTGATGCGGGGGCGCACCACCATCATGGTAGCCCACAGGCTGTCCACCATTCAGCATGCCGACTGCATCATGGTCATGCATAAGGGAAAGATCCAGGAGAGGGGTACCCATCAGGAGCTGCTGTCCCAGGATGGTATCTATAAGAAGCTGTACGAGCTGCAGATCCGCCATGGTGTGACGGCATAAGCAGACAGTTTGGAGGGAGAGACTGTGTTAAGACATGCAGAAACGGAGAGGGAACTGGCGCTTTTGCAGGATTTGTATGAGAAGTCCTTTCCGAAATCGGAAAAGAAGCCGTTTGCTTTCATGCTGCAGAAGCGGCAGGAGGGATTTTTTGATCTTCTGATGATGGAGGATCCGGAGGGTAATTTCTGCGGCCTGGCAATCATGCTGCTTTCAGGGGAACTGGCGCTGCTGGACTATCTGGCAGTGGAGCCCCGCTGCCAGGGCAGCGGCCTGGGAAGCAGGGCCCTGGCAGAGCTGCAGGAGCGGTACGGCAGGGACAGGATCGTGGTGGAGATTGAGAGCACGGAAGAAAAGGGAGATGTGGAGAACCGCCGGGAGAGAGCCCGCAGGAAGGAATTTTATCTGCGGAACGGCATGAGCGCCGTGGGGTTTCTGGTAGACCTGATGGGGGTGGAGATGGAAATCCTCACCTATGGAAGGCCGCTGACATTCCCTGAGTATTATGAAATTTACGATAATGTTCTTCCGGAAAACCTGAAACACAAAATAAAACAGATACTGCAGCGGTAAAACAGAATAGCGGGAAGATTTTAAGGGAAGTATCGTGGGAAACCATGGTGCTTCCTTTTTTGCTTTGCAGAAGAAAATTTCGGCATAAACCGGCTGAAAGAGGACCATATACCGGATATTTTCATAGAATAACAGGAGAGCAGGGGACCTGAAAGGACAGGGGAATATGAATCAGAAACTGGAGGAGCTGCTGCAGCTGGCATTGCAGACGCCGGAGGAGACCAGGGCGAGGACTGAGGAATTAAACGTAGGATTTAATACGGATTCCCGTACATGGGAACTGATCGTAAAGTATCATGGCAGTCTGGACAGACTGGGAGCCCTGGATATACAGGTGGAATACCTGATTGCGGGCTATGCCATACTGACAGTGCCGGAGCAGCTGGTGGAAAGGATGGCAGAGGTGGAGGAAATAGAGTATGTGGAGATGCCAAAGCGGTATTTCTACGGTGTGGAGATGCCGACGGATAATTCCTGCATTGCCCAGGCCACGCTGCGGGATCCCTATCTCACAGGCGCAGGCGTGCTGGTGGCCGTGCTGGACAGCGGTATCGACTACAGAAGGCAGGAATTCCGGAAGGCAGACGGGGGCACAAGGATTCTTTTTCTCTGGGACCAGACCCTGATGCCGGGGGGCTCTTCCCGGGAGGGGGAGGAGGAAGGCGCCGCATGGCGGCCTCCTGCAGGGTTCGGCATAGGGGTGGAGTTCGATGCAGGACAGATCAACCGGGCGCTGGAGGCAGGAGGCCAGGAGGCATTCCGGCTGCTGCCCAGTGTGGACAGCAGCAGCCATGGCACTGCTGTGGCAGGAATCGCTGCAGGAAACAGCGGGGGATACCAGGGGGTTGCGCCTGAGGCGGAGCTGCTGATCGTCAAACTGGGGCAGCCGGATGAGAACTCCTTTCCAAAGACAACGGAGATCATGCGCGGCATCACATATGCGGTGAGGAAGGCCATTGAGCTTGCCATGCCGGTGGTGATCAATTTAAGCTTCGGCAACACCTACGGGGCACATGACGGAAGCTCCCTGCTGGAACGCTTTCTGGACAATGCGGCGGAGATCGGCCGCACGGTAATCTGCGTGGGCAGCGGCAATGAGGCGGGAAGCGGCGGGCATGTGGCAGGCAGCCTGCTGGAAGAAGAGACGTCGGGTGGAAAAACAGGTGCCGAGACGGTCCCCAGCCGTATGGGCAGCGCCACTGCGCGGCCTGCCTCCGTGGAACTGGCAGTGGCGGAATATGAGCGGAGCCTGAGTGTCCAACTGTGGAAAAATTATTGTGACGAATACCGCATCTACCTGCGCTCTCCGGGAGGCCAGGAAGCCCAGCTGCCCGAAACGGTCAACGGGGGAAAGTATGTGCTGCGCCTGGAACAGACGGAGGTTCTGGTGTATTTCGGGGAACCGGCCCCTTACGCGGTGGCAGAGGAAATCTATTTTGAGATGCTGCCTCTGGGACGGAACTATATTAACAGCGGCGTGTGGACAATCCGTCTGGTTCCCAGGCGGATTGTGACGGGAAGATATTACTTTTATCTTCCCTCCGGGGTTGTGCGAAGCGGAGGGACGGGATTTTACCGCGCGACACCGGAAGTGACCCTGACGATTCCGGCCACGGCCTCAAAGGTCATCAGTGTGGGGGCCTATGACAGTACCTATGAGGCTTATGCGGATTTCTCGGGGAGAGGCTATGCGGATGCAAACCGGACCATCGGAGTGGTGGCGGCAGGACTGGCAAAGCCGGATCTGGCAGCGCCGGGGGTAGGGATTCTGGCGCCGGATATTTATGGGGGATATACGCCTTTCACGGGGACCTCCTTTGCCACGCCCATTGTGGCAGGAAGCGCGGCGCTTCTGATGGAATGGGGGATTGTCAGGGGAAACGATCCCTTTCTGTACGGGGAGAAGGTAAAGGCATATCTGAGGGCAGGTTCCCGGGCCCTGAGGGGTGAGGACTATTACCCCAACGACCGGGTTGGCTGGGGCGGTCTCTGCGTGGCGTCAAGCATTCCGGTCTGAGAAAGCATCCGGCGTCTTTTCGGCGAAAGGCCGTCATAATGCATGCGCGAGTCCGTTTATTCCTAATTAGGTGCAAAATGGGGAATAGAGATAAAATATAATGAACATGATAAGTGCATTCTATTTTAAAGGACATTTACCATGGGTATGGATTACAAGGACGTGTTAAAGCGGCTGAGGGAAGAGCGGGAAAAACTGACCTGGTCTCAAAGAGAGATGTGTCAGCGCATGCATATGAGCCAGGCGCAGTACTGCAAGATTGAGAAGGGAATGCAGTATTTTAGTTATGACGAGGTAAATGCCCTCATTGACCTGGGAATGGATGTCCACTATATTTTTACGGGACAGCGGACAAAGGGCCGTTATGTGAAAGAATTTGAGGAGTGCAGTTATTTTGAAGCCATCTGTCTTCTGGAGACGATATTTTCTATAATTACCTGTTATTATGTATTGGAGCCGTCGGCCTTCTGGAAAAATCTTTACCAGGAGGTCAGGTATATACGTCTGTTGGACGCAGACCAGAATTTTGACAATAATCTTTTCTTTCTGATCAGGCGTCTTTTGGACTATACACAGAGGGAGATGGCGGACCATCTCTGTATTGACCTGAAAAAGCTGCGGAAGCTGGAGAATGACCAGTGCCTGCCGGACAGCGAATTATTGTGGCGTTTTTACAGAGAATTCAGGGTTCCGCCGTCAATGGTGCTCAGGGACAGAAAAGGACTGTTATGTGAAGCGGGGTGGTTTTTGGAGAGAATGGATGCCATATCGGAAAATAATATATTGGCCATACTAAAGTTGTTTCAAAAGAAGAACTGATAAGAAAAAGGGGAATCAATCAGTGAAAAAAGTACTTATTTTAGAGGACAACGGGGCCATGCTGGAGTATCTGTCTGACATTGTGGGGGAAGTGGGCATTAAGACCACTGTTTTTCCATGCGACAATGTGAAGGATGCCTGCCAGTGCGCCCTGAAAAATACCATCGATTTGTTTCTTGTGGACATTATACTGGATACAAAAAGACCGGGCGATACGTCCGGCCTGCATTTTGTGGAGGATATAAGGCAGATCAAAAGATACGGATTCACTCCGGTCATCATTGTCACTTCCCTGTATGACGAAAAACTGGTTACTTACGAGGCGCTTCACTGTTACGGCTTTATAGAAAAGCCTTTTGACAGGAACAGGCTGAAGACTTTGGTTGAGGAAGCGCTGGCTTTTCCTGGTATCGACAACCAGGCGAAAATTCTGAAATTTCACAAGGACGGCATTATTCTGGCTGTGGAGAGCGGGCGTATCGTATATGTGGAGAGCATTGACCATGTTCTGCATATTCATACGACTTATGATGATGTGATGCATATTCCATACAAGACCATCAGGGGTTTTCTGGAAGAGGCAGACAGCAGTGACTTTCTGCAGTGCAGCCGCAGCACGGTGATAAATATAAGACATGTACATAATGTGGATCTGGTGAACGGGGTCATTCAGTTTCAGGAGGGAATGGGCAGAGTGAATATCGGTGTTATGTTTAAAAAACAGGTAAAGGAAATATTTTCCTGAGTGTTGGGGCGGGCGTCGATTCTCCTGGAAATCATGGCAGTAATTGTCTGCGTATACCGAATGTACAACCGGAAGCCGGAGCCTGACATTGCTGTGGGAGTATTGTATTTGTGCTGTGTCATCATATATGAACTGGAAAACGTCTGCGAACTGGGGTTTTTCTGCAGGGTGGCTCCTTATCTCCTGATCACGGTGTTCTGTATCCGGAAATTCGGGGATTCGCTTGCCGGGGCTGTCTTCTGTGTGTTTCTGATGATGGTGGTTATGGCAATCATGCAGTTCTTTTTTATGGTGGCCCTTGACTTCCTTCTGGAGGCAGCGGAATCGGAGAGAGTATTTGTGGCAAATATACTGGTATTGGGAACCTGCATTTTTGCTCTGCCCGGAGCCGGGATATACAGACTGAGATCCCGCGTCAGGAAGGGGAACGGTTTTCTTCTGCTTCTGTCGGTATTTCTGGTGTGCCTGGTTTTCTCCATGCAGTTTCAGCAGAGAAGGTTCGGAGAAATACAGCTTCTGCTCTTTCTGCTTGCAATGCCCATGGCGGCGGTGATTCTGCTGCTGATGGAAAAATACCTTAAGGCGCAGAATGAAAAAAGCGATGTGGAGAACGAACTGCAGATTACCAGGAGCATGCAGGAAAAGTATGATGAACTGATCAAATCCGTCAGACTGCGGCAGCATGAGTTTAAAAATCATCTGGCCGCTATTTTTGCAACCCATTATACCTGTAAATCCTATGAAAAACTGGTGAGGGCGCAGGAGAAATACTGCGGCAGACTTAAGCAGGAGAACAGGTACAATGATCTGCTGACTCTGGGGGACGCCGTAATGGTGGGATTCTTATACGGAAAGTTTCTGGAGATTGAGGAAGACAATATCATCATAAAATTTGCAATAGAGGGACGCCTGGAAGAATGCAGTATTCCCGTGCACCATCTGGTGGAAATAACGGGAATTCTTCTGGATAATGCCGCCCAGGCAGTCTGCGGAAGGGAGCGGGACAGGGTGGTATGGTTCCGTTTCACAGAGGAGGAAAAGGGCTGCAGCTTTATGGTTTCAAATCCGTATCCCTATGTAAGCTATGATGAAGTGGAGACCTGGTTCCGAATGGGAAGCAGTACAAAGGGGAGGGAACGGGGCCTTGGGCTGTACCGGGTCCGCTGTCTCTGCAGGGAGTGGGGATGCAGCATTCAGTATAAAAATACGGAGAGGGACGGAGAAAACTGGATAGAGTTTACACTTAGAACGGGAAAAGCGGACAAAGGTTAGATATGTCCGCTTTTTCCGTTGGGGGGTATCCGGCAGGGATTTAGTCCGGATAATCCTCTTCGGAAGGGTAAGGATATTCTCCCAGGAGCACCATGCTTACAATTGTTGATTTCAGGGTCCAGGAATAGTTCTTAAACCGCTCGACAAGATAATCGATCATTTTCCAAGTTCTCCTTTCTTGCGTATTTTGGCCGCTGGAAGCTGCAGCGAATGTAATATTATAATCCAGAAACCAACTGTGATATATTGATTATCCGGTATAATATATGTGGCCAGGGCATAGATAAAAATACCTGTACAGGTGATGTTTCGGCAGTGCTGGAATTTTTCCGGGGACAGTTCGGACCGGTATTTTGATACCACAGGGCCCACCCGGTAACAGATCAGGATGCATGCAAGCAGGGCCGCAAGCCGCGCAAAAACAGGCAGGGTCAGGTTTGGCAGCAGGATGACTGCAGACCCCAGATACAGGATGGAACCAACCAGGCATCCGGCGTAAGTATAAAAGTGCAGGCCTCCGGTGGAGGTCCTCAGATACAGCATGATGCACAGGGCGAAGAGGTACAGGCCCAGGTACCTGTGAAACAGAATGCCCATCAGAATCATTTTGCTGAGTTCCGAGAAGACTGATTTGAACAGATATTCTATCTGGGCCATTTCGTAATTGCTGATTTTGTATTTTTCTTTCAGATATTTCCGTACCATGGTTTTCTCCCCTTCCTTTTCTAAAACAGAATACACTATGGAAAGCAGAATATTCATTTTTTTACCGGATATGGTATTTTTCTCTCCGAATGGAAAAGCGCCTGCGGGCAATGGCTGACCGGGGCCGGGGAACCCGGGAAGGATTTCACATAATCCGGTCAGGAAGCCGTTCCTGGGCAGAATCTCCGTTATAATGAAAAAACCGGAAACAGGAACCTTAAGTATGGTGACAAGGAACAATAGAAGGTTTTGGAGTACCTGTCCGATAGTGTAAAATTTTGTGGAATGGAGGAATAACATGCCGAATAAACTTGCAGGACAGCGAATCAGGGAATTGCGGGAAATGCATAACTATACCAGAGAGGCGTTGGCTGAAAAGGCAGGTATTTCAGACAAGTTTCTCTATGAAATAGAAACGGGTAAAAAGGGGTTTTCGGCAGATGTGCTCTGCCGCCTGTCGGATGCGCTGTCTGTAAGCTGCGATTACATTATGCTGGGGGAGGAGAAGGAACATCAGGGTATGGAGAAGGTTATCTGTGTACTGGAAACGGTTAACCCAAAGCAGCGCAGCAGGATGCAGGATATCCTCCGGATTCTGTATGACATGTGCGAGGAAACATAAATTCAGTAAGAAAATCAACGCATTCAGTTAAAATGGAAGATACAGGGCGGCCGCAGCATATTTGCAGCCGTCTTTTTCATGCGCCGCAGCCTGATTTCGAAATATTTTCTAAAGGTTTCCCGATTGCACTTGCGGGGAGGACGGAATTTGCTGTAATATAAATGTGGGTATGTGGAACCCGTTTATGGAGGCGGAGAGGACGTCCGCGGTGGGCGCGGGTACGGAGCAGAAGCCTTGATTCATGACAGGAAGTGCGAGGATGACAAAATGAAGGACTTTATTGTTTTTACGGATGGAGATGTGGATCTGCCGTCGCCTTACGACGAAGATATAGTCATGTTGCCCCAGTACTATTATTTTGAGGAAAACAGGATATATGGAGAGGAACAGAAGCTGACCCGGGAGGAATTCTTTCAGGAGCTGAGCCGCAGGAGAGCCTATACCTCCGGGGTGAATCCGGATTATGTCCGCAAACGGTTCGAGGAGACGCTGCAGTCCGGGAAGGACATTTTATGCATCACGGTTTCCTCCGGGCTGAGCGGATCAAACAATACCGTCTGCATGGTGGCGGACGAACTGAGGGAAATGTATCCGGACGGCAGGATAGAGGTCATCGATTCCCTGAGCGCCACCCTGGGAAGCGGCTTTTTATGCGTGGACGCCCTGGAAATGCGGAAAGAGGGGAAGTCGCTTCAGGAGACCGCCGCAGAGATCAGAAAGCGGGTGGGGAGGATTGACATCTATTTTGTGGTGGATGATTTTAAGTATCTGGTTCAGGGCGGCAGGGTGTCTCCCAGTGTTGGAAAGATCGGGGATATCCTGGACATAAAAGTCATTCTCACCATGAAAAACGGCCGTATAGAACCCTGCAAAAAGTGCCGTGGAATCAATGCGGCCCTGCGGAATATCCGGCAGATCGCGGAGTCTGGAAAGACTGCCAGACTCGGGGCCATCTATGTGGGAAACCAGGCCCTGTTTGAGCAGTGCAGATCTTTGGTGGGAGCAGGCTGTGAAGCTTCCCTGAACCTGATCGTGTCCTCCCATGTGGGACCGAATACCACGGGCATTGCCATCGAGTGGGCGGAACCGGAACAGGAAAACAGATAAAACAGACAAAACAAAGGAAATAAACGAAATAAAGGAGTAAGAAGAAATGGGAAAGGAACTGAGCAGTGAGGTAAAGCAGGCATTGCAGGATATCTATTACAGGGAAAGGACGGGAAGGGGCAAAGAGGCGTATGCCCTTCTGGAAAAGGCTTCCGCCAACGGGGACGGGGACGCCAGCTGTGTGCTGGCGCGGTGTCTGTGCGGACATCAGTATGTGTGGAAGGGGCATGGCTTTCCGGAGGATGACGACAGGGCGACCATGCTGCTGCACAGGTCGGTGGAGCAGGGCAGCGCACTGGGGGTTCTGGTGTGCCTGCGCACCGGGGAGCTGACGCCGGAGCTTGAGGTGAAAATGCCCTTTGCAAGCCTTCAGGAAGCTTTTGACCAGGTGGAGGAGCTTGCGAAGTCAGGGGATGCCTTCTGCCAGTATGTGGTGGCAAATTCCTACTTCTGGTGGGATTTTATCCGGATTCAGAACAGGGATCTGGGTTCTTTCCCGAACCAGGCCGCTTCCACGGCATATTTAAAAGAAAATATTTCAAAATGTGAGGACTGGTTCTGGAAGGCGCTGCGGGGCGGCATGTATTTTGCGGCCAATAACCTGAACCGCTACTACACCCAGGGAGACGAGGACATCATTGCCCCCAGGCCGGAGATGGCCAGGGATCTCTGGAAAATCGGCGCTGAGTACGGCCATCCCCTTCACCAGTTTATTTATGCGGAGGAGCTGGAGAAGGCGGGAAGGAAGGAGGAGGCGCTCTCCTGGTACAGGGAAGCAGCCGAGGGCGGCGAGCCCGGGGCCTGGTGCAGCGTGGGCCGCTGCTATGCGCAGGGAATCGGCACTTCCAGGGATGAAGCCTATGCTGTCAAATGCTATGAAAAGGAGATTCCCCGGGGGGATGTCACCAGCCATAATCTGCTGGGGGAGGCGTATTATCTCGGCAAAGGGGTGGAACAGGACTATGGGAAGGCGTTCCGGCTGTTGTCCTATGCCAGTGACAAAGGAAGCAGGTACGGCGTGTTTTATCTGGCAAAATGCTGCTACAATGGATGGGGTACCCCCCAGGATTACGGAAGGGCGCGGCAGTATCTGGACAGGGTGAACTGGAATTACTGGGAGGCCGATTACCTGCGGGGCATGATCTACGGTCACGGCCTGGGAGTGGCAGTGGACATTCCAAAGGCGGTAGGCTATCTTCAGAAGGCAGGAGACCATCCGGAGGCAAAGGCAGAGCTTGGCCATTATAAGAAGACCCTGTTCGGCAAGTGGGTGCGCCGTTAGGCCCCCCGGTTCCTGTATTTGGCCAGCAGTCTGGCTGCTTTCTCCTGAAGGGTCCAGACTGCGCAGCACATGTAGGGTATCATGCAGATGACATAGGGCAGTACATATCTGCTTTTGTTTTCCCACAGTATGCTGAACAGAACTCCTCCTGTTATGATGATCAGCAGCAGGCAGTGCCATATGCCGTTTTTCCGGAACAGATGCAGTGCGGCATATGAAAAGACGCCCAGATAGAGGAAAAAGGTATAGAAATTCATATAGGCAAGCAGTGGGGTCCTGAGACTGCCAAAATAGACCTGATGGACAAGGCCCTCCTGGCAGCGCTGCCTGTCCAGGGTCAGGATCAGGGAGCCATAGGTATTTTCTCCCCACTGCTGCAGCAGCTTGTTCTTGTAAAAATCATAGGCAATCCGGGGATTGTCGGTGTACTCCTCCAGACGTTCCATGATATGGGTTCTGGCTATGGCGGACGCCTGCTCCGCATCCCCGCCGGTCCCCCAGAATACGGATTCGTGGTAGCCGTTGTAAACCCCATAACCTCCCGGTTCCCCGTGCATTCCCATGGAGATCCACAACACGGCGGGCATGGGATCGCCCAGCTCGATTCCGGAGCGTTCCTGGTAGCAGAAGGATGCCAGCTGCATGCCTCCAAAGGAGAGGGCGGCAGTCAGCAGCGCCAGGGCCACAGGGCGCCAGTTCCATTCTTTCCATGCAGAGAGTACGAGACATATGGTGACTGCGATGAGGATAATGAGGGTGTTTTTTCGGGCCAGCATGGATATGGCGATTCCCGCCGCGGATGTCAGGGCATATCGCTTCTGCCTGGTTTCGGACCAGCGCAGAAGGGCCCAGACAGCCATGAGGCTCAGGGAGATGGAAAGAATATCCCCATAGGCGAGATTTACATATAAATGCATGGGCAGAAAGGCGGCGGAGGCCGTGAGACAGTACAGGTTTATGGTCTGGTTGTGAAACAGCAGATTACAGATCCGATACAGGAAAAACAGAATGCCCAGGATAAAAAACACATTCAGATACTGAAAGATGCGGATGTCCGGCCATATGGCAAGCATCAGTTCTTCCAGGAACATCAGCCCCAGCTGCTGCTGGAAACCCTGAAGATAGCAGGAACTCATGTCGCTGTAGTCTCCGCTGCGGAATTTCTGGAGTATATAGTAAATCTGCTGGGCGTCACGGGACTGGGAAAAACGGGTCTGCGCTACCCAGATGATAAGCAGGATTCCGGTGAGGGCCATTATGGCAGCAGCATACCAATTGACAAATCTACGTTTCTGATTTTCATTTTTTCCACGGAATAAAATGCCGGAGAGAATTCCGGTAAGAACCACAACGGCAGCGGATACTGCAAACTGCAGGAACAGATTGTCATTTGTCCAGATCAGGATTTCGCTGGAATAGTCCCCGGGATACAGATAGGTGTCCTGGCCGACCCAGACGGTGAGAACCGCCAGAAGCAAAAGGATTATCAGTTTCACTGCCTTTTCTCCCATATCTGTTAAAACGACTCCTGTTTTTTTCATTTTATCCTCCGTACATGGCGCGTTGTAAAGACATCCTCAGAGGGCTGCTCCGGGGTGTTGACTATATTGTAGCGAATAAGGTACGGGATGTCAAATACAAATAAGCTGTGTTTTCTCCGATTTTGTCATTGAATTTCAGGCTGTTTCTGTCTATACTGTAAAAAGAGAGTAAAATGCGGCGTAAAAGAGAAGGAGAGGAAGCGTATGGAGAAATATATCATGGCCCTGGATCAGGGGACAACGAGTTCCCGCTGTATTCTGTTTGATAAAGCGGGGAATATCAGGTCCATGTCCCAGAAGGAATTTAACCAGATTTATCCCAGGCCGGGATGGGTGGAGCATAATCCCAAGGAAATCTGGTCCTCCCAGCTGGCTGTGGCAACGGAGTGCATGGCCATGGCAGGAGTGGGCGCGGAACAGATCGCAGCCATCGGCATTACAAACCAGAGGGAGACTACAATATTGTGGGACAGACATACGGGGGAGCCGGTGCATAATGCCATTGTCTGGCAGTGCAGACGCACATCGGACAGCATTGAGGAGCTGAAAAAGAATGGTTTTGACGGAAAGATAAGGGAAAAGACAGGACTTGTTCCGGATGCTTATTTCAGCGCCTCCAAGATCGCGTGGATTCTGGACAATGTTCCGGGAGCGCGGGAGAAGGCACTAAACGGTGATCTGCTTTTCGGCACAGTGGACACCTGGCTGATCTGGAACCTCACAAAGGGAGCCGTCCATGTTACGGATCGGACAAACGCTTCCAGGACCATGCTGTATGATATCCACAGGCTCTGCTGGGATGAGGAGATTCTGGAGTATTTTCGGATTCCGTCCGGGCTTCTGCCCACAGTGCGGCCTTCCGGCTGTGTCTTCGGACATACCGCTGCATCCGTTCTGGGAGGGGAGATACCCATAGCCGGAGCGGCTGGCGACCAACAGGCCGCTTTGTTCGGCCAGTGCTGCTTTGAGCGGGGAGAGGTAAAAAACACATACGGGACGGGATGCTTTCTGCTGATGCACACGGGAGGCGATGCCATTGTGTCCCGGTCAGGACTGCTTACCACCATGGCCGCAGGGACTTCGGACAAGCCGGAATATGCCCTGGAGGGGAGTGTATTTGTGGCAGGGGCCGGAGTCCAGTGGCTGCGGGACAGCATGCGGATGATACGGAATGCCCCCCAGACCCAGGGCTACTGCCAGGCTGTGGAGGACACGGCTGGAGTCTATATCGTTCCCGCATTTGCGGGTATGGGGGCGCCCTACTGGAACCAGTATGCGCGGGGAACCGTGGTAGGGCTTACCAGGGGCTGCACAAAGGAGCATTTCATCCGCGCAACTGTGGAATCCATTGCCTATCAGACAGCGGATGTGCTTAAGGCCATGGAGCAGGACAGCGGTATCCGCTTAAAGAGCCTGAAGGTGGACGGGGGAGCCAGCGCCAATGACTTTCTCATGCAGTTCCAGGCCGATATTGTGGATACTCAGGTTCACAGGCCGGAATGCATAGAAACCACAGCCCTGGGGGCTGCCTATCTGGCAGGACTGGCTGTGGGATACTGGAAGGACAGGGAGGAGATCCGGGAAAACTGGCAGATTGGGAAAGTATTCAGCCCCTGTATGGAGGAAAACCGCCGGAAGGAGCTTATGAAGGGATGGAAACGCGCCGTAAGGTGCGCCCTTGCCTGGGCGGAGGAAGAGTAGAGGCCTCCGGGATGCCTTCAGGCGGCAAGACCGAAGTACAGAAGTACTACAATGCCAAGTACAATGCGGTACCATCCGAATATCTTGAAATTATGCTTCTTGATATATCCCATGAGGAAGCGGAGCACAAACAGGGACACAAGGAAGGATACCGCTGTCCCCACCAAAAGCACTGTCAGCTCCAGGGAGGTAAATGCAAAGCCGAATTTCACAATCTTCAGGAGGCTTGCGCCGAACATTACGGGAATGGCCAGAAAGAATGTGTATTCGGCAGCCACGGTTCTGGATACGCCGATGAGCAAAGCTCCCACAATGGTGGCTCCGGAGCGGGAGGTGCCCGGGAAGACTGCGGCAATCAGCTGGAAGGCGCCGATGAGCAGGGCGGTCTGGTAGGTAATCTGGGACAGGGCCCTTACTCTGGGGTGCCTTCCCCTGTTCCAGTTCTCGATCACGATAAAGGCCACGCCGAATACGATCAGCGCGATGGCCACACTGGTGGGATTATAGAACAGTTCGTCGAATACATCGTCAAACAGAATCCCGATCACCGCAGCCGGAACGCAGGAGACCAGAATCTTGAACCAGAGGACCCAGATATCCTTTTTGAACCAGGACATAATACCGGTTCCTCCCTCCTGCTCCCTCTCCCTTTTTGTCAGGGCAAAGGGCCAGATGCGGCTCCAGAAAAGCACCACCACGGCCAGGATGGCGCCCAACTGGATGACTACATCAAACATTCCAAAAAAATCTTCGCTGACAGCTCCGCCTTCCGCGGTGGTCTGGAAGGGCATCAGGCTTTCCAGCAGAATCAGATGTCCGGTGCTGCTGATGGGAAGCCATTCCGTGATTCCCTCCACTATGCCGTAAATAATTGCCTTGATTATTTCAATCATGTCCTGTTCTCCAATCTTTTTATGATTTCAGAAACTGCAGCAGTTTTTCATAGGAATCTGCCGCGTCCTGATAGCCCTGGCTGTAGAGCTGCTTCAGTTTTTCCGCATTTTTTTCCAGTCTCTTTACGCCGCAGGTCTTTTTGGGGCGGATGACAAAGACTTTTCCGCTTTTGCGCAGACGCTCAATGTAGGCGGTGTCTTCATTATAGTGGAGATATCTGCTGCGGGTAAGCTCAGCCACCCTGGGATACCGCCAGTACCATATCTTTGTCAGCCACAGCGTCAGCCTGCCCACGGGTTTTCTCACAAAGCCGGTCTCCTTGGTCATTACCACCACGTTTTTTCCGTTGCCGTCCAGTACGGAACGCCGGATGGGAATGGAGTCGCTTAAACCTCCGTCCAGATAGAGGCCGCCTCGGATTTTAACATTCCTTGACACAAGGGGCAGCGAAGCGGAGGCGCGGATTTTGACCAGGTCCTTCTTCATGTCCCGTATCCGGAAGTACACGGGCCTGCCTGTGACGATGTCCGTGGCCACACTGTAGGCTTTCCCCTTATACCGGTTGAAGGCATCATAATCATACGGATTCAGGTATTCCGGAACCAGATGATAATTCATTTCCACATTAAACAGGTCGCCTGTGGTAAGCAGGCTTTTCAGGCTGCAGTAGCTGTCGGTATTCAGATAGTCTATGCAGATATCCCTGGCCCGGCCGCGCTGTCCTGACAGATAGCTGCACATGCTGCATGCGCCTGCGCTCACTCCGTATACACTGGAAAAAGAAATTCCCTTATCAAGAAAAAAGTCGATCACTCCGGCAGTATACACGCCCTTCATTCCGCCGCCCTCCAGTATGAGTCCGGCCTGATACATAACAATCCCACCTTTCCGATTCTGCAGCAGTGCCTGTGGACTGCTGCCCTATCAGGATATTTTACCACATTTTTCATTGTTTACAAGTGTGCGTCCATGGGGTTAACCGCATTTTTCACGCAGGTGCCGCAGGATGGAATTCCTGTTGGCGGAGCGCAGGCCTTCCGCGGTGTGGATCAGCTGTTTTATATGGAAGGTATCTCCCCGGGAAATCCAGTAATCCGCAAGTTTGTAATAGGTGCTGCTGATATCGGTGCCGGTATTCACTGCAAATTCCATCACAGGAAAGGCTTCTTTTTCATAACCGGCTGCAATCAGCTCATCCGCCCATTTCTGCAGGGTGCGGACCAGAAGGGTGTAATTCTGGTCATATTCGGACAGGGGCGTAAGGTTGGAGGTGCCGTACTCCAGTTTCAGGTCCGTGTTGGACCAGCCTGTCAGGTTTACGATTTTCTGGGTGGTCAGGTCCTCCAGGGTTTGGATGCATTCCATGACTGTGGCATTTTCAGGCAGCAGATGGGTGGGGAAGCGCTCCAGGGGGATGGTGATGTAGGGAAGACTGTCCAGGGACTTTTTGCGGACGGAGTTGGACTCCAGTTCCCTTGCCCAGAAAGCGTTCTCCTTGTTGCGTCTCTGCCTTGCCTGCTTTTTTATATTATGAGAGACTACAATGCAAAATACGATAAAAGCTCCTATAAATCCGAAATTCATATTGTTTTCCTTCCGCGGCTGCATCTGTGGAACTGCAGCCTGCATTGTAAGTATAGCAAAGGAAGAGGTATAAGGGAAGAAGAAAATGAAATAAGCTTGCCAAATACGGCAATTTCATATATAATTTCTACTAAGACAGCGGAAAAACGGCCCGGAGAGGCAGTCAGGAGTCAGATATGTTTAATATGAATCACAAAAAAACGAATCAGCGTATATCAGCGGCGATAGTCATTATTCTGGTACTGGCAATGCTGATTTCCACGGTGGCGTCCTTTATAAACTGACAGGCGCCCGGGAGAGTGAGGATGAGAATGAGGAATCGAGTGAAATGGGGATGTATTCCCGTGGTGGCGCTAACCTGTATGCTTGGGATGAAAGTCTGTGCCCAGGGGGAGGACACCATTAAAAACGGTATTTTTGCAGGTGATATTGACCTGTCCGGTCTCAGCGGCCAGGAGGCGTCCCAGGCGGTGGAGGCCTATGTGGAGGCGCTGAAGGGAACGGAGATTACCCTTCTGGCAGCGGCTGATAAGGAAGTGGTGGTGACTGCGGAGGAGCTTGGAATTTCCTGGGGCAATCCCGGCCTTGTGGAGGAAGCCCTGGAAGTGGGCACCCGGGGAAATGTCATCGAGCGATATAAGCTGCTGAAGGATCTGGAGCAGGAAAACCTGGTGCTGCCGGTTGAGCTTACCTTTGACCTGCAGGCCATCAGCGATGCGCTGCTGGAAAAATGTGTGCAGTACGACCAGGAGGCAGAGGACGCCACTCTGGTCCGGGAGAACGGAGAATTCCGGGTGATAGGCGGACAGACAGGATATTCCCTGGATGTGGAGACTTCCGTGGACAGGGTCAGCGAGGTGCTGATGACAGACTGGGACGGTCAGCCCTGCACCATTGCCCTGGATGTGGATGTGGTGGAACCCAGGGGCACTGCGGAGGAACTGGCCCAGGTGAAGGATGTGCTTGGAACCTTTACCACCTCTTATAGCTCCTCGGGATCCAACCGGAGCGCAAACGTGTCCAACGGCTGCGATCTGATCAACGGTACACTCCTTTATCCGGGGGATGAATTTTCCACTTACGAAAGCGTGGCGCCTTTCTCTCAGGCCAACGGATACTATATGGCGGGTTCTTACATGAACGGGAGAGTGGTGGACAGTCTGGGCGGCGGTATCTGCCAGGTGTCAACGACGCTGTATAATGCAGTGCTTCTGGCGGAGCTGGATGTGACGGAACGTCACAATCACTCCATGATCGTGAATTATGTGGATCCTTCTGCGGATGCGGCCATTGCGGAGAGTTCGGGAAAGGATTTTAAATTCGTGAATAATCTGGATTATCCGGTATACATTGAGGGATATACGGAGAACAAGAGAATTACCTTTACAATCTATGGCAGGGAGACCAGGTCATCAGACAGAGAGGTTCTCTACGAGAGTGAAGTGCTGGAGGTGAACAGGCCGCCTGCAGACATCATCAATGCGGATGCTTCCAAACCCATCGGCTATGCGGTGGTGACGGACAGCGCCCACATCGGCTATAAGGCGCGGCTGTGGAAAGTGGTGAAGGAAGGGGGCCGGGAGGTCAGCCGTACTCAAGTGAACAGCAGCAGCTATAAGATGGTGCCCAGAAGCGCCGTTGTGGGGACAGCAACAGAGGATCCGACAGCCTATGAGGAGATTATGGCGGCCATCGGTACCGGGAATCTGGATCATGTGAGGAATGTGATCGCCCTTCTGCTGCCGCCTCCGCCCCAGGATGAGAACGGGGAAGCGGGCGGACAGTGATACGGCCGGGAATGTTTTCCCGCGGAGGAAGGATATGAATAGGGGAAAAGTGCCGGAGAATATTCTGAAACGCAGCGTTTTAAGGCAGGCAGGAATGAATAAGGGAAATGTTGCATGTGGCGCAGGGATTGGAAGAGACTGCGCCATTTTCCCATTTGCCGGGGAAAGCACGTTGGTCTACTGCATGCAGGAGGCTGCGGTGGGCCCGGGGGCATGTGGCGCGCCCGGGGAAAGTTTTATGACTCTGGGGGGACTGATCCAGAAATGCGCCAATAACCTGGCTGCAGGGGGCAGTCTGCCCCTGGCGGTGATGATCACCCTGCTTCTGCCGGAAAATACGGAGGAAGCGGTATTACGGGGGATGATGGAGGAAGCGGCGGGCAAGTGCAGGGAACTGTCCATGGAGATAGCCGGAGGCCAGAGCCGGGTCACGGCTGCAGCTGCAGCTCCCATGGCGGTAGTTGCGGGGTATGGCAGAACGTTTGAAAACAGCCGTTATACCGGAAAAATCGAGCCGGGTCAGGACGTGGTGCTCAGTAAGTGGATCGGTCTGCAGGGTACGGCAGTTCTTGCGGAGAGGCACAGGGAGCGCCTGCTGCAGAGATATCCCGCATATCTGGTGGAGGAAGCGGCAGATTTTGGCAGGTATCTCTCCGTTCTGCCGGAGGCGGCCGCAGCGGTGAATTATGGTGTCTGTGCCATGCACGATGCCTCGGAGGGCGGCATCTTCGGGGCGCTTTGGGAGTTGGCGGAGGGCGCAGGCGCCGGCCTGCAGATCGACATGAGAAAGCTTCCCCTGCGCCAGGAGACCGTGGAAGTTTGCGAATGCTGTAATGTGAATCCCTATGAGCTGATGTCAGGGGGCTGTCTGGTGATGACGGCGGAGGACGGTTTCGGACTGGTCCAGGCCCTGGCGGCGGAGGGAATCCCTGCCGCGGCGGTGGGAAAAGTAACCGCCGGGAAGGAAAGAATCCTGCGCAATGGGGAGGAAATCCGGTATATGAACCGGCCGGGAAGGGACGGAATCTATGCAGACGCATCCTCATAGGGGATGGCAGAATGCCTGTGATAAAAAGCCTGAGGTCCATGAGACAGCAGATTAAAAAAAGGGAGGTTGACACAATGAGAGAAGAATTATTGGCCATAATTGAGAGGAACAGCCGGATTGACTTAAAGGAGCTGGCCGTTCTCCTGGGAACGGAAGAGGCGATGATCGCCAATGAACTGGCGGACATGGAGCGGGAAGGGATCATCTGCGGTTACCACACCATGATCGACTGGGAGAAGACATCCAAGGAGAAGGTTTCCGCCCTGATCGAGGTGCGTGTGACGCCCCAGAGGGGACAGGGCTTTGACAGCATCGCGGAGCGGATATATAAATATCCCGAGGTGCAGAGTGTGTATCTGATTTCCGGCAGCTATGATCTGATGGTGATTCTGGAAGGCAGGACACTGCGGGAGGTAGCTTCCTTTGTGTCGGATAAGCTGTCCGCCCTGGATTCCGTGCTCAGTGTGGCCACTCACTTTATTCTGAAGAAATACAAGGATCACGGCACGGTTCTGGACAAGAAAAAAGAAGACGAAAGAGAGATGATTACCCCATGAGAAATCCGTTAGCAGAAAAGGTTGTGGCAATCAGGCCTTCGGGAATCCGGAAATTTTTCGACATTGCCAGCGAGATGAAGGACGCCATTTCTCTGGGGGTGGGGGAACCGGATTTCGATACCCCCTGGCATATCAGGGACGAGGGCATTTACTCCCTGGAGAAGGGGAAGACCTTCTATACCTCCAACGCGGGCCTGAAGGAACTGCGGGAAGAGATTGCCAACTATATTTACAGAAAGCAGGGGATCCGCTATGAGCATCCCTTGAAGGAGATTCTGGTCACCGTGGGAGGCTCCGAGGCCATTGACATCGGATTCCGCGCCATGATCAATCCCGGGGATGAGGTATTGATTCCCCAGCCAAGCTTTGTGTCCTATGAGCCCTGCGCTGTGATGGCCGGAGCCGTGCCCGTGATCATCAACCTGAAGGCTGAGAACGAATTCCGGCTGACGGCCCGGGAGCTGGAGGAGGCCATTACGGAGAAGACCAAGATTCTGGTGCTGCCCTTCCCCAACAATCCCACCGGCGCCATTATGGAGCGGAAGGACCTGGAGGAAATTGCGGAGGTTATCATCAAACATGACATTTATGTCATGTCAGATGAAATCTATGCGGAGCTGTCCTATAAGGAGAAACATGTGTCCATAGCACAGATTCCGGGGATGAAGGAGCGCACAATCCTGATCAACGGCTTTTCCAAGGCCTTTGCCATGACGGGATGGAGGCTGGGCTATGCCTGCGGGCCGGAGCCCATTATCGAGCAGATGATCAAAATTCATCAGTTTGCCATTATGTGCGCTCCTACCACCAGTCAGTATGCGGCTATGGAGGCCCTGAGAAACGGGGACGAGGATGTGGCGGAAATGTGTACCGCCTATAACCAGAGGCGGAGATACCTGGTGCATTGCTTTAAGGAGATGGGACTGGAGTGCTTTGAGCCTTACGGCGCCTTTTATATTTTCCCCTGCATCAAAGAATTCGGCATGTCCAGCGATGAGTTCGCCATGAAATTCCTGGAGGAGGAGCGGGTGGCAGTGGTGCCCGGGAATGCTTTCGGGGACTGCGGGGAAGGGTATCTGCGTATTTCCTACGCCTCTTCCCTGGATAATCTGCGGACTGCCATGGCAAAGCTGGCCCGGTTTGTGGAGAAACTGCGCAGGGAAAGGTGAAGGAGATGCACATTGTCTTACATCAACCGGAGATTCCGGGAAATACGGGAAATATCGGGCGTACCTGTGTGGCCACGGGTACGTCCCTGCATTTGATAGAGCCCCTGGGTTTCCGTTTGGATGAAAAATCCATACGGCGGGCGGGAATGGACTATTGGTTTCACCTGGACGTACACAGATATATGAATTTCAGTGAATTCGGAGAGCGGCATCCCGGGGCAAAGATCTGGATGGCCACCACCAAGGCAAAGCATGTCTATACGGATGTGGTTTACGGGCCGGACGACTTTATTATGTTTGGCAAGGAGAGCGCCGGGATTCCGGAGGAAATTCTGGTTGACCACGAGGAGACCTGTATCCGTATCCCCATGCTGGACTCCATTCGTTCCCTGAATCTGTCTAACTCCGTGGCCATTGTGCTCTATGAAGCCCTGCGGCAGAACGGGTTTGCCGGAATGCAGCGGGAGGGGGAGCTGCACCGGCTGAAATGGACGCAGCAGGAAGAAGAGAGGGGCTGAATTTGCGGGAAGCAATCTCTTGCAATCCTGTCTGCTTTGCATTATAATAGCATCCGAGACAACAAAAGCATACGGAAAAGCGTTGAACCGGGCGCCATATGCTTTGTGGGAGAAGAAAGGAGATCATCGCGCTATGCAATGTACAAAGTGCGGACAGGAACTGCCGGTGAGCGCAGCGTTCTGTCCATGCTGTGGAGAGAAAAACACCGGTGGGAACCAGGATGCGGGCAAGCCTGTCTATACCACTGAGGTGAAAGGATTGCTTAAGTCAGGTAAACTTGCCGTTTACCGGGACAGGGTGGAATTCAGCACCAGCAGCGCCCAGAAGACCGTGTTTGATTTCGAGTCCCTTGTATCTGTAAAAAAGCGGCTGCTTCCGACTCCGGCCATTCTGTTTATCACGGAAGACGCCCGGACGGAATCCTGCTCCGCCACCTCAAAAAATATTCATGAAGCGTTCCTGTATGTGGAGCAGGCGGTCAGGCCCTATCTTGAGGCCAGAAAGACGCGCCTTCTGGCACAGGGAATCAGATACTCCTTCGTCAGCAGCATGGGGATGACAAACAGCGGAATTCTCAGCATTTCGGACGACAGGGTGGAATTTCAGTCCAAATCCGGACAGAAAGAAACCATTTCCTTTCAGACAGTTAAGGCTGCCGCAGCATCCGCGGGGACGTTGGATCTTTTCCTCTTCGAAGGGGGCACAAAGTCCTTCGGCCTGGATAAGGAACTGCGGGAGGAGGTTCTGGACTATGTCAGACAGTCCCTGAAACCTTATCTGGAGGAGCGCAGGAAAGCGCTTCTGGAAAAAGGAATTTACTACTCCTTTGTCAGCAGTCTGGGGCAGGAGCGCGGGACCATCAACATTCTGGCAGACAGAGTGGAGTTTGCAGGCAGGTCAGGGAGAGCGGAGACCATGGCCTTCAGGGACATTCGAAAGGCCGATCGCTTCGGAGAGACGCTGGAGCTGTCCATGACAGACGGTACGACTAAGGCCTTTGCGGCGGACCGGGGCGAGCAGGACGAGATTCTGGCCTTTGTCAGGAAGGCAATGGAACCTTATGTACGGAGGCGGACAGAAGGATTTGACACGGTTTTCGGGTCCAATGAGCGGGTGGAGTTCAACCGGGAGCGGAGCGTATTTCACATCATACGCCAGAACGGGGCTGTGATTACGGAGGAATTTCCCCAGGACAGTATCGTCAAATGCCAGCAGACGGAGTCTGCGGAACTCAATCCGATGATTAACGGCATCCGGATGGGCGGCAAGGCCATTGCCAACAAGGCTGCGGAGATGACCGGCAGGCAGGGGGCGGAGGAGGAAGAGCGGATACGGTCCGTGGACATACTGCTGACCATCCAGAGCGACGGGAGCCAGTGGACGGAGACGCTGCGGTTTGGCGATTTTCCCCTGGGTATCACCCGGACAAGCCCCAAATATGCCCAGTCTGCGGCCCAGGCAGCAGGACTGACGGAATATTTGAGAGAAAACTGTTCCTCCTGTGAAGTGGTTCTCCCCGCCCTGCCGGAGCCGGAACCAGAGGAGGAAACGCTGGCAATTGAATCCGGGAGCATGCAGCAGACTGCGGAACCGGCTGCAGAAGCCGCCTCCGTCCCTGCGGAAGGAGAAGATCTGTTGGGAGTCCAGAAGTACATCGGGCGCATATCCCAGTACATCAGCACATGTGAGACGCCCATGACCATTGCATTTCAGGGGAGTTCCGGAGGCGTGGAAGGCAATCTGATGAAAATGCTTTCCTGTAGTCTGGAGGAGCATTATAAGGAAAACCGTATCTGGCTTCACGCCAAGCAGCTTTCCCTGTCCAACTTGGGGGAAAAGCTTCCCATGCTGATCGGAGCCACTCTTGTCAGCCAGCTGGGCGGAACCGGCGATGGCCGTGTGGTCAAGTTCGCAAAGGCATTTATCAATCTCTCCATCACACTGATCTCCCAGGGCAATTCGGACGGGCAGTTTCTGATTGACGCCTTTTTTAAGGAGAATTCCAAAAGCTCCCTGGAGGATCTGGTGAAAACCTTTTCTGAACTGGTAAAGAAAAAAGCTGATAGTGGAAACGGGAAGGTGATTGTCTTTGTGGACGGTCTGGATAGTCTTGCTCCCGCAAAAACTGCGGTGATTCTGGAAGCTATGGAGGACTTTTTTGACTGTGAAGGCTGTGTGTTTGCAGTGGCTGTGGACTATGCATCTGT
The DNA here is from genome assembly GCA_947367855.1 of uncultured Lachnospiraceae bacterium. Taxonomy (GTDB): domain Bacteria; phylum Bacillota; class Clostridia; order Lachnospirales; family Lachnospiraceae; genus Acetatifactor. Next base: position 17,293 of record CANBFE010000016.1, on the reverse strand, counting down.
AATACGAGGAGTGAACGACAGGTATGGCCAGGATGAGGACAGGGGGAAAAGCTTTTTCAACAAAATATTCCGGGTTTCCTTCCGTCTTCCGGCCTCAGGCTTTCAGATGGAAAATTATGTAAAGAGCAGACTGGAGCGTCTTGAGCTTGCTCCGGAGGATGAGACGGAGGTAAAGCTTTACAGCGGGCTGCTGACCCATTCCGTGGGGAACAAGCCGGAGAGCATTGGCCATCTGTTCGATTCCTTCCGGCTGCTGAAAACACTGGCCGATGAGGATATATACAGAAATAAGGATGCCCGCCTGATTCTGTTTGGCCTGCTCTGTATGCAGACGAGATTTCTCCAGGTGTACGATCAGCTGGTGAAGATGATGGGCACAGTGACGCCGGAGCTTCTCATGGGGCTTTGCGGCGCGGATTCGGATGTGGTGGCCAGTTCCGGACTTGCCGAGACTGAGAAAGAGGATTTCCGTGAATTTGCCCGGGTATTCTGCGACATTATCAATGCTGACAATGTGGGGGGAATATCCCTGTTGGAGTGCGGTATGTTCGCCCAGGTTTTGGAATTTTCCAGCATTACGTCAAGATAGAAGGAGGATTTGCGCAGACAATGAGTAACTTAAGTGATTTGGTGGCACTGTGTCAGGGGTATCCGGTGTATATTCAGACCCATAATTTTCCGGATCCGGATGCCATCGCTTCCGCCTTTGGCTTACAGAGGCTGCTTGCTGCCTATGGCGTGGAAGCGAAGCTGTGTTATGACGGAAGACTGGACAAGCTGAGCGCCTCCAAGATGCTGGATGCGTTCAGCCTGGAAATGTCATCCTATGAAAGCCTGGTTGCAGATATGAAGGAAACGGACCGCATTATCTGTGTGGATACCCAGAAGCATGCCGGGAATGTGACGGATTTCATCGGTGACGAGGTTGCCTGCATTGACCATCATCCCACCTTTGTTCCTATGGAATACAAGTATCAGGACATTCGTATGGCAGGCGCATGCGCCACATTGATTGCGGAATACTATGCCCTGTCCGGAATCACACCGGACCGGGATGTGGCTACCGCGCTGCTCTATGGGCTCAAAATGGATACTTTGAATCTCACCCGGGGGGTGACTGCCCTGGATATTGAGATGCTGGGCTATCTGTTTCCACACTGTGACCCTGAAATGCTGGCTGATCTGGAGCGCAACAATATGGAGTTTACCGATTTGAAAGCTTACGGCGCGGCCATTGAGAACATTGAGCTTTACGATAAAATCGGCATTTCCTGTGTTCCCTTTACCTGTCCGGATGCGCTGGTTGCGATTCTGTCAGATTTTATCCTGGCATTGATCGAGGTGGAGGTTGCAATCGTTGCATCTTTCCGGGAGGACGGCATTAAGCTGTCGGTCCGTTCGGAGGACCCGGACATTCATGCAGGGAATCTGCTTCACAAAGCGTTGAAGGACATCGGAAACGGAGGCGGTCATGCCACCATGGGCGGCGGATTTATCGGAAAGGAACGTGTGGCGGAACTGGGAAATTATCCCAGGGACCGCATTCGGGAGCTCTTTTTGAATGTGCTGTCAGAAGAATAGCAGATTGTTGAAAGCAGAATATGACCGTTTCGGCACAGCGCCGGAATGGTCATATTTACATATTTACGTACAGCCTGCAGGCAGGAAAGGAGAAAACGGACATGGTGTGGATTTTGGCAGCTGCGGCAGGCGCATGGGCGCTGTCGCTTGTTCTTTTATATCATTTTGCCACGGTATCTGTGGACAGAAGAATTGCCAGATACCAGAGCGAACTGGTGGAAAGGCACAGCGAGGAAGTGGAAAATATGTATCGGCAGACCAGAGGATGGCGGCACGATCTGAAAACCCACATCCAGACCATGAAGGCCCATCTGGAGCTTGGAGAGTACGGGGCGCTGCAGGAATATCTGGAAGAACTGGATCAGGATCTGGAGACTGTGGACAGGATTCTCAGGACAGGCAATGTAAAGCTGGACGCATTGCTGAACAGCAAGCTGTCCCTTGCCGGAGCAAAGGGAATTCCCGTGGAAGCCAAAGTCATGGTTCCTCGGGAGCTGTCCGTTTCCGAAGTGGATTTAAGCATTATTTTGGGAAATCTCCTGGACAATGCCATGGAAGCCTGTATGAAGGTACAGGAAGAGCAGCGCTTTCTCAGGGTATATATAGACATACTCAAGGGGCAGCTCTACATTTATGTCATCAATTCTGTAGTCGGAAGGCCCAGGAAGACCGGGCAGCTTTATCTGACTACAAAGAATTCCAGAGATCACGGCTATGGCCTTCTGCGGGTGGACAAGGTGGTGGAAAAATACCATGGATTTCTGGACAGGCAGAGCGAGGATGGGGTGTTTGCCACAGAGGTGTTGCTTCCTCTGTGAGGCGCGCTGCCGTTCATGTCATCAGGGGACCGTTTGTGTCAAAAAATTCTATTTTGTCTCAATTCATGCTATGATAAATTCACTGTTGACAGCAAAATTATCCGGGTAAAAAACAGAAAGAAAGCGACAGGAGACGGTTTTATGGACATAAAAAAACATTCTCTCGGTTCAGACATGCTGTTCTGGATCAGACATTATCTGCGCTATGAACCCCAGATCTTCTGGATATCCCTTGCGGATATTCTGATGAGTCCGTTTTTTCAGATGCTGGCGCTCTATTTTCCGAAAGTGACGCTGACTCTGGTGGAGCGGCGGGTTTCGGCAGGTACGCTTCTGGGCGTCCTGGGGGGATATACTCTGGTGTATCTGGCTGCCAGGGCAGTTTCCTCCGGCCTGGTGTATTTTAACCATAATACACTGAATAGCGAACGCCAGAGAATCATGTACCGGATTTTTCAGAAAAGTCTGCGCGTGGAATATGCGTATACGGAGAGCGAAGAAGGAAGGGATGCCTTCCGGAAGGCGATAGAAATGCAGAGCTGCGGCGACAATTCCGTCAGTTGTCAGTTTGTCTATCTGTCAAGGGAACTGATGAAGACAATCCTGACCTTTGTGCTGTACTCCACCGTACTGGGGCAGCTTAATCTGTGGATGGTGGTTATCTTGCTGGTACTGGCAGGGCTGGGTTATTTACTGGATCTGCGGGAAAATCGTTTTCACAATGAAATCCGGCAGGAGGAGGCCGTAAACCAAAAGCATTATTATTATATGAAGGGCGTTATGGGACAGGCTTCTGCGGCAAAGGATATCCGTATCTTCGGCATGAGCGGCTGGCTTCGGCAGCGGATGGAGCAGGTGACGGAAGCCATAGAGCAGCTTGGGCGGCGGAGGGCAGTCTGGACGTGGAAAAAGGGATTCTGCAGCAGAAGCCTGAACCTGATTCGAGATCTGGGCGCCTATGCATACCTGATCTACAAGGCGTCCTCGGGGGATATGGCGGTCAGCGATTTCGTGCTCTTTTTCGGCGCAATAACGGGGTTCTCAGGGTTTATCCGGGAGGTAGCCGGGAGCCTGGCAGGTCTGCAGAGGCTGTCCGATGACACGGACTGGCTGAGGGCTTACCTGGAAAGGCCGGAGGAGGACATGGTTTCCGGAGAAAGACATGTCAGCGAGCTTGCCCGGCCTGTTTCCATAGAGTTCCGGGATGTGGGATTTTCCTATGGGACAGGGGAGAAGAGGACAAAGGTGTTTTCCCATTTTAACCTGAAAATCCAGGCAGGAGAGAAACTGGCTTTGGTAGGGGTAAACGGCGCGGGAAAAACTACCCTTGTGAAGCTTTTGTGCGGATTTTACGAACCGGAGGAGGGCAGCATTCTTCTCAACGGCATTGACGCAGGGAAATTTCCCAGGGCGGAGCGTTACGGGCTTTTTTCCGTGGTATTCCAGGAAATGTTTTTCCCTCCGGTGAGGGTGGATGAGAGTATTACGTTAAAACGTGAGGAGGACATTGACCGGGAGAGAATGGAGGAGGCTTTAAAGAAGGCGGGAGTATGGGAGTTTCTGCAGGAAAAGGGGATATGCATGGAGCAGTATATGGGAAATCTGAAACAGAAAGGGGTGGAGCTGTCCGGCGGTCAGTATCAGCGGATTTTACTGGCAAGGGCGCTGTATCAGGACGGGGCGGTTATGGTGCTGGATGAACCTACCGCAGCTCTGGACCCCATTGCGGAGAGCCAGGTTTACAATGCCTATCAGGAATTCAGTCACGGCAAAACCTCGATCTTTATCTCCCACAGACTGGCCAGTACCGGTTTTTCGGACAGAATTGTACTGTTGGACAAAGGGGAGATCGTGGAGATGGGAAGCCACCGGGAGCTGATGGAGAGAAACGGGCGCTATGCGGAGATGTTCCGGATACAGAGCAGCTATTATCAGGAGGAATAGAGGTATCATGAGAGAAGTATCGGATTTGAACAGCAGACTTCCCCTGAGGGAACATCTGCAGAATATGAAGAAGATTATCAAAACCATAAACGGACTGGATCCCTGGTGGCTGCCTCTTTTTGCCGTTAAGAATCTGCTTGACGTGACGGAGGGGTATCTGGCCCTGCTTCTTTCCGTGTACATTCTGGACAGTCTGGGAAAGGGGATACCGTTTGCGGGGATCTGCAAAGTTGCCTTTGGCTTTGTGGGGGTAATGTTTTTATTGTCAAATACATCGAACTGGCTGCGTCTTCGCTGTGAGGCAAAGCAGCGCTGCCTGTATGCCAGATATCATGCCCTGACAGAGGAGAAAATGCTGCATATGGACTTTGCCAGGATTGCAAGTCCGGAGTGTGAAATACTGAAAAAGCGGATACAGAACGATATGAACTGGAGTTCCGGTCTCTTTACCGTGTTTGAGTTTGTGGACAGGGTGCTGGGGAGCCTGTGGAATCTGGCCGGGGCGGTAGCTTTAGGGTTTCCCATGGCAGGACTGATATTTGGCTCGGGCCGTCCGGAGATATGGCTTATCCTGTTGGGGGCAGTGGCGGTCAGCGGAGTGACCACAAGGTTCGCTGTTCGTTATACTGCAATGGTCCACCGGATTCTGAATGCGGATCCCCAGGAATATGATGATTTGCCCCCTTTTCTGGGGTGGCAGTTTGCCAATGGCTCCCGGTTTTCCTATCAGAACGGCAAGGATGTGCGGATATATGGGGCGCATAAGCTGATGAAATGGTACGGGTTGGATAATTTTGATCTGCCGGAAAGTGTGGCCGAGCGCAGGAAGATCTGCGCCTGTAAGGGAAAGAGCGGATTCTGCCAGGTGATATCCGGTCAGATTCTGGAGGGAGCTTCCTACATGGTGGTGGGGATTCTGGCCCTGGCCGGTTCTGTGACCATCGGCAATGTGCTGCGGTACGCGGGCTGTATCCGGAATCTGTTCAGTGAACTGGACAGCCTGGCCAAGAATATTCCGGAATTATTTCTCAATGTGCGCAAGCACATGAGTACCATGGAGATGTTGGAAATGGAAAACCAGATGTACCGGGGAAGCCTTCCCCTGGAGAAGCGCAGCGACGGGGAATACCGCATTGAGTTCCGGCATGTCTCTTTCCGCTATCCGGGAAGCGGGGAGTATGCCCTGAAGGATTTTTCCATGAAAATGCAGGTGGGGGAGAAGCTGGCTATTGTGGGCATGAACGGTTCCGGCAAGACCACCATGATCAAGCTGCTCTGCAGGCTCTATGACCCGGATGAAGGGGAAATCCTCCTAAACGGCGTGGACATACGGAAATTCCGTCAGGCGGAATACTTAAAACTGTTTTCCGTAGTGTTTCAGGATTTCCGGCTGTTCTCACTGCCTCTGGGGGAAAATGTGGCGGCCTGCTGTCAATATGACGGCGAAAAGGTGAAAAGATGCCTTCAGGATGCAGACTTCGGGGAGCGCCTGGAAAAAATGCCGGAGGGCGCGGAGACCTATCTTTACAAGGATTATGAGGACGGTGTGGAAGTCTCCGGGGGAGAGGCCCAGAAGATCGCCATCGCCAGGGCAGTGTGCAAGGACGCGCCCTTTGTGCTTCTGGACGAACCGACTGCAGCCCTGGATCCGCTGTCCGAGTATGAGATTTATACCAACTTTGACCGGATCGTGGGCAGCAAAACGGCTGTGTATATCTCCCACAGGCTTTCCTCCTGCCGGTTCTGCCAGCGGATTGCCGTATTCCATGAGGGCCGTCTGGTGCAGACAGGCAGCCATGAGGAGCTGCTTGAAGATGCCGGAGGAAAATACCGGGAGCTGTGGGATGCCCAGGCGCAGTATTATACGCAGGAGGGCTGAGTGCGGTGACGGAACCGGGTAAAAGGGAATGAAAATGGGGATGACTGGCGCCAGTCATCTCCGGGGAATGTTAAATGCTATGTGCGGTTCTGCGCCCTGCTTCTGTGGCGTTCACGATTTTTCCGATGCTTACCGCATCACCGATTACATGTACAGGTTTTCCAAGTTTTTCAAGCTCTGTCCCCAGTTCGTTTACGCTCCTTGAACCCATGGCGACAATCACGGTATCCACATTGGCAATTGTGTTTACTCCGCCGTTCTGCTCATAGGAAACACTGTCTTCTGTAATGGAAGTGACCTTTGCGCCGCAGTGAACGTCAATGGGTTTGGATTTGAGGCGTGCCATGAGATAGTCCCGGTTGGCAGTGGCGTCGCCCATATCAAGGTTTGGAAGCATCTCCAGGATCGTAATCCTGCGGTCTGCAAGTCCGCGGTAATCGTGTTTCGGAGAAATAAACTCTGCAGCCTCGCAGCCTACGGAGCCTCCTCCGATAATAACGACATTCATGCCTGCGGGAACTTTTCCTGCAAGAATGTCCCAGGCCGACACAATGTTTCTGTGTCCGCTGTTGGTGATCCAGGCAGGCATCACAGGCATTGCGCCAGTTGCAAGGATGATTTCGTCCGGATTAAGTTCCTGAATTGTTTCCGCAGTGGCTTCCGTGTTCAGACGCACTTCCACGCCGGAGCGGTTTACCTCGTCAATCAGCCATTTCAGCCCGCAGGACAATTCCTGCTTTACAGGAGGAAGATTTGCCAGGATGAACTGACCGCCAAGCCTGGAAGATTTTTCAAACAGTACGACTTTATGGCCGCGTTTTGCAGCCGTGGCGGCCGCTTCCAGTCCTGCGGGGCCTCCGCCAATCACGGCAATCGTTTTTTTCACTTTTGCAGGTTCAATTTTCTTTAAGGTATAGTCTGCGATTCCCGGATTCATAGTGCACTGCATGGTTATTCCAAGCGCGGAGGTGGCAAGGCAGTGCAGGCAGCCGATACAGGGACGGACTTCATCGAATTTTCCGGCCAGTGATTTTCCTGTCCATTCAGGGTCGCTGATGTGTGCCCTGCCGACATAAACGAAATCCATGCGGCCCTGCTCGATCAGCAGGTCTGCCACCCATGGTTCCTTGATTCTTCCCACCACTCCGAAAGGCATTTTGACGGACCTGCGTATTATGTCGGAATACGGTGTGTTCAAAGCTCTGGGCTTACCGGTGGGCGGAAGCAGGGTTCCCACGTCATACAGTGTTCCGTTGGAAAAATGAACGTAATCCACACCTGCATCTTCGAGCTGGCGGATGACAAAGATGTTATCCTCGGCGGTGGTGCCGCCTTCCTCGCAGTCATCTGCAGAAAGTCTCACGCTGATGGGGAAATCCTCTCTGACTGCGGAGCGTACAGCCCTGCACACTTCCACAAGGAATCTGGAACGCCCCATAATCGTTCCTCCATATTCGTCTGCGCGGTGGTTGACAACGGAAGACAGGAAGGAACCAAGCAGGGCATGGCCGTGCGCCGCATGGATTTCAATTGCGTCGCAGCCCGCTTTCTGCGCCCGGAGGGCGGCATCCACATACTTCTGGACATAACGGCGGATATCATCTACGGTCATTTCAACCGGGGTTTCCAGAGGATTCCACACATGGGCAATGGGGCTGCAGGACAGGGGCATTCTTCCATCGTTAATTTGGGAATTTGCAAACGGACCGCCCTGAATCAGCTGTACTGAAAGTTTCGCGCCATGTCTGTGTAACGCGTCCGCCAGTTTCTGAAACCCTGCAATCTGGGAATCTTCATAAATTCCCAGAATTGTGGCGTCATACAGATGCTCCCCGTCAATCTCTGCCGCTTCCGTGGTGATCAGGCCGATTCCGCCCTTTGCCATATCCTCGTAATACTGGATAATGTCTTCGCTCATGGAATGGTCGGTCTTGATGTAGTTTGTCTTCATGGGAGGAAGGAAGACTCTGTTCCGGACTGTCATGCCACGGAAGGTAATCGGTTTTTCAAGATTTGGATAAAGTGACATAATGTTGGCTCCTTTCTTTACCTTGGTAACGATATACTTTACTCTGGTAATATTATAATACTGTGATTTTCCCATGTCAATGAAATTTACCTGATTTTTATCTTTAATAATGCTATAATTAGAGATGGGAATCAGGGTGAAAACCCAATTATTAAAAAGGGAGTTTACATATGGAAACAAAAAATCAGATTATTACTGCGGCGTATGAAATGTTTCAGGAAAAGGGCTATGACAATGTTACGGTAAACGATATCTGCCATAGATGCAATATCACGAAGCCGACCTTTTACAGGTATATTGAATCCAAGGACCAGCTGTTGGCTTATTTTTATGAAAATATTGCTGCGGAAATCACGCAGCAGTTTATGAAAATGCTGGCGGCCGATAATTATTGGGAACAGTTCTGCATGGGTTTTGACACGATTCTGCAGCATTCGCGGCGGTTCGGAGCTGATCTGTACTCCCATCTTTTTATCAGTAACCTGAGGGAACCCAAGGGGACCTTTGATTTTGACGATATGCTCACACAGGCGATGACTTCCGTGCTGTCCAAGGCCCAGCAGCATGGCCAGGTGCGGAATGGAAATGACCCGGGCGAGCTATACATGGCATGCGCCAATATGTGTTTTGGCTATGGTATTTTATGGTGTCTCAACAGAGGAAAAAATGACCTGCTTCGGGATTTCCGTATTGCGTTGGAAAATGTCTGTGATGTGGAGGAGGCCTATCGGATGGAAAGGCTACAGTCCATTTAAGGAAAAACAGACACATTCCGCATAAGCGGGCAGGCAGAAGCAGTGCGGTGGGTGTGAGGCTTTCGTCTCACCCCGCCACGGCCAGGAGCACCGGAATGGTAAATACGCACAATATGGTGGTAAGGATGATGGCAGCGCTGCAGGTGCTGCCGTCAATGCCTTTCTGGGTGCCCAGAATCAGGGGCATATTGCCGATGGGCATGCCGAACATCACCATGCAGACAGAGATCAGCGCTCCGTCTCCGGTGACCAGCCTCAGCAGCGGCAGCAGGGCAAGGGGCAGGAGCAGCAGCTTCACAGCCGAGAAGACGTACAGCCTTGGCTGACAGAATATTTTCCGCAGATCGGAATGGGCCAGGGTGAATCCCACCGCTACCAGAGCCATGGGAGAGGTTACATTGCCCAGATAGGTGATGGCAGTTTTCAGGAAGCCCGGAAGCTGTATTCCGCATACAATGATCAGCAGAGCGGTGAAGCCGGATACGGTGCCGGGATTGATCATGGACTTCAGGGAGGAAAGCGAAAACTTTCCGTCCATCAGCGCCACGCCGTAGGTGTAGAACACAATGGTGTAAATCAGCAGAAATTCCGTCACATAGACCACGTATTCCTCCCCCAGGATACTGGAAACCACCGGGATGCCGATGAACCCCAGGTTAGAGAAGACGAACATCTCCTGGAAAATTTTCCGCTGCTGGGGAGATTTGTCGAAAAAGGGCGAAAGCACCATGCCCACCGCGATAAAGACCGCAAACATGCCCAAAGCAATGATGCCCACAAGGCCGATGGTGCCCAGGGATACCTGGCCCGCAGAATTGGCGGCACTGGCCAGAATCAGCATGGGATTGAACACATTGACGATCATTTTGGACATCTGGGTGTTGGTATGGCTGTCCAGCATGTCCTTTTTTGCCATGAAATAGCCTGCGCCGATCATGATCAGCAGCGCCAGCATCTGAAAAAATACGGTAATTATAGTCATATTCCGCTCGCCTTTCTTATCTTCTTTTAAAAAGCTGTGTTTCGCTATCCAGTTTAACACAAAATTTTCAATCGGACAATCTGCATATTTTTCTTCCGAGGTGAAATGCTAGTTACTGTTCACAGATGCTATCCTGGAGATGTGGAAAAGACAGGAAAGCAGGGACTGCCAGGGGCAGTGCAGCGGAGGTTGTATGTTGAAAGAAGACAGAGCAGGCAGAAAAGCGGAGATCACGGAAGCAGTGCGTCCCTTTGGCATTCGGGATAAAATCGGGTATATGTTCGGGGACTTCGGAAATGATTTCAGCTTTATTTTTGCCAGTAATTACCTGATGGTATTTTATACAAAAGTATTGGGATTAAGCGGTTATGTGGTGGGGCTGCTGTTTCTGGGGGCGCGGTTTGTGGACGCTTTTACGGATGTGACTATGGGACGTATCGTAGACAACCTGCGGCCTGCCCGGGACGGCAGATTCCGGGCTTGGATTCGGCGGATGAGCATACCCGTGGCTGTGGCCAGTTCCCTGATGTATCTGTATTTTGTCCGGGACTGGGCTTATCCGGCGAAACTGGCCTATGTGATCTTTACTTATCTATTGTGGGGCAGTTTCTGCTATACTGCCATCAACATTCCCTATGGCTCCATGGCTTCGGTGATCAGCCCGGACGTGAAGGAACGGGCCGCCCTGTCCACTTTCCGGAGCATAGGCGCCAGTCTGGCGGGATTTGTCATCGGCGTACTGGTGCCCCTGATCATTTATGAGACGGACGCGGAGGGGAATCAGATTGTGAAGCCGGTCCACTTTACGGTGACGGCCCTGGCTTTCGGCATTCTGGCCCTGGTGTGTTATTTTCTCTGTTATACTCTGTGCCGAGAGCGGGTGGCCTTTGAGAAAAAGCAGGGAATGAAGCAGAGCGCCGGAGAGCTGCTCAAGGGTCTGGCGGGGAACCGGCCTTTACTGGCACTGGTGTGCGGGGCGCTGATTCTGCTTCTGGCTACCATGCTGACCCAGGCCATGAACAATTATCTGTTTCTGGATTATTTTAAAAACGCAAAAGCACTGGCCGTGGCGAATGTGGTGGGAATCGGCGGGGCGCTGCTGATTGCGCCCTTTATCACCAGAATCGTATCCGCCTTCGGCAAGAAGGAGGCAGGGGCGGCAGGCATGCTTGGGGCAGGGATTGTGTACCTGCTGCTGTTTGTGCTGCGGGTGAAAAGCCTTCCCCTGTTTTTGGGGCTTCTGTTTCTGGGCAGTCTGGGAACCGGATTGTTCAATATGATCATATGGGCTTTTATCACGGATATTATTGACTATCAGGAGATCGTCACGGGAAGGCGGGAGGACGGAACCGTATATGCGGTGTATTCCTTTGCCAGAAAGGTGGGACAGGCTCTGGCGGGAGGTCTGGGAGGCTTTGTGCTCACTGCCGTAGGCTATGTCTCCGAGGCGGCATCCCAGGCGGAAGGCGTGGCGGAGCGGATTTACACAGTCTCCACACTGCTGCCCGGACTTTGCTATTTGGCGGTATTCCTGATCCTGCAGTTTGCCTATCCCCTGACCAGGAGGGAAGTGGAGAAAAACGCGGAGATTCTGCGCAGGAAGCGTGCGGAGGAGGGAACGGATGTCAGATCGGAAGAACGGAATGACGCTGAAATTTGACCGGATAGCCGAGGGCAGCGGAGCGGAAGCGCTGTGCAGACTGGAGAACGGCAGGGCATTTCTGGAGTGGAGATTTCATCTGGAGGCCTATTTGGGGGAAGAATGCAGGAAGCTGACTCTGCCCGGGGATGGGGAGGAATTTCTTTCCGGCAGGGAGAGTCCGGAACAATTGATACGACTTCGCCTAACGGACAGTGGGGAAAATCCCGTCCTGGAGTGCATCCAGTTTCTCAGGGAGGAGGAGCCGCTGCAGTCTGTTCTGCCGCAGCCGGAAATCTGGAAGGGAACTGCAGAGCCCTGTCTGTATAAACTGGAGGCGGTACTGGCGGACAGGGAGGGAAACTGTCTGGACCGTATTCAGGATTTTCTGCCCCTGCGCCAGGTAGAGCACAGACAGGGCAGTACAGAGGTGCTTCTTAACGGAGAAGTATTTCAGAAGCGGATGGTGCGTTATGTTCTGCCGGAGAGGGGAAATCCGGCGGAGCGGCAGCGGCTTATTCTGGAAGACCTCCGGATTCTGCAGAGACTGGGGGCCAACTGCCTTCTCCCGGAGGCAGGTTCGTCCCCTGATCGGCGGTGCCTGGGCAGGCTGTGTGACCGCTTTGGATTTCTTGTCTTTTCCCCGGAAAAAACGGCTGACCGAACGGATATTCCTGTATTTCGGGGAATCCGGAACAGCTTCTTTCTGCCAGGAGGGAAAGGACCGTCCCCACTCTTTTATCAATACAGGGCGAAATGGAGCAGGGAACCTTTCGTCTACCTGGTTCCGGAAAGCCTGAAACGGTTGGACGATGGAAAATATGCGGTATGCTGTTACAGCAACTGCAGCAGGGTGGCCCTCTATACAGACGGCAGACTCTTTGAATTCAGGACGGGGGAGCTTGTTTTCTCCTTCTGCGAAATCCCCTGTACAAAGCCCACAATCATGCTCACCGCGGAGGGGGACGGCTGCAGCCACTCCCTTTCGATTCACAAATCTTTCACAAAACTATCACCATTTGATGACATTTTCCCTTTAGAATAATTTCAAACAGGCGGAGGCTTTCCGGCATCAGGGAGAAGCCCTCCGCCCACAAACAGAAAGGGAATGTCAAGATGATTGAAGTGACAAATCTGACCAAAAAGTATGGGGAGCATGTGGCTGTGGATCACCTTTCCTTCCGGGTGGAAAAGGGGCAGATCTACGGATTTCTGGGGCCAAACGGAGCGGGAAAATCCACCACCATGAACATGCTTACCGGCTACATAGCGCCCTCAGAGGGCACAGTGACCATTGACGGAAAAGACATCCAGAAAGAACCGGAGGAAGCCAAAAAACGAATCGGTTATCTGCCGGAAATGCCGCCTCTGTACATGGAAATGACAGTGGAAGAGTATCTGATTTTTGCGGCGGAACTGAAAAAAATACCCAGGGCGGAGCAGGCAGCCCGGATCGAAAAGGGCATGGAGATGACGGGAATTCTGGACGTGCGCAGGCGGCTGATTCGAAATCTGTCCAAAGGCTACCGGCAGAGGGTGGGACTGGCCCAGGCGGTACTGGGAGACCCGGAGGTGATCATCCTGGACGAACCTTCTGTGGGACTTGACCCCAAACAGATCATTGAAATCAGGGATCTGATCCGCGGTCTGGGAGAGGAACATACCGTTATCTTAAGCTCCCACATTCTTTCGGAGGTCAGCGCCATATGTGATCACATCATGATTATTTCCCACGGGCATCTGGTGGCAAGCGATTCCCCGGAAGGCCTTCAGAAGCTGATGAGCGGCTCCATGGAACTGCTGCTCACCGTCAGGGGCGGGAAGGAAGAACTGGAAAATACACTGGCACAGCTGCAGGACATTTCTTCCCTGGAGAGTCTGACTGCGCCCGGGGAGGATTTTGCCCGGGTGAAGGTGATTCCCCGGGAAAAGAAGGATATCCGGGAAGAAATTTTCTATGCCCTGGCGGAGGCGCATCTGCCCATTATGGAAATGACCGTGTCCGAAAAATCTCTGGAAGATATCTTCCTGGAACTGACCCGGGACCAGGAGCCCCAGTCCGGAGAGGGAAAGGGAAGGAGGCTTTTCGGGGGGAGAAGACGGAAAAACCCGGATCAGACTCCTGAGGCAGAATGCCGGGAGGAAGCAGAAGTATCGGAAGAACCGGAAAAATCAGAAGAATCGGACACGAAGGAGGAGAAATAAATGTTTGCCATCTATAAAAGAGAAGTGAAGTCCTACTTTCGTTCGTTCATCGGGCTTCTGTTTATCGCAGTGACTTTGTTTTTTGTGGGACTGTACTTTACTGCCATAAACCTGCTGCAGGGTTATCCCTATTTTTCCTATGCGGTATCCAGTGTGATTCTCCTCTTTCTGATCAGCGTGCCTGTGCTGACCATGCGCATTCTGGCGGAAGAAAAAAGGAGCAGAACGGATCAGCTGATTCTCACGGCTCCCGTATCCGTTGGGGGAGTGGTTCTGGGAAAATTTCTGGCGCTGCTGACCATATTTGCCATTCCTACAGGCCTGATCAGCATTTATCCGCTGATTTTGAACGGTTTCGGCGCCATTCCCCTGGCGGAGGCCTATCTGGCGGTACTGGCCTTTTTCCTCTATGGGATGATGTCCATTGCTGTGGGGGTTCTGCTGTCCTCGGTGACGGAGAGCCAGGTTATCTCCGCAGTGCTCACTTTCCTGGTGCTGTTTCTGGCCTATATGATGGACTCCATCTGCGGCCTGATTTCTTCCACCGGAAATCTGATCACCCGCATACTGGGCTGCCTGGACATGTATACGCCATTCCAGAACCTGATGAACGGTACATTGGATGTAAAGAGCGTGTTTTATTTTGTCTCCATGACGGCTCTGGCCCTGTTTCTGACGGTGCAGTCCATTCAGAAGCGGCGATACAGCTTTTCCCGCAGGACGTTCAGTATGGGCGCCTACAGCACAGGCCTTATCGCGGCGGCAGTGGGCATCATCCTTATTGCCAATCTGGTTCTGGGGGAGCTGCCTGCCTCCTGGGTGTCTGTGGACGTCACCAGCCAGAAGCTCTATTCCCTGACGGAGCAGACCAGAGAATATGTGAAAACCATAGATCAGGATGTGACAATCTACGTGATTGTGTCTGAGGAAAACCGGGATACCATACTTGCACAGACGCTGCAGCGATATGACGATCTGTCGGAGCATATCAGGGTGGAATATGTGGACCCCAATGTGAATCCCAGGTTTTACACCCAGTATACCAGTGAAAATATCAGCCTGAACAGCCTGATTTTGGTCAGCGATAAACGGAATGCCGTAATTGACTACAATGATATCTACGAAACGGATTACGATTATGACTACTATACCGGAGGGTATTCTTCCAATACCACGGGATACGACGGAGAGGGACAGATCACCAGCGCACTGGATAAAGTGCTGACTGACGACGTGCCCAGGATGTACATGACCCAGGGGCATGGGGAAGCCTCCCTCAGCGCAACCTTTACCAATGCCCTGAAAAAGGAAAACACGGAGTATGAGAGCATTAATCTGATGGATTACGAGGAGATTCCGGAAGACGCCGCCTGCCTTCTGATCAACGCTCCCACAGGAGATTTCTCCCCGGACGATACGGAGAAGGTCACGGGATACCTGGAAAGAGGCGGAAACGTGATTCTGGTGACAGGCATTGCGGAAGGGGAGACACCCAACCTGGATGCGCTCTGCGGCTACATGGGCCTGGAGATGGCGGAAGGGCTTGTGGTGGAACAGGACCAGTCCAATTACTACAGGAATCCCTACTATCTGCTTCCCAACATGAGCTACAGCAGCTATACAGCGGGACTTTCCGGACAGTATTATGTTTTTGCGCCATTTGCCCAGGGGATTCTGATCCAGGATGAGAGCAGGGAGGACATCGCCTATACGCAGTTCCTCACTACCTCGGACAGCGCTTTCGCCAAGGCGGATCTCTCCAATCTGGAGAACTATGAGAAGGGCGAAAGCGACAGAGAAGGCCCCTTTGCCCTGGGCGTATCTGCGGTAAAGACCCTGGAGGACGGCGGGGAAGCCACCCTGGTGATGTACGGCTGCGAGCAGATTTTCTCAGATGAGGCAAATGTGATGGTCAGCGGAGCCAATCAGGTTATGTTTACCAACACCATAAGTGCCTTTGCAAAACATGAAGTCAGCATTTCCATTCCCGCCAAAAGCTATGCCGTGTCCTACCTGATGGTTCCTCAGTCCAGAGTAGTGCTTCTGGGCGTGCTGCTGACCGTGGTGCTGCCCCTGGGATGCCTGGCGGCAGGCTTTGTGATCTGGTTCAGGAGACGGAAACTCTGATATTCTGATATCTCTGACACGGAACCGAAGCAGCGGAACAGGAGAACAGCAGCGAAGGAGACATGCACCCAAAGGGGCACGGAAGCGAAGCTGCGGAGCAGGAAAACAGCAGCGAAGGAGCCATGCACTCAAAGGGGCACGGAACCGAAGCAGCGGAACAGGAAAACAGCAGCGAAGGAGCCATGCACTCAAAGGGGCACGGAACCGAAGCAGCGGAACTAAATATAGAAAGGAGCTTTATGAGAAAACAGAGAAAGCAATTATTTATTTTACTTGCGGTTTTACTGATATTGGCTGCCGCCATCCCCGGCGTCCGGTATTTTGTGGAAAAACAGGAGGAAAACGCTGCGGAAGCGGCAAAAACCGAGCAGGACAGCAAAGTGCTCATTGATGCGGCCTATGAAGATGTGGTGAAATTTTCCTATGATTACGAGGGCGGCAATTATGCTTTTGAGAAGGCAGAGGATACCTGGCATGCCGCCGATGAGCCGGAACGGAATCTGAAAGAATATGCTCTTCAAAACATACTGTCAGGGGTGACGCCTCTGCATGTACAGCAGACCATAGAAAATGTAACGGATTTCAGTCAATATGGTCTGGAAGAACCTCAGCGGACAATTGCCTTTGAGACTGCTTCCGCCAGTTATATTCTGTATGTGGGCGACTATAATTCCCTTACAGGGACTTACTATATCAGCATGCCCTCGGAATCTAAGGTGTATATAGTGGAACAGACTGTGATCACCGGGTTTAATCAGACCTATGAGGATGTGACGGAGACAGAGGAGGAGTCCTCGGAAGAATCCGGAGAAGACATATCCTCGGAGGAGCCAGTTGACGGAGCAGCTTCGGAAGAATCCGGAGAAGACGTAACCTCGGAGGAGACCGGAGAAGGCGCAACCTCGGAGGAATCCGGAGAAGACATATCCCCGGAGGAGCCAGTTGACGGAGCAGCTTCGGAAGAATCCGGAGAAGGCGCAACCTCGGAGGAGTCTGGAGAAGACGTATCTTCTGAGGAATCCGGAGATGGAGCATCCTCAGAAGGATAGTGCTCCGAGGGGATATCTTTGAAAGAAAGGCGCATAAAAGGAATAGCGGGATTTCCGGGAGAAGTCCCGAAAAGATATTTCTGAGACTGTTCCTGCAGGACCACCCGGCAATATACCCGAAAGAATATTCTGATGTATCTATGCCGAAGTGCTGACATAAAAAGTGCATTGTATTGATTTTTCTCTACCATGCACCTAAAGTATTCTTGGTAGTGTATATAGTTTTGTGTCTTTGTCCGTCCACCTTATTCCAGAGGCCGGGTATGGGCAGCGCCCACAAGCCCT
>CANBFE010000015.1 GCA_947367855.1 uncultured Lachnospiraceae bacterium | reverse complement strand
CCCTGGCTCATTCACCTGAGATATAAACTTTAAAATTCCTTGATTTTTTAAGGAAAATCACTTGACAATATAGGGAGAGAATACATGAAGAATGATGAGATAGAAGAATTATTGAGAAAAGCGCTTAATAGAAAAGAGCACCCCAGTCCTCAATTAAATGAATCTATTATTGCTCATTATGCTGCCCGCTCCCACAGGCACAAGGAAGAAGGCCAATGTGCAGGGAGACGGGAGAGCCGCAGCTGAAAAAGTCTGCGGATATGACAGCGTTTTTTATTTTAACGGAAGCGTAAGAAAAAAAGAAGCTCCGCCGCCTTCCGTATCCCTTACCCCCACATTCCCGGACAAAAAGCCTGCCAATTCTTTTGCTATGCTTAGTCCGAGACCGAAATGTGACTTATCTGTATGGGACTTATCGGCACAGTAAAAGCGGTCAAAAATGTAAGGTTTGTCCTGGGCGGAAATACCCTGTCCGTGGTCAATGACAGAAATAGTGACAGCCCTGCGTGACAGAGAGGCTTTTATCTGGATGGCCGCTTTCGTTTCGGAATGCGAAACGGCATTCTCCATAAAAATGCTTAAAATCTGAAAAAGGCATTCCCGGTCTGTGTATAGTTGGGGAAAACGGATATCCATAAAATCCGCATCCAAAGGTATTCCTTTCCGGCTGCATACCGGTTCAAAGGCTTCATAAAGCGTAATCAATAAGGTGTCAAGATTTACCATTGTTTTATAAACGGTGCGCGTCCCGGCATCTGAAGAAGCCAGAAAAAGCATATCTTTTATTAATTTGGACATATGCAGAAGTTCCGTGTCTATAACGGCTGTGGCCTTCCGGATAGGGGGAAGCTCCCTGCTTAAGCCGTTTATTTTATCATTGTTGGCAACAATGACGGCAAGCGGCGCCTTTAATTCATGGGAAGCAGAGGCAATAAAATCCTTCTGGCTTTTCAATACCATTTCGGTTGGCTTCATGGCATATTTCAGTAAAAAATGGCTGATGGATGTTACGCATAATAGAGAAATAAGCCATATGAGAATATAAAAAAATAACTGTTTTTTGATCAGTTCAAACGATATCTTATTCTGCTGCAGCAAATACAGATGGAACAGGGAACCGTCTTTGTCAACGATTGTAGCCGGTATTCCCCAATAGGTATCATGGGAGATACCGGAAATGGTTATAATCCCGCCTTGTGTTGTGGCGGAAGTCTGCTGTAGGACCGTAGTGGATTCCGTGTTTGAACGCTCCGAAAATCGATCTAATAAAAGGTTTCTATCTGTTGGAAACGAGATAGCGCTTTCATAAATCACATTTCCCTGTGGATCTGTGAGCAGGGCGAAAATAGAATAGCTGCTTTCATAAGGCTGAATAACCTTCCGGGGATGATTTTTTGGATTCTCCAATTCATAAATCATCAGCGTGGCGAGCCGTCCGAAAAAAGTGCTGTTTACCCGCTGTTCATTATCTACAGAATTTATGTATAATACTCCGATAACGGCGGTTATGATCAGCATCATGGAACTGATAAAAATGATATATAGTTTTTGATATAGTTTATTCAGCATTTTTGGTCTCCAATCTGTAGCCAGAGCCGTAAATCGTTTTTATTTCACAAATGCTCCCCAGTTCTTTCAGTCTCTTTCGAAGAAACGAAATATAATTATCCACGTTTCCGGGGACGATATCCGTATCGGTTCCCCAGATTTTGTAGATCAGCTGCTCTCTGGAGATGAGGGACTGGGGGCGGCTGATAAAAACGGATAATACTTCCGATTCCCTTGCGGTTAAAAGCAGGGAATTTGTACCGCATGACAGGATATGCTCCGTTTGGTTGAAAGACAGATCGGAGAAACAGGTACATGTTTCCTGCCTGATTTCTGCCGGACGCCTGACCAGTGCCCGGATGCGGGCAAGCAGTTCCGGGATATGAAAGGGTTTTACCAGATAGTCATCCGCGCCGTTATCCAGTCCTTCTATTCTGTCATTCAGCGCAGACATGCCTGTAATAATAATGACCGGGATTGCAATTCCCTTCCGGCGCATGGCCTTAATAATGGTCATTCCGTCAATGATGGGGAGCATACGGTCAATGACTGCCAGATCATAGCAGTATTCTATATTGAGTGCATGGAGCATGGCGGTTTCCCCGTCATGGCAGCAGTCAACTACATATCCGGCTTTTTGCAGTTCATCCTGTATGGAACTGCAGAGTTCTATATCATCTTCAAGCAGTAGTATTTTCATGAGATCGAATCCCCTTTCTTATATAGTATAGCAGAGAATTCTATAAAAATCCTATAAAAATTTACATTTAAATTGATTCCGGTTACAGGATTTTTTTAGGACTTTGCTGTTATACTGCAAAAAACAGAAAGGAGATTTCAGGATGAAAAATCAAAAAATGTGGAAAGGTTTCGTAATTGGATTGTGTCTGTCAGCTCTTACAGGATGCGGCACCGGAGCAGAGGAAAGGACAGGGAGCCGGGAGAGGCAGGGAACAGAGGACCAAAGCATCATATTAGATGACCGGGACAGCACTGGCTCTGAAGGAGATTATACAGACCAGGCAGAGGGCAATGACCTGCCGGATGGGAATGGAACAGACGGGGCGGACGCTTCCCGGGAGAATCAGGATAATACCATACCGACTGCCGCAGATGAGAAAGTGGATGCAGAGAGTCTGTATGCAGCGGCGGCCATAACAGGAAGCGTTGTGGAATTTTCTGATGACAGTTGTACAATAAGCCCTGTCGTAAAGGAAGACGGTGGAAATACCGGTGTCATTGCCGCGCCCGGGCATGAAAGCGAGGATACAAATGTAGTGGTGACATATGAGGAGGGCTGTGTGGTTCAGATTGCAACCATCTATACTTCAACCGGGGAGGCGGAATTGGAGCAGGCCAACATAGCTGACATCAAGAAACAGGCCAGTGTGATTATCTATGGAAGCTTTGAGGATACGCATCATATATCGGCAAACAAAATTATCATATGTCACAGGACAGCCTGAACAGGAGGGATTGATTTTGAAATTTTATCAGCTTGCATTCCGGTATTTGTGCCGAAAGAAGTCCAAGGCATGTATTTT
Organism: uncultured Lachnospiraceae bacterium; assembly: GCA_947367855.1. Taxonomy (GTDB): domain Bacteria; phylum Bacillota; class Clostridia; order Lachnospirales; family Lachnospiraceae; genus Acetatifactor. The sequence continues at coordinate 82,907 of CANBFE010000015.1, read as the reverse complement.
GCTGTTGGTATTGCTGTTTATCAACAGCATGATCTTGAGTTCCTGCATGATTCTCCACGCCACGGAAGATTCCCGGCTTACCATGCAGGAAAAGATGGGAACCAAGGCAGTACCGGAGGTGAAGGGGAACAGTCAGATGATAACCGAAAAGGAATTGAGAGCAATTCGGGACCTGGACGGAGTAACTTTCGTCAACCGCCTGGGCAGCAGCGCCGTTTATCCGGTTGATTTTAACCCTGTTACAAACAGTGACTCCGAAGAAGAAAATAATCGGAAAGTAACGCTGCTGTCCTGTGATGACCTGGAGCGGGACAGTGCCTTCAGTGAGGTAAGATACCGCCTGATGAAGGGAAAGCTGATTACGGAGGATTCTGAAAAAGGGGCTGTGATCAATTATGTTCTGGCGGATGCCAATGGTCTTGCAATCGGAGACGAGATGAAAGTGGGGACAGAAAACGGGACTGTCATCAGCGTAAAGATTATCGGTATCTTCTCTGCGGGAAGCGAGAGGAACCAGATGGATACCATGCCGGCAGTGAACCGTGTTGAAAACCAGATTTTTGTGGACAATGCATCCTATCGGGAGCTGTTTGAGCATGCAGGTTATGGGAAGATAGCGGTCTATACCAAAAATCCGGAAGGGATAGAGATTCTGGTGCGGGAATTAGAGGATATTCTAGGGGACAGAGTGAAAATCACAACTGCTGATATGTTATATCGCCAGTTGGAGGTGCCGCTGAACAGAATCGTTCGTGTGATGAAACTGCTGCTGCTGTTTACCCTGGCTGCAGGGGTAACCATCACATCCCTGCTGCTCTGTATGTGGATGCGGGGGAGAAAAAGAGAAACGGCTGTCTTTATCAGTATGGGAACAAGAAAAAGGGGTATTTTCCTGCAGGTTTTTTTGGAAACGGCAGCGGTCTTTTGTCTGTCTGTACTGGGCGCCTGTGTCATCGGAAGCGGAATGGCAGGAATGATGGAAAAACTGCTTATGGAAGACAATACGGCAGTCATTTTATCCGTTTCCCTGCAGGCAGGGGATCTTGCAGCCATGTTCTTTGCAGGAGGCTGTATGGCAGTGGCGGCAGTCTGTATTTCACTGCTGCCTGTTTTCAGAACAAATCCAAAAGACATTTTATCAAAAATGGAGGGCTAGGAAATGACAGGTTTTCATTTGGCATGGTGCTGCGTTATGAGAAAGCCGGTAAAAAGCGTCCTGCTGTTTGTGACGGTGTTTACCATCAGCCTGTTGCTGCTGTCCGGAATGAGCAGCGGGAAGGCAACGATTCAGATGCAGGATCACACAAGGCAGGCAATCGGGGCAGGGCTTCTGCTGGAGGAAAATGAAGCAGACAGGCACCGAAGGATTGATGTGTTAGCAGGGCAGCTTGGCCATAAGGAAGGCAGCCTGGGCGGATACCATCAGGAAAAAGTGACAATAAACGGATTTGAAAACTGGAGAACATGGACGGACAATTCTTTTGAAACGCTGTTGGTGGAGGATATTGAAACAATAGCAGGCACGGAAGGGATTGCCGACTACAATATTACAACAGTTACAACTGCCGTAAGACCGGTTGATTTTATCCGCATTGAGGATGAGGATGTGGACCAGTACAGCGATCTCGGCGGCGTGTCACTGGTTGGAAACAAAGATATGTCCATGGACTCTAATTTTCTTTCGGGCAATGCCTTTATCAAAGAGGGCAGAATGGTGAAAGAAGGGGAACAGGATGTGTGTGTCATTTCCGCAGAGCTTGCAGATAAAAATCAACTGGAGATCGGCAGCAGAATCCGATTCGGCAAATGCCGTGAGAAAGAGGATTCCATGACTTATGAAGCGGAGGTTGTGGGCATCTATCAGGTGAATCAGCCAATAGCCCCGTATATGTTCGGAGATACCTACCGATCTGAAAATATCATTTTTACGGATTTGGATTTCCCTGAAAAGGTGGATGGAAAAGCGGGGGACCCCTTATATGAGAAGGCATATTTCAAGATTGCGGATGTGAATGACTATGAAACCGTAAAGAAAAGGGTAACGGAGGCAGAGATCGCATGGGAACGGTATGATCTGATTGACAATAACGGAAATATGAATACCCTGTCCGCAAATTTTAACGAAATGGAGAAGTACAGCAGAGTTTTCGTCTGGGTTATTTCGGGGGCAGGCCTGGTTATCCTGTTTCTGATTTTTCAGTTCTGGATGAAAAGCCGGAATCGGGAAATTGGAATTATGCTGTCAATGGGGACTTCAAAGAGGCAGATTTTACAACAGATGATGACAGAAGCGCTTATGATTGGGGCGGCGGCTGTGGTGCTTTCCTTTCTGGCGGCGCCGGGCGTGTCAGGTCTGACAGCGGATTATCTGGCGGAACAGCAGATCCGGAGCGGGGAAGAACAGGAGTTACTGGATGAGGGAAAAGTGGCATTTTCCTACGAGAAATCAGGGCAGGATGTGTTGGGGGTGCAGGCGGAAATTACCTCCGGGATGGTAATGCAGGATGCTGCGGAAATTGCCCTGCTGATTACAATATCCGTCTGTGTATCGGGAATCGCCATTCTGAAAAGGAATCCCAGGGATATCCTGCAGGATTTATGAAACCGTTTATTCTGGCAGGGATTGGGGGATTGTTACAGGAAAGGGCATAGGTACCGGATATCAACATGCCTGGCTGCCGGATATCCTGTATCTTGTGCGGAATTCTTTAAAGTGACTGCTTCCGGAAAGTTGGCAGTGCCAGGTAATCTATGTGAAAAACTGGGAATATGAAAAGACTGGGAAATGGAGGAAAGTTGAATGATATTAGAAGCAAAAAATGTAGAATATGCGTATAAGTCCCAAAAGGAGAGAAAAGTTCTAAACAATATTTCTGTCCGGTTTGAAGAAAAAAAGTTTTATACCATCATTGGAGCAAGCGGAGCCGGAAAAACAACGCTTTTGTCCTTGTTGGCAGGGCTTGACAGTCCAACCGGAGGGGCTGTTCTCTATGAAGGGGAGGATATCCTTGCGAAAGGCCTGAATGATCACAGAAGGAATCATGTATCTCTGGTTTTTCAGGAATATAATTTGATTGACTATCTGACTGCGGAGGAAAATGTAAAATTGGGAGGAACAGACCGGCCCGAGGAACTGCTTTCAAAAGTGAATCTTCCAAAGGAGGCATGGAAACGAAATGTAATGAAGCTGTCCGGCGGGCAGCAGCAGCGGGTAGCGATTGCAAGAGCGTTGGCAAGCAAGGCAAAGGTTTTACTGGCAGACGAACCTACGGGAAATCTGGATGAACAGACCGCAGAAGGGATCATTGCTCTGTTAAAGCGGACTGCCCATGAACTGGGGAAATGTGTAATTGTGGTTACGCATAGTAAATATTTGGCCAATGAGGCAGATGAGATTGTGCAGATTGCGGATGGAATGATATGTTTCCGATAAGTTATACTGCACGCCGGTTGAATTTGCAGTATAGTTGAAGAAATAAGCTCCGGCTCCGGATCCTCAATGATATTCGGAATTTTCATATGGATTCTGCCAGTCGGGGCAGAGGTATGTTTCACTCCAGGCCATCATGGTCTGCAGGACGGGGATAAAGCTCTCACCGAATTCGGTGAGAGTATATTCCACTTTGGGCGGGATTTCCCTGTAGATTTCCCGATGGAGGAACCCGTCGCTTTCTAATTCCCGGAGCTGCTTTGTCAGTGTGGACTGCGTGATTCCGTCGAGGCGGCGCATCAGTTCCCCGAACCGCTGTACTTTGTAAAAGGACACATACCATAAGATCAGGATTTTCCATTTGCCCCCGATCACGGACTGGAGCCTCCCCATGGGGACGCAGCGGGCGATGGTTTTCTCATTGTTGAATTTATTGTCAGCCATTTTATTCTACCTCTTTTCTAGAACTTATTCAGTTTGTTATCCACAAGCCACTGAATATCATCTTCAAATATGGTTTTATATCTTAATGCAAATTCCATATCTGACGGCTCGATTCCATTCGTCGTATATGCAAAAGCAATTTTATATCGCCATTCTCCCGGATATACAGCCAATTCTGTATCAATGTCAACTGCATCTTCTATCTCTGTTCCCTCTTTATAAAAGGAATAGGCAGCTTTGCCCGATGGATCATATACTTCAAAACTTACAAAGGATATATCGGTAATCGGTTTCCAGTAATGATGTCCGGTCCCATCTATAAGATTTTTTAGCGTAATTGAAATATTTATACTATTGTCATGGTTTACATAAAAACTGGTTCCTCCTCCACTTGTTACTATGGGCATAGCCCGTTCAGAAAAGGAAACACCTGTATTGACGATATAGCCGTTTTGAATATCCGCTTTCGTTTGCTCGTAAGTTCTGTAATAATCATACATCTGGGCAGACAATGGAGAATCTTCGGCAATTTGTTCCTCCTCATTTTCAGCAGAGGAAAAATTCGTATCAGATGAAAATCCCCATACATATGGGTCAATAAGCTTTGCGGTTACAGATGTATTTTCAGTCGGCGTTTGATTTGTGCTTAACCGCACATACCAAGTACCGGGATACACAGTATCTGTCACCATAATCATTTCATTCCCATAAAGATATTCTTCATTTCCTGATAGAAACCCATCTTGAGCAAAGGTATATGTTCGTACCACTTGGCCATTGGGGTTGATTACCTCAAGCGTTCTAGGGCTATCCCCACACCTATGATGATCGGCTTCTTTCGTCCAGGAATTGTTTTACCTGTGGGCGATATGGAAGCGAAAGAATTGTCCTATATCTTTGCGCATGAACTGATTCATTACAAACAGAGAGATATGTTTTACAAATGGCTGATACAGATTGTTGTGTGCGCTCACTGGTTCAATCCTTTTGTATACCTGTTGGAAAAAGAGGTGAATCAATCTTTCAAATAATCTCTACAAAAGTTCGTTTTGATATTCAGTTTTTCTTCACAATCAGACAACAGATTTAAAAGTTTAAGATCCGATACCTCCACACTACCCGCTTTGATGTACTGGATAAAACTCTGGTAAATCGTTATCTTACGGACAAATAGAACCAGGGCTGATGTTGACCAGATAAAGAACAGGCAGACATAGATATTTAATGGCTCACGCATGGCAACAGCGGTTATATCCCGGCTTGTCTGTATTGGTTCTGTCTCATTGTTATCCGTATTTACCCAAACCGGTATATCGGGATTTGCAGGGTTTTCCTTTGTTATCACTGTTGTGTGGGACTTTTCAAACAAACTTCCGACAATTGTGGTATCGGGAGTAAAAGGAAGCAGAAACCGCAGCGCAACAATTATCCAAACATAATATTGCCAACGTTTACTGAATTTGGTTTTATATAACGGCTTCAATCCTAAAAGGAGAAGTAATAACAGTGTGCCGGAAACAGACAGCGATAATAGTACTTTCATAAACTCATTCATTTTCTTTTCTCCAAAAGATTTCTATTTCTTTCAACTCGTCTGCCGAAAGAATATCCTGCCGCAACAAAGTTGATACTAAATTTTTCACATTCCCGCCGTAGATTTTAGCAAGAAAACTGTGGGTCTGCATGGTCTGGTATTCTGCTTCTGTTACCATAGCCACATACTCATTCTTCCTGCCGATTTTTTTGACTTTCAAGAACTTTTTTTCACCTAATCGGGAAAGCAGCGTGAGTACGGTGTTGTTCTTCCATTCGTTTTTGTCTTTTTCCAATTCTTCCATGATGAGAGAGTATAAAGCAGCCCCTCCATTCTTCCAGATAATCTTCATTAGTACCAGTTCGGATTCGGAAATTTGCTGTGCCATTTTTGTCCTCCCTTTATCTTAGCATCTTGTGGGTATACAAATATATTAACACTTTGTGGGTTAAAATGCAATACCACAAATCCTCCTTAATGGCAAAAAATAGAGCATATAGATTTCAGTTCCTATATGCTCTAACGCTATTACGATATTTGATTTTGGTTGATATAATTTATTATGCTGATTGCATAACCTCTGTTTCAAGTTCCTTCAATTCGTCTAATGATAATGAGGGAACATATAGTGCGATTTCATCAAGTGACAGCTTTCCCATTTTTATCATTCTTTCCGCTGTTTCTCTAGCTTCATCATGCCTTTCACTTCTGATAAACGACTTCATAATCTGTTCATCATCAAACAAACTCATCATAATCGTCAAAGTCTGCTTATGCAGACTTTACCTCCCTTTCCCTGTCTAGCAAATATTCCTTTAAGACATTCCTGTCCTTGCATATGCGGATTGTTTCCGCAACTGCCTTTTGGGTCATTCCATGCTGCTTTGTCTGTTCGTTAAAGACTTTGCAGAAAATAATGTATTGATTGATAATGTCATCTGTATCGCTTTCATAGATAACCTTTGCTATTACCTCAATATCTACATCCGCACCCTCAAAAAATTCTTTTGACAAAGATATTTTATCGGGTTTCCTTCCTTTGTTTCCTGTAAAAATCACATAAAGTTCAGGCTTTGGCATTTTTACTTTCCTGCTTTTGTAATAGTCTTGGCAGGTACGCTGAAAATATTCGTGATAGCTCTGCGCCAGATACAGCAAAACTCTTACTAAAATATTCACTGTCCATGTTGATTGTTATGTATAGCTGTTTGTTATGTAAAGCTGATTCTGAACACCTGCTAAACAAAGGAGTTCAGAATCATTTTTCTTTACATAAAATTTTATCCCATTAAAGCGATTTCTTCAACCAGTTCATTAAATCATCCTTTTCTTTTGCACTGTATTTTTCCTGCACTTCAAGAGAAGCACTGTTTTTTCGCAGATGTTCTTCTTTGATTTTGGGGTTCGATCTGGCATATACCTCGGTTGTCACAATGGATGAATGCCCGAGGAAATCCCTGATATATACAAGATTTACACCTGCTTCTAACAAATGCATTGCTTTGCTGTGCCGAAAAGAATGGTTTGTGATCTTGCCTGTAAACAGATTCGGATGCTGTTTGCGGGCAAGCGCCACATTTTTATCAATGATATACTGGACTCCTGCCCTCGTAAGCTTCCCGCCTGTCCGGTTGGTAAAAACCAAGGCATCCGGTTGGATGCGGCCATACCGTTTTATATATTTCTGTGTGACAGACGCAACCCTGGCATTTATCGGTACAATCCGGCTTTTATCCCCTTTCCCGTGAAGCTGCACCTGGTTAATGCTTCCGAACCGGAAGCTTGCGACCTGCAGGTCTATGAGTTCCTGAACGCGTGCCCCTGTTTCATAGAGGACCAGCATGACTGTCAGATCACGCAGCCCCTTCTGGTCTGTCTGATCCGGAACCGAAAAAAGGACCTGCATTTCCTCAAGGCTCATATAATCAACAGATGGGGACGGTGTTTTTTTGAAAGGAACAGCAAGTACCCCTGCACACTGCTCAAATCCGGCGGGGTCCCTGTACTGGATGTACCGGAAAAAAGCATGTACTGCAGCAAGCCGCTGGTTTCTGGTAGCGGCGCCGATTCCCCTTTCCTTTTCAAGCCAGCATAGAAATTCTTCCACATTTTCAGATGTAAAATCAGAAAACCTGAGTTTTTCCGGCAGGACGTGTTTTTCTTTTTTGAAAAAGTTTAAAAGCTGTACAAACGTATCGCGGTAGGAATGGATTGTATTTGGCGATGCCGCTGTCTGGTTCGGCAGGTAATCGGAAAAATATTTTGTGACATGGTACGCAAAACTGTCAGTTTTCATTATCATCCACCTCCTCTGGGAAAACGGACGGACAATACCGTGCGGACTGATCCAGCATGGAACTGTGGCATTCGTCCACAAGGCGCAGGTAGTATTCTGTCTCTGTGATATGTTTATGTCCAAGATACACTGACAGCAGGGGGAGGGAAGTATATAGATCAAAACCTTTTGCCTGCATCTGTTCCAGGGTATGTACGCAGAAGGCATGCCGCATGTCATGCAGGCGGTGGATTCTCCCGTCGCTCCTTTCAGGGATGCCTGCTTTTTCCAGCAGTTTGTGGTACAGCTTGTAAAGAGTGGCCTTACAATAAGCCCCTCCTTTTGAATTCTGGATAAGCCAGTCATCCTGCCCATAACCTGTGCAGTAATCGTTGTAATACTTTTCCATTATTTTCAGCAGCGAGCTGGACACAACAATTATCCTGCTTACATCCCTTTTGCTGTTTAAGATATTGATTTTGCCTGTCTGGAAATCAATATCCTTTATCTTCAGGGATACCGCCTCTGATTTCCTAAGCCCGCAGCAGTAGCACAAGGATACGATCAGACGGAAAGAATGGTTCAGGAAAGACGGCTTTTTAAGACAGGCACCATCCATTTCTGAAAATATCCGTTCTATTTCAGCCCTGGTAAATACATAAGGGATATAATCGCTTTCAAAGCAGCGTTTATCGTCTTCACCTGTATAGACATCCTGATAACCGGATGCGGACATATACCGCCCCAGCCCCCGTATAAAAGCCTGTCTCTTGCAGATCGTTACAGGACGCTGCCCATCCCTCAAGGAAGTCCACTTATCATACATTTCCCTGGAGATGCAGGGTTCTGTTATTCCGTGGCGTTCAAAAAACACATCCAGTTCCTTCATTCTGTATAACTCGGATTCCGCTACCTTATAGCCGAGAGAACGTCTGTATTTGATATACAGGGGCATGACATCCCTGAACGGACCGGAGAAGTTAAAAGTAGTCTCATCCCTCATCGGCAGGCACCTCCAGGGATAATTCTTTCAGATGTGTTTCATCTGTTGTAAGGTATATCTCCGTAGTTATGGTACTGGCATGTCCGAGTATGTCCGATATCCCGCTGACGGGAACATTTTCAGATAAGAGGTTTGTTGCCAGTGAATGCCGCAGGGCATGCGGGCCAAAATGCCGCCCCTTGATATCAACGCCGGATTTTTTTATGCACCTGCTCACAACGGCATAAATTCCGCCGCCATCAGGATAGCAGGCATATGGCGCACGGCGTTTTATAAATACATGCTCTGGGTCAGGGCTGTCCGGCCGCGCATTTTTTATATAATCAGCCAGGGGATATTTTACTTCATCCAGCAGGGGAAGCGTCAGCGGATCTCCTGTCTTAAACTGTGTAAATGAAAGGGTGCCGATGTTCCAGTTAATGTTTTCAAAGCGTAATGCGGCAATGTCGCTTGCCCGGATTCCAAGATACGCAAGAAGACACAGAATACTGTATTCAAGTTTCCCATTCGGAGTGGATGTATCGACCGAATCGAGGATCTGTGCAACCTCATCCGCGGAATAATAAGATATCAGGCTGCTTCTGTCTTCACAGTGAATGGCAGGGAGAAGCTGGTTTCCGGAAAAAGTCGAATAATGGTTGTCATACAGCCAGTCCAGTGCAGATTTAAGCTGGGCTTTGTAGCCCCGGGCTGTTTTAGGCGCAAGGTCTTTCATTGAGCTGATAAAATCATATGCCGTCTGTTTTGTCGCATTGAGTGTATCATGCATGTTTATACCATCCAGAAATGAGAGGTATTTTGCAAATATCAGGAGGCGTTTTAAGCGTGTCCCCCTTTTAAACCCGCATCCGTCTATATAGATGCGGTATTCCTCAAATAAAGGAGAAAAGCATGGCGGAATGTCAACAGAGTTCGGGGGTTGGTGTCTTTTTGCATAGCTGCCGTTCTGGCTGAATTCAAAAAAAGAAAGCAGTGGATACCTGATGGCAGACTGAAGCGGAATCGGGGCAGCCAACATTTCAAACCCGAAGCATTCCTTTATAAAATCAGCAACGGAAGAAAGCGTTATTTCAGCAATGCCATTTTTGTCACAGTAATGTTCAAAATGACTGATAAGCCAGTCGTATTTTCTGAGCATACCATCACTGTAGTTGTCCTGTGCCATTTTTTCCAACAGGGATTTTTTGGTGTGTAGAAACTGTTCTTTGTTCATATGGAACCTCCTTGGTTGTATGAGTTTTCCTCAGTTACAACTTGAAGTTACCATATATTTATGCTAAGTTAAAAGAAGAAAAGAGCCCTGACTAATTACATTGCCAGAGCTGACTTTACATAATAAACAGCTATACATAACAGTCTTTATGTAAAGATTTACATAATGATTGTGCTTCCACAAGTATCATCAGCTTATTATTAGCAATAAAGCCTAAATCATTATACAGAGTGTCCGTCAATATATTTGTGATCGTCACATCTGTAAGAGAATCCTCTGTCGCTGTGGTGTCCTCCGGGTGGAGTGTTTTATACAGCTTTAGCAGATAACTTTTGTTTTGAAAAAGGTCAAGGAATACGCTGTTTTTTGCGGTACGTTTTGCCTTAACTTCCTGCGTCTGTTTTATATCGTCTGACACCTTAACACCTCAATTTCTTATAGTCTGTGGCACAAGATACTATATAGCCTACTTCTACCATATCTCAATTATACAAAAAAACGTCTTTCTTTACAATAAAATTCACATTAAATTTCTTCCATTCTCCGTTTCGTTTTGTTCTGTTGCCGATTATGCTGTCGGCTCTCATTCTGAAGCTTCCGTTCAAAGTTCGTTCTGTTGTAGCTGATTATCTCTGTGTGGGCTAATTCTGTTGCAGTACAATAAAAAATGAATAGCAATATATAGTATATTGGTACGAAAAAGTGTACTGTCAACAAAAAAAGACAGTACTTGATTTCATGGAGTTTTAGCGGTAATTTAGTGCAGAAGAGGATATCCGATTTGTAAAAAATGCGAGGAGGAATACATGATGCACTATACAGGAACCATATGGAGACCGCCCTATGAGGCGTCTTCCCTGCTGTTGGAAGTTACCGCGGGCTGCACCCACCACAGATGCAGGTTCTGTACGCTTTACGCGGATCTGCCCTTCCGGTTCAGGATGTCGCCCCTGGAGGATATAGAGGCGGATTTAAAAGAGGCACAGAAGATGTACCGCCGTTTTATCGGGAGAAAGGTTTCCCGGATTTTTCTGACGGGGGCAAATCCTTTCGTGCTGAAATATGACAGGCTGATGGAAATTGCGGGACTGGCGCACAGATATTTTCCGGAGGCGGAGACCATCGGCAGCTTTGCCAGGGTGACGGATGTTGCGCTGAAATCGGACGGGGAACTGGCGGCATTGCGGGGAGCGGGTTATGACGGGCTGACCATCGGCGTCGAAACAGCAGATGAGGAGGCGCTGCGGTTCATGGAGAAAGGATATTCGGCGGCTGACATACTGGAGCAGTGCGGCAGGTTGGACAGGGCAGGCATCCGTTACAGCTTTTTCTATCTCACGGGCATATCCGGCGCAGGCCGGGGGGAGGACGGAGCAAGGGCTACCGCCGCTGTATGCAATAAGCTTCATCCGACTTTGATCGGTGTAAATATGCTGACCATCTACCCGGATGCAAAGCTGTATGAGGAAATCCGGCAGGGGAACTGGAGGGAGGAAAGCGAGACAGAGAAGTACAGGGAAGTCCGGGCATTGGCGGAAGGACTGGAAATTCCCACGGAATTTGCCGCATATGGGGCTTCCAATGCATTTCAGTTCCATGGTGTTTTGCCGGAAGATCGGGAGAAGCTGCTTGCCTTTCTTGATGATGTGATCAAAAATGTGGGTGAGGACGAACTGCGGCGTTACCGTGAGAGCGTCCGCCATCTGTAGGAGGTGATTCAGATTGCACTTTACAGGAAGGACGTGGAGGCCGCCCTATGAGGCGCATTCCGTTATCATACAGGCAACCTCCGGCTGCACCTATCAGAAATGCCGTTTCTGCAGCCTTTATCAAGGCGAGTGCTTCCGTATGTCTCCGATGGAGGAATTCGAGGAAGACCTGGCGGAGATCAAAAGCTATCAGCCCTATGCAAGGCGTATCTTCTGGACCGGGGCAAATCCCTTTGCAATGAGCTATGAGAACCTGAAACTCCGTGCGCTGACAGTGCGGGATTACCTGATTAAATGCCGGACCATGGCCATGTTTGCCAGTATCAGGGATATTCGGGATAAGGAAGTATGGCAGCTGAAAAAGCTTCGGGCAATGGGAATAAACGGGCTGACCATCGGGACGGAGAGCGGTGACGATGATACACTTGTTCTGGCAGGCAAAGGATACACGGCGGCTGACATACTGGAGCAGTGCCGGAAACTGGACCAGGCAGGGATAGAATATTATTTCGTCTATATGACCGGGCTTGCGGGGAAGGGCAGGGGATATTGGAATGCGGTGAACAGCGCAAAGTTATTTAGCCGGCTCAATCCGTATTTTATTTCCGTGGATTCCCTTACGCTGTTTGCGGATACGGAGCTGTACCGCATGGAGCAGGAGGGGCGGTTTACTCCGGCCGGGGAGAAGGAGCGGCTGCAGGAATTGATGGTGTTTATCAAAAATCTGCAGATCAGGACACATCTGTTTGCCAATTCCAGTTCAAATTTTTACCCGGTTACCGCCTGGCTGCCGAAGGAGCAGGATTTTGCAATCAGGGAATTGCAGCATGTCTTAGATACGGTAAGGGAGGAGGAAATGGCGGAATACCGCAGAAACCTGAAAACTTTGGGGTAACAGAATGCAGGCTTACAACCATGAGTTGAGGTTTTGTGAAAAAAACAACTGGTCATCTATGGACTTTTCCTCATACAACAGCCATAATCATTCCATAACATATGACCGCTACGATACAGTTCAAGGAGGAGAAGGCAGATGTTTGACATCAGAAAAATGGGAGAGCAGATTGCGTATCTGCGCATGGGATGCAAGTACACACAGGAACAGCTGGCAGAGGAATTAAAGGTTTCGCCCCAGGCCGTCAGCAAATGGGAGAACGGAAAAGCAGTGCCGGAGGTACCGATGCTTTATAAAATATCCAGACTTTTTAATTGTTCTGTAGACAGGATTCTGGATCCGTCATCCTGTGTGCTGCGCAGTATGGATTTTGATTATGAATTCCTTGTTAAGCCCCGGATTCCGGCAGCTGACTATTCAGGTCCTGAATGGCCTAAAAGCATATTATCTGCTTCTCTCTTAACTGCGGTGAAATTGTTTTTTGGATTAGAGCAGCGCAGAGACATCAAAGGCCGCCAGGTCAATGATGACGAAGAATACATCCTGCAGTCCGCAATTACAAACATATGTTTTGGGTATTCCTATGGGCCAGATCAATACATTCACGACAGCTTTTTAATATATGGTTTGGACTATGAGATGCATTCAAAGGCGGATTATTCAGAGGATGAATTTATTGCGCTTGCCTGCAAACAGGTGGAACATGGTTACCCTGTCATCATTATTCCCAAAGAGTATACGGATACTGTGTTTGCCATGGGCTTTTCCGGTCATGGAAAGATTCTGAAGGGATTGGGTTTTCTGGAGGGAGACGATCAAAAAAATGCAGGGATAAACTTTGACCGGCTTAATCAGTATGCCGGTTGGTACAGGGTTGACTGTGAGATGATGGTTGTAAAGTCTTCAAATGAAAAAATGCCGTTGGAAAAAGCATGTATCAATGCGCTGTTCAGAGGGCTCAAATTGTTATCAAATCAGGAACATTGCGGGAAAGATAAAATGCAGGGCTATGGTTTGGTTATTTACCGAAACTGGTGTGATCTGTTGAGGGAAGAAAATCAAAGAGATGCAGATCAAATCGAATGTGTTTTTCCCCATGCGTTTATTCATTATGAGAATAAGTTAAGGACGAAACAGTTTTTTGAACGATGCATAAACATAATTCCCGGTATAGATAAGGAGTTTATGACTCTGGCAGTAAATCAGTATCAAGACGTCATATCCTTTGCAACAGAAATAGCAACCATTGCCTATCAACGTGATTCCTTTCCGAAAGAGGCTTTGAAAGAGAAAAGAAATCATATTATTGATATGCTGCGCAGAAGCAGTGAACAGGAAGAACTTGCCATAAATTATATACAAAAGGCAGCAGCTTTATTTTCTTCTTTGTAGGATATCTTTTACGCTCACGACAGATTTATGCTCATTTAAGAAAGAAACGGTCACAGGGAACAAAATGTTTTATAATGGGTTTACATCGAAAGGAGGAGCGCAGCTATGAAGAAGACAATACACATTACATTGTTGGAATTCGAAAAATTATGGAAGAAGAGGGAGTTCCAACTGGGACTGATGATGGTACTGGTCATGGGAGGAGGCATGGCATACGGGGCCTATACCTTTCCGGAAAGCTTCGGAGTACACAATGTAATCGCATTTTTCGGAAACTTTTCCAGTATTCTGATCATGTTTTTGGCGGCAAAGAGCCTGGGGGAAGAATTTGACCTGAAGACAGCCACCTTTGTTTTTACCTCCAGAAGCAGAAGAATCCAGATAATCACGGCAAAAATCGGGAGCATAGCGCTGATGAGTATGGTGATCGGTTTCTGCGGCGGCATTTTATACGACGGGGCATGGATTCTCTGTCAACAGCCCTGGACTGTAGCCATGCTGCTTGGGAACCTGGGAAAGGAAATCATGATCTACATGATTTACGGCTTTGCCATAGGCGCAACGGCAGTGATGATCACCTGTTTCCTGAACACCACCATTACGCCTTTTATTTATCTCATTATCCTGTTTTGGGTAATGCCAAGTGTTTTGCAGCTCATGGGACAGAAAATAGCGGCACTGGGAAAGGTAATGGATTATGTGCTGTTCTGCGTGTCCGATCAACTGCTGATGTACCAGGACTGGAGCTTCAAAAATATCGCCGTGTTTCTGATCACGGGCATTGCCTTTTCCATGGTTGGCATGTTTGCCTTACAGAAAAAAGATATTTAAAGGGCGGAACAACCCCCGGCAGGCCGGTATGTTGATATCTGGTGTCTATGACCTTTTGTGCGGCAGCCCTGAAATCTGAACCTGCTGTACAAACAGGCCGTCCCTTACGGAAGTCTCGTGATAAATATGATCATACCGGTTCAGGATTTCGGATACATTGGAAAGGCCGATGCCGTGTCCGTTTCCCTTTGAGGTGACGCCCTTTTTCTGCATCTGGGCCACGGAAAGTCCTTTGTCAACAAAGGTATTGGATATGATAAATACGGTGTCCCCATTCATTCTGCCCAGATGGAAATTCAGCACCGGACGGGCAGTTTCCAGGCAGGCCTCTATAGCATTATCCAGGTAAATTCCAAGCATCCTGGTGAGGTCAACAGGGTCCATGGCAATGGAATCCGGCTCAATTTCGTCCGGAATATCGATGGTCACCTGGATATCCTGATTCACCGCCAGGAGCAGCTTGGTATATAAAATACTCTTCAATTCCAGGATTTTCACACGCAGTAAGTTGTTCAGTGCGCCGTTTTTCTGGGTGAGATTTTTCTGCATCGGCAAAATGGCGTCATAGAAAAACCTTTCCAGTTCCTCATATTTTTTCTCATCGATATAGGCGGCCAGGGAGGCCATGATATTGATGTAGTCATGCTTGAAAGCCCGCAGGTTGTCATAGACGATTTCCAGATTTCTGGTGTACTCATTGAGGCTTTCCAGATATTCCACCTTTTTCCGGGCTTCATAGCTCTTTCTGGTGGTGTGCAGCACGATAAAGATCATACTGACCGTAAACAGAAAGTATAGCACCAGGGAGGAAACCATCAAAACGTATTCCCTGTGCGTAATCTCTATGTTGTCAAAAAAAGAGGCCATGGTGAGAAGCATAAAGGAGCAGAGAAGCAGGGTCAGGGCCAGTAAGGCAACCAGTTTTCGGCTCATTTTTTCAAATGTGGCTATGAAATACTTCTGCAGCAGCCGTCTGATGAGATACAGAACGGGGAAGCTGACCATCATCGTGCAGATATGATACAGCAGCATTACAGTCAGGTCAGAATTGATGTCTTTCACGGAGATGTTCCCGAACAGATTCAACAGCAACCCCACCATATTTCCGAAAACACAGCTTAAAATATAACCTGTGGGAACGTAAAAAACAGTGTATAATTTTCCGGTAAACTTCGCCAACAGGACAGAATTTACCGCCAGTATCACAGGCAGCAGGGGATAAAAGTTTAAATATATCATACAGTAAAAAAGTATGGATAATGAAAAAAAGAAAACGGGATATTTTTTTAGGGAAAGCTGCGGGTGGGTCAATATAAAAATATCACAGGTAATCAACAGCGCTATCATTGCGGAGGCAGTCCAATACAGCAGTTGCATATCAATCTCCTTGAACGTTCTACGGTCATGCAGTGGGGTTCCCGCCAAGGTTCTGCAGGGGACACAGAGCTGCCGCTGCGTTTACTTGATAAGGCGGGTGCAAACCCAACGCCAAGATTTCCGGCGAATCTTGGCGTTGGGTTTATTATACTGCAATGGGGAGAAATTGGCAAGAAAAAACAGTTACGACGGAAAATGGGGCATTTACGACAGAAACGGGAAAACGGGGATTTTTGCGCTATAATGGATTATAGATGATGAAACAGGATCATAGAACCTGGATGATAAAACCTGGATTATGGAACCTGGGTGATAGAATCAGGATGATAGAACCTGGATTATGGAACCTGGATGATAGAACCTGGATTATGGAATCGGGATGATAGAACCTGGATCATAAAATCTGGGTCATAAAACCGGAGGGGATGCCGGGATCTGAATCTTGTTTGAAACTTGTCAAAAAAGAAAGTACGAATTACAGGAGGCGCAGCGTGAAAGGGAATCGTGTGTTGAGAGTGAACAATGTGAGCAAAAGGGCAAAGGACTTTCAGATTTTAAATAAAGTGTCTTTTGAGCTTGGCAGCGGGGAGATTGTGGGGCTGATCGGGCCAAACGGAGCCGGGAAAACCAGTATCATGAAAATCCTGGTGGGATTGACCAGAAATTATACCGGGGAGGTGGATTTAAGCGGCGTCAGGGATATCGGCTGCATGATTGAAACACCCAGTTTTTATCCGTACAACACGGGATATCAGAATTTGATGTACTTTGCCGGATTAAACGGCGTAGGAAAAAAGAAGGTAGAAGAATTACTGGAACTGTTGGGGCTGAAGGACGCTGCACATAAGAAGGTCAAAGCTTACTCCCTGGGCATGAGGCAGCGTTTGGGAATTGCCCAGGCGTTATTAAAGGATCCGGATGTCCTGGTACTGGATGAACCCACCAATGGACTGGATCCGGAGGGGATTTACGAAGTCCGTGAATATATCCGGAAAATCGCGGAGGAAAAGCACATCACCGTATTGATTTCAAGCCACCTTTTGGGGGAACTGGAAAAAATGTGCCACAGGGCAATCATCATCAAAAATGGGGAAGTCATCCGGTTTATGGACTTGGACGGGGACAGCAGAGAAAAACAGATTACCTATGTGGTGGAAAGCCTGGATGCGGAAAACGCCGGGAACATTCTCCGGGACAACGGATACGATGTGGCTTCCCGGGAGGGGCAGGCGGTGCGGATCCGGATTGGGACCAGTGAAAAGAAGGATGTGGCAAAGTTACTGGCGTCCCACAATGTGGTATTGACAGGGCTTTACGAGGACAGCGAAACCCTGGAGGATACCTTCCTGGAGCTGATGAAAGAGTAAGGTCACTGTTTAAGGGCATCACATTGCTGTGAGCGGCGAAGCCGGGAACAGGAACAGATTAAGGCAAAATGCATAACTGTCTGAAACGGGAGGGGTCAGCTGACTGCTTTCGTTTTGGCGAGTCCGGGTTAGGATTTCCCTTGGGCGGGGGCGGATTCCCTTGTTGACAAGTTTCAGGCATTTCGTGTAAGATCAAGAAAAGAAATGTCTCCGGACAGCCGGCAGGCCTGAATTTCCAGATACGCTCTATGGTAAGGAGAGAATGCAGTATGTTGAAGATTTATATATGTGAAGATATGGAAGCGGAAAGAGACAGAATACAGCAGGTGATTGAAAACATTGTCCTGATGGAAGACCTGGACATGGAGCTTTGCTGTGTCTCCGAAGATCCCCACAGCATCCTGGATAAAGTGAAGAAAACGGAGGAGGTGGGAATCTATTTTCTGGATATTGCCCTGGGCACGGATATGACGGGACTGACCCTGGCGCAGGAAATCCGGAAATATGATCCCAGAGGGTTTATTATTTTTGTCACCACCCACTCGGAGATGAGCTACCTGACCTTTATATACAAATTGGAGGCCCTGGATTTCATTTTGAAGGATGATCCGGAGGAATTGGATAGAAGGGTTTATGACTGCATTCTCAAGGCAAACCAGAGATTTGCCTCTGTGAATAATAAAGTGCATGCGAATTTTTCCGTGAAAGTAAACGAAAAGGTGTTCACGGTGGATTATGACGAGATTCTCTTTTTTGAGACCTCTCCCAATGTACACAAGATTATTCTGCATTGTAAGAACCGTCAGATGGAATTTCTGGGGAAAATCAAAGAGATTGAAAAGGAAGTGGACGGGCGGTTTTACCGTTGTCACCGCTCCTATTTGGTGAACAAAGACAATATCAGGGAAATCGATTTCCAGAACCGCGTGATTTACATGGTCAATGGGGATGAATGCCTGCTCTCGTCCCGGATGATGAAAGGCTTGAAATAAGAGACTCCGACAGAGAAAGGAACCAATTTGCATGAAGGATAAGATGATTGATTTTTTACTGGACAAGGCAAATCCGTCAATTCAGCTTCGGGTAAAAAAAGAAATCCTGCACACAATCACGGAACAGGAAGAAAGAACTCTGCAGGAGCGGATATTGGGAGAAAAACTGCTCGGGTTCATCAGCGAAAAGCAGCAGGATAACGGTTGGATCGGATTGGGTTTTCATGGAAGCAGTAAAAATGCAGGGCAGTATGACAATCAGGAAGTGGCCACAAAATATATGGGCGAAAAGGCTCTGAAAGGAACTCCGCTCCTGGACAGGGCTATGGATGCCTATGTTACGACGGAATTAACGGATTGGATTTATGGAACCAAAGGACAATACTGGAGTGAATTTGAAGTTCCCGCACAGGGGCAAAATCTGATCAGATGTGCCTGTATTGCAAGAGCGCACTATGACGATGTAATCGATATTTCGCCGCAAATTGAGCTTTCTCTGGAATCCTTTAAGCGAGTGACGCAGGTAGATTCCATATGGGAGGTTTCCCGCCCTGTTAAAAAGGGCCGGATATTTAACAAAAATGAGAGGTGGCCCTGCAGATATCATTTGGAGATACTGGCATTTACCGCAGAAAAATGGAAAATGAAAGAAAAGGTTGCCATGCTTGCCCAGGCGTTTCAAAGGCTGATGCGAACAGACAGGGAGGAAATTATAAAGACTCCCGTAAGCTGTTGGGTAGGCAATCATGCCGTTGGCCCATGTTGGCTGCTGAATGAAGGATACTCTGTTTCCGGGGACGGACTTAATCATCACACCGGGGACGGAGTGCGCAGAACAAATCTGGAAAAAGTAGAATGGTTGGTGCGCTGCGGATTATATCCGTATTTGCCGGAACTTAGGGAAGAAGTGGAGTTTGTTGTTGACCATATCAGTCAGAACGGAATTTGCGCTGTTGAACACTATGAAGGCGAATTTCGAAGCTGGAGTCCGTACTTTGGCGGACAGTTGGAGACGGACTGGCGCGCAAAAGTACGCAGGCAATGTGATATTACCTTTCGGGCATTGCTGATTGCGCACTATGCCGGGATTTGGGACTATACTGCAGACCGCCAGGATTTACATTGATGCATCAGGGAAAGTACCTGGCTGGCGGTCTGCAGTCGGGTTGCACTGCAAATTCAACCGGCGTGCAGTATAAAAAGGCATTTGCGCCTGCCTCCATTTCAGCCATACAGCGGCCAGGCGCAACCGTCCGGACAGTGCCCTGAACGGTTATCCTCAATCCTCATTGACATAAATCCGAATCCGGCTCTGGATGATTTCCACAACCTGGTCCAGGGTCTTCTGCCCCAGGTAATAGGCTTCCGCCTCTTCGTTGACAATGGTGACCACTTCATTTGTCTCGCTGAAGGATACCGGTTTTGCCGCGGCGATTAAGTCCAGTGTCAGTGCAACCTCTTCTTGGGTGGGGATATGGTAAGTGTATTCCCAGTCGGCGTAACCGATGGATACCAAATCTGTGCTGTTGGGAAGGGGATTTCCGTTCTCATCAGTAAGGGCTTCGGGCTTCAGGGCGTATGCGGCTTTTTCCTCCAGTCTGGTTTTCTGTGAAGGGAAGAAGGCGGAATCCCTGTCGCCAGAGGTCAGGAATTTTTCCAGAAAGGCCCATGCGCCTTCTTTCCGGTCCGAGTTCACGGTAATGCCGTAAGCCCCATAAGGGAGGAGCATGCAGCCTGCACTGCCGTCCCCGGAGGGAAAGCCGATGCAGTTTGCCCCATTTTCGTAAATCGCCAGGGGCAGTTGTATGGAATTGAAATCCGTAAGGGTCTCTGCCAGGAGGAGCACTTCCCCGTTCCGGATTCTGACCGGGGTGGAGGCCTGTTGGGAGTTTTGTACGGTTTCTCCGGGAAAGCGGGAAACAAATTGGAGCAGTTCCCTGAAGGCAGCGGAATCAAAACGGCATTCCCCGGAGGACCAGTCGATAAAGGTATCCATGTTGTAGCTCATCAGATATTGCATGATTTCGCTTCGGGAGGTATTGTCAAAAATCTCCGCCTCCGGATGGGCGTTTGCGTAAGCAATCAGTTCTTCCAGAGTCCATCCCCAGTTCTCGCCTGTCTCCCCGCTTTGCCCAAACACTGTCCTTAGGGAAAAACACGACGGAATGGTAACGAGTTTGTTGTCTATCGTATATGCTTCCAGAAGATTGTCCAGGAAGTCAGAGGCATTCAGCAGGGTGCTGCTTTCCAGATAGGGATTTAAATCCGCGAAAAGCCCTTTTGACGCCAGAGCATTCAGGTCAAGCTCCGCAGTGTCCAGGAGATCGGGGCAGTTGTCGGAGAGAATATCGTTGTTCAGCCGCAGGGCAGCGTCCCCCCGGTCATGTGTCTGGGGGTCCAGATATTCTCTGATTTTCACCTGGTATTTCTCGTTCTCCCGGTTGAATTCCATCACGGCATTCCGCAGGAGGGTATTGCTGTAGAGCGTGCCCAGGACAATGGTTTCCCTCTCCGGGACCTGGGTGCCGTGGGATTTTTTCAGCAGCGCCAGTTCAATGTTTTTTTCGGCAAGGTTCGAATTCACTGCCAGGAGTTGGCCGTCGTCCTGCATGTGAACAGCCGTCACATGGGAACCGTTGATCCCGTAGTCCAACCAGTCAAAGAGGATTTCGCTTTTTTGGGTTGTCAAATCATAAGAATAAAGGGTGGTTCTGTCAAAGGAAAGCAGCGTATTTTCCGGCCCGGGAATCAGGAGGGAATTGTCGCCCCGGGGGAAATCGGCAAGTAAAGCCCCGGCCTTTGCTTTGTCGAAATCGATTTCCACGAGGAAAGAGTCGGTTCCGCCTCCGTTGTTGCTCTGGCAGCAGGCGTACATGGCGCCGTCCCTGCCGGGACCCAGGGCGGTGATTCTTCCCGTGGGCAGATCAGGGGTGAAGGTTCCCAGGCAGGTTCCCTCCGCCGTATACAGCCAGATACAGGAAGTGCCGGATGCATTGCCGGAGATATAGATGCGTCCCCGGCTGTCCGCTGCCAGAAGATTGATGTCGCCGGTTTCCCCGGAAATGTCCGTGTCATAGAGGAGGGTTCCCGCTGTGTCAAATTTGCACAGATGGGTTTCGGAGCCGCCTTCCGCCGTGACAAAGGTGATGACGTAGACGCCGCCCTCCTGGTCCATGGCAAATAAACTGGTGAGGAATCTGTCCCTTTGGTCCGGCCAGTTCAGAGGAACAGGGGGCAGAGGGCCATCCGTCAGGGAATAGCCGCTTAAACGGTAGCGGAAGCCTTCTCCCTGCTGTTCATAGGAGATGTAGTATAAGGTGTCCCCCAGAATTGCCATGTTGTTGTAGGAATTCTCCGCCATTTCAATGGTCCGGAATTCCGGAATCCAGACCTGTCTGCCGTTGTCAGCAGTCCCGCTGCCGCAGGCTGTCAGCAAAAGCATCATGAAAAGAGCAGTCAGCCAGATTGGGAATCGGGTGATTGCCCGGGGCAGCCTGCTTTCAGTATTGTTTTCTCGATTGCGCTCTGTATTGCCTTCTATTTTGTTTTCCGCAGCGTTTATTATAATGCTTTTTGTAGGGTGTCCGGTTTTGCTTCCGGATTTACTGGCTTTGCTGCTGATAGGATGGCACTTAGGATGGCACTTCATTTTCTTCAGCTCCTGTTCGTGAGGGATTCCGGTGTCCGGCCTTATGGGGTAAGGATATCATTCGGCCGGGCATGGAAGCAGCGGCTCTATGGCTGCCTGCCTGTATTATACAGCATGGGTGCAGGAAATGTAAATCATAATAAATGATAGTATTTAAAAATAATTTGAAATAGTTATTGACAGTTGAAGCGAATGCGACTATAATTCTATTTAAAGAAAATTTGAAACAGGAGGAGAGAATGGTTGGCGGTAAGCGAAGTATTAGCGGCCCTGGCGGATGAAACCCGCAGACAGATTTTGCTGAAGTTAAAGGAGGGCAGAATCAATTCCGGAGATTTGGCAAATGCGCTTAACATGACGCCCCAGGCATTGTCCTATCATTTGTCAAAGCTGAAAAAAGCAGATCTGATTTATGAGACAAAATATAAGAATTTTATCTATTATGAGCTGAACTTATCGATTCTGGACGAAGCAGTCATGTGGATCGAAAGTTTGCGGGGAGGTCAAGTATGAAAGGGAAAAAAATCGTGTTTTACGGGCTTATGTTTCTGCCGCTGATGGGCACTTTGGCTGCTTTGTGGTTTTTGCCGGAGCAAATCCCCGGGCATTATGATTCGGACAATCAGGTGACACGTTGGGGCAGTAAATACGAGGTTCTGATTGTTCCCATTGTCACAGTCGTCTTGGGACTCTTTTTTCTGGGAATGGCAAAGGTTGCTGCAAGGCAGGAAGAGCATGGAAACAACAATGAGAAAGTCTGTATTGCTGCGGGCATTGTCACCCTGCTTATTTTTAATGCCATGACAGGGTATATTCTGTATGCCGGTTTTCATAAGGTGGAAAACCTGTCCTTCCATCCATGGGATGTGAATCAAATCCTGTTTGGACTTCTGGGTATTGGGATGATCATCCTGGGAAATATCATGCCCAAGCTGCGGATGAACGCGGTGACGGGGCTGAAAACCAGGTGGAGCATGAAGAATGAAACGACTTGGAAAAAAAGCCAGCGTTTTGGCGGAATCTCCTATATCATTGGAGGTGCTGTTATTGTGGTGATCTGCTTCTTTGTCCGGGGAATGTACTGCTTTCTGGCAGCATCGGCGGTGATTGCGGTTCTTTTGGCGGTTGATGTTTTCTATACTTATAAAATAGCCCAAAGGTGCTGAACGGGGCAGGGCGCAGCCCTTTACACGGAAAATCTGTGCTTATCCCGGTAAGGGTGCTGCAGGAATTTGCCAGACTGTTTTTCACAGAAAAACAAACGGATTTAAGATGTCTTGGGATTGGGGGGAGCACAGAGCAGTCCCCCAGGATCGGACATCATGGAATAGGGAACGGACGGGAAGTCTGTTCGGAAAGATGAGGACAGGGAACTATGCAGGAATATCGTTTAGAGGAATCGCCGATTGTGTATTATACCAGTAGAAAGGAAAACGCGGAGTGGGTCCTTTTGATACATGCTGCTTTTGTCAATCACAATATGTTTCAGCCGCAGATTGCCTGTTTTCAGGACAAATACAATCTTTTGATGGTGGATATCCTCGGCCACGGCAAATCAACCAGGGCGCGGAAAGGTGACAGCATCCAGAAAATGTCCGGGTGGATAAGGGAAATCCTGAATACGGAAAAAATTGAAAAGATACATATTGTGGGGATTTCCCTGGGGGCTGTATTGGCGCAGGATTTTGCAAACCGGTATCCGGAAGCCGTACAGTCACTTGCCTGTTTCGGCGGTTATGATATCAACAATTTTGACGTGAAAATGCAGCGGGAAAACGGCGCGTCCCAGATGTTGATGATGCTTAAGGCGCTCTTTTCCGTCAAATGGTTTGCCGGGTCAAACAAAAAAATATCGGCATATACGCTCCAGGCCCAGGAGGCATTTTACCAGATGAACCTACAGTTTCCGAAAAAGTCCTTTCGGTATCTTGCCTCTCTCAACAGCATGGTCAATACCCGGCAGACCGGGCCGAGGAACTATCCTCTGCTGATTGGCTGCGGAAGGCATGATATCCCCATGGAACTGTCGGCCGTGGAAATGTGGAAGAAAAACGAGCCGGAATGCAGTGTGGTAGTTTTTGAGGGAGCAGGGCATTGCGTGAATATGGACACGCCGGATGAATTTAACGCGGTCATGGAGGAATTCTGGGTACATGGAAACTGCAAAGGCTGAAAGCCGTGGAGGGGCTGTTTTGGCTGTGCCGGTAAAGGGGCTGTACATGGATCACACATTCCCCAGAGAAACATTTGTCAGATATTGTCCCGCAGTCTCCGCCAGTTGGCGCAGTCTTTGAATCTCCGTTGGTTTACGGTCAAACATATGATACTGGGGGAAAAACCGTGTAATGTGAAGGGGGATTTCCGGATTGAGATCCGCAATCCACCGGGCTTGTGCCCCCATTTCTTCCGGGCTGTCGTTTTCTCCAGGCACAATCAGGGTGGTGAGTTCCACATGGCAGGCTGTCACCGCCCTTGCAATGAAGGTTTTCACCGTGTCCAAATCGCCCCCAAGCATTCGGTAATACTCCGGCCGAAAGCCCTTTAAGTCAATGTTCATGGCGTCAATCAGGGGCAGCAGCTCCTCCAGTATTTCCGGAGCGGCAGTGCCGTTGGTCACCAGGACATTGGCCATTCCGTTTTCCTTCACAAGCCGGGCCGTATCGCGGACATATTCCCAGCCCACAAGAGGCTCATTGTAGGTGTAGGCGATGCCGATGTTTCCGGCGCGTTCCTTCCATTCCAGAGCCAAAGCCGCCAGGCGTTGGGGCGGCACATAGGGGCTGTGGACGTCCCCTTCCCCGGCCATGGAAATCTCGTGGTTCTGGCAGAAGGGGCAGCGCAGGTTGCAGCCGTAGCTTCCCACGGACAGAATCAGGCTTCCCGGGCGGAAGTGTTTCAGGGGCTTTTTCTCAATGGGGTCTAAAGCAAGGGAGGTAATCCGGCCGTAATTGGCGCATACAATCTTACCGTTTTCATTTTTTCTGGCGCCGCAGAGTCCGGTCTGCCCGGGGGACAGCGTACAGCGGTGCATACATACCTGACAAGTGGTTTTCATAGATTTCCTCCCTTTCCTTCCGTTTCAGGGGGCATTTTCTGTCTTGCTGCATTTTCTTTTGCAATTGTGATTTTGTAACAGTTCAGACAGCCCCTCTGCAGCCCTGTTCTTTCTTGTGGTTTCCCGGTTTTCTAATAATGCCGCACTACCTCAAACCGCTCCAACTCCACGGTCTCCTGTTCCGGGATGCCTGCTTTCTGTTTGGCGATGGCAATCTGCTGTTCCACGGTGTCCACGCCTTCCAGGTTGGGCAGCAGCAGTCCCCGGCGGCTCCCCTTTGTCACAATGACGCCGTATCGTTCCACGTCCAGTTCCCCGGGGGAGGATATCCGCTCCGTATCTCCCAGAACGTCCACGCTGATGGTGAGCCGTCCTGCCTCCCATGGTTCCACAGGAGGGAATCTGGGGTCTTCGGAGCAGGCGCTGACCGCATTGCGGATGATTTCTTCCGCAAGAGAATTCTGCACTGCCTGGATGGTGCCGATGCAGCCCCGGAGCTTTCCGTCCTCCTTCAGGGACACAAAGGCGCCTGCCCTGCGGCTGTACAGTTCTTCCGGCAGCCCCTCTGGCACGGAAGGCCGCTTTCCGGTGCGCAGATAGGTCTCGATGGTGTGCCGGGCAAGCTTTACATAAGGGTCTTCCTTTTCCTGCCGTGCCCGGAGCCGCTCTTTCTCCCGGGCCTCAAACTGCTCCAGGAAATTGCGGTTTTCCTCCCTGGAAGGCGATTCTTCCGTTTTCCGGGCATGATAGGTGCAGACGCCGTATCCCACGCCGAAAGGCCCTTCATAGGAGAGCCGCCGCACCTCCGGCCTGGTTCCGTCAAAGGCTCCCGCCAGGATGGTGAAAGAGCGGTGTCCGCATTCCCCGGCGGTTTCGCAGAAGCTTTCCGGAAATTCCAGAAGTTCCCCGAATGCCCCCCGGCCCATGACGTCCATGATTCTGGCATCGTATTCCGGGCCTTCCTTCCGGTAGCCGTAAGGCCCGTCCTCCTTAAGCCGATGGGACAGATCCCCA
The DNA here is from genome assembly GCA_947367855.1 of uncultured Lachnospiraceae bacterium. Taxonomy (GTDB): domain Bacteria; phylum Bacillota; class Clostridia; order Lachnospirales; family Lachnospiraceae; genus Acetatifactor. The sequence continues at coordinate 56,727 of CANBFE010000015.1, read as the reverse complement.
CTGGCGATAATGACGGTTTTTCTGCCAAGGATTTCCGAGACCTCACGGATGCACTGGCCCAGACGGTAATGAGCGGTAAGGGGAAAGCCGGACAGACCGACACGAACAAGACGATATTCCGTATAGTATTGATTGACAAAATACAGAGGAACCATGGTGCCGTGGTCCAGTTTTTTCTCCCGTTCCCCCAGTGTACCGGCATGGAGGTGGTGTGACCCGGCCACACCGCCCAGGTATGTGACGAATTCCGTATCATAGGAAACTTCCAGGCATACCTGCTTTGCGCCGAACTGCCCGAAATCGCCCCTGGCGCTTCTGCCGGGAGAAATATGAAAGTAGTCCGCATACATGGTCTGGTGGGGCGACAGCAGTACGATGGTGTCCGGCCGGAGGGCGGCGATCTCCCGGCCCGCCTGTTGGCAGGAGAGGGTGGTACTGTGAATTTTCTGTTCTTCCCCTCTGCCGATTTCCGGTATGATCAGGGGCGGGTGGGGGAGCATAAAGCCTGCAAGAATGCCCATAAATGATAAATCCTTTCTGCTTTTCGGTTTGAGCTGTTTTCCGTTTGATTTTATTTGAAATAACAGCATCCTCCTGAATGTGCGGGAAATTTGCGTGATTCCTGACTCCATTATACTACAGATTATTTCCGGGGGAAATCCGTATTTTATAAAAATAAATCAGCTTATAAAATCCGTCTTAATGTGGGTTTGCCAAAACAGACCATTGCCAGGCTGACACATACAAGAAACAGTATAAGTGAAAACTGAATTCCGTTTGTAACAGGCCGGAAGGCTCCTCCGAACTTTCCGGTTTGTACCATAAAATAAAAACAAAATGCACATAAATAACCACCGATTGTATTCCGCACCAAAAAAGACAGAAGCAGCCCTGTAAAACCCAATGCCATACTTGCAGCCAAAGTCCGAAAGGCATATGGAAAGAGGGGAAAGGAACAGCCGCAAAACCTCATATAAAGTGCAAATACCAAAATCAACAGTATTGAACCGATGACAGAAAGCACTATCCGCAGGAAGACAATAAACCCCAGAGAGATCTGCCGAAAAGCAATTGTTTCATATAAGCCGCGGGAGTGTTCCTGTCGTATCAGGGGTGTAAACATGGGTATTCCAATCAATGCAGCCATTCGTTCCAGACAGTCAGCAGATTGTACACAGTCTAAATTCGCGGTTCCATAAACAAAGGGAATAACGAACAGGAGAGCAATGCCTGGCAAAAGCGTATATTTATAATACATGCGAATGTTTGCGGCTATGATTATGAAAAAATTTTCGGCGTTCAAATCGGATTCCCCCTTTCCGCTTTGCGTTATAAACAATTATGGCAAAGCCCACAAACAAAAGTGCAGTGACAGACACAAGCACCCTGTTCAAAATCAGCATATGCATATTTTCCATCATGCGCCCGTATCCCTTCAAAGTATTATGGCGGACAATGAGATCAAAAAGCCCGTAATTTCCCCCTGCCAATTTGTCCACAGAGGGTCTGCAGAACAGCCAAATCAACCCCGCAAGCAGAACAGCAGAACCGTTTTCAGTCAGCACCGTTACGAACAAAGCAATGGAAACAACCAACAAAACCGTTGGGAAAATCCATGCAGAGAGATATGCGGCAAAAGCGAATCTATTTACAGGAATGTCCATATTGCGGCAATACAGCACCAATGTCAGCAAAGATTTTACCGGCAGGATAAGGACAGGGAGCATGATCATACCGCTTACCGCTCCAAAACGGGTGATGATTATTTTTGCAGAGCTTTCCGTCCGGGGATAAAGCAATGGATTCATTCTGCACCGTTTATCTTTTAACAACAAATCAATCATGACAAATGCAGGCAGGCATAATACAATGCGGGAAATGCTGTCACAAAAATAGCGGGCAAATGCCCCTGTCACATGATCCTTTTCATAGAACTCCCGGTGCTGCTGCTCTGTAATCGGGGTATCCTGCAGATCATTTGGACAATAATACATGGAAAGCATGGTCCGGCTAAAGTAGGAATTGCGCCCAATCAGATTGTTCACACAATCCATAATCTCTTTGAAGCGGTCAAATGGAACCTGTATTTCAAATCCGCTTCCCGGATTCTCCTTAGATTGTGACAACCCGGAATAATTCTCCACATATTCCCAATCCTCCGGCTCTGCAATAAACTGCCCGTTCCCGAAGGAACCTCCCTGTCCCGGATGTAGGACAAAGGCGCCGCCGCCGGAAATCTGGATATCTTCTGCATCCCGGTTTTCCTCTGTGTCAATTATCCCGGATTCCTCAAGACCTGTCAGCTCTTTCAGATACGAAAGCACTGCCGCCTGTTCCTTTTCGGACAGCTTTTTTCGCTTCACATATCCAAAGGGATAATATTCGTAGCTGTTGCTTCTGTAATTCTCCATAAGCCGCTTTGTGGCTTCCATCATCATCCTGTGCTCTGTATCTTCCCCCAATGGATCGGTATTTTCTGCATACACACCATTTTCCGCGATATAAAATACGGAAGCCGGATTGTCCGTCTGGCCAAGCTCGCTTTCAACAGTGGTTTCATAATTTTGCATGACGGTGACCACTAAGGCTGCAAGATACAGCCAATACAGAACGCTTCGTGTGATTTTTCTGCACTCCATGAGAAATAAACGCTTCATATTTTCACCCCCTTTTCCAATAAACGCAGCAGCTCCATATAACCGTCGCAGACAGTGGGGGTACATGAAACCGGACAGCCAACAGCAGGAACCCTGTCAGCCAGTACACGGATTTTGGTATCGGATAAATGCCCCTGACTGGATAGAATGCAGTAGTTTTGCTTTGCTGCCGCCAATTCCTTTTTGGGAATCATCAGTTCATACACCTTTCCCCTTGCTGTTTCAGCCAGTTTCTCTATTGCTCCGGCATACAGAAGCTGTCCCGCGTCCAGTACGGCTACCTTTGCACATACCGATTCCATATCAGCCACAATATGAGAGGACACAATCACAATGCGGTCACTGGAAAATTCGTCTAACAGATTATAGAAACGCAGCCGTTCTTCCGGGTCAAGATGGGCGGTGGGTTCATCCACAATCAAAACCTTTGGATTATTCAGCAAGGCCTGTGCAATTCCAAGCCGCCTTTTTATTCCGCCAGACAGTTTCCGGACTTTACTTTTCCGGTGTTCCCATAAATTCACCTGCTGCAAAAGGTCTGGTATGCGCTCCCTCTGTATCTCCTTTGGAAGTTTCGACATGGCTGCCAAATAGCCCATGGTTTCCCATACCGACATATCCGGGTATAACGAAAATTCCTGTGGAAGATAGCCGATCAAAGGGCGGATCCGCTTTGTGTCCTCCAAAGGAATCCTGTCAAAAGTAATTTTTCCGCCAGAGGGTTTCAGCAGGGTAGATAAGATACGCATGAAAGTCGTTTTTCCGGCTCCGTTCCGTCCAAGCAGCCCATACATACCGTTTTCAATTGTGAGGGAAATGTCTTTTAGAACTGCATTTCCGCCATAATATTTTTGTAATCCTGTTATTTCGATTTGCATAAAAAACTCTCCTTTCAACGTTTTCCAACGTTTGTGATAAGGAGAGTTTAACAGGGATTTGTCTACATTCCGTCACAATGCAGATAAATTTTCTGTTTTTATTTTTACGGTCACCCTTGCGCCCTTTCCCGGCGCATTGTCAAGCCGGATACAACCGCCATGTTTTTCCGAAAGCATCTTACAGATGGATAAACCGATACCAAAATGATCTTTTGAAGATTTCCCTTTGTAAAAATAATCGGTTGCTTCTGCAAGATCTTTCTGCGAAAAGCCTTTGCCGTCGTCGGTTACCATAACCATGAGAAACGGCTGCGAAAAGGAAATGTCTACTTCAATTTTTTCTTTACAGTATCGCAGGGCGTTGGAGATTATATTCTCTGTGATACGGAATACCGCTGCAGCAGAAAGGATGACTGTCTGCTGCGGAAGCTCTGATGATACACAAATTTTTTTCGCGGTTTGTCCGCCAATGACAGAAAACTGGGAAACCATTTCTTCCTCAAAAGCACGCAAGGATACTTCCCGGTATTCTAAACGCATATCCTCCAGGCTTTGCATTTCATGGACGGAATCGGCGTATTCCTCCAATCTGCCTGCCGCCTGATGAATATATACCGCAATCTCCTGAATTCCTCTCTCTGTGAGGGTCCCTTTGCCTGTATTCTTATCCAAATACTCGCTGTATCCTTTAATGACTGTGATCGGTGTCCGCAGATCATGGGATATACTGGCATTGATTTTTTTCCTTTCGTCCACCAGATTCCACATATGGCGGTTATTTCGGACCAATTCCCTGCGCATGCATTCAAAAGCGCTGCATAATTTGCCTAATTCATCCTGCTTTTGGTAATCTATTGTAAAATCCAAATCATTTTTTGAGATATGGTCAATTCCCTGCTGCAATGCTTTCAAAGGTTCCTTTAACTTGATATGATAAAAACTGATTGCAGCACAGCCAATTCCTAAGACGGAAAACAAAACAGGCAGCAGCACAATCAAAATCTCCAAAGTCCGGCATATAAGCAATTCGGAATCGGTATATGCCGTTGTATCGGCATCTGCATCATCAGCTGCGGCCTCCATAATATAGCGTCCGTTTTCGGGATATATAAGTGCGCCGTTTGCGATAAAAGCGTGTGACACTGTAATTTCGTCATGCTTCTGGGAACAGATTTTTACTGCCACCGTAGAGAGGACAATGACAATCATAGCGGCGATAAAAACAATAAGGCAGAACGATTTTTTCAGCGACATGCTTTTTAATTTACCCATTTATAGCCGCACCCCCAGACCGTTTCGATATAGTTCTTGTCCGTCACCTGTGCCAATTTCAAACGGATTCGCCGTATATGTTCTTTCAGAATATCGCTGCTTCCCTCTGCGTCATATCCCCAAATCCTTTCGTAAATTTTTTCCCGGTCAAAAACCTGTCCGGCATTGATGGACAGAAATGCAATGATATCAAATTCCTTTTTGGAAAAAGGAACAACCTGTTCATTGCAGTACACACAGCGCCCCGGGTAATCAATAAACAGTTCTCCACACATTTTGACATCGCTGCGGCGCACCCTGCTTTCCCTCCGGAGATGGGCTTCTACCCGGGCAGTCAATTCGGCAAGGCTAAAAGGCTTTGTAATATAATCGTCGCCGCCCACTTGTAAACCGACGATTTTGTCCTGCTCTGTAACGCGGGAAGTCAAAAAGAGGATAGGGCAGTCAATATAATTTCGTATCTTTTTGCAAAGTTCCAGTCCGCTGACCTCCGGCATATTGATATCCAATAATATCAAATCCGGCCTGTTTGACAGTGCCCTGACAGCTTCCTCTGAATCGAAAGCCGTGTAGACAAGATACCCCTCTGTTTGAAAATGCAGTTTTATCATATTGCATATGGATTCTTCATCATCGACTAATAGAATTTTAGGTGTCATTTTTCTTCCTTTCATTTTCCATGGATATAAGACTGCGGCATGATAATCCTATCAGAGAAAAGTCTACAAACGGTCAAATCGTTACTTCCGGAACACAAAAAAGTGACCGCCCAAGCCAAGGTCACTTCTTTGTAAATATCTTTATTTTGGGCTGACCGTCTATCGGCAGTATTCCCTTTTGTGCTAACATTGTAATATATTTTTCCGTTGCTGTCAAATGCTGCAGATACAGAAAATAGCAGAAATGGCCCTTGCAGCATCCGACTTTTTCTGATAAAATACGCACATGGGGTACTGCCATAACGGGTAGGCGGTCAGTCCTTCGATGCAGACGCAGAGGGGACTGCTCCTCATTGTTCCAATCTTGATAGCATACATAGATAACACAAAAAAGTGACCGCCCCAGCCAAAGGAAAAGTCACTTCTTTGTGATATCTTATTTTGGGCTGACCGTCTATCGGCAGTATTCCCTTTTGTTCAGTTATTGTAACATATTTATCCGCTGCTGTCAAATGCTGCGGAACGCTAAATTTACTAAAATTTACTTTCAATTTATTGGAGGGTGGGATATGGAATTGAAGATACAAACCTATACGAAAGACAGAATACCAGATGTTTTGGATTTTGAAAGGAGACTGCGCGGGGAGGAAGACTTCTGGGGGTGGGAGATCAATCAGGCTTATGTCAGCGCTGTGGAAAGGAGTTTTGATGACAGGAGTTTCGACAATGCCATTTCTCTTCTGGCATATGACGACGGAAATGTGGTTGGAAGGATTGACGCTTCCCTCATTGCAAGCCGCTTTGATGGGTCAAAAAAGGCGTATCTCGACTGGATCTGCGTCATAAAAAGCAGCAGGCATCAGGGAGTGGCGCAACGGCTGTTGGAATCTTTGCGGCAAATCTTAAAGGACAGGCAAATCGACACGCTGATTGCCTTGACTGCCGCCAATGAGGAGGCACAGCGCTTCTATAAGAGCGTTCCCGATTCTGTGATGAGGGATGTTGGCATTTGGATTGATATTAAGTGACACAAACACGAATCATGTTTTACGCTCTGGGCAAGGACTGTTTGGGGCGGGGAGATGGGGTAATTTGGCATTGGAATTGAAAAACGCAGTTATCAGTTTCGGAATGCAGCTATCAGGACAGGGATCATGAAGGGCAGAAATTGTGAAGAACAGAAATTGTGAAGAACAGGAATTGTGAAGGACAGAAATTGTGAAGGACAGGGATCATGGAAAAAATAGAGATTCATTTTGGGGAAGTGGAAAACGCTATTTCCGTTATGCGTGAGGTTGCGGCCTGGGGACGGAAACAGGGATACCGTGTCTGGCCTGATGAATGGCTGACGGCGGAAGAACTGCTTACTCCCGATGCCCAACCGGAGAATTTCTGCATTGGTACAATTGACGGGGAAATTGCCTGCGGCTTCATTCTGCAGTGGACGGATGCAGTTTACTGGCCCAATGCTCCCGAACAGGAAGCCGCCTACCTGCATAAATTCTGTGTTCTGCGCAGATTTGCAGGGAGGGGCATGACAAAACTGGTTACGGAGGCAATCCGGTCAGAGTGCCGCAGGCGCGGCATCCGGTACATCCGATTGGACACCGGGTTGGATGAAAAGGCGGTCAGAAAGATTTATCTGAAGGCCGGTTATAAAATTGTGGATATTCTTGATTATCCCAATGGCCGCTCTATGGCATTATATGAGATGGAGGTAGACTGAATGGTACGCATTGCCGCAGAACAGGATGCAGCGCAATTACAGATGTTGAATAACGAGTTTAACGGTGAGGGCGAAACCACACTGGAAAACATAAGGGCCTCCCTCACTGCCAACAGGCAGGAGGTGGTCATTGTCGATGAGGATCAGGGGGAACTCACCGGTTTTGTGTGCGTTCAGCTGAAAAAGTCTTTCTGTTATGACGACTATATGCCGGAGATCACCGAGGTGTATGTAAAACCGCAGCACAGGCGGTCTGGAATTGCAGGGGCAATGATCGCTTATGCAGAACAATACTGCCAAAAGCATTATCTGCTCCATAAATTTGAGCTGCTTACCGGAGCGGAGAACACGGCGGCCCGGACTGCTTACACAACCTTCGGTTACCGCGAGGACGGCGAGATACATCTTGCAAAAAGACTTTCCGGGAAATAAAACTGCAACCGTATTTGGCCGTTGGCTCTGTCAAGTTTCATTGATGATGAGTGATTAATTTTTGGGAGAAACATAGATGAAAGAAATAATGGCTTATGAAATGATTTATAATAAAGGATTGAAGTATCACAATGACATAATATGTGTTTCTTTTCAAAAAGAATATTGGAATGAATATATGAAAATATATAATGAATGTTTTTACAAAATGAGAAAAGCGTTAGAAGTTGAGCCAATAAATTTTTATTATGATTATTCCCAAATTAAAGATAAAATAAAGGATATTTTCCTTTATTTGCAAAATGGAGTAATAGTAGGTGCTGTTTCTTGTTATGAAAATGAGTTAGATGATTTAATTGTTGAGAAATCGTTTCAAGGACAGGGTATAGGACAAAAATTATTGTTATGGGGAATGAATCATATAAAGGAACAAGGCTATGAAGAAATTATTTTGCATGTAGCTGAATGGAATCAAAATGCAGTGAAGTTGTATTTGAAGAATGGATTTAGCATTAAGAAAAGAGAGAGGGTGCGTTAAAGGAAATAGTATTTTTAGCAAATTTTCCTTTAATGATAGTTAAAGACATGGTGCCAGCACGTTTTTTCAGCATAAAAAATCCTCCTCATGTCAAGGGTTCTTGTTTGATATTCCGTCAGCAAAATTCAGCAGGTTTTGCCTCATGGCACAATAAATTTCATTCTATGATGGAATTGTCCGCCAGAATATCCGGCAGATGCCGCATGCTGTCCGCCTCGGTAAGCTTCCGTATTACTCTGCACGGAACACCTGCGGCAAAGCTGCCTGCGGGAATATCCCTTGTGACCACGCTGCCTGCGCCGATGACACAGTTGTCTCCAATCGTCACACCGGGGCAGACTGTCACGGAAGCGCCGAACCAACAGTCATTGCCGATATGTACGGGCCTGGCATAGCAGAGGGATTTTTTCTCCCCGTTTGCCGTCAGCATTGCCCGGCGCTCATTGGGGAGCATGGGATGGACAGGTGTTACAATGGTTACATTGGGACCAAAATTGCAGTTATCCCCTATGGTGACTTCGGCATCGTCCTGGATTGTCAGGTTGAAATTTCCGAAGAAATTTCTGCCGATTTTGGTGTGTTTTCCGTAGTGAAACGCAATGGGACCCTGGATACGCCCGCCTTCTCCGAGTTCGCCGATGATTTGGGAAAGGATTTCCGCCCGTTTTTCTTCCTCATCCTCATATGTATTGTTATAGTCTACATTCAAATTGTGGGTTTTCAGCTTGATTGCCTTTAATTCGGGATCGGCGGGGCTGAACAAAATCCCTGCATTGATTTTTTCTTCTTCTCGCATGTCTGCATTTTCCTCCCTGTTGTGTAATTGCGGTAAATCCATATGATTCCGGCATTCGTGGACAATAGCCTGTTTTTATGACGATATTTTTACGCTGTTTTCTTTTTTACTGCACAATAAGCATAGCAGGATTTACTGCCGTAATATTCAAATTCATAGCTCACAGGTGACAGGGCTTCATAGCCGTTCTTCTCCGCCAGCTCATGAATCGGCCCATACAGCTCAAACACGCCGCATTGTTCTTTCCTCAACAGCTTTTCGGGGATTTCTGCGCTGTCATAGTGAACACGGATGTACAGGGAAGCCGGGGTTTTATACAAGTCATACCGTTTATCCTGTTCCTCTGCTGCAACCTGCTGCATGAACATAATTCCGCGGGGCACATCTCCGCCGGGCCAATAGCCGATACTTAGGCAGCCGCTCCAGTCAGGGCTTACAAGCTCTCGTTTTTCTGCTGATATAAGAGCCTGATATCTGGCAAGCAGTCCTTCAATATCCGGTTCAGCCGTCAAATCGGCGGCATAACCCAGTGCGCCGCACCATATGGACTCTTCTTTTTTTACAATGTCAAACCGAATACCTTTGTCAAAAATTATGTCAGTCAATGTTTCTCCCGGGAATAGGAAAATTTGTTCTTTGTCAAATGTCATAGCCAGTCCTCCTTCGTTTTCCTGTATGGTTCCTGCTTTTTTGATGAAATTCACGGCTCTTGGAAGGTATAATTTGCTGATATCTGCCCAATTGGGTGGCAACCGCCTTCCTTTTTCAATGCGTTGCCCTTTATTTGTATTTCATTTTAATGGGTTTTCTGCTGCAGTCAAGTCTTTTCTGTTTTTAGATGTTCGATTTTTTAGAGTTCTGTCAAAGGAATTCCATATTCCCTCAAGAAAAATTCTGCCTGATGTATCAAGAAAGATGAATGGAATGCGAAAGAGGCAGTGATAAAATATAAAAAAAGCGGCGGATGGACAGATAGAGGGCTGCGTTCCTGAAAGAGAGTATCCCGGCCCAGGCAGATGGTGGAAAAAATTTGGCCGGGATTTGCAATGGAAAAAAATGCCCGGATGTGGTAAAATGGAACAGGCAGCAGCGGCAAAAGGCCGGAACGCCACTGGAGCGGCCGGGACGATAATTTTGTGTTTGTAAAGTAAAAATACAGGCGTTGTGAGGGTGTATTTGCGAAAGCGTTTGAAAAAAGGAGACTTGAACGATGGAGCTGAAATTTTGTTATCCCGGGGTGGGCTACAGTGTGGAGAGTATTCTGGAATTTACGAAGGAAGGGCAGACAGGCTTCTGGAGCGAACCGGTTTTTTCCTTTTTTCCGCAGATTGACAGGGAAGGATTTTTGTCAGGCACAACAGAAGACAGGCGGCGGTATCTGACCGGCTTCTTTGCGGAGTATGCGGCGCAGATGAAGGAGGAACTGGCAGAAAAGATCGAAGCTTACAATAGGCAATGGCAGGAAAACAGGGCGTCGGTTATTGCCGCATTGGAGGAAGCCTTTGATACGGATCTGACAGATGAGCTTTCGGATTTGTGTGCCAGGGTTACATTTAATCCCATTTCCCCCCGCTATCTGGAAGACCATGCCTTCGATGTATTTTACCGAAACGGTTCCAAGGGCGCTCTGGGGAGTTCTCTCCACGAAATCATACATTTTGTCTGGTTTCTTGTCTGGCAGCGCCATTTTCATGACGATCCGAGGGAATACGAGACGCCTCATCTGAAATGGATTTTCAGCGAAATGGCAGTGGAGCCGGTGATGCGGGATGAGAGACTGGCCTCTTTGAATCCCTACTATGCATCCAAATCCTGTGTATATCCCTATTTCTATACATTGGAAATTCAGGGAGAGAAGCTGTTAGACCATCTGTATGACATGTACCGTTCCATGCCCATAGACAGGTTTATGAAATGGGGATATGACTATTGTCTGGAGCATGAATCACAGATTCGGGAGCATATGGAAAAGGCTGAAAAGGGAGAGGGCTGACGCCCTTGGCATACAGGCAGGAGTGACGTGGCTCTGGCTGAAAAGAATCATAATTTTGTTGTTAGATATTGTGAGTAAGATGGTATGTTTATGCAGCAGATTGTCTAAAATCAGAATATTTTCTGAGAAACATTGACAGTAAAGCATATTTCCGTTAATATTGACATATAAATAGGCCAGTGGCATAAAATGATTGGGCTGGTCGAAAGACTCTGACCCACCGGGCGGCGGGAAATTTTACCGTTGTTTTTACCTTATAGGAAAGTCCGTCGCCAGATGGACACGGAATAAGTAAGGCGAGTAGAGATAAAATCTCCCTTACTTGATTTTCTTCCACACTAAGCTATATGAGGTGATTTAATATGCCGGATATTGATGAAATCAAGAAGATAGTTGTTCCTATCGCATATTCGTATGGGGTAAAAAGATTATATCTGTTTGGCTCCTATGCAAAAGGCACGGCAAGCGAGAAAAGTGATGTAGATTTACTTGTGGAAAAAGGCAGGCCGATGTCCTTGCTAAAACTCTCCGGAATGCGCCAGATGTTTCAGGAGGCATTGAATCTTTCGGTTGATTTAGTCACCACGGCGGGAATTGCGGATGACTTTAGGAAAGAAATAGCCGGAACGGAGATATTATTGTATGAAGAGTAAAGATGTAATTATCCTCAACAAGATTTTGGACTATTGCAGGCAGTTAGATGAAGCGTGTGATATGTTTGATAATGATTACAATAACTTTGTGGGAAATTCGGTCTTTCAAAATGCCTGCTGTATGTGTATTTTGCAGATAGGGGAGTTATGCAAAGCAATATCAGAGGAACTGAGAATGCAGGAAAAAGTTGTTCCGTGGAAAGAATGGTGTGGAATCAGGGATATTTTTGCACATCAGTATTCAAATTTGGACTGTCAATCAGCGTGGGATACAATACAGCATGATTTTCCGGAATTGAAAACAGAAATAAGCAGAATTTTAAAAGGGTGAAGAGCGTCCATACAAGGGCGTTCTTTTTTGTGGTTGGTTAAGTATTGCGTTATCTTGTTATGGGACCTGATTTCTGATGAAAAATGTAACAAACAGGTCTTTATATTTCGTTATATTAATAAAGGGTGGAAAAGGCTCAAAAATGTAATGGGAAAACACATACACCGGAGGAAAAGCGAAAATTAATGATTCTCTATGAAAGATACAGATATCTGATGCAGAAGATTGCAGTGGATGTGCTGCATGATCCGTTTTTGGCAGAGGATGCAGTTCATAATGCCTTTGTGAGTGTGGCGAATTTGGCACCAGTGTATACACTATATTCGCAGAAGATTTATCTGTGGAGGATATTCGGGAGATATTTTTACATTGGGTATGGGAGGAGTAATAAAGTAAGAGAAAGAAAAAATATTTACACTTTCATGTAACAAAAACAAATATAGGAATCGATATATAATAGAAAGGGGAGTTACTTTTACGGCTTAGGGAGGATTTTGTATGAATGTAGGAAATGTTGCGGTTCATGTGGCAGGTTTGGATATGGATCACCGGCTGACAGAGAAAGGGTTAAAGAACCAGGAGGATGTGATAAAAAGAGTTCGGGATACTTTTACACCTACCAAAGATTCTTTCGAAAAAATGACGGAACAGTCATGGAAAGTTTGCGATTGCTATACGAATTATCAGATTACGGTTCCTATGCCCAAACATCTGTTTGGAGATTCTTTCGGGTATGATATGCAGAAAGATGTTGAAACGCATATGAGTGATTTTTATGCTGGCAGGATAGACAAGAGAGAATTGGATCAGTATTTTTCTGATTGCTGTACGGAGATGCGAAAATACCAGGTTCAGAAGCACTGGTCAACAGGTAATGTGGATGAGGATAACAGGAAAATAATCAGCGAAGTATATGAGATTTTTGCCAAGGAAAATGCCAGAGCGGCCAGAAGGGCAAACTATGACGAAGGGGCAAAGTTGAACGCGGAGTATGGTTATAGGAATTATGACTGGGTTTACTACAACGCGGACTACTATTATCAGTGTGCGGATGTCAGGGAATCATTGGGAACTATGGCAAATGAGATTGCCCAAAAGTGGGGGAGCGGTTCCATTGATACAGAAGAAATCGAAAAAAACTCTGACCTGACCCTGGATGGCGGATTTGACTTTAACAGCGGTTGGAATTTTTCCTATCGGAATCAGGTTGGGAGAGCAAGTATGGCAGATGAGTCCCTGCAGCCCCCAAGAGATTTTCGTTTTTTCTACAAAGAAGATGTGGATAATGTATCAAAAATGGATATGTGGATAAATGGAAGAAAGTATGAGAAGGATATTCCGTTTTATATAACTCCGGATAGTCTGGAAGGGCAATTGTTTCAGGCCGATGAAATATGGAAAGAGCATGATGAACAGATAGATAATGTGAGAGGATATTCTGACTTTATGAGCCATCTTTCCCTATTTACAGGGTGGTATGCATGGTCAACAGGAATCAATAATCATTTTGGAAATTATATTCCTGAAAATACATATTGGAACTATGGATAACGCCTTTGTCAGAAGAATTCCGGAGGGATACCAGGAGACGGAAAGGATTGTCATGGCGCATTGGTTCAGTGTGAGATACACAAATGAGGATGGAAAGATAATTACCTGGGATCAGATGATGGTTCAGGATCAAGGAGAACTAATTGTGGATATAGAATATGAGCAGCAGATTGTCTGGGCATTGATGAAGTGTGCATGATGTTTGGCGGCTGAAAAATGTCAGAGATATATACATTTCGTTATTGTAATGAAAGGAACATATTCCGATCTGATAAATGAAAAGGAGAGAAAAAATGGGCATTAGCGGAGTAGGAAGCATTCATTCTTATATTTACAACATGGCAACAGGGAAACTGTCCGCAAAAGACGGTTCTCACGATGAATTTGTAGAGTATTTTAATGACAACCTGAAGGGCGAGGATTCTGCTGCACTGAATGGTTTTGATCAGCAGCGTAAAAGCGGCATTAAAAAGATGCTTAGCCTGATGGAGGAGATGGGACTGGGAAAAAATACACTGGATATGCTGCAGGGTGATGAAATGGAAATCACTTCGGAGATGGCTGATGCCACTACATGTATCTTTTCCATCAATGGAGAAAAAGTATTTACCGTCAATGCGGCAGTAAGATATACACCGGAGGAAATCAGTGTTTTTGGCAGAATGGATCATCCATTTAAAACCACACATCCCACAGGCTATGATCCTGTAAAGAACCGCCTTAGCATAGGTGTGGGAAATGTCTTTGAATTCGGCAATGGTTATCGGTTCACGGTGGAGAGGGATAGAGTAAGAATTGACAGTTATGGAAAGGGAACAGCGGAGGATTACCAAAATGCAGGTTCATTTGCATTTGGATTGAGCGCATTGATTCATTTCGGCGATCAGCAGGCGTTTTCGGCGCTGCATCGGGCAACGGTGAGCACGCCGATGATGTTGGAATTTCTGAAGGAATTAGGAGTCGATACCAGTAAGGAATTCATCATTAACGAAACCAAATGTGAGGTAAGAAATGGGCGGATAGAAGAAGTAGGAAATAAGGTTGGCGTTCCCAGTTCTATTCACCAGAAAGCAGTGGAACGCTATGAAAAATGGATGTATCTGCCTCTCTCAAAGCGGTAACGTCTGGAATGCTTTTTCAGTCTGTAAAGAGCAAATATATGGAAAACAATGGAGGCCTGAAATGAGTGCAATTAACAGTGTTTTGATGACAGAAAGACATTATGAGTACAGGAACAGGAAGGGGGTTGACAGGGGGAAGTCCCTGTTTGAGCGAGTGGGCAGGGCGGATGCCCATGAGCCGGAGAATCGGGTTGGAAGTGGCCGGTTAAGCCCCTATGATGCGTATATTTGTATGAATACAGGTCTTAGGGACAGGCCCATCTCTGAAAGCCTGGGCGCACAGGCCTGTAGGGAACTGGAAAAGGTTGAGAATGAGAATTACGCGGTTTATGTATATCATAAAGACGGAATAAAAAATCACTGGTGCATATATGACAAAACATCAGAGCAAAATTATAAATTCGATCCCCAAAACACAACTGTCCAGGTTGATTCTGAAACCGGAAAACGTTATCTGGTTCAGGAAGACAGACTGGGGGGACTTCTGAACGCATGGGGAATGGATGCTTTCCTGGAAAATACCCTGAAGGAGTTTATGGGGGTTGAGGAGATAAAGGGTTCCTGTATAAATGAGCGGTATGATATTACAACAAATCAATACACGGGAATTGCTGCCATCAGAAAAAAAGGAGCGGAAGGAAATGGCGCATGTATATTGGTTGACGGTGAGGAGCAAACCCGGAAATTAGAGGAGCTTGCAAATCTATATATGGACAAATACCCCTCCCTTATAACAAGCAGGGAAATGGCAATGACCTATGCGGAATTGGAGATTGCCGGATATGCGTTCCGGGATGAAAACGGAATATTGACAATTGGCATTGGCGGAATGGGATATATGAATGAAAAAGATCCGGATCAGGGATGGGGGATACTGTATTCCGGATTTGATTCTTCGATTTATTCCAAAATAGTGGGAGCTTTTTCGGAAGGCGCCATCACCCTGGGACAGCTTGGGGCAATCGAAAAATGGGAAGAATGGTTAGAGAAGAAAGGCGTGGAATTTGAAGCCAGTACAATAAAACGGGATATGGCTTTTTGAGAAGGCCTGTATGTTCCCTTTAGGTGACAGGTATCTCAATCTGGACAAGGGCATCCTCCATTTTGTCGATCACGTTTTCATTGAGAATGACTTCATAAGAATAGCCTGACAGCGTTAAAACGTGTTTTTCGGCATAATCAAATAGTTTCCGGTAGCACAGCACGGCGTTTTCAGGGGATTCTCTGTAAAAGGCCTGTAGATATTTTCCGGCGGGCTGTATGTGCAGTCCCGCTTTCTTTACGGGAAAAGGAATCTCGATAAACATTTTTGCGTAATCATCAAACTTTCCGCCAGAGAGGCTTTCCACGGAAATCATTGTCCCATAGGAGGCATCGTGGAGGCGGCGCAGCTGATATTTCTGTGTTTCACTGGTAATCAGCTCCACCAGTTTGTCAAAGGAGGTGTCCGGGGTCACGTCCACAGTGACGAAACTGTGGGCCTCTTTTTCCACCAGGTTGATGGCGGACAGGTCCATGGTCAGAAGGGTCAGCATATTTTGCCGGTGATGCATCAGGGTTTTCCGAACCGCCTTCAAATGGGCCAGATTCCGGTCCAAATCCTTGATTTTTTCCTGTAAAAGCTGTTCCATACTTGCCGCGGAACGGTTTTTCATAAATGCCTGGATTTCGTCAATGGGCACATCCAGTTCCCGCAGCAGCAGAATGGTTTCCAGGATAGAGCTTTGGTGATAGCTGTAATAGCGGTATCCGTTTTCGGGATGGATGAACGCCGGATGAAACAGGCCGATTTCATCGTACCACATCAGTGTCTTCTTATTGATGCCGTGCAGGGACGCAAATTGTCCAATGGTGAGCAGTTTGCTTTTTTTCTCCATTTTTCAAATCTCCTCTTGACCGTACAGTTACTGTATGGATTATGATAAGGCATATACAGGAAAAAAACAAGAGGATAAGGAGAAAATTATGGAAAATCAAAATGCTTACAGGAAACCGGTGACCCTGGGGAACATTCTCAAATTTGCCGTTCCCACCATAGCCATGTCAGTGTTTATGTCTTTTTACACCATGGTTGACGGGCTGTTTGTGTCAAATCTCATCGGGACACAGGCCTTGTCGGCCATCAACCTGACAGCGCCGGTGATCCAGTTGGTGACTGCCATCTCCACCATGCTTGCCACAGGCGGCAGCGCAGTGATTATGAAAAAGATGGGAGAGAATAAGGCCGGGGAGGCCAGGGAAGATTTCACGTTTCTGATTTTAGTCAATGTGATTGTGGGTCTGGTGATGTGCATTCTGGGATATGCGGTCATGGGCAGCATTTTCGGAAGCCTGGAGGTGTCCCGGGAGGTGGCAGGCTACTGTACCGCGTATCTGGGCCGCTATCTGCTGTTTACCATTCCCATTCTGCTGATGAACAACTTTACCCTCTATATGATTGCCTCCGAGAAGGCAGCCCTTTCCCTGGTCTGCTCCGTAACGGGAGGCGTGCTGAACATGGTACTGGATTATGTTTTCATCGCCGTTTTGGACCTGGGAATCGGCGGAGCGGCCATGGCCACTGGTCTGGGCTATTCCGTGACAGCCCTGGTGGGCCTGTTTGTATTCAGCAGCAGGAAAAGCCTGCTTCATTTTACAAAGCCTGCCTTTCGCTTCAAAGTCCTTGCAGGCGCGGCATCCAACGGCTGCTCCGAAATGGCCACCGCTCTGGTCACGGGTATCATCACCATGATGTTCAACTGGACCATGCTGCATTATGTCGGGGAAAACGGTGTTGCCGCCGTGACGATTATCATGTACGTCCTTATGTTTGCCAGTTCCCTTTACACCGGCTATTCTTATGGCGTTGCGCCCATGATCAGTTATTACTATGGGGAGAAAAATCAGGAAAAACTGAAAAAACTGGTGTCTGTCAGTCTGAAGGTGATTGGGGTGATTTCCCTTGTGACAGTCACCGCTTCCTTCGCCGCCACAAGGCCCTTGGTGTCCGTATTTGCCCGCCCGGACAATCCGGTTTATGAGCTGGCCGTAACCGGAAACCGGATATGTACCCTTGCGCTGTTCTTCATCGGGTTCAATATCTTTGCCAGCGGAATGTTTACGGCGCTGTCCAACGGGATGATTTCCGCAGTCCTGGCCTTTTCGCGCTCCTTTGTGTTTATGCTGATTACCATGTTGGTGCTTCCCGCTCTGCTGGGGGTCAATGGGATCTGGCTTGCCACGCCTGCCGCGGAACTGATGGCGCTGTGCCTGTCTGTATTTATGTTTTTGAAATATCGGAAACGGTATCAATATTGAGGAACTTTCAGACAACATGCTCTTTGTGGTATTGGATAAATTCGTCCCTTGAAAAATCCCGCAGGCATCCGTACTCCGCTAAAATGAGATGAATCAGCGCAGCGGCCCGCGCCTGGGTGTTGATGCTTTTTGCGGGATTAAATTCAATGTCCGTAAAGGTATTGTAGGTTGAAATTTCCTGGATTTCTTCTTCTGCCAGGGATTCCTTTACGGCGGCAATATAGATAAAATCGTAGAATACGGTTTTGGGAACCAAGGGGAAGTCCTGGCCCTGATAACGAAACGCGGTCAGGTTGCCGGAATTTTGGAGCCGTTGGTCCCGCTTTGCCTCCTTCGGCGGTACTTCAAGCAAATCCAAATAGGGACCGCCGTTCTCAAAGACTTTGGCGCTTTGGAAAATATTTTCAAGGGTATGGCTGTTCAGAGTGAGACGGAATGCGCTTAACTTTGTCCCTATGGATGCCGGGCTTTTGGTGCTGATTTCCAGGGGCCTGGAATGGGCGTCTGCGCTCAAAATTGTATTGTGCAGGCTTTCTATGGATTTCTGCTTTTGCGATAACGAAAAACCGGGGAACCATTCAAAAGAATACATTTTGGTGATAACTTTTCCATGGTCAATGGTGAATGCAGGACGTTCGGCCATAACACACCTCCAATGATAGTAGATTTCGGCCCTGTGAGATTTTTCATGTGGCTGTCCGGTCACAGGGGATTTTGTATATCTTTCTGCAAAGAAAACGCCTGCATATACGGTTGTATGTATACGCAGGCGTTTTGCAAAAACATTCGTTAATGGTGACCGCCTCTATGGCCGGATTGATGATGCCCGTTTCCTCCATGGCTGTGCTCGCCGGTTTGTGCGCAACCGGAAACGCCGCAGGAATTATGGGTATGGCTGCCCATGTCTGTACAACCGGAAACACCGCAGGAATTATGGGTATGATTGCCCATGTCTGTGCAACCGGAAACGCCGCACTTGTGATACCCATGTCCGTCATCCGCAGAGTGGGGATAGCAGTACTGGCCGTCGTGCATGTGAGCGGCTGTTTCGGTACAACCCGCAACGCTGCAGGTACCGTGGCTGTGTTCACCGGTCTGTGTACAGCCGTCAATGCCGCAAAGTCCGTGTGCATGTGCGGTTTCCAGAGTGCATCCGGCTACGCCGCAGTTGTGATACCCATGACCGTCATCCGCGGAGTGGGGATAGCAGTACTGGCCGTCGTGCATGTGAGCGGCTGTTTCGGTACAACCCGCAACGCTGCATGTGCCGTGGCTGTGTTCACCGGTCTGTGTACAGCCGTCGATGCCGCAAAGTCCGTGTTGGTGTACTTCCGTCTGTGTACAACCTGTCACTTCGCAGGAAACGCTTGTTCGATTTTCCTGTGCCGCCCCCTGGATTTCAGGGGAACTTTGATTTACCGCATAGGAGACGATACTGCCTGTCACCATGGCAATGGATACAAACGCAATGGCTGATAAGATTTTTTTCATTTCCACCTCTCCCTATTTAAAATGCAATCTAAATGTATGTTTCCATCTTAAGGATACTATAGCATACAAAGCCTTTAAAATCAAGGTTGATCTGATTGATTACGCTAACTGCATAACTTTCATTTCGATTGCTTTTAGTTCATCAAGCGATAATAGGGGAACACACTCCGCAATTTCATCAAGTGTCATTTTTCCTTTTTTGATCAATCTTTCTGCTGTTTCTCTTGCGTTATTTAATGCTGCTTCATTTCTCATATCTTCCATAAGTTTACACATGGTAGCAACTCCTTTCTCGTCTTGCTTAAAATATCGTGCCTTTTCAGCAAGTGCTTCATAATTCATATCATTGGGATTCGTGCATGAAAAATCGTGCATTAGCTTTCCGATTTCATCGTTGCCCCTATACTTTCCATTAACATATAGAATATGTGAACCGTCGCCAAACAATACCTTACTTTCCCCGATAGTGATATATCTCTCTACCGGATATATTGGTTGTTTTCCTTTCATTACATCATTTTCCGTGATAAAAATCACATAGCTGTCAGGAATATTTTCCGTATCATCACCGGGCTTTAAGATATGTGCGTCCAACAGACTACTGTTATGCCTTGCCCTCTTTGCCCCTGCTCCTGCGTCCTTCCTCTGAATTTCTACATCAAATTCCTTATCGGTGCTGTCAGTGGCATGAACATCTAAAATAGCTGAACGTCCCTGCAAATTCTTCAACGGCTCCTGTGTCCTAACCGATTTGATTTTTAAATCCTCTTGTCCTAAAATAATCCGTAGTATCAGTTCCACACCCTCAAAATTATCGGCAAGGCAGACCGACATAAAATCATCGTCCATATATCGAAGTGATTTCAGACGCTCTAAGTCCTGTTGATGTGTCTGATCTGTTGTATTCAAAATATCACCTTCTTTCATTGCTTTTATTATACATCGGATCACTCCTTTTGAAAACTGAATTTCTCATAAAATATTTTCGGAGCGCAGCTTACTGTGGATATATTTATCTGTGGCGCAGTAAGGGACAGCAGTTGCGTTTCGGTGCTGTTTTAAGATTTTTTCGAACCTGTCCTCCTGCACTTCAAATAAAGGATTCCCCACAAAGACAGACCAAGTGCTGCAACAATGCCCTTATTCCATAACCAAACGGAATTCTGCACACCGGCGTATCGGATAAACGGATAAATGTACTCTGCTCCCGGAATTGCAGACAGTCTGCGCGCCAGGAGAAGGAGCAGCCACAGGATACCGCAGGCCGATGCTGCCACATGTTCCCCGGTACAATGAATTCCAAACAGCGCGCACAGGGACGACAAAAAGAATGCGGGCGGGCAATAAATCAGAAGCAGTTCCCATAATGGAAATTCGTATCTGAAAACAGACGAAAACACCATACTAAACAGGGCAAAAACAGTGGATAGGCCAAAGGGGATTGCATAGCGCAGCAGCACCCACCGGAACAGGGAACTGCTTTGTGCGGCAATGAGATCAAAATTGCTGTCAGCCCGTGTCTTTCCCCATTCCCCCACGGCGATTGCCGCATAAAAAGGAAAGAGTACTTCAAAACTCACCGGGTAAAAGGGAAGCAGTTCCCCGGCAGTGGCAGAAAGCAGAATAATGGCAGCCGTAAAAGCTGTTGACAGGATTAAAAAATCTGCCCCCATTATTTTCAGTTCACTCCAGACTCTCCTGATCATTCTGCCCTCCAAAATCCATGTCTCCCAAATAAGAAACTTCCGAAGAGAAGGCCGCTTCCCATAAGAAAAGCCCCATTTGCGAAAATGCTCCCGGTATCATGAAAGGCCCATTTGGGGTTTCCCCAGATGAGACGAATCAAATCTCCCGATGTTATCATGTAAAACGGCGCCGGATTTGCGGAACCGACATAAGCGGCATTGACGCCAAACAATAGTGCTGCCAAAAGGTAGAACAGCCGCAGATTTATCATTCCCGGCAGTGCAGCCGAACAAAAACTGACAAACAGACTTACCGGAAGGGCGGAAACAAGGATTGTTTTCACCAGGGGAACCATACAGGCAGATAAAGGTACGGGGAAAGGAGCCGCCGCGAAATAAACTGCCGTGTTGGAAGCAAGGAAAATACATAAGATTGAAAAAGTATACAGAAATCCTCCCAACAGCTTTCCCCAGATATATTGCCATTTTTGCAGGGCATGGGACATAAGCAGCAGTTTCATCCCTGTTTTATGATCCAGAGGAAAACGTTCTGCCAGCAGAAACAGCATTCCGAACAGCAGAACAAGACCATTGAGGCTCATTGTCCGATAAACAAAGTAAGCAGGCTCGTTCAAGAACTCCAAACGAGCCAAATTACGGGCAGAGGGATAAGTATCCAACAATGCATAGATGGTTACGCCGAGGAGCATCCCCCAGGTTGCCGGTCTGTGAAACTGCATCTTATATTCATAATGGATGATGGCAATCAGTTTACGCATGGGCTTTCCCTCCCATACAATACACATAGGCATCTTCCAGAGTTGCCGCATCGGACGCAGCCTCCGGGAAAGCGGAATTTTCGTCCATAATTCGCGCGGTCAGTCCGTGGCTTTCATACGTGGTCTGCAAAACCACAGCCTTCTTTTGCAACTCCATGAGTTGATTTTCGTCTTCTAAGTGCAGCAGTTTTATGTTTCCCTTTACCCGTTCCAAGAGCGCTGCGGATGTACCGGCGTAAAACAGCCGCCCGTTTCGCAATACGGCAAGTTCTCCGCAAAGCTGGTGAACATCTTCCACAATATGTGTGGAGAGCAGGACAGTGCGGCCCTCTCTTGCATACCGCGACAATAAACCCCGAAACCGGACCCGTTCCTCCGGGTCAAGTCCGGCTGTTGGCTCATCCACCACAAGAATCCGGGGACTGCCCACCAATGCCTGTGCAATTCCAACCCGGCGCTTCATGCCGCCGGAAAGCTGCTTTATTTTGCGTTTGGAAAATGCCGACAGCTCAACCTGTTCCAAGACTTCCTGTACTGCTTTTTTGTCATAGATGCCTTTCAGTTCCGCCATATAGTTTACAAAATCAAACACGGAAAGAGAGGGGTACATGGCAAGTTCCTGGGGCAGATACCCGATTCGTTTTCTGACCTCATTTCCCTGTTTCCGGGTGTCAAATCCGCAGACACGGATGGTACCTGCCGAGGGGGACAGCACGGTAACCAATGCTTTCATCAGCGTGGTTTTTCCGGCGCCGTTATGCCCCAATAAGCCAAAAACCCCGCTTCCGACACTAAAGTCAATGTCATCAAGGGCCATGACACCATTTGCATATTTCTTTGTCACATGACAAAATGTAATATTCCCTTTCATCAAAACCTCCCAATTTGCTAAAATAACTATAGTTGTAGTTTTATTGCGTATCATCCTGCCCGCACCATATTCTGTTCCGGTATGATAAGCCGGATAAGGATAAAAAGACTCTCTGCTGAACCGCAGGGAAAGAAGGAGCACAAGGGCCGCGAGAACAGCCAACAGGAACGCTGTCAATCCATCCCTGATTTTGGATGTGCCTGCAGTAATCCTTTTGATTCTCCGTTTGGTTAAAAGAAAATCAAGGGCGCCTGTTCCGGTTCCCGGTTTTGCAGCCCGAATGGTTGCATATTCCAAAAGCCGGATAATGGCAGAAGCATATTCTGTGTCCGTGACCGTTCCCTGCAATTTTTTCATGGCATGGGAATCGCAGTCTGTTTCACAATGCAAAGAGAAATTTCTCCTGGTAATCCAGGAAAAAGGATTCATCCAGTTCAGAATACAGACATAATCAAAGAGCCTTCCCCAAAGCACATGTTTCCGCTTTACATGGGTCAATTCATGGAAAAAGACGGCTGTTAATTCCCTGTCCGTCAACTGCTCCAGGACGGTTTCCCTCATAAGGATAACAGGGCGGATTACGCCGGTTACACAAACGGGATTCTCCAAGGTTCCGCAATACAGGGCGGGAATTTTCCCTATTGCGGCTGCCGCAGCACAGTGGGAATAAATACGATTCAGCCGCTCATTGTCACAAGTCCGGTAATGCATAAGCGCCCGTTTTGCCAGGAAAAGACGGACCAGATCATGGGCAAGCAAAACCCCGCACCCCCACGCCCACAGCATACTGGCGATCCGATAACCATGTACCCAATCCTGTGTTTCCGGGGATATGAAAAATACATCCGGAGACAGGAAGGGAACGCAAAAAAAGAGCATGCCCCAGAGAGCGAACCATAAGGGCAGAGTGCAGCGGAGCACATGATTTACAAAAAACGATATCACAGTAAAGATACTGCCGATGACAGACACAAAAAGAACCGCGTTAAAAAGATTACCTAATATCTGCATCTGGTTTCTCCTCCGCAAGGAAGCTTTTCAATTCGTTTAATTCCTCATTGGAAAGATTCCCGTTTTTTACAAATCCCATCACCATTTTGGAAAGAGAACCGTCATACACACGGCTCAAAAAATTGCGGCTTTCCGCAAGCTGGCACTCGCTTTCCGACACGGCCGGATAGTATAAATATCCTTTGCCCTGACGCTTCGTACACAGGGCGCCTTTCCTGACCAGACGGGCCAGATAAGTCTGAATGGTGGTTTTGCTCCAAGCCGTTTCCTTTAGTTTATCCAATATTTCGGGAAGCGTCCGGGGAGAATCATTCCAGACAATTTTCATCACCTGCCACTCCGATTCCGAAATGGAAATCTGCTGTTCCATGATGTACCTCCATTGATTGATTGTATGTAGTTTTATTTATTCTACCATTAAAACTACATGGTGTCAACCATTTCCGGAACAAATTGCGTCAATTGTGTCAATTGCGTGTAACAGTTCAGACAGCCTCTCCCGCGAAGTCAAAATTGCGCTCTGTGCAATTTTGCGAGATTTGCGGGCGCCAAAACGCATTCTTTTCGCGTTTTGTGTGCATTCTCGTAACAGTTCAGCGCCCTGTCTGAACTGTTACAAATTGCGTGTAACAGTTCAGATTGCCTCTCCCGGGAAGTCAATTATTGCAATGTGTCCGCGGACATATTTCTACGCAATTTTGCGGGACAATTGCGTCAATGGAGCTGCTGTTTACAGAGGCCTCCACAAGGTGTTTTCCTGGGCCTTTTGGGCTTCCTCCGTTTACACGAACAGGTGCATAAAAATCGCAGGAACAGTGATTTCGCGCAGAGCCCTCCCGGGTTCAAAGGAACAGATTTACATCTGCTGCTCAAAAAGGTATGATGAATTCCGGGGAAGTCGGCACTTTTTCCGATGTGCCCCGCCTTTTGGGACCAGGCCCATGGGATAGGGGCAGATGCGGATAGAACTATACTGCAGACTGCCAGAATTTACATTGATGCCTTAGGGAAAGTACCTGGCTGACGGTCTGCAGTCGGGTTGTACTGCAAATGCAACCGGCGTGCAGTATAATTATGGAAAAAATAAAAATCAGTATAAACAAAACAGGCAAAAATCAAAAAGAGAAAACATCATAAGAAAAAACATAATATGAAAAAACATAATATGAAAACATAATAAAAACATCATAAGAAAAAATTTCAGCGGACGCGCACATTTCCCACAGCACATCCGTTATACAGTATGAGAGGAGGTTCCGGGAGTGGATGGAAATTTGGATTTGGAAGCGCAGTACGATAAAATTTACCGCTACTGCTATTTTAAACTGGGCAGCCGGGAGACTGCGGAAGACATTACCCAGGAGACCTTTCTGCGGTTTCTGGAAAAGGGATATGGGGAAAGGGATGCCCTGCCGTATCTGTACACCATTGCCCGGAACCTCTGTATAGACGAATACCGGAAGAAAAAGCACCTGCCGCTGCAGGTTCTGGGGGAACCGTCTGGGGAAGCCTGGGGTACCCGGGGCTGCGGGGCGGAAGAAACAGGCGGAACCGGTCCGGGGAATGTGGTCCTTATGGAAAATGTGGAATCCGGTCTGGAGGAGCGGGTGGTCATGGCCATGGCAGTTCGGAAGGCCCTGGATGCCCTGGAGGAGGAAGAGCGGGAAGTGATCCTGCTGCGGTATGTGAACCAGGTTCCCGTTGGGACAATGGGGAAAATATTGGGAATGTCACGTTTTTCCGTATACAGGATGACGAAATCTGCGCTGAAACACTTCCGGGAAGCACTGGGGAAAGAAGGATTTTACGAAGGCGCAGAAATAAAAAGGGCAGTAACGACGGAGGGAACGGAATGAAAGGGAAGATTCATCAGGAAGTGCCTGACGGCAGAAAAAATACGCATTTTCGGAAAAACGGAAAAGACAGCACCGTCCAATACAGACAACTTCTGCAGGAGGCTTTCCAGGCGCCCCCGCCTCTGGGGAAAGCGTCTTTTCTAAGGAGCATACGTCCCAAAACCCGGAGCCGCGTCAGCACGGGCCGCTTTGTCCTGCAGCAGGCCGCCTATATCCGGAAGTGGGTTTGGGCGCTGTCGGCAGGGGTATTTCTGGGGGCGTTGGCAGGAGGGCGGTTTCTGGGCGGGGAAGTCCTGTGGATGCTGTCAGCAGCGATGCCCCTTCTGGCGGTCTCTGCCGTGATGGAATACATGCGCTCGGAGGTCTGGGGCATGGCGGAACTGGAAATGGCCGCCAGATTTTGCCTGAAAAGCATTCTTCTGGCCCGGATAGGGGCACTGGGGGCGGTGCATCTGGTGACGCTGATGCTGCTTTCTCTGCTGTGCCGATGGGAGGGCATAACCCTGCTGCGCATCGGCCTGTGCCTTCTGGGACCCTATCTGCTGACGGATGCGGCGGCGCTCTGGCTGATTCGGAAGATACGGGGCAGAGAGGCGGTTTACCTCTGCCTGGGTCTGGCGGTTATGGTGGGTATTCTGCCCCTGCTGGCCGGATATGGGGGCGCCGGATTCCGGATTCCGGAGGATTCCCGGGGATGGATAACGGTTTTGCTCCTGTTGGGGGCAGCCGCGGCCTGGGGATGGAAGAAAAATATAGAGAGGACAGAGGAATTGACATGGAGCTGACAGTGGACCGGGTTTCAAAACAATACGGCAGCAAGATTGCCGTGGACAGGATTTCCCTGAAACTGCAGGCGGGAATTTACGGCCTGTTGGGGGAAAACGGCGCAGGGAAAACCACCCTGATGCGGCTGCTTTGCGGGATTTTAAAACCCACAAGCGGGAGCATTACCCTGGACGGCATGGATGTGTCCCGGGAGGAATACAGGGCGGAACTGGGCTATCTGCCCCAGGATTTCGGCTATTATCCGGATTTCACGGGAACGGAATTCCTGCTGTACATGGCGGCGCTGAAGGGACTGAACAAGGCATGCGCCAGACGGAAAGCGACGGAATTGTTGGAAGTTGTGGGCCTGGAGGACATGGGCAGGAAGAAGATACGAACCTATTCCGGCGGCATGAAGCAGCGCCTGGGAATTGCGCAGGCTTTACTGGGAGAGCCGGGGCTGCTGATCCTGGACGAGCCAACCGCCGGGCTTGACCCCAGGGAAAGGGTGCGTTTCCGGGAGCTGATCGCGCAGTGGGGGAAGGAAAATATCGTGCTTCTGTCCACCCATATCGTCTCCGATGTGGCGCATATCGCGGATACCATCCTGATGATGAAGGGCGGTGAGCTGATCTATCAGGGCGTGTGGGAAGAGCAGGAAGATCTGGAGACATTTTACCTGGAACGAATGTGACAAAGGTGTCATATAGAGCGGCACAGGGAAGAAGGCCGTTGTTTGGACGGCGGGGCAAAGCACAGTGATAAGGATTTTCCGGAAATTTTCAATATCGGTGTTCTCCCGTGAGGGAACTGTGCAGAGGTTACCCGCAGGTCAAGTCGCCGCCAAAGGGGATGTTCTCTCGTGAAGGAACTGTGCATGGAAGGCAGTTTAACCCGCGGCGGCAGGCAATTTGGCAAGGCTGCCTTTAGGGCAAGCCAAAAGTGCAAATCTTGATTGGTATGCGCGATAAAGCGCGCAGAGGGGATAAAAATGAGTCAGATGGCAATGTTGTACAAATATGAATTCAGAAAAATAGCAAAACGGAAAATCATATGGATTTCCCTGCTGATTTCCGTGATCATCATACTGCCCACCATAGGAGGTCCCGTGTTGGATTTCCTCTATGAGAGCAGCGGAACGGAAACCGCGTACCAGGCTTTTCTCAAAGACAGAGAGTATGAGAAAAAACTGGAGGGCAGGCTCATTGATCAGAGCTTATTGGAGGAGACAATGGAGGCCTACGGCAAAATTCCGCAGACAGAGGGTCCTTATTCCGCCACGGAGGAATACCGGACTTATGCCCGCCCATACAGCGCGATTTTCCGGTTTGTGAGAGTCATGACGGATATGACGGTGAACGAGTCCCTGAACTGGGAGGCGGATGAACAGGAGTTATACGCCGGAAACCGGGTCTTGCTGATGCGCACGGCAGACAGATATCGCCTCACCCCGGAGGAAACGGAATTCTGGCTCCGACAGGAGGAACAAAAGCCCTGGCCTGTGGAGTACCGATATAAGGAAGGGTGGTGGAGATTACTGGACTGCGTATATACCATAGGACTTCTGGCCATAATGGTGACGGCCATCTGTCTTTCCGGCCCGTTTGTGGAGGAACATACACGAAAAACCGATCAGCTGATATTGAGCAGCCGATATGGAAGGCAGCCCTGCTTTTGGGCGAAATTTTTGGCGGGACTGACGTTTGCCCTTGCTCTTTCCCTGTTTTTCACGGCAGTGTCCTTCCTTACCGCCTTTGCTGTTTACGGCGCGGAGGGATTTACTGCGGATTTTCGGCTCACGGGCGGCTATTTCCCTTCCGTGACCCTGGGGGAGGCGGTGTTGATCTCTTACGGGTGTATGACGGCTGCCGTTCTGGTGGCAGGGGCTTTTGTGATGGTTCTGTCCGAACTGCTGAAAAGCAGCATCGGCGCCCTTTCCCTGGTGACGGGGATGGTGCTCCTGTCCATGTGGGTGGATATTCCGGAGCATCTGCGCGTGCTGTCCCAGATCTGGAGCTACATGCCCAGTGAGTTTATTGCCCAGTGGAATCTCTTCAATCCCAGGACGGTTCCCCTGTTCGGCGCCTTTTTCCTGTCCTGGCAGGTGGTTCCGGTGCTGTACCTGCTTCTGGGCCTGCTGTTTACGCTGACGGGGAGAGCGCTGTTTGTCCGTTATCAGGTCAGAGGCAGGTAGGAGGTAGAGAGGAATTTACTTTTTCATTTAACCTATAACACCCATCTTGAAAATTTTTCTTGCAAACCCTGTGATGATATGTTACCATAAAAAAGGGGAAAGCCATAGAAGCGGCTCTACCCTCGAACATATGAATTAGCTGTTTTTTATGCAGCCGTCGCTATTGCAGTAGTGGCGGCTATTTTCTGCCCCGAAAGACTGTGTAGCACAATCCAATCAGGGCAACAATGAAGATACCTGTCTGAATCAGATCAGAATATGTAATCATTGGCCGCCCATGTATGGGCGTGCCCTCCCTTCTTTCGTCTGGAGGGTAAAGCCGCCTTGGCTCTATGGTTTCCCGTGAGAAAAATAATATCATATCCTCATCGGGTTTGCAATGTGTTTTTTACTGGCTGCACCAGTGCAGCCAGATAAAAATCTGCGCATACCAAAAACTCCGGAGATTCCCGAGAGTCAAATCAGGTTAAAATAAATCAGGTTCTATGCTGCATACTTACGATAAGCCGATTTTACATTGGCCAGGCTGATGTAACAGTAAATCTGGGTGGTTCTCAAATCAGTATGCCCAAGAACCGCTGCCGCCTCTTCATCTACCGCTCCTGTATGGCATCCATTACCTGCTGTATAATGCCTGCCCTGATATCCATACCATCCACCTCGAAAATTTTTCTTGCAAACCCTGTGATGATATGTTACCATAAAAAAGGGGAAAGCCATAGAAGCGGCTCTACCCTCAAATAATTGTAGCGCTCACCGCTCTAAGCGGTCAGCCGTCACTATTCGCAGTAGTGGCGGCTATTTTTTGTCCCGAAAGATTGCATAGCACAAACTTATCAGGGCAACGACAAAGATACAGAATTGGAACAAGTCCGCATATGTAACGTTCATCGGCCGCCCATGTATGGGCGTGCCCTCCTTTCTTTCGTCTGGAGGGTTGCCCCTCCGAAAAGGAGGGTAAAGCCGCCTTGGCTCTATGGTTTCCCGTGAGAAAAATAATATCATATCCTCATCTGGTTTGCAATGTGTTTTTTACTGGCTGCACCAGTGCAGCCAGATAAAAATCTGCGTATACCAAAAACTCCGGAGATTCCCCGGAGTCAAATCAGGTTAAAATAAATCAAGTTCTATGCTGCATACTTACGATAAGCCGATTTTACATTTGTCTGGCTGATGTAACAGTAAATCTGGGTGGTTCTCAAATCAGTATGCCCAAGAACCGCTGCCGTATCCTGTATGTTCATCCTTCTGACCAAAAGGTTTGTGGACTGCACCTGCATAACCAACACATCCTGTACCAGATCTGCAGCCTCTTCATCTACCCGCCCTCGTATGGCATCCATTACCTACTGTATAATGCCTGCCCTGATATCCATATCATCCACCTCCAAAAAATTTCTTGCAAACCCTGTGATGATATGTTACCATAAAAAAGGGAAAGCCATAGAAGCGGCTCTACCCTCAAATAATTGTAGCTCTCACCGCTGTAAGCGGTCAGCCGTCACTATTTGCGGTAGTGGCGGCTATTTTTTGTCCCGAAAGATTGCATAGCACAAACTTATCAGGGTAACGACAAAGATACAGAATTGGAACAAGTCCGCATATGTAACGTTCATCGGCCGCCCATGTATGGGCGTGCCCTCCTTTCTTTCATCTGGAGGGTAAAGCCGCCTTGGCTCTATGGTTTCCCGTGAGAAAAATAATACCACATCACCTCCGGGTTTGCAATGTGTTTTTTCCTGGCTGCACTGGTTCAACAGGAACCCCGCTCCGGAACACTCATATATGGTGGAAAAAAGGATGGGGATATGGTATAATGATTCTGCTGACGCAGAATTCAAGCCAGCTGACGCTGTCTTGCCATCGCGCTGCGATGCATTATACCGGATCCCATGGCTTGTCCATCAAATGTCTCCTTGGGAGCCGCTTGATGGTCTGCGCGCATGGTACAATGGGGTTGGCTTCAAATGATTTGTACGAGGAGGATTGGTTGTGGGATTGTTGGACAAGTTTAAGAAAAACGCGGTTCCGGAGCGGGTGAATGGGGCGGCCATGCTTTTCTGCCCGTTGCCGGACTGCAGAAAAGTTCTGGAGCAGATAGAAGAGCTGTTTCATATGGAGCATGTAAATGAGGGGAACAATATCACCCTACGCCAGGGGGATATGGAAATCGTTTTCGTGGCCGTTTCCCCGGAAGAGGAGGGCGAGAATGGCAGGTATGCCAGGGAGCAGCTCCAGAGGGCGGCGGGTTACGTCTATCAAAACGAGACTCCCCTGTTGGAAATCAAGCGCAGCCTGTTCTATCATCTGCGCCAGTGCAAATGCCTGGTTCAGATTGGGTATTCCTTTGACAGCGCCGGTCCCGGGGAGACAAAGAGCAAGGAGAAGCAGATTATGGCGCCCATTCTCACCGTCACGGAAACGCTTCAGGGGGTTGTCACCTTCGGAAACAGCATGGCCATGTTAAACGGCAGGGGGCAGGTGATTCTGGACAAGGCGGGCAAAAGCCAACTGGAGGATTATATGCCGTCAGAGCTTCCCCTGCCGGAGGACTGGGCCAAGGACGCGCCCCCGGAGAGCCTGGAGCGGCGGAACCGGTCCATGGAGCTGCTGCGGGAGAAGGGCATCTACGTCACCCCCTGGCTTCCCCTGCTGTGGGAAAAGGCAGAGGAACCGGGCCGCAGGGTGGAGGAGGTCTGCGCCCGGGCTGCGGCGCTGCTGATTGTGGCGCTGTACTCCGAATGCCGGGTGGGAGAACATATGTCCTATGAAGATGCCCGGAAATTTGTTGCCCCCATCCTTGCAGATTACGGGGCGGAAGGGTATTTTTCCCCGGAGGAAAAGAACTACCTGGACAATCCGGATTCCACGGAAAAGGAGCAAATCCAGTTTGCCTGGCAGTACGAGAATCTGTGGGTGATGGAGTGGGCACTGGGCCTGACCGACGATCTGTTCTGGCCTGACCGCATCTGCGATGTGCCCGCTTCGGCCAGGCTGATGCAAAACCATCCCACCATGGAGGCCCTGCTAGCGGCGGCAAAGCTGCGCCCCCGGAAGGAGCTGTTGGAGCAGGCCGATCTGATTTACCGCCTTCACTGGGCCTGTGTGGACGCCCGGGTGATGGGGATGCCCGCGCCCCGGAATTTGGATGCGGGGGTGGTCATGGAGCGCCACCATTCCCTGTTCTGGCTTGCAGGCTGCGACGACATGTGTGACTGGGACGAGGTGGACCTGTCCACCTGAAAAACTGCAGGGGGGGAGCGGCATCCGCACCGGCTGTCCCGCCTATGCTTTGCGCAGATACCCCTTTAGCAGAACGCAGATCCACAGAGCGGATAAAACCAATGCGGGCAGCATGAAAAGGGGGCTGTCCTGCAGAACTGCCTTTCCGATCCAGAAAGCGGGCAGGGGGGATAGGAAATACTGCAGATTTGAGCGGAGGAAAAACGGGATAGCCGCGCCGAAAACCGTCAGCATAGATAACTTTGCCGCTGCCATACCCTCCAGTTTGTTGGATGAAATGGTTATTACAAGCAGGGCCACAATCATCCCCTGTAAGGCGCCCCCTGCTGCCAATAGGAAAAGGATAAGGGGAGAAAGGACCGTCAGTTTAAAAACCGGCAGCAGAAGGCAGGTTGCAAAAAATGCGGCGGCGGAGGGAAGCCCAAACCGGGCAGCCAGGTAGCCTGTTTTGGTCAGAGGCGTGACAAAGAGATAAACGGCCGTCTTTTCATCCGCTTCCTCCAAAGACACCATGGCCGAAACAAAGCAGAACATAGCGGGAGAGAGCACGGCAAACAGGATGTCCATCAACTTGTAATAGGGAGATAGAATTGCCTCTCTGTGAAAACCCTCTGTCAAAAGAGATTCCAGAAAAGGGATGGCAAACCGAAAGAAGAAGCCTGCGGGAATTGGCGCAAGGCAGCATACAAACAGCATCATGTCCCGCTGCAGGATCATTGTCATTTGAAAAAAGCTTGCTCGGATTGCTTTCATAGGTTGGCACCTCCCATGCTGTCCCACATTTTCAGGACACGGTATTCTGAAAACACAAATAAAACTGCTGCCGCTGCCATTACACTGAAAATACCGATTGCAGATACGGAATGCCCGGAAATCATATCCATACAGACATTCATGGGATAATACCGCAGCCATGCAGGCGTTACCTGAAATAAATGTAAAATTGCAGGAACAAAACAGACAATTTCCACCGGCACGGTCCGCAGGATAAACTGATTCAGGCTTGCCGTTTTTGCAGCGACAATGATTCCGCACAAGGTAAACAGCACACTGGACAGAAAGGTGCCCAACAGTGCAGGGCGGAAATGCTCCGCGCCTGCGGCTGACAGTAAAACCGCTGCCACAACAAGGGAAACAGCTGACAGGGAAGCGGTTTTTGCAAGGATGTATTCCGCTGCCCGGACAGGTGAAACGGCAAGGGCGCAGATGGTATGCTGGCTTTTTTCCAAGAGGACAATGGCGCCCATGAAGAACAAACCCATGGATGCCGGATCGGAGAAAATCAAAATTGCCGCGGCGTTTTCTGTCCAGTTCCGGGGAAGGGCATGGAGAATAGCTACATAAAGGACAGTCAGCACCGCATATAAAAAGTAAAAACCGTATTTCGCCTGAAAACGCATGTCCATGAAAAACAAATGTTTCAACTTCATAACAGGGTCCTCCCGGTAACATCCATAAAAATATCATTTAAGTTGGGCTCGCTGCTGTGAATGGACTGCAGGCGGTTTTCGGCCATCAGACGTTTCAGCTGCGCATCGGAGGAGATTTGTTCCAGAGGGCAGCTCGCCCTGTGCTCCCCATTTTCAAACCATGTATAAGTTACGGAAGCCGCGCCTTTGGACATAATCAGATTGCGGGGACTGTCCAGTGCGCATATTCTGCCGTTTACAATAAAGGCAACCCTGTCGCAAAGTTCGGCGGCATCCTGCATATTGTGCGTTGTCAGAAGAATGGTCTTTCCTTTTGCCTTTTCGTCTAAAATCATATCTTTCACCAAACGGCTGTTTGTGGGATCAAGCCCGCTGGTGGGCTCGTCCAGGCAGAGCAAAAGAGGGTCATGCAGCAGGGCCTTTATCAGGTTTAAACGGGATTTCATCCCCTTTGAATAAGCGGCCACACGCTTATCTGCGTCTTGTTCCAACCCTGCCATTTTCAAAAGCCGGTCTATGGGACGGGGCTTTTTTTCGTAGAGGGAAGCGAAAAACTGCAGATTCTCTCTTGCGGTGAGTTTTTCGTACATTGTTGAAAATTCAAAATCAACACCGATGTTTTCATAGAAATGCCTTGTTCGGTTTTTGCACTCCATACCATTTACCTGGCAGGAGCCCTGATATGTCCGCAGCATTCCCATCAGAATTTTCTGCAGGGTGCTTTTGCCTGCCCCGGAGGGACCTAAAAAGCCAAAGATTTCCCCCTTTGAAACGGAAAAATTCATGTCGGAAATAAAAGGGCTTTTCGTGTAACTGAATGAAAGATTCTGTACCGTAATCATATTTACCTCCACACTGTTTGACTGAATCAAAATAAATAGTCAATAAAAAGCCTGTTATAAGTCCGCCTGGCAGACGGACTTTTTAAAGAATCTGTGTCACAATACCATAAATCAGGGCATACAGCGCTTTGTCATACTGTTCGCCGATCTCTGCTTTATGCAGCGTTGCAAAGTAAACCGCGTGAAAGGCAGCGCTGATAACCTTTGTGTCCGTTTCTTTTTTAAAAGGAAACAGGGCCAGCATTTTTTCGATCGTCAGGGTATCTTCCTGAAAATGCGCCTCCACAATTTCCCGGGGCAGCTTACGCACAAGCAGTTCCACATCGCCTGCATCAATCAGTTTCAAAATCAGCATTTCCTCTGTCTTCTTATAAAATGCAAAGATCACATCGGTCAGCTTCTCCGCGGAAAGCGCCGCGCCTGCAATGCCGGAAAGGGCCTGGTACAGCTCACGATTGACACATTCCTGCTGTTCCTGAATCACTTCAAACAGCAGCAATTCTTTGGATGGATAAAAGAGATAGAAAGTTCCTTTGGGTATGTTGACCCGTCTCACGATTTCATCCACCGTAGTGCGGCGGACACCGTAACTTGCCAGGCATTTTGCCGCTTCTTCCTTCAACCGATTTCTGATATATTCCCGTTCCTGTTCCGAATAGCTTTTTGGCACGTCAATGCCTCCTGTTTGACTAAAACTGTTTGCATAGTCATTGTATGCGGCAAGTAAGATTTTGTCAAGAGGCTTGATGAGTTCTTTTCAGATTCTGTGGTAACAGTTCGTAACAGTTCGGAGAGCTCCCGCCGCATATCTTTTTGCATGGGAGGGAAAACGGTTCCCTGACGATGCTGAACTGTGATTACTGTTCACAGGTACCTTTGCGAGTTGTTTTGCGTGCATCTGTAACTATGGACGCAGTGAACAGTAATGCGGGCCCGGAGCGCAACAAAAGGATGGAAATAAACGGGGAGATATGGTATCATGGTGGTATAGAAAAGGCGGGACAAGGGGCTGTGGCATTCAGAAATTCCACTTCAAAAATCAGGCATATTCATACCTGGTGCTCCTGAATAGGGCAGTCCCTTCCGGCAGAAGACAAAGGAACAGGAGAGACAGCGGATGAGTAAGACGAAAAATGAGTTGTACCGGACCCTGGACGGGGCGGAGCCGGAAGGGGAACGGTATTCGGAGCTGTTGGAACAGTGCCGGATTTGGAATGAGCGGGATGAATATCAGAAGATCATCGACGCATTGGAAGCCATCCCGGATCAGGCGCGCACCCCGGAGACGGACAGCGAGCTGGCGCGGGCGTACAACAATCTGGCGGATCCGGGGGAACCCCGGGGCATTTCCATGATCAGGCGCGCCCTTGCCCTGCTGAAACCCCACGAGACATATTTTGAAGGGGATCATGTGTGGAATTTCCGCATGGGCTATTCCTATTACCACCTGGACCAGGAGGGCCGTGGGCTGTTCTATTTCCGCAGAGCGTTGGAGGCCCTTCCCGGGGATAAGGACACGGAGGAGCTTATCGGCTGCTGTGAGGACCGCATCACCCTGCCCCGTTTCAGGGAGAATTTCAGGGAGCGGACACAAAAAACATGGGCGGCCTTTGCGGAGCAGGAGGCGGAACTGCGCCGTTTTATGGAAGAAGACAGGAACCATGAACAGGGGGAAGAACTCACCGGGAAGTGCGAACAAATTCTGAACCTGGCCTTTGAGGATATTTCCTTTGAGATGGGCTTCAACGGCCGGAAACCGGAATTGATTCTCACTCCGGAGGGAGATAAGGTCAAACTCTTTGAACTGGTTTATTTTCAAAAGCATGCGCCTGCAGAGGTACTGGAGCACTGGAATATCCTGGTGGGCCGTCAGCCTGCGGCGAACATGGGCCTGCGCTCCGGCGAATGGGAGATTTCCGGGGATGATGTGCGGATCCGGTTGGAACAGACAGGGGAGAAAAGCTTTGCCCTCTTTGCATACTGCGAAAAGCTGCTGCCCCTGCTTCCGGAGGAGGAAGGCAGGGCATGGTGGCTGCTTACCACCCTCACCGATCAGGTATTGGGCGGAATTCCCCATATGAGATACATAGACGCCTTCCATGTGCTTCACGAACCCGGGGAGGAACCCGGCATTCTCCTGACGGAACTGCCCGGGAAGCTCCAGGACATGGGACTGGACCTTTCGTCTGACCCGGAGGCTTATCTGGAGGGCAGCTACACCGGCTATCGCATGGAACCCAATGAAGACCCGAATGGGGACTGGCGACTGGATGTCATAGCCGGTTCTACCAACTGCACGGCTCTGGTCAGCGAATATCTGAATAATGAAAACGGGTATATGGACGCGCTTCACGCAGACGGCGCTGCGGCGGGCTTTTTCTGCTATCCCCTGGAGAGCTTTACCGGCGAAAACCGCAGTCAGCAGATCTTTGACTTTCGGGACAAACTGGAGGCAGCGTTGCGGGAAGGCAGCGGCGGGGACTGCGTCACTCTGACCGGCGGGGCCACCGGCATTTACTGCGGCTATGTGGACTTTATCGCATGGGACCTGCTTACCGTCTTAACCCAGGCCAGGGCCTTCTTTGAAAACAGCCATATCCCCTGGGCGGATTTCCATGTGTTCCGCCGGGATGCGGGGACGGTGGCCCTGAAAGCCCGGAAAGAATAGAATAAAAGAAAAGAGGAAGCATGAAATGAACAATCCATTACTCCGCCCATATTTTGAAAAACTCACCGAAAGGGATAAAACGGCTCTTATGCAGGAGATGGCAGATCGCTACGGGCTGCAGTTCAAGGGGCTGCAGAGGTTCTGCCGTTGGGACCGCAGCTGCACCACCGGCGTCTTTGAAAAAGGCGGCAGGGAGTTTGTATTTGTCCCCGGAGATACCGTCACCATCGGTTGGGAGCGCTTTGAAACAGGATTGGACGAAGAGAATCTGGAAGAACTGTACGATGTATTTGAAGAATATGAATATAAGGGGACTCCGGAGGAATTCATTGGGGAGGATATGGCTCCGGTCCGGCAGGTTACGGTTCCGCCTATGCTGGCAGGGCGGAAACTGGAAGAGATCGGATGGGAGCCGGTGAGTTTCCAGGATCCCCGGCTGTTGGAACATCCGGACTGGCTGCAGGCGTTTCAGGAGCATCAGAGCGCCGGAATGCGGGGGCTTAATCTGGTAGGCCGCGCCCGGTTTCATTGCACAGACGGCCGGTGGGAGGCATTTCTCTATCATGATGTGACCTACGATGAACTGAAAGAACTGCTGAACAGACAGGGATTTTCCCTTCCCACGGCGGATGAATGGGCCTATCTCTGCGGCGGCGGATGCCGTACCCTGTTTCCCTGGGGGGACGGTTTGAAAAGCGATATGCATCTTTATCATTTCAGCAAGGCGGAGGATGCAGGCAGGCCCTATGACATGGAGGAGCCGAACTTCTTCGGGCTGTCCATTGCCTATGACCCTTACAAACAGGAATTGGTGGAGGCGGATGCCGCTGCCACCTGCGGCGGGGACGGCGGCTGCTGCATCTGCGGCGGCGAGGGTCCTCTGCTGGGTTATCTGCCCTGCTCTCCCCACAGGAAGCCGGAAATACAGGAGGACGACGTGTTGGATAATGATTTTCATTTTTACCGTCCGATTATACGGGTAGATTCGGTTTGACAGAAGAACCGGGGCGGATGGAGCTGCGGGAAGGTCCGGGAGGGCAGCCGTGCCCGGAGCGAAACCGGGGTCCGGCTTTGAAGGCGGAAAGGATAAAAGGTGGAAAGGATATAGGAAAAATGGAAACAGTAAGACGCGGCTATGAGCCAAAGGATGTGGTGGAATTTGGCCCCGGGGCCGCTGAAAAAATGAATGCCGCCGCCCGGGAGATTGTGTTTCTGATCAACCGGGGGTATGACACCAAATCCGCCTGCACCTTTGTGGGGGACCACCATCTGCTTTCAACGCGGCAGCGAACGGCCCTGGCGCGGATTACGTCCACCCGGGCCGCGTTGGAGGAACGGGAGCGGAAACGGATGATTCAGGCGCCGGAGTCCCTTGTCCTGGACGGCTTTAATACGATTATCACTCTGGAGGTGGCTCTGTCAGGCTCTTTGCTTCTGGAGGGGATGGACGGCACGATTCGGGATCTGGCCGGACTGCGGGGAAGCTACCGCATTGTGGACAAGACCGTGCAGGCTGTGGAGCTTGTGCTGCATGGGATGGAGGAGCAGGGGGTAAAGAGCGCCCTGTTCTACTTAGATCAGCAGGTATCCAATTCCGGCCGTCTTCGGGGGCTGATTTTGGAAAAGGCGGCGGATCGCGGCGTTCAGGTTCAGGTGGAGCTGCACCCCGGCGTGGACAGTGTCCTTTCCCGCATGGAAAGTGTGGTCACTGCGGACGCCATTATCCTGGACAAGTGCGGCAGTTGGTACAATTTGAACCGGGGGCTGATGGAGAAAGCCGTTCCGAATGCATGGATTTTCCGCCTGGATAATCTCCGGGTATAGAGGGAAGCCGGGACCATCGGAAGAAGCGGGATTTCGGGTGCTTGATTGGTGGGATGGGGGAATGTCTCTGCCATGGAAACAGTGCGTAATTGCGGGGGAATTGGTTTCCGTAGGGGGAATGTCTTGCCATGGAAACAGGGCGTAATTGCGGAGGAATGGTTTCCGTAGGGGGAATGTCTCTGCCATGGAAACTGGGCGTAATGCGGGGGAAATGATTCCTGCGCAGTGGGAAGTGTCCGCGGGAATCTGCCGGAATGTAGATCATCAGGCAGAGTCCGATTCCGGCAAAGGAGGAGACGGGAGAATGGAGAAGAAACCAAAGGGCACAGTATTTTTCTATGGGATTCCGGCCTACGGCCACACACTTTCCAATCTGTACCTGGCAGGCCGACTGGGGGCCGCAGGATTCCGGGTGGTCTATTACAGCGCAGAGCCTTTTCGAAAAGTGATTGAGGAAAACGGATGTGAGTATCGTCCCTATCCCATAGACTGGAAAGAACTTGACTTAAAAGACGGGGAACGGATTCTGAAGCTTTACCGCCTGATTCTGCAATATACCTGGGAACTGCTGCCAAAGCTTCTGGGCCAGGCCGGGAAAGAACGGCCCGCAGCCATATTGTTTGAGTCCCTGGCTCTGTGGGGCAGGGCTGTGGGGGAACTGGTTTCTGTGCCCACCTTTGCTTTCTACAGCATTGCCGCCATTGACTGGACATGGGGGCGTTCCGGAGGGAGGGGGAGGTCCGGCTTTCTGCCTGCAGGACCCTGGCAAAAGGGCCTGGGGGCATATGCGCCGGGATTCTCCGCCGGATTTTTGCGCTATGGGGGCGAGATTCCCGGGGCAATGTCCTATGTGCGGCGGTTAAGAAGGGCGTATGGGCTGAAAAAACTGGGACTGCTGCCTGTGCTGATGAACAGGGGCGATTATAATCTCTGCGGTTATTCCCGTATGTTTCAGCCGGGAGGAGGCCTGTTCGGGGCAGAATACAGGTTTTTGGGTCCGCTGTCCGTTCACAGGAGAACGGTGGAACGCAATGATTTCTCCTGTCCGGAACCTGCTTCCGGGGAGCGGCTGATCTATATCTCTCTGGGGACGATTTTCAATGAAAATGAGGGGCTGCTGCGGGAAATAATCCGGCAGTTCGGGAGAAACTTTGAAGAGGGCGGGACGCTTGGAGAGAGGAGCTTTGGCAAAGCCTTGGATGCTGCCGCAAGGGGACCTGGCAAAGGCGGGAAAAGGGACCTGGGTGATGGAGGAAACGCTTTCCGTGAGGGCGGGGATTCCGGGAAGCAGTCTTTCCGTGTCGTTCTGGTCTGTGAAAAGAACCGGCGGTTTCCGGAGAATTTTATTGTACGTCCTTTTGTAGATCAAAGTGCGGTTTTGCGTCATGCAGACCTTTTTATCACGGCAGGCGGAGTGAACAGCATCCATGAGGCGCTGTATTTTGGTGTGCCCTGCCTGCTGTGTCCCCAACAGGGAGAGCAGCTTCTGAATGCGGAACGGTTTCAGAGACTTGGATTCGGCCGGATATTGGGGGATACGGCCACACTGCGGCAGGAGGCTCTGGAATGCATGGAGCTGCGGAAAAACTGGAAGGAAAAGAGACGGGCGGCAATGACGGCGGTACACATGGGGGAAGTACTGGAGATCATGGAAGGGCTGCAGGAAAAACGCAGCGGCGCAGTCCGGGGCTGTAAGAAGAGGCGGTAAACCGCATTCCCGCATTGCCCCATTCCTATATTGTGGATCCGGTTGTGGTGGATGAACTGATGCCCATTGCAAGGTATTCAGGTGTGCCGGAGCTGCAAGTTCCGGATCAGGCCGGGAGAAAGAAAGCGGACGGAACGGAGATGAACCATATGGAAAAATCACAGGAAACAGGAAATACAGAGGAATTGACAGGAAGACAGACAGTTCTGGTGACAGGGGCCACCGGCTTTCTGGGGGAATACCTGGTGCGGCGTCTGGTGAAGGCATACAGGGTGCGTGCCCTGGGGCGGAACCGGGAGAGGGGCAGGCAGCTTGCGGCATATGGAGCTGTGTTTTGTCCGGGGGATTTTACCGACAGAGAAAGCTGCGCTGCTTATTTTGAGGGAGTGGATTATGTAATCCATGGGGGCGCGCTTTCCACTGTTTGGGGGAAATGGGAAGATTTCTATCGAACCAATGTGGCGGGAACAAATCTTGTGGCAGGGCTGTGCCTGGAGAAGGGCGTCCGGCGGCTGGTCTATGTGTCTTCCCCCAGTATATACACGGGAAAGGAAGACCAGTACTGCATCCGGGAAGACCAGGCTCCCCAACAAAACGATCTGAATTATTATATCAAATCCAAACTGATGGCGGAAGGGGTGGTCCGCAGGTGGAACGGCAAAGGCCTGGAGACCGTTATCCTGCGGCCGAGGGGGCTTATCGGCATCGGGGATACCAGTCTGGTGCCCAGACTCTTGAGAGCCAACCAAAAGCCGGGCATTCCCCTTTTTCGGGAGGGAAGGAACCTGGTGGACATCACCAGTGTGGAGAATGTGGCTCTGGCCTGTGAACTGGCCATGAAGGCTCCGGGGGCTTCCGGCAGGGTATTCAACATCACCAACGGAGAACCCATGGCGTTTGGCCGGATTTTGGAGCAATTCCTGGCTGCTATCGGAGAACAGCCCCATTATCTGCGGCTCCCTTTCGGGGCGGTGTATGCTGCGGCAGAGGGGTTAGAGCGGCTTTACCGCACATTCGGGCTGCCCGGGGAGCCGCCGCTGACCCGCTACACGGTCTGTACTCTGGGGTATGCCCAGACCATGGATATCAGCCAGGCCAGGGAGATTCTGGGATATCGTCCGGAGAAGACCCTGGCGGAATCCATTGGGGAGTACGGGGCGTGGTGGAAAGGGGTACATGGGACGGGAGAGACTGCCGGTGCGGGGCAGAGGAACATTGCAGCATTGGCAGGCAGCATAAGAAAAGCGTCTGGAGGCAGCCCATTAAAGCTCTCGACGAAGCAGGACAGAGCAGAGAAGGCAGCAGGCCGCAGGTACGCCGGGACTGGGACGCAGCCTGTGAGGCAAAACCGGGAAGCGGGCGGCGGGAAATCGGCCAATCTGCAGGGACCCGGCAAAATAATGGAAGTGCGGACATACCGCTGCGGATCCTGTACCAATAATCTGGGAATCATTTTCCGGAGCGGGATATCCGGTTGGAAGAAACGGCGGTTCCCGGCCAGGGCCATGCTGATTCGTCACAGGGAACTTGGCAATATTTTATATGATGCCGGTTACTCCCGGGAGATTTTCCGGGGCGGGATGGCACTGCGGATATACCGTCTGCTGAATCCGGTACAACTGGAAACAGGGGAAACGATAGCGGAGAGGCTTGAGGCGGACGGAATTGCACCGGAGAGCGTGGGGATGATTCTGCTGTCCCATGCCCACCCGGATCATGTGGGGGGATTGTCGCAGTTTTCCGGATATGATCTGGTGGCTTTTGAGGAAACTTTGGAGGCGCTGCACCATCCCGGCGTCCGCAGACTGATGTTTCCGGCCCTGGTGCCTCCGAAGGGCAGTATCCGCAGGAAAATCGTACCGGAAAATCCGCTGAAAGAACATTTTCTGTGCGGGTATTTTGAGGAAGTGTACGATTTGTTTGGGGACGGCAGCCTTATGGGAGTGGGTCTGGAAGGGCATTCCAGGGGACAGATGGGGCTGTGGATACCGGATGTAAGCCTTTTTCTGGCGGCGGATGCCTGTTGGGGAGGAGATCTGGTGCGGGCCACAAGCCGCATGCGTCTGCTGCCCAGACTGCTGCAGGATAATTTTGCCGCCTATGAGGACAGCTTGAGGAGAATCTGCCGCATGAAACGGGATCATCCCCAGATCAGGGTGTGTTTTACCCACCAGGTATGGAAATAAGCAAGCAGGGGGCATTTGGGGGGAATTTGATTTGCTTTACTTGCCAGGTACGGAAATAAGCGGGCAGAGTGCATCTGTAGGAAATGTTGATTTGCTTCACTTGCCAGATACGGAAATAAGCGGGCAGAGTGCATCTGTGGGAAATGTTTATTTGCTTCACTTGCCAGATACGGAAATAAACGGGCAGGGGGTATTTGGGGCTGCCCTGGCGGGACGGACGAGGAGGTGCTGCTGTGTTTGAACAGTTGGAGGTGCTGAAATTTTACTTATACTATAGATATTTCCTGCCGAAAAGCCGCTGCTTTCGGGACAGGAAAGCCCTGCGGCGCCGACAGAAAAGGAGGTTGAGAAGGCATCTGCGATATGTGGCGGAGCATTCGCCCCTTTACAGA
The DNA here is from genome assembly GCA_947367855.1 of uncultured Lachnospiraceae bacterium. Classification (GTDB taxonomy): domain Bacteria; phylum Bacillota; class Clostridia; order Lachnospirales; family Lachnospiraceae; genus Acetatifactor. Next base: position 13,878 of record CANBFE010000015.1, on the reverse strand, counting down.
GGGATGAAGAAGTTCTCTTCCTATCCTGTGATAGACAAGGCATTTATGATGGAACATTTCCATCGGCTGAACACGGTGGGAATCACCCGGGAGGAGGCGGAGGCTTTTGCGGTCCGGGCAGAGCGGGAACGGGATTTTGCACCCAAGCTGAAAGGCGTTACGGTGGGATTGAGTTCCGGTACCTCCGGCCACAGAGGCATATTCCTGGTGTCCGACAGGGAGAAGGTGCGTTGGGCAGGCTATGTGTTGGCGAAATTTCTGCCGGGAAGTATCCTGGATTCCATGGACATTGCTTTTTTTATGCGGGCGGACAGCAATCTGTACCAGGCGGTAAATTCCAGGAGAATCCGGTTCCATTTCTTCGATATCTATCGGGATATGGAGGAACATGTCAGGCGACTGGAGGCACTGAAACCCAGGATTCTGGTGGGACAGCCCTCCCTGCTTCTGATGCTTGGGGCAGAGGCGGAGCGGGGAAACCTGCATATTTCTCCCCAGGTGGTGATTTCCATTGCGGAAGTACTGGAACGAGGGGATGAGTCCTATCTGAAAAAGGTGTTTCGGCAGAAGGTGATTCATCAGGTCTATCAGTGTACGGAGGGCTGCCTGGCTGCCACCTGTTCCCGGGGAACCCTTCATCTGAATGAGGACATTGTATATATTCAGCGGGAATACCTGGAAGGACGGCGATTCGTACCTATTGTGACGGATTTTGAGAGAAAGGCCCAACCGATGATCCGTTATCGGCTGAACGATATTCTGGTGGAACGAAAGCAGCCCTGCAGCTGTAATAGCCCCTGCCTGGCTCTGGAGAAAATCGAGGGCAGGGAGGACGACATGTTTTCGTTTCTGGACGAACAGGGAAGAGAGAGGCTGATTTTTCCGGACTTCATCCGCAGATGTATCCTCTTTGCAGGGGTGGGGCAGGAGAAACGGGAGGTGTCAGTGCAGCCGGGACAGGAGGGAACCAGGAAAGCAACATCCGGGCAGCCCAGAAAGGAGGGAACCAGGAAAGCAGCATCCGAGCAGCCGGGACAGGAGGGAACCAGGAAAGCGGCAACCGAGCAGCCCGGACAGGAGGGAACTAGGAAAGCGGCAACCGGGCAGCCGGGACAGGACAGGGACAGGAGAGAAACAGCGGACCGTGCCGAATTTGGTTTGGCAAAAGGGGAGAGAGGAATCCGGAGACAGACCGGAAGTCCCGGGGAAAGCCCAACAGACCGGAAGAGGAAGGAAAGCACCTGGGAATACCGGGTGGTGCAGAATCCAGACAGGAGCATCAAAGTCTATGCCGATCTTACGGAGGAGGAAAGGGAAAACGTGGTTGGGGAATTTCGCAAACTGGCCAGGGACAGAAGGCTTGTCCTGCCGGATATTGCATTTGCTCCGTATGACTGGGAAGTGGGGAAAAAGCTGAAGAGGATTCAGCGAATCCGGTGAACCAGGGCAGTGCGCGAAGGTTTTTCGGAATTGTGTACGTACTGAAATGGGGCAATGAATATACATGCGAATCACAGACAAATCGTTTATAAACGGCATATCAATCGGGCTTGCAGGAGGGTGAATAATGAAAATTCTGGTAATAGGCGGCACCAGGTTTTTTGGCATACATATGGTAAATGAACTTTTAGCAAAAGGCCATAATGTGACGATTGCTACACGGGGAAACAGATCAGATGTATTTGGTAACAGAGTCAATCGTATCATAATTGAAAGAACAAATGAACAGAGCATGAAGACCTTGAGCAGCAGCCATTATGATGTTGTAATTGATAAAATTGCTTACTGCTCAAATGATATAAAATATGGAATGGAAACCGTTCATTGTGATAAATATATCCATATGTCCAGCACAGCAGTCTATGAACCTAAGCACATGAATACGGTTGAATCTGATTTTGATGGTGTTTCGAAAGAACTGGTATGGTGTGATAGGACAGATTTTTCATACGGAGAAATAAAACGGCAGGCAGAGTGCGCTTTATGGCAGAAATATAGGGACAGGAACTGGATTGCGGTAAGATATCCATTTGTGGTAGGAAAAGATGATTATACAAAAAGATTGGCATTTTATGTGGAACATACCATGAAATCTATCCCCATGGATATTGACAATCTGAATAGTCAGATGGGATTTATCCGTTCTGATGAAGCCGGAAAGTTTATGGCTTTTCTGGTTGAGCAGGATATCAGAGGCGCAATCAATGGAAGCTCCGAAGGAACTATTTCCATAAGAGAAATAATTGAGTATGTTGAAAAGAAAACCGGAACAAAGGCAGTTGTTGACAAAACCGGAGCAAAAGCGCCATATAATGGAGAATCACAATATAGTATTAATACGGAGAAGGCAGGTGCGTTAGGCTTTCGTTTTTCAGTACTTCAAGATTGGATATATAAACTGTTAGATTATTATATTCAGAGAGTTAATTGACTCATTTCACTGATTTCCGAAAAGGCATTTCGGAATGGTATCAGGCAGATTGTTTTTTCGGAAAAAGGTCAGGGAAAAGCAGTTCGGTTAGGGGAGACTTACAGAATAAAAGGAAAATCAGAAGGGGTGAAAACACAGATGACAAAGGGACAGATAAGCAGACATGTGAAACTGGCAGGAATGGGGCGTGCTCTGGCAGGCGGCGAGACGGTCTTTGCGGGGGAGACCAGATATCGGCTTAAGGCAGGGGAGACATTGTTGGATTTGGCGGAAGAAGCAGCAAGAAAAGCGTTAGCCGAAGCCGGTATGGACATGGGGGACGTGGACTGCATCGTCTGTGCCATGGGCACACCGCTCCAGGCCATTCCCTGCAATGCGGCCCTGATTCATGAGCGGATGGCCAGGGGAACGGATATCCCGGCCATGGATATCAACACCACCTGCACCAGTTTCATCAGCGCCCTGGATGTGATGTCCTATATGATAGAGTCCGGGCGGTACAGGGCAGTGCTGATTCTATCCGGCGACACGGCCTCCGCTGCGCTGAATCCGGGCCAGAAGGAGAGTTATGAGCTGTTTTCGGATGGCGCTGCCGCCGGTGTGCTTGTAAAGGCGGAACCGGGAGAAGCTTCCGAAATCCTTTATGCGCGCCAATGCACCTGGTCAGAGGGCGCCCATGACACAGAGATCCGGGGCGGGGGAGGGCTGCTGCCCGCATTTTCTCTTGCAGATGAAAATCGGGAGGATTACTATTTTGACATGAAAGGAATCCGGATTCTGCGGCTCTGCGCCAGGAAGCTGCCGAAATTTGTGGAGGACTGTCTCCGGGAGGCAGGGGTTGCGCGGGAGGAGATACAGATTGTAGTTCCCCATCAGGCCAGTAAGGCCCTGGATACCATCATGCCCCGTCTGGGATTCAGGGAGGGCACCTACATAAACCGGGTGGCGGCATACGGCAACATGGTCTCCGCCTCGGTTCCCTTTGCGCTGTGCGAGTCCGTTCAGGAGGGCAGAATCCGACGGGGAGATTTGGTGCTGCTCATGGGAACTGCGGCAGGGCTGACGGTGAATTTTATGCTGATGCGGTATTGAGTTTACGGTTCAGACAGCCCCATCAGGCTACTGAATTTTAGTTTTTTATCTAAAAAGCAGAAGGATGAAAGATGCGTTTGAAGAAAAGAAAAAATATAGAAACACCCTATGGTCTGGCGTACGGCCATTTGGCAAAAGTCAGCTATTGTAAAATCCTGTTCAACCTATTTGTTTCTGCCTGGGCGCTTTTTTATGCAAATACTTTTGCCGGAATTGTGCAGGATGCTGCAGAAGGAAAGGCTGCGTTGTGGAAAGTGGCAGCACTGATGGCAATAGTGGCTGTTTATAGCTTTTTGAAGGTGGTTATAAAAAGTAATATAGAGAAAAAAGCAGTCCTATGTACGCAGAAATGTAAGATATCATTTTACAGAAAGTATTTTTCACAGCCTCTTTGGAAATTTGAAAGCAGCAGTGCGGGGGAAGCTGTTCAGCATTTTGAAGGAGATTTGCAGCAGCTTGCAGGTTGGATCACAGATACAAGGGTTGGCTTGTGGACGGGAGCGCTTTCCGTGGGGATTTACATGCTCTATTTAGGCAGTCAGAGTGTGGTGTTGGCTGTTTTAATGGCCTTTTTTGCGTGTATCCAGGTGATTCCGCCCTTTATTGTAGAGCATTATCTGGACCGTTTTTATGTGGAAAATCAGGAAGTGGAGGCGAAAATAACGGAGAAAATCATCTCCGGGTACAAAAACCTGGCAGGCATTAAGATTTTCCATTTGCAGAAATGGTATCTGGAACAGCTGCGGAGCCTGATCAAACGTTCCGTGAAGATCGGAATGTGGAACCAGATGGCGCTGCAGGCCGAAGATTCCCTGACGCGGTTGTTGGAAAGCATTTTAAAATATGGTTCTATCGTGGGGGTGGGACTGCTTGTCTATTATGGACGAATTCCACTGGGCGCAGGGGTGATAGCGATTTCCCTGTCGGGAACCTTATTTGGCCAGGTGAACATATGTTTTTCTGCGATACCGGAGAGAAGGCTGACAAGGACGGCTCAAAAAAGGTTGGAGGAGTGGTTTGCCCAATACCAATACGCCGGGCCTGCGGGAGGGGTTACGCAGATCAGCTTAGGGCCTGGGTGTAAGGTGTCCCAGGGGGGAAAGTACGCTGTGGTGGGAGAAAACGGTGCAGGAAAAACAGTCCTGATGAAGAAGATTATGGGAATACTGGAGGATGCCGGGAAGGAAATCCGGATAGAGGGGGAACTGCCCGTGCAGCTGCAGGATGAGTACCGGAACGAGAATATTGTGTATTTGCCGCAGGAAGATCCGAGCTTTTCGATCACGGCGTATGAACTGTACCAGAATGCGGTTCCTGGCGGGGCAGAAGGGGCAGTGAGGGAAGCAGAGGAATTTGGAATTTCGGATAAAATGCTGAAAGACATACCTATCTGTAACCTGTCTGGAGGAGAACGGAAAAAAGTGTATCTGGCCCTGGCTTTTGCGCTGAAAAGAAGGTGGATGATTTTGGACGAACCTTCCAATAACCTGGACCGGAAGGGACAGGAAGTACTGAAAAGAAAAATAATGGAAACAAATGCAGCTGTCATTTATGTGACCCATGATTTGGCGTTGGCGGAAACGGCGGACGATCTCATCCGGGTGGGAAAGGAGCATGGAAATGGAGCGTGATAGAAGCCTGTACCGCAGGGCCTGCAGGGATTGCGTAAGGATTACCTGGCCGGCAATTCTGTCGCTTGTACTGGTGTCAGTTCTGAATATATGTGTCTATAGCAATCTGTCGGTAGAGATAGGCGAATTCTGTACGGCGGTATTGGAAACGGATGGCCAAAGCATCTGGAGAAAAGGAATTGTCATCGTTTTGGCTATACTGTGCTATGCAGTCATTGTTCCTGCGGTAAATCTGCTGCAGGATTATTTAAGCCTTCGTTTCCTGTCCGCCCACGACAGCTATATTTACGGATTGTTTATGGATAAACAGTATGATGAGGCCAAAGTTCTCAATGAGGGGGAAGTGCGGCACAGGATGGAAAATGATGTGATTATTTTCCGCCGGAGCTTGATCGGGTTAGCGGCGAATAGTATTGCATTTCCACTGATGTTTGTCTTTGTTCTGTACCAGATGGCGGAAATCAGCCTGGCTTATGGTATTGGCGTCTGCATACTGTCCTTTTTGAAGCTGATCATTCCTTCCATAACCGGCAGGGCTTTGGCTGCCTATGAGGTCAGGGATGCGGAATATGGCGCCAGGGCAGCATCCATTTTCATGGAGATGGTAAAAAATCCTTGTGCCGTTAAGCTTTTGTCCTTGAAGGAATCGCTGACAGAATACAGTGACAAACTGTTTCAAAATCATTTTCATAAGCATTTAAAAAAGAAAATCCGGTACCAGGCCATTGCCGGGGAATTGACTTCTCTATTGGAGATATGGATCACGCTTATGGCAGTGCTCCTTGGGCTTTTTTTCGTGAGCAGGGATGAAGTGGCAGTGGGCGCGATTGCTTCCATGGTGATGCTTGTATCAGTGATGCATAGTGTCATGGAAAAACTGGAGGAAGCGATCCGCAATGGCTCCAAGGTACGCAGTTTTGGAGAGCGGATTCTGTATTTTTATGTGGGCAGAGAGGAAGGGCAGGGAGAGGAGATAGGGAGTTTTCAATGCCTGGAGGCAAGGCATCTGTCGTTTGGATATCCTGTAGGGGAAGGGAAGGACGAGGAAGTTTTTCGAGATTTAAATTTCTGCATAAATAAGGGAGACAAGGTGGCTGTCCTGGGAGAAAACGGCAGCGGGAAAACAACGCTGATTGAATTGATATCCCTGTTCCATTACGGATACGGGGGACATCTTTTGGTGAACGGGCATGAGATTACCCAATTGAATCCTGATAAGTGGCGGAAGCATCTTTCAGTGGCTTTTCAGATGCCCCTGCTTTTTGAGGGGTCTGTGAAAGAGAACATTGCGTTGGGAAACGGAGACAGACTGGAAGAAAAAGCAGAGCAGACAATGGCGGCTGCCGGTATCCGACAGTTGAGCCCACGGCAGATTTCGGGACTTCAGGAAAAACTGTCCGGAGGTGAGCTGCAGAGGATCTCTATTGCGAGAGCGGCAGCAAAAGAGGCAGAAATTTTGATTTTGGATGAGCCTACGAACCATCTGGATCAGGAAAGCCTGACGTGGCTGAAACGCATGATTCATAGTGCTGAACAGACCGTGATTGTAATTACCCATGATGTGAGAATGTTGGAGGGAATGGAACAGGTTATCAGGATTTGACTTTTAAGTCCCAATAGAAGATGAGGCATTCCAGACCATATAACCTGGCTTTGGCGAATACCTTTTTCAGAAAAATTTGTGAAGAATGTGATTTGATTGGCGCGAAGATTCCTGAATATAGTCTTCTTGGAGATGATATTACAATTAAGTTTACTGCGGTTGCGACAAACAAAGCGTTTAAACGGACAAATGACGTCCGAAAAGAAAATACATAAGTGTTCAAATAGCTGACCGTTTGGGAGTGTCATATAAAACGGTACAAAGGACAGTGGAAGACTTAAAAAGGGTTGGTGCGATCGAAAGAATTGGTGGAAGAAAAGGGTATTGGAGAGTAAAAGAGAATGGTTGATAATTACAACAGGATGCAAATTGGATTGAGTTTTCAAAATGTATAGATAAATTATAGAGGAAAAGGATATGGAAAATAAAACAGAGACCCAGTGTCTGTATGAACTTGCCATGAAACATATCTATGGGGATGGAGTCCCGGAGGACAATGAACTGGCTGTGAAGCTGCTGACCCGGGCAAAGGATATGGGACATGTGGAGGCTGCCTATAATTTGGGGATTTGCTATCACTATGGCTACGGAACGGCAATCGATCTGGGAAAGGCCTATGAACTGTACCTGTATTCAGCAAACAGCGGCTATGGAAAGGGCATGGAACTGGTGGGGCGTTTCTATAACCGGGGCATCCATGTGGAGCAGAACCGCACACAGGCGGAATACTGGCTTCGGAAAGCTATGGAAAGCACAGACCCGGAAGCTGTCCTGGAGGCGCAAAAGGAACTTTTATAGTTACTGCTCACAGGTGCCTCCGCGAAATGTAGGTATGGCGGCGGTAGCCGCCGTACATAGAGTATGCGATAGTATATGCGGATGGCATATACTGGGAAAATATGCGGCGAATATTTGTGTGGGAGATATGCGAAGAAGAGATTGATTTTAGGCTACATTCTATATATAATGTTTTTAGAAGGCTTGTTCGGTCTGCTGAAAAACTTAATGACAAGGGATAGAGAAATGTATAAGGTAAAAAAGAACGAAGAAATAAAGAATAAAGAACTATTTGTCCGAGCTAATTGATGAAAATTAGAAGACAGGAGACATTTATGTATAATGATACAGTGACTTGGCTGTTGAACACCGGAAACGCCGCAGTACAATATAGGACAAAAACCGAGTTACTTGGCCTGGCGGCTGAACCAACGGAAGCGTTAATGTGGATTGAGAAGAAACTGCCTGCGGATTGGTATAAGATAAAGGGTTTATGGTATGTCTATTATATTAATGCCTTAGCAGAATGCGGTCTGAACCAATCTATGCTGCCATCTGAATGGTTTGAGGCAGCGGTAGAAAAAATCAGGACAAGCTTTGATTTTGGCTGTGAAGCATTCATGCTCTTACAAGCAATGGTGGCATTAGGCTTTGGCGAAAATTCCGAAGTCCAGAAAATATTTGATATGTTGTGTGCCAACAGGTTGCCTGACGGTGGGTTTCTCTGTGAAAGACGAAGAAACAAGCTGAAGCATATTCCAAAAAGCTGTTATAAAGCAGATTATTTTGCTTTGCGGTTGTGTTCATGCTGTCGTAAAAAAGGAATTGTTCTTGATATAGAAAAAGATATTGTTCGCTATTTTCTGGACAGAAATTTGTTGTTCAAGCGGGATAATTTAGACGAACTGGTGCTTGATGAAAAAGAGGGACAGCGTATCACGGATGTATTTCATCCATTTGAAGTAATGCGGATTGGAATTCATAATATTATGGAAACCATTTCCTCACTCGGATATGGAAATGCACCTGAGACGGAATCCGGTTGGAAATATCTGAATTCAGCGAAAGATGAAATGGGACGGGTTGTTCTGTCGGGTACGCTTACAAAATCTTATCTACCGAAAGAAAGAGTCGGGCAGCCAAGTGCATGGGCAACATTTTATTCTCTATTGGCAGATAAGGAACGGTGAGAGTTCCCTTGCGACAATATGCGTGATTGTAAAAATATGTTTGTGATACTATGCTTGTTATTGAATGGAAAGGGGGAACACCATGGCAGCTACCCGGCTGATGGCACTGCACATTAACAAGGGTAAGACTCTGGCGCAATGTCTGCAGGAGAGAACGGATTATGCATCCAATCCTGAAAAGACCGAGAAGGGAGAGCTGGTAACTGCCTATGAGTGTGATCCCATGACAGTAGATGAGAAATTTCTGCTGAGTAAAAGGCAGTACCAGCATATAACCGGGCGGCATCAAAAGAATGATGTGATTGCTTACCAGATTCGCCAGTCGTTCCGGGAAATGATCTGTGGGGAGATAGATGCCGCACTGGCAAAGAGGCCGAAAGATTTTGAGGCTTTTCTGAAACTGTTTGAAGCAGCCGGATATGAATATAAAACTGGTAAACATACTGCAGTCCGGGGAAAGGGACAGCAGAGGTTTGTGAGGTTTCGTTCTCTGGGGGAAGGATATTCGGAGAGGGAGATCCGTGCGGTACTGCAGGGAGAAAAAGCGCATAAGGCCAATAAAACGGTAGCTCTGGGATGATTTGAACAAGATGAAGAAAGGTATTTAAGATTGGAACAGTATTTGCTGCAGCGGGAATTATTTGCCCGTTGACAATCAGGCAGGAACGTGGTAGGATAAAAAGCAAATCAGCATAAGAAAAAGCGATGACGGAAACAAGTAGCATATCAATCGCAGACAGAGAGAGCATCAAAGGGTGGAAGATGCTTATGTGGATAATATGTGAAAACCATTCCTTAGCTGTACTGCCGAAAGTAGAGGTAAGCAGTGCCGTATACCTGCGTTAAAGGTTAGGATTTGATAGAATCTGAAGTGAAAAAATAAGGTGGAACCGTGCAACAAGCACCCTTAAAGGTAGTCATAACTATCTTTAAGAGTGCTTTTCTTATGTGGATTGAAAAATTCATTCAGGAAAGGAAGAGAAGAAATGAAGATCAAGATGAGAGACGGTTCCATCAGGGAGGCAGGTTTTGAGGAGGAACTGGGAAGAAACGCATTCCGGCACACCACGGCGCATATCCTGGCCCAGGCGGTAAAACGGCTGTATCCGGATACGAAATGTGCCATAGGTCCGGCGACAGCGGAGGGATTCTACTATGATTTCGAATTTTCGTTCCGTTTTTCGGAAGAAAATTTCCCGGAAGTGGAAGGGGAGATGCGGAAAATCGTGAAAGAGAATCTGCAGCTGAAGCAGTTCACTGCAGACTGTAATGCTCTCCTGCAGGAACTGGAGGAACGAAATGAGGATTACAAGGCGGAAATCCTGCAGGAACTGCCGGAAAACGAGGAAATCAGCCTTTACCGCCAGGGAGAGTATGTGGAGATGTGCGCAGGCCCTCATGTGGAGTATACCAGTGCTGTCAGGGCATTCCGGCTGCTGTCCGTAGCGGGGGCCTACTGGCGGGGAGACGAGAGGAATAAGATGCTCACCAGGATTTACGGCACGTCGTTTCCGGATGAAGAGAGGCTTGGGGAATATCTGAACCGCCTGGAGGAGGCGAAAAAGAGGGATCACAGGAAATTGGGGAAGGAACTGGGCTTCTTTGCCCTGTTTGATGAGGGCCCGGGATTCCCCTTCTTTCTTCCCCGGGGCCTGCAGTTTCGGAATCTGCTTATCGACTACTGGAGGCAGCTGCATGAGAGGGAAGGATACAGGGAGATTTCCACGCCGGTGATGCTGAACCGTAAGCTTTGGGAGACATCCGGGCACTGGGAGCATTACAGGGACAAAATGTATACTACGGCCATCGACGGAGGGGACTATGCCATAAAGCCCATGAGCTGTCCGGGGGGCATGTTGGTTTACCAGATGGAACCCCGTTCTTACCGGGAGCTTCCCATGCGCATCAGTGAACTGGGGCTGATCCACAGAAACGAAAAATCCGGCACCCTCCACGGGCTTATGCGGGTTCGCTGCTGCACCCAGGATGATGCTCACATCTTTATGATGCCGGAACAGATGCAGGAGGAGATAAAAGGGGTTGCCCGCCTGATTGGCGAAGTATATTCCCGTTTTGGCTTCCGGTACCATGTTGAGCTGTCCACCAGGCCGGAAAGCTTCATCGGCAGTCCGGAGGAGTGGGAGGCGGCTACCGAGGGTCTGCGCAGCGCGTTGGAGGATCTGAAACTTCCCTATGTGATAAATCCCGGAGACGGGGCGTTCTACGGTCCGAAGATCGATTTCCACCTGGAGGATTCCCTGGGAAGGACCTGGCAGTGCGGAACTATTCAGTTGGACTTTCAACTGCCGCAGCGTTTCGGGGCAGAGTATATCGGTGAAGACGGAAAAAAGCACCGTCCCATTATGATACACCGGGTGGTGTTCGGCTCTATCGAGCGGTTCATGGGGATTCTCATGGAACATTACGCAGGAAAGTTTCCCCTGTGGCTGTCTCCGGTACAGGTGAAGGTGCTGCCCATCTCGGATAAATATGCGGATTACGCCCGGGAAATCGAAAGCCGGATGAAGAGGGAAGGGCTGCGCTGCGAAACGGATATAAAAGGAGAAAAGATAGGCTACAAAATCAGGACGGCCCAGATGGAAAAGATTCCCTACATGCTTGTGGTGGGAGAGAAGGAAAGCGCCACTGCAACGGTCTCTGTCCGGCAGCGGGAGGCGGGGGACCTGGGAAGGATGCCGGTGGGCAGGTTCTTGGAAATGCTTCAGGAGGAAGGTATCTGCTTTCACGGCGGGCTGTCTGACTGATAGGGTTCCCTGTCTGGGGATGCCGAAGGATTGAAGCAGACTTGTGCATGGTGAGCTGTTTCTGCCATGACGGAGACAACTTGCTGCGGCTCGTGAGAGTAACTTGAAATATAGGCAGAAAAGGGGTATAATGGGACGGAAAGGCGGGGGACTTTTTCAGGAGGGTCTCCGTTACGGGGAAAGGACGAAAATGAGGAACCAATATGACAAAACCATAAGAGCCTGTTTCACGGGCTACATTGTACAGGCTGTGGTAAACAATTTTACGCCCCTGCTATTTTTGTTTTTTCACAGAAGCTATGAGATACCCCTTTCCCGGATTACCTTATTGGTGACGTTCAATTTCGGGATACAGCTTCTGGTGGACCTTCTGGCTGTAGGGTTCGTGGATAAAATCGGGTATCGTGTGTCTTTGGTTGCCGCCCATGTTTTATCGGCGGCGGGCCTGATTTTCCTGACGATTCTGCCGGAGCTGCTGCCGTCGCCTTTTGCCGGGATTCTGATTTCCGTCATGGTCTATGCCGTGGGCGGCGGGCTGTTGGAAGTCCTGGTGAGTCCGGTGGTGGAGGCCTGCCCTTCCGATCATAAGGAAAAGACCATGAGCATGCTGCATTCTTTTTACTGTTGGGGGCATGCGGGGGTGGTGCTGCTTTCCGCCCTGTTTTTCCAGGCGGCAGGTATCGGGAATTGGAAAATTCTGGCCTGCCTGTGGGCGCTGATTCCGGTTGCCAATGCCGTTGCCTTTGCCGGGGTGCCCATAGCGCCGCTGATGGAAGAGGGAGAGCGGGGGCTGACGCTGGGGGAACTGTTCCGCCTGAAGATATTCTGGATTTTGCTGATCATGATGGTATGCGCAGGGGCAAGCGAGCAGGCGGTAAGCCAGTGGGCGTCCACCTTTGCGGAGAAAGGCCTGGGACTGTCCAAAACGGTGGGAGATCTGGCCGGGCCTCTGGTCTTTGCGGTGCTGATGGGAACATCCAGGTTATTCTACGGGAAATACGGAGACCGGATTCACTTGGAACGGTTCATGGTCTGCAGCAGCTGCCTTTGCATTTTTGCTTATCTGGGCATCTCTCTTCTGCCGCCGCTTAGTCTGGTATGCTGCGGAATCTGCGGGCTGTCGGTGGGGATTATGTGGCCCGGAACCTTCAGCAGGGCATCGGCCGCTCTGCCCAGGGGCGGTACGGCTATGTTCGCCCTGCTGGCCCTGGGCGGGGACATCGGCTGTTCGGCAGGGCCGACTCTGGTAGGAATGGTATCAGGGATGTCCGGAGATGACCTGAAGATGGGCATTCTGGCAGGCGTTATCTTTCCGGTGCTGCTGTTAGCCGGAATTTTTCTCTGCGGGAGGCTGAAAAAAGCATCTGTTTGAGGTCAGGTACATGGCAGAGGGAAGCAGGGGTACCGGGGAACCGGAACAAGGGAAAACTTGCCCGGGGATTCACGGGGCGGCGGAAGTACGGTTACAGGCCGCAGTTTTGTATGCGCAGGCCCGCGCAGGGGAAATATGCCGTTTCGGCGGCGCAGGGTCCGCAGGGTGGGGCGGGCAGTGGAGAAGTCCGTTTCCCTGCTCGATTGGAATCAAGGGAAAGCAGACGGTATGACGTCGCAGAAAAACAGGAGGAAAAGACATGAAAACAACGAAATATGCGGGAACGCAGACAGAAAAGAATCTGGAGGCAGCATTTGCGGGGGAATCCCAGGCCAGGAACAAGTATACCTATTTTGCCTCTGTAGCAAAAAAGGAAGGCTATGAGCAGATTGCAGGCCTGTTTCTGAAGACTGCGGAAAACGAAAAAGAGCATGCGAAGATGTGGCTCAAGGAGCTTGCCGGTATCGGCGATACGAAGGAGAACCTTGCCGCAGCAGCAGAGGGGGAAAACTTTGAGTGGACGGATATGTATGCGGATTTTGCCAAAACGGCAGAGGAGGAAGGCTTCCCGGAGCTTGCGGCCAAGTTCCGCCTGGTAGGAGAAATCGAGAAGCATCATGAGGAAAGGTATCGGGCGCTGCTCCGGAATCTGGAGACGGCAGCCGTATTCGAGAAGAGCGAGGTGAAGGTGTGGGAGTGCCGCAACTGCGGTCACATTGTAGTTGGGACAAAGGCTCCGGAGGTGTGCCCCACATGCAATCATCCCCAGAGCTATTTCGAGGTACATGCAGAGAACTACTGATTTCAGAGAAAAATGGCATAATAGGACGATTTTCAGAGGGGCGGAGGATTCTGCCCCTCTTTTCCGTTCCCCTACTCGATTGCGCACGGCATCCCGGGAAACAGAAAAAAGTCCAATGGAAGAGGAAATAAGTTAAAGGTAAGCGCCAAATAATAACGCGGTCAGATATAAAATTACTCCAGCTCTTTGCGAGTTGGAGTAATTCACTATAATTC
>CANBFE010000014.1 GCA_947367855.1 uncultured Lachnospiraceae bacterium | reverse complement strand
TTCGACAGAATACGGTACATATCTGAATCTTATCAGAAGGATTTTTCCTCTACAGACACAGAAAAATTTACAGCCTCGTTTCAGTTTTTCAATCTGCGCAGCGCTTAATTTCTTCCGGCCCAACAAGGCCGCAAACAGCTTGTCGGCAGAACCGTCATACATCTTGTTAATCAGCTCGTTTGTTTCCGCCTCCTGCACGTCCTCCTTTGGCACGAGCGCATGGCACATAAAGCCGGGTTCAGAGCGTTCAATCGCGCCCTTTTTGATACAACGCTTGATCAGGGTATAGGTCGTATTGACATTCCAGCCCAGCTCTGCGGTCAGCAGTTTGGCGATATGTTTTGCGGGAACATCGCCATCGCGCCAAAGGACGGACATCACTTTCAGCTCAGAGTCGAAAAGTTTAATGTCCATTCAATCACCTCTTTTTAAGACTGTAGTAGTAGATGCGAGTAAATACTACCACAGTCTTAAAACCTTGTCAATACGGTCTTAAAAAAGGATAAAATAAAATTATCCTAAAAACTGTAAAAAACAGTTGACGTATGGGACTTTTGTGGTATAATAAAGAATGTGTATATGCCATGTGCAGTACATAATAACCCACTCAGTCGAGAAGCTTGAGGGACTGAAGGGAGGTCGGGTGGACATGTCAAACGTAATCGTAAAAGAAAACGAAACATTAGACAGCGCTTTACGTCGTTTTAAAAGAAGCTGTGCTAAGGCTGGTATCCAGCAGGAGATTCGCAAGCGTGAGCATTACGAGAAACCAAGCGTAAGACGGAAAAAGAAGTCTGAAGCTGCAAGGAAACGTAAATATAACTAAGCGACTGATCCCCGGCTTTTAAGGCTGGGGATTTTGTATGCGGAATTATGGCATATATATGGCCGCATTCTCATATTCTATAGACAAAGGAAAGGAATATGGAGTGTGGCATTTTTATGTTTGGAATGAAAAAGAAAAGCTTTTTGGCAGCAGGGCTGGCTTTTCTGTTTTTCTTTTGGCCGGTGGAGCCTGTAAAGGCGGAAGTCGCCGTCTCCTCCCCGTCGGTGATTCTGATGGAAAGTTCCACGGGCGGGGTAATTTATGAGCTTAATTCCACGGAGCGGAGAAGTCCTGCCAGCATTACCAAGATCATGACGCTGCTTCTCACCTTTGAAGCCCTTGACGCGGGAAAAGTGAGTCTTACGGACCAGGTGACCGTCAGCGAGTACGCCAGTTCCATGGGAGGCTCCCAGGTGTACCTGGCCCAGGGGGAAGTGCAGACCCTGGACACCATGATCAAATGCATCGCCGTGTCCTCAGGCAATGACGCCAGTGTGGCGGTGGCGGAGCATATAGCGGGCAGCGAGGAAGCATTTGTGGCCCTGATGAACCAGAGGGCGGAGGAACTGGGGATGGCAGACACCCATTTCGAGGACTGCTGCGGACTCAGTGATTCCGACAATCATTATACCTCTGCCAGGGATGTGGCGGTGATGTCCAGGGAGTTGACGGTAAATCATCCGGATGTTTTCAATTACACGAAGATCTGGATGGAGGATATCACTCATGAAACCAGGCAGGGAACATCCAATTTTACCCTGAGCAGCACCAATAAGCTCTTGAAGCAGTATCAGTGGACCACCGGACTGAAGACGGGGTCTACTTCAAAGGCAAAATACTGCTTTTCCGCGACTGCCTCCAAGGACGGCATTGACCTGATCGCTGTGGTGATGGGGGCGCCGGATTATAAAACTCGTTTCGGGGATGCGCAGGCGCTGCTGACCTATGGATTTAATGTGTGCGATGTTTACATAGATGCGAACCAGGATGCCCTGCCGCCCCTGTCTGTGGAGGGCGGCACAGGGGAAACGGCGGCTGTACGGTATCAGGGAGAGTTCCGGTATCTGGATATACAGGGCAATGACCTGACTGCAGTGGAGAAGGTGCTGGAGCTTCCGGAGACCGTGCAGGCTCCTGTGCAGGAGGGGACGGAGGCCGGGAGGGCCAGATATCTGCTCAATGGAATTGAGATCGGAAGCATGCCCGTGCTGTTTGCGGAAGATGTGGAGAAGGCGGTCTATGGCGATTACCTGAAGAGGGTGTTTGGTCTGTTCCTGCTGTGACGCGCAGCTGTCGGCAAGTAATTTTCAAACACGCTCCGGCAGGGCGCCGGGGGCAGCATGCCGGGGCGGGATCCGGGCCGGGGTTTTGCCCCGGCCTGCCACGGCGCCGGACGGGACAAAAGCAGGAAGAAGAAACCGGAAGGAAAAACAGGGAAGGGAATGACGGGATGGATGTATTGATTACCGTGATTGTAATCATAGCGCTGGTGCTAGTCTGGGTCATGCTCTACGACAGCAACCGCTTTGTAGTAAAAACATATACGGCGGAGGACGAAAGGATCAGGAAGCCCTGCAGGGCAGTGCTCCTTACGGATGTACATAATAAATGCTACGGCAAGGACAATGAGAAACTTCTGGAGGCCATTCACGGACAGAGGCCGGATTTCATTCTGATTGCAGGGGATATCCTGACTGCGGGACCGAAGGCCTCCATGGAACCTGCCATTAATCTGCTGGGAAAGCTTGCGGAAAAATATCCCGTTTATTATGCCAACGGAAATCATGAACACAGGCTGAAGCTGTATCCGGAGGTATACGGGGATATGGCCCGCCGGTACGGGGAGGCCCTTCAGGAGATAGGCATCCGGCCCATGGTCAACAGCCATACCGATCTGTCGGAATACGGAATTGCGGTATACGGTTCCCAGATTCACGAGCGTTTTTACAAAAGATTCAGGCTGACGAAAATGGAGCCCGGCTATCTGCCGGAAATACTGGGACAGGCTCCGGAAGAGCTGTTCACGGTACTGCTTGCCCACAATCCGGACTATTTTCCCAGGTATGCCGCCTGGGGGGCGGACCTGACCCTGTCGGGACATATCCACGGAGGTGTGGCCAGGGTGCCCTTCTGGGGCAGGGGGGTGGTGTCACCTGCATGGCATCTTTTTCCCAGGTATGACGGAGGTATTTTCCGGGAGGGGGAGAGGACAATGCTGCTCAGCCGGGGGCTTGGAATCCATACCATTCCGGTCCGGATATTCAATCCCGGGGAGCTGTGGGTGGTGGAATTCAGGAACCGGAAATTCTGAGGCAAACACAAGTTCTTTCTTGAAAATACCGGGTAAAAACGGTAAAATAATGAATCGGATTTTATTACGCAGGTGAGGATGCCATGGCAATATCTGTAAAACTGGAAGTATTTGAGGGGCCGCTGGATCTGCTGCTTCATTTGATTGACAAAAACAAGGTGGATATCTACGATATTCCCATTGTGAAGATCACGGAACAGTATCTGGATTACATTCGTCAGATGGAGACGGATGACATGAATGTGATGAGCGAATTTCTGGTGATGGCGGCAACGCTCATTGATATCAAGTGCAGGATGCTGCTCCCCAGGGAAGTGGACGAGGAGGGGGAGGAGGAAGATCCCAGGCAGGAGCTGGTGCAGAAGCTGTTGGAGTACAAAATGTACAAATATATGTCCCTTGAGCTGAGGGACCGTCAGGTGGACGCAGCCAGGAGCCTCTACAGGGAACAGAAGCTGCCGCCTGAGGTTGCCATGTATAAGCCTCCTGTCAACTATGAGGAGCTGATAGGAGACATGACCCTGAGCAGGCTTCACGAAATCTTCAAATCAGTGCTGCGCAGGCAGGAGGACAAGATTGACCCCATCAGGAGCCAGTATGGCAATATTGAAAAAGAAGAGATAGACATGGATATGAAGACCCTGTATGTGGAGGCTTATGCCAGGGAACACAGAACATTCAGTTTTCGGAAGCTCCTGGAAAAGCAGGCGGGAAAAATGGAAGTGATCGTTACTTTCCTGATTGTTCTGGAACTGATGAAGACGGGGAAAATCTTGATCAGCCAGGAATCCATATTTGACGATATCATGATTACATCATTGCTGTAAAAAACAAACAATGACAGCGCGGCACCGGGAACGCAGCAGACATATCCCGGCTTATGCGGCAGGATGGGAATGGGAAGGGACAGGCATGAAGAGGACAAGGACGGAAGCGGTGATAGAGGCAGTCCTGTTTACCATGGGGGAATCCGTGGAGATCAGCCGTCTGGCCGACGTGATAGAGGCGGACGTGAAGACCACAAAGGAAATACTGAAAAAGATGGAGGAACGCTATGCGAAGGAGGATCGGGGAATCACCCTGGTTCATTTTGATAACGCCGTACAGCTGTGCACAAAGGACGATATGTATGAATACCTGGTGAAAATAGCCAGAACGCCAAAAAAGATGACGCTCAGTGACACAGTGTTGGAGACTCTTTCCATTATAGCGTACAAGCAGCCCGTCACCAGGGTGGAGGTGGAGCGCGTCAGGGGAGTCAACTGTGACCATGCCATCAACAGGCTCCTGGAATATGACCTGATTACGGAACTGGGCCGCCTGGATGCGCCGGGCAGACCCCTGCTTTTTGGCACTACCGAGCAGTTCCTGCGGTGCTTTGGCGTGAGAAGCCTGGAAGAGCTGCCGGAGCTGAATCCGGTCCAGATGGAGGAATTCAAGCAGCAGGCTGAGGCGGAGGTACAGCTGCAGCTGGAAGTTTAGGGCCATGGAGCATTATGGACTGGCCGTAAAACATAAAGTATGAAAACAGCCTCATATATTATTAAAAATCCCGTTGGAAGATGAACAGAATGAAAATGCGGATGAAAAAAATAACAGGAGGCTTTTTTTGTGTCCTTATCTGGCTGATGACTGCGGTGATGCCCGTGCAGGGGGAGGAACTGCAGCTGTATGCCACTGCGGCAGTGCTCATGGATGCGGATTCCGGTCGAGTGCTGTATGGAAAAAACCAGGACGCAGTCATGGCCATGGCCAGTACCACCAAGATCATGACCTGTATTCTGGTGCTGGAGAATGTGTCCCAGGATGAGAGTGTCACGGTTTCGGCCTATGCCGCAAGTATGCCCAAGGTGAAGCTCTACATACAGAGAGGGGAGCAGTATACGGTAAGGGATCTGCTCCGTTCCCTGATGCTTGAATCCCATAATGATTCCGCAGTGGCCCTGGCGGAACATGTGGGAAAGCGGTATCTGCCCCGGGAACTCCGGGAAAAGGAGACGTCGGAATACACTCTGGAGGAGAGTAAAATGGCAATGGCCGCATTTGCTGCCTGCATGAACCGGAAGGCGGCGGAGCTGGGCTGTGAAAATACATGGTTTATCACGCCAAACGGCCTGGATGCCACGGAACAGTTTGTGCTGGAGGACGGCAGCACGGTGCAGAAGGAGCACTGCACCACCGCAAGGGAACTGGCCCGGATTTTGTCCTACTGCATCCGGGAGTCCCACTGCAGGGAGGCATTTCTGGAGATTACCCGCGCCGGAAACCACAGCTTCTCCGCCAACGGCAGAAGCTTTTCCTGCACGAACCACAATGCCTTTTTGAGTATGATGGACGGCGCGCTGACCGGAAAGACCGGCTTTACCAATAAGGCCGGCTACTGCTATGTGGGGGCGCTGGAACGGGATGGCAGGACCTTTGTGGTAGCGCTGCTGGCCTGCGGCTGGCCGAACAACAAGACTTATAAATGGAGTGATACCAGAGCCCTGATGCAGTACGGGCTTGACAATTACTTCTACAGAAGCTTTGACCAGGAGGGAACAGCTTTTGACGAAAGCGTGCTGAAACCTCTTCCGGTACAGAACGGACAGACGGATATCCTGGGGGACCAGGCCTATATGGCTGTCAGGGTGGAGAGCGGGGAAGGGATGCGGGAAGGCGTGCTGATGCGCGCGGACGAAACCGTTCAGGTCCAGTATACCCTGGAGACGGACCGGCTGACGGCTCCCGTGGAGGAAAACACGCCTGTGGGCAGTGTGGAATATATTCTGGGAGATACGGTTTACCGTAGAGACAGAATCGTCACGGCGGGTGAACTGGGAGCTGTGGATACAGAATGGTGCCTGAGGCAGATTCTGGAGAGGTTCCTTCTATAAAAAGCGATTCGTTTGCCAAAATAATCGGCGGGTTTCGGGGAATTCCGGAACCCGTTATGCGGTCCGGAAAAAATAATGAAAAAAATTGCAATTCGTCCTTTGCGAGTTGCTTTTTTTGTGTTATACTGTTACAGACAATGACCATGGGGGCATTTGCGGTCTTGCTGTTGCGAATTGTCGTGAACTGTCGTTTTGGAGGCATTTCACAGGGAATGCCTGTATCAGGGCGGTTCCTTAGTCACGGCCCGCGAGTGGTTTTGCCTGTATGAAGCCCCGCTGTCAGGTTGTTTGTATTTATTCATTATAAATGGAGGACTGAGAGCATGAGTACTACTTCAAAAGCGAGCCAAAGAATAACAGCTTTGCTCGATGACAACAGTTTCGTTGAAATCGGTGCACTTGTAACGGCAAGGGCCACGGATTTCAATATGAAACCCAATGAGACTCCCTCTGACGGCTGCATTACCGGCTATGGAGTGATAGGTGGGAAGCCCGTGTATGTCTACAGCCAGGATGCTTCCGTGATGAACGGAACCGTAGGTGAGATGCATGCGCGGAAGATTACCGGACTCTATGATCTTGCCATGAAGACAGGTTCCCCCGTGATCGGCCTGGTGGATTCGGCCGGACTGAGACTTCAGGAGGCAGCGGACGCCCTGAATGCGTTCGGCGCGATCTACGCGAAACAGGCCGTGGCATCCGGCGTTATCCCTCAGATTACGGCTGTATTGGGCAGCTGCGGAGGCGGACTGGCCCTGTTCCCGGGGATGACCGATTTTACATTTATGGAGGAGAAGAACGGGAAGCTGTTCGTCAATGCGCCCAATGCGCTTGACGGAAACGTGGTTACCAAATGTGATTCCGCCAGCGCTGCATTCCAGACGGAAGAGTGCGGCACTGTGGATGTGGCGGGGGACGAGGCCGCTGTACTTTCCAGGATCAGGGATTTGATTGCCTTCCTGCCTTCCAACAGCGAAGAGGGCAGCGACATGGTGGAATGCGCGGACGATCTGAACCGTGTAAACGAAGAACTGGCAAACTGCGTGGGCGATACCAGTGTGGCGCTGTCCATTCTGGCTGATGACAATGATTTCTTCGAGGTTAAGGCCGGTTATGCCAAAGATATGGTTACAGGTTTCCTGAAACTGGACGGCGTAACTGTGGGCGCTGTTGCAAACCGCAGCGAAGTATGCGACGCGGACGGCAATGTTTCGGAGAAGCTGGAGCCCACTCTGTCAAAGCAGGGCTGCGAGAAGGCGGCTGACTTTGTGAATTTCTGTGATGCATTCGGAATCCCGGTGCTGACCCTCACCAATGTGAAGGGGTATAAGGCTACCATGTGTTCCGAGAAAGGCATCGCGAAGGCAGCGGCAAAACTGACTTACGCATTTGCCAACGCAACGGTTCCCAAGGTGAACGTGATTATAGGCAAGGCCCTGGGTACGGCAGCCATCGTGATGAATTCCAAGGCAATCGGGGCTGATCTGACCTTTGCATGGCCGGAGGCGCAGATCGGTACCATGGAAAGCAAGCTGGCGGCCAAGATTATGTACGACGGCCAGGGAGCTGATGTGATTAATGAGAAAGCGGCGGAGTACGAGGCATTGCAGCTTAGTGCAGGAAGCGCCGCAAAGAGAGGATATGTGGACAGTATTGTGGAGGCTGCCGAAACCAGGAAGTACGTGATCGGCGCTTTCGAGATGCTCTTTACCAAGAGCGAAGACCGTCCCGCAAAAAAGCACGGAACAGTATAGAAAGGGTGATTATAAAATGAAGAAATTTTTGACTTTACTCTGTATGATTACCTGCATCTTCGGACTGACCGCCTGCGGAAGCGGAGAACAGCTGACGGAATACGAACAGCAGAAGGTGGATTATGCAAAGAGGCTTGCTACGGAGATGGTAGTGCCGATGCTTTCCCAGTTTGAGAAGGATGCTTACTTCGACGAGTATACGGCGGAGGAAGTAGAGTACATGGTGGGAAACCAGTATAATATCAATGTAAAGGGATATGGTTTCACCAGGGCATTGTCTTCATTTGCATCCGCAAAAGAGGATATGGGCGAAATTACAGGTGTCGGGAATGCCACCGTTTCCATTGACGGCAGTGAGATCATAGTGGAAGTGGAAGTGACCGGAGAGAAGAAGAACGCCAAGGCAGAGGTGATTTTCTCCAACGACAGCTTCATGTTTCTGGAATCCGCTGCATTGAATCCCTCTTCTACAATGGGAGAACTGATGGGCGTGGCCGCGCTGAATACGCTGATCGGAATGGGTACCGTATTCTGCGTGCTGATCCTGATCAGTGTGATCATTTCCTGTTTCAGGTTCATTGCGAAGGCCCAGGATAATGCGGCAAAGAAAAAAGCGCCGGCTGCGGAACCCTCCGGGGTTGACAATGCTCTGGCCCAGATTGCAGAGCAGGAAGAGGCAGTGGAAGAGGCGGACGACTGCGAACTGGTGGCTGTCATTGCAGCGGCAATTGCGGCCAGTGAGGGCGCGGTTACCACGGACGGATTTGTAGTCCGTTCCATCAGACGCAGAAGATAGGAATCACAGAGGAATGTCCCTGCAGACAGGGATGAACTGTAAGGTAAAACCGCAGGATATAAAATGTATCAGGAAAAAGTCCGGAGACGGGCGAACCATCAAAGCAATTCATTTTAGGAGGAAATCGTAATGAAAAATTATACAATTACCGTTAATGGAAACGTATATGACGTAGTGGTAGAAGAAGGCGCTTCCACAGGCGCGCCTGTTGCGGCAAAGGCTCCCGCTGCGCCCAAGGCAGCTCCGAAGGCGGCTCCCGCTGCAGCTCCCAAGGCGGCAGGCGGCGCAGGCAGCATCAAGGTGGAGGCAGGCGCTGCAGGAAAGGTCTTCAAACTGGAGAAGAAAGTGGGCGATGCCGTGAAGAGAGGCGACGCCGTGGTTATCATCGAGGCGATGAAGATGGAAATTCCTGTTGTGGCTCCCGAAGACGGAACAGTAGCCAGCATAGATGTGGCAGTGGGCGATATGATTGAGGCAGGCGCCGTGTTAGCTACCCTGAATTAATCGGATAAGAGGTAATGCGCATTGAAAGGCATAATCCGCCTCTTCGATGTGAAGAACAACAGGAGGTCAACAAATGGAATATATAAGTTCTACGCTGAACAACCTCATTCATCAGACTGCCTTTTTCAATCTGACCTGGGGCAACTATCTGATGATAGCGGTTGCGTGCTTTTTCCTTTATCTGGCTATCCGGCATGAGTACGAGCCCCTGCTCTTACTTCCCATAGCCTTCGGTATGCTGTTGGTGAACATCTATCCCGACATCATGCTCCATGCGGAGGACGCCCCCAACGGTGTGGGCGGTCTGCTGTATTATTTCTATATACTGGACGAATGGGCGCTCCTGCCGTCCCTGATCTTCATGGGCGTGGGTGCTTCCACGGACTTCGGTCCCCTGATCGCCAATCCCAAGAGCTTTCTTCTGGGTGCGGCGGCGCAGTTCGGTATTTTTGCGGCGTATTTCGGAGCCATCTTCTTAGGATTTAACGACATGGCGGCAGCGGCCATCTCCATCATCGGCGGCGCTGACGGCCCTACCTCCATCTTCCTGGCAAGCAAACTGGGACAGACTGCGATTTTGGGACCCATTGCCGTGGCTGCTTATTCCTACATGTCACTGGTGCCGATTATTCAGCCGCCCATCATGAAGCTCTTTACCACCGAGAAGGAGCGGAAGATCAAGATGGGTCAGCTGCGTCCGGTTTCCAAACTGGAGAAGATCCTGTTCCCCATCATCATCACCATCGTGGTCTGCCTGATTCTTCCTACCACGGCGCCTTTGGTTGGTATGCTGATGCTGGGTAATCTGTTCAAGGAGTCCGGTGTGGTAAGACAGCTTACCGAGACCGCTTCCAATGCCATGATGTATATCGTGGTTATCCTGTTGGGCACTTCCGTAGGCGCTACCACCAGTGCGGAAGCATTCCTGAACTGGGGAACCCTGAAGATTGTGGCTCTTGGTCTGATTGCCTTTGCCTTCGGTACGGCGGCGGGCGTGCTCTTCGGTAAGCTTATGTGCAGGCTGACCCACGGCAAGATCAATCCTCTGATCGGTTCCGCAGGCGTGTCCGCGGTTCCCATGGCGGCCCGTGTGTCCCAGAAGGTGGGCGCGGAGGCGGATCCCACCAACTTCCTGCTGATGCATGCCATGGGTCCCAATGTGGCGGGCGTTATCGGAACGGCAGTTGCGGCAGGTACCTTTATGGCGATCTTTGGAGTGTTCTAAAATATAATTGATGGAGGAAATTCGTAAATGTCAGAACAAGCAAAAAAACCGATTAAAATTACGGAAACCATACTGCGTGACGCGCACCAGTCCCTGATTGCTACGAGAATGCCTACCGATTTCATGCTTCCCATCGTGGAGAAGATGGATAAGGTGGGATACCATTCCGTAGAGTGCTGGGGCGGCGCTACTTTTGACGCTTCCCTTCGTTTCCTGAAGGAAGATCCCTGGGAGAGACTGCGCAAGCTGCGTGACGGGTTCAAGAACACAAAGCTGCAGATGCTGTTCCGGGGCCAGAATATTCTGGGTTACAGGCCCTATGCGGATGACGTGGTGGATGCCTTCGTACAGAAGTCCATCTCCAACGGTATTGATATCATTCGTATTTTCGACTGTCTGAATGACCTGCGCAATCTGCAGGAGGCCGTAAACGCCACCAACAGGATGAAGCAGCAGGAAGGCAGAGGCCATGCCCAGGTTGCTCTGTCCTATACTTTGGGGGATGCCTATACTCTGGAGTACTGGACGAATATGGCGAAGAAGATCGAGGAGATGGGCGCGGATTCCATCTGTATCAAGGATATGGCTGGTCTGTTGGTGCCTTATAAGGCTTCCGAGCTGATCACTGCCATGAAGAGCGGCACCAAGCTGCCCATACAGCTGCATACCCACTACACCTCCGGCGTGGCAAGCATGACCTATCTGAAGGCAGTGGAAGCAGGGGTGGATGTCATTGACACCGCCATGAGCCCTCTGGCTCTGGGTACTTCACAGCCCGCTACCGAGGTTATGGTGGAGACTTTCCGGGGCACGCCTTACGATACCGGATTTGACCAGAATCTCCTGGCAGAGATCGCCGATTACTTCCGTCCTTACAGGGATGAGTGCTTGAAGAGCGGTCTGCTCAATCCCAAGGTGATGGGCGTGGATATCAAGACATTGCTGTACCAGGTGCCCGGCGGCATGCTTTCCAACATGGTGAGTCAGCTGAAGGAGCAGAACGCGGAAGACAGATATTACGATGTGCTGAAGGAGATTCCCGAAGTGCGTAAGGATCTGGGTGAGCCGCCCCTGGTTACGCCTTCCTCCCAGATCGTGGGTACCCAGGCCGTGTTCAATGTACTTATGGGCGAGCGGTACAAGATGGCTACCAAGGAGACCAAGGCGGTTCTGCGCGGCGAGTACGGTCAGACCGTAAAGCCCATGAACCAGGAGATCATCGACAAGGTTATCCCCGGCGAGGAGAGAATTACCTGCCGTTATGCGGATATGCTGGAGAATGAGATGGATAAACTGGAGTCCGAGATGAAGGAGTGGAAGCAGCAGGATGAGGACGTGCTGTCCTATGCGTTGTTCCCCCAGGTTGCCATGGATTTCTTCAAGTACCGTCAGGCACAGCAGGAGAAGGTGGACATGACCCAGGCGGATACCAAGAACGGGGCTTACCCTGTATAAGGGGTAGGAGGTTTTTATAGAGTCTGTTCCGGGAGGCGCGGCGGTTTAGCAGCGTAAAGTTCCCTTTCCGGAAAAGGATAGAGCGGCAGGAAGTGCCGGCGCCAGGGCGATAGGCAGGACGCGTCGGTATTTTCTGCCATTTTCTGTAATGGATGTAGGGGGGCTGAAAATATGTATGCGATATCTTATATTGAGACAGAAGAGCAGTTAAAGCAGGTATTGGATTTTTGCTATGACATTTTGGGACAGCATCTGCGGGATATTGAGAATTACAGATACGATGACTGGAAAGATAGAATAAAGTCAGACAATAAGCTTTTGGTATATGCCCATGAGGGCGGCCATGTGATTTCCGCCGTCCTGGGCAGGCGGGAAAGCGCGGAGAGCCTGGTCTGCGGGTTTGTAGCATGTGCGCCGGATTACCGCAGGCAGGGGATTACCAGGGGATTGATGGATAGATTTGAGAAGGAAGCCGTCAAGGCAGGATTTCGGTATATTACTTTGGGGTCCGATGCGGATCCTTTTTACGGGAAATGCGGCTATAAGGTTATACACGAAATGCACGGGCAGAATATTTACCAGAAATTATTAGGGACATGAAGGAACGGTATATTATGTTGAGCGGCGAAGCCGTGAACATGCGGCAGAACCGAAATTGGGTTGGAACAGGAGAAGAGGGCGTTGAGAAAGGTGATTGTTGTGGGCGGAGGCGCCGCGGGAATGATGGCTGCATTGGCGGCTGCAGACCAGGGCTGCAGGGTCTGCCTCATTGAAAAGAACGAAAAGTTGGGCAAAAAGCTGTTCATCACGGGCAAGGGCCGCTGCAATGTGACCAATGCCGCGGACATGGAGACGCTGTTTGCCAATGTCCGCAGCAATGGAAAGTTCCTGTACAGCGCCTTCTATGATTATGATAACCGGGCAGTGATGGACTTTCTGGAGAAGGCAGGCTGTCCCCTGAAGACGGAACGGGGAGAGCGGGTTTTTCCCGTGTCGGACCATTCGTCGGATGTGATTGCCGCCTTTCAGAGAGAATTGAAAAAGCGGAAGGTGGAAATCCTTTTGCATACAGCGGTGAAGGAACTGATTCTGGAGGAACCGGAAGCGGCAGCATCTCCGGAAGACGGACCGTCTGGTGACGATGCAGGAAGCTGCACGGAAAGGGCCGGGGAAAACGGTACGAAAAGCGGTATGCCCGGGGAAAACAGTTTTCCCGGGAAGCGCCATGCAAAGTCCAGGGAGGACGGAAAGCCGGGAATAAAGGGGAAGGCGCAGACTGCGAAGGGGAAGATTGCAGGAGTCCGTCTGGCTGACGGCAGGACGCTCTCCGCTGACGGCTGCATTGTCTGCACAGGCGGCATTTCCTATCCTTCCACAGGTTCCACGGGAGACGGTTATGGATTTGCCAGAAAGGCAGGGCATCAGGTGACGGAGACGAGACCGTCACTGGTACCCTTTAATATAGAAGAAAAGTGGTGCTCCCGGCTTATGGGATTGTCGCTGAAAAATGTCTCCCTGCGGATGAACAGCGGCGGCAGGGAGGTTTACGAGGGTTTTGGAGAGATGCTCTTCACCCACTTCGGAGTCAGCGGGCCACTGGTTCTGTCTGCCAGCAGTTTTTACGGGCAGTCTAAGGCAATGCTCTATATCGACTTAAAGCCTGCTCTTGACTTGGAACAGCTGGACCGCCGCCTGCTGCGGGACCTGGAGGCAAATAAGGGAAAGCAGTTTAAAAACGCCTGGGGCGGATTATTTCCGACCAGTCTGATTCCGGTGATGGTGGAGCTGTCCGGCATTCATCCGGATAAGAAAGTGAATGAAGTCACCAGGGAGGAGCGCAGGCGTTTTGCCGCCCTGATCAAGAAACTGCCGCTGACAGTCACCGGGGTAAGGGGTTTTGAGGAAGCCATCATCACCAGGGGAGGGGTCTCCGTGAAGGAAGTCAATCCCTCCACCATGGAGTCCAAAAAGGTGAAAGGGCTGTATTTTGCAGGGGAAGTACTGGATGTGGACGCCCTGACCGGAGGATATAATCTGCAGATTGCCTGGTCCACGGGACATCTGGCCGGCAGTTCCCAGACGCAGAAGAAGGGAGAAAATTTATGAATCTTTTTCGGTGGGTTTTGAGGGGAGCCGTGATGATTTGCCTGTTGGGTGTAACCGGCTGCAGCATGGTCCAGGGACTGGAGACGAAGGAAATCCGGGATTATCTGGAGTCCCGATACGGTTCCTGGGATTTTGAGATTCAGAAGGAAGAGACGGAAGGAAGTCCTTCCTACAAGGTGACGCTTGCGGAGTACCCGGAAGTTACGTTTACGGTGGAGGAGGGCAAAATAGAGGAGAGTGCGGACTGGAGATACCATGATGATTATGCGGCCCAGATGCTTTACGGGGGAGCGGAGCGTCTGGGACTCTCCTGCGAAAAGGCAGAAGACGATTATAATGTGTATATCTATTATCGGGATTACGGCGAATTGGATTCTCTGGCGGAGAATGTGGTGAAACTGGTGTCAGACTGTGTGGAGAGCAGGGCCTTCGAGATGCTGCGGAGTTCATGCCTGATCGTGATTAAGCCGGAAGGGCAGACGCAGAAGGAGTTTCCGGGATACCAGATCCGGATTAAGACGCGCTACACATATCAGGTAAATAAAGAATTCGGCATCATGGCGTCAGAACTGGATCCTGTGCAGTTTAAGGAGGACTTAAGGCTCTGCCATATCTTCAATTCATATAACTACATGATTCCCAGGGATGAGGCGATGTTCTCGGAGGCTGACATAGAGCGGTACAAGGACATGTGTACCGGGGCCATGGGAGAAGGAGAGGACGGAAGCATAACCGTATATGATCTGGTGAACAAGGGTGCATATGGACTGAATTATGGCGGCACTTATCAGGTTTTATCGTCGCAGGGGCTTGTGACGGAGGTGACGGACGACAGCTTTACGGCTTCCGGAAACGGGCTGACAATACGATTTTTCCAGGAATTCAAAAACAGGGAAGCGGTGGTTTCCTATGAGGTTTTGAGCGGAGATGAGGAACTGGTGGAAAAAGAAAGCGAGGGACGCGCCTACTATGCGGTGCAGGCCTTCACCGGTCAGGACATTTCTTTTTCCACTCCGGAGAAAATGCAGGCGGCCATGGAGGCGGAGCGTCTGGAGCGGCTTCCGGAGATACAGAAAGCCTTTGAAGACGCGGTGACCCAGGACCAGACAGGGGAGGCGGGAGGCATCCAGGTCACGCTGTTGGAGATGGAGCTTTATGAGCGCATGGGAACAGGTTTTTTCTATGTGGAGTCCAATGAGGAGAAGGTATGGACCAGGATTCGGCTGCGTCTGAAAAATACAGGCAGCCTGGATGTAAGGGTTTTCCCCGTCGTGGTTGAATCAGGCTCGGAGGATCAGTTCTCCGGAATGATTGCCGACAGTGAGGCGAATCTTTACCGTCCGCAGGATATCATAAATCTGGGACTGGAGGATATGTATGGAGAGATGCTGGCAGTCGGCGAGACCATAGAAGGGAATGTGTATTTTAAGCTGCCCAGGGAGCTGGTATCTCAGGGGGATTCCCTGATACTGCATTCTTTTTGCGGAAGCGGCAAGACATCTGTCCTGCTTCCCGCGTTGGATTGATTACGGTTCCGGGGGTCAGACTAAATTTGATAGGAGGATATGAAAATGAGCTTTAATGTGGCAATGGACGGTCCCGCAGGGGCCGGAAAAAGCACCGTGGCCAGGGCGGTGGCAAAGGAGCTGGGCCTGATCTATGTGGACACAGGCGCGATGTACCGGGCCATGGCGCTGTTTATGCTGCGGGAGGGTGTGGACTTAAAGGACAGCGGGAAGATAGCGGAAAACTGTACCCGGGCGGATATTACCATACGCTATGAGGACGGCGTTCAGGTAGTCTGTCTCAACGGAGAAAACGTAAACGGGTATATCCGCACCGAGGAGGTGGGGGAAGCCGCCTCTGTTATCAGTCCGGTTCCCCTGGTGCGGGAGAACATGGTCAGGCTCCAGAAAGCCCTTGCCGCCCGGAGCGACTGCATCATGGACGGGCGTGACATCGGCACCTGCGTGCTTCCGGAGGCGCAGCTGAAAATCTATCTCACCGCCGGCAGCGAGGTGCGGGCAAAGCGCAGATACGATGAGCTGACTGCCAAAGGAGAAATCTGCGACTTGCAGCAGATCAAGGCGGATATCGAGGACAGGGACTACCGCGACATGCACAGGGAGATGTCTCCTTTAAAACAGGCGGAGGATGCCGTATTGGTGGATACCTCGGACATGACCCAGGAGGAAGTGATAGCCGAAATAACAAAACTCTGCGGACAGGCCAGGGCATGAACTGTTGCGGGCTGTCTGCGGAAGGCGGGAGATTGTATGGAAGTAAAACTTGCGGAGCACATGGGTTTCTGCTTTGGCGTGAAGCGTGCTGTGGATACCGTGTATGAACAGATAAAAAACGGGAAAACTATCTATACCTATGGTTCCATTGTGAACAATGAGGAAGTGGTGAGGGATCTGGCGGAAAAGGGCGTCAGGGTTCTGGAGACCAGGGAAGAGCTGACGGAACTGTCCGAAGCCGGGCAGGAGGCAGGGGATTCAGAGGCAGCGTCTCCCGCCAGCGTCATCATCCGTGCCCATGGCGTTCCGGAGGAGATCTTCACCATCCTGCAGGCGAAGCATCTGGAATGCATCGACGCAACCTGCCCTTTTGTGAGACGGATCCAGAAGAAGGCGGAGGAGGAGAGCAGGAAAGGAAAGCATATTGTCATTGTCGGAAATGCCGGCCATCCGGAGGTGGAAGGCATTATCGGATGGTGCAGGGGTCCTGTCACAGTCATTAAAAATGAAGAAGAAGCCCGGAAATTTGAGCTTTCCCAGGGTAAAAAGGTATGTGTGTTGGCACAAACGACATTTAACTACAATAAATTTCAAGGCATAGTTGAAATTTTGGAAGAAAGAGGTTATAATGGTAGTGTTGTAAATACTATCTGTAACGCTACGGAAGAGCGCCAGCGTTCTGCAAGGGCGCTTGCAGCAGAAGCTGACGTAATGATTGTGATAGGCGGTAAGCACAGCTCCAACACCAGGAGATTGTATGAAATCTGCAGTGAGGAATGTGCGCATACCTATTTTATACAGACACTCGAGGACCTGTGTTTAGAATTACCTAAAACTGCTCGACTGGTGGGTATTACAGCGGGGGCTTCCACCCCAAACAAATTAATTGAGGAGGTTCAAAATTATGTCAGAATTAACTTTTGAACAGATGTTGGAAGACACAATCAAGACAATACACTCAGGAGATGTGGTCGAAGGCACAGTCATCGATGTAAAGACTGATGAGATTGTATTGAATATCGGATATAAGTCCGATGGCATTCTTACGAAGAATGAGTATACCAATGATTCCAGCGTAGACCTTACAGCGGTAGTAAAGCCCGGGGATGTCATGGAAGTGAAAATCCTGAAGGTGAATGATGGAGAAGGACAGGTAGTGCTGACTTACAAGCGTCTGGCCGCTGACAGAGGCAACAAGAGAATCGAGGAAGCGTACAACAACAGGGAAGTGCTGAAGGCATCCGTGGTGCAGGTGCTTGAGGGCGGACTGAGTGTTGTCGTAGAGGAAGTGAGAGTATTTATTCCCGCAAGCCTTGTTTCGGATACTTATGAAAAAGATCTGAACAAGTATATGGGACAGGAGATCGAATTTGTGATCAGCGAGTACAATCCCAAGAGAAGACGCTACATCGGCGACCGCAGGCAGCTTATCGTAGCCCGCAAGGCAGAGATGCAGAGAGAGCTGTTTGAGAGGATTCATGAGGGCGATGTGGTGGAAGGCGTCGTAAAGAATGTGACGGATTTCGGAGCCTTTGTTGACCTCGGCGGCGCTGACGGACTGCTTCATATTTCCGAGATGTCCTGGGGACATGTGGAACATCCCAAGAAAGTATTCAGGGTAGGAGATAAGCTGAATGTGCTGATCAAGGAGATCAACGGAAGCAAGGTGGCACTTTCCCTGAAGTTTGAGGACGAGAATCCCTGGAGAGACGCTGCTGACAAGTATGCCATCGGCAATATTGTCACGGGCAGGGTTGCCAGGATGACGGACTTTGGCGCTTTTATTGAACTGGAGCCCGGAGTGGACGCGCTGCTTCATGTATCCCAGATTTCCAGGGAGCATGTGGAGAAGCCTGCAGACGTATTGAATATAGGTGAAGAGATCACGGCAAAGATCGTTGATTTTAACGAGGCCGACAAGAAGATTTCCCTGAGCATAAAGGCTATGGGACTTTCCGAAGCAGTACAGGATGATGTGGACGCGGCAGTTGAGACACCGGTGGAAGAGGACGCCTGAAGATAACAGGATGGTAGGTAATGGTATTTGATTACGGGTTCTTTAAGAGGGAGGTCCTGACTCTGACAGGGATCGACTTGAACTGCTATCAGGAAAAACAGATGAAGCGTCGGATCGATTACCTGATTTCAAAAAACAGGATTGAAGGTTATGACAAATATGTAGTCTGTCTGAAAACAGACAGAAAGATGCTTGAAGAATTCGTCAACTATATTACCATTAATGTGTCGGAATTTTACAGGGATCTGTCCCAGTGGAAGGTGATGGAGGATAAGGCACTTCCAGAATTGATCGGCAGATTTGGAAAACGTTTGAAGATCTGGAGTGCTGCCTGTTCCACGGGTGACGAACCGTATTCGTTGGTAATGGCTCTGTCCAGGCATTTGCCATTGGGCAATATCAGGATATATGCCACCGATCTTGACAGACAGGTTATCGCAAAGGCAAAGGAAGGAATCTATCCTGAGAAAAGTCTGATATCTGTTCCGGCGGATTTGAGAAGGCGGTATTTTCGGCAGACTGGGGATTCCTTCAGGATCTCGGACGAGATTAAGGCATGTGTGGAATTCCGGGAACATAATCTGTTAAAGGATATTTATCCGGCAGAGTATCATTTGATTGTCTGCCGCAATGTGCTGATATATTTTACGGAAGAGACAAAAGATGTCATATTCAGGAAGTTTTATCAGTCCCTGACAGGAGGAGGCATTCTCTTCATTGGAAGTTCCGAACAGATCATGAACCACAGAGAGATAGGGTATCTGAGAAAAAATGCTTTTTTTTACCAGAAACCATGAGACATCAGGAGAAAAGCAGAGAGGATAAGCGGCTGTCGGCTGAAATACAGACAACCGCTTAATTTTTGTGTGGAATTATTCGATTTCAGTAGGCGGATGCTATCATGTTGAGAACATGGGAAGCATAGGTGGAAAATGCAGGCCGGTCTTTTTTCAGTTCATCGGTAAGCTCAAAAAAGAGTTCCTGGCTTTTATAATCACGTTTATAAAAAGGCGTAAAAACGTAATCCCACTGGGGAAGGTAACTTGCTGTCTTACGGGTGTAGCAGTTGGCAGCCGAGGCCCGGAGGCGGTAGGATTTATCTACAAATTCAGCCACCGACATGTGAAGGGCCATATCTTCTGAAGGAAGATAGTAGTAATCGTGGTAATTGGAATAAAAATACTTTAACTCTTCCTCATAAATGGGAATTTTCAGGGAACAGTCTGTGTCTGTTCCGCGGAACAGGCACTGGTTTGCGCCTGCAGATACAGGTTTGGGAAGGGCTGTATCCGGACGGAAGAAGATAATCAGTTCCCGGCGCCGTGTTCCGTTTATGTCCCTGTAGTAATTTGCCTGGACCTTTCTGGCAGTGACAGGCCTGTTGAACAGGTCATGGTAAGCAAGAATGGGAAGGGCCTCCAACATTCCCTTGAGATCATCCGCATTGTGGAGGAACAGGGCTTTTTCCGAATATTCCGATAGAGTTTTTACATAATCCTGGTACATGCCGATCAGTTCGCCGCCGGAGAACACATCCTGGCGATTAATCCCCAGAAACTGTTCCAGTGTTTTCTGCTTGCAGTTTGGGAGTTTCAGAAAGTATTTATAAGGCGCAATTCTTCTGTAGAGATCAATCCCCTGATAATCGTCGAAATTGTAGGGCAGGGTAAGCAGCTCACATTTCTGGGTCAGGAAGGGGAGGTCGAAATTGTTGCCGTTAAAATGAATCAGGCAGCGGTACTTTCCTGCAAACTCAAAAAAAGCCTTCAGGATTTCCGCCTCCTGATCAGGGTTTTCTGCCATCCACTGTATGGTCTGCCATTTTTCCTCCTGATAATAGGCGCATCCGATGAGATACAGATGGGAGGATCTGGCGGCAAAGCCTGTGGTTTCAATATCAAGGAAAAGAATCTGCTCCAGGGGCGCAAGTCTGTCAAGGGGGTAAGATACGGAAAAATTTTCCAGTGTTTCCTTACAAATTCGCATGGCAGCCTCCGTTTCTTTCATTATGATGAAAAGATAATAACCGGGGTTTTGAGTTTTGACCCTGGTATCTTTAAAATAGTATATCATAAATTTAAAATTTCCAGTAGTATTTTATGAAAAAAAATAGTATATTTATAGGTAGAATGAATTATGAAAAGATACACGGGAAAGGACTTAAGAGAAATGGCAAAATTGACATTTGTAGGTGGAATACATCCTTATGACGGAAAGGATCTGTCTAAGGATAAGGCCATTGGGGATGTTCTGCCTGGGAAGGAGCTTGTATATCCATTGTCCCAGCATATCGGGGCGCCCGCCAAAGCTGTCGTGGCCAAAGGGGACAGGGTTCTTGCAGGGCAGAAGATAGCGGAGGCAGGAGGATTTGTTTCTGCGCCGGTACATGCATCTGTCTCAGGCACGGTGAAGGCCATTGAGCCGAGGCGGGTGGCCACAGGCGATATGGTCATGAGTATTGTTGTGGAAAATGACGGCCTGTATGAGGATGTGGGATTCCGGGCCAGGGCGTCCCTTGACGGAGTGAAGCGGGAGGAAATCGTGGAAATCGTGAAGGAAGCCGGAATCGTCGGAATGGGAGGCGCCGGTTTTCCCACCCATGTAAAACTCTCTCCCAAGGAGCCGGAGAAAATCGATTATGTGATTGCCAACTGTGCGGAATGCGAGCCGTACCTGACCTCGGATTATCGAAGGATGCTTGAGGAGCCGGAGAAGCTGGTGGGGGGACTGAAGATTATTCTGAAGCTGTTTCCCAATGCACACGGCATCCTGGCTGTGGAAGACAATAAGCCGGACTGTATCGCACTGCTGCGCAGACTGACCGCGGACGAGAAGAAGATCAGCGTCAGGGCGCTGAAGACAAAATACCCCCAGGGGGGAGAGCGGCAGCTGATCTTTGCGGTTACGGGCAGAAGGATCAATTCCACCATGCTTCCTGCAGACGTGGGATGTGTGGTGAACAATGTGGATACCATGGTGGCGGTATACAGGGCTGTCATGGAAGGCCGTCCCCTGATGGAGAGGATTGTCACCGTCACGGGGGATGCAGTTCAGAATCCTGCCAATTTCCGTGTGCGCATAGGAAGCAGCTATCAGGAGATTCTGGAGGCGGCCGGAGGGTTTAAGGGAAAGCCTGAAAAGATTGTCTGCGGAGGTCCCATGATGGGCTTTGCCATGTTTGGTCTGGAGGTTCCCTCCACAAAGACATCCACGGCGCTTCTTGCCCTGACGAAGGATGAGGTGTCGGCCATGGAACCGGGGCCCTGCATTAACTGCGGACGCTGTGTGGAAGTATGTCCGGGAAGGGTGGTGCCCAGCAGGCTTGCGGATTATGCGGAGCATTTTGACGAGGAGGCTTTTCTGGCAAACTACGGCATGGAATGCTGTGAGTGCGGCTGCTGCAGTTACATATGTCCTGCCAAGAGACCCCTGACGCAGCAGATCAAATCCATGCGGAAGATTCAGCTGGCAAAGAGAAAGAAATAGAGTACGGAAAAGAAAAAGCATCTGTTGGATGCGGACTAAATTTTAGGAGAGAAACCATGAGCGAATTGTATAAAGTGTCATCCAATCCTCATATTCGTTCCGGAATGG
Source organism: uncultured Lachnospiraceae bacterium (assembly GCA_947367855.1). Classification (GTDB taxonomy): domain Bacteria; phylum Bacillota; class Clostridia; order Lachnospirales; family Lachnospiraceae; genus Acetatifactor. Next base: position 71,165 of record CANBFE010000014.1, on the reverse strand, counting down.
GCACTAACGGGCTGATGCTTGCCGTTGTGGTTGCACTGATGCCTGCGGCCGGTTTTGGAATTTATAATTTTGGACCAAGGGCTCTGGCAGTCATGATGGTGACCATGGGGAGCACGGTTCTTACGGAGTATTTTTTCGGATTGTATAAAAACAAACTGACTGTGACAGATCTTTCTGCGGTAGTGACCGGACTGCTGCTGGCCCTGAACCTTCCGGTATCCATTCCCCTGTGGATGGCGGCCCTGGGCGGCGTTTTTGCCATTCTGGTGGTGAAGATGCTCTTTGGAGGCCTGGGTCAGAATTTTATGAACCCGGCTCTGGCGGCCAGATGTTTTCTGCTGATCTCGTTTCCCACCGCAATGACAGCCTTTGGCTGTGACGCTTATACGGGAGCAACACCCCTTGCGGTACTGAAGGCGGGGGAACCCGTTAACCTGTTGGACATGGTGGTGGGCCGCACGGCTGGAACCATAGGCGAGACATCCGTGATCGCCATTGCCGTGGGGGCATGTTTTCTGCTTCTGCTCGGGGTTATAGACCTGAGGATTCCGGGCAGCTACATAGTGACCTTTGTTCTCTTTGCAGGTTTGTTCGGAGGGCATGGTTTTGAGCCGGCTTACCTGGCGGCGCATCTTTCCGGCGGCGGACTGATGCTGGGTGCATTTTTTATGGCTACCGATTATGTCACCAGGCCTATTACCATAAAGGGACAGTACTGCTTTGGCATTCTTCTTGGACTGCTTACCGGAATTTTCAGAATTTTCGGGCCCGGGGCGGAAGGGGTGTCCTATGCAATCATCCTTGGCAACCTGCTTGTGCCTTTGATTGAGAAGTGCACAATGCCCACAGCCTTCGGATACAGGAAGGGGGGAGCGCGCCATGAAAAATAAGAACGACATTACCGTTATGCTGAAGGAAGCCGGAATTCTGTTTGCAATCACCCTGATAGCGGGTCTCCTTCTGGGCGTGGTAAATGAGCTGACAAAGGAGCCTATCCGGATTCAGAAGGAAAAGGCCATACAGGAAGCCTGCAGCGCGGTTTTTCAGGAGGCATCCTCCTTTGAACAAATAGAATATGCGCCGGGAGAGGAGCTGCAGCAGGAGCTTTCCGGCATGGGCGTAAAAATAGGAAATGTTTACCGCGCCCTGGCAGGCGACAATGCGCTGATGGGGTATGTGCTGGAGTCCACTTCCACACAGGGATACGGGGGCAATATCGTGCTGTATCTGGGAGTGACCATGGACGGAACCCTGAATGCCATATCCATTCTGGAGATATCGGAGACTGCCGGACTGGGCATGCTGGCTCCGGAGGTGCTGGTTCCCCAGTTTGAGAACAGGAAAGCGGACAGCTTTGTCTATACCCGGACAGGCGCTGCTGCCGAAAATGAAATCGACGCCATTACCAGCGCCACGATCACGACGAAGGCCGTCACCGATGCGGTAAACGGGGGACTGAAGGCAGCGCAGTCCCTGCGGGAAGGAGGTGCCGGAAATGAATAAGGCAGGAGAGAGATTATTTAACGGACTGGTAAAGGAGAATCCAACCTTTGTGCTGATGCTGGGCATGTGTCCCACACTGGCTGTCACCACCTCGGCGGTAAACGGCCTGGGAATGGGGCTTACCACCACTGTGGTTCTGGCCCTGAGCAACATGATTATAGCGCTGCTTCGGAACATTATTCCGGACAGGGTGCGTATTCCCGGTTTTATTGTGATTATAGCCTCCTTTGTTACGGTTGTGCAGCTGCTTCTGGAGGCGTATATTCCTTCCCTGAACAAGTCCCTGGGTGTTTATATTCCCCTGATTGTGGTAAACTGCATCATTCTGGGAAGGGCGGAGAGCTATGCCTATTCCAACCCTGTTATTCCTTCGTTTTTTGACGGCCTGGGAATGGGTCTTGGATTCACTTTTGCGCTGACCTGTATCGGCATGGTGCGCGAGCTGCTGGGGGCAGGGGAGATTTTCGGTTTCGGTGTTCTTCCCGGATTCCTGGAACCCATCCGGATCTTCGGACAGGCGCCCGGAGCCTTCTTCGTGCTGGCGGCTTTGGTTGCCCTGCAGAATTACATAAAGACATGCAGGAAGGAAAAGGGAAAATCCTACGAAAAGATCGGTTCCGGATGCAGTGAGGACTGTATGAACTGTAAGGACAGCAGGGGATGTACGAAACGTTTTTACGATGAGAATGCGTCGGAGGGAAGAAAATGAATATGGAATATGTAAAAGAGCTGCTAGTCCTGCTCATCGGCTCTTCTCTGGTGAGCAATGTGGTGCTGAGCCAGTTCCTTGGGCTCTGCCCCTTCCTGGGAGTGTCCAGAAAGACCAATACGGCGGCGGGAATGGGAGCTGCGGTTATTTTTGTCATCACCATTGCCAGCGCAGTGGCAGGTGTGATCTATCAATATGTACTGGTCCGGTTCCATGTGGAGTACCTGAAGACCATTGTTTTTATTCTGGTTATTGCCGCTCTGGTGCAGTTTGTGGAGATGTTTCTGCGGAAGGCAATGCCTGCCCTCTATGAGGCATTGGGTGTGTATCTGCCTTTGATTACCACCAACTGCGCGGTGCTGGGAGTAGCGATTACCAATGTGCAGAAGGAATACGGAATTTTCACAGGTATCGTCAACGGCTTTGCCACGGCGGCGGGTTTCTGCCTTGCCATCGTGATACTGGCCGGAATCCGGGAGAAGCTGGAGTACAATGACATTCCCGAGTCTTTTAAGGGAATGCCCACGGTGCTGCTGACAGCGGGATTGATGGCTATCGCTTTCTGCGGATTTTCCGGTCTGTTATAAAATTGCGGAGAAGAAGGGAGCTGGACGGATGAGCGTAACAGGTATTTTGTCTGCCGCCGCAGTGGTAGGCGTGGTGGGCATTTTTGTGGGTCTGTTTCTCGGGGTTGCCGGGATTCGGTTTAAGGTGGAGAAAGACGAGAAGGAAGAGGCTGTGCTGGCCTGCCTGCCGGGAAATAACTGCGGGGGATGCGGTTTTGCCGGATGTTCCGGGCTGGCGGCGGCCATTGCGAAGGGAGAAGCGCCCGTGAATGCCTGTCCCGTTGGGGGAGAGGCCGTTGGCAGCAGAATCGCTGCCATCATGGGAGTGGAGGCAGGCTCCACGGAGAAAAAGGTGGCCTTTGTGGCATGTATGGGAGACTGCGAAAAGGCAAAGCAGGATTACGAATATACGGGACATGAGGACTGCCGGATAATGGGATTTGTGCCGGGGGGCGGACCCAAATCCTGCAGCAGCGGCTGTCTGGGATTCGGCACCTGCGTGGAGGCGTGTCCATTTGACGCGATTCATGTGGTAAACGGAGTGGCAGTTGTGGACAGGGAGAAATGCAAAGCCTGCGGAAAATGTGTGGAGGCATGTCCGAAGCATCTGATCTCCCTGATTCCCTATGACGCGAAGTACGCGGTTGCCTGCAGTTCCGCGGACAAGGGGCCTGTTACCATGAAAGTCTGTCAGTCCGGATGCATCGGCTGCGGACTGTGCATGCGAAACTGCGATTCCCAGGCGGTTAAGGTGGCTGATTTTCATGCCTCCATTGACCAGGAGAAATGTACGGGCTGCGGCGCCTGCGCGGAGAAATGCCCCAAGAAATGTATTGTCAGGATGTAGTCTGCAGAAAGTCCGGAAGGGAGGTTTAGATTATGAAGATGCCGGATGATTTTGATGATAATTCGAATATGACGCTTACGGTGGTCATGTCCATCGTGGCGGTATCTGCCTTTGTAGCCGTGATTCTGCTGGCGGTACTGCTTCTGAACAATAATCAGAAGAATAATGCTTCCTCCCGGGCCAGGCAGAATGATTCCATACAGGCTGCCGCAGAGCCGGAGTCCCCGGTGATTCTTTACCCGGAGACGGAGGAACTGCTGAGCGGGGATGGCCTGCATCCGGATGACCTGGATTTCTGGGATATGTATCCGGAACCGACCGCCACGCCAACGCCGGAGCCCACGGAGGAGCCGGAACCGGAGGAAGAGGATCCCTCCGAGGACGGAAAGCATACGCTGGTGGAGTATGCGGACGGTACGGAAGAGTGGGTTTTAATCAGCCCCTATCTGCCCAAACATGAATATGATTTTACAAAGCTGGTCTGTCAGTCTGACCTGATGAAGTATTATGAGAACGGAAAACAGACCTCCTATGTGGGGGTGGACATCTCAAAATACCAGGACTATGTGGATTTTGTAAAGGTGAAAAAGGCAGGAATAGACTTTGTTATGCTGCGTGTGGGAGCCAGGGGGTACGGCACGGGCCAGCTGATCCTGGATGAATATTTTACGGATAATATCAAGCGGGCCACGGATGCCGGGCTGGAGGTGGGAGTGTATTTTTATTCCCAGGCCATCAATACCGACGAGGCCATAGAGGAGGCCAATATGGTGATTTCGAATCTGGGTGAATACCAGATTTCCTATCCCGTGGCATACGATATGGAATTGGTGGAAAATGACGAAGCCAGGACGGACAGCCTGACAAAGGCGGAGAAAACGGACATTGCCAAGGCCTTTCTGGATACCATTGCCGCATCGGGAAGAAAAACCATGCTTTACGGCAATAAGGAGTGGCTGATCAAGGAAATCGACATGTCAAAGCTGACTGCCTATGATGTGTGGCTGTCCCAGGCTGCGGACATTCCGGACTATCCTTATAAGTTTTCTATGTGGCAGTACGATTTTGAAGGCTCCGTGGACGGTATTGTGGGCTATGTGAACATGAATATCAGTTTTATTAATTTTTCGGAAAAATAGGCGTAAGACATATTTTCAGGACTTTCCTCATATATTGATAGTACGGACAGGCTTTAAGAATGATTGTTATGTCCGGTTGAGAAAGGACTGGAAGGTATGTATAAGAAAGCGGTAGGCCTCTTGATGCTGTTAAGTTTTCTTCTTATGGCATGCGTTGTGTGCGTGAGGGAAGTTGATGCTGTCAGATTATATCCGGAACCTGTGCAGAACCTGAAACTGGGTCTGTGGGAACTGGAGGAAGCGTGGGCCGGAAGGGCGCGTCCCTGTCTGGAAGACGGCCGGAAGGGACTGGGAATTGCAGATGTGGCTGTGTCCGGACAGCGGACCGTTGCCTTTCTGGTGGTGGAGCAGCATTATCTGTACGAGCTGTCCGATACGGATCTGGAGGTTCTGCTCCGGATTGTGGAAGCGGAAGCAGGCAATGAGGATGAGGACGGGAAGCTCCTTGTGGCAAATGTTGTTCTGAACAGGATGAACAGTGAACTGTTCCCGGATTCCGTGGCAGGGGTTGTATTTCAGAAGGAAAAGGGTGTGTCCCAGTTTTCTCCGGTTTCCAACGGAAGCTATTACAGGGTGGAAGTCAGTGAGGACACTGTGAAGGCTGTGGAACGCGCCCTGATGGGGGAGGACATCTCCCAGGGAGCACTGTATTTTGTTGCCAGAAAGTATGCCGACAGCAGTAAGGTAAAGTGGTTTGACAGAAATCTTACATATCTGTTTGCGCATGGCGGACATGAATTTTTCAAATAAACCATTGCCATGGGCACAGGACATGCTGTAGCAGCGCCTGCCTTGCGCCCGGCGGAAAAATATGGTATACTTTCTTCAATTTTATAACAGGGTGCATTCGAAAGCATATTTATGGGATTCGGATACGCCAGGGAACAAGGGAGAACATGTATGGAAGTTTTATATGGAAGCACCAGGGGAAAGGACAGGAAGGTAACGGCTTCCCAGGCGGTTTTGCAGGGACTTGCACCGGACGGGGGGCTGTTTGTTCCGGATCATATTCCTGTACTTCACAGCGACATACTTAAGGAAATACCGAAGATGGATTATCGCCAGACCGCTTATGAGGTGATGAAGCTGTTTCTGACGGATTTTACGGAGGAGGAACTGAAGAACTGTATCAACAGCGCATATGATTCCAAATTCGACACGGAGGAGATAGTGCCTCTTGCCGAGGCCGGTGGTGTCTGTTACCTGGAGCTGTTCCACGGTCCAACCATCGCGTTCAAGGATATGGCCCTGTCCATTTTGCCGCATCTGATGGTTACAGCTGCCCGGAAGAATAAGGTGGAGAATGAGATCGTCATCCTGACAGCGACCTCCGGGGATACCGGAAAGGCTGCCCTGGCGGGATTTGCCGATGTGAAAAGGACGAAGATCATTGTATTTTACCCAAAGGGAGGCGTGAGTGCCATTCAGGAGAAGCAGATGGTGACTCAGAAGGGAGACAATACCCTGGTGGTGGGTATCCGGGGCAATTTTGACGATGCCCAGACCGGTGTGAAGCGGATTTTTGCAGACAGGGCCCTGGGGGAGGAACTGGGGAAAAACGGATATCAGTTCTCCTCGGCCAACTCTATCAACATCGGGCGTCTGGTTCCGCAGATCTGCTATTATGTATATGCTTACGGCAGGCTTCTGCGGGAGGGGAAAATCCGGGAGGGAGAACAGGTGAATGTGGCGGTGCCCACAGGGAATTTCGGAAATATTCTGGCGGCTTTTTACGCAAAGAAAATGGGACTGCCTCTGGGAAAGCTGATCTGTGCTTCCAATGAGAACAAGGTGCTGTTCGATTTTTTCCGCACAGGCGCCTATGACAGGAACCGGGAATTTATTCTGACTACCTCCCCGTCCATGGATATTCTGATATCCAGTAATCTGGAGCGTCTGATTTACCGTATCACAGGAGACGATTCCGCGGAGACGGCGGAGCTCATGGCAGCCCTGAACGGTACGGGAAAATATGAAATAACATCGGAAATGAGGGCGCTTCTGTCTGATTTCTACGGTAATTTTGCCACGGAAACAGAAGCCGGGGAGGAGATAAAGCGTCTCTATAAGGACTATGGTTATGTAATAGACACGCACACGGCGGTGGCGTCTGCCGTATACCGGAAATATCGGGAAGAGACCGGCGATTCGGCCAGGACAATCATTGCTTCCACAGCCAGTCCTTACAAGTTTGCCAGAAGCGTCATGAAGGCTGTGGACCAGGAACAGGCTGATAAAGGAGATTTTGAACTGGCGGATGAACTGGAGAAGTATTCCGGGGTTCCGCTTCCCGGGGCCGTTAAGGACATCCGCACGGCGCCTGTGCTGCATGAGAAAGTGTGCGGGGCGGAAGAGATGAAGGATGTGGTGCGGGAGTTCCTGGGGCTGTAACAGCGCCGGGTTTTCATCGGACAGGCATCAGGCGCCTGTCCGGGTCAGGAGGAGGAAATGACGACGGAAGAAATGCTTGGGAGAGTGGACCATACCCAATTAAAGCCCTATGCCACATGGGAAGATATCCGCAGACTCTGCGATGAGGCCCTGGAGTACCATACGGCAAGCGTATGCGTTCCGCCCGTGTACATCAAACGCATTCATGATACCTACGGGGAACGGCTTAATATCTGTACGGTGGTTGGGTTCCCTCTGGGCTACAGCACCACGGCGGCCAAGCTTGCGGAGGTGGAGCAGGCACTGGCTGAGGGCTGTAATGAGATAGATATGGTGGTGAATATCAGCGATGTGAAAAACGGTGACTTTGACAGGGTGGAGAGGGAGATCCGCACGCTGAAGGAAGCCTGCGGCAGCCATATCCTGAAGGTTATCATAGAGACCTGCTATCTGACGGAGGAAGAAAAGACTGCCATGTGCAGGGCGGTTACCAATGCGGGGGCGGACTATATCAAGACCTCTACCGGTTTCGGTACAGGCGGCGCCACCAAAGAGGATGTGGAGCTTTTTCGGAAGCACATCGGCCCTGAAGTGAAGATCAAGGCCGCAGGGGGTGTTTCCACGTTGGAAGATCTGGAGATGTTTCTTGCGCTTGGCTGTGACCGGGTGGGAACTTCCCGGGCTGTGGGATTGTGTGCGAAATCCTGACTGAGATCACACATTGTCAGGAAGACTCTGAAATTCATGTAAATCAGAATACAAAAAAAGATAAAAGAACCAGAAGAAAGGCAGGTATCAGGAATGGAGAATGCAGTCATTCAGGGCAGACTGGCGGCGCTGAGGTCGCAGATGAAGGAGAACGGTATTGACTATTACATGATTCCCACGGCGGATTACCACAATTCAGAGTATGTCAATGACTTTTTCAAGGTCAGGGAATACTTCTGCGGGTTTACCGGTTCCAGCGGCACTCTGCTGGTATGGCAGGAGGGCGCGGGGCTTTGGACCGACGGCAGGTATTTTATCCAGGCGGAGCATGAACTGGAAGGCACCGGGGTGACCCTGTTCCGCATGCGGGATGAGGGCGTTCCTACGATTACCGAATTCCTGGAGAAAAATATGCAGGATGGCCAGACCCTTGGATTTGACGGAAGGGTGATTTCTGTCCAGGCGGGGAAGGAATACGAGAAAAAACTGGAAGACAAACACATCAAGGTGGTATATGAGAAAGATCTGTCCGAGAAGATCTGGACGGACAGGCCTGCATTTCCTGCGGGAAAGGTGACGGTATTGGACGAAGCCATAGCGGGTAAAAGCTTCCAGGATAAGAAGAAGGAAGTCATGGAAAAGGTGGAGAAGGAGGGCGCGGACAGCTTCCTGCTGACCAAGCTGGATGATCTGATGTGGCTTTTCAACATCAGGGGATGTGACGTGGAATGCAATCCGGTGGCTATTTCCTATGGATATTTTACCAAAGAGAGCGCAGTACTGTTCATTCAGAAGAGCGCCCTGGACGATTCCGTGACAGCCTATCTGGAGGAAAAAGGAATCCAGGTGGAGGAGTACGGCAGCATTGTGGACTACCTGAAGGGACTTCCCGTGGAAGGGAAGATTATGGTGGATGACCGCTACTGCAGCTACTGTCTGTATAAAACCCTGTCCGAAAAGCAGACTCTGGTGGAGAAGCGCAATCCTACGGAGCTTTTAAAAGCCATCAAGAATCCTGTGGAGCTGGCCAATATGGAGAAGTACTATCTCAAGGACAGCCTGGCTCTCACAAAGTTTATCTACTGGCTGAAGAAGAATATCGGCAAAATGGAGATCACGGAGATCACTGCAGCAGACAGACTGGAGGCTTTCCGCAGGGAGATACCGGAATGTCTGGGCCTGTCTTTCCCCACCATTGGCGGCTACAAGGCCAATGCGGCCATGATGCACTATGAAGCCACGCCGGAAAATCATGCGGTACTGGCTCCGGAAGGCCTGTTTTTGGTGGATTCCGGCGGACAGTATCTGGGCGCCACCACAGATGTGACCAGAACCATTGTGCTCGGCCCCATTTCCGACGAGATCAGGAAGCACTATACGGTGGTAGCCGCAGGAATGCTGCAGATGACCAATGCCAGATGGCTCTATGGATGTACCGGACGGAATCTGGATATTCTGGCCCGTCAGCCCGTCTGGAATATCGGACAGGATTACAAATGTGGCACCGGACACGGGGTTGGCTATATTCTGAATGTTCACGAAGGCCCTCAGGGACTTTCCTGGCAGTATGCGGAAGGGAGGCCGGAGGCAGTCATCGAGGCCGGCATGGACGTGACCAACGAACCCGGCATCTATATCGAGGGAAGCCACGGCATCCGCATTGAGAATGTGATGGTGGCGGAGAACGATATAAAGAACGAATACGGCCAGTTCATGCATTTCAAAACCATCACCTGGGTGCCTCTGGATATGGAAGCCATTGACGAAAACTACATGACAGAGACCCAGAGAGCTTACCTGTACGCTTACCAGAAAGAGGTATTCGAGAAGCTGTCTCCTTATCTGGATGAGGAAGAGCGGGAATGGCTGCGGGCGGAGACCAGGGCAGACAGCGTACATAAATTAAATGTTAAATCGTTATAAAATATATCCCTGCTTTCTTGACTTTTGAAATCAGTTTTGAGATAATAAGGAAGATCAGGGAACATTTGCAAGGCCCCGGATTTTACATCGGTACACCTGTTTTGTCAAGTGCAGCTGTGCCTGGAAAGCGTGAGAACCGGCCAATGTTCCCGGGAGATTCCTGAAGCAGGGAATATCCGTAAAAATACCATTCACCTCCCGTCGGTCTTATCGGGGAGAGTAGGAAATACCATTTTAAGGAGGACGATTCCAATGTCAACAAAAGCGTATTACCCCATTTCAGAAATCGGCGCCGGAAAGCCCGGTTTCAGCAAGACCCGTTCCATCATTGAGGGCGCTTTCTACGGCAATAACGTAGTAAAGGTGAACACCCTGAAGGAAGCATATGAAATGGCAAAAAATTCTCCCGGAACCATCGTTACCGATATGCCGGTTCACCGTGCAGAGGAGATCGGCCTGGAGAGAGATGCCAAGGTGCTGCTGTTCAACGACGGAGCAGTTACCGGACGTTATGCACAGGCACGCCGCATTAAGGGTGAGCCCGGTGTGGACGCAGGCAAGCTTGACAAGGTTGTTATGGACGCCATCTACAAGACCCGTTGGAAGACCCTGTATCATGCAGAGTGCTATATCGGACTGGATCCTGAGTTCATGGCAAAGGCTCATCTGCTGATTCCGGAAGGAGAGGAGAACCTTCTTTACAACTGGATGCTGAATTTCCAGTATATGTCCGACAAATATGTGGCTATGTACAAAGAGTCCCAGCCCATCGGCGGCGGGAAGGAGCCGGATATCTATATCTTTTCCGATCCTCAGTGGGCTCCCACACCCAGCCCTGATGTGGACTACAGCTGCTTAAGCGATGATCTGACCCTGTGCTATTTCGATACCAACCAGAACTGCGCAGCCATCCTTGGCATGAAGTATTTCGGCGAGCACAAGAAGGGTACACTGACCATGGCATGGGCTCTGGCCAACAGAAACGGCTATGCATCCTGCCACGGCGGACAGAAGGAGTATCTGCTGGCTGACGGCAGCAAGTTCGTTGCATCCGTATATGGCCTGTCCGGCTCCGGAAAGTCCACTCTGACCCATGCAAAACATAACGGAAAGTATGAGATCAAGGTGCTTCATGACGATGCATTCATCATCAATACTGACACCTGCTCTTCCGTAGCACTGGAGCCTACCTATTTTGACAAGACTGCTGACTATCCTACAGGCTGTCCTGATAATACCTTCCTGCTTACCGCACAGAACTGTTCCGCAACTCTGGACGAGGACGGCAAGGTACAGCTGGTTACCGAGGATATCAGAAACGGCAACGGCCGTGCCATCAAGTCCAAACTGTGGAGCCCTAACCGCGTGGATAAGATTGACGCTCCCGTAAATGCCATTTTCTGGATTATGAAGGATCCCACCATTCCTCCTGTAGTGAAGCTGAAGGGCGCTGCTCTGGCATCCGTTATGGGCGCTACCCTGGCTACCAAGACCTCCACAGCAGAGCGTGTGGCTGCAGGCACCGATATGAATGCACTTCGTATCGTTCCTTATGCAAATCCTTTCAGAACCTATCCTCTGGTGAACGACTATGAGAAGTTCAAGAAGCTGGTTGAGGAGAAGAATGTAGACTGCTACATCATCAACACTGGTGACTTCATGGGCAAGAAAGTAAAACCTGCCGATACCCTTGGCATTCTGGAGACCATCGTGGAGAAGAGGGCAAGCTTCAAGCAGTGGGGACCTTTCGAGGATATCGAGATCATGGATTGGGAAGGCTTTACCCCTGACCTTGGCGATGCAGAGTATGTGAAGGCTCTTCAGGGCGCTATGCAGAACCGTGTGGATGCTGTGGAAGGCTTCGCTACCAAGAAGGAAGGCTATGACAAGCTGCCTGACGAGGCTCTGGCTGCATTGAAGAAGATCGTTGACGAGGCTGCCGGCCTGTAAGGCGGGGCTGCAGTAATCCTGTTTTGCTTCCTGCACCGCCGGGTGCGGGAGGCTGCAGGGAGACAAAATGAAATAAATTTTTATGGAACGGCGGGCAGAGTGTCCGTCGTTCCTTTTATGCGCAGGCCCGTGCAGTGAGCAGGGATAAACTTTCCCCGGCTCGATTTTCACTGCGTTAAGAAATCCATGTTCTAAGCATCGGGCTTTTCCATGTGCTGTTGAGAGGATGTATTGGTATCTTTCAGGTAGTTTATAAATTTAATGGCTGCATCCAGGGAAGACGGATCCAGGGAGGAGAGGGTGCTTACGATCTTGCGGACAGTATAGTCCGTGGTGATATATTCGTTAAGCATTTCCGGTGGACAGCGGTATTCCGTCCGGCCAAGGAGGTAATCTGTGGTGACCTGGAAGTAGTCCGCCATCTTGCAGATGGTTTTTAAGTCCGGCCAGTATTCATTGTTTTCATAGTTGGAGATGTTGCTTGGTGACATGTGCAGGATACTGGACAGTTCCCGTTGTAAAAGTCCTTTTTCTTTTCGCAGTTTTGCAATGTTTGCGCCTACTATACTGTCAGTTTTGTTCATGTTTCAAATTCCTATTTCTCTGGTGTAGTGCAGTTACATATATTTCCTAAAATCTATTCTATATAATTTCAGGATTTATAAAATAGTAAATTATAAATTCAATAAATAATACAGAAAAAATTAGTATATATAATACTATGTAATAATAATAATAAAATGAAAAGGTTTTCCCTGCTGAAGATACAGGGGTTATTACAAATTGTGTTGTATTGGCAGAAAAATGGAAAAAAATACAGTTGTAATTTTAAAAACTTTTTGTTATAATAATTTTAGCCTGAAATGTTTGATAACTTTTGTTTATTTTGAACCTACATTACTTTAAACGGGATTCCTATATTGCCAAGTGGCTGTCAAGCCCTCACTCCGCCTCTGGCGGAGGATTGGAAGGGAAGGCAAAAGCTTTGGTTGCGGTTACCCACCTAGCGCTGCTAGGAGTCAGAGAGCAGGAGGCGGCATTTTGGGCACATGATACAGAAGAAGAGAGCAGTCCTTTCAGGGCTGCTCTTTTAAGCTTGTACTTAAATTTATTTTTGGGGAGAGGAATTGATTGGACAGAGACAGATGGGGTTTAAACAGGTCGCAAAGAATGCAGATAAAGGCATTTATCTGCCTGTTGGGAATTTTGCTGCTGGTAATTCTCTTATTCGGCAGGCTGCTCCTGCATCTGGTACACAGGCCGGAGGAGGATGAGGAGGTCCCGGTGCCGACACCGGAGCCGCATATTCCCGTAGTGGAGCTGTTTGCCAATGTGTGGATCGCGGAGGCAGACCAGGAGGGGCTTCTGATTTTCAGGGAAGGGCAGAGTGAGCATTATGCCTGGGGAGAGAATTCAGAGCCGGACGGTGCAGAGAGCGGCGATTCCGTGGGCCTGTCCCTGCGGGAACAGGTGGCTGATATAGAGATTACGGACGGTCTGGTCACCTCGGTTTCCCTGAGGACAGATAAGATCAACGGAAAGATTTTAAGCGCGGACGACACGGGCATTGAGGTGGAGGGTTACGGAAAGATTCCGCTGGCGGCTGATTACAGGGGGTATCGGTTATACGACAGTCTGGAGATGTGCACTGCGGAGGATCTGTGTTTTGGGTACAGCTTTACGGATCTGTGCCTGGAGAATGGCGAAATCTGCGCTCTTCTCATGGTGAAGGAGGAGGCCATGGAGTACATCAGGGTGTTGGTAAAATCATCTGACTATGGCGGAACCTTTCATGATAAGCCCCTGATTACCTGCGATACGGATTTCACAATAACCTATGGTCCCCACGACAGTCAGAAACAGGAGAAGCATCCTGCTGGTGAAGAGGTGGAGTTCGGCTATGACAGCATTTATTTTGAGGCGGACAGGGTGAGAATTTCTCCCGATGTGCTGACGGGAAAGGTGGTTTTCAAAAACTGCGGCAGGAGCCAGGGGACGCCTGCCTACAGGGGACAGATGGAGCTTCTGAAAACCGGGGACGGGATTGTGGCCGTGAATGAAGTGTTGCTTGAGGAGTATCTCTATAGTGTGGTGCCCAGTGAAATGCCGGCAAAATATCCCTTTGAGGCCCTGAAAGCCCAGGCAGTCTGTGCCAGAACCTATGCCTACGGGCATATGCTGCATGCGGGTTATCCCCGGTACGGCGCCCATGTGGACGACAGTACTTCCTACCAGGTGTACAACAATATCCTGGAACAGGAGAGCACCACCACTGCGGTGAAGGAGACCTATGGACAGCTGCTGCTGACGGAAGCAGGGGATCTTGCGGGAACCTATTACTATTCCACTTCCTGCGGTGTGGGAAGCGATGCCACCGTATGGAAGACTCAGGCTGCCCCAACCCTGACTTATCTGAGGGCCAGACCTCTGAGCAGGACTGCGCTGGCGGAAGCGGTAGCGGCCATGGGCGAAGCAGGCAGCCCGGAGGAAGGCGTCACGGATCCGGGAGAGACAGGCGCGCCGGGGGAATCCCTGGGGGAGAGCCTCAGGGAGGAAGAGGCTTTCCGGGCTTTTATTTCCACGGTCAGGGAGGATGATTTCGAGGCGGGAGAAGGGTGGTACCGCTGGACCTACCAGGTGGAGGAACTGGACAGGGAGCGCATGCTGGAAACACTGCAGAAGCGTTACGCTGCGAATGACAGGCTGATTCTGACATGGAAGGACGGGGAATATGTCAGCCAGACCATAGAGAGCCTGGATCCGGTGACGGAACTGTACATAGAAAAGCGGGGCAGCGGGGGCGTTGCGGATGAGCTTATCATAGAAATGGGCGACAGGAAGATAAAAGTCATATCGGAACACAATATCCGGTATGTGCTGAATGACGGAAAGTCGAAGATCCGGAGACAGGACGGCAGCAGCATAAACAGCCCCAATCTGCTTCCAAGCGGTTTTTTTGTAATAGACACTGGAAAAGAAAACGGAAATGTGATAGGATATTCCCTGTCCGGCGGCGGATTCGGCCACGGTGTTGGCATGAGCCAGAACGGCGCCAGAGCCATGGCGGAGAGCGGTTATTCCGTCAGGGATATTCTGCTGTATTTTTATGAGAACTGCAGGATTGAAAATATATATGGATAGGAACGGTCTGAATGGTTGATATGATTTTGGGTTTCCTTAAGAGTTTTTTAGAGACACTTGTGAGTCTGGTTATCGTGATAAGGGACTTTTCCGGAAAGATGAAGGTGAAGAATATCAGCACCTATGCCTCAAGCATTGCCTTTTTCTTTTTTCTTTCCGTGGTTCCCATGCTGATTGTGGTGTGTACCATCATACCCTTTACGCCGCTGACGGAGGAGAACCTGGTGGAACTGGTGACGGATATCCTGCCGGACCAGGTGGACCCCCTTGCCGAGAGCCTGATTTCCGAGGTCTATGACAAGTCCGGGGGAATTCTGTCCGTGGCCCTGATTGCAACCATATGGTCTGCGGCAAAAGGGGTTATGGCGCTGATGCGGGGGCTGAATGCGGTCAATGACGTGGAGGAGAAAAGAAACTACATTGTTGTGCGGATTATAGCTTCCTTTTATACTTTGGTCATGCTGGTTGTGGTGATTCTGTCCCTGGTTGTGATGGTTTTCGGCGACCAGGTGGTGGCGCTGACGCTGCACCGCATTCCGCAGCTCCAGAAAGTGGTTTCCTTTGCCATGAATTTCCGTTTTCTTCTGGTATGGGCGGTGCTGGCAGTGCTTTTTGCCGCAGTATATGCCTATGTGCCGGATAAAAAGCTGGCTTTCAGGGAACAGATTCCGGGGGCGGTTTTCTCGGCCGTGGTGTGGAGCG
Organism: uncultured Lachnospiraceae bacterium; assembly: GCA_947367855.1. GTDB lineage: Bacteria > Bacillota > Clostridia > Lachnospirales > Lachnospiraceae > Acetatifactor. Next base: position 55,586 of record CANBFE010000014.1, on the reverse strand, counting down.
TTTTTTCCTGGGCTTTTTCCTACTATGTGACCTATGGCAACTCCTATGGCATTTACGGAAGCCTTTCCATTATCATTATCGTGCTGCTGTGGATGTATTTCTGCATGTACATCATCATGATCGGCGCTTATATGAACTGTTATTATAATTCCATAACGGGTACCTGACCCGGGACCGGACGCTGTATTCCGGCGGAAAAACGGCAGAAAAAATGCGAAATCCTCTTGACATTTTACACGGAAGACAGTATGATTAGAAATCAACAGGATAACAAAAGCAGAGATGGCGTACAGTAGGGGTTTATTTTTCCTGCAGAGAGGGGAAGTCGGCGGCTGAGAGCTTTCCCAGGTTCGGATAAACCGTGAATTTCCCGCCGGAGCTGTCTGATGGAAGGCGGAGACGCTGTGTAGATCAGGACGTGGGCATGCGTTAAATGCAAAGGAGAGCCGGCTGTCTGCGGAATATGCAGGGAGCGGGAAGCAGGGTGGTACCGCGGAATGGAATGATTTCGTCCCTTGCAGTTTTGAGAAAAAGCTGCAGGGGATTTTTTTGCGTGGTTTTCCGGGAAAAACCCTTCCGGCGGCCGTTCCGTGCCAGTGCTGCGGCGCGGAGAGGGCAATGGAAATGGACAGCACAGAAACGAGGGAGAATATGAGAGAAAAGCTTGAGAAGATCAAGGAGAAGGCCCTGCAGCAGCTGGGAAGCTGTGACAGCGCCGACAGACTGAATGAGATCAGGGTCAGTATTCTGGGCAAAAAAGGAGAGCTGACGGATCTCCTGAAGTCCATGCGGGACGTACTGCCCGAGGACAGGCCCAGGGTGGGGCAGATGGTAAACGAGACCAGGGGAGAGATCGAGAGGCTTCTGGAGGAACGGAAGACAAAGCTTGAGAAAGCTGCCAGGGAGGCAAGGATGAAGGCGGAGGTCATTGACGTGACCCTTCCCGGGAAGAGGGCCGAGCTGGGGCACAGACATCCGAATACCATCGTCCTGGAGGAAGTGGAGAGAATCTTTGTGGGAATGGGCTATGAGGTGGTGGAAGGCCCTGAGGTGGAAAAGGATTACTATAATTTCGCAGCGCTGAATATACCTGCAGATCATCCCGCCAAGGATGAGCAGGATACTTTCTATGTGGCATGCGCTGCAGGAGATATCCTTCTGCGGACCCAGACTTCGGGAGTGCAGGTGCACGAGATGGAGAAGGGAAAGCTTCCCATCAGAATGCTTGCCCCGGGCAGGGTGTTCCGCTCCGATGAAGTGGATGCCACCCACTCCCCCTGCTTTCACCAGATTGAGGGACTGGTGATCGACAGGCACATCACCTTTGCTGACCTGAAGGGAACACTGGCGGAGTTTGCCAGGGAGCTGTTCGGGGAGGAGACAAAGGTGAAATTCAGGCCCCATCACTTTCCTTTTACGGAGCCCAGTGCGGAGATGGATGTGACCTGTTTTAAATGCGGCGGTAAGGGCTGCAGGTTCTGCAAGGGCAGCGGATGGATTGAGATACTGGGCTGCGGCATGGTACATCCCCATGTGCTGGAGATGAGCGGCATTGATCCCGGGGAATATACCGGATTTGCCTTTGGCGTGGGTCTGGAAAGGATTACGCTGCTGAAGTATGAGATCGACGACATGCGGCTGTTATATGAGAACGACATCCGCTTCCTGCGGCAGTTTTGACACATTTGGGCCAAAGCGAAAGGGCTTTTGAGATTAAGCATATTGTGAGAGAGGTAAAATGCATGAATACAGCATTGTCATGGATTAAGGCATATGTGCCCCGGTTGGAATGTACGGATCAGGAATATTTTGATGGAATGACCCTGTCCGGCACCAAGGTGGAGGGCTATGAGAGAAGAGACAGAAACCTGGAAAAAATCGTGGTGGGACAGATTCTTTCCATCGAGAAGCATCCCGATGCGGAAAAGCTTATCATATGCCAGGTGAATATCGGGACGGATACAGTCCAGATCGTTACAGGCGCCCATAACGTGAAGGAAGGGGACAGGGTTCCCGTGGTTCTGGACGGCGGAAAAGTAGCGGGCGGACATGACGGCGGCCCCCTGCCGGAGGAGGGAATCCGGATTAAGGCAGGCAAGCTCAGGGGCGTGCCCTCCAACGGGATGATGTGCTCCATTGAGGAGCTGGGTTCCGACAGGAATCTGTATCCGGAAGCTCCGGAAGAGGGGATCTATATTTTCGGGGAGGATGCGGAAGTGGGCGCGGACGCAGTGGAGCTTCTTGGCCTCCGCGACACGGTTTTCGAATATGAGATCACCAGCAACCGCGTGGACTGCTACAGTGTATTGGGAGTGGCAAGGGAGGCAGCGGCCACTTTTAAAAAGCCCTTTGTGCCCCCTGTGGTAAAGGAGACAGGAAACGGAGAGGACGCACATGACTACATCAGCGTAGAAGTGCAGGATCCGGATCTCTGCCCCAGGTACTGCGCCAGGGTCTGCAAAAATATCAAGATCGGCCCCTCTCCCAAGTGGATGCAGAGGAGACTGGCGGCCAGCGGCATCCGACCCATCAACAATCTGGTGGACATCACCAATTATGTGATGGAGGAGTACGGACAGCCCATGCACGCTTTTGACCTGGATGCCATTGCGGGGCGTAAAATTATTGTGCGGCGCGCCAAGGACGGGGACGAATTCCAGACCCTGGACGGACAGATGCGCAGACTGGATAAGGATATTCTGATGATCTGCGATGCGGAGAAAGAGGTTGCCATCGCTGGCATCATGGGCGGCGAAAACAGCAAGATAACGGATCATGTGAAAACAGTGCTGTTTGAATCTGCGGTTTTCAACGGGCCCAGTGTGAGAAAGGCCTCCAGGAGAATCGGCCTGCGCACGGATTCCTCCGGCAAATTCGAAAAGGGTCTGGAACCCCACAATGCGGAGGAGGCAGTGAACAGGGCCTGCCAGCTTATTGAGGAGCTTGGATGCGGCGAAGTCGTGGGGGGCATGGTGGATGTTTCCGCTCCCATGGCGGAGAAAAAGGTGCTTCCCTTCAAGCCGGAAAAGTACAACAGCCTGTTGGGAACAAAGGTTTCGGAGGCGGAGATGAAGGAAATCTTAGAACGTCTGGAAATCCGGGTTTTTGAGAGGGAAGAGGGCGGCACCGCACTGGAGATTCCGTATTTTCGTCAGGATTTGAACTGTGATGCGGATATTGCAGAGGAAGTGGCAAGGTTTTACGGCTATGACAGGATTCCCACCACCCTGCCCAGGGGAGAGGCAACTGCAGGCAGGCTGTCCTATAAGATGCGCATCGAGCAGAAGGCCAGGGACATTGCGGAATACTGCGGTTTCTCACAGGGAATGAGCTATTCCTTTGAAAGCCCCAAAGTATTTGACAGGCTGCTGATTCCTGAGGACCATGTGCTGCGTCAGACGGTTACCATCTCCAATCCCCTGGGGGAGGATTTCTCCATTATGAGAACCTCCACCCTGAACGGCATGCTTACAAGCCTGTCCGTGAATTACAACCGCAGGAATAAAAATGTACGTCTTTACGAACTGGAGAATATTTACATTCCGGGAACACTGCCGCTGGCGGAGCTGCCGGATGAGAGGATGCAGTTTACCCTGGGATTCTACGGGGAGGGGGATTTCTTTACCATGAAGGGTGTGGTGGAAGAATTCTTTGAGGCAGTGGGAATGCGGAAGAAGCCGGTGTATGATCCGAAGGCCGGGAAGCCGTTCCTGCATCCGGGCCGTCAGGCGCTTGTGATATACGAAGGGGATGTGGTTGGATATCTGGGAGAGGTACATCCGGAAGTGCTGGATAATTATGAAATCGGTACCAAAGCCTATGTGGCAGTGCTGGATATGCCTGCCTTGATTCCCTTCACAACTTTTGACAGAAAATACGAAGGCATTGCAAAGTATCCTGCTGTGAGCCGGGACATCAGCATGGTGGTTCCCAGGGAGATTCTGGCCGGGGATATCGAGCAGATGATTCGGCAGAGGGGCGGAAAGCTTCTGGAATCATGCAGGCTGTTTGACCTTTATGAAGGCTCCCAGATCAAGGAAGGCTTCAAGTCCATCGCCTATTCCATCACCTTCCGGGCAAAGGACAGGACCCTGGAGGACGGCGATGTGAACGCTGCAATGAAGAAGATACTGAACGGTCTGGAACAGATGGGGATTGAGCTGCGTCAGTAGGATTCCGACTGATATGAAGAAGCGCCATGCCCGGCATGACAGAATAAAATGATAAAAACAGTTCCCATGGATTGTGGAATATGGTAGAATGGATTCAGATGCCGGACAGGACGTTTCAAGGCAGGAAAGGATACGAAAATGGAAAGAAAAAACGCATGGGAGACCTATGATGAGGGTCAGGTAAAGGAACTGGAGCAGCTGAACAGGGAGTACAGGGACTTTCTGGATAACGGCAAGACAGAGCGGGAATGCATCGATACCATTGTGAACACGATAGAGGCAGAAGGTTACAGGGAACTGGAGAGCCTTATCGGCAGCGGAACGAAGCTTGCCAAGGGTGACAAGGTGTACAGCGTATGCATGAATAAGTCCATTGCCATGTTCCAGATCGGTGAGAAGCCCATGACAGCAGGCATGAACATTCTGGGCGCGCACATTGACAGCCCCAGGATTGACGTAAAGCAGAATCCTCTGTATGAGGACAGCAATCTGGGTTATCTGGACACACATTACTACGGCGGTGTGAAAAAGTATCAGTGGGTGGCAATTCCCCTTGCCCTTCACGGCGTGGTGGTAAAGAAGGACGGAACCACTGTGGAAATGAACATAGGGGAAAACGAGGACGATCCCGTTTTCTTCATCTCTGATCTGTTGGTGCATCTGGCAGGGGAGCAGATGGAGAAGAAGGCCTCCAAGGTTATCGAGGGAGAGGCCATGGATCTGATCGTGGGCAGCAGACCCATCTGCCTGGGCGCTGATAAGAAAGAAGAGGACGGCGCGGAGGATGCGGACAAGAAGCAGGCCAAGGAAGCCGTAAAGGCAGGCGTCCTGAAGATCCTGAAGGAGAGCTACGACATAGAGGAGGATGATTTTCTCTCGGCGGAACTGGAGATCGTGCCTGCGGGCAAGGCCAGGGAAGTGGGATTTGACAGAAGCATGATTCTGGCTTACGGACAGGATGACAGGGTCTGCGCATTCACTTCCATGCGGGCAATGCTGGACGTGAAGGAGACTGACAGAACCATGTGCTGCATCCTGGTGGATAAGGAAGAGATCGGTTCCGTGGGTGCAACCGGCATGAATTCCCGTTTCTTTGAGAACGCCGTGGCGGAACTGATGGAGCTGCTTGGAGAGTACAGCGAGCTGAATCTCAGAAGATGCATGGCCAGAAGCGCAATGCTTTCCTCCGATGTAAGCGCAGGTTATGATCCTGCCTTTGCATCCTGCTTTGAGAAGAAGAATTCCGCTTTCCTGGGGAACGGCATGGTATTCAACAAGTTCACCGGATCCAGGGGAAAATCAGGCTCCAATGATGCCAATGCGGAGTATGTGGCCCATCTGCGCAAGGTTATGGATGACAGGGGAATTATCTATCAGACAGCAGAGCTCGGCAAGGTGGACGTGGGCGGCGGCGGAACCATCGCGTACATCCTGGCCAAGTACGGCATGAACGTAATCGACAGCGGTGTGGCCGTGCTGAACATGCATGCGCCCTGGGAAGCCACCAGCAAGGCTGATGTATACGAGACCTACCGCGGCTACAAGGCATTCGTGGAAGGAGCTTCCATGTAATGGATGCCGGGAAGACGGAGACAGCGCGGACGGAATTAAAAAAAAGGGATTTTTATTTTGAATTGCCCCAGGAGCTGATCGCGCAGGACCCGCTGGAGGAACGTTCCTCCAGCAGGCTCCTGGCGCTTGACAGGCGCACCGGGGCAATCTCCCATCATATCTTCCGCCAGGTGGGGGATTTTCTGCGCCCGGGAGACTGTCTGGTGTTAAATAATACCAGGGTTGTTCCCGCCAGGCTGCTGGGGGAGAGGGAAGGAACCGGAGGTCATGTGGAGGTGCTTCTGTTGAAGCGGGTCAGCGCGGACGTGTGGGAGACTCTGGTGAAGCCGGGGAAAAAATGCCGTCCCGGCGCAAGGCTTTCCTTTGGGGAGGGCCTGCTGAAGGCAGAGGTTCTGGAGACTGTGGAGGAGGGAAACCGCCTGGTCAGGTTTGAATACGAGGGCGTCTTTGAGGAAGTCCTGGATTCCCTGGGGGAAATGCCCCTGCCTCCCTACATTACCCATAAACTCCAGGATAAGAACCGCTATCAGACCGTCTATGCCAAATACCAGGGGTCTGCGGCAGCGCCCACTGCGGGACTTCATTTTACCCGGGAGCTTCTGGAGGAGATCGGGCGGAAAGGGGTAAAAATCGTATATGTGACTCTCCATGTAGGGCTGGGCACCTTCCGGCCCGTGAAGGAAGAGAACATACTGGACCATCATATGCATTCGGAGTATTATCAGGTTCCGGAGGAAACTGCCTCGGTTATCAATGAGACCAGGGCTGCCGGGGGACGGGTAATCTGCGTTGGCACCACCAGCTGCAGAACCGTGGAAAGCGCGGCGGACGACAATGGAATAGTACATCCGGGCAGCGGAGACACGGAGATTTTTATCTATCCGGGATATCGTTTTAAGGTGCTGGACGGATTGATTACCAACTTCCATCTGCCGGAATCCACACTGGTGATGCTGGTTTCCGCTCTGGCAGGACGGGAAAATGTGCTGGCAGCCTATGGGGAGGCGGTGCGGGAAAGGTATCGTTTCTTCAGCTTCGGGGACGCCATGCTGATCCTGTGAGCGGCTGTCCGGAGCCATATGCCGGTGCTGCCCAAGAAAAGAGGACGAAAATTGTATTTGGTCTTGTGATATGCGGCGGGAAATGTTATACTTATGGTACATGTGGTGAAGGATGATTTCACCGGCAAAGGAGATACAATATTATGGAGGACAGAAGAAAGACAAGAAGAACAGATCTGGCATCCAAGCTTGTGATCAAGAGACTGGATGGCAATGCCGGAAATGAGGTAACCATCAATATTATGGATGTATCCAAGAACGGTGTGGGCTTTGACTGTACGGAGCCGCTGCAGATCGGTGAAGTGTATGAGGCTTATCTGACCATCTGGACCAAAGAGGTGATTCATGCTTTTCTGCAGATTGTGAGAATCGAGCTGAAGGCAGGCGGCTACGGATACGGGGCCATTTTCATCGGCATGCCGGAGATGGATTCCGCCAGAATCGAAGTATACCAGACGATCAATGGAGACTAAACGAAAGAACGGGAGCAGAGGGCGCAGACTTCTGGTAACAGGAGCTGCGTCTGTTTTGCTCGGCATACTTTATTTTTTGATTTTCAGCTTCTCTGCCCAGGACAGCGGCCGGTCTTCCTCCCTGAGCCAGATGATTTCGGAGGAATGCGTTGGGTTTGTCAACCAGTTGTTCCGGGCCGGGTGGGATGATGCGCGCACAGCCCAAATGGCAGGGAATTTTGAATATCCCCTGCGGAAGCTGGCGCATTTTTCGGAATATGCCTGTATGGGAGTTCTGGTGTATGTGCTGTGGAGTCAGTGGATGGAGCGGGGAAGGCGGCTGTATCTTCTCACGGTTCTCTGGGTCTTTTTTTCCGCGGCAGGAGACGAATTCCACCAGTATTTTGTGCCGGGAAGGAGCGCCAGCTTCAGGGATGTGCTCCTGGATACCTGCGGGGGCGCGTTCGGCATGCTTTTCTGCATTGCAGTGGGAGCTTTGGCGGTCCGTCTGGGAAAAAGGCGCAAAAGGCGAACGTCTGCCTGAAAGCAGCTGTCAAATACGCCCTAGGAAGGGATTCCGGTCTGATACCCGGATGCCTTCAGAATCCCGGCAGCCAGCTTCAGGGCATTCTCATCATAAAATTCTATTTTCAGGACGCCGTCGTCCCCTTCCCTGTTGTGGGTAATACCGATATTTTTGATACTGATCTCCCTGTCGGCCAGAAGTGTGGTAATGTGGGCCAGGGTCCCGGACCTGTCCGGAATCTCCACACTGATGCGGTAGGAACGTTTGATGGGGCCGCAGGAGGCATTGGGGAGGGAATCCCGGTATCCGCGGGCATTTTCAAACTGCGTGTAAAGGAATTCCGAATCCCCGGCGTCCAGCGCTTCCTGAAATCTGGTCAGTATGTCGATATAACCGGACAGAAGGGAAGAAATATTGGATCCGTTGGTAAGGCAGATCTGCTGCCACATGCCTGCCTGGGAGGAGGCGATTCTGGTGATATCCTTGAAGCCTCCTGCAGCCACGGTCCTCATGATGCCGTCCCGGGAGTCGCTCCTGCAGACCAGGTTTACCAGGGAGGCAGCGACTACATGGGGGAGATGGCTGATGGCGGCAGTGACGTAGTCATGCTCTCTGTAATCCAGTACCAGGGGAATGGCCCGCATTCCGGACACCAGTTCCCGGTAGGCGTCAAGCTTCCGGCCGGGCACGGAAGAGGTGGGGGTCAGGATATAGTAGGCGTTTTCCAGAAGGGCTGCCCTGGAGTTGAGAAAACCAACCCTCTCGCTGCCTGCCATGGGATGTCCGCCAATGAAGCAGTGGTCCAGTCCCGCCCGGCAGACTGCCTGGTGGATTCCTGTTTTTACGCTGCCTACATCCGTGAGCAGGCAGTCCGGATTTATGAATTTTTTCACGGCTGCAAGATTTTCGTCGTTTTTTCTCACGGGGGCGCACAGAAAGATATAGTCGCATTCGGAGAACGCCTCATTGATTACAGAGACGGTGACATCCGCCAGGTTTTCCTTTGCTGCCAGGGCCAGGGACTCCCTGCTTATGTCAAAGGCAATGATTCGGATATCCGGGATGTTTTCTTTCAGGGCTTTTGCGATGGAACCTCCGATCAGGCCCAGTCCGATGAAGCCGCAGGTCAGTTTGGACATGGCGTTACCTCTTTTCCGTTTGAAAGATTAGATTACCGTTCCACAATACCACTTTAGCGCGGGAAAGGCAACAGGAATCTGGGGAATCTAAAAATAGTGGAAAAATTCAGTAAAATCATAATATTATCTTGTAAAAATGCACTCAGTCTAGTAAAATAGTCACATGGGAATTGAATCATTTGTCATTATCATGTCAAAACACCCAAATTACATAAAAATTGGAGGAAAGTCAAATGAAAGTTTACACAACTGACAAGATTCGGAATGTGGTGCTGCTGGGGCACGGCGGAAGCGGTAAAACCAGCCTGGCGGAAGCTTTTGCGTATCTGTCCGGAATTACATCCAGAATGGGCAAAGTCCCCGACGGCAATACCGTAAGCGATTACGGCAAAGAGGAACAGAAGCGTAAGTTTTCCATCAATGCATCCGTTATTCCCATTGAATGGGAGGGATATAAGATCAATGTAATCGATACTCCCGGCTATTTTGACTTTGTAGGCGAGGCGGAGGAGGCTGTCAGCGCGGCAGGAGCGGCCATCATTGTGGTAAACGGCAAGTCCGGCATTGAAGTGGGGACCCAGAAGGCATGGGAGCTCTGTGAAAAATACAAGCTGCCCAGGTTTATCTATGTCTCCAATATGGACGTGGACAATGCATCCTTCCGTCAGGTTGTGGAGGATATGACGGGGCTTTACGGCAAGAAGATGGCGCCCTTTAACCTGCCAATCCGTGAGTCCGAGAAGTTCGTGGGCTATGTGAATGTAGTTTCGGAGACCGGCCACAGATGGCAGGGCAAGGAAGTGGTGGACTGCGAGATTCCGGAATATAATAAGAGCAATCTGGAGCTTTGCCGGGATACCCTCATGGAGGCTGTTGCAGAGACCAGTGAGGAGATGATGGAGCGCTATTTCGGTGGGGAGACCTTCTCAGACGCGGAAATCAGGGCAGCGCTGCGCACCAATGTATGCGACGGTACCATTGTCCCCATGACCATGGGTTCCAATGTGCTGTGTCAGGGCGTTTACACCCTTCTGGATGATATCGTGAAATACATGCCCAGTCCGGAAAACCGCAAGATTGCCGGAATCAACATGAAGACAAATGATATTTACAATGCGGATTACGACTTTTCCAAGGCGAAATCTGCTTATATCTGGAAGACCATCGTGGATCCCTTCATCGGCAAATATTCCATGATAAAGGTGAATTCCGGAGTACTGAAGACAGATGATCTGCTTTATAATGTGGACACGGAAGTGGAGGAGAAGGTGGGTAAGCTGTATGTCCTTCAGGGGAACAAGCCCATGGAAGTTCCGGAGCTTCATGCGGGCGATCTGGGCGCTCTGGCTAAGCTCAGCGATGCGAAGACCGGCAACAGCCTGGCAACCAAGGCTGCCCCGATTAAATTCGGCAGAGCCGAAGTGTCCACCCCCTATACCTGCATGCGCTATAAGCCCAAGAACAAGGGTGACGTAGACAAGATCTCCCAGGCGCTGCAGAAGATGACCAATGAAGATCTGACGCTGAAGGTGGTGAACGATGCGGAGAACAGGCAGACACTGCTGTACGGCATGGGAGACCAGCATCTGGATATTGTAGTCAGCCGTCTTTTGAACGAATATAAAGTGGATGTGGAACTGGACCGCCCGAAGGTTGCCTACAAAGAGACCATCCGGAAGCAGTCGGATGTGGAATACAAGTATAAAAAGCAGTCCGGCGGACACGGGCAGTACGGCCATGTAAAAATGCGCTTCGGCCCTTCCGAGAATCTGGACCAGGCTTTCGAGTTCTCACAGGAAGTGGTGGGCGGCACCGTGCCCAAGAACTATTTCCCCGCAGTGGAGAAGGGCCTCCAGGAATCCGTGATCAAGGGACCCATGGCCGCATATCCCGTAGTGGGCGTAAAGGCCGTGCTGTATGACGGATCCTATCATCCGGTGGACTCTTCCGAGCAGGCATTTAAAATGGCTACCATCCAGGCGTTCAAGAAGGGCTTTATGGAGGCCCATCCGGTACTTCTGGAGCCCATTGCAGCAATCAAGGTAACGGTTCCCGACGCGTATACCGGAGACGTGATGGGTGACCTGAACAAGAGGAGAGGCCGTGTGCTGGGCATGAATCCCATGGCAGGCGGCAAGCAAGTGATTGAGGCAGAGATTCCCCAGAGCTCCCTGCATGGCTACTGTACGGATCTCCGTTCCATGACCGGCGGCCGGGGTGACTACAGCTATGAATTTGTCCGCTATGAGCAGGCTCCCTCTGATGTACAGGAGAAGGAAATCGCCGCAAGGGCAGCCAAGGTTGCAGAAAATGGTTCAGAGGATTAAAAACAGATCTATTTTAAGCTGCGTCTTGATTATTTTTAACTTTTTGACTTGACAGACAGATGAAAACAGGATAAAATAAAGGTCAGTTTCATAGATTACCGGCTTTGAAGAGGAATAGTAGGGAGATTGGACTTTCAGAGAGCCGTCGGCAGGTGTGAGACGGCAGCGAGATTTTTCCGAACTGGCCTTGGAGTTCTTGCCTGAAGCGCAGCAGCGTGGGTAGGGTGGAGCGGTTTATCCCGTTATCGATTATTGAGTGCACAGAACAGAGGGGAGTGATCCCGGCGGCAGGCAGCCGGTCTATGGATTGGTGTTTTAAACCGGATTGCATTTTATCTGGACTGTGAATTAGAGTGGTACCACGGAATGAAGCCCTTTCGTCTCTAAACAGCGAAAGGGCTTTTTTATGTCTTATCAAAACAGGAGGAAAAAACATGGCACAACCTTACAACCACCATGAGGTGGAACAGAAATGGCAGGCTGTCTGGGACGGGGAAAAGGCCTTCCGGACATCCGACGATTATTCGAAACCGAAATACTATGCGCTTGTAGAGTTTCCCTATCCTTCTGGACAGGGACTCCATGTAGGCCACCCCAGACCTTACACGGCACTGGACATTGTGGCCAGAAAGCGCAGGATGCAGGGCTATAACGTACTGTATCCCATGGGCTGGGACGCCTTCGGCCTGCCCACGGAGAACTACGCTATCAAGAACCATATCCATCCCAGAATCGTGACCAAAAACAATGTGGAGCGGTTCAAGGGACAGCTTCACGCCCTGGGCTATTCCTTTGACTGGGAGCGGGAGGTGAACACCACGGATCCCGGCTATTACAAATGGACCCAGTGGATCTTCCTGAAGCTTTTCAAGGCAGGTCTGGCCTACAAGAGCGAGATGCCCATCAACTGGTGTACTTCCTGTAAGGTGGGCCTGGCCAATGAGGAAGTGGTGAACGGCGTTTGCGAGCGCTGCGGGGCAGAGGTGGTCCGCAAGGTGAAGAGTCAGTGGATGCTGAAGATCACAGAGTATGCAGATAAGCTGCTCCAGGGTCTGGACACGGTAGACTACATTGAGAGAGTCAAAGTGTCCCAGAAGAACTGGATCGGCAAATCCCAGGGCGCGGAGGTGGATTTCACCATCACCGGAAAAGGGGAGAAACTCCGCATCTACACCACCAGGCCGGACACCCTTTTCGGGGCAACCTATATGGTGGTCTCCCCGGAGCATCCCCTGATTGAGAAATATAAGGAGGAGATCGGGAACTATGATGCTTTGGTGGCTTACAGGGAGCAGGCCGCGAAGAAATCCGACTTTGAGCGCACAGAGCTTGTGAAGGAGAAGACAGGCGTGCAGATTCAGGGGCTTACCGCCACCAATCCGGTGAACGGAAAAGAGATTCCCATCTGGATCTCCGATTATGTGCTGATGACCTACGGAACCGGTGCCATCATGGCAGTGCCCGCCCACGACGAGAGGGACTGGGACTTTGCCACGAAATTCGGCCTTCCCATCATAGAAGTGGTGGCGGGAAGCCCGGTGAGCGTTCAGGAGGCAGTGTACACGGATGTGGAGTCCGGAACCCTGGTGAATTCCGATTTCCTGGACGGCCTTTCCGTGGCAGATGCCAAGAAGAAGATCACGGCCTGGCTGGAGGAGAAGGGCCTGGGACAGAGCAAGACCAATTTCAAGCTCCGGGACTGGGTGTTTTCCAGGCAGCGTTACTGGGGAGAGCCAATTCCCATTGTGCAGTGTGAAAAATGCGGTTTTGTGCCTTTGGATGAGAGCCAGCTGCCTTTGATGCTCCCGGATGTGGAATCCTACGAGCCAACGGACAACGGGGAATCTCCTCTGGCTGCCATGACAGAGTGGGTGAACACCACCTGTCCCTGCTGCGGAGGCCCTGCAAAGCGGGAGACGGATACCATGCCCCAGTGGGCAGGCTCTTCCTGGTATTTCCTCCGGTACACGGATCCCAAGAATGAGGAAGCCCTGGCCGGCAAAGAGGCATTGGACTACTGGATGCCCGTGGACTGGTATAACGGCGGAATGGAGCATACCACCCTGCACCTGCTTTATTCCCGGTTCTGGCACAGATTCCTCTATGACCAGAACCAGGTGCCCTGCGCCGAGCCTTATCAGAAGCGGACCAGCCACGGCATGATTCTGGGCTCCAACGGGGAGAAAATGTCCAAATCCAGAGGCAATGTGGTGAATCCGGACGACATTATCCGGGATTACGGCGCAGACACCCTGCGCACCTATGAGATGTTTATCGGCGCCTTTGAATTAAGTGCTTCCTGGAGCGAGGACGGTGTAAAGGGCTGTCGCAGATTTCTGGAGAGAGTGTGGAAGCTGCAGGATATGCTTACGGCGGAAGAGGGCTACAGCGCAGATCTGGAGACAAAGATGCACCAGACCATCAAGAAGGTGTCGGGGGATTTCGAGACCCTGAAATACAATACCGCCATCGCCGCCATGATGTCCCTGATCAATGAATTTTATAAGAAAAATGCGGTGACAAAAGGGGAATACAGGACGCTGCTGACGCTGCTGAATCCTGTGGCGCCCCATATTACCGAGGAGCTGTGGCAGATTGCCGGGTATGAGGGCAGGATTTACCAGACAACATGGCCTGTGTACGAGGAGGCCAAGACGGTGGAGAGCATGGTGGAAATCGGCGTACAGGTGAACGGCAAGATACGGGCTGCTATTTCCGTACCCAAGGACATGGAGAAGGATGCGGTGATTGCGGCAGCCAAGGAGGCCCTGGGCGACAAACTCACCGGAAATATTGTAAAGGAAATCTATGTGCCGGGCAGGCTTGTGAATATTGTGGCTAAGCCGTAACAAAAAGCAATAATCCGGCAGTTGCGCAGTTTGCTGCGGCTGCCGGATTTCCTGTGATCATCATTTTCCGTTCTGGCGGCTTTTTTCCAGAATTTTGTCGATTTTTTTCAGTTCCTCTTCGGAGCTGTATTTTTTGATGGCGGCAATGGCAGCGCTCACCTCCTGAGGGGTGAAGGTCAGGTTTTCCTTCTTGGCCCGTTTCATGGCCGGCATGAGATAAGCCATCATTTCCTTCTGGCTTTTTCCCTGTCCCTGGGCGAAAAGCTCTTCTAAAAACTGCAGCTTTTTTGCCGGAATTTCCTTTACCAGGGGATCCGACATCCAGGCCGGCTTCCCGGAGCCGCTGCCAGGCGTATTTGGGCTGTCGTGACCGGGGCTGCCGCCGTTTCCCGGGTTGTTTCTGATGTTTTCCATAGATAAAGACTCCTTCCGATTACAATCTGGGTTTTGGGGTGATAGCAGGCGCGGGTCTGTTTACGGAGGGAACGGCATCATGCCCGGATCCTGTGAAGTAAAGATCACTGGCTGTCAGTCCCCGCCTGGGTATTCTGGAAAAAGGAAGCCATGTCTGCCATTGCGGACAGATCCGGCATGTCGCCCATTCCCGGCATGTTGGAGAAAAAGTCCATGGGATTGCCGTCTCCGCCCATTCCCTCCGGGAAAAGTTCCTGCATCATCTGTATCATGTCCATCATTTCCTTCATTTTTTTGAAGGTTTCCATCATATTTTTCATATTCTGTATTTTGGCCCGTTCCTCCGGTCCGCTGAACGGCAGCAGTTCGTCCAACAGCTCCAGGGTGTCGGTGTTGTCCTCCTGAAAAAAACCGGCTGACAGCTTTTTTGCCCCGTCAAAGAGTGACCTGCCGGGATGACGCCGCAGAAAGGTAAGGGTATATTGCAGTTCCAACAGTTTTATGTAGACGGCAAAACCCCCCTGTTGTTCCGGGATCAGACGGGGAAGCAGTATTTTCAGCATTTGAATTTTATTGCTGGTGAAGAGGGAATCAAATGCGGTGACGGTTTTTGTCGTTTGTTCCTCCATGGCGGCACACTCCTTTCCGGTCAAGAATAGTTCCTTGTTTTCTATTCTATGTAGACAGGTTAGGGGATATGTGCATTTACCTGTTACTGGAACAGGCCCCCGATGGGGAGTCCCATGAGGGCCTGTGGATGATTGCTTAACTTATCTGGTCAATTTCGGGATCAGCATCCGCACCCGCATCCGCTGCCGCAGTTGTTGCTGCATCCGCATCCGCAGTTATTGCCGCAGCTGCCGCCGCCCAGGAATCCGCCGCCGTTGCCGCAGAAGCAGGAGAGCAGCAGGATCCAGATGATCCATTCGCATCCGCCGCCGTTGCCGCCGCCCAGGAATCCGCCGCATCCGCAGTTATTGCCGCAGCTGCTGCCGCATCCGCCGGAATTTCCGCCGCAGCAGCACAGCAGCAGGAGAATCCAGATCCAGCTTCCGAATCCGCTTCCGTTGCCGCATCCGCACCCACATCCATTGTTGGTAGAACATCCGCAGGAATCGTTGCATCCGCAGTTTGTAGCAGTTAAATCACTCATGTTTTTAAGCCTCCATAGGTTTATTTATGCTTTATTCTATGCTGGGCGGCATGTCAATGTTTCCAGGGAAAAGTTTTATTTATAAATTGCCATTCCCCTTCCTATAGTATATAATGGAAACAGGGCTGCAGGATTAATCCTGGGGGACGCTCCGGGAAATGCTGCATGCATGCCGCAGACCAGAAATTACCTGAAGAGCGCAGAAAGGCGCGGAAAAGCAATTTTATGGGCATTCATTATAATATGTGGAAACACCGTCAGTGCAGAATTGGTAGAAAACACTTGCAATAATTTTCAGATAGAGTAAAATAGTAAATGAGGCAAAAGATATCTGAAGGAATATTTATGGGACAGAAAGTATTGATTCTTGAGGGCAGGCAGTTCAGGACTGAGAGTGATTATGCCTGTGCCATACGGGACAAGGAAATCATAGACCGTCTCCGGACGGAAACCGACTTTGGAGACAGGGCTTCTCTGGAAGCGCTCCGCAGGGATCTAAAAGGCGGAAAATATAAATTTCTGACTCTATTGGGACGGGATTTTCTGGACGAAGTGGAGGAAATGTTAAAAAAGGCTCCGCCGCCGGAGGACAAAAAGAAGCGGCAGACAAAAGGCAGGTCCCTTAAATCCGGGGGAGAGCCTGCGGCGGGAACCGGGGCGCGGGGGAACGGGAAGCGCAGGGAAGCCGGGAAAAACAGACTGGAAAATGCTGTGGTGGATGCCATTGTGCAGGAGGAGCTCAGAAAGCGGGAGAAGCGGCGGAAGATTATCATCATGGTATGCAGCGCAGTGGCTGTGTGCTGCCTGGGGTATTTTTCAATTTATTCTTATTATGATTACAGGACGCAGAATACTTATAAGCTGTTGAGCCAGCTGAGGGATAAAACCGCGGCTGGGACATCGTCTTCCGGCACAGCGGGACAGGATACAGCAGACGGGCCGCTTTATACATTGGACGGTGATGAGGAATCCAGGGAAGTGCTGGAGGAATACCGGAATTTAATGATTCGGTATAAAAGGCTGATCGGATGGGTGAAGATAGACGGTACGAAAATTGATTATCCTGTTATGCAGACAACGGATAATGAGTATTATCTGGACCATAATATGGAACAGCAGTACGACAAGAACGGTACTATTTTCATGGATAAGGATTGTGACGTGCTCAAACCCAGCACAAACTACATATTATATGGACATCACATGAAAAGTGGCAAGATGTTCGGGCAGCTGGATCTGTACAAGGAGAAATCCTTTTATGAGGAACATCCTTATATTAATTTTGACACGATTTATGAAAAGGGCACCTATCAGGTGATGTATGTATTCCGCTCGAAAGTGTATAAGGAGGACGAAATTGCCTTTAAATATTATCAGTTTATTGATGCAAATGGCGAGGTGGAATTTGCTTCCCATATGCAGGAGATGGCGGAAATGTCTCTGTATGATACAGGGGTGACAGCGGAATTTGGGGATCAGCTTCTGACGCTTTCCACCTGTGATTACCAGGAGACAGACGGGCGATTTGTGGTAGTTGCGAAAAAGATATCCTGAGAATGAGGCTTTTCTGAAAAGACATGGAATTAACCGGAAAAAGCTAAACAGATTTGTGAAAAATGACGATACATATACGGAAGTGGGCAGTTATGCAGTTAAAGGATAAATTCTTCTTATGGCAGTCTGACTCATGGCCGTCAGGAGACGCGAAATTTATAGTATCAGCGAAAACGAACGCGAAGGAGTAGTGGAAATGAGTAAAGTGGTAAAGAAGAAAAGCAGAAAGTTATGGAGAACAGTGCGCAAGACCCTGGGCACATTGTTTCTGGTGTCTGCGCTTGTGATAGCGGCGATTCCTGTGGATGGGCTGCAGGCGTCTAATGACGATAATGGCATAATGGCAGTAGCAGCAGAGAGAGATCCCCAGGCATCTGTGGAACCGGAATGTACGGTTCCGATTATTCCGGATGATGCTAAGGTTTATACCACTGAGGATAAAAAAATTGAATTCGTTTATATTTCTGGTCAGGTGCCGGATACTATTATAACAGGATTTGCCAGCGGATACATAGAAGGTGAGACTGTAAATATTCCTAATGAAGTTAGTGCGTACAGACAGTATAACTCAAATGATGGTCAGGATTCAGGATTTGCTGCAGTAGGACGGGCGGGTAATTTCCTGTTTTATAGAAAAACAGAAAATGTTTCGTATCAGTTACCAGAAGCTGAATATATGAAAGTCAAAGATAACTTGTCCAGCCTGACGAAGACTCCTAATAAATATGTTGATAAGTTCAGCGTTGACAGTATTACTGACGAGACAACTAGTGCCGTAACGTATATTGTAACGTTGGTTGAAGAGACCGGAAAGTACATTCCCTGTTATCTGGAAGATAATAAAGCCTATTGGGAGGCATTAGATAATGACAGGATTTACTATTATAAAGCTTTTCACGGTACTCCTCAGACAGATCAAAATGAAATCCCTTCTGATACGTCAGCCACTGCAACAGGATTTGAACCTGTGGGGGAGGCACAGGAATATCAGCATATCAGAGGTGTAAAGGTAAATTATATTTCAAAGCAGAAATATAACAATGATACCAAGAAGTGGGAGAATATTACCAAGCAGGAAGACGGAGTTTTTTTTGGAAATTCGAATATTGCAACAATCAGTTTTGGAAATGAATTCAAGGGGGTTGGAAATTATGCTTTTTCCAAATGTGGTTTTACCAGTGTAGAGTTTGCTAATGGTTTGACTACGATTGGGGAAGGTGCCTTCAAAGACTGCATTCAGTTACAGAATGTTGTTTTAAGTCCGAATTGCCCGTTGAGAGCAATTGGCGTCTCGGCTTTTGAGGGGTGTAGATCACTGGGTGAGTTTTCCATGCCCTGGAGTGTGGAAAAAATTGGAGATGCTGCATTTAAAGACTGCGATGCACTTCGGAAGATTGATTTGTGCAATGAGAGTGACAGTACAAGTACAAGTGCGGGTGTCAACAATCTGCAGAAGATAGGTTTTGATGTATTTAAGAATTGTTCGGCTCTGGAATCGTTGACTTTTCCGGATACATGTGAGGGGCCTGTATACATGTCAACTTTTGCAGGCTGTTCTTCATTGGCGTATATATGTGCCAGAAATACTAACATGACTTTTCCTGAGGACAGCATTGTATCGTATGAACAGTTCAAGGCAATGTTAGGTCCTGGCACAAGGGTGAACGGTGAGTTCTATTTTGAAGGGCGGGAGGGTTCTGCGCTTCATAATATGTGTAAGAGCAACTGTTTTGCATTCAGCTATATATATGGCCGTGAAGAGAATTTTGGGAAGAGGGATCTGTATGAACTTACAATGGCGGATGGGACAATTGGCAAGAATACTTATGTGGTAACTTCCGGAAAAAATTTGTGCAGATATTCTTATGAAGGGATTGTGGATACTATTACGATACCCGAAAAAATAGGTCCGCATAGCATTGAAATCCTTGATGAAGGAGTGATCAGCAATTTCTGTAATCTGAAGACAGTGATCATTCCCAACACAGTGACTGACATAGGCGCAAGGGCATTTCAGGGCTGCCATAATCTGACAAATGTGATGTTTGACTCCTACAGTCTTGAAAGCAGCAACAATGTTACGATAGGTGAAAAGGCGTTTGAGACACAGAATTGCACTGCTCATAATTGTGGTGGAAGTGTAGACACAGATACAAATGGTTCTCCTGTACAGAAGCTGCACTTTACGGGGCCAATTTCTCTTGACTTCGGGCCATACCAGTATGCCATGAGCGATAAAGGCACATATAATAACAATAGTCAGTCAACAAGTTATATTACCTATTTCAGTGGTTGGCCCGGAAACCTGGAAATACAGTACAATCCAGACACAGGATTAAGTGAACTGGTGGATTTTCCTTCTCTGGAGGACCTGAGCACTTATAATACTGATGAATATAAGTACCTTGATCTTCTGGGAACAGAATATGTGGATGCAATGAAAAGTGCATATACCGCATATAAAACAGATTCTAACAACATGACTCCAAATCAGAAAGCTGTGGTTAATGCGGTATTGGATCTTGTTATTCCGGAAGGAGTTCAGTCGGTTAAACCAGGCCTGATCTGGGAAAAGAGTCAGGGGACAGATCCCACCAAAACAGTGACTGCTTACAGTCTGGTAACCATTGAAGCCGGGGAAGAGCAAGAGAATGCGGACGGAACTATAACGCTTAAAGAGGGCACGGGAACCTTTGCCGGCTGCAAGAATCTTGTTGGAATTACGCTGAACCAGGCTTCTGACGGAAGCGGGACGAAAACGATAGAAAAACATGCTTTTATGGGCTGTGACAATCTGACGGATGTTACGCTTTCCCCCACAATCGAGAATATCGGGGTTTGTCCTTTTTATGGCTGTGGAAAGGTGAGTTCTGTGAATTTCCAGAACAGTCCCTATTTCGATTGTTCCAAGTCCATTATTTACGGCCTGGACGGAGAGGGTAAGAAAGTTAAGATAGTGGAGTGTCTGCAGGGCAGATCCATGGGATATGTTGACGGTGAGGAAGATGATCTTTCAAATGTTGCGGAGATAGCAGAGGAAGCTTTCAGGGGCACAAATGTGTCCAGTGTGGATCTTACTGCCACATCCATAAAGACAGTACCCGTAAGAGCATTTGCGGAGACTACAAACCTAAGTCGTATATATCTGCCTCATACCCTTACGCAACAGGCATTTCAGGATTATGCATTTCAGGGCAGTACAGTAGAATATTTTGATGTTGCATCGTCGGATTCAAGTATGCGTGCAACTCCCAATGCTTTCATAGGGCTGATGAAGAAGGAAGGAGCTGGTGTAGTTCCAAGGCCGGAGTCAGCGAACAGTGAAGTACAATGGTACAGTGTGCCGGGAAGCCAGGCGGAGGCCATAGGAACGGCCTGGGGATTTAATCTAAAGGAGCATGTGGGAATTACCTACTTTGACGTTACCTTCACATACTGGGACAATGAAACACAGGCATATATCAGTACTGATGCCCCTGAGAAGATTCCCAGTAATGAGATGAGTAAAGTGGAAGAGCAGTATCCGGTTCCGATAGGAACAGTAGTGGAGATAGAGGGAAATAAATACAGGCTTACTGAGTGGAAAGAAAATAAGGATGCCAGTAAGTTGGATCATCTGTATTATGATGCGGTATACAAAGTCCTCAGGTGGGTGGTTACTTTCCAAAACTATAATGGCGCCCTTATCTCTACTGTGGAAGTACCTGATGAAGGAAGTGTTCCCGAGTCAAGGCGTCCTGTGGCAGGCGTTGATTTCCAGGGACCCGAGGGACAGACTTTTAAAGGATGGAAGACCGACGGTGACCTTGGTTATATTACAAGTGATCTTACAGCAGTGGCAGATTATTCTGTTGACGGTGAATACCTGGTGGAATACCTTGCAAGAAAGGGCAGCATAACAAGCCCCTGGGAGACTTTCTATTCCACTACCTTAAAGGAAGGCGCCACTGCTCCGAATCTTACGCCTTCCAGTGATTGGGCGGTACAGGGGTATAAATTCACTGGATGGGATAAAGACCTTGCCAATATCAGCGAGCCTACGACCTTTTATGCAACGTATGAACCGGAGGATGGTGGCACGAATCCGGATGATCCGTCTAAACCTGTCGGGAGTCATACACTGACAGTAGTGGGTGGAACCGGTTCCGGAACTTATGCGGCAGGCGCGCAGGTTGTAATCAATGCGGACGCTCCTGCAGAAGGCCAGGTGTTCAGCGACTGGTCTGTAACTCCGGCAGATACAGCCATTGCAGACAAAAACCGTTCTTCCACGATTATAACCATGCCAGATAAAGATGTGGCAGTTATCGCCAATTATAAAGCCAAGGATAATCCCGGTAATAACGGTAATCCTGGTAATGGAGATAATCCTGGCAATACAGGTTCTGGAAACAACACGGGTTCCGGTAATAATGGTGGAGGCAACAATCAGGGAACGACTACGCAGTATAAGCTGACGGTAAAAGGCGGAAGCGGATCAGGAAGTTATGCGGCCGGTGAACAGATCATTGTTACGGCAGATACCCCTCCCAGAGGGCAGGAGTTCAGCAGTTGGACTGTCAGTCCGTCAGGCACTGTCGTTACGGATAAGTCGCTTTCTTCCATTGCGGTTACCATGCCGAAGAATGATGTGGCTTTGATCGCAAACTATAAGGCCAGAAGTTCAACCAGTTCAGGAACGGGAAACAGTTCCAGCAATAATACAAACCGTCCGGGCGGAAGTACGGGAACGGTAGACAAAAACGGCGGCAATACGGTTGTTATTGACAAGAATGGCCTGTCCAATACAAGAGTGGTTTCCGCAACCGTAAACGGTTCTTCCGATAATTTCACCATTAAGGTGACGGAAGACAGCAGTGCGACAGAAGCGGTTCTTCGCGCACTGTTGGCAGAGTATGGAAATGTTGATAATGTAAAGTATTTCCCCATGGACATATCTCTGTATGATTCCACGGGAAAGACCAAGATTACAGATACAACCGGTCTGTCCGTAAGCATCACGCTGCCCCTGCCGGATTCCCTGATTACCTATGCGGGAAATAATAAGGTGGCGGGTGTGGTAAATGATAAGCTCGACAAGCTGACTCCGAAATTTACCACCATTGACGGTGTGTCCTGTATTACCTTTACAGCAGAGCATTTTTCACCGTATGTAATTTATGTTGATGTGACGCAGTTGTCTGACGGAACAATTTCAGACAATACACCTACAACGGGTGACGGCATCCATCCCAAGTGGTTCCTCTCCATTGGTCTGGCCTGCCTGTCCTTCGTAATGTTTATGATAAAAGATAACGGAAAGGCATCCAGAAAAAAACGGAAGGTTGCCGTGAGATCATGAGAGGGTAATATATGAAAAGGAAAAAGCGTAATTTGAGTGTCCTGATGGTTCTGGTGACGCTGCTGATGATGCTGCTTCCTGTATCGGAGGCGGATGCGCAGTCATCGGCCTCCGATTTTCGAATGGAAGGAAGTACATTGGTAAAGTACAGGGGGACAGAGAAAAATGTGTCCATCCCTTCTACGGTGGAAGCCATTGGAAAAAGTGCCTTTGAGGACAATAAGAATGTGGAGCTTGTGGTGGTTCCCAATTCGGTGAAGAGGATTGACGCATATGCGTTCTGGGGCTGTGACAATCTGGATTCCATTGTTTTGGGAAGAGGACTGAGCGAAGTCAGCGACTATGCCTTTGCGGAGTGTACCGGTCTGGAGCAGATAACCATTCCTGCCAATGTGACTTCCATCGGAATGCAGGCTTTCGCAAACTGTACTAATCTGAAGCATGTTACGATTCCGGCTGAGACCACATCCATACATGAGTCGGCATTTGAAGGCTGCCCTCAGGTTGTCATTCACTGTGAGGAAGGAACTGTGGCTGAAGAGTATGCGGAAGCATTTTATGAGCGGCAGAAAAATATGCCGGGATATGGTGAGAATTCTGGCGGGGATGCGCCCGGCAGCGCGGATGAAAATCCTGGCGGGGATGCGCCCGGCAGCGCGGATGAAAATCCTGGCAGTACTTCCGGGGAGGATAACTCCGGTTCCGGCCAGACGCCGGAGGTGCCTTCCGTGCCTGATGTACAGGGAAATGTAATAGGTTCCACGCATGTAGTGGGAAACAGGGCGGTTGTGATGATGGACAGCACCCGGCTGCAGGTATATGGAAGCGGGCAGACCTCCGGGAATGCCGGGACAGATGGAACCGTGCAGAATCCGGGAAATGCCGGGGCAGGAGAAAACGTGCAGACTCCCGTGGATTCCGGCGCAGGGGACATTGTGCCGGGACATCAGGGAAGCGGTCTTATAAAATACACTGTGGTTGACGGCAAAACCGTGGCAGACCAGGCTTATTACCGCAGTAACACTCTGGGAAATGTTGTTCTGCCAGAGGGAATCAGGGAGATCGGGGAATTTGCCTATGCCAGAAGTTCCCTGACTGCAGTGACACTGCCGGACGGGGTGGAGCAGATTGGATATAGTGCATTCTACCACTGCGATGCCCTTGGAGAAGTTACCCTGCCTGATACGGTCAGATGTGTGGAGCCGAAAGCTTTTTCCATGACGGCATGGGTAAATGATTTCCTGGGAGGGAGCAGCGGAGAAGGTGATTTCCTGGTGGAAGGCGGCGTTCTGGTGGCCTACCGGGGAAATACGGCAGATGTCAGGATTCCAGAAGGTGTCCGTGTCATAGCAGGTGAGGCGTTTGCGAACCATGGGGAAATACAGAGCGTACTTTTTCCGGACAGTCTGGTTGTGGTGGGAGAGGGCGCTTTTGAGGGCTGTACCAGCCTGGGAGAGATCACCTTTGGCTCAAATGTGGAGGAGATTAAGGACCGGGCCTTCCTGGGAAATGTCATAGGGGAGATGGCATTGCCCTCTTCCGTGAAAAAACTTGGAATCCGTGCCTTGGGCGACACTGTTCTTTCCTGGGAGGGGGCGGAGCCGGAAGAGACGTATGAATCCTCTGCCACCAGACTTTCCAATGGGATTTACCGTGTATATCCGGAAGAGGGGGAGCAGGACACTGGAGTGAAGGTGGAAGGACTGGAGGAAATATTCGGTCCGTCAGGAAGCAGCTTCCGTCAGGGGCCTACGTCACTGACAGGCGCAGAGCGCAGTTATACGCTGACAGTGAAGTCTGTGGAAGATGTGACTGCCATGAGCGCGGCATTTCAGCGTGCACTGCAGACAACGATTCCGGAAGGGATGATTGTCTATGACCTGGAACTTACAGATTCCAGTGGAATTCCGCTGAAGAAACTGGGAAAACAGACTCTGAGCGTGGCGCTTCCCCTGGCTGAAGCTCTAAAGGGACAGGAACTGCAGCTTTTTGCCCTGGACAGCAATGGTCAGTTAGAGAGGCTGGAGGCAGAAAAGGTAACCGTGGATGGGGTGGACGCATTCCGGTTTGAGACGAACTACCCGTCTATGGTGGGAGTGTGCGGCGGAGCAGCAGAGAGCAGTGTAGAGACTGTAATTCTGCCAACAGAGAGTCCGGTACCGGAAGCTGATACTTCTCCTGAGGAAACATCAGCTCCGTCAACAGAAAATACGGAGGATAAGATTCCGACTGAGTATAAATCAGCTTTGAAGAGAGCGAATGATTACAGCAGGACATTATATATGTCTAAAAAGGGAATTTATGATCAGCTGATTTCAGCTTATGGCGATAAATTCTCTCCCGAAGCTGCTCAGTATGCAGTAGATACCATGACAGCTGACTGGAAAGAAAATGCATTGACCAAGGCACAGATATACAGTGATACAATGAATCTCTCAAAAGCAAAGATATACGAACAGCTTACTTCCGTATATGGAGAGCAGTTTACTTCTGAGGAGGCACAATATGCGGTGGACAATGTCGAAGCTGACTGGAAGCAAAACGCGTTAGAGAAGGCAAGGGAATATCAGGATCTTATGAGTTTGTCTCCGGAAAGAATCCGGGATCAGTTGGTTTCCGACTATGGAGAGAAGTTTACTTCCGATGAAGCTGATTATGCTATAGAAAATTTAGATTGATTCTGTACTGCGGGGATATTGCGGATGTCTTTATCCCCGCATTTTTATGCGCAGGCCCGTGCAGTGTAAAGCCCTCCGAATCTTCTTGACTTTCAAATCCTACAGCTGTAATATATAAAAAGATAAAATGAAATTTGAGGTCAGGAGGAAATTATGAGCAGTAAAATGTTTCAAGGGAAAGCTGTCAGCCTTTTTATGGCAGGAATCTTTGTTTTGGGAGGATGCTCAGGCAGGGTGGACAGGGGAGGGCAGGAAAGCCTGGTGGGTCTGGAGAAAATAGCAATACAGGAAAATCAGAAAGCTCCGGAAGCCTCGCAGCAGCCCAAGAAGCCTGCTGCACAGTCTAAGGAGCCTGCGCAGCAGGCTCCTGAAATTATAGAAGAGGACTGGTCAGCATATTTTGACGGCTTAAACGGAACCGCAGTCATTTATGATCCCTCTGCCATGCAGTATACGGTATATCAGGAAGAGCTTGCAATGATGCAGAGTTCCCCCTGCTCCACATTCAAGATCATCTCCTCACTGATTGCCCTGGAGAACGGGGTCATTGATCCGGAAGACACAATGCGCACTTGGAGCGGCGAGACTTTCTGGAACGAAAAGTGGAACCGGGACCTGGATTTTTCGGAGGCCTTCCGGGAGTCCTGTGTCTGGTATTTCCGGCAGGTGGCGGATGAAATCGGGGAGGAGAGGATGCAGGAGGAACTGGACAGGCTTCAATACGGGAATTGTGATATTTCGGACTGGGAAGGGAGGCTGAATACAAACAATGGCAATCGTGCGTTGACCGGTTTCTGGCTTGAATCTTCCCTGAAGATTTCTCCAAAGGAACAAACTGAGGTCATGGAGCGGATTTTCGGAGAGAATTCCGTTTATTCCGTGGAAACCCTGGATATTTTAAAGCAGGTGATGCTGGTGCAGGATCCGGACAGCGAGACTGCCGTATATGGAAAAACGGGAATGGGTAAGGCAGAGGGCATAGTGGCAGACGCATGGTTCACAGGATTTGCCGAAAAAGAAGATAAAACAATATATTACTGCGTCCACCTGGGAAGAACGGATGAAAGGGAAGTATCCAGTGCCCTGGCAAGAGAGATTGCACTCCGGATTCTGGCGGACTACAGCAGATAAAGACGGCTCGCTTTTGCCATAGAACGGATTGTAAAGTCCCGGCATACTATAAACCTGAGTATATGCCGGGACTTTTTGTATTATGCAGCGTGTGAGGAAGATGGTGGGAGGAAACGTGCCGGACGGAATAGATGGCCGGAATGTGACGGTGGCAGTACTGGATACAGGGGTGGTACAGCATCCGGATCTGGCCGGGAAGATAGTTTGTTTTCAGGATTTTGTGGGCGGCAGGCAGATAATGTATGACAATAACGGACATGGTACCCATGTATGCGGCATTCTCTGTGGAAGCGGGCGCCTGTCCCAGGGCAGGTACCGGGGAATGGCGCCTGGGGCGAGGCTTGTGGTAGGAAAAGTTTTGGACCAGCAGGGGGACGGTTCCACGGAGGAGATGATAGCAGGATTGGAATGGATTCTGCGGGTCAGGGAAAAATACGGAATCCGCATCCTGAATATTTCAGTGGGAATCGGCAGCCTGGAGGAGCAGGAGAAGGAAAGGCAGCTTCGGGAAAAGATAGAGAAAATATGGGACAGCGGGATTCTGGTGGTCTGCGCCGCAGGAAACAAGGGGCCCGGAGACGGGACCGTATCCTCCGTGGGCGGCTGCGCCAGGGTGGTGACTGTGGGCTGTCACGACGGGGAGTATTTTACCCGGAATCCCCGCAGATGCGAGACATATTCCGGATGGGGGGAGCCGGGAAGCCTCATAAGGAAACCTGATGTGGTGGCCCCGGGCACGGATATCGTATCCTGCAATGCAGGTGGATTCGGTTTATATGGCAGGTGGAAGAGCGCCTATGTGGCTAAAAGCGGCACCTCCATGGCCACTCCCGTGGTGTCCGGGGCTGCTGCGTTGGCACTGCAGAAATTTCCGGACATGAGCAACCAGCAGTGCAGGATGAGGCTGCAGTATACGGCCAGGGACCTGGGACTCCCCTGGAACCGCCAGGGATGGGGAATGATAAATGTGAAAAGACTGCTGGACTGACAGAAATTTCCGAAAAAGCATTGACAGAACACACCTTGTTGTATACAATGATACAAGCATGTGCGGCAGTGCTCCGCAGCAGGGAATACGGCAGGAGAGGAACAAAAGCGCCCACAGGCATGGAGGTTGGAAAAAAGATAAAATGGGTAATTACGATGTGAAACAGGAGGTCACTGATAAATATTCCCTGCGGGGGCGGGTGTTTAACCGCCTCCGGGAGGATATTTTAAGCGGCAGGTA
Organism: uncultured Lachnospiraceae bacterium; assembly: GCA_947367855.1. Taxonomy (GTDB): domain Bacteria; phylum Bacillota; class Clostridia; order Lachnospirales; family Lachnospiraceae; genus Acetatifactor. The sequence goes on along the minus strand of CANBFE010000014.1, from coordinate 27,989 downwards.
TGAGGAACATGAGGAACTCAGGGAAGTTGCCATCGGTGAGGAGATGGGAGTCAGCAGAACTCCGGTGAGGGAAGCCTTCCGACAGCTGGAACTGGAAGGGCTGATTCAGATTATTCCAAATAAAGGAGCCTATGTCACCGGAATCACAGAAAAGGATGTGAGGGATATCTATGTCATCCGTTCTCTTCTGGAGGGGCTCTGCGCCAGGTGGGCCACGGAACACATTACCGGGGAACAGATGGAAGAGATGGAAGAGAATGTATATCTGGCAGAGTTCCATGCCAGGAAAGGCCATCTGGAACAGCTTGCCGAACTGGATAACCGTTTTCATGACATTATGTATGAGGCCTGCGACAGCAAGCTTCTGGAGCACCAACTGAAGGACTTTCACCAGTATGTGCTGCGGGTACGCAGGAAGACCCTTGCCAATGCGGACAGGGGGCCGAAATCCAATGAGGAGCATAAGGAGATTATGGAGGCCATCAAGTCAGGCAACGCGGACCTGGCGGAGAAGCTTGCCCACCAGCATATGATAAACGCGTATGAAAACATGGCAAAAAACGGGCTTCATGAGGCGTATATGAAGAGGGATGCGGCTGACGGCAGCGTATGAGGACGCGGGAAAATACATATATACTATAGATCAGGAGGTTAAAAAATGGAGAAAATCAAAATGACCACCCCGTTGGTGGAAATGGACGGAGACGAGATGACAAGGATTCTCTGGCAGATGATAAAGGATGAACTGCTGCTTCCGTACATAGACCTGAAGACGGAGTACTATGATCTGGGACTGGAGAACCGGAATGCCACGGATGACCAGGTTACGGTGGATTCCGCCAATGCCACTCTGAAATACGGTGTGGCGGTAAAATGCGCCACCATCACACCTAATGGCGCCAGAATGAAGGAATATGACCTGAAGGAAATGTGGAAAAGTCCTAACGGCACCATCCGGGCCATATTGGACGGAACGGTATTCCGCTCTCCGATTTTGGTGAAGGGGATTGTCCCATATGTGGGAAACTGGACAAAACCTATCACAATTGCCCGCCATGCCTATGGTGATGTCTATAAGAACACGGAGATTAAAGTGCCGGGCCCGGGCCGGGCGGAACTGGTATTTACCGCCGAGGACGGAACGCAGACCAGGGAACTGATCCACGAGTTTAAGGGAGCCGGGATCCTTCAGGGCATTCATAATACGCAGGCCTCCATCAGCAGCTTTGCCAGGGCATGCTTCGCCTATGCCGTGGACACCAGGCAGGATTTGTGGTTTTCCACCAAGGACACCATCTCCAAAAAATACGATCATACGTTTAAGGATATTTTCCAGGAAATATATGATACGGAATACAGGGAGAAATTCCAGGAGCTTGGCATAGAATATTTTTATACCCTCATTGATGATGCGGTGGCAAGAGTGATCCGTTCCCAGGGCGGGTTTATCTGGGCATGCAAGAACTATGACGGTGATGTGATGTCGGACATGGTGGCTACGGCATACGGCGACCTGTCCATGATGACATCCGTTCTGGTTTCTCCCGGCGGCGTCTACGAATATGAGGCTGCCCACGGAACCGTGCAGAGGCATTATTACAGGCATTTGAAAGGAGAGGAGACCTCCACAAACTCCATAGCCACCATCTTTGCCTGGACGGGAGCCCTGAAAAAGAGGGGAGAACTGGACGGCAGCGCAGAGCTGGTTTCCTTTGCGGAAAAACTGGAGCAGGCCTGCATCAGGACCGTGGAGGAGGGAAAGATGACAAAGAGCCTGTCTCTGATTTCAACCTGTGAAGCACCTGTAATTCTGAACAGTCTTGATTTCATTCGGGCAATCCGGGAGACACTGGACGGAATTCTGCAGGAGTAGGGCTGTGCCCTACTCTGCAAGTTCCTCCCACTGGCTGTACAGCGTTTCCAGAAGGGAGGTGACCTCCTCCTGTTCCCTGGTCAGTTCCTGAAGCCTTGCAACCTGGGTGCCGATGGCGGGATCAGACAGGAGGGCATCTATTTCCGCATTCCTGTTTTCAAGGGAGGCGATTTTTTCCTCACATTTCTGCAGGTCCTTTTCCTTTTTCCGAATTCTGGCCTGCTCTTCCTTTCTGGCCTTCCAGTTCTCTTTGGCCTGGGAGGCAGGAACTTCCGAAACCTCCCTGCCGGGGGTGCCTGACCCGGTCCGGGAGGCAGGGGAGTCTCCGGAGGCAGAGGCTTTTAAAGCCGCTGTCAGGGCGTCATGTTTTTCCAGATAATAATCATAATTTCCGATATAGTTTACAAAATTTTTAGACTCCAGATCCAGTATTCTGTGGGCTGTTTTATTGATAAAGTAACGGTCATGGGATACATACAGCACAGTGCCCTCATAGCTGTTCAGGGCGTCTTCCAGGATCTCCTTGGATACGATATCCAGGTGGTTTGTGGGCTCATCCAGGATCAGGAAATTGGCGTTTCCAAGCATAAGCTTTGCAAGGGAGACACGTCCTCTTTCCCCGCCGCTTAAGTCGCTGATCCGTTTAAAAACATCATCTCCCGTAAAGAGAAAGGCGGCCAGGAGATTCCGTATTTCCGTATTGGTCAGGGCAGGATAATCGTCGGAAATTTCTTCAAAAAGGGTTTTCTCCCCGTGGAGAACATGGTGTTCCTGGTCATAATAGCCGATTTCCACATTGGTTCCCAGGCGGAAGCTTCCGCGGTCCGGGGGCAGGAGACGGTTCAAAATCTTCAGCAGGGTGGTCTTTCCGCTGCCGTTGTCACCGATTACTGCCACATGTTCCCCTCTTTTGATTTCAAAACTGACCTGCTGAAACAGGATGCTGCTGCCGAAGGACTTTTCCAGGTCTTCCACAGTCAGCACATCATTGCCGCTCTGTTTCCGCGGAACCAGTCTGATGCGCATATCCGCCCGGACCTCGGAGGGCTTTTCCAGAATTTCTATTTTTTCCAGCATTTTTTCACGGCTCTCGGCCCGGCGGATGGATTTTTCACGGTTAAAGGATCTCAGTTTTTCGATCACTTCTTCCTGGTGCCGGATTTCCCTCTGCTGGTTCAGATAGGCCTTCATTGCAGCCGTGCGGAGCTGCTCTTTCTTTACCGCGTAATCAGAGTAGTTTCCCATGAAGGTGGTAGCCCTGGTCTGGTCAATTTCAATGATTTTGGTGGCGATGCGGTTCAGAAAATAGCGGTCATGGGATACGATAATCACGGCTCCCCTGTAATTTATCAGGTAGGTTTCCAACCATGCAATGGAACCCATGTCCAGGTGGTTGGTAGGTTCGTCCAGAATGATCAGATCCGGCTTCTGCAGCAGCAGTTTGCCCAGGGCCACGCGGGTCCGCTCCCCTCCGGAAAGAGTGGACACGGATTTCCCGAAATCATCCTCCGGGAAGCCCAGTCCCTTGAGAATTCCGGTGACCTCACTTCTGTAGACATAGCCGCCGTTGGATTCAAAGGCATGGGTGAGATTGTCATACTGCTTCATAAGGGCTTCCAATGCGCTGCCGCTGGCGGAGGGCATGGCGCTCTCGCATTCCCGGATCCGGCGTTCCAGATCAACGAGAAACTGTTTTGCGGACAGAACCTCCTGATAAACCGTGTTGGACGTGTCCACTGCGCTGTCCTGGGCCAGATATCCAAGGGTTTTGTTCCTGGCCAGGGTTACGGAACCTGTGTCCGGGGACATTTCCCCCACAAGAATGCGCAGCAGGGTGGTCTTTCCGGCGCCGTTTATGCCTACAATGGCTGCTTTCTCGCAGTCCTCTATATGAAATCCGATGTTTTCCAGTATTTTGTTTTCTGCAAAAGATTTGCTGATATTCTGGCAGGATAGTATCATGGCTTGCGTTCCTTTCTCTCAAACTGGTCTTTTTCCCATTTTACTTTGCAACCGGGAAGCTGTCAATCCGGAAATAACCGCTGACCCTGACTAATGTCCAGCTTCTGTGGGTGGAAAATATTGACATAAATTTCACATTTTGCTATGATGGATGGGACAGTGCAGTATCTGCCATGCGCAAATGGAGGTAGAGGCTTTGGAAGAAAAGGAAATTTCACAGGCTGTCATAGGTCGCCTGCCCAGGTATTTCCGGTATCTGGGAGAACTGAGGGATCAGGGAGTGGAGAGAATATCCTCCCAGGATTTAAGCAGTCTGATGAAGGTAACCGCATCCCAGATCCGGCAGGACTTCAATAATTTTGGCGGTTTTGGGCAGCAGGGTTACGGCTATAACGTAGAATATCTTTACAATGAAATCGGCAGGATCCTCGGCCTGGACAGACAGCACAATTTTATCATTATCGGTGCGGGAAACCTGGGACGGGCGCTGGGGAATTATCTGAACTTCGAGAGACGGGGCTTTATTTTTCGGGGAATGTTTGACAGGAATCCGGATTTGATAGGAATGGAGGTTCGCAGCGTCAGGGTACAGCCCATGGAGGAGCTGGAGGAATTTATCCGCAGAAACGAGATCGACATTGCGGTTTTGACCATTCCCAAGGCAGGGGCCGTGTCTGTGGCCGAGAGACTGGTGCAGACAGGAATCCGCGCCATCTGGAATTTTGCCCATGTGGACCTGAACGTGCCCGTGGGAATCCAGGTGGAAAATGTGCATCTGTCCGACAGTCTGATGAAGCTGTCCTACAATATCCTCAGGGGGGCGGATGCCGGAACGGAAGCAGACAGAGGGAACGGACAGACATAGAAATACTTTCGGACGGAAGTCCCACAGGAGGTGTACAGGGTTTTATGAAAGGGAAAAAGGATGAGGGCCCCAGGGAGTCCTTTATAAAAGCGCTGGAGGGGAAAAAGATTCCCATACTCACGTTGGACAACAAATGGTACCAGCTGTTGACGGAGGAGGGGAGACAGGAGGTTTCCTCCCTGGAACAGCAGCTGAATGCGCTTTTAAAGCAGCAGGGGAAGCTGAACAATGAGGTTCGGGACATAAAGCGTCTGAAGAAGAAGCTGATGGGCGAGATTGTTTCCATGATGGATGAGGCCGGGCAGGAGGCAGACTCGGACAGCGCAACGAAGACGGAGCAGAACAGGAAAAAGGTGGAGGAGTGCAACCAGCTCCTGGAAAGCAGGCAGGATGAGCTTCTTGATCTGCCAAAGCAGATAGATGAGGCGAATTTCCGGCTGATGCTGGCAACCATGGACTGCTGTTATGACACCATGAAGGAGAACGCGGAAAATATCCGCGAAACCGCGGAATGGATTTCGGAAATCCGGGTGGAACTGAAAAAGCGCCTGATCAGAAAGCAGGAGATGGAGCAGCGCAATCATGCCATCTATTCGTACATGCATGATGTGTTTGGGGCGGAAGTGATTGATATTTTTGACCTGCAGTATAATCCGGATCAAAAAGAGGAATAAATGCGGAGAGCAGAATAGTTTGGAGGACGGAAGAAGGGCCGCCGCACCGGGAGTTTTTCCGGATGCGGCGTTTTCTTTCTGAAGGGAGGAAAAGATGAAATACCTGGTGTCAGCATCTGAAATGAGACGTTATGACAGCAATACCATAGAGAAAATCGGGATTCCGGCATGTGTGCTCATGGAGCGGGCTGCGCTGGCCGTGGCTGCGGAGTGCGGTTCCGGAACCGGCAGCAGGCATGCCCTGGTTCTGGCAGGTATGGGAAATAACGGAGGAGACGGCCTTGCGGCTGCCAGGCTGCTGGCAGAGAAGCGCTGGCAGGTGGAAGTATGGTGCGTGGGGAACCGGGAGAGAGCCTCTGCGGAATGGCAGAGGCAGCGGCGGATTCTGGAGAATTACCCGGTGGAATTTGTGGATGCTCCCCGCAGGCGGGAATACACGGCGTTGTTGGACGCCCTCTTCGGAGTGGGACTTTCCAGGGAGGTATCCGGACCCTTCCGGGAGGCGGTTGAGCTTTTCAACAGTCTTGAGGGCAGAAAAATCGCGCTTGACCTGCCAAGCGGAGTGGATTCCGATACGGGAAAAATCTGGGGCTATGCAGTGAAAGCAGATCTGACGGTTACCTTCGGATTCTGCAAAAGGGGCCTGGCGCTGTATCCCGGATGCGGAAAGGCGGGAAAGGTGGTCACTGCGGACATCGGCATTTCCCCGGTCAGCTTTTGCGGACAGGAGCCTGGGATGTACGCCTATGATGAGGAACCTGCCCTCCTGATGCCTGCCCGGAGGCAGGATGGCAATAAGGGGACATTCGGGAAGGTGCTGTTGGTGGCAGGAAGCCGGAACATGGCCGGGGCTGCGGTACTGGCTGCCAGGGCCGCATACCGGGCCGGAGCGGGTATGGTGAAGGTGGTCTCTGTGGAGGAAAACAGGATTATTCTGCAGCAGGCGGTTCCGGAGGCCCTGTTCGGGACGGAGGAAGACCTGAAGGAAAGCCTGCAGTGGGCGGATGTGATTGCCCTGGGACCGGGACTGGGAAAGGGGGAAAAGGCCCTGGAGAGCCTGCGCCAGGCGGTCTGCGGGAGCGGAAAGCCTCTTGTGGCCGATGCGGACGGGCTGAACCTGCTTTCGGAGCAGAGGGAACTGGGGAGACTGCTGTGGGAACAGGGAGCCGGGGGAAGAAAGATAATACTGACGCCCCATCCGGGAGAGCTGGCAAGGCTTACCGGAAAATCCGTCCGGGAATGCCAAAGCAGTCTTCCGGAGACAGCCATGGAACTGGCGGCGGAGATTCACGGCACCGTTGCGGCCAAGGATGCCAGGACCATTGTATGCAAAGCGGGACATGCAGTCTGCGTGAATCTCAGCGGCAACAGCGGAATGGCCACTGCAGGCAGCGGGGATGTTCTGACCGGAATAATCGCCGCCCTGCTGGCTCAGGGCATGGAGGAGTTTGAAGCCGCAGCCATTGGGGTTTACATCCATGGAAAGGCAGGGGACCGGGCGGCAGGGAAGACCGGGGAGTATGCATGCATGGCAGGAGATGTGGCGGAATCGTTATCTTTTGGGAACATTTTGGAAATCTGATCATATGATAAAAGGGGAAACTGGAATCTGAATGAATAACGCACCAAAAACTGGCAAAACTATCCTACAAATAACTGTTTGGAGGCAAAATGAGAAGAGGAGATGTATATTATGCGGATCTCAGGCCGGTGGTCGGTTCGGAACAGGGAGGCATCAGGCCGGTGCTGATCGTTCAGAATGATATCGGGAACAAGCACAGTCCCACCGTTATCTGCGCCGCGATTACCTCTAAGATGAATAAGGCGAAGCTGCCCACCCACATTGAACTGAATTCCGCGCTGTATGACATGGACAAGGATTCCGTGGTACTGTTGGAGCAGCTGCGCACCATTGACAAAAAACGCCTGAAGGATAAAGTATGCCATTTGGACGGAGACATCATGAAAAGAGTTAACAGGGCCCTGATGGTCAGTCTGGAACTGGATACATAAAATGCAGAGTTCCGGACAGACCAGTATTTCTGGAGCGGCTGCAGATATGTGAAAAGCAGGGCAGCCGCTTCTTGACGAAAGGAAGCAGAGATGGTATATTTATGGAGTATTAATGGATGAAAAAGGATTCCATGGAATATACAATAAGAAACAAATATGGAGGAAAGGATCAAAATGGACGATGGTGGGCCTACTGCCAGTATTATCTGCTTTGCGGCGCTGCTTTTGACTGACATGTTTTTCTACGGTTTCAGAGCGGCCGTCAATTCCCTGAACGAAAAGGAAATAGAAAGGAGGGCCGAGGAGGAGAAGGATAAGAAGTCTATCCGTCTCAGACGGATTATCAGCAATCCTGCAGAGTATGAAAATGCCATGCAGTTAATCACTACGTTGATCAATATTGTGATTGGCGCGGTACATCTGGGACTGCTGCTTCACGCTTTGTCCGGGGGCATCCGGTTTGTGGCGGAGACACAGCTGAAACTGGCAAAGCTGCCAGCGGGGCTGATAGCCGGACTGGCTGCAGTGCTTTCCACGCTGCTGCTTTTATACATAACCCTTACCCTGGGAGTGCTGCTTCCCAGGACAGTGGCGGTGAGAAATCCCGAGAAATGGGCATACCGCTGCATTAATCCGGTCTTTTTCCTGACCCGCTTTCTTTTTCCGTTTACCGGACTCGTGACCGTCACGGCCAAAGGAATTCTGAGGCTGTTTGGCATACACGGGAATGCGGGGGAGGCTGATGTCACGGAGGAAGAGATCATTAACATGGTCAACGAGGGCCATGAGCACGGGGTTATTCAGGCCAGCGAGGCGGAGATGATCTCCAATATCTTTGAATTCGGGGACAAGGAAGCCCAGGATATCATGACAAACAGAAAGAATATAGTGGCCATTGATGCGGAGATGGTTCTCAAGGAGGCCATAACCTTCATGATGGAGGGCAAGAACAGCCGGTATCCGGTTTATGAGGAAAATATCGACCATATAATCGGCATTCTGCACCTGAAGGATGCCCTCCGCTTTCATGCGGACGCAGGCAATCTGGGCATGCCTCTGCGGGAGCTGGAAGGTCTGATGAGGGAGCCTGTGTTCATTCCAAGAACCAGGAATATCGACCAGCTGTTCCGGGAGATGCAGGCAGGAAAGCAGCAGATGGTGGTAGTGGTGGATGAGTACGGGCAGACGGACGGACTGGTGGCCATGGAGGATATTCTGGAGGAGATCGTGGGGAATATTCTGGACGAATATGACGAGATCACCGAGCATATTGAGGAGAAGGGCAATGACGAATATGTCATAGAGGGAAAGACGCCCCTGGAGGAACTGGAGGAGCGTTTCGGAATATCCTTTGAGGACGAGGAATTTGAGACGCTGAACGGATTCCTTATTTCCAGGATGGACAGGATTCCGGAGCCTGACGAGCAGTTTGACATGGATTTCGGCGGGTATCACTTCAAGATTCTGTCTGTTGAGAACAAGATGATTCAGAGCGTTCTGCTGACAAAGCTGCCGGAAACGGATTCCGAACTTGAATCCGGGGATAAAACGTGATATGATGGACACTGCCTGTTTTTGCAGGGCAGGAGTGTCATAAATTAAGAAGAAAAGGAGAAAATTTATGTCTGGACATTCGAAATTTGCGAATATTAAGCATAAAAAGGAAAAAAACGACGCAGCCAAGGGTAAGATCTTTACCATTATCGGAAGGGAAATCGCAGTGGCTGTGAAAGAGGGCGGTCCGGATCCCAATAATAACTTCAGACTTGCCGCTGTGGTGGCCAAAGCCAAGGCCAACAATATGCCGAATGATACCATAGAAAAGGGGATTAAGAAGGCAGCGGGCGATGTGGGCAATGTAAATTACGAGTATGTGACCTATGAGGGCTACGGTCCCAATGGCATTGCCATTATCGTGGATGCCCTTACGGACAATAAGAACCGCACTGCGGCCAATATCAGAAGCGCCTTCACAAAGGGACAGGGAAGCATCGGCACGCCCGGATGTGTGTCTTTCATGTTTGACAGGAAGGGACAGATCGTCATTGACAGGGAAGAATGTGACCTGGAGGCGGATGATCTGATGATGATGGCCCTGGACGCCGGAGCGGAGGATTTTAACGAGGAAGAGGACAGCTATGAGGTTCTTACGGACCCTGACAGCTTCGAGGATGTCCGCAGGGCGCTGGAGGAGGCCGGTATTCCTATGATGAGCGCGGAGGTTACCATGCTTCCCCAGAATTATGTGGATCTCACCGATGAGAACGCTGTTAAAAATCTGCAGAAAACCCTGGATCTTCTGGATGACGACGATGATGTCCAGGCGGTTTATCATAACTGGAATGAAGAGTAACCGGACCGCGGAAAGGAAATAAGTATGGACAGACTGGCAATTGTTGTTCCCTGTTATAATGAAGAAGAGGTTCTGAAGCTTGCTTCCGCGGCTTTGCGCGGAGTATTGGAAGATCTGGTTCAAAAAGGAAAGATTGCGGGGGACAGTTTTATCCTGTTTGTCAATGACGGCAGCAAAGACCGTACCTGGGAGCTGATTGAAGAGGAGCACAGGGCTTATCCCGGGCGTGTGGCGGGTGTAAAACTGGCCGGAAATGTGGGACACCAGTTTGCCCTGACGGCCGGACTGATCACGGCCAGGGATATGAGCGATGTGACCGTATCCATTGATGCTGATCTGCAGGATGACGTGAATGTCATTGAAGAGATGATAGACAAATTTCATGAGGGAAATGATATCGTGTATGGCGTCAGGAAGGAGAGAAAGACGGATACCTTCTTTAAGCGCACAACAGCCCAGGCTTTTTACAGGCTCATGGACCTGATGGGCGTGAAAACCATATACAATCATGCGGATTTCAGGCTTATGTCCAGGAGGGCGGTGGAAGAGTTCTCAAAATACGGGGAGACGCACCTGTTTCTGCGGGGAATGATGCCGCTGATCGGATACCAGACGGACAGCGTCTACTATGACAGGAAAGAACGGGCGGCCGGAGAGTCAAAGTATCCGCTGAAGAAAATGCTGGCGCTGGCCTTTAACGGGATTTCTTCCTTCAGTGTGAAACCCATCAGCCTGATACTGGGACTGGGGCTGCTGATTATTCTCTTTTCGCTGCTGGCGCTGGTATATGCCCTGTTCTCCTATTTCACGGGTCATGTGGTTCCCGGATGGACTTCCCTGATTCTTTCCATCTGGTTTCTGGGAGGGCTCCAGCTGTTTGCCATCGGTATGGTGGGACAGTATATCGGAAAGATTTATATTGAGGTCAAACACAGGCCCCGCTACAATATCGAAAAAGTGATATGTAACGGGCAGTTGACAGAGGACGGGGATTGAAGAACCGGAAAGGCTGAAGATGAGCTGGAAAAAGAATGTACTTGGTTATCTGACTTGGTTTCTGTATACCCTCATGACAGGGGTGCTGCTCATCGGGGCTGTGGGAACGCTCTGCAGGGAAGCCGGGCTGTCGGCGGGCCTGGGTTATGTGGCATCGGCAGCGTCTGCAGCCGTGTCTGGTGCAGCCGTATTCGGTGTCCGCAGAATCAGCCCCCGTCTGTTGGCCTGGAAGGAGAAAGGGGCGGGACTGTTTTTTGTGTTGGAGGCAGCGGCGGTTCTTGCTTTTCTGGCGGCAGGCGTGCTGTTAAGAGCCCGGCAGATCGGAGACGTGCAGCCTTCTTCCGTGTATTATGACATGGCGGAAGTGGTGGCCGGGAGAAAAATGCCGCAGATCGTGCACGGTGCGGTTCATTTTTATGTGCAGCTGCTTCATCTTTTGTTTACCATGGTGGGAAATCAGTATATGGCAGGCATATGGCTTCAGATTGTGCTGCAGACAGCGGCGTTTCTGGGGCTGTTTTTTGTGCTCAGGAGACTGTATGGCGGGGTGGCGGCGCTGACGGTTTTCGGTTTCGGCATGCTGGGCCCTTTTATGAGGGGAAGCTGTATGGTATTGTCCCCTGAGATCCTGTATTTCTGTATTTTTGCGGCTGCCTTTGCATGTACGGTACGAATCAGCAGGGGAAAGCTCAATCCGGTGGCATTTCTGTTTACCGGGATTCTGTCCGCTTTCTGCATCTATGTGGATGTGGCGGGGGTTCTGGTTCTGCTCCTGGCCTGTTGGACGGTTTTCGGCAGGAGGGATACGGAGACGGGACGGGGCAGAAGGGCAGCGGCGCTGGGCCTGTGCCTGGCAGGGGCCCTGCTGGGGCTGATGGCCTGTGTCTCCGTGGACGCCCTGGTGAGCGGAAAGACCCTGCAGGGGGTTGTCCGGGCCTGGGTTCTGCTGTATGAGCCGGGGAAATTTACCCTGCCCTTTGCAGTGGCGGGACAGAGCAGCCTTTTGGAGAGTCTTATTCTGGCGGTCATGCTGGCATTGGGAATCTTCAGCTTCTGGTGTGACAGGCAGGAGGAGAGGATTTCTTATTATACGGCAGCAGTCTGCCTTGTGATTGCGGCTGCCTGCGCCGGGATACCCGCGGAGGAAATGCCCGGATTCTATTATCTGTACCTGTACTGTGCCGTTCTGGCAGGACTGGGGGTCTCCTCCATGTTTGCAGGAAGGCGGGCGGAAGCCGGACAGGAGGCACGGGAAACTGTAAAGGAAGAGCGGCAGGAGGAAAACTGCCCGGAGACAGAGAATCCGGAGGAAGGCGGGGAGTCAAGTCAAAGGGAATCCTCAGGGGATAAACAGATAAAATACCTGGAGAATCCCCTGCCTCTTCCCAGAAAACATGTAAAGAGGGAGATGGATTACCTGCTTCAGGCGGTTCCGGAAAATGATGATTTTGACCATCCGGTCTGCCAGGATGACGATTTTGACATTTGAACCGTATTTTTCTTACATAAAGAGACCAAAAGAGGGAATAATTATCAGGGAGCGCAGGAGCAGGGCGTTTCCTGATTTTTTTGACAACGGTTAATCAAAAGGAGAGAAATATGGCTGATCGGAAAGAGGATAAAAGGGCGGAAAAGGAAGAACATCAGGACAAAAGAATCGAAGAAACCGGGCAGGTGACCCTGGATGAGAACGGCAGGCTTGAAAACATTCATTTGATTTCCATCATAGGGGAAATAGAGGGGCATGAGAACCTGTCAAACAATTCCAAGACCACAAAGTATGAACATATCCTGCCCAGTCTTGCCGCAATTGAGGACAGCAGGGATATACAGGGTGTCCTTGTGCTGCTGAATACCATGGGAGGGGATGTGGAGGCAGGACTTGCTATCGCGGAGATGATTGCATCCCTGAGTAAGCCTACGGTTTCCCTGGTGCTCGGAGGAAGTCATTCCATCGGTGTGCCCATTGCCGTGAGTACAGACTATTCCTATATAGTCCCCACAGGCACCATGGTGATTCACCCGGTTCGCATGAGCGGGATGGTCATAGGTGTATCCCAGACATTTGACTATTTTAAGCAGATCCAGGACAGGATAACCGGATTTGTGTGCAGCCACTGCAGTATTGACAAGAATACCCTGGAGGAACTGATGACGGAGACAGGTGTTCTGACAAAGGATGTGGGAACAATACTGGTGGGCGAGGAAGCGGTAAGACGGGGAATTATAGATGAAGTGGGAGGCATTGACAAGGCCATTGCGAAGCTGCATTCCATGATCCAGGAGAAGGAAGAGGGCATGGGAGCGGACGGGCCGTAAAATATTAGGTGACAATTTTCTGTAAAGATGATATAATTGTGAAATCGCAGAGCGTGTTTGAAGATTATTTTCCGGCAGCTGGCAGGAATAATCTCCGGACACGCCCAGGAAAGAACTATAAATTTGCCATAAGAGAGGTTGATCCGGATGGCTGCTTCCAACGGAAGGAAAACATCATCTTCGAACAGAAAAACGACTAAGAGTACCGGGAAGAAAACATCCGCCCGGAAGAAGAAAGAGGAAGAAGCACGGGCGGCGCAGAACAGGGCATTGTACCATGAGATAGGGCTGATTATGCTCTTTGCTGCTATGGTTTTTCTATTTTGCTGTAATTTTGGTATCATAGGTCCCGTGGGGGATGCCGTCAGCGGCGTCCTTTTCGGGCTTTTTGGGTTGTCTGCCTATGTGCTGCCGGTGCTGCTTTTTCTGGCGGCTGCCTTCTGGTTTGCCAATGAAGGGAATCCGAGTGCGGTGAGAAAACTGATTGCCGGAACAGTTCTGTTTGTGGTATTCGGAATTGTGTGTGATCTGATCGCAAAGGGAGCGGCAGGGATGGAGGCATATGATGCGGGCCTGCTGTACGAAAACTGCAGGGTGGCAAAATATGGCGGCGGCGTGGTGGGAGGAAGCATCAGCTTCTTTCTGCAGGGATACCTGGAGACCATCGGCACGGTTCTGGTAGTGCTGCTTTTCGCGGTGGTAAGCCTGATTCTGCTCACGGAGAAGTCCCTGCTCAGCAGTGTAAAACAGGGCGGAAGGCGGATGCGTGAGATTTCAAGGGAGGAGGCCGCCAGGCGCAGGGAAATGGCCGAGAGGCGCCGTATGGAGCAGGAGGAAGAGTTGGAAGAGGAGGAACCGGAGGAAAATTTTGTCCGGGGGCATGGGCGGAAGAGCCGCTCTTCCCAGGAGGAAGCGGAAAACAGACGCAGGAATCAGCAAGAGCAGCGGGCCCGAAAGGCGGAGGAGCGCAGGCTCCGGGCCGAGGAAAAGGAAAACGAAAAGATACTGCGGACAGACAGGAAAAAAGCAAGTATTACCCTGGATGCCAGGTTTTTCAAGTCTGAAGACGCCGGAAGGCACAGGGACGACATGCATGAAATCATTCTGTCAGCGGAGGAACTGGGAATAGAAGAGCAGGCTGCGGCAGAGGACGGAGCGGCAGGAGTTTCCGTCAGCGGGGCAAAACCGGTTCGGGAGGCTGAGCCCGTTATACGGATACATAAAGAGGAAGAGAAAGTAAATCCGGTGGAAGCTGTTCCTGGCGCGGAATGCCTGTATGACAGGGAGGCCTTTGCAGGGCCGGAGCCTGTGGGAGCACGGGGACGCGCGGAAGAAGCAGAGCGTTCGGAGGATGGCAGAACGGGAACGCAGGACAGCGGACCCGGATTTGGACGGGTACTGCGGGAGGATTTCCGGGGTACGACAGTAGAACGGGTACAGAGACAGGATTTCCTGGGAGCAGAGGGCGGCGCGGTGAATCCGGAGGAAGGCCATGGCGCAGAATTTACCGATGCGGGTACGGAGGAAGGATCAGAAGCAGGCTTAGCGCAGCGTGAGGATATCCGGGAATCCGTGGGAGAGCATGTCCGGGAATTCCGGGAAGATGCAGAAGAGCGGACGCAGCGTGAGGAAGTGTCAGAGGCAGGGGGAAGCGCAGCGCAGCGTGAGGATATCCGGGAATCCGTGGGAGAGCATGTCCGGGAATTCCGGGAAGATGCGGAAGAGAGGATACAGCGTGAGGTGTCAGAGGCAGGGGGAAGCGCAGCGCAGCGTGAGGAATTCCCGGAAGCGGGAGAGCATGCCCGGGAAGCCAGGGGAGCATTTTCCTCCGGGGATACAAGACCCGGGGCTTCTTTGCCCCAGAAGGTGCAGCGGGAGACTGAGGTACCCAAAAAGTACATGTTTCCTCCCATATCCCTTCTGCAGAAAGGGGTGGCGGTTACCGGAGAATCCGAGCGGGAGCTGCGGGAGACTGCAATACATCTGCAGCAGACCCTGGGTACTTTCGGCGTAAAGGTAACCATTACGGATATCAGCCAGGGCCCCAGTGTAACCCGGTATGAACTGCAGCCGGAACAGGGAGTAAAGGTTTCCAAGATTGTAGGTCTTGCGGACGATATCAAACTTAATCTGGCTGCCATGGACATCCGGATTGAGGCGCCGATTCCGGGAAAGGCAGCCATCGGCATTGAAGTACCCAATAAGGAGACCATGCCCGTTGCGCTGCGTGATCTGTTTGAAACCAGGGAATTTCAGGATTTTCCCTCCAGTATTACCTTTGCGGTAGGAAAGGATATCGCGGGCAAGGTGGTTGTCTCCGATATTGCAAAAATGCCCCATATGCTCATTGCCGGAGCAACCGGTTCCGGAAAATCAGTGTGTATCAACACTTTGATCATGAGTATTTTGTATAAGGCGCATCCTGACGACGTGAAGCTGATCATGGTGGATCCAAAGGTGGTGGAGCTCAGTATTTACAACGGAATTCCCCATCTGCTGATTCCTGTGGTGACGGATCCGAAAAAGGCTTCCGCAGCGCTTCACTGGGGTGTGTCCGAGATGGAGGACAGATACCGGAAATTTGCGGAATACAATGTGAGGGATTTGAAGGGTTATAATAAGAAGGTGGAAGCCCAGCGTGAAAAGGGAGATGCCAATGCACCGAAAAAGCTTCCCCAGATTGTGATTATTGTGGACGAGCTTGCGGATCTGATGATGGTGTGCCCTGGAGAGGTGGAGGAATCCATCTGCCGTCTGGCACAGTTGGCCCGCGCCTGCGGCATTCACCTGATTATTGCCACCCAGCGGCCCAGTGTGGATGTCATCACGGGCCTGATCAAGGCAAACATGCCAAGCCGTGTGGCTTTTTCCGTGTCCAGCGGCGTGGACTCCAGGACAATCCTTGATATGGTGGGTGCGGAAAAGCTTCTGGGAAAGGGGGATATGCTGTTTTATCCCCAGGGATATCCCAAGCCTGCCAGGGTGCAGGGCGCTTTCGTGTCGGATCAGGAGGTCTCGGATGTGGTTGATTTTCTGAAGAACCAGACCCTGGGAAATGTATATGCTGAGGATATAGAGGCAGAGATTACAAATATGGGAAGCAGCTCAGGTGGCAGCAGAGCTTCCGGCGGAAGCGATGTGGATGAACTCTTTGAGAGGGCTGGAAGACTGATCATAGACAAGGATAAGGCTTCCATAGGCATGCTGCAGCGCGCACTTCAGATCGGTTTTAACAGGGCGGCCAGGATTATGGATCAGCTGTGCCAGTACGGCGTGGTAGGGGAGGAGGAAGGAACGAAACCCCGGAAAATCCTTATGAGCCCCGAGCAGTTTGAGCAGCTTCTGGAGGAAGTTGCATAAACGGTACTCAGGTAGTAAAAGTAAGATATGATAAAGGGAACCACAGTGGAAAAGGAGGAGTCCATGAAGACAGATTTAGTGATCGCACAGGAGGCCGTGATGGAGCCCATCGCCAGGGTGGCGGAAAGGATTGGCATTCCGGAGGATGCATTGGAGCTTTACGGCAGATACAAGGCCAAAATCTCCGATGAATACCTGGAAAGTCTGGAAGGACAGCCGGAGGGAAAACTGATTCTGGTTACAGCCATCAATCCTACTCCGGCAGGAGAAGGCAAGACGACTACCAGTGTCGGACTGGGGCAGGCATTTGGTCGGATGGGGAAAAAGGCGGTGGTTGCGCTGCGGGAGCCTTCCCTGGGTCCCTGTTTCGGCATCAAGGGAGGAGCGGCAGGAGGCGGTTATGCCCAGGTGGTTCCCATGGAGGAATTAAACCTTCATTTTACAGGGGATTTTCATGCCATTACTTCTGCAAACAATCTGCTGGCAGCCCTGTTGGACAATCATATTCAACAGGGAAACGAACTTCAGATCGATACAAGGCAGATTATCTGGAAGCGCTGTCTGGATATGAACGACAGGGCGCTCCGGAATATTGTAGTGGGCCTTGGCAGCAAAATGGATGGTTTTGTCAGGGAGGATCATTTTGTCATCACAGTGGCCAGTGAGATTATGGCTGTTCTCTGTCTGGCAGAGGACATGAATGATTTGAAAAAACGCCTTTCCAAAATTATAGTGGCGTATAATTATGGGGGAGAGCCGGTGACGGCGGGAGATCTTCAGGCAGTGGGGTCCATGGCAGCCCTGCTGAAGGATGCCATGAAGCCGAATCTGATCCAGACCCTGGAGCATACGCCGGTTCTGGTTCATGGAGGCCCTTTTGCAAACATTGCCCACGGATGCAATTCCGTCAGGGCTACAAGGACGGCTCTGAAACTGGCGGATTACTGCATCACGGAGGCGGGATTCGGCGCTGATCTGGGAGCGGAGAAATTCTTTGACATCAAGTGCAGGGTATCGGGTCTGAAACCGGATGCGGTGGTACTGGTTGCAACAATCCGCGCTTTGAAGTATAATGGAGGTGTGGCCAAGGCCGACCTGAACGGCGAGAATCTGGAGGCTCTGGAAAAGGGGATAGTAAATCTGGAAAAGCATATTGAAAATCTGCAGAAGTACGGTGTGCCGGTGGTAGTTACGCTGAATTCCTTTGTAAGTGATACGGAGGAAGAGGTACGTTTTGTAAAGGATTTCTGCGAGAGCAGACAGTGTGAGTTTGCCCTTTCCCAGGTGTGGGAGAAAGGCGGAGAGGGCGGTGTGGAACTGGCCCAAAAGCTGCTTCAGACCCTGGAGACAAAGAAGAGCGATTTTCGGGTATTGTATGAGAATGAACTGTCATTGGAGGATAAGATCCGGACTGTGGCAGCGGAAATATACGGCGCAGGCAGGGTGACTTTTTCCGCCGCAGCGAAAAAGCAGCTGAAGAAACTGACGGAACTCGGATTCGGAGAGCTGCCGGTGTGCATGGCAAAAAATCAGTATTCCCTGTCGGATGACCCCAAGCGTCTGGGAAGGCCCAGAGATTTTGAGCTTACAGTGCGGGAAGCGTATGTATCTGCAGGCGCCGGGTTTGTGGTGGCATTGACCGGAGATGTGGTGACAATGCCGGGATTGTCCAAGAAGCCTTCGGCATACGGGATTGATGTTAATGAAAAAGGTGTAATTACCGGTTTATTTTAAGTTTGAGGGAATACGGAAATGAAATGTCCTAATTGTGGAAATGAAATGCCAGAAGGAGTTCTGTACTGTGAACATTGCGGTGAGGACATTCATATAGTGCCTGATTTCGAGCCTGAACTGGAACTGAATATAGAACAGACCATGGAGCAGACCATAAGCGGTGTTCTGGAAGAACTGCATGAGAGCACCGGGGGCGGAGAGGAATGGCAGGAACCGGAGGAATACCTGGAAGAGGAGGATTACCAGGAACCGGAACCAATACATAGGAAAAGGGTCTGGCCCAAAGTGCTGTTGGTATTTCTGTTTCTCTGCGCCGCTGCTGCAGGCGCTGCCGCATGGTATATAAAGGGATATTATTCGGAGGAGTATCAGGTTGACAGGGCGGAGCAGTATGTGACGCAGGGAAGATATGACGAAGCGATCACCTGTTACAACCGGGCCCTGGAACTGGACAGTGATAATATTGAGTTGGTTTTCAGCCTGGCGGATGTCTATTTTCTGAAAAATAATAAAGTAGAGTATGAATATCTTCTGCGGGAGATTGTGAGAAGCAGTAATGCCACGGCTGAACAGCTGAACGGCGCTTATGCAAAACTGATCGCCATATACAGGGACAGGGAGGATTATCAGACCATCAATGATATCCTCCTGGCAAGCAATAATGATGAGCTGATTTCCACTTATCAGACGTATATTGCAAGGGCGCCGGAATTCAGCATCAATGAGGGATATTATACCAGTATCCAGCCGCTGAAACTGACGGCTGCGGGTGCAGGCAGGATTTATTATACCCTGGATGAAACCACGCCTACGGAGCAGAGCAGCCAGTATACGGCTCCCATTATACTTGAAAACGGAGATTATGTTGTAAAGGCTTATTTTGTAAATGAGAAAGGCATTCCCAGTGAGGTGGTGACCAAGGAGTACCATATCGAGAATAAGGAAATACTCCCGCCAGAGGTCAATGCCATCAGCGGAGATTATAGTTTTCCAATGAACATAGAGATCACAGGCGACACGGAGGAAGTGTATTATACTACGGACGGTACGGATCCTACCTATGCCTCCACTGCTTATACAGGGCCCATTCCCATGCCGCTTGGAAAGTCTCATTTTAAGTTTGCAAAAATCGTGGACGGGGTGACCGGGACCGTAGCGGAAAGATCCTACAGGCTTGTTATGAATACGGATTTCACGCCTGAGGAAGCTGTGCAGACTGTAATACAATATTCGCTTTCAACGGGAAAGATCAACGATGAGTCAGGACATTTTGATTCTACCGGGGACACCTACCAGTATACATATCTCTATGTGACAAATATCAGGAAGGTGGATGATTTCTATGTCATTGTGGAGAGCTACAGGACCGAGGACGGCAAGCTCACCAGAACGGGAAACAACTTTGCGGTAAATGCCTATACGGGAAAACTGTTTAAGCTGGAGCGGGATGATAAGGGCCGCCAGAGCCTGATTGATTTGGAAGAAAGGGAAGATTCTTAGGAAGAGGAGCAGAGAGGTGGATTATGTATAGAATCGTGAGGAAAGAAGAACTTACCACAAACATTTATCTCATGGATGTGGAAGCGGCAAGAGCGGCAAAAACCTGTCAGCCGGGACAGTTTGTCATTGTGCGCACGGATGCAGAGGGGGAGAGAATTCCTCTTACCATCTGTGATTACGACAGAGAGAAGGGAACCGTGACCATTGTATTTCAGTGCGTTGGAGCCGCAACCCAAATGATGGCGGAACTGAAAGAGGGGGATGCCTTCCGGGATTTTGTGGGTCCTCTGGGATGCCCTTCCGAACTGGTGGGTGAGGATACAGAGGAACTGAAAAAGAAGAAAATCCTCTTTGTGGCAGGGGGCGTAGGAGCGGCTCCGGTATATCCCCAGGTGAAATGGCTCTATGAACAGGGCGTGGCTGCGGATGTGATCGTGGGAAGCAAGACCAAAAATCTGCTGATTCTGGAGAAGGAGATGGAGGCTGTGGCAGGGAATCTCTACATTACCACGGACGACGGTTCCTACGGAAGAAGCGGCATGGTGACCCAGACCATCAAGGACCTGGTTGCAGAGGGAAAGCAGTATGACCTGTGCATTGCCATCGGTCCCATGATCATGATGAAATTTGTATGCCTGCTGACCAAAGAGCTGAATATTCCCACTGTGGTGAGCCTGAATCCCATTATGGTGGACGGCACGGGCATGTGTGGGGCCTGCCGTGTAACTGTAGACGGAAAAGTGAAGTTTGCCTGTGTGGACGGGCCGGAGTTCGACGGCCATGCCGTGAATTTCGACGAGGCCATGCGGCGTCAGACCATTTATAAGACAGAGGAGGGCAGGGCCATGCTGAAGCTCCAGGAGGGGGATACCCACCATGGCGGCTGCGGGAACTGCGGTTGAGAGAGAATATGGAGGAGTGACAATAAATGGATGTTTTAACGAAGATTCCGGTAAGGGAACAGGATGCCAGAGAGCGTGCAGCCAATTTTGAGGAAGTATGTCTGGGTTATAATCAGGAGGAGGCCCAGGCAGAATCGGCCCGCTGTATCAACTGCAAGAACGCCCAGTGCGTCAAGGGATGCCCGGTGGCCATCGATATTCCCGGCTTTATTGAAAAAGTAAAGGAGGGGGATATCCAGGAGGCCTATCAGATTATCAGCCAGTCCAGTGCGCTTCCGGCAGTCTGCGGGCGTGTATGTCCCCAGGAGACCCAGTGCGAGGGGAAATGCATCCGGGGGATCAAGGGAGACCCTGTCTCCATCGGTAAACTGGAGCGTTTCGTGGCAGACTGGGCAAGGGAAAAGGGAATCAGGCCCAGGGGCGCGGAAGAGAGAAAGGGAAAGAAAGTCGCCGTGATCGGTTCCGGTCCTGCAGGCCTGACCTGTGCGGGAGATCTGGCCAGGATGGGATATGACGTAACCATTTTCGAGGCCCTTCACGAACCGGGAGGAGTACTGGTATACGGAATTCCGGAATTTCGTCTTCCGAAGAAAGCGGTTGTGGCGGAAGAGATTGAGAATGTGAAAGCCCTGGGTGTGAAGATTGAGACTAATGTGGTGGTGGGAAAGTCCGTCACCATTGACCAGCTGATTCAGGAGGAAGGGTTCGAGGCCGTATTTATCGGTTCCGGCGCCGGACTGCCCAAATTCATGGGCATTCCCGGGGAGAATTCCAACGGCGTTTTCTCCGCCAATGAGTACCTCACCAGGAGCAATCTCATGAAGGCCTTTGAAGACGATTCCAATACACCCATTATGCACAGCAGAAAAGTGGCTGTTGTGGGAGGCGGAAACGTGGCCATGGATGCGGCCAGGACAGCTCTGCGCCTGGGGGCGGAAGTACATATCGTGTACCGCCGCAGTGAGGAGGAGCTTCCGGCCAGAGTGGAGGAGGTTCATCATGCCAAAGAGGAGGGAATCATTTTTGACCTGCTGACCAATCCCACGGAGATTCTGGCGGATGAAAAGGGATGGGTGACAGGCATGAAATGCATTCGGATGGAACTGGGAGAGCCGGATGCCTCCGGGCGCAGACGTCCTGTGGAGATTCCGGATTCCGAATTCACCATGGAACTGGATACGGTGATCATGTCCCTGGGAACTTCCCCCAATCCACTGATTTCCTCCACCACGGAGGGACTTGAGACCAACAAGTGGAAATGCATTGTGGCAGAGGAAAGCAACGGGCAGACCAGCAAGGCAGGGGTCTACGCGGGCGGCGACGCCGTCACAGGCGCAGCCACCGTAATCCTGGCCATGGGTGCCGGAAAGGCGGCAGCGAAAGGGATAGACGAATACTTAAGCGGCAGGTAATACGGCAGCGAAAGGGATAGACGAATACTTAAGCGGCAGGTAATGCAGCAGCGAAAGGGATAGACTTGTGTTTAAGTGGCAGGATATGCCTGGTAAAGAGTGGGCATGTCCTGCTAAACAAGAATTGCAGGAGAAATATTATGGTAAAACATATTGTGTTATGGAATTTTGCGGAGGGACTTTCCGGGGAAGAGAAAAGACAGGCAGGAGAGAAAATGAAGGCATTGCTGGAGCCCATTAAAGCCCTGGTACCCGGAGCTGTGGAAATTCAGGTGATTCGGAATCAGTTGTCTTCCAGTAACTGCGACATTGCCCTGATTTCCACCTTTGAAACTCTGGACGCGCTGATGACCTATCAGAATCATCCGGCCCATGTGGAAGCCGGAAAATATGTCAGGAGCGTCACCTGTAACAGAACCTGTATGGATTATGAATTTACATCTAAGTAGTGTCATGTGCTTTGTTCTAAGCTGATTCAGAAGAAGAAAGTAGGTAGACAGATATGCCTTGGTGTCCAAAATGTAAAAGCGAGTATAGGGAAGGATTTTCGAAATGCGCCGACTGCGGCAGCGCGCTTGTGGATGATGCGCAATTTGCCGGGATGGAAGAGGAAGAGCAGGCCAGACTGGAAGAAGAGCGGTCTGCCGCTGCCCGGGTCATGGCTTATGAAGCCGGAACTGCAGAGAAAGACAGGGAAGCATTGAACCATGGGGACTGTAAAGCAGAGGGGGCGGAGCCGGAACCCGAAACAAAAAGAGCTGCTTCCGGCAGCGTTCCCTATCGGGACAATGCTGAGAGAGCCAGTGAAAATCGTTCTTCCGCATGGGTCTTACTTGCTGTGGGAGGTCTGGGGATTATTGTTTTAGTGCTTGGAATTACAGGTGTAATACCGCTGCGCTTCAGCAATGCCTATCTGTTCTATGGTGTAATGGCTGCCGTATTTATCTTATTTGTGGTGGCCGGCATCGTATCCATGAAAAATGCCCTGAAATTTGAAAAACGCGCAGAATCCGAAAATTCGGTCAAAGCAGCGCTTCTGGAGTGGTGCAGGCAGAACCTCCGGGCGGAGGAACTGGACCGGCAGATCGAAATGGAGAGAGGACGCTCCATGGAGAGAGGGGAAGTTCGTTTTTTTAAACGTTTTGAAATCATTAAGGCCAGGCTGAACCATCAGTTTCTGAATCTGGATCAGGGATTTCTGGAAAAGCTTATTGACGATACGGTCTATGAGATGGTCTATGGACAGGATAAGGAAACAGAGTGAACAGAGGATATTTGACTGGAGAAATTTGACGGGAGAGCATTTGACAGGGAAGAGGAATCCAATTGAAAATCAGTATTGCTTGTGTGGGTAAAATTAAGGAAAAATTTTACAGAGACGCTGTTGCAGAATATGAGAAACGGTTAAGCAGATACTGCAAACTGGAAATTCTGGAAGTAGCGGATGAAAAAACGCCTGACGGGGCAGGTGCAGCCCTGGAGGAGCAGATCAGGGAAAAAGAGGGAAGGCGCCTTCTGGAGAAAATCCGGGAGGACGCCTTTGTCTGTTCTCTGGAGATTGAGGGGAAACGCCTGACCTCGGAAGGGTTTGCAGGATGGATGGAAGACCTGACGGTCAAGGGAACCAGTCATATTGTGTTTGTCATTGGGGGCTCCCTGGGTCTGCATGAATCCGTACGCAGGAGAGCAGACATGGCGCTGAGCTTTTCGGACATGACCTTTCCTCATCAGCTGATGCGGGTGATTCTGGCAGAGCAGATTTACCGGGCTTTTCGGATTATACAGGGGGAACCGTACCATAAGTAAATGCGAAAAGTTATATAAGTATGTGCGTTGAACTGTTGTTAGCAGAGGAGGATAAGCTGATATGGATAACAAAAGTGTTAAGCGGATAAAGCAAATGCATGGCAGTGGGAACGGTGCAAATCCAGGGAAACTTTATTTTGCGTTTTGGGGCGCGTTTGCATTGCTTTATATAGTCGGAATTGCATTGCCTTTGAGGGTTACTCCTCATTACTATAATCGTATGTCCAGAATTTGAAATTGGACAGAAGTTATGATTTTCTTTCTGGCTGTTTACTATATTATTAAGACCAGGGTTTTTCAATGGAGACAGGCGGTTATAGCTTTGTTACTTGGGGCAGTATGCCTGATTTCATTATTTCGGGATCCCAGAACGGCAGACATTATTGTTACGAGCATTTGTGTGACGGCCACATTTTATGCAGGTTGCAGGCTGTTTGAATTGGCCAATGTGGAAAATGCTTCCATAAATATCAATATTGTCGGAAGTATTCGATATTTTGGATTAGGTGCCATGATTTCTATTCCATTGGCATTTTTGAATGCTTTGTACTTTTCTTTTACTGGCCAGATAAGGCTCGGTAATGTTTTGTATTCTGCTGTTTTTGCGTTGAAGCCTGCGATAGCGGAAGAAGTAATATTCCATTTTTTCTTATTGGCATATACATATTTCATATTTTCTGGGAAAGAAGAAAGTAAAATAAAGGTATATATTTATGCTTTATTAGTTGTACCGCATGAACTGCTCCATTATCCTGATTTGTTTGTAAAATCACCTATTATGGCAATTATGATGTGTGTATTGAATAGTGTATTCTTTGGTTTGCCTATGGCATTATTGATGAAAAAGAAAAATCTTCAAATGGCAGCAGGTATGCACTGGTTTGTAGATTTTATCAGGTTTGCCGTTGGTTTTTGATAAAAGAAAACAAACATTTCAGTAAAAGGAAACGAACAAATTTATCAGAAGAAACGCATCACCCCATGGAAGTCGCAAACTCCCATGGGGTTTTTCATTTATTAAAAAAGAGTATAGTCAGAAGATTACCTTTTGATAACATAATATATTTAAATGGGTAATAAGTGTTGACATACGTTAATGAAAGTGGTAATGTGTTCAAAGGAAGGGAGGAAAATATATGTATATTGAAGAAAGACATCAGGCTATTTTGGAGTGGTTGAAGCAAAATGGAAGTATCAGTACTCTGGATATACAGGAAAAATTTGCAGTCAGTTATGAGTCGGCTAAACGTGATTTAAGAATTTTGGAGGAAAAGGGATTGCTGAAAAGGACTCATGGCGGAGCATTGCCGATGCGCCAGGTTGCTGCTTCCAGACCGGCACATTCAACAATTAAAGATTATGGTGAGGTTAAGAAAAACTATTTCCTGATTGCTGAAAAGGCAATAAAAATGATTGAAAATAATGATGTAATTTTTCTGTTTCCTGTAACAGTCTGCTATTTCATGGCCCAAAATCTGCCTGATAAATTAAAGGTCAGGGTGGTTACAAACTCTATTATCATTGCGGAAGAATTGCGGGACAGGGAAAATGTTTCCGTTATATTGTTGGGCGGAGAAATGGATAAAAAAGGGAATTGTTATGATGCTATTGCAATAGATACCATAAAGAAGCTGCGGGTGGATAAATGCTTTATCAGTTCCGCGGCAATTTCGCCTGATTTCGGTTTGTCAATTCAAAAAACATCTGCAATCTCCTTTTTTAATGCTGTGATGGACAGCTCAAAGAGAAAAATCGGCTTGTTTCCGAAAGAAAAAATCGGATTTGACTCTATTGTAAGTATTAGTCCGGCTGAAAGATTGGATATGCTGATTACAGATTGGGATGTACTGGATGAGGAACTGAATCTATTTAGAGAAAAAGGGATAGAGGTAATCGTGGTAGATAAAGAGTAGAGTTTAACAAAGACAGAAAGGTGATATACATGGCTACCTGGGTGACACATTTAATGATTGCTGACCAGATAATGAAAAAAGCAAAAGGACTGGACAGGCGTGGGTTTTGTGTTGGGAATATCGCTCCTGACTGCAATGTGGAGAATGAGGACTGGACATCGTTTATACCATCCCGCGAGACTACCCATTGGATGCAAGGAGAAGGCAAATCCGTATCTGATGGTGATTTGTTCTATGAAGAGTATATGCGGAAGCGTGAGGGTGAAATAAAATCAGAGGAACACCGCGCGTTTCTGGCAGGTTATTATTCACATTTGATTACAGATGCAGTGTTTCAAAAGTTTATTCATGATGAAAACAGGGTAAAAGCAGTGTGGAGGAGAATATATGCGGATGAACAGTTGAGGGAAAAGGTAAAATGCTATCCTGAGGACTGGAATTCTGTAAGAATAATAATTCCTAAAAATATACGGATGGCTGAGATTAATACAATAGAAGCGGAGTATTTGAAAGAGCATCCGGATTCAGGATATCTGACAGAAATCATACCTCTGACAGAATTTCCGGATTATATTGATTATCTGCCTCATGACTGCATTGTGCGAAAGATTCGAATCATGGGTCAGATACCTGAAGTGGATGGGAATATCATGAATCCGATTACCATATCAAGAGAAGAACATCAATTATTTGTGGATTATACGGCAGACCTGGTATTGCGCAGGCTCAGAGAAAAAGGTTGTGTTTCCTTTGTTCCGGGAAAATGAGAAGGAACGGTGTTCTGTGTTCTGATTCGTATCAAGTGTCTATCATGGGCTGAACAATCTCTGGATGCTGTCAGGATTTATCCGTCAGAACTGGCAGGGCCTGTTCCAAAAAGTCCAAGACAATATGGATGGCCTGAAAAGTCCGGATTTTACGGAAACTTTATAAGACTGAAAAATATTGTGGTCTGTTCGTATGAAATATGATAAAATACCAGTAAAAGCAGGAGGTGTAGGCCATGAATACAGATACTACCATAGCGAAAAACATCCGTGTGGCTGATGAGAAAGCCAGTTATGATGCGGCCTGCAAGCGGCTGCTTTCGGAAAAGATTATTCTGGCATGGATTATGAAGAACTGCCTGGAAGAATACCGTGACTGTGATGTGGAAGAGATTGCGGAAAAATATATTGAAGGCACACCGCAGGTGGGCGAAGTGGCAGTTGCCCCGGATGAATCCAACCGTGTCTCTATGATACAGGGAGTCGGAAACGAAGATACTTCTCTGACGGAGGGGACTGTTACCTATGATATCCGGTTTCTGGCAACAGCTCCTGTATCCGGGGAATTGATTCGTTTGATTATCAATCTGGAAGCCCAGAATGATTTTTATCCGGGTTATCCATTGATAAAAAGGGGAATCTATTACTGCAGCCGGATGATTTCCGCCCAATATGGAACAGAGTTTACAAATTCCCACTATGAGAATATCAAAAAAGTATACAGCATATGGATTTGCATGAATCCGCCAAAGAGCCGTGAAAACAGCATTACCCGTTATTACATTGCGGAAGAGAATCTGGTGGGCAGTGTAAAGGAACGGAAAGCGGATTATGATCTGATGGCGGCTGTTATGATCTGTCTTGGGAAAGAGGGAGATTCGGGTACGGATTTATTGAAATTGTTGAATGTGCTTCTGTCCACGGAGACAGGTTCACAGGACAAGTGCCAGATATTGGAGGAAGATTTTCATATTAAAATGACTTTAGCCTTGGAAAGTGAGGTGTCGCTTATGTGTAATTTAAGTAAGGGTGTGGAGGAGAAAGGAATTCAAAAGGGAATTGATAAAGGAATAACAGCTATGATTTTAACACTGAAAGAGCTACAAATATCAAGTGACGTTATTCTGAAACAAATCTGTGAAAAGTTTGGTCTGACAGAAGAAACAGCAGAAACGTACTTGAAAGAAATATGTTAAATATTTCAGGCAGAGCATTTTTGTGTTCTGTCTGAAATAATATTACGAGATTTTTGCACTTGGGTATGATATGGAGCATCATATCACAAGTAAAGGTGGAAGAGAACGAATGTTCTTGAAGGCAAAAGAGAATAAGAGCTGTATTTGTACCCCCAAGGGAGTTTGCATATTCCATGGGGGTTGATTATGACTTATAACAATTTATCAAATGATTTGTATGACTGGCACGGTAATACATTCAAGATGCATATTTAAAAACGAAAATGTTTTTGATGTAATTTGAGGCATTTTATGCTACAATTCGTATTAAATGTATATATGAGATTCTATCAGGAGGAATGACT
>CANBFE010000013.1 GCA_947367855.1 uncultured Lachnospiraceae bacterium | reverse complement strand
CTGGCTCATTCACCTGAGATATAAACTTTAAAATTCCTTGATTTTTTAAGGAAAATCACTTGACAATATAGGGAGGTAATCGGAATGAATGATAAAAAGATAACAACAAAAATGATTTCCCGGATGTCAAAACAGAGCCTTAAATCAAGTTATATGCGTAATATCTTTGTGATGATTACCATTGTCCTGGCATCGGCTCTCTTGACCGCAATCCTTATGTTTGCGATGGGACAAAATCAGCAGGTCAAAAATGGACTCTCCCACAGACAGCAGGTAGGTTATTACAACCTTACCAAAGAACAGGTAGAAACACTGAAAGCAGATGAACGCATTGTTTATCAGATACAGGTGAAAACAGGGATCCTTTCCCAGATGGATGGCTTTGATATCATGCCGTATTATGTGAGCGAGTTGTCCGATAAAATACAAATTGGTGAACTGTTTCAGGGAAAACTTCCTGAAAAGGAAAACGAAATTGCTGCACAAGCGGCGCTGATGAAAAAGATGGGCGTCGAGCCTGAGGTTGGAAGCAGCGTGACATTTACCTTTTATGACGGCAGTACCGAAACTTTTACGGTATCGGGTATCTTAAATGGCAGCGACACGGCAAAGCAGTTTTCCGTGTTTTTCTCTGAAAATTATGCCCAAAACGGCAGTCAGTTAAAAGATATGCCGTATGAGGTTTATGCAAAGTTATATGGTGCAACAGAAATGCATCCTGAAGACTGTAAGGAAGCGATGTACTTAATCGGAAGTGACGCTGGGATCGAAAGAAAATATGTCAGTCCTTCAAAGTCATTTATTAAGTCATTGTCTGTGGATACACAGTCTGTGATGCTTTATGGTATGGTTGGAGCGGTTATTCTGCTTGCGTGTGTCCTTGTGATTTATGGTGTGTTTTATCTCTCCGTCATTGGCAGGATTCATCAGTTTGGGCAGCTCCGCACCATTGGTATGACAAAAAAGCAGATGAAAAAGTTTGTTTCCCGTGAGGGTGGTGTACTGTATCTTCGCTCGGCTCCTGTGGGTATTTTGGTTGGCGGTATTGCAGGATATTTCATTATCCCGGACGGCTTTAACATCATGAACACTCTTTTGATAATTGCTCTTGTATTTTTGATTGTCTATGTCATTACAATGATTTCGGTACGCAAACCTGCTCGACTTGCGGCGGCTGTTTCGCCCATGGAGGCACTCCGTTATGTACCGCAGGATGGTATGAAAAAGGATGCGAACAAGAAACTTTGCCGTAAATTGTCTCCAATGGGACTTGGGATGATGAATTTTTCCAAAAACAGAAAGAAAGCAACCATTACAATGCTTTCTTTGGCTTTGGGTGGGATTCTATTTATGACAGCCGCAACCTATATGTCATCTTTTGATAAGGCAAATTATGCGAGACAGGGCTATTTCGTAGATGCAGAGTTTCATATCGAATATGCACAGTCCGCTATCGAATTGAATGAAAACGGTATGAGCGGTATGCAGGCAGAGATGCCTTTGAATGATGAAATGGTACAGGAAATCTCTGCTTTGGACGGGGTAGAAAAGGTAGCGGAAATCAAGAGCTTTGGTGTCCGCTTTGATTACCCGAAAAACGATGAATACGGTAATAATGATATTATCTGCCCGCTGACCGAGGAAGAAACAAGGGAAATCGGTAAATATTTGGAGGATGGAAGTGCCGACTATGATAAGCTGATGAGCGGCAATTATATTCTTGCGGCAGGAAACGGCAATGCAGCGGAGATTTACGGTTGGGAATTCATGGTTGGAGATACGATTATACTTCATTATTATGACGGCAGCAAAATGGCAGAAAAGGCAGTTATGATACTCGGTGTTTTGAATGATGAGTATGTTCTTGACCACAACGGACTTGAGGGATGGTTTTTAATGCCTGAAAAGGCAGTCCTAAATTGGCTTTCTTATGACAGTTTAAATGCTCATCTGCTTGTATCAACCGGAGCAGATAAAGAAGAAGCAGTAGGAAAAGCGCTTACAGAAATGTTGGCAGAAAAGAGTGAATTAGATCTTGAAACTCTTGCTGACAGAAAAGTTGCTTATGAGCAAGCTGCAAATCAGATGTTTGGAGCTATCAGTGGATTGGCAATCTTTATTATGATGTTCAGTATTTTAAGTATGATGAATACGCTGATTACAAACATTGTTACCCGTAAACAGGAACTTGCAATGCTGGAGTCCATCGGAATGAGTAAAGCTCAGATCCGCAGGATGCTGTTGGGAGAAAGTCTGCTCCTGGTACTTGCTACCGTTGGTGTGACAATGACCATTGGTACGCTGTGCGGTTATGTACTCAGTAATATACTCTATAATAGGGGAGCATTCTATATGGCATTTAAGTTCCCTGTAAGCCTTGCACTTATATATGCAGGCGTGCTGATTGCCGTACCGCTCCTGATTGCCTTTGCGTCAATGCAGAGTTTTTCAAAAGAAGCACTTGTGGAAAGATTGAGAGGAATGGAAAATTGATAATCTTGATAATCTATAAAATTTTTGTTGATTTTGGAGAGGTATAATGGTAAAATTGAAAGGAACATATATTCGATTTTTCTAAGATTGTATAAAGGTGGGGTTGAATGGAATTTAAAACAGTAATTTTACGATTTAGAGATTTGGTAACGGAGAATAATGCTACTATAGCCAGACATAAAGATATGATTGATGATAAGGGATATGTATGGTGGGGGGTGGAATAAGGGAAATGAGAGGCTTCCATTTGAAGAATTTTGTGTGCTGAAAGGTGAAATTGAGGGCAAACTGAAGTGGTTTTATCTTATGGATTCGGGACAGGAAAAGTTGTATAAGGCTGAGTGCCTTGATATACGATGTTCTAAAGACGATAAGATAGTATCGCCGGAATTGGACTGTACACCAAATTATTATAATGAGCAAAAGTATTATGCATGGTTTAAATTTGGTAGAATTGAAGAGTGTGATGCTGATGAAGTTAAGAATTATACATATGTGAAAGTAGATTCAATGTTTGTAGAAAATCATTCTAATTATGAAAAATTCTATGGAAAAAGAGTTTATAACATTAAGGAAATGATTCAGCAGAACAGGACAATATGGTTTGTACGGGACTATAATGAGAATGATGATTCAGATTATGAAATACAATTATTAAATTCCAGTGTTGTAGAGCCACATGACTTTAGCGGCAAATATTTTGAAACCGGAAGTGACACTTTGTTATGGTTATCAGATCTGCATTTTGGCACAGATGATGTTTTTAAGGTCAAAATGGCAAAGGAAACAGATGTAACTTTAACTGAACATATCAGAAACGCATATAATGATCTTGATAAAGTGGGAGGCTTGATAATAACAGGAGATATTACATCACATGGAAAGCCGGAGGGCTTCACCAAGGCAGAAGAATTTCTTGTTGATCTGAATAGAAATCTTATAAGAAAACTTATATCTGAAAATATAATTTTTTGTCCTGGTAATCATGATTTTGTGCGTAAAAATGTGAGGCTTGGCGGGAGTGCTCCTGAGAAGGTTTCAGAAAACCCGGATAGTATCAGTGCATATAAGGAGTTCTATGGTTCGATTCATAATCTGAATCCCAATGAATATATGGCATGTGGGCGTAGATTGTTGATGTCTACAGGACGAACAGTAGAAATAGTAGCTTTAAATAGTCTTATTTTACAGCAATATAAGGATTTTGAGGGACATGGATATTTGTCAGATAAACAGTTAGAGTATGTTGCCGATAAAATGGGATGGAAAGAAAATGTTCAGACAAATTCTGTTCGTATTGCAATAATGCACCACCATTATATGCCGACTTGTTTGGTTGAGCAGGTAGATGTAAAAAGGCCAAGCAGTGTTGTATATGATGCTGAGCGTCTTGCACAGTGGTTGGCAAAATATGACATTAAGTTACTTTTACATGGGCATAAGCATCAATCCTTTATCTCCAAAATAGGGCGTTTTGATAACAGTAATTATGAAATTAATGAGGATGGAATCAAGAATATATATGTTATTGGAATGGGAGGGACAGGAGCTTTTAATTGTGAAAATAAGTTTTCTACATTGACATTTTGCACTGATCATATAGAGTTGAAATTTTTTAGAATATACGCTGATAACACTGAAACAGATAAATGTGTTCAGACAGTGCGTATACCAATTTAAAATTAGATGGAGGATAATAGGTGATAAAGTTAGTAATTACAGATTTGGACGATACATTATATTCATGGATTGGCTTTTTTATTCCGGCTTTTTATGATATGGTGCAGCAGTTGTCTTTGTTAGTCAATGTGCCTCAAGAGAAACTGTTGGAGGAATATAAAGCAATTCATCAGGAAGTAGGAAATGTTGAGTTTCCATTTGCAACTTTGAACCTTCCATCTGTTAAAAAGAAATATTGTGGAATTTCTGATGAACAGGTCAAAATTGAGCTTAATCCTGCTTTTCATAAATTTAATGCTACTCGTAAAAAGCTATTACAATTGTATCCGGAAGTAGAAGGGACATTAAAATTTTTTTATGAAAATAATATAAAAATTGTTGCATATACTGAGTCAGCAGAAGAAAATGGTTTTTATCGATTAAAGAAATTAGGGATTGACAATTATTTTAAGGAGGTATATGTATCTGACAGTTTGTATAAGCGCCCCGATACTATTCCGTCTTCTCCCAAAACACACATCGTACATGGCAAGAAACCTAATGCAGAGGTATTAAAAGAAATTTGTTGCGGGGAGAAAGTCTCTGTATGTGAAGCAGTGTATATTGGAGATAGTTTATCTAAAGACATGCTGATGGCAAAACAGGCTGGTATTACATCAATATGGTGTGATTTCCCGAGAGATGATATTCAGGATTTATATAGTAAATTGGTAGCTATATCACATTGGAAAGAGGAAGATTTCCGACGAGAGCAACAATATAAAAATGAGTGGAAAGAAAAGGGATATACTCCAGATTATACGATTCATAATTTTGGAGAGTGCAGGGAAATTCTCTCTCAGATTAATATGCAAAATAATCTAATAATCCTGTAAAAAGGTTATTCTGAAATCTGCATACGACAATCTGACAGAGGGAATAGGATGAAAAGAAAAGGTAAAATATTTAAAATTATTAAATGGATATTGCTCGTTATTTTGGCATTAATTGCTGTATTGTTTATAGTTAGAGCAATCGGGAAGGCAATTTATAGTCAGACTCCTGATGGCGGTATTAATGAGTCAATGTATATTGATGTTAATGGCGCAAAGCAGTGGATTAATATTTATGGAAATGACATGGATAATCCCGTTTTGCTATATTTGCATGGTGGTCCAGGTTCGGCAACGAGTGATATTGATTATGCATTTACAAGAAAATGGGCGGATGTATATACTGTGGTAACTTGGGATCAGCGCAATTGTGGAAAAAGCTATGATGCGGAACAAAATGATATCGTGTTAACACGGGAATTACTTATGGCAGATGGAAAAGAAATAACTGAATTTTTACGCAACTACCTTTTGAAAGATAAAATTACAATTTTAGGGCATTCGTGGGGTTCTATTTATGGGGCAAATTTAGTACTTGAATATCCCGAATATTATGAATGTTTTATTGGAACAGGGCAGCTTGTTGATATGTTGGAAAATGAAAAGGCATTTAAACAGGAAGCTATGCTGTGGGCAGAAGGTGATAATGAAGCCTTGGAATTGTTAAATCAATTAACGCCTGATAAGATTACTATGGAACACATTACTGCAAGAAATGCTATTATGCAAAAATATGGTTATGACATGATGGTAAATGGATCTGATTACAATTTAGCTGCCACAATAATATTTAATCCCAACTATTCAATTATTGATTGGATAAATTATTTCAAAAGAGATATGGGTGTATATATGGATTTTTTTGCGTCTCAAGAGTTTGCTGCATTCTCCCTAACAGACAGAATTAATTACGAAGTGCCTTTTTATAACATAAATGGAGATAAGGATTATCAAACGAATTACAAATTGGCGCAGGAATACTTTGAAAAAGTGAATGCGCCATTTAAACAGATGTTTATGATGGAAAATATGACCCATGGTTTGTTAGAATCAGATTCGGAAGGGTTTTCTGAGATTGTTCATCAAATTGCGAGAACAGAAGCATAGGACTACGCCGCTGTTTGCCATATCGTGGAAGCAATTACAGCGCTTTATCATGAAAATGCGACGAATCATCAGGTTGCGAATGAGCCGGTAGTAGGTATTAAAGCAATCCTTGAATGGCGCGATCCTTTGGGATTGCGGGGGTGTGTTTTGCTCAGACGCAATGGCCTGATGAAAAATATAAATGGGAAGCTGTAAAGTGCTTTCAGGTAAATTGGGATGTCAATTCCGATGATTTTGCAGGCATGCTGACAAAGGCATTATCGCAGCCTGGAAATCATAAAGCGCATGTAAAACCGGATTATCAAAACAACGGTTATGCTGCTGTTGAACCTATTGATACCACTGCCGCTGCAGTTCATACATTGTCCGATATTCACCCTCAACCGCAATCAGGTCATCGTGGCTGCCATCCTGCATAATACGCCCGTCCTTAATCACAAGAATCCTGTCTGCAATCTGCGCGGAAGCCAGTCGGTGGGTCACAATAACGGAAGTGCAGTTGCGCGACAGTTTCCCAAATTCCTCATATAGGTACTTCTCTTCCAGAGCATCTATGGCAGCCGTAGGTTCGTCCAAAATCAACAGGCCGTTGTTCCTGTACATGCCCCTTGCAATCGCGATTCTCTGCCACTGTCCTCCGGAAACCTCCGCCCCTCCGAATTCCCTTCCCAACATGCCGTCTATCCCGCCTGTCCATCCTGGGACTACGCCTGCGTCTTCGCAGACCTGCCACAGCTTTTCTTCAGAATGATGGTCACTCATGTCACTGATTTTGATATTCTCACCCAGAGACATGCTGTAACGGCAGAACTTCTGAAAAACGGCAGATATTCCGTTTACGATTCGTCCTGTGCCGCCCTGGGCCTCTCCATAAGAAACCGTTCCTTTTGTAGGAGCATATAATCCCCCGATTATATTGCAAAGCGTACTCTTTCCGCTTCCGTTTTCTCCCACCAGGGCAACGGTCTGCCCCCAGGGAATCCGCAGATTGATATCCGAAAGCACAAATTTTTCCTTTCCTGTCTCCGGCTGTGGATAGGCAAAAAATACATGCTCCAGTCGTATCTCAAATTTTTCAGGCAATTCGATCTGCCGGGGTTCTTCCTTCTCTTCCTGTATAAAGGCAAGATAGTTCTTTACCGTGGCCATATTTTCTATAGCGATTGCCAGACGCTCGGAGATCACTTCATCCATGAAGCCGTAAAACTCACGAAGCGCGGCAAAAACTGCCGCAAACGCGCCCACGGAAATGACGTCATTTAGAACATAATAGACCAACATCCCGATAATGACCCCATAGGCAGACACGGTTAAAACGTTAATATAAAAGTTGATTTTTTCTTTGCGCAGCTGCATGCGAAAATGGAGTTGGTTCAGCTTCTTTAACATTTGATTATACCTGTCAAAAAAGCTGCCGCCGCATCCCCACAGGCGGGTTTCCTTATAATATTCCTTTCCGATGATGCAGTCCGCATAATAGTCCGCCTTTCTCCGGACGGGAGCGGCCTCATTCTCCAGATGTTCAAAGGATATCATATGAAGCAGCCTGGCGATCACATTGGGGATAAAAATAATCACTGTGCTGATGCTGAGAACCGGCGCCAGAGAAAACAGATACCAGCTCATCATCAAAAAATAAAAGACATAGAAAAACACAATGTCCAAAATGGTAGTGCTTACCCAGAACACCCCTTCAGACCCCCGGACCGCTTTGTTGATCTGATCCAACTCCTCTGCATATTCAAAAGCAATTGCCTGTTTCCTGTCAATTGTCCTGAATAAGATCTTATTTGTCTCTTTTGCCACTTTTCGATTCAGGATCTGCCCGTAACAGT
Source organism: uncultured Lachnospiraceae bacterium (assembly GCA_947367855.1). Lineage (GTDB taxonomy): Bacteria > Bacillota > Clostridia > Lachnospirales > Lachnospiraceae > Acetatifactor. The sequence goes on along the minus strand of CANBFE010000013.1, from coordinate 90,889 downwards.
TTGCAACGCCGTTCATGGTCTGGGCAAAGGCGTATGCGGTTCCCAACAGCAATATCCTGATGACAAGCCGTGAAATGTCCCCCTGGTTTTGTGAAATTCCGTCAAAGAAATACTGTACGCTCATCACCTGCAAAACCCAGGATACTCCGTGCAGCATCTGCAATACCGAATAGAAAATAACACTTTGTGGATATAAGCTGTACAAAAGCCTTATTCCCACCAAGTTTAGGTAAACGAAGTTTTTATGCCTCATACCAACACCTCTGACTTTCGAACATCTCCCTATACAACCCGTTTTTCAACTGCATTAATGTTTTATGGGTTCCCTGCTCCACAATCCTTTTTTGGTCTAACACCAGAATCTCATCTGCCATGCGCGCAGCGCCCAATCTGTGGGTAATCAAAATCGTAAGCTTGTCAATGGAAGGCCCGTCTTTAATGGAAGATCTTTCTTCCATGGAAGGCCCTCCTTCCATTATAGCCTGCCGGAACAGTTCATACACCTTTGCTTCTCCCTTGGGGTCCAATGCTGCGGTAGGCTCGTCCAGAAAATTGATGGGAGCTTCGCTGTACAAAAGCCTTGCAATTGCCAGTTTCTGCCACTGGCCGCCGGACAAATCCACACCATCCCTGTCCAATTTTCCCAGGTTGCTGTCCGCCCCATGGGGCAGCTCCCGCACACAGGGTTCCAGTTCCAGCTTTTTTATAATCTGCGCAAACAATTGGGTATTGGGATGTTGCGCTTCCTCATTCATCGTGCCGTTTCCCACTAAAATATTTTCCCGAAACGACATGGCATATCGGGCAAAATCCTGAAACACCACGGAAAACATCCACTTCAGCTCTCCATACCGGTATTCCCGCAGGTCTTTTCCGTTGATGAGAATCTGTCCCTGGTAATCTTCATACAGTCCGGTGAGCAGCTTCGTCAGCGTGGACTTGCCCGCGCCGTTTTTGCCCACTACCGCATAGCACTTGTTTCCCTGAAGAACAAAGGAGCAGTCCTTCAGCACATAGGCCTCCCTTCCCGGATAGCGGAAAGATACATTTCTGAATTCGATGGTTTCCACCTGAAATCCCGGAATTTTGAGTGGTTCCGCATCGGCGTCCTCTTTTTCCTCCATGCCCTGAAAAACGCTCACGTCATGCAAATACGCATTTAAATCCGCTGCGCCCTGCATAATCCCTGCCAGATTCCATGACATGCCCTGAATGAGATTTAAAATGGAAGTTACAAGGCCTACATATAGTCCGTTTGACAGTTTTCCGCTGCCTAAAGCGGGAAGCAGGAGCAGCATAATGATGACTGCCAGCATAACCATTGTCAGGGAGCCGCTCTTCATATTGGCATATCTTTTCTTTTCAATGACAGCCTCTTTCTGATTCGCGTAATCGCTGAGTCTGTCATACTCCTTGGCTATCTGTTCGGAATAACCAAACATTGTGCGCTCTTTTGCGTGATCCCTGTCTGACAAAATCGCTGCCAGATATTGATACCGTCTTTTGATCTCTACCGCATCCTTTTGCAGGACATAATTCTGCCTGCCGGTTTTATGCGCCAGATAGAAAAGCGGAACGCTCACCAGTAAAATCGCCGCGCCGCTCAACATGCTGGCCTGCATCACAATGCTCATAAGAGCCACGCATTTTACAACCAACTCAATTCCGTTACAGACTGTTCGGTAACCAGACCAAAAACGATTTTCCACATCTCCGCAGACACGGTATATCAAGGCGCAGGATTCATTATCCTCTATGTACCTGTATTGGAGCAGGGCCTGCTTTTGCATGAACCGGTTCCTCAATGCGGTTTTTAAATGATTCTGCGCGGATATGTTGATCAGATTCGTGGCAGAGGGGATCATCTGCTTAAAAATCACAATTCCCAGCAATATAATAAGAGGACCCAAAACCATGTGGACTTCCAAGCCACAGCCATAGGCGCCCTCCACGCGGTTCACAAATTCCGCAATGGCAAGTGTCTGGGCCGTGGGCAGAAAGGCATTGATCAGGGCAACCGCCATAAGGTATATTGCATGGAAGGGTATCATTTTCAGCACTTCCTGCAGGAATTTTTCCAGGCTTTTCATCTTAATTTATCCTTCTTTTCCGGGCAATGGATATCATGGCCTACCTAAATAATTTCTTTAATATGAGAATACCATATTTTTTCCAAAATAAGAAGTTGTTTCTAAGAGAATTCTGTGCCGGATTCCTTGGTTAGGGCTTTTGATATAAGACAAACTGTGTTATAATACCACCGTATGCTTAAATCGGGTTGCTTTGTGAAGGGATTTGCAAATGATACAGAAAGAAAAATTGTCTCAGTTTTATTTTGCCCAGTACAGGGACTGTGCCAGAAAGGTAAAGAAGAAAAACAACGGGGGAAAGAAGAATTACGGGGAGCGGATTAACCGTCTGCTTCAGGAAATGGTGCGGGAAAAAAACGGCAAGGTAAGCCAGCCCCACCTGGAGGAATACCATCGCCAGATCAGGAATCTGGCGTACTATGCCGTCAGGGAGAACAACCAGGTGGCTATGATGAAAATACGCGATGTAATGATGAATGAGTTGGTACGTCTGGACATGGCCAGTCTGAAGAACGAGGAGCAGGAGCTGGTCACGGCGAAATTTCTGGAATTTCTCAGGGGAGAGGAGACCTTTGAGATCTGCCAGAAAACCCTCCGGGCCATTATCCGGCGTTACATGGATGTGGAGCTGAAAAACCAGATTATCGGCATGGTTCCCACCAGGCCGGAAACAGAGTTTCCCCAGGCTCTTGAGATGCAGCGGAAATTTATTTTTCATATCGGCCCCACAAACTGTGGAAAGACATATCAGGCGTTGGAAAGGCTGAGGGAAGCCCAAAACGGCGTTTATCTCGGGCCCCTGAGACTTCTGGCCCTGGAGGTTTACGAGAAAATGAAGGATGCCGGAATTCCCTGTACCATGCTTACAGGAGAGGAATGCATCTATGAAGAAGGCAGCAGGATTACATCTTCCACAGTGGAAATGTTGGACCTGGATAAAAAATATGATGTGGCTGTAATAGACGAGACCCAGATGATTGCAGACCCGGACCGGGGACATTCCTGGACAAGGGCAATTCTGGGGGTGCAGGCAGAGGAAATTCATGTGTGCATGAGTCCGGCAGCGGAGGAGGTCATCTCCCATCTGATTTCCCTCTGCGGAGATAACTGTGAGGTTCACAGATATGAGAGAAAGACAAGGCTTCTCTGTGAGGAGGAGGCTTTTTCCTTTCCGGAGGATGTCAGGGAGGGAGACGCACTGATCGTATTTACAAAAAGAATGGTGTTGGACATTGCGGGGAGGCTGGAAAGGCAGGGAATCCGGGTCAGCGTGATCTACGGAAGTCTGCCGCCGGAGATACGACGCAGGCAGATACGCTTTTTTGCGGAAGGAAAGACACGGATTGTGGTGTCCACGGATGCCATCGGCATGGGCCTGAACCTTCCGGTACGCCGCATTGTCTTTGTGCAGACGGATAAATTTGACGGAAAGCGTGTGCGTCCTCTGAAAACGGCAGAAATCCTGCAGATTGCAGGGAGGGCGGGCAGATTCGGCATCTATGATACCGGCTATGTGACTGCTGTGGGCAGAGAGGGACTGGACTTCATAAGGCAGCACTTTTATGAGGAGGAGCCAAAGGTGGATCATGTGAGCCTTGGTTTTCCCCAGGTGCTTCTGGACATGGACGATCCCCTGGACGCAGTGATGACGATCTGGAAGTCTGTGGAGATAGAGCCTCCCTTTGAAAAAATCAGCATTGAAGAAGTGCTGTTTTTATATGAAAGGGCTTACCGGGACAGGAAGGAGATAGACGGGTTTGAGGACAAGCATATGCTTTACCGCATGATTACCTGCTCCATTGATACCCGGAACAGGGATGTGGTTGCCCTCTGGCTGTATTACTGTAAAACCTACACTGCGGATGTGTCCCTGCATTTTCCTGCGCTGATGATGTGCTCGGATACCGGTCTTATGCGGTACGAAACTTTTTATAAATTACTGGATCTGTATTACCAGTTTTCCGTCCGCATGGGAAAGGAGATCGACATGCGAAGGCTGAGCCAGGAGCGGGAAAAGACGGAGGATACCATTATGCGCTATCTGGCCAGGGACAAGAAGGAATACATCCGGAAATGCCAGTACTGCGGGGTACCCCTGCCTGTTGGCGCCGCCTTCGGCGTATGCGACAGCTGCTATGCGCAGACCCGCCGGGAACGGAGGATGGCACGGTGAGGCTTTTTCCGGGACCGGGGCAGATTCGGACGGCAGCAGGCCTTTGATTTTCAGGAAAGAAAACAGGAAATGGCGGGAATCTGACAAAGTATCTCTCTCATATACTGAGAATGAAAAATCAGGTCTTGGCTTTGCAGCAATGGTCTGCATGGCCGGAAAGAGAGAGAAATGAAGACAATTTATGTAAAAGATGTCTTCCGGCGAATGCCGCGTTTCAGGAACGGCAACTGGAAAAAGGCAGTTCCTACCCTTTTGTTTTTAGGGGCCATGTTTTTACTGGGAAGGGCTGCCGCAGAGGTAATCGGCGATATGAGGCAGACATCTGCAGTTCCCATGCTGGAAAGTGAAAACTGGGGACTGGGATTCGGGCAGGAAGGGCAGAAACCAACAGGGAACGCATCGGCTGCAGAGCTTCAGAAATATGATACATACTTCTGCGCCGGAGGGGAGGAGAAGGTGATCTACCTTACCTTTGACTGCGGGTATGAGAACGGTAATACGGAACCAATCCTGGATGCCCTGAAGAAACACAATGCTCCGGCTACCTTTTTTGTGGTGGGCCATTTTCTGGAGTCCGCCCCTGAGATTGTGAAGCGCATGGTGGAGGATGGCCATACCGTGGGTAACCATACATATCACCATCCGGACATGTCAAAAATTTCAGATGAGACGTCCTTCCGTAAAGAAATGGATGACACAGCGGCTCTTTTTAAGGAGACCACTGGGATGTCCATGGCCATGTATTACAGACCGCCTCAGGGAAAATACAGCACGGCAAACCTGCAGATGGCAAAGGATCTGGGATATTCCACTTTCTTCTGGAGTCTGGCTTATGTGGACTGGAATCAGGACAGCCAACCAAGCCATGAGGAGGCCTTTGATAAGCTGACGAAGCGCATTCATCCCGGAGCCATTGTGCTGCTGCACAGTACGTCCAAAACAAACGGGGAGATCATGGATGAGCTGTTGACAAAGTGGGAGGAGATGGGATATACCTTCCGGCCGCTTTCGGATTTTACAGAGAATAGTGGAAACACTGGCGGAAGATAAAAATATTTTGACTTCCCTTTTTTCTTATTTTATAATGGAAGTCAGTGAATAGGGCACAGATCATTTGACAGGAGGAGACATGGATAAAGAACTGGTGATAGTCATTGACTTTGGTGGGCAGTACAATCAGCTTGTGGCCAGACGGGTCAGGGAATGCAATGTATACTGTGAAATTTACTCCTACAGGACAGACTTGAGTAAAATCAGAGAGATGAATCCAAGGGGCATCATTTTAACGGGGGGCCCGAGCAGCTGTTATGAGGAAGGCGCAGCCACATGCTCCCCGGAGCTGTTTTCCCTGGGAATTCCGGTTCTGGGGCTGTGCTACGGAGCCCAACTGATGTCGCACGTCCTGGGCGGAAAAGTGGCCAGGGCGGCAGTGAGGGAATATGGCAGGACGGAAGTGGAGGTGGACAGGACAAGCCGCCTCTTCACGGATGTGGCGCCGCGTACCGTTTGTTGGATGAGCCATTTTGATTATATTGCGCAGATGGCTCCCGGGTTCCGCTCTGTTGCTTCCACGGAAAACTGCCCGGTGGCAGCGGCGGAGGACGAGGAGAGGAAGCTGTATGCCATTCAGTTTCATCCGGAGGTTCTGCATACGGAAGAAGGCTCCAAGATGCTGTATCATTTCGTCAGGGATATCTGCGGGTGCAGGGGGGACTGGAAGATGGACTCCTTTGTGGAGGAGAATATCAGGTCTCTTCGGGAAAAGGTTGGTAACGGTAAGGTTCTCTGCGCCCTTTCCGGCGGTGTGGATTCCTCCGTGGCAGCAGTGCTTCTGTCCAGGGCAGTGGGAGAACAGCTGACATGCGTATTCGTGGATCATGGCCTTCTGCGCAAAAATGAGGGAGACGAGGTGGAGGCCATCTTTGGCCCCGGAGGGAACTATAAGCTGAATTTTGTCCGTGTGAATGCCCGGGACAGATTTTACAGAAAGCTGGCAGGAGTAACAGAACCGGAAGAAAAGAGAAAGATAATCGGTGAAGAGTTTATCAGAGTTTTCGAGGAGGAAGCGAAAAAAATAGGCACGGTGGACTTTCTGGTACAGGGCACCATCTATCCCGATGTGGTGGAAAGCGGCCTGGGCGGCGAGTCCGCTGTGATCAAGTCCCACCACAATGTGGGAGGACTGCCGGATTACGTGGATTTCAGGGAAATTCTGGAGCCGCTTCGGAGCCTGTTCAAGGATGAGGTTCGGAAGGCCGGCCTGGAACTGGGAATTCCGGAGAGACTGGTGTTCCGCCAACCGTTCCCGGGACCCGGGCTTGGCGTGCGCATTGTGGGTGAGGTTACTGCGGAAAAAGTCAAAATCGTCCAGGACGCGGATGCCATTTACAGGGAGGAGATCGGGAAAGCCGGGGTGGACCAGTCGTTGAACCAGTATTTCGCCGCTCTGACGAATATGCGTTCCGTGGGGGTTATGGGGGATGAGCGAACCTACGACTATGCGGTGGCATTGCGGGCCGTGCAGACGGTTGATTTTATGACTGCGGAGGCGGCTGAGATTCCCTGGGAGGTGCTGAAAACCGTGACCGGGCGAATTATTAATGAGGTGGGACATGTGAACCGGGTGCTATATGATATTACTTCAAAGCCTCCGGGAACTATAGAGTTCGAGTGATTGGGTATGACGGATATGGAGAAGAAAGTCATGGTGCGGCTGTGTGCTAAAATCGTGGCAGAAACAGACCTATACGAAACGGATAAAGAAGTACAAAATCTGATAGACTGGGTTTGCTTGTCGGAGCAGATAAAGGAAAATAATAATACAATCCGCAATCTGACTGGGGAATATAAGAAGATAGAGCCGGATTGCCGGGAGGGAGTGAGGGCGCAGTTGGAGCGTATGAAAGAACTTTGCAAGGAACGCAATAGCCTATACGAAAAGCAGAATGACTTGAAAGGGCAGAAGTGGAAAATTGAAAAATCGTTAGAGTAATAAAAAATGCGGGGCGTGGCGGTTGCCATGCTCCATATTTTATAGTAGCGAATAAATGGTAGATGTGATATAATCAAAAGCAAATAAAACAGGATTGTGGAGGTGAAACGAGAATATGGAAACACATGCGCAACATTCAATTAAACATTGTCTGGACATGATTGCGCCCTTTGAAATGTCTAATCAACAAAAAGAAGATGGGCGATTTCAGTTTTACCAATTTATGGTTTCGCTCTATCGTGAAATGTATCAACAACCAGAGGAATATATGGTGTTTCCAAAACCTTATGAAGAATATGCCAGGAAATTGAAAGAGCAGGAAGCACAAAAGAAAAAAGAAAAGGCGCATGTAAACAATTCCAAAGAGAGTACACTGAGAAATACCTTTCAACAAGCCATACAGTTTTATGCCTTGTTCTTTTATAATATAGGTTTGAAGAGTAAAGGCATTGATGAGCAATCGGGCGCGCTAATTATACTAAAAGAAGAATATATTGACGTTTTAAACAAAATGAATCGTATTCATGAATCGAAATACAATGCTGAAAGATATGAAGTGCTATCCAAGCTTGGTATTCAGATATATCAAAATGATGACACCGTCCGTATCGCACATACAACATATAAACGGGCAATGGAGGGTATAGAGTATTTATGTAAAGCACCCGACAGCAAATACAAGTGGATGAATTTTATCCGCCTTGATTTTAAAAATGCATATTCGCCAATTCCAACAGTAAATGACATATGTAAAACACTTCCCGTTAGAAGTGCTGAAGCTGTGAAAAAGTTAGAAGATAATCTATCAGGAATAAATATCAAAGCAAAGATAAAGCCACTAAGAGGAATTGTTTCAGATTTCAAGTGGAAGGTTGAGTATGCATACAAGGGGAAAAATATATGCGGCTTCTATGCGGATAATGAATACTTCATGCTGTGTATTTATTTCAACTATTTTGAGAATATTAATGAGTTTTCAAAGATTTTATATGAGGAAGACCACGAGTTATTTCAATGGTTTAAAAATCAGTTTCCCGAAAGATTATGCAAATGCCCTAATAATCGAAGGGTTTATTTTGGCAATGAGCCCCGCCGTATTTGCGGACTGTCAAACCGGGCGGAAATAGTGAACCCCGACGATTATGATATTGACAAGGCTTTGTGTGTATTAAGAAAGTATCGGAATATTAGCCTGTAATTATGGAGGTATTATTGTGAAAATAAATAAGTGTGTTAAAGAATCTTTTGTAGTAATTGGTAAGGAAGGTTCCACATTAGATGGTGAGGTTTTTGTACAAAAGTTATGGGATAACGCAAATCTACATTTTGAAGAAGTAAAGCATTTGGCAAAGAAAGATGAAAATGGAAATATGGTTGGAATATGGGGAGCAATGTCTGATTTTTCTCGTTCTTTTAATCCGTGGGAGGATTTTAGCAAGGGACTTTATCTTGCAGGAGTGGAATGCGTTGATGATGCAGAAGCTCCTAGTGGTTGGACAAAGTGGATTATTCCCGGTTATGAATATATTTATGTAGAATGCGAAAATGATGATATATTTCCAAAGACAATAGAGTATATGAAGGATAACAACATTCCATTAGTTGGTGCAGTTCACGATTTTACTTGCCCGCAGACAGGGAAGAATTATATGTATTTTCCGATTAGAAAATTATAGAGAATTTTCTATTTATCGCTAAGTGGTTATAAGGAAAAATAGGTGTTCCTTGATGATTACTCAAACATGGTGCTAGCACCATGTAAATAAAGTCATTTAGGAGAAAAAGGATTGTCAATTTACAGAGATTTGCTATAATAAATGCGTGGCAACATTTTGGCAGACAGAAAATCAGCAAGCCATAATAAATGATGTAGTTGAAGTAAAAATAGGAATGAATTTGTAAAAAACTTAAACAAATACAGTTAATAGAAACAAAGAACACGCCGAGTTCGAATAAGTTGAGAGGTCGTAAAAACCCAGTGTTTATGCGGGTTTGCGACATTTCGAGAAGTCTTTTGATAACAATTTGATAACAGTCATATAAGTGCCATTATTCTTGTACTCCAGTGGTTTACGGGTTACAGAACGATTTAGAGATGGTTTTGTATGACAAAATAAATCCATATTAGAAAGCCCTTAGCTGTGGGTAGTAACTCATAGCTAAGGGCTTTTTGCTGTTATTTTTTGAGGTGATTTTCACCTTTAGTAAGGAAACAGATTGTAGGAAGAAGATGATCAACAAGTAAAAAGCAAAATTCAATCGATGTTCTGTGCTGAGTTTTAAAGCGTTTTTTTGAAGCAGACAATTCGATTTGCCTCCTGAAATTGCATTGCACTGTGAAACTGTATGCTTGTTTCGTTGTCGATTTCACAGTCGCTTGCAAACTCTGTACAACCTTTTCCCTTTGCCCAAGCTTCGCAGGCAGACAACAATGCCTTCGCATAGCCTTTTTTACGATATGCTTTTTTAATCAAAATGCCTTCTAAGTATCCTACAGGTGAGGAAGAAGTACCCTCTACATAATCGTATCGTAATTGAACCTGTGCAAAACCTATCGGTATGTCATTGTCAAAATATATAAAGAAATGTGCATCCTTGGACTGCAAAAGAATTTTTATTTCATCAGTTTGCACTTCAAGTGTATCGCCAAATAATTCAACCGCAAAATTTGAAAGTGTTGACAAATCTTGGTCTACTGCTTCTCTTATCATATTATGCACCTGCTTTCAATCGTCCGTTTTGAGTTTGTTCTTGAATGCTTCGACTACTGCATCGCTTAATTCCTGTGAAGGAACTTTTGCCCTGATTTGTGTGGTATCGAACTTCGGATAGTGATAACGCCATTTGTCGTATTCTTCCCTGCTGATTTCCTCGGAAGATAGCTTGTCCGCCTGCTCTTTCCAAGCGCAGAGCATTTTTGATAGCTCGGCAGCGTCCTTACCTTTGTCCTTGTTGACAAGAGCCTAAAAAATGTATTCTTTCGCCAATAGCCATAGTGTTTACACTCCTTGCTTATGGACTGCAACCAGTATAGCAGATATGTTTAGGGACCGTCAATGGCACAAGCGTATTTGCTTAGTATAACAGAAAGCACTAAGCCAATATGCTTAATTAAAACCAAATGACCGTCCGAGTAGGATATTTCGCCAAGACCTTTTGATTTATTCAAGAGTGAGCGGGATAACGCCGCTGAAATGGGGGCAGGAACGATATTCGGGGAGAACGGCAACTTAAAAATTTTATGAAAGGACTGACGATATGGAAAACAAATTTATCCGTGCAGATGATGTTGCACAGGAATTAAGCGTATCAAAGCCCTATGCCTATAAGCTTATCCGAAAATTAAAACAAGTTGAAAACCAGCGAGATTTCCACAACCGGATTGCCGGGAGGGAGTGAGGGCGCAGTTGGAACGCATGAAAGAACTCTGCAAAAAGCGTAATAATCTACATGAAAAGCAGAATGACTTGAAAGGGCAGAAATGGAAAATTGAGAATTCGTTGGGACGATAAAAAATATATGGTGTAGCGGTTGTTGTGCTCTACATTTTTGTGGAATATAGTTGTTATGAGTGGTATAATCAAATAGATTAATTTATGGAGGTATTTATGTACGAAAGAATGCTCAATAAACAAGCAATACCTACCATAGAAGAAATGACAAAATTCTGTGGTGAAAATTCAGAAAGATTTTCTTTACTAAATGAATGGTTGACATCTACCTTTAATACAGAGCAAAAGATTGTTTCCCCTTATGGTAAAAAATATGGTTGGGGAGTTGCCCATAAAAAGAAAAACAAGCTTATATGTAATGTGTTTGCTGAAGACAGTGCTTTTACGGTTATGGTGAGATTATCAGATAAGCAATATAATACTATTTATAATCGACTTGAAAAATATACACAAGAATATATAGACAACAAGTATCCTTGCGGCGATGGTGGTTGGATTCATTATCGTGTTACAAGCAAGGAACATTTCGATGATATAAAAATATTGTTATCTGTTAAATGTTCATAAAAATCATATCACCAAATTTCTTTTTTCTGGTTTGTCAGGCACTTTGAATAAAGATGTTAATGTGCAGTGAATGACGTTTATTGCGAAGTGTTTTGAGAGTACATAGGCTATAATGATTGAAGGAGATGATATATGGATTACACAGAAGGACTTAATCTATCAATCGCATATATAGAAGATAATCTGTTTGAAGAGATTGATTTCGAAAGAGCTGCCCGGATAGCCGGAATGTCTAAGTCAACTTATCAGCGTTTCTTTTTATTAATCGCGAATATGACATTGGATGAGTATATTAGGAAACGTAAACTTCAATATGCAGTAAGAGAATTGATGGATACTGAACATAGAGTCATTGATATTGCTATGAAGTGCGGATATAATTCAGCAACAGCATTTTCGCGTGCCGTGCATAGCTTTACAGGGAATACACCAAGTAAAATCAGAAAAGAAGGCTCTTCTGTCTGTTTTCCTAAACTGAATTTTCGAATCCAGGTAAAAGAAGGAGAGATGATTATGAATGAAACTGCTATTGTAAAAATTGAAGAGCATAGAAACGAAAAAGTTGTTTGTTTCACAGTCGATTGTGTTGACCCGGAAAATGAAGCATGGCATCAGATGTCGGAATGGTGTAAAGAGAATGTGCCTGATTGTACTGCCAGAAGGTATGTAGGGGTGGCATCATCTGGTCATCATCCTCAAGGCGTGGAACATCAAAATGCATCTGAACATGTAAAGCATCCTTACAAAGCAATGATGTATCTTCTGGGTGATGAGTGCAGCCAAGAAGAATTCTGTGGGTTGAAAGTTGAAGATGCTCCGTCGGGTTTGTTTCTGGTAAGTGATGTTACACTTAATCAGTTTGACGAAAATGAAAATATGGATATAGCACTTAGTCTAATGAAGGCTTCTGAGGCTTTTGTTGAATTTATGAAAAATACTGCAGGATATGAGTTTGATTGTCCGGCGGGCATCTTTTATGAAGAACATATTTTCTCGGAAAGATGGTTTCAAAATGGTGGAGTTCCAGATGGATTTCGTATGTGGGTGCCAATTATCAAAAAATAAGAAATGGCAAACAGTAATTGAATGATTATCAGACTTTATTTTATCGATATAAAAGATATGGTGCCAGCACCATGTAATAAGGGTGGTTAAGAAAAAATCAGTATTTGGCTAATGGATTGTTACATTGTAGCCCTTGTGAATGCCTTGTTTAAAATGGGTTGCCAAATTGCCGGGATTTGCTATAATAAATGCGTGGCAACATTTTGGTAACAGAAAATCTACAAGCCAAAATAATTGATGTAATTGAAGTAAAAATAGGCGTGTATATGCAGAAAACTTAAATAAATACAGTTAAGAGAAACAAAGAACACGCCGATGGGAGGAATATAGATGCAAAAATTGATTATTATAGCAGGCTCTCCGTGTGTGGGGAAAACGACAGTAACACAGAAACTTTTTACTTCATATGAAAACAGTGCTTATTTTGATGGCGATTGGGCATGGTGTGTCAATCCGTTTTCGGTTGATGATCCGAGGTTGAGAAATGGTGATAAAACAATGTCATTCGCGTTATCTACCTATTTAAACTCTGGTTTTGATTATGTCTTTTTTTCATCGGTTGTTGTTGTGGATAAAACAATTCGTGAAGCGATACTAAGAGATATAACAGCAAAAGATTATTCTGTTATTGGCATTACCCTGACCTGTTCAGAGCAAACTTTGCGTGAACGTCATAAAAAGCGTGGAGATGCAAATGAATGCTCTTTTTTCTGGCTGCATCTAAAACCATATGAAGGAGATTATGTTATCAATACAGATAATAAAAGTGTTCAGCAAATAGTTGATGAAATGAAAGTTATTATAGATAGTGAGGGAAAGGAATAGTGGAATTTAAAACAAACGATTTAATACTGCGAACTGTGACTGAAAACGATATTAAGGAAATTGCAAGAATGTGGGAATACCCACATGAAACAACGATAGATAAGGCATACGAAGCGTTAAAATATATGGAAGATACTCATAGTAAGAACCGACAGAAATCGATTTTCCATTTATGTTTAGGCGTTTTTCAAAAGAAAGAGCCAAATGTGATAATAGGCTGGTGCGGATTAGACGGAGAAGCCGAAATAGGAAAAACAGTTCTTTTTTATATGATTGATGAAAAATACCGAAATCAAGGTTATGCTACGCAATGTGCTATGGAATTGATAAATTATGCGTTTGAGGAGATGGAATATGACATAATCTATGGAGGGTGTGCAAAGAGCAATGTAGAATCATATAGAGTAATGCAAAAGGTGGGAATGGTTCAAAATTCCTTTTATGAAAATGGGGATTATATTTTTTCGATTGATAAAGAAACCTTTATAAATTTCAAAAGGTGAACGGATTGCAAGGTTTAAAGTACAGCCAGTCCTCTATTTTCTTTAGTAATTGATAACAAATTGATAACAGTCGTTTGCGTGCGATTATTCTGATTGTCAAGTGGTTTGTTGGTGGGGAAATGATTTGCAAGAGGTTTGGACGACTGTAATAAATCCATATTATAATGCCCTTAGCTGTGGGTAGGAACTCACGGCTGAGGGCGTTTTGTCGTGCTTGTCAATTGGTTTTAAGTTTGTCCTTGAACGCTTTGACTAAGGCATCGCTCAATTCCTTAGAGGGGGTTCGACCGATGCTGCGTGGTGTCAAACTTGGGGTAATTGTACCGCCATTGGTCGTACTCTTTCCTGCTGATTTCTTCGGCAGAAAGCTTGTCTGCCTGTTTTTTCCAAGCAGAGAGTATTTTAAGCAGTTCAGCGGCATCCTTATTTTTGTTGACTTTTAGGCAGATTTCACCGTCTGATTCACTGACGGTAAGACCGTAAATGTCCTCTAGGGTAAATAAGGTGTGCATAAGACCGACTTGACTGTCAATGTCGGGTATGTCAAGAGCCTGTGCCAGTGCAGCCGTTAAGTCTGACTTTGTCATACGAAGTCTGCTCGCCCGAAGGCATGTGTTATGGTATGCCCTGTGGGTATGTTTATGCAAGCAGGTCAACAATCTTTCAGAGCAGGCAAAAGTAGTACAGCAGTCTAAGCAGCTTGTACATTTCAATCTGCTGACAAGCGGCAGACTGAATGAATACCTTGCAGGCATAGGATTTATTTTCTCAGTTGGTAAAGGAATATGCCGACAAGCAGGGAATAACAGAACAGTTAAAGGAAGAAAATCAGCTTTTATGGGTTCAAAAAATGAATAATATTTGGGCTTGTGTGAGGGAAGTTGTAGAGATCGAGATAATCTATTCATAAGTGGTCGTTGGCGCTTCCGTGGTATGTGGGAGTGCCGCTCAAACTTAAGCAAAAACAGTTCGGGGAATTGAAAAATCTTATAATTTCGTGTATACTTAGAAAAAAGGAATTAGACTGAGAAATCGGTATTTGTGGAGAAAAATAGAATGGATGTACAAACTTTTTGGAATGTAATTGGACAATATAACCAGAATACAATTATTATTCAAGTAATACTGCTTATTTTAACAGTTATTGCATTGTCACTGTCATATACCAATAAGGCAGCGTGTTTAGCGAAATTGATGTTGGGAATAGCAAATTTATTCATAGGAATAATGTTTTTCGGATACTATGGGACTCAACCGATTCAGAAATATTTTGCCTTTCCATTGTATTTGATTTGTGGTTTTCTGTTTTTATATGAATGCCTGCACAATAAAAATGATATACTTGAAAGAC
Source organism: uncultured Lachnospiraceae bacterium (assembly GCA_947367855.1). Taxonomy (GTDB): domain Bacteria; phylum Bacillota; class Clostridia; order Lachnospirales; family Lachnospiraceae; genus Acetatifactor. Next base: position 75,871 of record CANBFE010000013.1, on the reverse strand, counting down.
CTAATTTATTTCAAATTATATTGCTTTTGCTATATTGTTTATATCCCTTGATATCATTAGTGCTCGGAAATCAGTTTCCACAGATGGTTACACATATTATGCCTTGTCCTATTGTTAGTTTGAGCATAGCTGTGTATGCAGGGTATAAAAGAAAAAGTAAGTTGTTGCTTTTGCTATTGACGATATGGGGATTGACAGGAATTAAATCAGTAATTTTTGCCGCTTATGAAGATATTATTCTTTTGATATGTGGAATATATGGCTTATATCTTTTGGCAAAAGAATTTCGATTATTGAAATTGATGAAAGTAACTTAGGATTATCGGATATCAAGTATATATTTTTAACACATGCGCATGATGATCACGTGGGTTTTTTAAATGAATTATTGGGTAGAAACAAGGAGCTCAAAGTGATTATGAGCAATAAAGCCACGACAACCTTGAAAAGAGGCCAGAACTCTTTTGAGGGAGGATGCAGTACATTTTTAGCATGGGTATGGTGCAAATTTATGGGGGCGTTTGGTAAAGCAGAGCACTTGTTTCCTGTAATTGAAGATAAAAATGATGATAGGTTTATAGGAATTACAGAAGTAAACAAGACTGTGTTAGAAGAATTGTTACAGGGAAAAATTTAAAAGAGAAATTGGACGAAAAGATTTGTATTTTTATTATAAAGCAGGAAGGATGCTTGATAAGTAAGTAGATATGTCATTGTTTTATTGAATGATAAGTGGAAAACTTTTATTGATGTTAAAAACAAGATAATTATTATATCGAAAGAAAAATGATTGTGCTTGCATCTTGAAATTTTAAGCAAAATTGTTTATAATTTAAATCACAACATATTGCTATTATCCGCAGTTACAGAGTTGGTGTTATCAAAATGATAACATTAGCTCTTATAGGCATAACATCACGCAATAAATAATTACATCAATGGCATAAGGGAAGTAGTATAATTATATTTGTAAATTGAACAATGGGAGATATTTAGAGATGATAGATTATAGTATTCAAAATAAAAAGGCGTGGGAATATAATGCGTATGAGTTTTGGGTGAAACAATCAGGTACACCGGTTGACAGGGCAAAAAGGGATTTGGAAAATCCTATAGGAATGTTGAAAAGATATTCTGACTATTTTGATACTTATAATGGTATTAAAGTGGCAAACATATGTGGTTCTTGCGGAAAGAAGGCTGTTCCCCTAGCCATTTTAGGAGCAGAAGTTACAGTCTTTGATATTTCAGAAGATAATAGGAAGTATGCGCTTGAAGTTGCAACAGCCGCAAAAGTTGAATTGAACTTTGAAGTATGTGATATATTGGAAATTGATACAGAGAAGTATGGGGATTATTTTGATGTAGTGTTTATGGAAGGAGGAGTATTACATTATTTTCATAATATTGATGAATTTATGCGTATTATGTATTCGTTATTGAAAGATAATGGAAAAATGATATGCAGTGATTTTCATCCATTTACGAAAATAGCAGATATGTTGAATTTTGAACAACCAACTTTGAGTTATTTTTCAAGGGAAGTTTTTGAAGGAGAAATGGCACATGCTCGTTTTTTTGAAGAAAGCATTCGCAAGCAGATGCCTAAATGTAGTTATAGAAAGTATACAATTAGTGAGATTATCAATTCAGTCATAAATACTGGTTTTACATTAAGAAAGTTTGATGAACATCCTGCGTGGACAAATGAAAAGATACCAGGAGAATTTACTATTGTAGCGAGTAAATAATTAATTTCAGATTGTATGAGTAGAGTGAAAAGTTTACTTAAAATTTTCCTTAATGACTTTTGTAAGCCTTATTTTATAAGGTGGTTCGAATAGAAAATAAACTTTTATGATATCGTAATCATTTAATATTAAAAGTCGATTTTACTGCGTAACATTCCAAAAATGGGTTGCTAAAGTGCCGGGATTTGCTATAATAAATGCGTGGCAACATTTTGGAAACAGAAAATCAGCAAGCCATAATAAATGATATAATTGATGTAAAAATAGGCGTATATTTGCACAAAACTCAAACAAATACAGTTAAGAACGACAAAGGACAGGGCTCTAAAATAGCCTTAATTATTTTGGAAATAACAGAATTTACTTCAATAATTGTGTATCTTGATTGCTGATAGGTAATCCCAACTTGGATATAAATTTGGCTTTAAGCATTCTAATATCAGTTTTTATCGATTTCTATTTCTATACCTTCTTTGTATCTGGAATAAGACGAAGCGCCTGATATAATGAAAGTAAAACAGCTTTGTTCTTTTTGACTGCGGAATGGGTGCGAGGGTTAAAGCGGTTTTTCCATAATGTAATTTGTCAAGGGGATATCCGCCCTGATTACTTGCTGCTCCCTGATTATGTTATATCCTCTGTGAAGAAAAAACGGCTTTGCAGTGATGGAAGCATGTGTGGTTATTTTGCTTACCCCAAAAGTATGTTCCAACTTATCGCAGATAGCGGTGGCAATCCCCTGGTTCTGATAGTCCTTGTGGACATAAAGTCTGTCAAGGTAGCCTGTTTTGTCAATATCGCCAAACCCTGCTATGATGCCGTCCTTTATGGCAACAAGCGAAAAATGCCCGGATAAGGATTGATTCCATTCCTTTAAGTCGACATTGCCAGTTGCCCAGACGTTTAGCTGTTCGTCTGTATAGTCTTTGGCATTTATGGAATGGACGGTTTGATAAAACAATTCCGCCAGGTATTTACAGTCTGAGGGGAGGTATTCTCTGATCATCATGTTTTTGCACCTTTAATCCGGCTTGGTTAGTCCGGCTGCTTGTCTTTGGACGATTTGGAGCAGGTTTCGGGTAATTGTACTGCCACTGATGGTAAGACCATAAATGTCCTCAGGGGCAAATAAGGTCAACTGTCATAATGCTTGACTCTTTGTTCTTATATTCATGAGGAGCATAGCACATCTGTTTAGGGAAAGTCAAGCGCAAACTGAAAGATAGGCAATAAGGATTCTGTGTTTCCTGCCTGTTCTGGCTTCAGCGGGCCATGATACACAGAAATTTAAAAGATGTATAAGATAAAGTTGCATTTTCGTAAAGGAGATGGTAGACTTAAGAAAGCACTTTAATAAAGTACAGGCGGCGGATATGGATAAGAAAAAAATAACCAATATGGAAGTAAAGAAGAAAAACAGGAATGAGGTTTTTCGCTATATCTGTAAACAGGGAACGGTGTCAAATCCCGATATCTCATATAACATGAAAATCAGCCTGCCCACGGCAACACAGATTACAAAGGAGCTGATAGCGGAAGGGTTACTGGAGGAAAAAGGGGAATTGCAGTCAACCGGCGGGAGAAGGGCAAAAGCCTTATCAGCGGTTGTAAATGCCAGGTTGGCAGTGGGGTTGGATATTACGAAAAACCATATCGCGTTGGTACTTACCAATATTGTGGGGGAAATCCTGAAATATGAACGCATCCATCAGCCATATGTTTCCGGAGAGACCTATTATCGGGAAGTAAGTAAAATGATGGAACATTTTCTGGATGAAAACGGTGCTGACAGGGATAAGATTTTAGGGGTGGGAATCTCCTTTCCGGGAATTATAGATTTGGATAAAGGGCAGATCACTTATTCTCATATATTAGGTGTAGAGGATATACCGCTTGATTCAATAAGTGCCTTTTTTTCCTATCCCTGCTTCTTTCTCAATGATGCAAATGCAGGGGCTTACGCGGAGGGGTTCCATGGAGATGAGGCGGAGCGTTTTTTCTATCTATCATTGAGCAATACGGTGGGCGGAGCAATTTTTGGTGGAAATGAACTGATACAGGGCAGGAATTTCCGGTGCGGTGAAGTCGGGCATATGACAGTGGTTATAGACGGGGAACGCTGCTATTGCGGGAAGAGGGGATGCCTGGATGCCTATTGTGCCGCATGGCATTTGTCGGACGCGGCGGATGGAAAACTGGAACAGTTTTTCAGCATGTTGGATCAGGGCGATGCAGAGGCGGCGAAAATATGGGATTCTTATACGGATTATCTGGCCATTGCAGTGAACAATATTTACATGGTTCTGGACTGTGACATTATTTTAGGGGGCTATGTTGGTAGCTGCATGGGTACGCATCTCCAGGAACTATGGAATAAAGTGGCTGTGAGGAATACTTTCGGAGACAAAGAACCCTATGTAAAAGCCTGTAATTATAAAGTGGCTGCGGCAGCGTTGGGGGCGGCGCTGAAAGTGATAGAGAAGTTTGTCAGCCGGATATAAAATTAAGATGAAATCGTATTAAAAAGAGGTCTCGGAAATGAGGCTTCTTTTTTTGTATATTTTTAATGAAATGAGAGATGCTGATTTGGCAGAAATGACGAAAATGTCAAATTTACAGAAAATACCTTGACAGAATAAATCAACAGCACTAAAATGAAATACATAATAAAACTATTTAATAAAGTAATAATTAAAGTTATATAAAAATGGAATAATACAAAAATAGAATAATAAAGAAATAGAACAAGCGTGGATGGCTTGGAAAAAGAAAAAGATTTCCGCATGAGATAGATCAATGCAGCGGAGTATCAATAGAAAAACAGAAAGTTGGAGGAATCAATCATGGAAGGAAAAATGAAAGTAGCGGTAATGTTGGGGATCGGCAAGATGGGATTTGAGGAAAGGGATATCCCGAAAGCAAAAGACAATGAGGTGCTTGTCAGGTTGGAGTATGTGGGAATCTGCGGCAGTGACCTGCATTATTACGAGACAGGGGCCATCGGTGACTATGTGGTGAAGCCGCCCTTTGTGCTTGGCCATGAGCCGGGCGGAACCGTGGTGGAAGTGGGGAAGGATGTGAAGCACCTGAAAGTCGGCGACAGGGTTGCGCTGGAGCCGGGCAAGACCTGCGGCCACTGTGAATTCTGCAGAACAGGGAATTACAACCTCTGCCCGGAGGTGGTCTTTTTCGCAACGCCCCCGGTGGACGGGGTATTTCAGGAATATGTGGCTCACGAAGCGGACCTTTGCTTTAAACTGCCGGATCATGTAAGCACCATGGAGGGCGCATTGATTGAGCCTCTGGCAGTGGGCTTCCACGCAGCCATGCAGGGAGGCGCAAGGGCAGGACAGACAGCGGTGGTCATGGGGGCAGGCTGTATCGGCCTGGTGACAATGATGGCGCTGAAGGCAATGGGCGTTTCAAAAGTGTATGTGGTGGATATCATGGAAAAACGTCTCCAGAAGGCGTTGGAACTGGGAGCAGACGGCGTCATTAACGGAGCGCAGGCAGACGCAGTGGAAGAGGTAAGGAAACTGACGGACGGAAAAGTCTGCGACCTGGCAGTGGAGACCGCAGGCACACAGATAACCACAGCGCAGACCATCCATATGACCAGGAAAGGCGCGACAATCGTGCTGGTAGGTTACAGCAAGAGCGGGGAAATGACGCTGCCCATGAGCCTTGCACTGGATAAGGAGCTGACGTTCAAGACGGTGTTCCGTTACCGCCATATCTATCCCATGGCGATAGAGGCTGTTGCGGCAGGCAAGGTAAATCTGAAAGGGATTGTGACGGATGTTTTCGAGCTTGACGAGGCGCAGAAGGCCATGGACTACAGCGTGAACAACAAAGCCGACATTGTGAAAGCGGTGATACGCATTGCCCGGTAGACAGCTCTGGTGAATGGGGCGCCGACTTATGCTGAGGGAATGAAACGGATATGGGGGAAGTGTCCAGGAGGGCAAAAGCAAACGGGGTTTGCCGGTATTTATAGCAGGAGAGGTGGATTGTAATGGAGCAGAAGAATACGAATGTAAAAGTGCCATTGATCAGCAAGATCGCCTATGGCATGGGGGATGTGGGATGTAATTTCAGTTGGATGTTTGTGGGGAACTTCCTGATGATATTCTATACGGACGTCTTTGGGATAGGGATGAGCGCGGTGGCAGGATTGATGCTGTTTTCGAGATTCTGGGATGCGGTCAATGACCCTGTGATCGGCGGCCTCAGCGACAAGACCAATACCAGGTGGGGGAGATACCGCCCGTGGCTTTTGATTGCAGCGCCGCTGACAGCTCTGGTATTGATGCTGACCTTCTGGGCGCATCCGGACTGGTCATCTACTACAAAAATCATATATATGGCAGTGACTTACTGCATTCTGGTATTGGGTTATACCTGTGTCAATATCCCTTACGGAACTCTGTGCGGCGCAATGACGCAGAATATTGAAGAGAGGGCGAAAATCAACACGTTCCGTTCCGTCAGCGCCATGGTGGCCATTGGTATTATCAATATCATAACGGTTCCCCTGATTGCAGCGCTTGGAAAGGGGAATGACAAGAGGGGATATCTTCTGATCGCGGTGATATACGGGTGCATTTTTGCCGCATGCCATATCTTTTGTTTTGCGAAGACAAAGGAAGTTGTGAAAGTGCCGGAGAAACAAAAAACGCCCCTGAAAGTACTGTTGTCCGCTGTTGCGAAAAACAGGCCGTATCTGATTGCAGTGGCAGGGCAGTTCCTGTTCGGGGTGACGCTTTATGGGAGAAACGCGGATGCGCTCTACTATTTTACATATGTGGAGGGGAATCAGGCATTATTCAGCACCTACTCCCTTTTTATCATTATCCCGTCCATCATCGGCGCTGCCTGCTTCCCGGTGGTGTTCCGGCTGACAAATAATAAAGGGCGTTCCGCTTCCCTCTTTGCGCTGTTTACCGGGATCAGCATGTTTTGTATGTACTTTTTTACGGTTGGGAGCTCACCTGTTCCCTTTTACCTGTTTTCCTGTCTGGCACAGTTTTTCTTTTCCGGGTTTAACACGGCAATCTACGCCATTGTACCGGACTGCGTGGAGTATGGGGAGTGGAAGACAGGACTCCGCAATGACGGTTTCCAGTATGCGTTTATTTCTCTGGGAAATAAGATCGGAATGGCCATCGGGACTTCGGTGCTGGCAGGTGTTTTGGGAGGCTTCGGATATGTGGCGAACCAGCAGCAGAATCCGGCAGTGCTGGCTGTGATCAAGCATTCCTTTACCACGGTTCCCGGTGTGCTGTGGATCATAACAGCGGCAGTTTTATTTTTCTACCGCCTGAATAAGAAAGCCTATAACAGGATTGTGCAGGAGATTCAGGAGAGAAAGCCTTCTGCGCCTGTGTGATCGGATTTCCGTTGGAGCATGGACTGGATGGTCTGGCAGAGACAGGCCTGTTCTGCTGGCAGGACAAGAAGCAGAACAGGCACACAATGGGATAAAGGTATGGACGTATCCGTCACAGCAGGGAATACAGCAGAACCCCTGCGGCTCCGGCTCCGGCCATCACATAGATGGGATTTACCTTCCATTTTCGCAGAATCAGCAGACCGGCCACAAAGATGAATACAGCTATGTAGTCTATCTGGGCAGGGATGTCTGCAGCAGCAGGCAGGGACCGTTGGCCGAAAAAGGACAGGAAAAGCAGGGAAATACCTGCCGAGGCAATCATGGCAACCACTCCGGGGCGCAGTCCCCCCAGCACGCCCTGCACCAAAGTAAGGCCGCGGAAGCGATAGTAAACCCAGGCAAGGGTCATGACAATGATGCAGGAGGGCAGGATACATCCCATGGTTGCCACAAGGGCCCCGGGCAGTCCGGCAATCTGGATTCCCACAAAGGTAGCGGAATTAACGGCGATGGGGCCGGGGGTCATTTCGGCAATGGTCATGATATCCGCAAACTGTGTCATGGTCAGCCAGGGATGGAGATCCACTACCTGGTGCTGGATCAGCGGCAGCGCCGCATAACCGCCTCCAATACTGAAAAGTCCGATCTGGAAGAAACTCCAGAACAATTCAAGATAGATCATTTTTTCCGGCTCCTTTCTTATGCATCTGCACTAAAGTATCACAGGCTCCGACTATGCCGCAGAGCAAAATTACAAAAATAATATTTATGTTAAAAAATCGGACTCCGGCAAAAGAAGCTGCCAGAACCAACAGGGGAAGAAGCCGTTTCTGCTTCCAGATGCTTTTTCCCATTGTGATCACTACGTCGCAGATCACGGCAGCCACTCCTGCCAGCATGCCGGTCATAGCCATATTGACAATCGCATTGTCCCGGAAGGCCTGGTAAAACAGGGAGATCACGGAGATAATGATCAGGGGGGGAAGGACGGTTCCAAAGACAGTCAGAAGCGCCCCGGGAACGCCGGCCGCATGGTATCCCACCAGAATGGAAGCATTTACGGCGATTGCTCCTGGGGAGGACTGGGCAATGGCGGTCAGGTCCATCATTTCCTGTTCTCCGATCCAGTGCAGTTCTTCCACAAATTTTTTCCGCATCAGAGGAATAATTACAAAACCGCCTCCAAAAGTGCAGGCGCTGAGCTGAAAGGTTGACAGGAACAGTTTTCTGTATTTCAGTTTCTTATTTTCCAGATTTTCCGGGTTTTCTAAATTTTTCAAGATTTTGTCCCTCCCATCTACATTCTGTTTTTCTTTCCAGATTTTAGTATAACACTTGAAAACTAATAAGTACAATAATATAATTTAATTATTTTCATACGGTTTTTGATATAAGGGGGCACTATGACGATTCGGCATCTTAAAATTTATCAGGCAATCTGTGAAAGCGGATATAATACCACAAAGGCGGCGGAAAGGCTGCATATGACGCAGCCTGCGGTGAGCCTTGCCCTTCGGGAACTGGAACAGCATTATGGGGTGACTTTGTTTGACCGGATGGGAAGGCGGCTGAAGATCACTGAGGCCGGACAGCGGTTTGGGGAGTACGCATCCCATATCATTGCGCTGTTTGAGGATATGGAGAAGGGGATGCGGAACTGGGATTCCTTCGGACTGCTGCGGGTGGGAGCCAGTATTACCATCGGCTCCCAGTTTCTGCCTGAGTATGTAAGGGCATTTTGCAGCCGCTATCCAGGTACGGAGGTCAGAGCCACTGTGGAGCCGTCAAACCGGTTGGAACAGAAGGTTCTGAACAATGAACTGGACTTTGCCCTGATTGAGGGGATACCCGGTATGACGGCCTTTATTGCGGAAGAATATATGGAGGATCATCTGACCGTGATCTGTCCGGCAGACGGTGTTTTTTCCCAGGGCCAGGAGATCTCGGCGGAGGAATTCCGGAAGCAGAAGTTCCTTCTAAGGGAGAGGGGGAGCGGTACCCGGGAAGTATTCGAGCGTGCCATCGGGCAGGAGGGATTTTCCGTTACTCCGCTCTGGGAAGCCACGAGCACCACGGCGCTGGTAAACGCCGTGATCAACGGACTTGGCATTTCCGTGCTTCCCTACAGAATGGTGGTGCGGGCCCTGGAGCGGGGGATTGTGGTTGCGGTGCGGGTGAAGGGGATGACTTTCCGGCGGAAATTCTATGTGATTTACCACAGGGAAAAATTTTTAACCACATCGGCCAAAAATTTTATTGATCTCTGCCGTCATTATGAAGAGGAGCATCCGGTTCCTTTTTATAACGTGCTCTATTGACGGAAAAAAGTCTTGAAAAGATACCACCGGGCTGGTAGAATGTAAAATGAGCTGTATTAGGCCAACGGAGGAAGAAGCATGAATGCGATTGATTTATTTGCCGGCTGCGGCGGATTGTCCAAAGGATTTATGGATGCGGGTTTTGACATTCTTGTGGGCGTCGATAATGACCAGGCGGCCCTGGATACTTTTGTGAAAAACCACAAAGGGGCGGTGGCGCTGAAGGCAGATTTATCAAAACAGGAGACCTTTGACGAGATTAAGAGAATAGCGGGGAAGCGGCCCATTGACGTCATTATCGCAGGTCCGCCCTGCCAGGGATTTTCCCTCACCGGGCCCAGAAATTTTGACGACAAGAGAAATAAACTGTACCTTGCGGTGATAGAGATGGTGAGGCAGTTCAATCCTATGGGATTTATCATAGAAAATGTGCCGGGTATGGCCACTCTTTACAATGGGCAGATCAAGGAGGAGATTCTGAGGAGATTCCGGAATATGGGGTATAATATTGAATGCAGGATTCTGTGCGCTGCGGATTATGGCGTACCCCAGATGAGAAAGCGTCTGATTTTCATGGGCGTCCGGAAGAATGTGGGGAAGCCCGGGTTTCCTGACCCGGTGTTTGCCCCCGGGAATTACAGAACCTGCAGGGACGCCATAAGTGACCTGCCTTCCAGGGAGGAGGCTCCGGGCCTGGAGGAAGACGTATATACGCAGGAACCCATAACGGAATACCAGAAGCTGATGCGGGGAGAGTGCGGGATTCTGTACAATCATGTGGCCACAAACCATACCCAGATGGTGAAGGATACCATAGCCCTTGTGCCCGAGGGAGGAAATTACAGGGACCTGCCCCCGGGATGGGGCGAGAGCAGAAAATTTAACGAGGCATGGACCAGGTATGACGGAAACAAACCTTCGAAGACCATAGATACCGGACACAGGAATCATTTTCACTACCAGTACAACCGGGTTCCCACCATCAGAGAAAATGCGAGATTACAGTCATTTCCAGACGATTTTGTATTTACAGGAACCAGGACCCAGCAGAACCGACAGGTGGGCAATGCGGTTCCGCCCTTGTTGGGGCAGGCCCTGGGGGAGGCGCTTCTGCAGATCATCAATGCCAGAAAGATCAGTGCCATAGACCTGTTTGCGGGCTGCGGCGGTCTGATGGACGGATTTGAACAGTCGAAGCATTATAAGACCGTGGCGGCTGTGGAATGGGAGAAGGCTCCCTGCAGGAACCTGGCTGCCAGACTGGAGAAAAAGTGGAATTATAAGGATGCGGAACGGCGGGTGCTGCGGTTTGATATTCAGAGGACGGAGGAGCTTTTCAGCGGATGGGACGATGTGGAATACGGAAAGTCGGAGGGCCTGGACAGACTGATACAGGCTGCAGGCGGCATTGATATTATCATTGGGGGCCCGCCCTGCCAGGCTTATTCCATTGCAGGCAGAGTCAGGGACGAGAACGGGATGAAGGAGGATTACAGGAATTTCCTGTTTGAAAGCTATCTGAAAGTGGTGTGCAGATACAGGCCCAAACTGTTCGTGTTCGAGAATGTGCCCGGTATACTGAGCGCACAGCCCGGAGACAGGCCCATCATCGGGATTATACGGGAGAGCTTCGAGAAGGCGGGATATGTTTTGCTGCCGGATCTAAAGAAGGCAGTGATTGACTTTACGGAGTACGGCGTTCCCCAGAACAGGAAGCGGATCATTCTTCTGGGGCTGAGCAGGGAACATTTCGGTGAGGAGAGATGCAGGGAGCTGCTGGAGCAGTTTTACGCACAGGCCCTGCCTGCCTATAAGGTGGAAAAGAAAAGTACCGTGCGGGATGCCATCGGTAATCTGCCCGGGCTGTATCCTCTGAAGACGGAAGAGAAATACGGGGGAAAGAGGATTTCCCACTCCCTGCCGGAGCCTTTTGTTGCCAATCATGTGGCCAGATGGCAGAGCGAAAGGGACATGGAAATCTTTAAAATGTTGGCGGAGGACGCGGAATCCGGCAGGAATCAGTATGCCTCCGCAGAGTCCCTGAAGGAGCTTTACACGGAGAGAACGGGTCACAAATCCAATGTACATAAGTACCATGTGCTCAGGTGGAGGGAACCGAGCAATCTGATCCCTGCCCATTTATACAAAGACGGCCTGCGGCATATACATCCGGACCCGGAGCAGGCAAGAAGCATAACTGTCAGGGAGGCGGCCAGGCTGCAGACCTTTGATGACGACTATGAATTTACCGGCAGCAATGTGGAAACCTACAAGATGATCGGAAATGCGGTTTCTCCGCTGTTTGCAAAATGCCTGTCCGGCGCGGTTTATGACTTGTTCGGCAGACTGATTTAGAGAGGGGAATGGGATGGCTTACACGACAATGCAGGCAATGGATGCTCTTGACCGGTATCTGGGAATTGAATTCGGACAGAAGATAATGATTGCAGGAACCAAGAATAGAGGATTTCTCTATGAACTGGACTGCGGCGAAACCGTAGTTATCTTTGTCTACGCTTTGGTACATAAGCAGGATAATACCAAAAATTACTTTGATACCAGGGACAGCGGGGCAAATGAGAGAAGCGCAGCCTGGAGATATGCCCTTGAAAACCAGATGAAATATTTCTGTCTGGGGGTAAACGATCAGGTGGAGAAATACTGTGACTTTGTATTCAGCCTGGAGTGCTCAGAGATGGAAATTGAGAGGATTTCCGGAACCAGAGGAGGGATAAGAAACGGCCCTGGCAACCAGATTATTATCCCCAATGATTACCGTCCCGACAAAGATTTCGAGAGAATCAGGAACAGGCTTGGAGTCTATATTTCGGTAATTCACAAAGATTTTCTTGAGGATTACATGGAAAAATTTGATAGCCGTCCATATATTGCAGTCCGGGAGACGGAGTTTGTGGAGACGGGAAACGATGAATCCGAATCGCCTGTGTGGAATACCGGTTTTAATACGGAATTTGCAAGAAACAGAATTGTCTTCGGCGCGCCGGGAACCGGAAAAAGCTACAGGCTGAAAGAAGATTCGGAAAGACTTCTGGAGGAAACGGAAGGGAGCATGGAGCGGGTTACCTTTCATCCGGGATATTCCTATGCGCAGTTTGTGGGAACTTATAAACCCGTGTCAGAGGGGGACGAGATCAGGTATCAGTTTGTGCCAGGCCCCTTTATGCGGGTCTATATTGATGCGGTTATGAGCGGAAGAATGGATTTTCCGCAGCCTCATCTGCTGTTGGTGGAGGAGATCAACAGGGCGGATGCCGCCGGGGTTTTCGGGGATGTGTTTCAGCTTCTGGACCGCGATGCATGCGGCGCAAGTGTGTACGAAATCCAGACTACGGAGGATGTCCGCAGATATTTGTCAGACAGGATGGGAGGCAGTCCGGACCAGTATTCACAGATACGGATACCTGACAATATGTTTCTCTGGGCGACCATGAACAGTGCTGATCAGGGGGTGTTTCCCATGGATACGGCCTTTAAGCGCAGGTGGAACTTTGAGTATATCGGAATCGATGATGCAGAGGAAAAAGTCAGTCATTACATAATTCCTGTGGGCAGGGACAGCAGCAGGAAATATGTGGGATGGAACTGGCTGAGAAAGGAGATCAACCGCATTCTTGCGGAGGAGTGCAAAGTAAACGAGGACAAGCTTTTGGGGCCCTTTTTCCTTTCCGCAGATGTGCTGGAAAACGCGCGGCAGGAGGAAGAACGATTCCTGCAGGCATTTGAGAGCAAGGTGATAATGTACCTTTTTGAGGATGTTATGAAAATGCGTCCCTCCGGCATTTTTAAGGGGCATAGGGGAAGAATGATGTTCTCGGAGATCTGCAGAACCTTCGAGGAGATTGGGGAAGGGGTTTTCGGAATCAGCGCCCCCGGACAGACAGAGGGGTGAAGCCATATGGCCGGTGGGTTCTTTCGCGAGTTAAAACATTATACGGTTTCTGAGACTGCCAGGGAGTTGGGAACCTCCCTCCCGGAGGCGGGGCGTCTGTTGGGAATTCTCAAAAAATACGGGATTGTCAAGGCGGTCAGGGCTTCCAAACCGGAATATGAAAATCTGTCCAACCAGGACATCATACTGACGGATGTGTCAGAAAATGAAACCCGCGCAGAGTATGTCTTTGACTTTGTGGGGGTAGTGACTTTGGAAAAGTATGTTTTCAAATGCTATCCCAAGTATATCACTTCCACGGCGGAGCCCATGGGGCAGCTGAAAAAAGTACTGAAGGTAATCCGGAAATACAATGATAAGGAACAGACTGTGCCTGTGTATCATGGCGGTGGGGAAGACGGAAATTTTAACTGGCTGGGGGTGGCATTGTACCTGTTGGAAGACTATTTCCGCTATGGGCTATACGCCAGTCAGCTGGCTGTCATCGAAAGCAATGGGCAGGGGGAGATACTGTGGGACAGGACTATCAGCGAGACCACAGCGCTGATACGGAACAACCGTCCTTACTATGTGGAATTTCGGACCAGGGGCACTGCGGAGAACGAGAATGATTACTGCAGAAGACTCCATGCATGCATATTGACACGCTGCTGCGCGGAGCTGAAAGAAAGCGGGATCCTGGAGCTGTTTGATATCGGAGAACTGGAACTGAATGCTTCCGTTCCGGAGGATTTCGGGGAAGCCGACTTTATTCTGTACAGACTGGAAAGAGAGCTTCGGCAGCAGTATGTAACGCGCAAGCAGATTCTGCTGAAAACCCTTTATTCTTACATAGCAGGTAAAAATGTGGAGAGACAGGAGAGCAGCCTGGGACTGTACGGAACCAACAGCTTTAATCTGGTGTGGGAAAGGGTCTGCGGAGACGCTTTCGGAAATATGAGGGAGAAGAGACTGGGGGAACTTCCATGCGGAATTTCAGGGGATTTTGCTCCGGACAGAAGGCTTATTGACCTCATAGACAGGCCCCTGTGGCACAGGCAGAATCCTCCCGGAACGGATGCAAAAAGCAGTACGTTCCTGCCTGATATCCTCTGTATCCATCAGGTTGAGGACACGGATGAATACTGTTTTGGAATCTATGACGCAAAGTATTACTGTATGGAATTCAGGCAGCAGGGGAACTGTTGTAAAGTGGTGGGGCAGCCGGGTGTGGAGGATGTGGCAAAACAGTATCTGTACCGTATGGCCTATGAGGAATTTATAGAAGCCCAGGGATTCCGGCATGTGTGGAACATGTTTTTGTTTCCTCAGGAGAAAACGGAGCCGGAATACGCCTGGGTGGAGATGAAAATGTTTCGCGGACCGATCATTGCGGCAAAGCTGTGCGCAGAGGAAATGTATGATCTGTACCTTGCAGACAGAAAGATAAAAATGGAGAACCTGGAATTGATCTGGAATATGGGAAAACAGGCGGAATAAGACAAAACAGGTATCTGGAAGGCCGGAAAGCGGAGGGGAACGGGATATGGAAAAGGGGATTTGTTATCTGGTGGGGGCAGGCGGAGACTACGGCCTGGACTTTTACCCAAAGGAAGGGGATTTTGTCATTGGGGTGGATGCAGGCTTTCGGCTGCTGCGGCAGAAAGGCATTCCGCTTCACCTTGCAATCGGAGATTTTGACACCCTGCAGTATACACCGGATTTTCCCAATACAATGGCTTTGGAGGCGGAAAAGGACGACACTGATATGCGGGCAGCGGTAAGGGAGGGCATCAGGGCAGGATACCGGCGGTTTCATATTTACTGCGGGACAGGAGGGAGACTGGACCATACCATTGCCAATCTGCAGCTGTTGGCGGAGCTTGCCCGGGAAGGGATGCAGGGAATCCTCTTTGACAGGGACTGCGCCATAACTGCCATTACCGGGAAAACTCTGGTTTTTTCAGGGGAGGGAGAGGGATATGTGTCTGTCTTTTCCCACTCGGAGCAGTCGGAGGGGGTATTTCTGAAAGGCTTAAAATATGAACTGGAGGATGCCGTTTTGAAAAATACATATCCTCTTGGGGTAAGCAATGAATTTACCGGGAGGGAGGGCCGCATTTCGGTGAGAAAGGGAACGCTTCTGGTTTTCTTTCCAAGACAGTGCCCGCTTCCGCTGCTTGTGGATTTCTGAGGTTTCGGATTAAAAATGCATGGAGAATGAAATGGAAGAACAGAAAAGAAAAACGGAGACAGAGGCAGGAGCTGCGGACATTGACGCTCTGGTAGCTCTTCTGGACGGCTGTACACAGGCCGGGGAAAGCAGGATCAAAATCGATGTGGTGGAAGGAGGCGGAGAAGTTGTGTCCAGGGAGTACCATCATGGGCGCTGTGATATCGGCAGTCCCTGGGCATGTGGAACCGCCTTTGATGTAATCGAATAAAAAATTTTTAAAGTGCGAAAAAACGACATGCCCATTTGCCTAAGAAAAGCAAAATTAACTGTGCACAGGATATGGTATTTTTTGGAAAAAATTTCCGCCATATCTTGTGCTTGTTTTTTTGACGGGAAAAATGTCAGAAAATGAAAGCGAAAAGCAAGGGGGAAGGGCGGGAAGCGGGAGCCAGAAAGTGGTTTACAGACGGGTTGATTTTCGGTATAATGTAAATCCACCCTTTTCAGGAAGAAAAGGATGCCTTAAAAAGAGAAGGCAGTAAGATTGGGATGGGAGGTTAAGAACATGAAGCGGAAAATGGCATTTTTGCTGGCTCTTGTTTTAACGGTCAGCGCTAGTTTAATGGCATATGCCGTGGAGGCCGACGATGTTGGCCAGGGACAACAGGAAACAACGGTGTCCGGGAAGACGGAGGGGACTTCGGATTCCGAAACCATGTCGGGAGTACCGGAGGAAACTGTACAGCCGCCGACAGAGACGCCCGGAGCAGGGGAGCCGGGCGTGACGCAGCCAACGGAGACACCCGGGACAACGGACCCTGGAGTGACACCGCAGCCGACGGAGACACCCGGGACAACGGACCCTGGAGTGACGCTGCAGCCAACGGAGACACCCGGGACAACGGACCCTGGGGTGACACCGCAGCCAACGGAGACGCCTGGGACAACGGACCCTGGAGTGACGCCGCAGCCAACGGAGACACCCGGGATAACGGACCCTGGAGTGACACCGCAGCCAACGGAGACACCCGGGACAACAGACCCGACGGGGACACAGATTCCGAAGGAGGCTGCTGTGGCAGAAGATCCATGGTCGGTATCGGGTGAGATAGGACAGGTGGACGTTTCAATAGGGGCTGCCCTGATTTTGGAACGTGCAGTTGTATTTGAAGTAGCATTGACAGATCCTGCAGGCGCGCGCAGGACGGAGTCCATTACACTGGGAAGCAGCAGCACAGAGACCAACAGCGTCAGCTTTGAAGGACTGGCCGACGGAAATTATACGCTGACTGTATCCGCAGAAGGATTTGCTGCATATACACAGAACATTCAGGTGGAGGGCAGGGCGTATGCCGTGAACCTGGCAACAGGATTTTTGGGCGGGATCTCTTATGCAGAGGGTCTGGCTCATCCGGGTGTTCTGATCATCGGAGATGTGAACGGAGACGGTGTGGCCGATGATACGGACCGGACTGCTCTTGTGAATGCAATTGACAGCGGGGCTGCTTCCGGTTTCTGCGATCTGAACGGAGACGGAATGGTCAACCTGGTGGACCTGGAGTATTTTGCAAAAGCTTACAATGATTCCAGGGATAAGCAGGCAGGGGTGGAGACATCTGTGTCTACAGCTGCGATCAAGGTTGCGCCGGGAGCAAATACAACCGTGAACGGAGAACTGGAAAACGTTTTGGGGAAGGCGGGAAGCGTGACGCTGACGCCTGTGTCAGGACAGATCTCGGATACAAATCCGGTTGAACTGCACTTTAACTTTGCCGATGCGGGAGAGCTTGTAAAAGCTGACGGAATTGTCATTGAAACAGGCGGAGACAATCCCGTGAGCAAGGCTGTCGTCAGGATTGAATATGTAGACGAAAACGGTACTCCCGGGATATGGGAACAGCCTGTGGAAGATAATGTTCATTTTCTGCTGACAGATTCTTCGGTCTCCGCGGACCGGGACAGCCAGGGTAATATAAGGCTGCACCTGGGAGGACAGGTGGCTGTGAAGAAGGTTACCATCAGCATTGTGGGAATGCGGAAAAACAATAATCTGGCAGAGATTTCAAAGGTCGAATTCGTCAATGGAATGGAGACCAGGATACCGGAGCCTGATATGGACAAACCAGAGGGGTTGGTTGCCGAACCGGGCAATAAGACCATCAGTCTGAGTTGGGATTCCTGCAAAAATGTAACGGGATACGAAGTTTCCGTCAGGCAGGGAGATGTCCAGGAGACGTTTCTGGTTGCATGTAATACCTTTGACGTTACTTCTCTTGGCCAGAAGGAACTGACCAATTATCAGGAATATTATGTGAAGGTGCAGTCTGTGAACGGTACCTGGCGCAGCGGCTATTGTGAGGAGATCGTCGCGGTGCCAAGACCGGTCAGCAGGCCTGATAAGCCGGATAATGTATCCGCTGTAGGCGGATACCAGAGTATCACGGTTTCCTGGAAGAAGATGGAGGACACCCTGTCCTATAATCTCTTCTATAAAGAAAGCGATCTGACAGAGTATCAGAAGGTGGAAGGTATCACGGAGAACAGCTATGTGATCGAAGGGCTGAAGGATCTGACATCCTACACGGTTTATGTGACAGGATTAAATGAGCTGGGCGAGAGCGGACCGTCCCTTACGGCCATTGCCACTACCACTGACCTGAATCCTGTAGTGATGCCTAAGTATAAGCTGATCAATGTGGGCGAGAGCGGCCAGAAGGGAGCGCATATTATCAGCGCCACCGGGGCTTCGGGAACCATGATAAACAGCCCTCTGGATACGGAGAAGGGGACTGCCTGGGGAACCGTTGACAACAATCCGGAGTCCTATTACAGCACAGGCACCTGGGATATAGGCGGATTTAATGCGTTAGGCACTAACGGCTTTCACTATGAATTTGACCAGGCCTATATGATAGACCGTTTTGCATTTCACGATTTAACATCCCATGAAGGAGCGTACGCTTATGTAAAGGTTCGCTATTGGGACGAGAACGGAACTGCAGAGGAGATCTCCGGGGTGTCCATGAGCAGGGACTATGACGCGGATAATCGTATTTACTACACGGTCAGACTGCCCAGGGCAGTGAATGCAAAGAAAATCCAGTTCGGAATAGCAAGAAACCTGGCTGATGACAAGGGAATAACGGTTTCCGAGGTTTATTTCTATTATTACGACTCTCTGTTTGACGACATCATGGCTCTGTATGAGGATGATCTTCATACGGTGCTGAAGCCGGAAGTGAAGCAGGAGAACATAGATGCCCTGAGAGCCAGAATCAATACGGTAGACGAGGTCAGCGGGGAATATCATCCGGACAGAGAAATGTTGGAGCGGGAGCTGAAGACCGCGGAAGATATTTTAAATGACGAAAACCTGGGCAAATCGGTAAGGATTCACAATACCATTACCACCAATGATGTTGGAAGGGGCTTTGGCGGACTGAATGCATGGCAGCCTTTGGGCGTGACGGCAGCAGCCCAGGAAAAGATTGTGGTATATGTGGGCCATAATACCCTGAAGACAGGCTCTGATACGAAATTGCAGCTGATTGCAACCCAGTATAATTCGGAGGCTGCGGCAATGAGCCGAACAGTAGCCAATCTGAAGGTGGGGGCAAACGAGATTACCATTCCCAAGATATGGACATTGGATTATGAGTCCGGCGGTGCTCTGTATGTTCAGTATACAGGCAACAATGCAAAAGACCAGTACGCAGTCCGTGTCAGCGGTGGCGTGCAGGTTCCCGTGCTGGATCTGTACAACGTCACAGATGAGGCGGAAAAGACTGCCCGGGCGGAAGCCTATGTGACGGCCCTGGAGGCTTATGTGGGGAGCATAGAGGCGAACCATAAGTTATATCATGAAGATTCGTCAAATGTAACTGTGAATAAGTATGCCTATGATGAACAGACCTGCATCCTGGGAGCTTCTGATATTCTGGCAGATACCATGATGCTGTCCCTGCCGGCACAGCAGATTCTGGCAGGCTGCAGCGGGGCCGGCACAAGCGTGCAGGCAAGAGCGCAGCAGATTGTGAAATCCGTGGACGCCATGGAAGATATGATGTATCTGTTCTATCAGCATAAGGGACTGAACAGCGGCGCAGGTGAGGCAGTGAATCGGATTCCTTTGGGACACCAGAACATTCGTTATCAGAGAATGTTTGCCAAGGCGTTTATGTATGCTGCCGGGAACCACATCGGAATCGGATGGGGGTCAACTGCAGGGATGGTTTCCAGTTCCGGCGCAGTTTTTGATGAAAATGGCAAATGGGTGTCCGGCTCCTATTTCGGTTGGGGCATTGCCCATGAAATCGGGCACTGCATCAACCAGGGAGCCTACTCGGTAGCGGAGATTACCAATAACTATTTTGCCGTGTTGGCCCAGGCTCAGGAAAATAATGACAGTGTGCGTTTCAAGTATGAAAATGTATACAAGAAGGTAACGTCAGGGACCAAGGGACGGGCTTCCAATGTGTTTACACAGTTGGGAATGTACTGGCAGCTTCACCTGGCCTATGATAACGGCTACAATTACAAAACATATTCAGATCATGGAGACCAGCTGAAGAATCTGTTCTTCGCAAGGGTGGATACCTACGCCAGAAACGTGGAGGCAGCGCCTGCTCCGGGTGGGGTTGCGCTGACTCTGCCGGGAGATAAGGACCAGAATCTCATGCGGCTTGCCTGTGCGGCAGCGGAGAAAAATATTCTGGAGTTCTTTGAACGCTGGGGAATGACTCCGGATGAGGATACCCGGAAGTATGCGGCGCAGTTTAAAAAGGAGACCAGGGCTGTTTACTATATAAATGACGAGGCCAGGGTTTACCGCCTGACGCATGCCGGAAGCAGTCTGAAACCTGATGAAAGTACCGTGGCTGTAGGCGACGGTGTTGCGGCGCAGCTGGCCGAGCCTAACCGGATAGATATTACCTTAAGCTCCCAGAACATACCTGCGGAAGATGTATTGGGCTATGAGATTGTGCGCTGTACCATTTCCGGCGGAGAAGTGGAGAGAACGCCTGTGGGCTTTGCGCAGGTAACGGAAGGGAACAGTACTCCCACATTCAGTGATATCATATCCACCATGAACAACCGGGTGGTATATTATGAAGTCACTCTGATTGATAAGTACCTGAATCGCTCTGCTGTGAAGAAGCTGGATCCGATTAAGATAGAGCATGAGGGAAGCATAGACAAGACATTCTGGACGGTGGGAACAAAGAACCTGACTGTGGAAGGAGAGACGGAAACAGGAAGCAGCAACACAAATATTTACTGCAATCCGGATGAGGAAGTGGTGTACGCAAAGGATAAGCTCACCGACAACCAGACTGATACGGTCTATGAGGCTGTTGCAGGAGGCGCTTCCGAGATTATATTGAACTTTAACAGATCCCATACGGTGGAGGGATTCAAGATTACCGGAGGATCAGGCTTCAGTGAATACACCATCCAGGTATGCTGTGACGGCATCTGGAAGGAGGCGCCGGGAAGAAAGGTTGCAGGATCGGAAGACATAACCTATTTTGTCAATGCAGATGGAAATTATGTGAGCACTTATAAGGCAGAGGCTGTTAAGCTGATTCTGAATACGGAAGCAAACAGCAAAGTGTCTATTGCGGAACTGGATGTACTGGGACCCACCGGGGATAATGTGGATTTCCATCGCACAGAAGGCGATAACAGTGTGGTGGTAATCGGAAAATTGTCCGGGGATTTTAAGTACGGCGGTGAAGCCGGAGATGTCATTCCGGAAGGCTCCATTGTTTTTGCCGGATCATATAAGGGAAATGCAGCCTATAATGTGGTGCTGCTCTATGACCAGGACGGCAGGAACATCGGCAAGGTTTCCGGTGACAAAGTGGAGGCCGAACAGATTATTTTGGCAGATGTGCCGGAAGAAGGCAATATCAGGGACGTGAGAGACGGAGTCTGGATCTACTGGGTTGAACCTGATACGGATCTCAGCGGGGTTACGGCGGTCCGCGCGGAACTTTATCGTGTGAACAAGGCCGAAACCAACGAAGGACAGCGCCTTGTCAGTGACTCGCTGTTGGAAGAGCTGCCAGCCACTCTGCCGAGTGTCACTCTGGATGATGTGGCGACTCCCTGGAAGTAAAAGGAGTAGGATATGAGAAAATATATTTTGAGAACGTTTGTGGCAATGCTGGCTGTACTTTTCCTGCTGCCCATACGGGTTGAGGCAGAGAGCAGGGACGGGATTCAGTTGGATGAGAAAGGGGTGGTAACACTCCTTTCCCAGCACGCTGCCAGGGATGAGGTTGCTTCAATTCAGTTCACGGTTGCAGTGGAGTCCTCCAATGCAGCCGAGATAAGTTTTGAGTTTGGGGAGACCAATGCAAAGATTACGGAATTCCGGTATGACGGGGAACAGAATAAAATGAATGTTTATCTGGCCGGATCGGATGCGCTTTTTCAGGAAGGCGCGGAGGCTCTCATCCTTGGAAAGATCATTGTGCGTGACAGCAGCGGGAAGGATGCCGATGCAAAGGTCAGCATAGTGGAAGATTCCCTTCAGTATGTGTACGGAACAGAGCTGAAGACAGTGGAAGAGGTGGAACTTCCCGGCACGATACAGTTAGGAGAGGGGCCGGTGGCTCCCCAGCCCACGCAGGAACCGCAGCCCACACAGGAGCCCCAGCCCACACAGGAACCGCAGCCCACACAGGAACCCCAGCCCACGCAGGAACCGGGCCAGACTCCTTCTGCGCCGGATCCAACAGCGCCGACCGTACAGGAGACACCAAAGCCCAATGATCCGAACGAGGGGTGGGATCCCGGTTGGCAGGATCCGGGAGACAACTCCCAGGGAAGCGGAGGTACCAGGAAACCCTCGGCAGGCAATAACCGGAAGCCTACAGGCACAAAGCAGGTTGCAGGCACGAAAAAGCCGTCGTCTCCCACGGCGACACCTGTTGCTACAAAGCAGCCCACTCCGGAGCCCCCGGATATATCGGACGAAGAAGAGGATCTGGACAATCTTCCGGTAATCGATCCGGAGGAGAAGGAGGAGGAGCTTGAGTCCGCTGCCGCCATGGCCGAGAATGAAAGTGTCAACGATAAGGGATCAACAAACTGGCTTTTGATTGTGGTGATAATAGCCATTGTCATATTTGTCGCAGTGGGTTTGGTATCTGTCTACGTCCTTAAGGGAAAAAATTCTTCGGGCGGCGACGGAAAGCGAAAAATGTAAATATTGAATAAACACATGTATAAAATATTGCATAGAATGGAAAACTTATATAATTGAAAAATTTTGAATATCATGGTATCATAAATATGTCAAAGTAGCGATAGGTTGCGCAGTGTCTGGCATTGTTATGAGGAAGATGGTATGAGAATAGAACGAGTGGATGAAAAGACGGTAAAATGTTTCCTGTCGAATGAAGAATTGGAAGAATACGATATTGATTACAAGGACTTTATCCTGCGCAGCGATAAGGCAAGGGAGATCGTACAGGAGATCATTGAGCAGGCAGAGGAAGAAGTAGGCTATAAGCCGCCCAAGTTTGCGTTTGACCTGCAGATCATGATGCTGCCGGATCAGGGACTGATCCTGACCTTTTCGGACAGAGATTCGGAAGCCAAGGAGAGCGACCAGTTTATTGAATGCCTGAAGGAAATGAAGCGGATTCTGGAGCGGACAAGAGAAAAGATTGCAGCCGGGTCAGATTCCGGAGAAAAGGCTGATGCCAAATCAGGAAAAACCACCCGGGATGCCGGGGAAGAGAAGGAAAAGGCGGAGCAGCAGGTCAGCCGTCCCGGTTTTGCGGTATTTGTGTTTTCCGGAATCGGCAGAATCATGGAGTATGCCTCCATGCTGCCCTCCAATCTGATGGTGGACAGCAGCCTGTATGAAATGGATGGACTCTACTATCTGTATCTGCTGAAGGGGCATGCCTCCTACGAGCGATACAGCAGAGCCTGCGTCCAGGCCATGGAATTCGGAAGCCTTTATGCCGCGGACGAGTCCCAGGTACTTCGGCTGAAAGAGCACGGACAGTGCCTGATCAGTGAGAAGGCTATCCGGAAGCTGCGGGGATAAGTCCACAGGAGTTAATGAAACAGTCATAGAAGAAGGCCGGTGCCTGCAGAATTGCGGACACCGGCTTTTTCAGTGCAAAACGGTATAAACTGTCCGGAAACGGTAAAACCTATCCATGGATGTGAAAACACAGAGGATCAGGGGACGGTTAAGAACATGATATCATTTCTGGAAATGGCGCTGCAGTATCCTATCGGGGCAAAGATCACGGTGCCGGAGAGAAACGGAAGAACGAAGAAACAGCAGGAAATTATCGGATATGAATATTATAACGGAACAGGATATCTTATATTCCGGGACAATCAGAAAATGGATGTGGAGAAACTGGCCGGAATGGCCGGACAGGATCTGAAGTTAAGATAATAAATTAAAAATTAACAAATTCTTAGCTTTTTTACAACATAAAAGTAAAATATTCCTTTCCTCCGTAAGCTATACTCTATGGTAACAGGAGGGATACTTATGGAAATGAGACAATACAGGACAATACCGGCAGGACGCAGTGGGGCAGCGCAGAGAAGAACGGGATATGGACCGGGAGCAGGCACCGGGGCAGGCAGGAGGACGGACTACGGAAGAAGCGGCAGGGGAAATTCCCGGAGTGCTGCGGTGCAGAACGGACACTGCCATACAAGGCGCAGAAGGCGGAGAAGAAGTTTGGGGAGCAGGCTGGCCGGATTCTTTTTCGGATGCGCGGCAGCGGCGGCCCTGGGGATGGCTCTGGTGGGCATAGCAGAGGATATGCACAGAAAATGGGACGCCGGTAATAATTCCCTGGCGGCGGACAGGGGGGCTGTCAGCCGGGAGATTCTTGGCGGAGGGATCCAGGAGGAACTGCTGAGAGAGCTTCTGGAGAAAAATGAGGAAACCCTGGATTATGTCAGCAGCTACCCGGACCGGGAAGCGTATATGGGTCAGGAGATTGATCTGTCCGGTGACTTTACAACCGGGGAAGTTCCCCTGCTGATGCAGTGGGACAAGCGTTGGGGATATGACGCCTATGGGGACGAAATGATCGGCATTGCCGGATGCGGACCTGTATGTCTTGATATGGCATATCTGTATTTTACAGGGGACCTTGATATGAATCCCAGGAAGATGGCCCAATATGCCTGGGACAGGGGATTTTATACGCAGAACGGCACCAGCTGGTCGCTGTGGACAGAGGGAGCAGCAGGCCTGGGACTCACAGGGGAGGTGCTTCCCCTGGATGAAAACAGGATAAAGCAGACCCTGGACTCCGGAGGCCTGGTGGTATGCAGTATGGGGCCTGGCGACTTTACAACCAAAGGACATTTCATCCTGATACGGGGATATGATGAAAACGGTTTTTATGTCAATGACCCCAACCGCAGAAGCAACAGTGAAAAAGTATGGGACTTTGACACTCTGCGGTATCAGATCAAGAATTTATGGGGGCTTTCAAGGTAGTGGAGAGGATGCCAGCTGCTGCTCCCGTCTGGCAAGCATGAAAAGGTTTGCCTCATACGCCCGGGCAGCCCTGGCCCGCTGGCGTTCTTCGTTCCAGGATTTCAGCAGGCGGGTACGTTCCAGTTTCTGGTTGGCTATCTTCTGGCTTAAAAGTTTATCCTGCAGTTTTTTGGCCTGGGCTTTCTTTTTCAAATATTCCTTCAGGAGTTTTTTGCGCCTTGCCTTTTTGGCCTGGGCTTCCCGCATGCGCTTCTTTGCCGCAGCGCGCCGGGCTCGTTCATCATCCTGCGCGCCGCAGGTAAACCCATAGCACTTTTCCCGGGTATCGGCGATGTGGAGCAGGGCGAATCTTGGCACATGGCAGCCATAGTTTACGGATTTTGACTTTTGTATATAGTCGAGAACCCACTGTTCGTAGGCAGGGTCGTTTTTCATTCTTTCATAAGCCGCATCCGTGATGTCGATAAACCAACTGAGGCGTTTCTGGGAGGGATGCGTATAAAGGGAGTTTATTATATCATTAATATATAATTTGTATTCCGTCAAAGTCATGTCCCTGGGAGAAAGACAGTATTTTTCCGCCATCATGTCACCGAAGCTGTCATCGGTCTTTTCGCTGCTGCCCACAGAGGGGGTCTGCGCACTATTGTAACTGGTTTTCGCGGTATAGTCTGTGCCGATCATTTTTTCCATGGAGTCTCCTTTCTCCGTCAGGCGGAATCGGGAAGCATTTTTGCTGTTACTACATATATCGGGGAAAAATCCCGCAGGATAATAAGTATGGCATAAAATGTTGGTTTCAGGGCGTGAAATGTAACGGATTCCGCTTTCGTTTCATATAATATGGCTGAGAGGTAAAAGGAGAAACCATTGATATGGCGATAGGCTATTTGGTCATACAGGCGCGAACGGCTCATGATGCCGTGCCGTTGGAAGGCGTGGAGGTGAAGATTGTCGGGGAACAGGGAGAACTCCTCTATGACCTGAAAACGGATGAAAACGGGGAGACCCAGAAGGTGCCCCTGGAGACCCTGGACAGGGGATTTTCCCAGAACCAGTATTATTCGGGGCTGCCATACAAAAGCTATGATGTATTGGCAGGGAAAGAGGGCTTTGATTCCCTGTTTATTTCCCATATTCCCATTTACGAGGGGGAGACGGCGGTTCAGCCCCTGGCCCTTGTTCCCATGGAGGAGAGGCAGCGCAGGCCAGGGCAGACAAGAATTTTTGTGGGAAAGCCTGCCGTGGCCATGCAGGAAAACCGGGAGCAGGAAGGCGGGGAGGGGGACACGGAGCGTATTCTGCGGCAGGTGGTGATCCCAAACCCCATAACGGTGCACCTGGGAGCCCCGGGTTCCTATGCGTCCAATGTGCAGGTATCTTTTCCGGATTATGTGAAAAATGTGGCCAGCAGTGAAATCTACCCTACCTGGCCGGACGCGTCCCTGCGGGCAAACATTTATGCAATCATTACCTTTGCTTTAAACCGCATTTACACTGAGTGGTATAAAAGTCGTGGCTATGATTACGATATTACGAACAGCACGGCTTATGACCAGAATTTCGTATACGGACGGCCGATTTATGAGTCTATCAGCAGGGTGGCGGATGAAATCTTTAATGAATATGTGAGAAGGCAGGGACAGGATGCCCCTTATTTTACATCCTTCTGCAATGGAACCACGGTTACCTGCGGGGGACTGTCACAGTGGGGGACGGTTACCCTGGCAGACAGGGGGCTTACCCCTTTGCAGATTCTGCGCAGTTATTATCCGGACGATGTGGAGATCGTGGAGACAAATGTGATAGCGAATGTGCCTTCCTCCTATCCGGGAACTGCGCTTCGGGTGGGCAGCAGGGGACTGGATGTGGAGACCATTCAGACATATCTGAACAGAATACGCAGGAATTATCCGGCCATTCCGGCAATCACGGATGAGGCGGGGACCTTCGGGGACAGCACCAGAGCAGCGGTGACTAAATTTCAGAGCATCTTCGGCCTGGCGGCGGACGGAATTGTGGGCAAATCCACATGGTACAAAATTTCCAGTCTGTATGCGGCGGTGGCCAGGCTGGCGGAACTGGACAGCGAGGGAACCAACCTCGGAATCGGAACCGTTCCGCCGGGGAGTGTGCTGAGGCAGGGTTCCAGAGGCCAGGATGTAATTACCCTGCAGTACCTGTTGGACCTTATTTCCGAATATTATCCCACAGTCCCTGCGCCGACCCAGGACGGAATCTTCGGGCCGGGCACACAGCAGGCCGTAATTGCCTTTCAGCGGGCAATGCAGCTGTCTCCTGACGGAATCGTGGGAGCGGTCACCTGGAAGAAGCTGTATGAGGTCTACCGGGGAATCGGGCAGAATGTGCCGGGGCCGGGAGGAGGCACACCGCCGGGAACCGGGGGCGGTTCGGGAGGCGGCCCGTCCGGAGGAGGAAACCGTGAGTATGTGGTTCGGCCGGGGGACAGCCTCTGGCTCATTGCGCAGCGGTACAATACCACTGTGGATGCAATCAAGAGCGCCAACGGACTGACAAGCAACCTGATTCAGGTAGGACAGGTGCTGAAAATTCCGGGCTCCCAGTCCTCTCCCTATATAGAATACACTGTACGTTCCGGGGATACACTCTGGCTTCTTTCCAGAAGATATGATACCACTGTGGATGCCATCAAGCAGCTGAACGGGCTGACAGGCGACAATCTGAGCATAGGGCAGGTACTCAGGATTCCGGTTAGATGAGGGGAAGTACGGGGACGGCAAAAAGGACTGTCATTCTGCTGACAGTCCTTTTCAATGGGCTCGTGGAGCATATGGGATTCG
The DNA here is from genome assembly GCA_947367855.1 of uncultured Lachnospiraceae bacterium. GTDB lineage: Bacteria > Bacillota > Clostridia > Lachnospirales > Lachnospiraceae > Acetatifactor. The sequence continues at coordinate 48,024 of CANBFE010000013.1, read as the reverse complement.
AACCCACGGCCTCAACAATGCGAATGTTGCGCGCTCCCAACTGCGCTAATGCCCCATTACCTCAAGTATAACATAAATCGGGGGAAAATCAATAGAAAAGATGAAATTTTTGCTGCCCTGACACATCTGTTTTATCCATGGACAGAGGCGCAGGGCAGATTTCATGCATAACTGCATTACAGATCGTAGTACATTTTAAATTCTGCAGGATTGGGAATCTGCTCCATTTGTTTTAATTCACTGCGTTTTCTGGCTACCCAGATGTCGATGAGACGTTGGGGGAAGACGCCGCCCTTTGTCAGGTAATCATGGTCAGCTTCCAGGGCATCCAGAGCTTCTCCCAGGGATTTGGGCAGTCCCTTTATCTTTTTCTGCTCTTCCGGGGAGAGTGTGTAAAGATTACAGTCATAAGGTCCCCAGCCGTTGGCGGAAGGATCGATCTGATTTTCTATTCCGTCCAGTCCGGCCATGAGAATTGCAGCATAGGCGTAGTAGGGATTGGCTGTGGCATCCGGGTTCCTCAGTTCGAAGCGCTTGGTCTCAGGGGACTTGGCGTAGGCAGGTATCCGTATCACCGCGCTGCGGTTGGAGGTGGCATATCCTATGGTAACCGGAGCTTCATATCCGGGCACCAGGCGCTTGAAAGAGTTTGTGGAGGGGTTGGTGAAGGCACACAGGGAGGCAATGTGCTTCAGAAGGCCGCCCATAAAGTAATGTGCGGTGCGGCTCAGCCCGGAATATCCGTTTTCGTCATAAAAAAGGGGTTGTCCGTCTTTGAACAGCAGCATATGCACATGCATGCCGCTGCCCGCCTCCTGATAGATGGGCTTTGGCAGGAAAGTTGCGGTTTTTCCCTCCTGCGCCGCCAGGTTCTTTATAATATATTTGATGATCATGGTGTTGTCCGCCATGTCAGGCATATCGGCCAGTTCCACTTCAATTTCCATCTGGCCCGGTCCGCCTACCTCATGGTGGTGGTATTTCACCCGGATACCCCAGTCTTCCATCATCATGCACATGCGGCTGCGCAGATCGTATCCCACATCCTGGGGAGCCGCAATATGGTATCCGCCCTTATGGGGAACCTCGTAGCCGTTGTTTCCTGCCGTGTCCAGACTGTGGTTCCAGTCCGCCTGTCTGGTGTCGATGCGGTAGCCGCACTGCCTGGGTGTGACTTCAAAGCGGGCGCTGTCAAAGAGGTAGAATTCGAATTCGGGTCCGATGACCATCCGGTCCGCGATGCCCTGTTCTTTCATGTATTCCACGGCCCGAAGGGAAACATTTTTCGGGTACTGGTCAAAAGGCTTGTTCTCCCCTTTTCCGATGGTGCACACATTGCCGCACATGGTCAGGGTGGGCACGGTGGCAAAGGGATCCACATAGGCTGTGTCCGGATCCGGAAGGAATACCATGTCGCTTTTTTCAATGGGGGCATAGCCATAGTTGGAACCGTCAAAGCCGATGCCGTAAGTAAAGGTATCCTCTCCGAACCTTTCCACGGGAATGGTGATATGCCGCCAGCGCCCGTCAATGTCCGTCATTTTAAAGTCGATCATGCGGATCTGCTTTTCCTGGCAGAGTGTTTTGATTGCTGCAATTTTGTCCATAAACATACTCCTTTTCCTGTTGGATTATAAAAATGCCTGGGCTTACTCTGCCTGGATGGTATAGGAGGCCTCCCAGGTTTCGCCGGGAGCTGCCTGGTTGCCCCATTTCCGCTCTTCCAGAGTACCCTCAAAATCCTCGCTGTCGCATCTGCCGTACCAGGGCTCAATACACACAAAGGGAGCCTTTTTTCCGGGAGGAGACCAGATGCCGAAAAGGGGAGCATCCATAGTGACTGTGATATACCTGGTTCCGTCCTTTCTGCAGAGGGCTGCCGTGTCGGTCTGATGATTCTCGATTACCAGGGCGTCCCGGTCAAACAGATTTTCGGTTAAAGGAAGAAGTCCGTTTTTCAGGGGATAAGAGTCCTCACGGGAAGTGGCCAGTCCGTTTTCGCTGATTCCGGTGCTGAGGACTTCTTTTACCGGGCCGAAATCCAGAAAACAGTCTGTCTGCTCCGTGCCCTCTTCCGGGGGGCAGTTAAATGCAGGATGTCCGCCGATGGAAAAGTGCAGGGTCTCTGCTCCCGGGTTTTCCACCTGCCACAAAACCGTAACCCGGTTTTCCTCAATCCGGTACCCGGCCCTCAGAATAAAGGCGTAAGGGTATTTTTCCAGTGTGGATTCATCCCAGTGAAGCTCAAACCAGATCTCGTTTTCGCTTTGGGATAACAGTGAAAACTCCATGTCCCTGGCAAAGCCGTGCTGGGTCATGTGATAGACCCTGCCCCCGGTTCTGTATTCCCTGTTTTTCACCCCGCCCACAAAGGGAAAAAGAATCGGCGAAGTACGGCCCCAGTATCTGGCGTCGCCGCACCACATGTATTCCTTTCCGCTGTCCAGCCTTTTCAGGGATTTCAGTTCTGCTCCAAGACTGTTGACGGAAATGGAAATCAATTTGTTTCTTACCTCGTAAACTGCCATAGCGCCCTCCTTGTGTCCTGCCTCAATGTATTATACACAGATTGCAGACATCATTGTTATAAAAATATCATATTCCATGGGGGCAGGACTGTCAAGGCTGTTTCATGTAACTCCGTCAGTGAAATGTCTGAAATTTTAGAAAAATTACACTCAAGCATTCAATTATAAAATAATTTAATAAAAACACAAAAATAGTGTTGACAAATAGAGGGGACAGGTATATAATGAGAATCACCAAAGAGATATCTTCCATTTTAAGACAATTAAATAAGAAAGGAATTTAAAGGCAGACAGAAAGTGCAGTACACAATCCAGATAGCGAATTTCTGAAAGAAACAAAATTCAAATCGTTATAGTACACCAGGTACAGAATAAAATGTGGAAAAGCACAGGGGTAAAATGGAAGAATCGAACGAAAATTAAATAGAGGAGGTACAGTCCATTGGATGGAGAGTTTTGAGAGGGCGTATTGATTGAAAGATAATCAATACGCTCTCTCGCTGTATATTTTCAATGGGATTTTAAGTCAATTTCGGCCTGCCGCTTTCCGGATAAGCCTGACAAGGAACCGGATCAGCAGAACTGCCAGAAGCAGGAGCATGAGTACAATGGCCAGGATGATAAAGGCAAATTTATTGGGTTTTTTCAGCAGATCTCCGATGGCCCTGCTGTCTTCTACGATTTTGCGCCCCTGTGTGCCGGCATAGTACTGGGACATATCGGAGATGCCATCTCCGTCAGAGTCCTCCATGGAATCCAGATATCCGGCCACGGAGGCCCAGGCTTTTACCTCCTGCCCGTGGGAAAGGATAATGGCATCCTCGATGTTTTCGATGGGAGTGCCGTCTGCAAATTTGGGCTGAACGGAGAGAATGCCATAGGATACATCCGTTACTGCGCCAAGCATCTGGCCGCTGTAGAGATCACATACAACCCGGTAAAGCCGGTCATCCTCTATCTCCATCCGTTCGTTCTGGTCATTGGTCATATAACAGTCCGTGACCTTGTTCAGAATCAGCCGGTTTGGGTTGAAGGAGAAGTGGAAGCCGCTGAGATACAGCCGTGCAGAGGGCATGAAATCCGATACGGAGGCATCGATCTCCGCTCCGGTTTTCAGTTCTGCTCCGGTGAGATACATACTGATCAGCGGGTATCCCGGAACGCCGTCCGCGCCGATGCCAAGGGAATAGGCATTAAATACATCCTCCACGGTGATGTCCCCTGTGCCGAAAGTATCCCTTACACAGCCCGAGGGAACAATGGCTACATCTACAGGGTGGGAATCTGCATCGTCAGCCTGGGATACCCCATAGGCGAAGGCATCAGCCAGAAGATTTCCCAGATTGTGTTCGGTGTGGGTATTGTACAGGTCATCGGAGGTGGAAAACTGGACGGTATTTCTGGTTAGGACCTGGTCTCCGGTATATCCGAACCGGGCCAGATAGGAGCTGTCTACATTTTCCATCAGACTGTCGATTTTTTCCTGGGCGGCGCTGTCGGGAGAAACAGCCTCCGTAACCGGGAGCAGGTCATAGCGTTCCATATGCCAGCGTCCGTCCGGATTTCTTGACATGGACAGGGAACCCAGGTTTCTGCCATAGGAACCGCAGGAGACCACATAGGTATTGCCGTGCAGAATGGGCTGTTCCAGTGTGGTATGGCTGTGCCCGCTTATAATCAAATCGATTTCCGGAACATTTTTTGCCAGTATTTCGTCTTCCGATTTACCTTCGTCGTCACTGGTTCCCCCATGGGAGACGCAGATGATCATGTCTACGTCTTCATTTTCCCGGATTTCCTTTACAGTGGCGGCAGCTGCCTCGGAAATGTCCCTGAATTTCAGCGCGCATGTGGGTGCGCAGGCAAGGGAATCTTCTCCGAAGACGCCCAGTACGGCAATTTTCAGCCCGCCCTTTGTCAGTACTACATAGTCTTTCATTCCATAGAGGGCAAAGGCGTCCTTTAACAGCTTCTGGTCGGCGCTGAGCCCCTCAGCCTCCATGGTTTCCCAGTCTATGTTGCACAGGACCATGGCGGGAATCGTCTCCCCACAGGAGACAGCGGCCTCCAGGGCTCCGGCCAGTCCCTGGGAACGATAGTCGAATTCATGGTTTCCCAGTGTGGTCACGTCACACCCCAGGGCGCCAAGCATGCGAAGCTCTGCGGCCTCCGTGTGGAAGATAGTCTGAACCAGGGTTCCCATGGAAAAATCACCTGCATCCAGAAACAGGGCGTCGGGATTCTCTTCCTTCACTTCGTCGATGAGGGTTTTTATTCTGGCAAATCCACCGAGAGTGACATCCTGACCGTTTTCCACTGTGGAAAAGCTGTTCAGGTGGGAATGGGTGTCGTGGAGAAACAGGATATCGGCCCGCTCCCCGGCATCATGGGAGGATGCCGACATATGCAGGGAGGGATAGAGGAAAAACGCGGCAATACAACAGAGAATAAATCGGGACAGACGTTTTTTCATGAGAGTGTTTTCCTTTCTGTTCAGGTATGTCCTTGTATTTTATACCGAATGCGCATGGAAAGTCAAGGTTCAAAACGCCTGGGAGCATACCGGAGATTGTTTAAAAAAATTAATGTTTCTTTTGGTGACGAGTGCTATAATATATGGTATAGTGCAAGGGACTGTATTGCATGGCTGCAGCGCGGAAACGGTTTAACCCGGGACAGGGCAGTGAAAGGATACCTTATTTCATGGAGAAGAAAAACGGAAACGAAATGGAACAGATCCAACGGGGATTGGAAGAATTTCTGGAGAAGGAACTGGGGCAGGCCGCAGAACCGGCCGGGCCGCGTCAGGGCGCCGGGAAATCCGTTCATATTATTGGAATGGAGGAGGAAACCTGTCGCCGCAGGGAGAGATATGACACAGAAGAGGCATACGCCCGGGATTCCCGTACTCTGAAAGAGTATGCTCCGAAGGAGTATGCACCGAAGGAGTATGAACCAGAGGAGTATGAACCGGAGGAAGAGGAATGGCAGGAGGATTTGTATGACTGGGACAGTAAACCCTCAGGCAGGAAGGCCTGTGTCCGGGAGAGGGAGCCTGCTCCGGCGCGGGAAAAGGCACAGCCCGGGAGAGGAAAAGCTTCCCATGGGGGCAAACGTGTGCGGGAGGAGCCGGAAATGACCAAAAGAGCGTCCAGATCAAAGGGATCTCAAAAGAAAAAGCGCAAAAAGAAGCATCGTCTGGTGAAGTTTCTCATTGCAGTTGCCATTGTGTTTGCGGTGCTGGGCGTGGGGATGTATCAGCTGGTGGGCGTGGTCTACGGAAAGATGACCTACCATGAGGTGGAGTCCGTTGCCGACGCGCCAATACAGGAAGACGGTGTGGTGAACATACTGCTCATTGGAAACGATTCCCGGGAAAACGGGGAGGACGGCCGGTCCGATGCCATGATCCTTCTGTCCATCAGCAGCAGAACCAAGACCATTTACATGACATCACTGCTTCGGGATATGTATGTGGATATTCCGGGACGTGACGGGAACCGCCTGAATGCGGCCTATTCCTTTGGGGGTGCAGAGCTTCTCATGGAGACCATAGAGAAAAATCTTGATATCTCCGTCAACCGCTATGTTTTGGTAAACTTTGAGGCATTTGCGGGTCTGGTGGACGCAGTGGACGGGATAGAACTGGAGCTGACCAGAGAAGAGATAGAATATGTCAACGGATATCTGGTGGAGTACAATATGCTGACGGACAGGCCCCAGGGGACAGATAACATGGACCCTGCAGCCGGGGATAACGGGCCTGTGCATCTAAACGGACCACAGGCCCTGGCTTACAGCAGAAACCGCTATCTGGGGACGGATTTCGGCAGAACGGACCGCCAGAGAAAGGTGCTGACGGCCGTGATCAGGAAGCTGCCCTCGGCCCTGCTGACAAACGCCGGAGGACTGATGGATGGGCTGCTGCCCAATCTGACCACAAACCTGACACAGGGAGAGTGCTTCCGTCTGAGCCTGATGGCGGGAAAGATGCTCACCTACGATATTGTGTCGGACAGCATTCCGCAGCCGGGGACATACCGGGATGTGACCATTCGGAAAATGGCCGTGCTAGAGGTGGATTTTGATGCAAATATCAGATATCTGAAAGAAAAACTGTATGGAGAGAAACAGAGCGGAGACTGAGGAACAGGGAGGCGGACATGGATTTTATTATTTTTTTATTTGTAGCGCTGATGTGTATGAACGTGGCGGTAAAGATTTTTAACTGTCAGGAGAGAAATAAAGTATTCAACAAACGTCCCATTGAAGTGACAGATGTGAAAAAGTATAATAAATTCTGCGGAATGCTGGTGATTGGTTTTTGCATATTTGCCGAACTGACCTTATATATAGGCGCGGTTTTCGGGGGATGGGTCAGTGTTGTCAGCACACTGGCGCTGATCGGAGAAGCCTTCCTGGTTATGGTGGTCTATAATAAGGCCGAACGGAAAATGCTTAAAAAAAGGTAACAGGGAAAAGAAATATGAAGGAAAGAAAAAGGACACTGTCTGTACTGCTGATCATTCCATTGATGCTTGGGGCCTGCGGAAACAGGGAAAATGTGCCGGCTTCAGCCATGGAGCTAGAGACTGTGGAGCTGAGGGAAGAAGAACAGGAATCCGGTACCGGGGCAGACAGTATTCCGGCAGAGGAAGAGGACCGGGAGGGCAATGAATCTGCAGAATCCCGGCCGGAGGAGGGCAGCCCGGAGTCTGTCGGAGCCGGAGAATCTCCGGAGCCTCCGGGCGGCGGAAGTCCGGAAGAGGTGCGGATAACCGTTTCGGCTGCAGGGGATGTGACACTGGGGAATTATATCGGGCAGGGATACGAGGTCTCCTTTCGCCAGACCTATGACCAGGGGGTTGGGGACGGTTATTTTTTCGAAAATGTAAGCGGTATTTTTTCGGAGGATGATTTGACCCTGGTAAATCTGGAGGGGCCGCTGACCCGCTCCGGGAATTTCCTGGAAGGACAGACCTACTGTATTTCCGGTGATCCGGAATACGTTAACATTCTGACGGCAGGCAGTGTGGAAGCAGTGAGCATGGCAAATAACCACAGGCTTGACTACAGAGAGCAGGGCACTCTGGATACGGTGGAGGCTCTGGAGGGGGCAGGAATCCTCTATGCCTATGACGGTAATTACTGCATGTTTGAGACCCGTGGCATACAGATCGGGATTGTGTCCGTCAACGAAGTGGAACAGGGCGCCGGTGTGGAAAACTATCTTCGTGAGGGGGTGGAGCAGCTTCGTGAGGAGGGCGCCGATCTGGTCTTTGCATGCTGCCACTGGGGAATCGAGCGGGAGTATTATCCTGAGGATTACCAGAAGAGCCTTGGCAGAAAATGCATTGACTGGGGATATGACCTGGTGATCGGCCACCACCCCCATGTACTGCAGGGAATAGAGGAGTACCAGGGAAAATATATCGTGTACAGCCTGGGCAATTTCTGCTTCGGGGCAAACCGGAATCCGCCGGACAAGGACTGCATGATTTTCCAGCAGACATTCACCTTTCTTGACGGGGAAAAGCAGGAGGACCGGGAGATACGCGTGATTCCCTGTTCGGTGAGCTCTGTGGGCAGCAGGAACGACTATAAACCAACACCGGCAGAGGGGGAAGAGTTCCGGAGGATTCTGGATAAGATAAATGAATGCAGCAGGGACTTTGGCGTGGAATTTGACCAGGAAGGGTATTTGCTGAAAACGGAATAATAAAAAATAATAGACAAAAAAACGGAGGATGGAAAAATGGAAAAAAGAAAGATGGAAAATCTGGGGATTGAGACTTCTCTGCTGGGATTCGGCTGTATGCGGTTTCCGGTTACTGCGGAGGGAAAGATTGACGAACCGGAAGCGGAAAGGATGCTTGATAAAGCCATTGCCGCCGGGGTAAATTATATTGATACCGCTTACCCCTATCACAATGGTGACAGTGAACCCTTTGTGGGCAGGGTTTTGGAGAAGTATGACAGGAATTCCTTTTACCTTGCGACAAAGCTGCCCTGCTGGAAGGTGGAGGCTGCTGAGGATGCGGACAGGATCTTTGAGGAACAGCTGCAGAGACTGCGGACGGATTACATAGACTTTTACCTGATGCATGCCCTGAGCGGGGACAGTTTCCGGAAAATGGCGCAGATGGGCGTGGTGGAAAGACTGGAGAGACTGAAGGCAGAGGGAAAGATAAAATACCTGGGATTTTCCTTCCATGACGGCTACGAGGCATTTGAGGAAATTCTGAACTACAGGGACTGGGATTTTTGTCAGATTCAGCTGAACTATATGGATATGGAAAGCCAGGCAGGGCTTAAGGGCTACCGTCTCACCCAGGAGAAAAATGTGCCTCTGGTAATTATGGAGCCTGTCAAGGGCGGCTCCCTTGCAGCCTTTGCAGATGACATTACGGGAAAATTCCGGGAGCTGGATCCGGAGGCTTCCACTGCTTCCTTTGCCCTGCGTTGGGTGGGCAGCCTGCCCAATGTGAAGGTTGTTTTGAGCGGTATGAGCACCATGGAGCAGCTGGATGACAATCTGAAGACATTTTCCGTTTTCCGGACACTTTCGGAACAGGAGAAGGAAACCATAGACGGCATTGTGGCGCTGATTAACAGCCGGGTGCAGAACGGCTGCACGGCCTGCAGGTATTGTATGCCCTGTCCCGCAGGGGTGGATATTCCGGGAAATTTCCGGGTTTGGAATACTTACCACATGTACCAGAATTACAATATGGTCAAAAACAGTTGGGAAAACGGACTGGGAGAGGAAAAACAGGCCAGAAACTGTGTGAAATGCGGAAAGTGCGAGAATGCCTGTCCCCAGAAGCTGCATATCAGGGAGGACCTGGAAAAGGTACAGGCAGATCTGGACAGGAAAGAATTTGTATTTTAATCAAAGAGACGGGGAGAGAAAGTCAGAGGGGCCGGTATGGAGAAAGCGTTTAAACTGGATTTTGAAAATGACAAAGCCGGAAGCCTGTATGTGAACTGCTGCGGCTGTTCCCGGACGGAAAGCCTGCACAGTTTCGGGCCGGCCTCCAAACCCCATTATCTCATTCATTATGTGTTGGACGGCAGAGGGCTGTTTCGGTTTCATGATAAAGAATACCGTCTGGAGGCAGGGTATGGTTTCCTGATTCAGCCAAATGAGCTGGCCTTTTACCAGGCAGACGAAAAGGAGCCCTGGAGCTATCTGTGGGTGGGATTTGGGGGAAGCCGGGCAGGAGAGTACCTGAGCGCCATGGGACTGTCTGCCATACATCCTGTTTTCTCCTGCCGCAGGGACCAGGAATTATACGATATTGTCAGGGACATGATGGAGCACAATACCTTCGGGGTGGCGGATGATCTGCGCAGGAACGGCCAACTAGGTGTGTTTCTGTCCATTCTGGCAGAGAGCGCCGGTGTGGTGGAGAGGGAAGAGGAGGATAAGGGAAACCAGTATGTGAAGAAAGCCGTGCTGTTTATCCAGAGCAATTACTGCAATCCAATCAAGGTGACGGATGTGGCGGACTATGTATGTATCAACAGAAGCTATCTGTATACATTGTTTCAGAATTATCTGGGCATGTCTCCCCAGAGATTCCTGACTACCTTCCGCATCACAAAGGCCAGGGAGCTTCTGGACTCCACGTCGTATCCCATAGAGAGCATTGCCCTGTCCTGCGGTTACAGCGATGCACTGGTCTTTACCAAGGCCTTCCATGCCATGAAGGGGATGTCGCCCTCCCAGTACCGGAAACAGAGCCACAGGGAAAGCAGCAGGGAACAGCTTCATGAGGTGGAACATCTCATTGCCCAGCTGCTGAAGTCCCAGGAAAAGATATAAGGCTATTTCTCAAGCCACTGCTCCCTGCCTCCGTCGGACCACACTACTCTGTTGCGGCCAAGCTTTTTTGCGTCATAGAGCATATTGTCAGCGATTTTCAGGTAGGCGTCATAGGAATCCCCTGCCTGGGGGACCACGGTGACACCGCCGAGACTGATGGTCACATAGGGGGAGAATTCGGGATTATGGGGAATCTGAAGCTGCTCCACAGCCCGGCGGATGAGCTGGAAAAACTCAAAGGCGGATTTTGCGTCCAGTCCGATCACAATGGACACAAATTCTTCTCCCCCGTAGCGGGCAAGAAAGTCCGTTGCACGCTGCAGATAGGAGGAGGCGGCTTTTGCCACGGCGCTGATAACCTTGTCGCCTGCAGGATGGCCAAAGGTATCGTTATATATCTTAAACTTGTCAATGTCAAGCATGCAGACAGTAAAGGGAAGGCCCAGCCGACCGGCTTCCCTCCACTTCATGATGCTTTCGTCCTCATAACGCCTTCTGTTGGCAATGCCTGTGAGCTGATCCACCATGGCCTGTTTCATGAACTGCATCTGGAAATGGTACAGTTTAATGTGGGTATTTACCCTGGCCCTGATGGTTATGGGGCTGAAGGGTTTGGTAATATAATCCACTGCACCCAAAGTAAGCCCCTTTTCCTCATGCTGCACATCGGAGAGGCCGCTGATGAGAATCACAGGAATGTATCTTGTGGGAAAGGATTCCTGCAGCGTTCTCAAGAGGGTAAAACCGTCCATATCCGGCATTATAATGTCCAGAAGAATCAGGGAATACCGTCCGGTCTTGGCAAGCGCCAGGCCCTCCAGTCCGGTCTGGCAGGTGGTTACCTCATAGTCACTTTTTAAAATGGATTTCAAATATTCCGCCTGTGTGCGGCTGTCGTCAATTACCAGAATATGGTCCATGTCTCATCAGATCCTCGCTTTCCGTTATATCCTGGGCAACATATACTACCGTTTTCGGTAAGTCGTCTTCTCCGAACTGGGCCAGTATGGCTGTGGCGCGTATCAGACGACAGTTTCTGGGGGCAGCGTCCGCCTCGGGCATCTGACGGTAGGTGAAGGTGACATAGGGATGCCACTGACGCAGCGTTTTGCTCCAGTTTTCGATATTCATGATGTTTAAGTATTCCGCGCGGTCATCCGGATGGACAAAATTGTCCGCATAAATCTTCAGCGCGGCAGTACAGTTTACCTCACTGCCCAGTGAATCCCCGACGCCGTTTAACTGTGTCACTGCGCGGAAGGTATTGTGCGCAAGATCAATATAATAGGTTGAGAAAAACAGGCTGCTTATGCAGCTGATGATATAATTGCGGTCCTGCTGCTCCTGGAGACGGCTTTCCTCCTGGCGCTTTTCCATTGTGATGTCCTGGCCCAGAAGGCTGACTCTCACACCGTCTTCCTTCCGGCTGTAAATAATAAGCTGTTCAATCCAGTGGACCGGATCTCCCTTGAGACGGTACTGGCAGGTCTCCTCGGAATAGTTTTCCGTTGCGGCGGCCTTTTCCCTGAGATGATCCAGTGACATGAGCGTATAATATTTTACGGCATCATCGGGATGGACGTGGTTATACAGGGCCTGCTGCATATGGTATTCGTAATCGCCCACAAGAGGACCCGGCTGATCGTTTTCATCATGGAAATAGATTCTTTCACACTGTCCGCTGTCCAGATGCACCGTATCCATTTTGCTGTAGCGGGATTTGAAGATATCCGCCATCTGCATATCCCACTGGCTGTGAACCAGTTCCCGCCGGACCCGTTCGTCCACATCCTGAAAGGCGACCACGGCATGGACGTTGCCATTCTCTTTTCGTTCGCAGTAAGCGGTTACGGAAATGTAGCGGTAGGCTTTGCCTGCTTTCCACTGGCAGAGCAGGTCGTTTTTCCGCAGCCCTGAGGAGCAGGTCTGCCTGAGATTTTCCAGGGAAAATTTCTGTTCAAAGGTCCGTTGGTAGGCAGTGTGGAGCAGGGGAATGATCTGGGAGCGTACCAGATTATCCCAGCCGGGAAGCGGTGAGACCTGCCCTTCCTGAAACACACCGTCCACGAGAACAGGCGTGGCTGTGCCGTGTCCCAGATCAATGTTGTAGATGCGGAAGCACTGTTCTCCCACGGTACGGAGAATATCCTGGTTATGGACGGCAGTCTCCTCCAGTTCCAGACCTTCGTGCATGGCATCGTGTATGTCCAGAACACAGAAAATTACCATTTGGTTGTCTTCGCTGTAGTCAAAACATTTTACCACTTCCACCAGTTTCCAACGGAAGTCTCCCATCCATCTGCGGCGGAAAATGCAGGTCAGCTTTCGCCTGTTGGACTGCAGAGCCTTCTTGAGGTGTTCCGGCCGTGTAAATGCGATAAACCTGTCCGCATCATCCGGATGAATGGCGCCGCTTTCGGCGAAAAGCTCAAGCTGAACGGAAAGTTTTTCCGTATTTTTACCATCGAGCAGAGAGTCGGGCTCCAGTTTCAGGACATCGTAACGATCCCTGTTGAGATCCACGCGCAGGATTTTACGGTAGATATAACCTGTTGTTTCCAGGCGGGGAGTGACTGAGACAACAAAGGCAGGCGTGCTGCCCTCCCAGAGGGTTCTGGTGGCCACCATGTCAACTACGCCGCCAAAAGTGGGATTAAAGCTGATAGATCTGCCTTCCTGCCTGTTTTTTATGGTCAGAAGAGGACAGTTGATGCAGGAACCTGTCCAGATTTCGTGACAGGTCATTCCGATGCGGGTCTGAGGTGAAACTGTATGTACTCGCCTGTTAAAATACAAAATGCTGTGATTGTCTTCCCGAATGACATACACTGCGGTTTCCGGCATGGCATTCAGAATCTGTTCATAATCTTTACTTTCCAAATCCGTCTCCTCCGAATAGCACAGACATAAATAGGAACATGACGTTTTTTAAACCTGGTCTGCCTTTTGGGAACGGGAATACCTTACAGAATGGTAAAAAAATAACCGTTCTGACATGGCAGAAAAACGGTTTTAAAATACAGAAGCCTATTAATTTTCATAAAATAATTTTCCCAAACGGCATATACCAGGAAAATACTCGGCGCGACAGGATTCGAACCTGCGACCTCAGCGTCCCGAACGCTGCGCTCTACCAAGCTGAGCCACGCGCCGCTGATCATAAAAAGGAATGTATGATAACCGCTAAACATTATACTATCATAAAAAAAGCCGGACTGTCAAGTGAAAAAGAAGATTTTCTGTATATTTTCTGCAGCATTTTCTGCAGATTGAAAAAGCGCGGGGTATGTGATAGGATACAAATGGAAGTATTATGGGAATAACGGAACAGGAAAAGGAGAGACAGGATGAGTCTGGCGGCAGTGACATTGAAAAAAGGGGAGGGGCGCACCCTGAAGGCAGGCGGCGCATGGATATATGACAACGAAATATCGTCAATAGAGGGTGCATATGAAAACGGGGACATTGTGGAGGTACGCGACTTTAACGGCTATTATCTGGGTTGCGGCTACATTAACACAGAATCCAGAATCACGGTGCGGATTCTGTCCAGAAAGAAGGACGTGGTTATAGATGAGGCTTTCATGGAACAGCGTGTCCGGGATGCCTGGGAGTACCGCAGGCAGTCCATTGACACTTCCAACTGCCGTGTGATCTTCGGGGAGGCAGATTTCCTGCCCGGAATTGTGGTGGATAAATTCTCGGACGTCCTGGTGGTGGAGTGTCTGACCCTGGGGATGGAGCGGTGGAAAGGCATTCTGGTGGAGGCTTTGAAGAAAGTCCTTGGGGAGGATGGTATTTTGGTCCGGGGAGTTTATGAGCGGAGCGATGCCAAAGTGCGCCTGCAGGAGGGACTGGAGAGGATTAAAGGCTTTATGGGGGAGCCCTTTGACACAAAGGTGGAGATTGTGGAAAACGGTGTGCGCTACCTGGTGGATGTGGAAGAGGGACAGAAGACGGGATTTTTCCTGGATCAGAAGAATAACCGCGCGGCTGTCCGGCGCTTCTGCAAAGGAGGGAGGGTTCTGGACTGCTTTACCCATACGGGCTCCTTTGCCCTGAATGCGGGAATGGTCGGGGCGGAGAGTGTTCTCGGCGTGGACGCCTCCCAGGCGGCGATAGATCAGGCGGAGGAAAATGCAAGGCTTAATCATCTGGAAGACAGAGTACGCTTCCGCTGCGCAGATGTATTTGATCTGCTTCCGGAACTGGAGGAGGCAGGCGAGAAATATGATGTGGTAATTCTGGACCCTCCTGCGTTTGCAAAGTCTCGTAATTCCGTAAAAAATGCAGTGAAAGGATACCGGGAGATCAATTTGAGGGGAATGAAACTGGTGCGCGACGGGGGCTTTCTGGCCACCTGTTCCTGTTCCCACTTTATGGAGCCGGAGCTTTTTGCAAAGACCATCCGGGAGGCGGCAGTGGGAGCCAGGAAGCGGCTTCGCCAGGTGGAATTCCGGACACAGGGGCCCGATCATCCCATTCTCTGGGCAGCGGACCAGTCCTATTATTTGAAGTTCTACATCTTCCAGGTGGTCAGTGAGCGGTAGGGCGAAAACAGGTAATAAAACGTATAAGTTTGTTTCCCGGGGAGGGCAGCGTATGGCAAGGGTAGTGGGCATAGGCCATCAGAATTTCGAACAACTGATTCAGGCAGGCTGTTTTTATATTGACAAGACCAGATTTATCAAAGAGTGGTGGGAGAACAGAGATGTGGTTACACTAATCACCCGCCCCAGGCGTTTCGGCAAGACGCTGAATATGAGCATGTTGGAGCAGTTTTTCTCCCTGGATTATGCGGGCAGGGAAGACTTGTTTCAGGAGCTTGCCATCTGGCAGGAAAAATCTTCTGAGAGCGCAAATTCACTTTCCGGGGATTATGCCTACAGAAAGCTTCAGGGGACATATCCGGTTATCAGCCTTTCCTTTGCAAATGTAAAGGAGACCTCCTTTTCCAATGCCAGGAAAAAGATATGCCAGACAATCAGAAATCTGTATAATAAATTCGACTTTCTTCTGGATGAAGGAGGACTGAATGCGGATGAAAGAGAAAGATTTCAAAGAGTGTCCGCAGAGATGGAGGATACCGTGGCATCCGATTCCCTAAATGCCCTGTCGAACTATCTTTCACGGTATTATGGTAAGAAGGTCATCGTTTTACTGGACGAGTATGACACGCCCATGCAGGAGGCCTATGTGTATGGCTACTGGAGGGAGATGGTGGAGTTTATCAGGACACTGTTCAATGCGACCTTTAAGACCAACCCCTATCTTGACAGGGCAGTCATGACGGGCATTACCAGGGTCAGCAGGGAATCTGTTTTTTCAGATTTGAACAATCTGACTGTTGTGACTGCCACATCCGACATCTATGCAGACAGTTTCGGATTTACGGAGGAAGAAGTGTTTGCCTCCCTGCAGGAATATGGTCTTGCGGACAAAATGGCAGAGGTAAGACGTTGGTATGACGGTTTTACCTTTGGGGAAAGGCGTGATATATACAATCCCTGGTCCATTTTGAATTATCTGAAGACGGGGAGTCTGGGGACCTATTGGGCAAACACCAGTTCCAACAACCTTGTGGGGAAGCTGATTCGGGAGGGCGGACCGGATGTGAAGATAACAATGGAGGACCTGCTCCGGGGCAGGACTTTCTGCACGGAGATTGATGAGCAGATTGTGTTTGAGCAATTGGATTATAAGATGGGAGCAGTTTGGAGCATGCTCCTGGCCAGCGGCTATTTAAAAGTAGAAAGTTATGAGATTGACGCGGCCAGCGGAAAGGCTCTGTATGGTCTGAAACTGACAAATATGGAAGTCAGGCGGATGTTCGAGCAGATGATAGAGGGATGGTTCAGGGAATACACCGGGGATTATAATGTCTTTATCAAGGCGCTGCTTCTGGGGGATGTGGATGCCATGAACATATATATGAACCGGGTGGCTCTTGCCACATTCAGCAGCTTTGACGGGGGAAAGAAGTCCTCGGAGAATGAGCCGGAGCGTTTTTACCATGGCTTCGTATTAGGGCTGATGGTGGACCTGGCAGACTGCTATGCCATTACTTCCAATCGGGAGAGCGGGTTCGGACGTTATGATATTATGCTGGAACCGAAAGGGCCCGGAGCAGGAAACGGGGCAGCGTCCCGGAACGGGCAGGGGTTCGGAAGGTACTGCAGGGATGCCATAATTATAGAGTTCAAGGTAAATAACCCCCAAAGGGAAAAGACACTGGAGGATACTGTACAGACCGCCCTGGGCCAGATTGAGGAGATGCGGTATGAGGCCTCGCTGCTCTCAAAGGGGATTCCGGCGGAACGAATCAGAAAATACGGTTTTGCGTTTCGGGGAAAGGAAGTGCTGATAGGGCAGGCTGCGGGGCAATGATATGTTATTGCAGGCTTATGGGGGGATTCCGGGCAGATTTTCCTTGACAAGGAAGGGGGATTTGTTCTATAATCCCTACATACGTTTAGACCGGGAAGAGGATTAGTACAGATTCGGAAGCATTTCAGAGAGAGAACGGGACAGCCGCCGTTTGGAAAGGCGGCAGGGCTGTGGCTGAAAGGTTCTTGTGCGGAAGGTCTGGAACCTGCCTTGGAGTCTTCACGCGAGGGAGCCGTCCGGGGCTGCAGACACGGGCGGGGACGAAAGTGTGGCGCAGACCTGCGTTACGGGCACAGGAGATGGACGCAGAGCGTCAATTTGGGTGGTACCGCCGGATTTACGGTCCCTTAGGGGATGGAAATCCGGCTTTTTTCGTAACCGAAAACAGCAATCGCCCATTGGGAGCGGAACTATAGACAGGAGGAAAAAATGGCAGACAAAAAAATGGTAGAAGAAATCACTTCCATGGAAGTGGATTTCGCGCAATGGTACACAGATGTGGTAAAGAAGGCAGAACTCATCGATTACACTTCCGTAAAGGGATGCATGGTGATAAAGCCTGCGGGATATGCTATCTGGGAGCTGATTCAGAAGCAACTGGATGCCCGCTTTAAGGAGACAGGGGTGGAAAATGTATATCTGCCCATGTTCATTCCGGAGTCACTGCTGCAGAAAGAGAAGGATCATGTGGAAGGCTTTGCGCCGGAGGTGGCGTGGGTGACCCATGGCGGCCTTGCGCCCCTGCAGGAAAGGCTCTGCGTGAGACCTACATCGGAAACTCTTTTCTGTGATTTTTACAAAAATGACATTCATTCCTACAGGGACCTGCCCAGGGTGTACAATCAGTGGTGTTCAGTGGTGCGCTGGGAGAAGGAGACCAGACCTTTCCTGCGTTCCAGGGAATTCCTGTGGCAGGAGGGGCATACCGCCCACGCCACAGAGGAAGAGGCGCAGGAGCGCACCATCCAGATACTGAATTTATATGCGGATTTTTGTGAAGAAATACTTGCGATACCGGTTATCCGGGGGCGGAAGACAGACAGGGAGAAATTTGCAGGGGCAGTGGCGACCTATGCCATTGAGGCCCTGATGCATGACGGCAAGGCGCTGCAGGCAGGCACATCCCACAATTTCGGGGACGGCTTTGCCAGGGCCTTTGGCGTTCAGTTTACAGACAGGGACAATACCCTGAAATATGTGCATCAGACCTCCTGGGGCATGACCACCCGGCTTATCGGTGCCATCATCATGGTGCACGGCGACAATGAGGGACTGGTGCTTCCTCCCCGGGTGGCTCCCGTTCAGGTATGCATTGTGCCCATTCAGCAGAAAAAGGAGGGCGTCCTTTCCAAGGCGTATGAAATTCGGGATATTCTGGGCAGAAATTTCCGGGTGAAGGTGGACGACACGGATAAGAGTCCGGGATGGAAGTTTGCGGAGGCAGAGATGCGGGGATACCCTATCCGCGTGGAAATCGGCCCCAAGGACCTGGAAGCAGGAAAATGTGTCATCTGCCGCAGGGATACCAGGGAGAAACTGGAGGTCAGCCTTGAGGAGCTGGAGGCCAGGGTTGGGGAACTTCTGGAGACCATTCAGAAGGAGATGTTGGAAAGAGCCAGAAAACACAGGGATGCAAATACCTATACGGCTGTGAATATGGAGGAATTCGAGAAGATATTTAACGAGAAGTCCGGTTTTGTCAAGGCCATGTGGTGCGGCAGCGAGGAATGCGAAGTACAGATCAAGGAGCGTCTGAGCGTCACAAGCCGCTGTATGCCCTTTGACCAGGAACAGGTGGCGGACACCTGCGTATGCTGTGGACGTCCCGCAGGGAAAATGGTATACTGGGGACGTGCCTATTAAATAAAGGAGCTTTGGAATTGAATTATATTGTATTTGACCTGGAATGGAATCAGGGCAGCGCCGGTGAGGAAGTGGCACCGGCCGGTCTGCCTTTTGAAATCATCGAAATTGGCGCCGTAAAATTGAATGATCAGGGAATCAGAACCGGTGAGTTCAGCGAGCTGATAAAACCGGCAGTTTACCGCGAGATGAACCAGGTTACCGGGAGGCTGCTTCACCTGCAGATGCAGGAGCTTGAGCATGGGAAGCCCTTTGTCCAGGCGGCAGGGCAGTTCCTTGAATGGTGCGGGGAGGATTACCTGTTTTGTACCTGGGGAAGCGCCGACCTGACGGAACTGCAGAGGAACATGAGGTTTTACGGCATGGACCCTCTGGCCGGGGGCCCCATCGCCTACCTGGATGTGCAGAAGCTGTTCAGCATTGCCTTTGAGGACGGAAAGTCCAGGAAGGCCCTGGAGCATGCCGTGGATTTTCTGCAGATGGACAAGGATATTCCCTTTCACAGGGCTTTCAGCGATGCCCATTATACTGCAAAAGTACTGGTATGCATTCTGGAGGGAAAGCCACGGACCCTGGAAAATCTGTCCTATGATGTGTTTCATCCCCCGGCAGACAGGAAATCGGAGATAAAAGTCCGGTTTGACAATTACGAAAAGTATATTTCCAGGGAATTTTCCGGCAAGGCGGAAGCTTTTGCGGACAGGGAGGTAGTTGCAAGCAAGTGCTACCTCTGCCGCTGCAATCTCCGGAAGAAGATCAGATGGTTTTCTCCCAACGGAAGGAATTATTACTGTCTGGCCCATTGTCCGAAACATGGATATCTGAAGGGGAAGATCAGGGTCCGGAAATCCATGGAGGAGAAGGTGTACATTGTCAAAACCACCAGACTGATCTCCCCCGAGGAAGCCGCCGGCCTGAAAAAACGCAGCGAAAATATAAGAAAGCAGCAGAGACAGCACAGGCTCAGGGAAAAAGAAATCTGAGGGGCATACAGGGGGGTTCCGAAATCAGAAATCAGGATTCCGGAAGCCCCCTGATTTTCTGCCCCTCTTTTTTCGTCTTTTTTTCCAGTCCTTTCTGCCGCTTCTGGTGATCCGGCTTTTCCGGTCGGCAAATTCATAATTTTTCAGAACAGTGCGTATCAACAGCCAGACCAGTATGATTCCAACAAGAACGGCGCCGCATGTCAGGAGAAAGGTCACATCTACAAAGATTATGGAATTGTCGTCTCCTGCAGCTCCGGCGTCGGAATCCTCAGGGGAGATATCGAAGAGACTGTTTTCCTCCTGGTTTGCGGAAAAATGAACTCTTGCCGAGCCGATGGGGATCCCCTGGTAGGTATAGGATATCACCGCGGCCTGATTTTCGTCTTCTGTATCATAGGAAATGGCGGATTCCGTATCTTCAAAGGAAGCGGTTCTGGGAAGCAGCACGAAATCGTCCGTATCCAGGTACAGGAAGGGACGGGAGCTGCCGAAGAGGTCGTTTCCGCTGTAAAACAGGCCGGTATTGTCGATATTGTACTTGGTTTCGGACTGGGATACGTTTCTTTTCTCAAAATTGGAGAATCCGTATTCAAACAGGGAGATGCTGTCCTGATACTGGAACGGCGACTCGTCGTGCATTACCACGCAGATCAGCTTCATGCCGTCCTTTTCTGCACAGGATACCAGACAGCTTCTGGCGATATCCGTGTATCCGGTCTTGCAGCCCACCAGATATTCATAGGCATATTCTCCGCCGGGGATAATCTTCATATTATTGTTTTCCAGTTTGCCCAGGGGAAGTTTCTCCGTGGGAGGAAAGTCGATTCTCCGGGAAAGGGTGATCTTGCACAGCATTTCGTTGGCGAAGAATGCCCTTCCGATCATGGCCAGGTCGTATGCGGTGGTGTAATGATTTTCATCCGGCAGGCCGTTGGGGTTGACGAAGTGGGAATTC
Source organism: uncultured Lachnospiraceae bacterium (assembly GCA_947367855.1). Lineage (GTDB taxonomy): Bacteria > Bacillota > Clostridia > Lachnospirales > Lachnospiraceae > Acetatifactor. The sequence continues at coordinate 27,477 of CANBFE010000013.1, read as the reverse complement.
TGGCAGCCCAGTTCCGCGGCCCTCTGGTTCATAAGACCGGCAAAAACCTGCCAGTCGGTGGTATCCGTGATATGCTCTGCCACTGCATAGCATACCTCGTTGGCGGAGCGGATCAAAATGGCATTCAGGCTCTGCTCCATGGTCAGTTCCTCTCCGGGGTTCATGGCAATGTGGCTGCTGTCCCGGGGCGTGTCAAACACGGCGTCATGGGAAAATGTGATGATTTCATCCATCCCGCACTGCTCCGAGGCGATCAGCGCAGTGAGGATTTTTGTGGTGCTGGCAGGATACTGGCGCTGATGGATATTTTTGGAATAAAGGATGGTTCCGGTTTCGGCTTCCATCAAAATGGCGGACTCCGCCCCCACCACGGGACCGTTGGGCCAACCGGGGATTTCGTTTGACTGGATATCCATGGCCCGGTGGGCTTCCAGACGCAGCTCAGCGTCGGAAGCGGCGCAGACCGGGGCGGACGCCAGGAAGAAACTGCAGCAGAGGGCGGCGGTGAGCCTGTATATGAATCCTTTTTTTGTTTTTTTCTCCATAGGATAACCTCACATAGATTGTTGGCGGGAACATTCCCGTTCCTATTATACACCATTTGGGAAAAAAACCAAAGCAGCTTTTATTCTTGGATTGACAAGTCTGCAAAATTAAAGTACAGTTAATACAGCATCTGCAGACATGCAGCGCGGCCTTAAAATGACAGAAAGCAAGTGGAGAAAATGAGATTACGAAATATTACAGGTTCGAGGGAGGTGATTTCACTAAGCCCTTATGTAATAAAAGAGGAGCAGCAGCCGGAGTGCCCGGGCAGGTGGAATGAGATTTTCGGAAACGACAATCCCCTGCATATTGAGGTAGGTATGGGAAAAGGGAAATTTGTCCATACTATGGCCGGGCTGCACTCCGGGATCAATTATGTGGGTATAGAAAAATATTCCAGCGTATTGCTGCGGGCTGTCCGGAAGATGGAAGAGGAGGAGCTTCCCAATCTGAAATTTCTGCGGATGGACGCGGAGAATATCACGCAGGTGTTCGGCCAGGGGGAGGTGGACAGGATTTACCTGAATTTTTCCGATCCATGGCCCAAGGACAGGCATGCAAAGCGCAGGCTGCCTTCCAGGGAATTTCTGGCCCGTTTTGCCCGTATCCTGAAACCGGGGGGCAGACTGGAGTTCAAGACGGACAATCTGGATCTGTTTGACTTTGCGCTGGGAGAGTTGGAGCCAGCAGGCTGGACATGCCTGGCTGCCACCAGAGATCTCCACGGCGACCAGGAGATGATGCGGGGAAATGTCATGACGGAATATGAGGAAAAATTTTCTTCCATGGGCAATCCCATCTGTAAATATGTCATAGTTAAGGCCGGGACGGGGTGCGGCTGCAATGGGAAAGAGTGAGTCCGGGGGCGCCGGGGACTGTCCCATAACAAAGAGGCGGCGCAGAAAAGAGGTAAATTATGGAATATAAATTCACGGCGGACAATTTTGAGGCGGAAGTATTGAATTCTTCCATTCCCGTATTGGTTGACTTTTATGCGGACTGGTGCAATCCCTGCAGGATGATGGGGCCGGTGGTGGCCAGGATTGCACAGGAGTATGAGGGAAAGATCAAGGTTGGAAAGTGCAATATTGACGAGAACATGGATGTGGCGAAGAAATACCAGATTTCCAGCATCCCGGCATTTGTTGTTTTTAAGGACGGAAATCCGGCGGCGAATTTTGTGGGATCCATGCCGGCGGCGGAGCTGAAGGAAAAGGTGGAGCAGGCGTTGGGATAAAATGAAAAGAGAACATTTGCTGTATGAGGTGAAAAGGACGCTGATGTGTGTAGTGGCGGCATTTGTGTATGCCACGGGCGTCAATCTGTTTATTGTGCCGGCAGGGCTGTATTCCGGAGGCGTAATGGGCTTTTCCCAGGTGATACGTACCCTGCTGACCCGTTTTGGGGGAATGGATTTCGGCGGCTTTGACGTGGCCGGTCTGATCTACTATATGATCAACATTCCCCTCTTTATCCTTGCCTTTACCAGGCTGGGCAAGGTGTTCTTTGTCAAGACCCTGGTCACCGTTACTGCCATGACCGCGTTTCTGTCCGTTGTGCCTGTGACCGTGATCGTGGAGGATACCATGGCGTCCTGCGTGGTCGGAGGCATTATCTCCGGCAGCGGTATCGGCGTCATGCTGAGAATGGCTTCCTCCAGCGGCGGAATGGATGTGGTGGGACTTATCCTGGCCAGGTGGAAGAAGGGCTTCAGCGTAGGCAAGGCCGGTCTTATGCTGAACCTGGTTTTGTATGGAATATGCTTCTTTCTGTTCGATGTGGAGATCGTGGTATATTGTATCATATATGCGGCGGTGTATTCCACAGCCATGGATAAGGTACATACCCAGAACATTAACGTGGAAGCCAACATTATTACCAAGGCGGATACGGTGGAACTGGAAAAGGCTGTGTTTGACGAGATTTACAGAGGCATGACCAAGTGGACCACCCAGGGGGCTTATACCCATGAGCAGTCCCACATGCTTTATGTCACGCTGTCAAAGTATGAGGTGGGCCGTCTCAAGGCGGTGGTGCATAAGTTTGATCCCAACGCGTTTATCGTAATCAACGAGGGGGTCAGCGTGGACGGAAATTTCCTGAAGAAACTGTGAGCAGAAAAATTGTGAGTAGAAAAGGGCTGCCATATCCGTGTGGATTGGCAGCCTTTTGTGATCAGTATTTTTTCCGGGTGGTCTGAATGGGCTCGCAGGTCAGGTCCACGCCCAGTCTTTTGAAGATCTTTGTGTCCACCTCCGAGAGCATTACGGAGGTATGGACCTGGCAGCCCTTCAGCCGGGGAAGCTGTTCCAGGGACTGTCTTGCATTGTCATCGCTGCAGGCCGCCAGGGAGAGGGCAATGAGCACTTCGTCGGTGTGGAGGCGGGGATTGCGGCCTCCCAGGTAGCGCACCTTGAGATCCTGGATGGGCTCAATGGCTTCCGGTTTGATCAGCTTGATATTGTGGTCCACACCGGCCAGATATTTCAGGGCATTCAGCAGCAGGGCGGCGGAAGCTCCCAGAAAATCCGAAGTCTTGGAGGTGATGATGTGGCCGTCAGGCAGTTCTATCGCTGCTGTGGGCACGCCCAGCTTCTCGGCCAGTTTTTTCGCCACTGAGGTGACCTTTCTGTCTGCAGTGGTGATCTTGGCCTGCTTCATCAGCAGTTCGATCTTCAGCAGCTCATTTTCGGAGGCATCGTCCCGGACCATTCTGCCCAGGGTGGTATAGTAGCGGCGGATGATCTCCATCTTGGAGGCCTCGCAGCAGACCTGGTCGTCCAGAATGCAGTTGCCCGCCATATTCACGCCCATGTCGGTGGGGGATTTATAGGGGTTTTCCCCGTAAATGCTTTCAAAAATCGCATTCAGCACGGGAAAGATTTCGATATCCCGGTTGTAATTTACCGTTGTTTTCCCATAGGCTTCCAGGTGGAAGGGGTCGATCATGTTGACGTCGTTCAGGTCTGCAGTGGCCGCCTCATATGCCAGGTTGATGGGATGCTTCAGCGGGATGTTCCAGATGGGAAAGGTCTCGAATTTGGCGTATCCGGCTTTCACGCCCCGCTGGCGGTGATGGTAGAGCTGTGAGAGGCATGTGGCCATCTTGCCGCTTCCCGGTCCGGGCGCGGTGACCACGATAAGCGGACGGGTGGTTTCGATATAGTCATTTTTGCCGTAGCCCTTATCGCTGACAATCAGGGGAACGTTGGCAGGATAGCCCTCTATGGTATAATGCAGGTAGACCTTAATATTTTTTTTCTCAAGCTTGGCCTTGAACTGCTCGGCGCTGTGCTGTCCCTGGTAATGGGTGATTACCACGCTTCCCACATACAGGCCGCGGTTCTGGAATTCATCCCTCAGGCGAAGTACATCCACGTCATAGGTAATGCCCAGATCGCCGTGAATCTTGTTTTTCTCGATATCCACGGCACTGATTACTATGACTATTTCTGCGTAGTCAGAAAGCTGCATCAGCATCTGCAGTTTTGCATCGGGGGCAAATCCCGGAAGTACCCGGGAGGCATGGTAATCGTCGAAAAGTTTTCCGCCGAACTCCAGATACAGCTTGTCCCCAAACTGTACGATTCTCTCCTTGATATGCTCCGACTGCATTTTCAGATACTTATTGTTGTCAAACCCGATTTTCATGTGCTGTCCCGCTTCCTTCCTCTTGATTTTTATTTTTTCATTTTATCATAGAATCAGCAGGATTGGAATGGCAAAAAGTTTAGAAATCTTTAAGAGTTAATTTTATTTTTTCACAATTCTGCTATTGATTTATCAATAAGTAATATCTATAATGACAATGGGACTGAGACAAAAAGGGAAGCGATGGAAACGGAGTTACTATGGAAAATCAAATGAATGAATATGATAACGGCGGAGGCTATAACAATGGCCATGGCAGCGGGCCGGGAAATAACGGCGGAGGCGGAGGCGGAAACCAGCCGCCCAGACGGCCCAATATAATGATGGTGCTGCTGGCGGCATTGAGCACGGTACTGCTTGTTTTTATGCTCTGGAACCTGATGTTCGGAGGCAGCGGCAATACACAGGAAGTAAGCTATACGAAGTTTCTGGAGTATGTCAGCGGGGACCAGGTGGAGGCTGTGGAGGTTCAGAGTACAGGACAGGTTCTGTTTACCCTGAAGAACGAGGAGACAGAGAAGCCTGATACTCCTACAGGGCTGCCGGGATATCCGTTTTACGGAAACACAAAAATGACATATTCCACGATTATCATGGAAGACCTGGATACCCTTACGGCCCGCATGGAAGAGCACGGAATTGACGGAAGCCGGGTCCTGAGTGACAATTCGGGAAGGATTCTGGACATTCTGCTGTATGTGGTGCTGCCTGTGGTGCTGATGTGGATTCTTCTGGGGGTAATCTTCCGGAAAATGGGCGGCTCCGGGGGGCCTCTGGGAGTGGGCAAGAGCAATGCCAAGGTCTATGTGCAGAAGGAGACCGGGGTTACCTTCAAAGATGTGGCCGGTGAGGACGAGGCCAAGGAGTCTCTGGTGGAAGTGGTGGATTTCCTGCACAATCCCGGGAAATACTCCAAGATCGGAGCCAGGCTGCCCAAGGGCGCGCTGCTTGTGGGCCCGCCCGGTACGGGAAAGACGCTGCTTGCCAAGGCGGTGGCAGGGGAGGCACATGTTCCCTTTTTCTCCCTGACAGGTTCCGACTTTATAGAATTGTATGTGGGCGTGGGCGCCAGCCGGGTGCGCGATCTGTTTAAGGAGGCCACCAAGAACGCTCCCTGTATTATCTTTATCGACGAGATTGATGCCATCGGCCGGAGCCGTGATTCCAAATACGGCGGCGGAAACGAGGAGCGGGAGCAGACGCTGAACCAGCTGCTGTCCGAGATGGATGGTTTTGACAGCTCCAAGGGAATTCTGATTCTGGGCGCAACCAACCGTCCGGAGATTCTGGACAAGGCTCTGCTGAGGCCGGGACGTTTCGACAGACGGATCATTGTGGATAAACCTGATCTGAAGGGGCGTGTGGAAATTCTGAAGGTGCACGCCAAGGACGTGAAGATGGACGAGACCGTGGATCTGGACGCCATTGCACTGGCCACCAGCGGCGCCGTGGGCTCCGATCTGGCCAATATGATCAACGAGGCTGCCATCAACGCGGTAAAAGAGGGCAGGAACTATGTCTGCCAGAAGGATTTGTTTGACGCCGTGGAAGTGGTGTTGGTAGGTAAGGAGAAGAAGGACCGCATTATGAGCAAAGAAGAGCGGAAAATTGTCTCCTACCATGAGGTGGGGCATGCCCTTATCAGTGCCCTGCAGAAGAATTCTGAGCCGGTGCAGAAGATTACGATTGTGCCCCGCACCATGGGAGCTCTGGGCTATGTCATGCATGTGCCCGAGGAGGAAAAGTACCTGAATACGGAGGCCGAGCTGCGGGATATGCTGGTAGGTCTGGTAGGCGGCCGGGCAGCGGAGGAAGTGGTATTTGAAACGGTTACCACGGGAGCTGCCAACGATATCGAAAAAGCAACGGATATTGCACGGAATATGGTTACCCGGTACGGTATGAGCAGACGCTTCGGGTTGGTGGGGCTTGCCACAGTGGAGAGCCAGTATCTGGAGGGACGCACGGCGCTGAACTGCAGTGACGCCACGGCGGCAGAGATTGATGCGGAAGTGGTGGAGATCCTGAAGGAAAGCTATGAGAAAGCCCTGGGCATGCTGCGGGAGAACCGGCAGATTATGGATAAGCTGGCGGAATTCCTCATAGAGAAGGAGACCATTACCGGCAAGGAGTTCATGGCTATTTTCCGAAAGGAGAAAGGCATTCCCGAGCCGGAGGAAGAGGCAGCATCCGATGAAAAAAAGACCTCTGGGGATGCGGAAGCAGCGGACAGCTTGGCTGCCGGACCGGAGGAGATGACTGCCGGAGCAGACGGGGATTCTGACCGGGAAAACGGGGGCGACGTGACCGGGCAGGACCGGGAAGCCAGAGATGCCATGACGGAGCAGGACCGGGAAGCCGGACAGGATAGTTCTGAGGAGACGCCGGACGATGGGCAGGACGGTTGGCCTGAGGATTCGGAAGCGGAAAAGGATACCCGGCAGGTGGGAAGATTTTCCAATGGCACTATAGATTAAAATTGACAGCATCAAGCCTTTTCCTCTTGTCTGGGAGAGGCTTGTTTGTGTTTCGCCGGAAGAAACGGCGGAGGAGGTAAGGGTGAGAAACAGAAAATGGATACTGGCTGTGGTTATGGCAGCGATGGTATTGGGCGGATGCGGTAAGCAGGCGGAAGAGCAGACAATTGCGGAGGATTTGGAAGGTATGACGGTTTCCCTGTCCCAGGAAGACCATTCCGGGGCCGCTGCGGAAATCCAGGGCAGCGAAAGCGGGGAAGCCTCTGTAGAGCCCGAAAGCAGCGAAAGCGGGGAAGCCTCTGTAGAGCCCGAAAGCAGTGAAAGCGGGGAGGACGCCGGAGAGCCTGAAAGCAGCGAAAGCGGGGAAGTCTCCGGAGAGTCCGAAAGCAGCGGAAGCGGGGAGGTCTCCGGAGAGCCTGAAAGCAGCGAAAGCGGGGAAGTCTCCGGAGAGCCTGAAAGCAGCGAAAGCGGGGAGGTCTCCGGAGAGCCTGAAAGCACGGGAAACCAGGATACGGAGCAGGGAGCCGGTTATCTTGTAGTCATTGACCCGGGGCACCAACAGAAGGGAAACAGCGAAAAGGAACCCGTGGGACCGGGAGCTACTGAGACAAAGGCAAAGGTGGCAGGAGGCACCTCCGGGGCCACAAGCGGCCTTAAGGAATATGAGCTGACGTTGATGGTGGCCGAAAAACTGGAGGCGGAACTGACCGGACGGGGTTACCAGGTCATTATGGTACGGACTACCCATGACGTGGATATGAGCAACAGCGAACGGGCCCAGGTGGCCAATGACGCCGGAGCGGATGCTTTTATCCGGATTCACGCCAACGGATCGGAAAATACTTCTGTGCACGGAGCCATGACCATCTGCCAGACCTCCTCCAATCCTTATAATGCGGATTTTTACCAACAGAGCAGGGACCTGTCGGACTTTGTGTTGGACGAACTTACCTCCGCCACAGGATGTAAGAAGCAGTATGTCTGGGAGACGGACACCATGAGCGGCATAAACTGGTGCCAGGTTCCGGTTACCATAGTGGAAATGGGATATATGACCAATCCGGAGGAGGACGCCCTGATGGCCACGGAAGACTATCAGGAAAAGATTGCAGAGGGAATTGCCAACGGAATCGACAGATTTCTGGCGGTTCCCTGACCGGTGCATTGTGAGAGACAGTGAGAAAGTTTTTTATGACAGACAAGGAGCGAGGGCATGTTCAATTTTGAAGAGGAGTTAAAAAAGCTTCCCAAAAACCCGGGGGTCTATATTATGAGAGATGACAGGGATGTCATTTTATATGTGGGCAAAGCGGTTAACCTGCACAACCGGGTGAGATCCTACTTTCGGGAGAACATCGGCAGAGGCCCCATGATCGACAAAATGGTATCCCTGATTGCCCGTTTTGAATACATTGTCACGGATTCGGAACTGGAAGCTTTGGTGTTGGAGAATAACCTGATCAAAGAGCACTCGCCCAAGTATAATACATTGCTGAAGGATGACAAGACTTATCCTTATATAAAGGTGACTGTGGGGGAGGAATATCCCAGGATTCTTTTTTCCAGGATGATGAAAAAGGACAAATCCAAATATTTTGGACCCTACACCAGCGCAGCCGCGGTAAAGGACACCATTGAGCTGCTGAACAAGCTTTACCATCTGCGCACCTGCAACCGCAGCCTGCCCCGGGATATCGGACTGGAACGTCCCTGCCTGAACTACCATATCAAGCAGTGCGACGCTCCCTGTCAGGGCTGTGTGAGCCGGGAGCAGTACCGGGAACAGGTGTCCAGGGCGCTGGAGTTTCTGGACGGCAATTACAGCAGGATTCTGGACGAACTGGAATCAAAGATGAAGACAGCGGCGGAGAACCTGGATTTTGAGACGGCGGCAGGCTTCCGGGATCTCTACAACAGCGTAAAGCAGGTATCCCAGAAGCAGAAGATCACGGACAGCGCGGGCGAGGACAAGGATATCATTGCAATGTACAAGGATGACCGGGAGGCAGTGGTGCAGGTGTTTTTTGTCCGCGGCGGCAAGCTCATCGGCAGGGAACATTACTATATGACACACGTGTCGGATGAGAGCAAGGCAGTGATCCTGGAAAATTTTGTAAAGCAGTTTTATGCAGGAACCCCCTTTATTCCCAGGGAACTGATGCTGCAGTATGAGATCAGTGACAGGGAGCTGATCGAGAAGTGGCTGACGGGCCGCAAGGAAGCCAGGGTTTACATAAGGGTGCCGAAAATCGGCGCAAAGGAGAAACTGGTGGAACTGGCTGCCCAGAATGCAAAGCATATCCTGGAGCAGGACAGGGAGAGGCTGAAGCGGGAGGAGGGCCGCACCATAGGCGCAGTGAAGGAGATCGCAGGCATTCTGGGACTGGATCATATCGAGCGCATGGAAGCGTTTGACATCTCCAATATCAACGGGTTTGAAAACGTGGGTTCCATGATTGTATTTGAAAAAGGAAAACCCAAGCCCAGCGATTACCGCAAGTTCCGCATCAGGACCGTGTCAGGCCCCGACGACTACGCCTGCATGAAGGAGGTGCTCACCAGACGCTTCCGGCATGGCCTGGAGGAAGAGAAGATACTGGAGGAAAAGGCGCTTGACAGGACATACGGCAGTTTCACCAAATTTCCGGATCTGCTTATGATGGACGGCGGAAGGGGGCAGGTGAACATTGCGCTGGCCGTACTCCGGGAGCTGCAGATAGACATTCCGGTGTGCGGTATGGTGAAGGATGACAGCCACAGAACCAGGGGACTGTATTTCAACAATGTGGAACTTCCCATAGACACCCACTCGGAGGGATTTAAGCTGATCACCAGGGTGCAGGACGAAGCCCACCGCTTTGCCATTGAATATCACCGTTCCCTGCGGAGCAAGGCCCAGGTAAAGTCGGTGTTGGACGATATTCCCGGGGTGGGACCTGCCAGGCGGAAGGCGCTGATGCGGCATTTCAAATCCATCGAGGAGATCAGGGCCGCGGAGGTGGAGGAGCTGGCGGCGATTCCGGAGATAAACCGCAGGGCTGCAGAAGAAATATACGGTTTCTTCCATGGAAAACAGGCATCTTCCGGTGAGTCTTCCTCTGGGTGAAAATCTTTATTTCCTTTACACTTATCGCTTCACAATACGGTGTTAGTATGTTACAATATAAGATAAAAACAGGAGACAAGGCAAGCATGGAAAGTGTCAAATTAACCCGTTTGATCGATAAAATGAAGCTGGAAAATCTAACGCCCGATATTGACGTAAAGGAAATCCGCATTACGCAGCCGGATGTGAACCGTCCTGCGCTGCCTTTGGCGGGATATTTCGAGCATTTTGATTCCACCCGGCTTCAGATCATCGGCTTTGTGGAATACAGTTATATGGAAAATATGCCCGATGACCGGAAGCGTGAGATCTATGACGAGTTTATGAGTTATGACGTGTCTGCGGTAGTATTCTGCCGGGAGCTGAAACCGGACCCCATTTTTATGCAGGCTGCCCTGGTTCACAGAGTTCCTCTGCTTTCCACGAAAAAGTCAACGTCAGCCTTTATGGCGGAGGCAATCAGATGGCTGAACGTCAAGCTTGCGCCCTGCATTTCCGTACATGGCGTGTTGGTGGATGTCTACGGGGAGGGTGTGCTGATCACCGGAGAAAGCGGAATCGGCAAATCCGAGGCTGCGTTGGAGCTGATTCGCCGGGGCCACCGTCTGGTCACGGATGATGTGGTGGAGATACGGAAAGTCAGCGACGATTCCCTGGTGGGCTCCGCTCCGGACATGTTAAAGCATCTGATCGAACTGCGGGGCATCGGGGTGGTGGACGTAAAGGCCCTGTTCGGAGCGTCGGCGGTTATGGATACTCAGAATATCGATCTTGTGATCCGCCTGGAGGACTGGGACAGGGATAAGGAGTATGACAGACTGGGCCTGGAGGAGAATTATACGGAGTATATGGGCAATAAGGTGGTCTGCTACAATATTCCCATCCGTCCCGGCCGGAATGTGGCGGTTATCTGCGAATGTGCGGCAGTAAATCACCGTCAGAAGAAGATGGGGTACAATGCGGCTCAGGAGCTGTATTCCAGAGTGCAGAATTCCTTTGGAAGAAAACGGGAAGAAAATCCGTTTTAGAAAAAGTTTTTCACAGAGAAGAGAAAGGGCAGGTAGAGTTATGAGTAAGTATGCAATTGGGGTTGACATCGGCGGAACCAGCGTCAAAATGGGGCTTTTTGATGTGGAAGGCAATGTTCTGGACAAGTGGGAGATTCCTACGGTTAAGGATAACAGGGGCGCCTCCATTCTGCCGGACGTGGCAAAGAGCCTTCAGGAAAAGCTGAAAGAAAAGGGAATTCCGGAGGAGGAGCTGCGTGGCGTGGGCGTGGGCGTGCCCGGACCCATGAACGACGAAGGCACGGTTCTGGGGGGAGCAGTGAACCTGGGATGGGGATCTTTTAACATACCGGAAGCTCTGGGCGCATATATTAAGGTACCGGTAAAGGCGGCAAACGACGCCAACGTGGCAGCGCTTGGAGAGATGTGGCAGGGCGGCGGCAAAGGATATGACAGCATGATGGCAGTGACTCTGGGCACCGGCGTAGGCGGCGGTATCGTGGTCAAGGGCAGACTTCTGGTTGGAGCCTGCGGCGCAGGCGGAGAGATCGGCCATGTCCATCTGGAAGACGGGGAAGAGGAAGCCTGCAACTGCGGAAACAAGGGCTGTCTGGAGCAGTATGCCTCGGCCACGGGTATCGTGCGTCTGGCCAGGCGTTATCTTGCATCCCATGATGTGCCTACCGTTCTGCAGGCGGAGAGACTGTCTGCCAAGACCGTGTTTGATGCGGTAAAGGCAGGGGACAGCGCAGCCATGGAGATCGCCGGACAGTTTGGGGATTATCTGGGAAAGGGACTGGCAATGGTATCTTCCGTGGTAAATCCGGAGATCTTTGTCATCGGAGGCGGCGTGTCCAAGGCAGGCGAGATTCTTCTTTCCTACATAGAGCCTAAGTTCCGGAAATATGCTTTTGGTAACTGCAAGGACACGAAGTTTGCCCTGGCGAAACTGGGAAATGACGCAGGCATCTATGGGGCCGCCGCATTGGTGTTGCTTTGATGGCTGAGAGATAAGAAAAGGGAAGTCGGTTAAATGATCGGTGAAGCAGTAGTTGAGGCATTGCAGAAATTTGTACCACGGGAAAATATTCGTCTACAGGAGCCGATGGCAGGCCATACCACTTTTCGCATAGGGGGACCTGCCGATTGCTTTGTGGAACTGGAGAACGGGGAACAGCTGAAAAAACTGCGTCGGTATCTGGAACTGACAGGTTTGTCGTTTTTTGTGCTGGGGAATGGCAGCAATGTGCTTGTAAGCGATTCCGGGTATAAGGGGATTGTGCTGCAGATAGGGCCCAGGATGAACAGCGTCAGGGTGGAGGGAAACCGGATTGTTGCAGAGGCCGGGGCCACGCTAGCGCAGGTGGCCAGAGCTGCCATGGAGCACGGACTGACGGGACTGGAGTTTGCATCCGGGATTCCGGGCACAGTAGGAGGCGGCGTGGTGATGAATGCCGGAGCCTATGGCAGAGAGCTGTGCCAGGTGGTGACCCAGGTTAATGTGGTGAGCAGAGACGGCGAGCTGTTGGAGCTGGACAATGAGACCATGGAATTTGGCTACCGGACCAGTGTTATAAGGAAGAGTTCCTTCATTGTGACAGAGGTTACTTTTTGTCTGGAACCAGGTGACAGAGATGTCATAAAGGGAAAAATGGAGGAACTGTCCGCCAGGAGGCGGGAGAAACAGCCCCTGGAATATCCCAGTGGGGGAAGTACCTTTAAGCGCCCGGAGGGACACTTTGCCGGACAGCTGATCATGGAAGCAGGATTCAGGGGATTTCAGATAGGCGGAGCCAGAGTGTCCGAGAAACACTGCGGATTTGTGGTCAATACGGGAAATGCCACTGCCCGGGATGTGCGGGACGTGATTGACAGGATACAGACACGCGTGAAGGAACAGTTTGGAGTAGAACTGGAGCCGGAAATCATATTTCTGGGCTGACGCCGTGAGGAACTGCCGGAGGGCATATGAGATTTGTAGTAGTAACGGGAATGAGCGGCGGTGGAAAAAGCACCGCCCTGAAAATGTTGGAGGATGCCGGATTTTATTGTGTGGACAACCTTCCGGTCTCTTTGGTAGAAAAGTTTGCGGAGCTGGTGTCCATGCCGGGAAGCGAAGTCAGCAAGGTTGCGCTGGGATTGGATGTGCGGTCTGACCAGTCCTTTGTGGATGCCACCCGGATTCTGGAAAAACTGAAGAGCTCGGGCTATAACATTGAGATTCTGTTTATGGATGCGGACGAGAATGTCCTGATCAAGCGGTACAAGGAGACCAGACGCATTCACCCCCTGGCAGCAGACGGAAGGGTGGAAGACGGCGTCAGGGCGGAACGGCGCGTATTGGACAGGGTCAGGCGTCATTCTGACTATGTGATCGACACCTCGCTTTTGCTCACAAGGGAGCTGAAGGAGGAAATAGACCGTATTTTTGTGGAGAACGCGGAGTATAATAGTCTAATAGTGACAGTTATGTCATTTGGATTTAAGCACGGCATACCGGCAGATTCGGATCTGGTGTTGGATGTGCGTTTTCTGCCAAATCCCTTTTATATAGATGAACTGAAGCAGAAGACTGGAAATGACAGGGAAGTACAGGAGTATGTCATGGGATTTCCGGAGGCGGAAGAATTTATGACAAAACTGTCGGATATGTTGCAGTTCCTGATTCCCAACTATGTCAGGGAAGGAAAGTACCGCCTGGTGGTCTCCATCGGCTGTACCGGAGGGAAGCACAGAAGCGTGACCCTTGCCAATGAGCTCTACAGGCGCATGAAGGACAAGGGAAAGTATGGAATAAAACTGTATCACCGGGATGTGAACCAACGGGGAAAATAAGGCAGACCACAGAAAACATTCCGGGCGGGGAGAACATATGTCATTCTCAAGTGAGGTTAAGCTGGAACTGGCCGGACGGTTCAGTCCCGCAAGACATTGTCAGATTGCGGAACTGGCAGCCATCATGAATCTTTGCGGTCAGTACGGACGGGATGAAAAAGGCGGTTTCACCATCGGATTTCAGACTGAAAATGAAGCCGTTGCCAGAAAAGGCTTTACATTATTGAAAAAAACATATAATATAAATACGGACCATATCCTGACAGGACAGGATATGCAGGGACTGTTGGACAAACTGGGAGATTTGGACAAGCCGGTGAGTCCTCTGCTGATTAAGAATTCCTGCTGTCAGAGAGCCTTTCTCAGGGGGGCCTTTCTCAGCGTGGGTTCCATGAGCGATCCGGCAAAGGGATACCACCTGGAGTTTGACTGCGTGGACGGGGAAAAGGCAGGACAGCTGAAGGAGCTGATGAGGGGCTTTGGCATAGAATCCAGGATCATCCGCCGGAAAAAATACCATGTGGTATATTTAAAGGAAGGGGAGGGAATCGTGGATCTGCTGAATGTCTGCGGAGCGCCTGTATCCCTGATGAACATGGAAAATCAGCGCATTCTGAAAGAGATGCGGAACTCCGTCAACCGGCGTGTAAACTGTGAGACTGCCAACATTGCAAAGACTGTTAACGCGGCAGCCAGACAGGTGGAGGATATAGAGTATATCAGAACCCATTACGGTTTTCAGAATCTGCCGGACAATCTCCGGGAGATGGCAGAGATCAGATTGGAATATCCGGACGTGCCGTTGAAGGAACTGGGGGAATATTTTGAACCGGTTCTGGGCAAATCCGGGGTAAACCATAGATTGCGCAGGCTCAGTGAGCTTGCGGAAAAGATAAGGCTGTAATATATGAAAAGAACGGATGGCAAGGAGGAAAGAAAATGAAAAAGAAAAGTATCAGCATCAGTCTGGAAGACGAGCAGATGGCCAGACATATTGCGTTGCTGGTCCAGAAGGCAAGTAAGTACGAGAGCGCTGTTTATATCCAGTCCGGTGAGAAGAAAGTAAATGCCAAGAGTATCATGGGCATGATGACACTGGGAATGGATATCAGCGAGAATCTCGAAATCATGGCGGACGGGTCTGACGAGGAAGCTGCCGTAGAAGGCATAATTGAGTTTGTGAGAGGAATAGAAGCCTGACAGGAAATATGGATAGAAAACTGCTATTTGTATACAATCCGAAAGCGGGAAAAGCGCTTATTAAAAATAAGCTTGCAGATATACTGGATATCTTTGCGGATGCCGGGTACGAGACAACGGTGATACCTACCCGCGGACAGGGGGATGCCGCAGAGGCTGTGGCCGGGCGGCCCGGGGAATATGATCTTGTGGTGTGCAGCGGAGGCGACGGTACCCTGGACGAGGTGGTGACAGGGATGATCAGGAGTGGATTCCGCACTCCCATAGGCTATATTCCGGCCGGAAGTACCAATGACTTTGGAGGAAGCCTTTCCCTGCCGAAAAACATGGTCCAGGCGGCGGAGGTCGTGGTAAACGGATGGGATTTTGCCTGTGATATCGGATCTTTTTCCTGTAACGATGTGGATGATGTGTTTGTATATATTGCGGCTTTCGGGATTTTTACGGATGTTTCCTATGAGACCGCCCAGGACATGAAAAATGTACTGGGACATATGGCGTATCTGCTGGAAGGAATGAAGAGACTGTCTTCCATCCGCTCCTATCATGTAAAGGTAAGCTGGGAGGACAATGAAGTGGAGGACGACTTCGTTTTCGGCATGGTCACCAATTCAACCTCCGTGGGAGGTTTCAAGAACATTACAGGTAAAAATGTCCGGATGGACGACGGTGTCTTTGAAGTGACGTTGATCAAGAGCCCGAGAAGTCCGGTAGAACTGAATAATATCATGGTGTCCCTGTTGAACCGGGATATTGATACCAATTCCATATATTCGTTCCGCACCGCGGAACTGACACTGGAATCGGAAGAACCTCTGGCGTGGACACTGGATGGCGAAAACGGCGGCAGCCATACAAAAACAACGATCAGGAATGTATGTAAAGGAATTGACATCAGGGTAAAGAATCCGCCTTCCAAATAGACAGACAGATAAATCAGATAATTCGCGTTATAGGTGGAACCCTGCGGGGTGAGACCCATGGCGCAAATATATAAAATGGAGGTAAAAGAATTATGCTAGTTTCTGCAACAGAAATGCTTAAAAAAGCAAAGGCAGGCCATTATGCGGTGGGCCAGTTCAACATCAACAATCTGGAGTGGACCAAGTCCATCCTGCTGACCGCCAAGGAGTGCAAGTCTCCCGTTATTCTCGGTGTGTCCGAGGGCGCAGGCAAATACATGGGCGGCTACCACGCAGTGGTAGGCATGGTGAACGGCCTGCTGAAGGATCTGGATATCGATGTTCCCGTAGCGCTTCATCTGGATCATGGTTCCTATGAGCACTGCTACAAGTGCATCGAGGCAGGTTTCTCTTCCGTTATGTTTGACGGATCCCACTATCCCATTGACGAGAACGTGGCCAAGACCACAGAGCTGGTTGCGGCAGCACATGGCAAGGGAATTTCCATTGAGGCTGAAGTAGGTTCCATCGGAGGAGAAGAAGACGGAGTTATAGGCATGGGCGAATGCGCTGATCCCAAGGAGTGCAAGGCCATTGCAGACCTGGGAGTTGACTTCCTGGCAGCAGGCATCGGCAACATCCACGGCAAATATCCCGAGAACTGGAAGGGACTTAGCTTTGAGACTCTGGATGCCGTTCAGCAGCTCACCGGAGAGATGCCCCTGGTGCTTCACGGCGGCACAGGCATTCCTGCCGATATGATCAAGAAGGCTATCAGCCTGGGCGTGGCCAAGATCAATGTAAACACAGAGTGTCAGCTTGCTTTCGCAGACGCTACCCGTAAGTACATCGAGGCAGGCAAGGATCTGCAGGGCAAGGGATTTGACCCCCGTAAGCTTCTGGCTCCCGGAGCTGATGCCATCAAAGCTACCGTAAAGGAGAAGATGGAGTTATTTGGTTCTGTGGGAAAAGCGTAATTCATATTTTGTTAACAGATCATTCAATGTATATTTGAATTTTTATCATTCTTTATACATTTCTTATGGATATACTATATTCATAAGCAACAGAGACAAAAAAGAATACGCAGGCCACAGTTTACAGAATAACTTTTTCATAATTATAGCCAGGGAATTTCGATTCCCTGGCATCCTCCTTTTTCAGGGATAAAATCTCCAGGAAGAAATCATTAGGAAGACACTGCATCATTATGTGCTGCATAAGGGAATGGGTACATGATTTAATTGTGGATAAAAAGTCCCGGAAAAGGGAGGATGCCAGGGAACTTTGTTCCCTGGCATTATTATGAAAAAGTTATTTAGTAAACAACTGTGGTTGGCTGTGTTGCTTGATAAATATAGTATACAGAAAAGAAATGTATAAACAATGGTTATTAATTTAAGAATACTTTAATGAATTGTTAACAAAGCGTGAACGCCGGGAAGATTAAAGGTGTTCCGGTTCAGGGTATTCCACTCCGAAGGTATCCACAGTCACACTTTCCATGACCTGGGGCTCCAGGGGACGGTCTGCGCCGTCAGTGGCTGTCTCGGCGATCCGGTTTACCACTTCCATGCCCTCCGTTACCTTTCCGAAGGCTGCATAGCTTCCGTCCAGATGGGGAGCGGCCCTGTGCATGATGAAAAACTGGGAGCCTGCGGAATCAGGGTGCATGGAGCGGGCCATGGACAATACCCCGGGAGTGTGGGCAAGATCATTTTTGACTCCGTTTTTGGAAAATTCGCCTTTGATGTGGTAGCCGGGATTTCCCATACCGGTGCCGTCCGGACAGCCTCCCTGGATCATGAACCCATGGATGACCCGGTGGAAGATCAGGCCGTCATAGAATTTTTTGTTGATCAGGCTGATGAAATTGTTAACGGAAACCGGTGCGGTTTCAGGATAGAGCTCAAGGCGGATGACGTCTCCGCCCTTCATGGTAATTGTGACTACAGGATTTTTTTCCATAATAGATATCCTTTCTGTTTAAAATAAGATATAATGGCATTTACATGTGATTGTAACCCAAAAAGCAGGATTCGTAAAGAGGGAAGTGGTAAAGTTGGCATACTTAAAAGAAATTCCCGTAAGGGTGGAGGAAGCGGAGGCGGTACTGTATGTGACGGATGACGCCGGTATAGGGAAGGAGCTGCGCGGCAGGGGAGAGGCAGTCATAATTTACATTCATCCGGAAAACCGGAGCCAGGACTTTTCGGGATTTCTGTTTGCAGTGGAAGATCCGGAGGAGCTGGAACCGGAATATGTGGAAAGGGTTTACCGCAGGCTGAAGGGAATGCCCTGGAATATCCTGGAGACAGCCAGATGCCTGATCCGGGAGACTACGCCGGAGGATGTGGAGGCATTTTACCGGATTTACAGCCATCCGTCCATTACGGAGTATATGGAGGATCTGTACCCGGATATAGAGCAGGAAAAGCAGTACGTCAGGGAGTATATCGAGAAAGTCTACACCTTCTTCGGATTCGGTGTGTGGACAGTGGTGGAGAAGGGGACGGGAGAGGTCATCGGAAGGGCCGGACTCTCCTACCGGGAAGGCTTTGAAGACCCGGAACTGGGCTTTATCATCGGAGTGCCCTGGCAGAGACAGGGATATGCCGGGGAAGTCTGCAGGGCAGTTCTGTCCTATGCCTCCGCAGCGCTGGAGTTTCGGAAGGTGCAGGCTCTTGTGGAGACGGAGAACCTGCCCTCCCTGAAGCTGTGCGGGCAGCTGGGGTTCCGGCGCCATTCCCGGGTGAATTTG
The DNA here is from genome assembly GCA_947367855.1 of uncultured Lachnospiraceae bacterium. Classification (GTDB taxonomy): domain Bacteria; phylum Bacillota; class Clostridia; order Lachnospirales; family Lachnospiraceae; genus Acetatifactor. Next base: position 8,992 of record CANBFE010000013.1, on the reverse strand, counting down.
GGCGGCAGAGACTATTACCTTCTCTTTCTCACCGAATTTCCCGTGGACACATGACCCCGGGCCCGCTTTATGCCGTCTGTTTAGCGGCTGCCGTAGAAAATCTGAGCAATGGGCGAATCCGGGGAGAGAATCACGGTTTTGTTTCCGCCCTTCATGGAATTTTTCAGTGCGTCCAGGCTTCTGACAAAGGAGTAAAATTCCTGCTTGGACTCATCATTGTAGGCTTCTGAGAGGATCCGCATATATTCTGCTTCACCCTCAGACACCAGGATTGCTGCTTCCTTGTCTGCCTCGGAGAGAAGGACGGTGACCTCCTTGTCCGTGGTATTCCGGATGATCTGCGCCTCAGAGCTGCCTTCTGCGGTGTAGGTTGCCGCAATGTTGTCACGCTCGGAAATCATGCGTTCATATACGGCGGCCTTGTTGGCTCCGGGCAGATCAAGTTTCTTGGTCTCAAAGGACAGCAGCGTGATGCCGTACTGGTCAAGGGAGCTGCCGATATTTGCCAGAATGGCTGCGGACAGTTCCCCGTCCCTTCCGGATATCACGTCATCCTGGGTGGTGCTGCTGATTACGTTTTTGGTGGAATTGTATACAATAACGTCAAGCCTTCCCTCCACATTGGCAATGGAGGCGTTCAGGGTCTGGGCGAATTTCAGAGGATCTGTGATCTTCCACAGGATATAGCTGTCGCAGATCATGGTCTTCTTGTCGCTGGTGATGACATCGGAGGAAGGCAGATCGTACAACAGTACCTGTTTGGGCAGTTTGTCCACGCTCTGGATAAAGGGAATCTTGAAGCTGATACCCGCCTCCGCCACCACATGATCGATTTTTCCGAACTGGCGGATCAGGCTGTATTCGTTTTCCTGGGTGACCACGATGCTGGATGCCCCTGCGATGAGGGCGGCCAGTATCACGACGATAAGGGCAACTTTTTTAATGGATTTCATAGGATACCTCCTTGTTTTTTTGTCTGATAAAGGGAAATCATGCGTCAGTCCTGTGCAGGGGTATTTTCCCCGGAAACGGAATCGGGCTGTGCAGCTTCTTCCCCGTTTTCCACGGAAGTAGTTTCATTGTTTCCGGTGAAAGAATCCAGGGGATAGATGGTCTGCATGTTTCCGCCGGAGCCCTCGATGACCACCTTCAGGCCGGGTAGCACATTCTCCATGGCCTCGTAGAACATCCGCTGTTTTGTGATCACCGGATTTTTGATATATTCCGCATACATGGCGTTAAAGCGCGCCACCTGGGCGGTTGCCTCGTTGATACGTTCCATTTTGCGGGCTTCCGCGTCCTTGATGATGCCGTCTGCCTGGGCCTGGGCGGAAGGCAGCTGCTCATTGCGGTATTTGTTGGCGTTGTTCAGCGCGGTCTCCTTGCCCTGTTTTGCAGATTCCACTGCCTTGAATGCCTCCATGACTTCCGCGGTGGGAGGCTCGGAATCCTGAATTGTGATATTGACAAGCTGTATGCCGATGTCCTGGTCTGCCAGACGGTTCAGGATCATCTCGCGGATGGAAGCCTGAATCTCGTTTTTGCCCGTGGTCAGCACATCGTCTACGGGATAGCTGCCGATTACGGTACGGATACAGCTCTGGCTGATGTTTTTCAGGATATCCAGAGGAGCCCTGGATGCAAAGAGTGCCTTTACCGGATCGCTGTAACGGTATTCCACATAGAAATCTACGTCTATAAAGTTGAAATCGGAAGTAATCATCAAGGATTCTTCTTCGTTCAGTTCATTGCTTTCCGTGTCATAACCGATGGAAAAACCCTGGATGGTGGTGTTTACCTTCCGGACCTGCTGGATAAAGGGAATCTTGAAATGAAGTCCCGGCTCCGTGACCGCCTGGGCCCTGCCCAGTGTGATCAGCACTGCCTGTTCCTGTTCCTTGATCTCGTAAGCCGAGTTCAGCGCCAGAAAAGCAATCACAATCGCCAGTATCACAAGCGCTGCGATTTTTCCTCCTGGATTCTTTTTGGAAGGCCTGGAGCTTTTTTCCTGCCCGCCGTCCACTGTCTCAAAGCCGTTTCTAAAGTTGCGAAAAGAACCGCTTCCCATATGCGCACCTCCTGTTTTCTGTAGAACCAAATGATTTTTTAGGTTGAGGATATCATACTCTCATTCCCGGAAAAAGGCAACAGAGAATCCTGCACAATACATGGTGGTAACGTGCCTGTGGGGACGCGCAGGAATATTAGCAATATAATGAAAAATTAAGATTATTTTTTGGGATAATATGATATAATGATTTTGTGTAATTTTTTCCAAACGGGGCAGACTGTATGTATCTCGGGAAGGAAAAAGAAATAAGGAGGAGTTTTATTTATGAAAAAGATGGTGTTGTATTTGTGTGTGGGGGTAGTGGCCCTTGGCCTGTCGGCCTGCAGCGGGACTAAGCCGGAGGACGGTTCAAAGGACAGCTCCCAGGAAAGTACCGTGGAAGACGGTTCCCAGGAAAGCTCTGTGGAAGACAGTTCCCAGGAAAGCTCTGTGGAGGACAGCCAGGAGAGCGGCTCTGTGGAGGATGACCAGGTTCTGGATACTTCGGCCGGATGGAGTGAGGAAATGCAGGGGCTCAAAGACGCGGTTAAGCAAGCTGTGGGTGAGGAGAACTACTGGCCTGACATGGCAGTTGACACGGAGATGCTTCAGGTGTTTTACGGGATTACATCCGACATGTATGATGACTACATGGCCGAGACTCCCATGATCAGCAATAATGTGGATGCACTGGTGATCATTAAGGCAAAGGAGGACAAGGTGGATGCAGTGGAAGAGGCCCTGAATGCCTACCGCGAGGCCAAGGTCAATGATACCATGCAGTATCCCGCGAATTTGGGCAAGATTCAGGCCTCCCAGGTGGAAAAAATCGGTTCCTATGTGATTTTTGTGCAGCTTGGCGGATTTGCCGTTGACGCCGAGACAGAAGAGGAATCCCTTGCCCAGTGTCAGGAGGCAAACAAACTGGCTCTGGACACAATCCGGGAAAAACTGAATTAGGGAACGGATTCCCTGTAAAAGGAGAGAAATCAAATGGTTTTCAGCAGTGTGGTATTTCTGTTCCGCTTTCTGCCTTTGTTTTTTGTTCTATATTATGTGGTTCCCGGGAGGATGAAGAATGTTATTCTCTTTCTGGGGAGCCTGTTTTTCTATGCATGGGGAGAGCCGGTTTATGTGCTGCTGATGCTGTTTTCCACTATTGTGGATTATGTTCACGGACGTCTGTTGGAACGTTTCAGGGACAGGAGGGCGGCCAGGGGGATTTTACTGTCTTCGGTTCTGATTAATCTGTCGCTTTTATGCTTTTTCAAATATGCGGATTTTCTGACAGGGACTGTAAACAGTGTGCTGGGGGCAGACCTGACGCCCCCGGGTCTGCCGCTGCCCATCGGCATTTCCTTCTATACCTTTCAGACAATGTCCTATACCATTGACGTATATCGGGGAGAGACCAGAATGCAGAGGAATCTGCTTGATTTCGGGGTATATGTAACCATGTTTCCCCAATTGATCGCGGGGCCTATTGTGAAATACCGGGATGTGGAAAAAAGACTTCACAACCGGCCCGTCAGCCTTGCCATGGTCAGCAGCGGCATGAAGCGCTTCTGTATCGGCCTGGCCAAGAAAGTGCTTCTGGCCAATCAGATGGGGGAACTGTGGGTTCTTGTGTCGGAAAGGAATTTGGGAGAGATAAGCACGCTGACAGCGTGGCTGGGCATTGCCGCTTTCGGTTTTCAGATCTATTTTGACTTTTCCGGTTATTCCGATATGGCCATCGGCCTGGGGGAAATGTTGGGCTTTTCCTTTCCGGAAAATTTTAACTATCCCTATATTTCCAGGTCCGTTACGGAATTCTGGCGCAGATGGCATATTTCCCTGGGCAGCTGGTTCCGGGAATATGTATACATTCCACTGGGAGGCAACCGGAAAGGAAGACTCCGCCAGCTGATGAATATCGTCATTGTGTGGATGCTTACGGGAATCTGGCACGGAGCCGGCTGGAATTTTCTGCTGTGGGGGTTGTGGTTTGCGCTCGCCCTGGTGTTGGAAAAGCTGTTTCTGGGGAAATTCCTGTCCTGGCTCCCCAGGGGCGTGGGCATTGTTTATACCCTGTTGGTGGTGTTTGTGGGATGGGTGCTGTTTGCCCTGGAGGCGCCGGGCAGGATTTTGGGATACCTGGCGGTGATGATGGGACTGGGCAGAAATCTGGCGGACAACGAGGCATTTTATCTGTGCGGACAGTATGCGGTGCTGTTCACGGTTGCCCTGGCGGCCTCCACACCCCTGGCTGCGTTGATGGTTCAACGGCTGGGGCGGCGCCGGACGGGCTGGTCCGTTGCGCTGTGCCATTTCGGAGAAAAAATGATTCCTGCTGCGCTGCTGATTCTGGCAATAGCGGGAATTGTGGACGCCACTTACAATCCCTTCTTATATTTCCGCTTTTAGAGTCTGGATAAAAGGATATTATATATGAGTGAAAAGAGAAGCGCTTTGTATACAGTCATACTGCTGTCCTCCATTATACTGTGCTTTACCTTTGCGGATCTGGTCCAGGCAGACCGCACTTTTTCGGATACGGAAAATAAAGTTCTGGCGTCCAGGCCTGACTTTTCCTGGGAAGCGCTGATGGAGGGGAGCTATACCCAGAAATATGAAACATATCTGACGGAACAGTTTGTGAGCCGGGATAAATGGATTACCATTAAAACATATATGGATATAGCCCTGCAGAAAAAGGAGATCAACGGCGTCTATCTGGGAGAGCAGGGCTACCTCATTGAACAGCATCTGCCGGGAAAATATTCCTCCGTCCAGGAGACGAAAAAACTGGTTTTGCTGGACCGTCTGGTGAAAGAATGGGATGCCCGTGTCATGCTGGTGCCCACAGCAGATAATATCCTGAAGGAAAAGCTGCCATTCTCTGCGCTTTATTATGATCAGGCGGCTTTTCTGGAAAAGGCAAGGCGACAGATCGGAGAGGGACATTATATTGATGTGTATTCCGCATTGCAGCAGCATGCGGAGGAGGAAATCTATTACCGCACGGATCATCACTGGACTACGTTGGGAGCTTATTATGGCTATCTTGCCTGGCTGGAGGCGGAAAACGGGGAGGACAACCAGCTGACTTCACTCTATGACACAGGTTCTCTGGAGACGGTGGCAGAGGATTTTCTGGGGACTTTGCATTCCAAAGTGAATTTCAGCTCCAGGGCAGACGCCATCCGTATCTTTCCGGAGACGCAGGAATGGCCGGTGACTGTAACCTATGACCTGAGGGATACCAGGGATACCTGCTATGAGGAGTCTTATCTGGCCACGAAAAACAAGTATGGATTTTTCCTTGACGATAATCACGGATTTGTTGATATCCGGACGGACTGCGGGAATGGAAAGACGCTGTTTGTCATCAAGGATTCCTATGCCAACTGTTTTATTCCTCTGCTGATTCCCTATTATGAGAGAATCTGTGTGATGGATCTGCGGTATTTTAACGGAAGATTATTCGGTTTTATGGAGGGCTACGAACCGGAAGAGGGCATGGATGTGTTAGTTTTGTATAACTGCATTCATTTTCTGGAGGATTTTGTCTATCTGGAATGATGGCTCATAAAGAGAAGGAACAGGAGAAAAAATAATGCGTGCAGTGATTTTTGATATGGACGGCGTTCTGTTTGATACGGAGATCGTATGCATGAAGGCCTGGATGGCTGTGGCGGAAAAAAACGGGATGGCCGGAATGGAGACGGTTTTTCCCCAGTGCATCGGCCTGAACTCCAATGACAGCAGGCAGATCGTGAAAAAGGCATATGGGGAGGAGTTTGACTACCCGGCTTTCCGGCAGCAGGCAGCGGACTGGTTTCAGGAGTATCTGCGGAAGAACGGACTGCCCATAAAGTCCGGTGTGCCGCAGCTTCTGGAGTGGCTTAAGAGCTCCGGATACCTGGTGGGACTGGCGTCCTCCACCAGAAGCTCTACCGTTTTCGGCCATCTGGATCAGGCAGGGATGAGGGAGGACTTCCAGGTGGTGGTGACAGGCGACATGGTGGAACATTCCAAACCGCGTCCGGATATTTACTTAATGGCATGCAGCAGGCTGGGAGTGGAACCGGGGCAGGCCTATGCCATCGAGGACTCGCCCAACGGGATCCGTTCCGCCCATGCGGCGGGAATGCATCCCATTATGGTGCCGGATATGATAGAGCCGGATGAGGAGATGAGGCGGCTGAGTGAAATAATACGAAAGGACCTGAGAGAGGTTATGGCCTATCTGCAGCAGGAGAAGGAGAAGGGATAAATGGCGAACCTGGGAATTCCGCAGAATACCATAGAGATACTGCAGAGACATCATGTCGTGATCCAGAAAAAATTCGGACAGAATTTTTTAATTGATACAAAAGTGTTGGACAGAATCATCCGGGCTGCCGGGATCACAGGAGAGGACTGTGTTCTGGAGATCGGCCCCGGACTGGGTACCATGACCCAGTATCTGGCGGAATGCGCCGGAGAAGTGGTGGCGGTGGAAATAGACAGGAATCTGATTCCTGTTCTGGAGGAGACTCTTGCGCCCTATCACAATGTTACAGTCATCAATCAGGATATATTGAAAATGGATATAAGGGGCCTGGCGGAGGAAAAAGGAGGCCGGCCCTTTAAAGTAGTGGCAAATCTGCCCTATTACATAACCACGCCCATCATCATGGGATTGTTTGAGAAGCATGTGCCCCTGGAAAGTATTACCGTGATGGTGCAGAAGGAGGTGGCCGACAGAATGCAGGCCGGACCCGGCACAAAGGATTACGGCGCCCTGTCCCTTGCGGTACAGTATTATGCGAAGCCGGAAATTGTGGCAAACGTGCCGCCGAACTGTTTTATTCCCAGACCTGGAGTGGGGAGCGCAGTGGTGCGTCTTACCAGATATGAAAGGCCTCCGGTGCAGGTGGAGGACGAGGGGAAACTGTTTTCCGTTATCAGGGCTGCTTTCAACCAACGCAGGAAGACATTGGCCAACAGCCTTGGAAATGCCCGGGATCTGGGAATTTCCAAGGAGAGGACAGGGGAGATTCTTGAGAAGGTGGGGCTTTCCGCCACAGTCAGGGGAGAGGCGCTTACCCTGGAACAGTTTGCAGAGCTGAGCTGTCTGTTGTAACTTCGCAATTTCTTTTTGACATATGCAATGGGGTTATGTTACACTAGAAAGTAATATTGGGTGCTGTATGTGAGACGGTTTCCCGGTTGTTTTTACCAGAAGAGGGAGCGGGTTACTTTGGATAAGTATGAATATAAGGTAAGAGCGGATGAAATAAAGTCACTGATAGCGGAAGGCGAGTATGCCCAGGCTGTAGAGATTGCGGATATGATCGACTGGCGCAGGGTGAAAAGCGTCATGATGCTCTGCATGGTCAGCGATCTGTATAAGGTTAACCGCCGTTATGAAGATGCAAAAAACATGCTGAAGCTGGCCTATGAGCGGAAGCCGGGGGGCAGGACTATCTGTTATTCTCTCTGTGAGCTGTGTATCAAGACAGAAGAATTTGTGCAGGCGGTAAATTATTATAATGAATTTGTGAAGGTAGCGCCAAAGGACTCCGGGCGCTATATTCTGCAATATAAGCTCTATGAGGCGCAGAATGTGAATCTGGAGGAACGAATCGGAGTTCTGGAGGAACTGAAGAAGAGGGATTACAGGGAAAAATGGGCCTATGAACTGGCGTACCTTTATCACAGGGTTGGGCTGGCTACCCGGTGCGTGGAGGAATGCGACGAGCTGATTCTGTGGTTTGGGGACGGCAAGTATGTGGTGAAGGCCATGGAGCTGAAGATGCTGCATCAGCCCCTGACACCTTCGCAGCAGGAAGTCTATGACCATCGTTTTGACGAATATGTACCTGAGGAGGAGCCTTACCCGGAGGACGCGGAAGGGCAGAATTATGAGCAGCAGGAAGCATATTCCGATTCCGGGGAGGAGCTGCCGCCCTATGAGGGATATGAGCAGTACGAGCCGGAATATGCCGGGGAACAGGAAGATGCCTCTCAGCTTCCGGAGGAACTGGACATTCAGGTGAAAACCATGGATGTGGGAAAGTACAATACCATTAACCTGCAGAAGGAGCTTGCAGCCGGGCTGCAGGAGGTATTGGGAACAAACGTCGGTTCCGGGGAGAATCCGGTAGACGGCGCGCCGGATGAAATGGAAGGGACGGAAGTATTTTTCGGAGAGACCGGAGAGATGGGGGAAGCGGCGCTGGAAGCCGTGACTGCCCGGACGGAAGACAGCGGGAATCCCATACCTGCCGCAGAGGAGCAGGAGGAGTCAGGGGATGCCACTTCCGGACTGGTTATGAGCCAGATGAGGGAAGAGACAAGGACTGCGGAGGATCTGGCAGAGGTGCTTTCCCAGGAGACGGACGGACAAATCCGGATGGTTCTGCCGGAACACGAGATTGTGGACAGACAGATCACCGGTCAGATGAAAATCGAGGATATTCTGGCCGAGTGGGAGCGGACGAAGAAAGAAAGCGAGGAGAAATGCAGGGAGGAAGTGCGGCAGCATGTTCTGCGGCAGACCGGCCCCATGTTTACCGAGTTTGAAGCCGCGGTCCGGGACGGGATTCTTGCGGGGCTGGACGAAGCAGGCGGCGAAAAGGCTGCGGATACAAGGAGCGCGGCTGCAGCTGCCGGGGAAGCAGCGGAACCGGAAACCGGGGATTTGCAGAATGCCCAGGGCAGTCCGGATTACATAGAAGAGCAGCCCTATCCGGAGACAGAAGGAGACGATGACGCCTGGGCCTGCGGAGAGGAATATGCATACCCGGAGGATGGGGAGGAGCAGGAAGTCCTGAATTATGAGGAAGAGCAGTTCTATCCGGAGACAGAGGGAGAGGAAGACGCCCGGGCCTACGGGGAGGAATATGCATACCCGGAGGATGGGGAGGAGCAGGAAGTCCTGAATTATGAGGAAGAGCAGTTCTATCCGGAGAC
>CANBFE010000012.1 GCA_947367855.1 uncultured Lachnospiraceae bacterium | reverse complement strand
AGTTTAACTATATTTCATTTACAATTATAGAGGGATTCAGGAGATTAGAAAATCCGCAGGAATATTTGGCGCTTACAGTTAAAGCGGGAAAAACGAATCTGTGCTATGCTGTAAAGAGGGAACAGTTCAGCGCGCTGTCTGAACTGATTTGTAAAAAGGGAATTCAGAGAACGGAAACAAGGAGTGGGGAAGGTTGTTATTTGATGTAAAAGAGAGAATGCTGCAGGTACTTGACCGCAGACCGGAGGGAAAGCTGATGCCGCTGTTGGAAAAGCACGGGGTAGGAGCGGCGGCCTACTACGGGAAAGCCTGCCGCCGTATCTATGAGGCTTTCCGGGACTATCCAAGGACCCGGGAGGGCGGCTTTATCCATGTCAGGAATGGGCTGCGCGGGCAGATGTGGGTGGACGGCGTCTTTATGGGGCAGGTGTTTTACTGCCGCTACGGAAGAATGTTCCGGGAACCGGCCTGTTTTGACGCAGGATAGTATGGGATCATTAAATATACCAGACAGGTATCTGGAGTAGATTTTCCCGCAGTACACCCACATCAGGGCAGTTGCATACAACCGATCCCACGCCGCGTTTTTTTCCCGGAATTTGATCTAAAATGGGAAATGCAGATGTCATCATTGCCTTTGCCTGTGTGCTTTTTTTTATTTCTATGGGGTATAAGATTCCGTTTTCTTCAATAATCATATCGATTTCTATTTCTGTTTCCTGGATTTCGTGGCTTTCCGTTACCTTTTTCCTGTCGCGTCCGCGATAATAGGATACAAAGTGACGATAATCCAGGCCTTCGTTGGCAAAGGACTTCAATATCTCGGATATCACGAATGTTTCAAACATGGGACCGCTCATTGCTCCGTAAGCAAGCGTTTCCGGCGTCAGCCATCTTGTGAGATAGCAGGCAAGGCCGGTATCTCGGAAATAGAGTTTGGGCGATTTAATTGCCCTTTTTAAAACATTGGAGGTGTAGGGTTCCAACAAGTAAATAATGCCGGAGGTCTCCAAAATCGAAATCCAGTTTTTTACGGTTGTCACGTCTTTCCCGATTTCTGACGCAATGGAGGTGTAGTTTAATATTTCTCCGGTTCTTGCCGCGGCAGCTATCATAAAGTGTCTGAAAATATTCAGGTCCTGTACGGCTGCCAGTTCTCTGACATCTCTCTCCATATAGGTTTTTACGTAATCCGAATAGAATGCGCTCCATTCCTTATGGGCATCCTGCAGTTCGGGGTATCCGCCCCTGTGAATCATTTCCCAGATATTTGCAGGGTTTCGGGCAGATTCCCGCCTTTTTGCCACATATTCCGGGGTTGGAAGGAAGTGCTCGTTAAAAGGATCCCCCATGCTCTCACGCATGGACAGGCCGGACAGTTCGAGAATCCCGATTCGTCCGGACAGGGATTCCGAAACATTCTGCATCAAATGAAAAGGTTGTGAACCGGACAGGCAGAACAGGCCTTTTTCCTCACTTTCATCGCATTTGATTTTAAGGTAGCGGAATAATTCACCTGCCCTTTGTACCTCGTCAATTGTGACTGGAGGCGGATTCAAGGTTAAAAACATGCTTCCGGCTTCTCTTGCCTGCTGCTCCAGAAAAGGATCGTCCAAAGAGATATATTTCCTGGAGGGAAATACTTTCTTCAGCAATGTGGACTTTCCTGTCTGGCGTGGGCCTGTCAACAGAATTGCCTTATATGTCTTTTCGTATTTACGTAATCTGTTTTCCAATGCTCTTGGAATATAGTCCATCATTTTCCTCCTAATATAGTCGCTGCGCGACGGCACTAAAGGGTAAAGCCACTTCGACGCACTTGACATTTCTTAGCCGGACTGTTCCGGTTCCGCTATGAATGTATTTTCTGGAATTTCAATCTAAATCTGTCATCATTGTATCATAGGATATGTTATTTTTCAACGGATATTCGGAGAGACAATCCTGCTTTCCGAGGGAGATCTGGGGGTGTCATCCAAGGGCATTCACAATGTTTTCCCAAGAGTCGAATGTGCAGCCGCCTAATTGCCGAAAGCCCATGGCCGTATAAAAGCCAACGGCTTCCGGAGTGTCGTCTGAGGTCAGCTTAATCTGGCGTACATGGCGGTACCTGTCCAGAACCGCCCGCATGAGGGCAGAACCCACGCCCTTCCGCTGATGCGTGGGGAAAATCAGAATATCCTGAATAAATACGATGGTCTGTCCGTCTCCAACGGTCCGGATTATCCCCAGGAGCTGTCCGTCTTCATAGGCCGCCAGTGTAAGCATGGAATTTTCAAATCCTTTTTTGAGGGTTTCCGGGTGGTCCGTATATGCCGTCCACCCTACGCTTGCATAGAGTTTCAAAATCTCCGCTTCGTTATAGGAGGTATATTCCTTGATTTCCATGAAATCTCCTTTCTGTTTTCGGTTTGTCTGAAGTTACAATTCTCCCAACCATTCCCGCAGGGCCGATAAGATCTTTCCGTTTCGCAGTGCATCCAGGGATTCTTCCGCCCAGGAAGGGAGCTTTTCCTGTTTACAGGCGCTGACCAGTGTAACCAAAGGCCCAAGGAATGCGTCTGCTTTCCGTTCTTCCTCCGCAAAGTTCATTCCGTATTCTTCCAGAAAGGCTTGGGCAGCATCCGGTGAAAGGGAACTGGTTACATTGCGGATATCCCCATAGGCAGTACCTTTGCCTAATAGATTGTAATCGAACATAAAAGCGCTTTCCTGGTCTTTGGAGACAATTAGGTTTGTCCAGTAAAAATCGTTATAGGTAAGCGTCCGGGGCAAGGCGCTGATGCGGTCACGGATTCTGTCAAAGTGCCGGGCTGTTTCCTGCCAGAGGGCATCGCCTGCTGTGCCGGTTCTGTCTGCAACCTGTTTCAGGGTGTCCAAAGTGAGGGAATCGGATTCGTCATACAGGGAAATCGTATTGCCGCTAAGATATTCACGGCCTTTCGCGTGAAGCGTTTTATACCATCTGGCAATGGCTCTTGCCGCCTGGGGATTGCGAAGGTCATCCTCCCTGCCAAGTCTGTAGTTGGCAGTGCCAAGTCTATAATTGGCAGTGCCAAGTTTGGGATTAGCGGCGTCAACTGCAAATGTGGTACCAGTGAAGTCGTTCTGTGGGCTGATAGCTTCATTTTCGCTACCATCCCCCACCTCCGGCAGTAATATGGCATTTTGTGTGCAGCCAAGCAGAGGCAGCGTGGGGATGCCCAGGGAGGAGAGAATCCTGTAATTTTCGATTTCCCTGGTATCTTCCTGTTTTTCAAATACCTTCAGTATCAGTCTTTTCCCTTCCGCCTCCACCTGGTACAGGGAAATTCCGGCTTTGGAGCGGAGCAGTGAGCAGGAGGGGATGCGCAGGCCCATCTCCGTCAGCGCAAATATATAGGAGGAGGGCGGCAGTTTACAGGGAAGTCCCATCTGCGCCAGGAGTTCGTTCAGCTGTGCCAGGCTCTGTTCGTTCATGCCTTCCCATTCCAGGATTTCCCTGCCGCTGTAACGGTGCAGTTGGCCCACATACCGAATGCCATGGGCCTGAAATGCCTGTCTGGCCTGAACGGGGAGATGCTCCGTCAGGCAGTCTGCCGTCAACAGCCGGGCCGGTTCTTTGGGGGCAAAGTTTTTGTCAAATTCCGCCGTTTCTTCCGGGTCAACCGCATATACGGCATCCTCAAAAAACCGTCCTGTTATGCCTTCCAGGGCGTTGTCATACAATTCCATGGCCATCAGGGCGTCCGGGGTACTCCCGTCGGCTGAGGTAATGCCGTAACTGGAGGCCCGCCGGAAACCGAATCTGGGGTAATAATCAGGATGCCCATAGATCAGAATGGCTCTGTATCCCAATCGGGATGCCTGTCTGATGGAATGGCGCATCAGAGCGGAACCGATGCCCTGTCTTTTATAGTCAGGATGGACGCTGAGAGGGCCGAAACTCAGAACCGGGATTTCCAGTCCTTCCGGCGTCACCACTTTCGCCAGGCTGTATATGATGTGCCCCACAATCATTCCGTCCGTCTCCGCAACCAGATCGAGTTCCGGCACAAAACAGGGCAGTTTTCTTAATTTGTGTACCAAAAGATGCTCTCCGTCGCAGGTGGGATGGTCCATGCATCCCCAGAATGCCTCCCGGGTCAGATTCTCCACCGTGCGGTAATCTGCCGGATTCTCTTTTCTGATTTCAACAGGCAATGGGTGTTCCTCCGTATTTTTTGACTGAAAAGGGTTTCTGATAACAAGCATAGTTTGTTTCGCCTGATTTGTCAAGGATGGAGAGGGGAAGCTATAGATAATAATCTTGCGGATGCAGGGGGGATATGGTAGGATAAAGGAATGGGGAACCGATTTCAGGAGGGAAGTTTATTATGAAGATCTGCAGGTTTAGTTCAGGAATACGAAAAACGGAAGGGGTCTGTCAGCCCCGAAAGCTGTCTGTGAAAATAGCGGTTCTGCTGTCCGCATGTATGTTGGTCTTGCTGTGCTGCGGCTGCGGGGGGCAGGAGAGCAGCCGGAAGTCCCTGAACCAACAGGGGATGGAACTGATCGGTCTGATGGCGCAGATGGCTGCCAGTGAAGAATATGGTGCAATTATGGGAGCTGAAAATCCGGCTTTCGAAAATCAGCTCCGGGGAATTGCGGCCGGGGATTACAGCTTCCCCAGGACCATATATGAAATGACTGTTCCGTCCGTGGGGGAATTTCTGTCAGCCATTGACGGAGAGGAAGCTCTGGGTGGGCTTCCGGATTCTCTGAAGGAGTTTCTGGATGCAAAAAGCGCTTCTTTATTGTTAAATCAGCTCAACGCCCGAGAGGGAAGCAGCTCCTTGGCTCTGGCGTCCCTGTATACGGCGGAAAAAACTTTCGTCAGCAGTGAATTGGAGCAGGACAGCATTTATCTGTATTTTTTCGAGGACGGATATCCCATAGCCGTGGCTTTCCACAGAGGTGAGGATGATACGGTGAAGGCTACGGGCGTGTTTGTTCTGGCGGAGGGCATGGAAGAAGCGTCCGTTGGACAGTTGGAGGAGGTGTTTGCCCTGTTGGGCCTGGACTGCAGGTTCCGGCTGTTGGAAGGGCAGGAGAAGTAAGCGTACTATTCGTTTTTCCAGAGAACTTTCTCCGCAGTCTGTTGCAGGGAGGTTTCTTTAATACCCGGTTCTGTGCAGTTTTGTGAGATTTGCGGGCGTCTCCACTTTCGGAAAAGAAATCCGTATTTCAAAGCCCTGTCCCCACTGGGAGGAGGCCTCCAGGGAAAGTCCGATCTCCCGGGCGATCTCGGCTGCCAGGTACAGTCCCATGCCGGTGGCCCGGTTTCGGTTCTCGCCGGAGTCCCCGGTAAAGCCTTTTTCAAAGATATAGGGAAGATCGCAGGCTTTTACGCCCGTGCCGTTGTCCCGGATATCCAGTCTGCAGCCGGAGGCGTCCTCCCGGTAATCAAAGCAAAGCGCGGGAGACTGGGCGCTGTATTTCACGGAATTGCTGACAAGCTGCCGCATCAGGAACAGCAGCCCCCGGCGGTCCGTGTATACATGGGCTTCGGCGGAGGGAAGGGTGATCCGGAACTGTTTTTCCTCCAAAAGGGGGCGGTAGTCCTCCAGAATTTCCCGGATGCAGGGCAGCAGGGGAAAACGCTCGAAGAGGTAATCCTTCCGGGCGCTTTTGAGGCGGGCATAATACAGCATCTGGTCTATGAATTCCTGCATGCGGTTCCGCACATAGTCCAGTCTGTGCACCACGGGTTCGGTAAGGCTGTCCCTGCGGTTGTCCAACAGGAGGGACAGCAGGGAGAGGGGCATCTTCGTCTCATGGGCCCAGGATTCCACATATTCCTCGTATTCTTCCAGGCGGGTTTCCAGATGCCTGCAGGCATCCCGGCGTTCCCGGAGATTTGCGCCCAGAAGGCGGACTGCATGGGCCTGTGAAGCGCCCAGGGATTTTAGGAGCAGCTCCTCCTGATATTCGTCAGGCGTCTCCAGAAAGGCCAGGAAAGCTTTTTCACGGCTGTTTCCCCGGCAGGCAAGCACGGCGCTGACTGCGGAAAACAGGAGGAGGGATGTCAGCAGGATTGCGGCGGACAGGGCAGGGAACGCCCGGGAATCCACTACCCAGAGCAGAAAAGACGAAAAAACGTCCATTCCAAGAAGCAGAAGCAGCCAGGGCAGAGCGTGCTGTAAGTGTTTCAGGTATCGTTTCATAGGTTCCCCCTTTTTTGGTTGTTATTGGTAACAGTTCAGCGCCCTGTCTGAACTGTTACTGTCATTGCGCGGTATCCTCCTGCTTTGCCGGGACAAGGCGGTAGCCGGTGCCCCTTATGGGGATAAGGCGGCAGTCCATGTCAAGGCCTGCAAGGGTTTTCTTCAGCCGCGTCAGATTTACCTGCAGGGCATTTTCGTCGATGAACTGGGTAGTGCCCCATAGCCCCAGGCATAATTCTTCCTTTGTAACGGCCTCGTCACCGTGGGACAGAAACAGTTCCAACAGTTTTCCCTGATTTTTGGGAAGGATTACGGACTGGCCGTGGACATAAAGCGTATAGGACTGTCGGTCCAACAGGCAGCCCGGGCCTTCCAACAGGTTTGGCCTGCCCTCAAACCGCTTCAGCACATTGGAGATGCGCGCCAGAAGACGCTCCCTGGGGCAGGGTTTGGTCAGGTATTCGTCCGCACCCAGTTCCAGGGCGTGGAGTTCGTCCCGCATCTGGTCCCGGGAGGTGAGCACCAGGACGGGGATGGCGCTTTTCCGCTTCAGTTCCCTGCAGATCTGGAATCCGCCTGCGCCGGGAAGGTTCAGGTCCAGGAGGACAAGGTCCGGGGAAAGGTCCAGGAGCGCCTGGGCCGTGTCCTCAAATTTTTCGACTGCAAGGGGCTTGTAGCCTGCCCGGCTCAACAGTTCGGACAGTTCCTCCCGCATAAATACCTCGTCCTCCACAATGGCAATTCGTTTCATCATAGCCTCCCTGTCCCGGGCAGTCCGGGAATTTTTTTCCAACAGCCCTATTCCTCCCGCTCCGGCGTCATCAAAGTGAGGAGATAACGGCATGCGGAGCGCCTGGCTGCGGCTATATAGACAGATTCTACCACAACCAGAAGGAAAATCATAGTGGCAGATACGCCCATCAGCTCCAGTGCAGTGGCTGTGGTCAGATAACCAAGTATGCCTGTGAGCAGGGAGCGGATGCCGAACAGGCTGCTGATAACCGCAACGGCGGCGGGAAGGCCGAAGTACCAGTTCAGCTGTTTTCCGGCGCAGCGGCAGAGGAGTTCATAGGAGGCGCCCAGGCGGATGAGGGTTTTGTACCGCCTGCCGGATTTCTGCTGACTCATTAAAAACTGTACGCCCATTACCGTATTTGCGATAATCAGGAAGATGACAGTGAGATATACGGTAAGGTAGCCTGCGGCAACCGCATAGAACAGCTTTCTGCCCATATTTTGGAGGTGGCTTTCATATTCCAGGCCTGCTTCGTCCAGGCGTTCGTTTATATCCATGATAGCGTTCATCAGGCTTCGGGAGCGGAGCAGCTCCGGATTCAGCACTGCGTTCAGGTAGGTGCTGTAATCCCCCTGTGTATAGCGGGCGAATACCTGGTCCGGTACAATCAGGGCAAAGGACAGGGAGATGGCGCGGTCCGTGACCAGGTTCAGGGTCTGGACGGTTCCGGTGAGATAAAAGGTTTCCCTGTCCAGGCTTACGGCAGGCCGTTTTTCCAGGATTTCATTCATCAGCTCCAGACGGCCCGGGGTGCTGTCTTCATGATTCATATAGACTGCGGCCTCGTTTTCCGCCAGAGTCAGTGCGGGCAGTTCCGCCAGGGAGAGCAGATGGTTATAGCCGCTGAGGGAAATCAGGTAGGGGTAGACCGCATAGCCCAGATTGTTCAGCAGCACATCCCTGTCCCGGGATGCCTCCGCCTGCTCCAGGGCTTCCAGGACGGATTCCATAGCAAAGTCCCCCTGCTGACCGTCCCCTGTGCGGATGTGTCCCAGGTTTATCTCGAATAACTGGGAAAAACAGGCCTCCAGGTCATTGCTTTCGATCTGTCTGAGGGTTTCCGCGCCCTCCTGGTATTCCGGAAAGGTATAATCCAGGATGTGGGAGTCGGTTTTCCCGAAAAGGGAAAATACATTGCTGTCCCTGTTGAAATAACCGGACACAGCCGCGCCTGCCCCAAGGCAGCAAAGGGCTGCCAGAAGCAGCAGGGAACTGACGGCCAGGCTGCCGGAGCGCAGGACGATATTCTCCTGAATCTGTCGGAAAGTGAAGGTATGGAGCCGCCGGTTCCTGCCTGTGTGATTTACCAGGAAGCCGATTGCGGAGCCAAGTCCCAAGAAGAGAAGCATGGTTCCGGAAAAGCCCAGAAGCAGGGTGGTTCCCATCTTTTTCAGATTATACCAGGAAAGTCCCCGGATGGCCATGGCGTAGGCGGCAGCAAGGAAGAAAAGGCCCAGTACAAACGAAATAACGTATATCGGAGCGGCCAACCTGCGCCTGGCTCCCTTTGGCGCCTCCGACAGCAGCGCCCCCAGTTCCTGTCCGGCAATCCGGCCGCTGAGCAGAAGGAAAGCTCCGAGTTTTATGGCAAGAAAACCAAGGACAGTCCACAGCACAGCCGTGAGGGAGAGGGTAAAACGATGTCCCACAATGCCCATGCCCACAATTCTTGCGGTAGCCAGGCTGATCAACTCGGACAGCAGCACTGCGGCGGGCAGGCCCACAGCCAGGGAGAGGAGGCTGCTGCGGAAATCCTCCGCCAACAGCAGGAGGAAGAGTTTCGGCCTGCGCATGCCCATCATCAGGTAGACGCCGAATTCATGCCTGCGCCGTTCCAACTGGAACTGTCCGGCATAGTAGACCAGAAAGAAGAGGATGAGCAGCGTCATACCGAAGAACAGGGGTATCATCTGAAAGAGCCGGTCTACGGCCTGGCTCTCCATTTTGCCCAGGAAGATCATCACATCCTGGCGGGGCAGGGCGAGTATAATGTAAAAGGCGATAATGGAAACCAGTAAGGAGGCGAAGAACAGTCCGTTTTCCTTCCGGCTTCTTGCGCTGTTGCGGGTGATCAGTTTATAAAACATTTGCGTTTCCTCCTCCCAGATGCGCGGTCACATTGAGAATCCGCTCGTAGAAGTCCGGGCGGGATTCCGTTTCCATGTCTCTGCGCAGTTCGTGAAAAATGATGCCGTCCTGGATAAACAGTATCCTCCGGCAGTAGCTTGCCGCATTGGTGTCGTGGGTAACCATCAGGATGGTGGTGTTTTTGTCCTGATTTAAACCGGAGAGCTTCTCCATCAGCGATTTTGCGTTCCGGGAATCCAGTGCGCCCGTGGGTTCGTCCGCCAGGATAATGCCGGGCGTTAAAATCAGGGCCCTGGCGGCTGCCACCCGCTGTTTCTGGCCGCCGGACATCTGGGAGGGAAATTTATCCAGTACATCCCGGATTTCCAGATAGTCGGCCAGGCTGTGCAGGCGTTTGCGGCTTTCCTTCTCCGGCACATTCTGGATGGACAGGGGCAGGAGAATGTTTTCCTTTCCGGTGAGGTTATCCAGAAGTTCGAAATTCTGGAACAGATAACCGATTTGCCTTCCCCGGTATCCGGCAAGGGCAGCGCCCTTCAGTTTCAGCACGGAAGCGCCGTTCATGATAATGCTGCCGCTGTCCGGCCGTATCACCGTGGCGATGCAGTTCAGCAGGGTGGATTTCCCGGAGCCGCTGCTTCCCATAATGCCCAGGAATTCCCCTGCCATGCCCTGGAAGGTGATGCCGTCCAGGGCTTTGGTGGGGTTTGCGGACTTTCCGTAGTATTTTTTCAGTGCGTTGATTTCAAGTACAGGTTTCATGTCTGAGCCTCCCGGTTGTTTGTAAGTCTGTTCTGCATGTTTGTTTATTTTTTCGGCATGCCGATTCCGCTGCGGTGATTCTATGGTAACACAGGAAGGGGAAAAAGAATACTTACAGTAAATGAAAGGTATCGGATGAAAAGGGCGTTTTGTCTGGGAATGTCATAAGAATGTCTGGATGAAAAAAATGGATTTTCGGGAGTCCCGGGCCCACGGGAGGATCAGCCCCATGGCCTGGGAGCCGTAAGCCTGCAGTTTTCTTTTATTTTTCAGGAAAAAATATCCTGGAACGGCATAATGCAGGACCGGGAGGCGGATTTGTCCAAAACCGCAAAGATAACCGTCCGGAAGGTATCCGGGAAGTGGTTTTCCAACAATTCCTGCCACCATGCAGCCACGTCTTCGGGGTCATTGCGGAATACGCCGCATCCGTAGGCTCCCAGGATCAGGTGAGGGCATTTCTGACTGGCAAAGATGGCCAGGGCAAGTTTCATCCGCTCCCGCATTGCCTGTTTTGCGGAAGCTGCATCCTCGCCTTTCAGCAGTACCTGACCCATGTTGACTGCGGGCAGGGTCAGAACGGAGGCGGTGACGGGCTGCTCCAACAGCCGGAAAGCGCCGTCCCGGAAAAAGACTACATCCGGTGAGTAAATTGCGTGGTTGGTGTACATCATGGTATTGCATGCCCGGTTATTTTTGTAGTAGGTTTCGTGGGCGATTAAAGTGTTGTAGAGGCAGCTTGAGGCGGCAAGGCTTTCTTCCTGGGCCATGGCGCCGTTGATGAATCCGCCGCCGGGATTTTTGGCACTGGCGAAATTGAGGACTGCTATGGGAGAGCTGTTTCCTGGGGAGGGGATGGGGGCAGTTTTGACCAAAACAGAGGCGTCCTGGTCTAATTCCCGGGACAGCTTCAGGATGGCATCCACAGTGGAGCAGTTCCAGACCCGGACAACGGTTTTGGAGGATGGGGCTGAGGTTTTGCTTTTCGGGCAGGGGTTGTCATATTGTTCCAGTAAGATCCGGCCCTGTTCCGGGGTCAGCAGGAAGCTTTCTTTTATGGAATGTTCCTGGAGCGCTTTGATATCTATGGATGTATTGTGCGTTTCATAGAATCCTTTTTCCATGATATCCAGGGTTTCCCTGGCGATTTCTTTTCGGTTCATAATGGGTTTCCTTTCTTTGAGGTCTGTGCTGATGAGTGCTGCAGTGCGGCTTTCCTTATTTTTACAGTAGATTGTCGGCAATCTATCTGTCTACGCCGTCCTGTTCATTGCTTCCGCAGATTTGGTTGGCGGCAGCTTCTACTTCCGGCAGGGCATTGTCCACTGCAATCCCTATGCCGCAGGATTGCAGCATGTCTATATCGTTGTAGTCGTCTCCGAAGGCGGCCACCTCTTCCGGAGAAATTCCATAGTGGGCAGCCAGGATTTTGATGCCGTTTGCCTTGGTTGCCTGCCTGTTCATGATCATGGCAACCAGATTCTTTTCCTTTCCGGCGGGGCGTTTTGGATATTTTAGCATATCGGAAAGCGGAGGGCAAGGGGGTGATGAAAATTGGGGAAGGCGGAAAAGATGGGAAATAGAGGCGGCTGACTGATCGAAAGGGCGGACAAAGAAAGGATGGCATATTCCGAAAAGAAGTAGTAAAATAAAAACATGGCAGAGGATAGGGGATTTATATTGATTTTTTCATAAAGATGGTTTGTTGAATGGAAGGTCACAGAGGATACAGGAGCCGTCAGGAAAGGGCGGATCAACAGAAACGGGTTGGGATAACGGGAATCAACGGATAGGAGGAGACTGGCTATGGAACGGTGCGGATGGTGTCTGTGCAATGAGAAAATGATAAAGTATCATGACGAGGAGTGGGGCGTGCCGGTGCGGGACGACAGGAAGCAGTTTGAGTACCTGATGATGGAGGTCATGCAGTGCGGGCTGAACTGGAATATGATGCTCCAGAAGAGGGAGATATTCCGGGAATGCTTTGACGGGTTCGATTATGAGAAGGTGGCGGAGTACGGAGAGGAGGATATTCTGCGGATATTGGGGACGGAGGGGATGATCCGGTCCCGGCGGAAGGTGGAAGCAGTGATACATAATGCCCGATGTTTTCGGAAGGTGAGGGAAGAGTTCGGGACGTTTTCGGAGTATCTCTGGGGGTTTTCCCAAGGGAAGATGATTCTGTACATGGGGCACCAGAAGGGGCAGATTCCGGCCAGAAACGGGCTGTCGGACCGGGTGAGCGCGGATTTGAAGAAGAGGGGATTCAAGTATTTGGGATCGGTGACTGTGTATGCGCATCTGCAGGCCTGCGGCATGGTGAATGATCATTGGGAAGGGTGCTTCCGGTATGGAGAGGTTATGGAAGGTGCGGAGACCGCAGGGAAGGAACGGGAGAAGGAAGCTTAGGGTAGAGCCGCTTCTATGGCTTTCCCCTTTTTATGGTAATATATCATCAGAAAGTTTACAAGGTTTACAAGAAAAATTTTGGAGAGGGGCCTATGATCTATTTGAGCAGCTTTTTGTTTTCGGAAGAGTCGGTGGAAAATCCCAATATTTATCCATATCATGTATTTGCCGGGAAAACGGAAAGGCGGCTGTATTTCGGTCCGATAACCATGCTGTACGGCAATAATGCTTCGGGAAAGTCCACTGTGCTGAATATTATTGCCAATAAGCTGAAACTGCAGGGGCAGGAGTATGCAGCCAGTAATAAGTACGGAAGAGTGCTTTATTTTGAACGGTTTGTGGAGGAGTGCAGGTATACCCTGGGGGAACGGGAGGACGGCAGATCTTTTCTGGAAATTCCTTCGGGCAGCAGGTATATCAAGAGTGAGGATATTCTGTACGAAATTAAAAAGATACAGCAGGAACAGGTTCTCCAGGACGGTTATGTATACGAGCATGTGAGAAGGGGAATGGACAAAGAGGCGGTGAGAGGGTCGTTGGATTCCTATGGGACACGGCAGCGGTTGGAGAACTTGATATATGCCCAGGAAAAGTATTCGAATGGGGAGACTGCATTGCAGATGTTGGAGGATTTCATAGAGCCGGATGGGCTGTATCTGTTGGATGAGCCGGAGGTGTCGCTTTCACCGGAGAATCAGGTATTGTTGGCCGAAAACTTGAATCGGATGGCCAGGTTTCTGAGGTGCCAGTTTATTGTTGCTACCCATTCGCCTTTTATGTTGGGGACGCTGCAGGGAAGAATTTATGATCTGGATTCCAGGGACTGGGTGGAGGCGGAGTGGACGGAGCTTGAAAATGTGAGGTATTTTTATCGGTTTTTTGAGGAGAGGCGGGGGGAGTTTGAGAGAGCATAAATAAATATTGTATATTATGATAATATACTTGGAGCTTGTATCGCGTCAAAAAAAGATTGAGGTATTTTGAGGGACATGCTACAATATCCATAAGTGGTACATATTTGTAGCCGGAAAATCTGGTTTTTCTAAAGACGCAGGATGTCTTCAGCAGAAATACTACATACTGAAGGTTTAGTCTGAATTGTGTCCAGATAATTTGAATATTCGTTTAATGTCCTTGTATTATGTAGATGAGTCGCAGGGAAGTGAAATGTGAGATGGAACGGGTAGTATCTATAGTGATTGAGATAAAGGGTATGGAGAAGTGGCGGAAAACAAGTTTAGTTTTGGCAATGCAATCTGTACACTGTTAAAAAAGTGGAGACTTAAAGGAAGTGTTATGTTATACTAATATCAGCTTTGTATTTAGTGATAGCATATAATTTTTGTTTCTTTAGGTTTTTGCAAATTGCCATACTTGTCAATAACACTGCAGATTTGTGGGCAATAGTTTTGCTCATTGACAGAATATAGAAATTGTTATCGGGGGTACCAAATTATATGGTTATAAATAAACATAGCTCGTTTTATATGAGAAACGGATGGGGTACAAAAATTCTGGTGGCTGTAAATGAAGACAAACATATATTTTCTCCAAGTAAAGAACAAGAAGCTGTTGACAATATTGGAGTGGGGCGGATTATGATAAAAGCCTTGAGATATTGGGCTGTAGCGATGGGGCTTACAACAGAAGGAAAAGATGCGGAGGGAATCGTACAGGAAAAGACAGATATATTTAAGGCACTAGAATTTTCTGATATATATTTTCAAAGACAAGGTTCTCTTTTACTGATGCACAGAAGTCTGGCACTTAATAAAGAAGAAGCGACAGCATGGTATTGGTTGTTTAATGAATGGGGAAGTAATTCCATATGCAAGGAAGAATTTATAGATGCATTTTATTTATACTTGACAGTGAATGGCGTGAGTATTCGGAAAGCAGCCGTTGATAAGGAGTATAATTGTCTTAGAAGCACTTATATTGGGGACGATAATTTTGACCTTAAAAACATAATGGATGAAGATACATACCCTTTTTTAGCACCGTTAAAGATACTTTATGTTGATGAAAATAAAAGAATGGCAAAGAGATTATTGACCCAAAAAGATATTCCATTGGAAATTCTAATCTATTGCATTGCTATGGACAATATAGATGAAAGCAAAAGTAGTGCTTCCATTAGTATAGACAAGCTAATGGAAGACCGCTTTCAAATTGGTAAATATTTTAATATGAAATACTCAAAGCTGATGGATTTCTTATTGGAAGCAGAAAATAAGGGATATATTGCGCTTAATAATAATTTTGGAAACCGATATGTGGAGTTCCTGGACAGAGAATATAGTCAATTGTTGGATAAATATTATATTGGGTAGGTAGAAAGATTATATGGACTATTCAAAGCTTATAAAAAGAAAAAAGGAATACAAATATTCGGCAAATCTTAACTTTGATTTAAAAAACCAAAACAGACTTTCAGAGTTTATTCCTAATAAAACAACGACGGAAATTCTGGCTGAATATTTGTATGGAATTATTGATAAAACAAATGTACATTCCAGAATTCTATATGGTTCTTACGGTACAGGCAAGTCTCACCTCTTAACTGTACTATGTGCGATTTTGGGACAGATAAATACAGATAGCGAGGATTTTGATGTTTTATTGAGAGCCTTAGAGGAATATGATAATTCGCTGTCCATTTATCTAAAGGAATATGCAGATACACAGAAACCTTATTTTGTTGTTCCTGTATATTCAGACCATAAAGATTTTGATAAATGCATTATTTATTCGTTAAAAAAAGAACTGGATAATAGGAATATTGCAGTATGTTTTAAAAACTATTTTCAGGAAGCATTAGGATTAATAAATAAATGGGAAGATGGACAGGAATCATCACTGAGATTGCATGATATTTTGAATAAACTTGAAATTGAAGTTACAGACTTGAAAGCCGGGTTGTCACAGTATGATAACAACAGTGAAAAGACTTTTGATGAAGTCTTTCGGCTTATGACATATGGGGCAACTTTTGTAAGTGAAACAGGAAACTTAATAGATAGCTTGGACACGGCAAATGAAGTAATTGCTAAGGATTACCAGGGGATTGTATTTGTATTTGATGAATTTGGCAGATATCTGGAAGATAGAGGGGAGACTGCCCGTGTTAAAAGTATTCAAGATTTAGCCGAATACTGTGACCATTCTGTATTCAATAACTATGTGATTCTTGTGTCGCACAAACAGCTTTCTCTTTATACAGAAAAAATGAGAAGTGATTTGAGTGAGGAATGGAAAAAGGTTGAAGGGAGATTCCGGGCAACTTCGATTAATACCAGATATGACCAATGTTTATCATTGATTCCGCACATAATACCTAAAACAGGGCAATGGAACAAATTCAGTAAATATTTTGAACTGGAACTTAAGAATTTGTTTGAACGTGCTTATGGGTTTAAGGGATTTCTGCGCCCACAAGATGGTAAAAATCCTTTTGAAGGTGGTTTTCCTTTGCATCCCATTACATTGTATGCATTGGATCGTTTATCCAAGCGGGTTGCTCAAAATGAAAGGACTTTCTTTACGTATTTGGCAAGCGATGAAGAGAACGCACTTTTCAAGCAGATTAAGCAGATGGATACAAAAGAGTTTCATTTTGTGGGGCTTGATTTGATTTATGATTATTTTGAAGTAAATATAAGATCTTATAGGGCAGATGATGTATATGAAAACTATAAGAAGCTCCAGTTTGCACTTAATAAACTGGGCTCGATGGAGGTAGCCCAAACAGAAAAAAAGATATTGAAAACGATGGCAGTTGTAAATATTATTGCAGATACGGCTGTCTTATCGGCGGATAGGGATACATTAAAATATGTGATTGATGAAGAAGACGATACTATTGATAGAGCCATTGATAGCCTGGAACA
Organism: uncultured Lachnospiraceae bacterium; assembly: GCA_947367855.1. GTDB lineage: Bacteria > Bacillota > Clostridia > Lachnospirales > Lachnospiraceae > Acetatifactor. Next base: position 83,058 of record CANBFE010000012.1, on the reverse strand, counting down.
TATGAAGATAATAAAATTCATGAGGCAATATGGTTACTATGACTTTTTAGATAGTAGTATTTATGATTTTGACTCAATGATTGAGGAAAAAATGCAAGGTATTACAAATGAAATGGTAATTACAGAGTTAAATGAAAAGTTTATTAATTTTGTTGTGTATCCTTATGAATATAATGCAAGATATCATATAAACAGAATGTTTATTCCCGTTTTTGTGCAGAAACAGGATATCAGCAAAAAGTCATTATTGAAAATAGTACCTCAATATTATGATGGTGTATTAGCGTTGGTATTTGATGATGATTATTCAGAAGAATTTTATACGAATACACAAAATACTTTAGAACGTTCTATACTGTTGGTAAATCCCACCTCCAATGAGCTGAAGGAGGAAGTAAAGCGCTATATTGCCATTGAATATTTTTACTCTATTCGAGAGGAATTAAAAAAGGAGGATCCAACGGCTGTAAGGGAATTAGAGTTATATTTAGAGGAACAAAGGGGGATTGTCAGCGAAAAAATCCGGGCATGGAAATCTTTTGAAAATTCAAGAATTTTGACATTTATAAATGGTGAACACAAGAAGCTATCATCCGAAAAAGAACTGGCAACAGAAGCGAGTCGGATGATGTTTAGAGCGTTTAACAAAACTGTGATTGTAAATAATGATATTGTAAATAAAAACAATCTTTCAGGGACAATCAAGGCATCAAGGATTAAAGTTATTTCTACTATTATTGGAGGGGAAGATAACGGAATAAGTGCATTTTCACCCATGTCTCCAGAGCATACTATGCTTCGTTCAACTCTTTTGAAAAATGGATTCATTGAGGATGGTGAAGTAGTTAAGAATGTCTTTCCAGGAGAGGCGGGAGAGGCTGCAGGGGAGTGCGCCGGAGATTACGTAAAGCTGGAAATCAAAAATTATTTGCGGAGATGTACCAAGGCACAGAGACCTTTGCAGGAGTTGGTGGAGCTTTTAAAGGAGGAGCCGTTTGGACTTAGGGACGGATATCTTCCCCTGTTGTTTGCAGTCGAGTTAAAAAAGTATGAGAATGTGGGAATCTATTTCCATGGAGCTGAGAGAGAATATTCTGCAGAAGAGCTTTTAAAAGCATTTGAAAGACCAGATGACTATTATTTTTATTTATGTGATTGGACAGAAGAGCAACGCAGGTACATAAATGGATTAGAAGAATATTTTGCGGAATATTTGACATTGAATCCCAAAAACAGATTGAAAGAGCTTTTGAGAGCCATGAATGGCCATTATGCCAATCTACCCAAGATTGCGAGGGCAACGGATAGGTATGTTTCGGATACTGCAAAACAATACAGAGATATCATGAGTTTGTCACATAAGGATTTTTATAAGTTTTTCTTTGAAGAATTACCCAAAATGGAAAGTAATTTGGATTTTCTTTTACAAAGTATAAAGCGGGTATGCGGGGAGTTAGAGAATGTCCTTTTGAGTCAGAACAACAATATTGAGAAAATTATAAGGAATCTTTTGGAACTTGGGAAAGAAGAGACGCTTGCCTCTGGACTTATTAGAATATATGAATCAAAGTGGGAAGTAAAGAAGCAAAAAAACTTTGATTACCAGACAAATGCATTTTTGAATTATGTTCAGGCGTTAAATCCGGAGAGCGACAATGAAAAAGTAGTTGGCAATATCGCAAAAATCATTGCAGGTTTTGAAACGGATTTTTGGAGCGATTCAATGATTGAGGATTTTCAAAAGAGATTGCGAAATATACTGGAACGGTTAGATGGCTATATCTCTGATGGACAGCCTGGGGAGAGTGAATTTCAAATTATTATTAAGACGGTAGGAGAAGAACCCAAAATATCAACTTATGACAAATGTGAAATTAGTGAAAATGGACAAGTAATGTTGAATAAAATGAAATCCACATTAAACGGTTTTGGACGAAATATTCCACAGGAGGAAAAAGTGGTGATTTTGGCTCGGCTTTTATCGGAAATTTGACATTACGAGGTGGTTAAATGATATTCTGGTGCGATAAATGTAATGTACCGGTTTTTGATAGGCAATTACATAAGCAGATTTGTAATGGTAATTTGACAAAGATATCGGAAGGAACCATTTGCAATCCTGTATTCAAACAGGAGCGAAAGCTTTTAAGCAAAATTACAGGAGAGGATTTGGAGAATAAAAGTATTTGGTATTTAGGGGCAAGTAATTATTATTTTGATGAACAACTTATGCGAATTGCGTACAGGGATTGGTATAAGGAAAAAAGATACTTAGAAATTGCGGAGGAGCTGAGGAACAACATTGAAATAGAGAGAGATTATTCTCCTTATATGGGGATAGTGGAAGCGAATAAGAGATATATACAGCGTCTGGTTTTTGATGCAGAAAAGTATGTTATGGAGACTGCAGAAAAGTATAAGGGGGAGTTTAGACCAACCATATCATTTTCTGGGGGAAAGGATTCTACGGTTGTCAGCAGACTTGTAAGGGATACTTTGCAGGATAATACAATAATTCATTTTTTTGGAGATACTACATTAGAGTTTCCAGAAACATATGACTATGTTAATACCAAATTTAGGGAGGAGAATCCAGAAATTTTTGTGCTTCCTAGCGAATCGGAAAATGATTTCTTTCAGCTATGCAAAGTGTTTGGCCCACCAAGTCAATATGAACGATGGTGTTGTACCATTTTCAAAACGAGCAGCATAAATAAAGAATTAGATTATATGCCACAAAATAGCTTGACTTTTTTAGGAATCAGGCATAGCGAATCGTTAGCCAGAAAAAAGTACGAAAAAACACAGAAACACTCGAAAATTTCCAGTCAGATTAATGCAATGCCTATAATAGAGTGGACTGATTATGATGTATGGCTTTATATTTTATATAAAAACCTTTTGGTTAACGATTGTTATCAATTAGGATACAAAAGGGTAGGCTGTTGGTGTTGCCCTAATAATTCCGAATGGTCAATGATGTTAACAGAAATATATCATCCTGGGGACATGAGACGATGGAAAGAAATGATATATGATTTTGCTGCTAAAACAGGAAAAAGAGATTTGGATGACTATTATGAGGAGGGGCGTTGGAGAATAAGGAGAGGAGCCAGTGGCCTTGAGGAAAAAAATGTCACAATCAGGGATACCGCCTGCAATTTATCTGATACTGCCAGGAATATCATTGCGGGAAGAAAGCTGAACAGGGATGTGATGGAGTTGTTTAAGCCATTTGGCGATTTAAAGATACAGGAAAAGAAAGATGAAACATATATCGAAGTTTATGATAAAGACAAGTCAAAAGAATATCGCAAGTGTTTTTCGTTGATAATCACATTCGGCACCAATGTATTAAAAGTTATTCCGGAAGAGCGGATTGATGTCACGAATTTGGTGAACAGATTGAAGTGCCAACTTAGAAAATATCAATTTTGTATCCGATGTTCAGCTTGTGATTCAGTCTGCCCATATGGAGCAATAGATACGATACATGGTGCGTATACCATTGACGAAAGCAAATGTCAGCATTGTAAAGCCTGTATTGCGAGGTTTTACAATGGATGTATCATCTGTGATAAAGTTGCAGGGAAGAAGGGGAATGATGATTTACTTTGACAATGCTGCCACTACAAAGGTTAAGCCGGAAGAAGTATATAAAGCTTTTGAATACTATGTGCGCGAAATAGGGGTAAGCCCTGGGCGAGGTAGCTATTCTCTGGGTATTAGTGCGTCCAGAATGCTTTACCAAGTCCGAAAAAAAATAGGTATTTTTTTCGGACTTGAAAATTCAACCAATGTAATATTTACCAAAAATTCAACCGAAGCAATCAATCTGTTCTTTCATGGATTTCTAAAGACAGGAGACCATGTGGTCATTTCCTGTTATGAACATAATGCTGTTCTCCGTCCCTTGCACTATTTAAAAAGTATCGGAATGATTGACTATTCTGTGATACAGCGCAATGACCTGGAATTAAGCCCAGAAGAGTTGTTAGAAAAATATGCCAAAACCAATACAAAAGTGTTGGCTTTGACGTTAGCCAGTAATCTCACAGGAAGGATTATCTATAAATCTGAAATCTTTGAGGAAGCAAAGAAGAGGAACATTACGACATTTCTGGACGCCTCCCAGGGGGCAGGAAAAATGTCCCTTTCGATGAAGAACGGTCAAATTGATTATCTGGTATTTACAGGGCATAAGGATTTGATGGGATTGCCCGGTACAGGAGGTTTGTGCTGTAGAGACAAAGAAGAGATAACACCATTACTCCAGGGTGGGACAGGAATCTTTGGAGATGCGTATATGAATCCAAAAGTTTTTCCGGAGGGATTGGAGGCAGGGACATTAAATATGCCTGCAATTTGGGCATTGGGCGCTGCCATTGATTTTTGTCAGCAAAATAGAAATGAGATTTATAAGAAAGAAAAAGAGCTTACTGAATTATTGTTGGAGCAGTTAAGCACTATAAAAAATATAATTATATATGATTATGGGTTTGACAGACTAGGGGTGGTAGGGTTCAACATAGATGGCTGTTCATCCGATGAGATTGTGAAATATCTGGATACATGGGGAATCTGCACCAGAGGAGGTATCCACTGCGCCATATTAGCCCATGAAGCCTTAAAAACTGTAAAAACAGGAGCAGTTCGAGTAAGTGTGAGCAGCTTTAATGCAGTGGATGAAGTATATGAATTTATTGATATATTGAGAAGACTGGGTGATTAAGATGAATATTGCTTTTTATAGTACAAATGAGGTTTTTGCCGGAGAAGAAAAATTAAAACAAAACGATATTGCGTGTGAGATTGTGCCGACACCGGTTACTGATAAGGCATATTGTGGCGTGTGTATAGAGACGGAAGAGGAAGAAGCGGTCTCTATATTAGAGGGGATGGAATTTCACATAATTCGAAAAGGGGGGGAAGAATAATTCTGAAGAGCTGATTAAAAGATTGAAGAGTATTAGGGGACTGATATAGGAGGGGATATGAAGTATTATGACTTAAACGACGGCGAATATAAGAAAGGAAGACTTACGGAAGACCAGATGTGGGAAGCATTTAGGTGGCTGTTTTCGGAAAAGTCTCTCAATGATTCCAGTTATAAATTTATCTTTTTAAAATCCATAATTGACTGCATGGAAATGAAAGAACCAAATGGGAGAATTTCATTTGACATTTTGTTTGATAGATTTACCAGTATCTCATGGAGCCTTGTTTTGAAATATAAAATCAATCAAAAAGTGAAAGCAAGAGGGAAGAAGGCTTCGCTTTTAGAACAGGATTTACTAAATTTTTTTGAATCCGGTGGTTATGAAAAATATGTAGATGTATCAGAAATCAGTGAAAAAGACTGGAAAAAACTTGTCAAAAAGATAAAACAAGACTGTAAACGGTATGTTGTTGGGGCCTTATATGGGGATATGAAAGAATTGCTCTATTCTTTTTCAAGAAAAGAAGAATGGATTGAATTGAATCAGCAAATGGAATCTTTTGTAGAAAAACATAAGGAATTGATAGAGAGTTTAAACTATTACAAATGGGCAGTCTTCTATCAAAAAATAAACGCAGAGGCGACTGCCAAGAACTGTATCGGCTTACTTGCTCCGGGATTCGAGAAAAGGAAAAGTGAATCCATCTACAGAACAATCCTTGCATATGAATTTGAGCGGGAAGTTCCGGAAACCATGAATTCTATTGAATTATTACTTTGCGCAGAAGATACACCAGAGGATATCGGTGTATCAAAAGATAACCTTGAAGAAGAGCTGTTTCAGGATTATGGCAGCATGAGGGATTACTTGTCCAATCCGATTGTGTTGATTGAGAAGCTGAAAAGACAAAAAGGTATCAAAGTTTAACGGTACTGGTTAGTGCCTGATGAGCAGAAAAGATACAGATGTAAAGGAGAACAAAAGTGTGTAGGTTTGTTGAAGTTTTGGAAAAAATAAAAAGTTCATCAGTTGAATCTGTAGCAAACAAAGAATTTTCTGATTTTAATAAGTATATGCATATTTCGACAGAAATGGACAATGAACTGGAGATGGCTGTCAGAAGAGCTGCCGAATATCCGAAAGCATTGATATTGGTCTGCGGAAATTCTGGAGACGGAAAGTCCCATCTGATTGGAAAGATGATGGCGGATGGGATAATCAAAGAAACAGAATTTGATGTATATATTGACGCAACTTCCAGTGACCGAAAAGGTTTATTTGCCAATGACAAGCTGAAAGAGAAGCTGGTTCCGTTTCAGGATGATTTGATTGACAATGGAGAGTCATATCGTCTTATTGTTGCAATTAACTTAGGGGTTTTGAATGATTTCTTAAAAAAGAGCGAGGGCAAATATCAGATTTTTGTGACATATATAGAAAACAACAGATTATTTGATAATCTTCCTACATGGAAAGAAATAGAGATGGAAAAGAACAGACAGAAGAAGCAAGAAGGAAATTTCTTGATTTCACATGTTGATTTTACAGATTATCACAGATATTCATTGTCTTCTGTTGGAGTGGGAACAGAATTCATCAATGAATTACTGTTAAAGATAATCGGAAAAACAGAGGATAATAATATCTATAAAAACTTTGTACATATCTGTAATAATTGTGATACCAAAACAAACTGTCCTGTCTATCATAATTATCTGTATTTATCCGATAATGTTGCTGTCAAAGATTATGTGATATCCGTACTTGTGAAAGCAATAATAAAAAACGGGCTGATACCATCTGTGCGTGAAATAAACGACTTCTTTTATGAGTGTATTGTAGGGAATTCCTTTGAGAAATGTCAAAATGATGTAAAATCTATAGAAAGATTAAATCACTTTATACATAATAATCTTTTTTGGAATTTGTTTGAAAATCCAACAGGGCTATTAAAATATGTGGCTTTTGAAGATATCTTGAATTCAATGCATAAAATAATCGATGAGAAGCTTATTCGTCTGAATTTGACGCCATCATTTGATACATGGCTGTCTCAAATTGCGGCAGAGGAAGAGGGAATATTTTCGCAGATTGAGTCAGATATCAGATACTGTAGCAGTAAACAGGCAAAGAAATACAACGCATTGCTAGAAGAGATAAAAAGTGATATTTTTAAATTGTATCTGAGATTTTCTGCCGTGAGGGAAGACAGGGAAGAGGACGATTACAGGAATTTTATAAAATATCTGTATTACTACAATACAGGTAATTTGGATGAGTGTGAAAATATCTATGATTTGGCTGTAAAGTGTTTTTATAGATGGAATGGGAGACTTATAAACAGTGAGGCGGAAGAGATAGACAATGCCGTAATAATATCAAGCAGCAGTGAGAAATATTGCCTATATAAAGTAGTAGAACTCGAATTTGTGCCAGAAGAAGAAATGGTTTCTGTAGACAGCGGACAGGCATATTGGAAATTTTCTAACAGTGTCAAATTATGCTTTAAGGTGCAGAGAAGCGAGGAAATCTTTGCAATTGATATTGATTATGATTTATATTCCTTTATGCTGAAAGTAGACCGAGGATATCAGCCAACCAGTTCCGACAGGAGAGCGAGGGTGAAATTTGATTCTTTTGTAAGAAGTATAGCATCAATGGCGGATGGTGAAATCCACATTTTTTCTTATTTGGATGGCGGCCATCGATATAGGATAAAAAAGAATTTTATGGGTAAGTATACTTTTGAAGAGGAACGATAATATGAGAGATTTTATTTTTGATAAGGATATATTTAAGGAAAAGTTTTTACAGGGAAAGGAATTAAGAAATCGGGCAAAGAGTACGGCAAAAAATTGCGACAGTGTGTGCCCGGTGGGAAGTGATACTTCTACTCAATATAGCAAAATAACCGAAGTGGATATTTTGACTGATTTATTGCATAGTTTGCAAAAGGAGCGCATAAATACTAAGAAGCTGTCAGACATAAATGATAAATTGATGAGCGAAATTGAGATGCAGGTAAAGATTGATGACAGACTGAAACCTGTTTTTCGCAGTATAATGGAAGATTTATATCTGGGTGATGTTAAGGATTCTGAGCTGTCAACTTTATCATTATTGAGATATCGTAATGGAACCCAGGCAGATATAGGTAAATTTCTATATGATGTCTTATTAAATGACGAAACCAGGGTGAAATTGAAGAAAAAGTTAAATGAAGCAGAAAACCCGTTGGACGATATTGTAAACAGGGCATATTCCGAGCTGAATGTATTACAAAAAGAGGAGGATGGACAGGTATACACGAGAATTCTTGAACAAGAACTAAAAGGGATGTTTGAAATATTGAACAGAGATATACAAGCTACGTTAAATGTTCACGAGGGATTTGCAGAAGAGCTTACATTCCTGATATCTTACTATTCATTTATTTATTTGACCCAGATTGCGCTTCGATTGGAGAGGGATTTATACCATAAGGAAAGCGATGAGAGTATGTATTTATTGTTCAAGATGGGTAAGGAATCGGTATCAGATGATAGAGAATGTATTGCCTGGGGATGGAGAAGGCTTGAAAAGAAAACGAAGAAAATCTTTTCGCATTTGATTCTGCTGAATATGTTGAATGAACACGATAATACAAGTCCCTTTTTTACGTATTCGGAATTATATGAATTATATGAAGATAATCGGGATTTAAGAGCCGAAATGGAAGCGGCCGTAGATTTTTTGATTGATGAATACACGGTAAAACATACATATAGTGCCAGAAATGGGGGAACAATTAATTTTGCAGAGCTAACAAGAGAATTTGGAAATGCGGGTACAATTGATTATTTTATGGCAAAGATACAATTTTTGTTTGATTGTATAGAATATCAGTTACAAGGGATTTCTACAAGGGAAACTGTCAGGAGAAATGTTTGGTGTAATTATGAACGGCTATTGAAGATGAGATTTGTGAAATCTTGGGGAAATCAGGGAAAAATGAGTATGATTTCCAATAATGACTTGCTCTTGATGATTCGGATATGTCAGAGGTCATCTGAGAATATGATTCCAAATCTGGGAATACAAATAAATGACCTGTTTAAGGAATTTGAAATGAGAGGCTTATATTTTGACGGACAGTCCAAGCAGTATATTATAAAACATTTGCATGAAATTAACTTGATTGACAGCAAAAGCGATAGCGAGGAGGCGCAGTATGTCAAACAAATCCAATAATAGGAATATCCTTTATCTTTATGACTATATTATCAGAGCCATGGTGTTTTTCTTTTCGGATAAGGATAACATAGTGACAAGCCGCTATGTGCTTTATTTCGACAGTGAAAATAATATTACGCAGTTCGAAAAGCGACTATTAGAAATATTATCGGATGCGGATGCTATAGATGATTTGAGGAAAAGTTCGGGGATTCAAGGATTATCTGTTGAACTTCTCCCGGAATATGAGATAAATAATGATGATGGAAAGCTTGAATACGCCGCTACACAGGTTAGGTTTACCGAGGGGAAATATAGCAAGACCATTGTATATATTCCCGATTATGATAGAAATGGGGGCTTGTTAGGGGATGCTTTCAAAAATAATATTAGAAATAAATTTGTAGACGAAAAAGAAGATAAAGTTTTGTTTTATTTATCCGTAAAGAATATTGCCAGTGTAAATAAAACTACTGAAAATTTTCAAAAACCAGGATTGCCTCTATGTATTGCTAAAGTATATGAGGATTTAGAAGATAGAATATCGAATGTGGACGGAGAGAATGAGAAAAAAACATTAAAATTTTCTTTGGATAAAATAATGCAAAATAAACCGGAAACCGATAACTCTCTCATTGAATTTGCTTCAATTATGAGAATCCTGGAGAATAAATTGTTGGAGAATGAAGACTTTCATGATTTGCACTTATTTTCCATGAGTATGACAGATTTGGGTAAAAATGATGGAAAGCTGTTAGATAATTATAAACTTCTTCGGGATATCAATATAGCAATTGAAGACCAGGAGGTAGAAAGCTGTCTTTCGGCATATGATGAAAGCTTGGCATTAGAGATTAAAAGATTATATGAAAAGCATGCAGAGGAATGGGACAAGCATATTTCCTATGAAGAAATTGAAAAGCGAAAAAAATCTGGTCAAAAGAAATTTAAGATTGAAGGGGTCACTGTAAAGGATGCTGATGGTACGGAACTTTCTACGGAATACTATTCGAAGTTGGATGATAGTGCAATTTTGTTTTATACAGGGAGTTATGATAAAGAGAAAAAATTTTTGATTGAAATAAGGTGTACGCAACGTGCTGCAGTTGACTCTGAAAAGACAAATTTCGATGAGATAGAGACGAATTCAAGAGGTACGTTAATCAAGGTATGTATAAATAAGCCAACAAATTTTTATCATGGTACAATATCTATTGTTGGGGGAAGGGAGAAAAAGAAATACAGTCTGGATGTAATTGTTATGGATACAGACTGTAAGTTTATGCCGGAAACATTTGTGGGTATAAAAAGGAAAAAGGATGGCTTAACGTTTCTCTTCGAAGTGGTTGATTATGCTTTGATATTTGGAGAAGAAGGGGCAGATGCAGAACTTGAAATCGATTGTGCAGATGTCTCCAAGATTCCCTATCGGATTAATTCCTCAAATTATACGACAGTTAAATTCAGACAAGCTGCAGCGGATGAAATTATTGAAGAGTGTAATTTGGCTTTTTTCGTAGATGATGAATTTCAGTTAAATTCAAAGATTAGATTTGAGAGGCAAAAGTTAAGGATATTAAAGATTTATGAACTATTCAATAAGTGCAGTATAGAGAAGAATACGTATTCCATACGTGAAGATGTCATTACAAACATATATCAGAAGAGTGATAAATTTAAAATAGACGAATTTACCGTTGCAGGAAGCTCATATAAGACAGAGCAATTATTTCATATTGAGCGGGAATTTGTGGAAAATAAGATAAGGTATGCAAGGGCGAACCGTTTATCGGATGTGAGCGAATTACCCTGTAATGTCCCTGCGGAAATAACTGCGGCCTATGATGCAATATGCGGATACTTTTCGTCTCGAAGCACTTGTGTATCTTTATGTCCTTATGACGATGAATTGAAAAAACTTTATCATGACTATATTGCCGAGATTATGAAGTATATTGGAAAAGGGTCAAAGGACTTTAAACATAGCGATACGCTTCGGGAAGAGATTCATAATATCCTTTATCTGGGAACGGTAATTGATACAGACGGATTCATATGGCTTACTCCTTTGTGTCCGCTTAGCGTGGCCTACCAGATGGAAATGAATGAAAGGGAAGAACAGATTATCAGATTTGATGAGGAGCTTTATTCAAGTTTAGGATATGGCTCACTTTTGCCTTTTATTTTGAATGCAGATGGAAAAATTTATCAGACGATAAAAGGAAATTATCCCATTCAATGGGCCTGCTATTATGACGCAAAACAGGCAATAAAAGGTGATAAAAAGACATATTATGATAAGATAAAAGACTATTATACCAAGTTTTCTTATTTATTTCAGAATATTCCTAACAATACCTTTATACTGAATATAGTTGGAATATATCATACACAGGAAATAATAGATGCTCTTATTGAGCTTTATAGAAAAAATAGTGATTTCAGAAAACTAAGGTTGGAGTTAAACTACTATTATCAAGGCCTTGGAAGAAATGAATTGGATGAAATGACAAAGCCTGATTATATGAGAAGACGCGCTGAAAACGGTTTTGGAAAAAAGGATGCGGGTTTAGTCGATGGTTTCTGTGATTGGTATACAGAAAATCTACAGTATTTTGCAAACAAGGATGAAGGAAAATTCGGCTATTCCCATATTACGTTTTGTGCCATGCAGGCAGATTTCCAGTCAAATAAGACAAATGCAATATCAAGGTCAAAGTCCGGAATCATGCTTGGCGGACTTGTATCGGATATTCCGTCCAGTTTAGACAGAGAAAGCGGATTTTATAAGTACGGATTTGGGGCGCAGTATATTGATGAAGCTTTGGATGATTCTATGTTATGCGAATTGGTAACTGCTTATAATGAGTTGGCAAATTGCGATATGGGCAGTCCGATTATTCGCGATTATAGTATCGCGTTGGCAGTTCAAAATACCAAATCTCCAAAGTTAAAAGCAATTTATGATGCTTCTAATTGGGTGGTTTTTGTAGAGCCTCGAATTGATTTGGATTTCTTTATCAGTCAGGAAGATAAGAATGATGACTTGATTATTATCCACTATCCGGATAAAAATATTACTGCAAGCGGATATTCATCTATTACGGTGACAAAGAAATCCCAACAGTATATTGATGTGATAACAGCATATTTGAAAGGCAGATTGACCCAATATAGAAAGGATATGGATATAAAAGGGGTCATAAAAAACTATAATGCATATAGCGGTGAATGGCTGATGTCTTTTGTCAAAAATAATTTGATTATGATTGATGAAAAGATAAGCTTAGTCTCTGCAATAAGATTTTGCAGAGTGTATTTTGCGTGTCTGATGCCTGAATACATCTGGATTCCGCTTGCATTAGATGAGATTTTACGAGTTACCGGCTCTATTGGAGGGACATTGACAAATTGTTTATTCTCAAAAAAAGCGTTGATTGAGAGGGAGATTATCGAAAAATTTAGTATGAATTCCGACGATATTCTGATGGCCGGTATTAAAGTAACAAATTCGCAGCATATTTCTGTGAAATATGTTCCCATTGAGGTGAAACATGGGCAGGTGAATGCGGAAGTAAAGGAAAAAGCGCATAAACAGACTAAAAATACAGCTATTCTGCTGTATCAGACCTTTGTTGATAAAGTAGATGATGAAGACATAAAGCGGATTGATAAGGTTATTTATCGGAATTATATGATGCAGCATGTAATTTCTAATGTTGAAAAGATGGTAGCTTATGGAATTGTAGGAACAGATAAGGAAAAGTATGAAAAATTAATCAATTCGCCAGTTCGGGTTATGCTGTTAAATGATAAGTATGACCTGGAGATGGAGCAGGATGGTGAAAAATATGCTTTCTATTTTATGGAGGGCAGAAATAATGTGAGTCATCAAATGTGTGTTTCAGATAATGTGACTGAAATTATGATACCGCTTAAAGGCATGTTCGAGTATCTGATTGATGAGGAAATTTTGTTGGAAGCTGTGCAGGCCCTGGTTGAGACAGAGTTTCTTACAGATACACTTCATTATGATATAGCTGATGATGAAATGGTGGATTATGACAATCATGATGGTTTAGATGAGGAAGTCACAGAATTAAAAAGCATAGTTCAGCCGGTTGCTGACAATTCGGCAGCGGGTCAGGAGGTTGAAGCAGAAACATTCCCCGCGAACAGTGTAGATGATATAAATGGAAGTCCGCAGTATGCGCGAATTTTAATAGGACGTGATATAACAGGAGAACCAATCTACTGGGAATTTGGAAATAAGAACTTGGCAAACAGGCATTTACTGATAACAGGAACATCTGGGCAGGGAAAAACCTATAGTATTCAGACGATGCTGTATGAACTGGCAAAAGTTAATATACGAGCAGTGATTTTTGACTATACAGAAGGTTTTAATAAGAAACAATTGGAAAAATCTTTTGTGGATGCAATGAATGATAAAATAAAAGAAAGATTTTTCTATTATGAGGGAGTCCCTATTAATCCTTTCATTCGCCATGATATTGATTTGGGTGGAACCATAATGAAAGAAAAAGCTGCTGATGTTGCGTCAAGACTGGCAGATATTTTTTCCCATGTCTATGATTTCGGAGATCAGCAATCATCCGTAATTTTTTCCGCAGCATTAAATGGGATAAATACTCATGGCGATAAGATGAATATGACATATTTTAGGGCGGAACTGGAAGAAGTGCAGGAGAATAATAAAGTTGCTAAAACGGTCATTTCTAAGATGGAGCCTTTTTTTCAATCCATATCTTTCGAAAATGATTCAGACTTTGACTGGGGAGATGTGCTGTATGGAGAGGAGAGCGAAATTAATATTTTTCAATTAACCGGAATTAATCGGGAAATGCAGGTTATTATAACGGAACTAATGTTGTGGGATGCCTGGTATTATACGAAGAAATTTGGTAATAAGGATAAACCATTTGTCGTTGTGCTAGATGAGGCGCAGAATTTGTCCCATAAAAAGAGTTCTCCAAGTGCAGTTATATTGACGGAAGGAAGGAAATTTGGGTGGTCTGCATGGTTTGCAACACAATCCTTGAAAATCTTAAGGGATGATGAGGTTGTCCGTTTATTACAGGCGGCATATAAACTATATTTTAAGCCTACAGATGACGAAATAATAAAAATTGCAAGGCAGTTAGACCCCACAGGTGAAAGTAATTGGACGGCAGAGGTGAAAGGACTTAAAAAAGGGCGATGTATTGTGGTTGGAGATCGACTCAAAAAGAATGGCACATTTGGGGGAAGTCAGCCAGTGGTAGTTTCTGTTTCTTCTTTTGAAGAAAGAATTTGATTCAGGTTTTCAAGGCCAAAAGCATGCCGGTGCGGTATATGACGGCGTCGGGGAAGGGGTTTTTCACTGACGCAGAAGGGTATGTCATTGCGCTTAAGGAGGAGTTGAAGCCAATAATTGGGAGTATTGTGATAAAGGAGCAGATGAAGGATATTATTGAGTATCGCACAATGGAGTATTATAGGAGACGGTATCAGAATGGCGAGTGAGGAAGAGCAGGAAGAAAAGTGAAACAATAGACCTGCCAAAGATAAGAAAAAGGGGAATTTTATGGATACAACATTTAGCGTAAAGCTGTCAGGTGAGCAGCAGCAGTTCATTGAAAAAGCATTGCAGGGAAAAAACATTCTTGTAGATGCCTGCATAGGAAGCGGAAAAACCACTGCCATTCAGAATTTATGCAATGCGCTGCCGGGTACGAAAAAGGTTTTGTATCTGACTTACAATAAGCTTCTGAAACTGGATGCAAAGTCCAAGATCAAAAAGAGAAACGTTACGGTAACGAACTATCATGGGTTTGCCTATATGGTTTTGAGCAAAAATGGTGTATCCGCAGGAATTTCCGATCTCATACAGACTTTCATTCAGCGGAAACCTTCGATCAATAAATACGATATTCTGATTATTGATGAATATCAGGATATTGAACAGGAGCTGGCAGAGCTGCTGCAGCTGATAAAAGACTGCAACCCGGATATGCAGATTATTGCAGTGGGTGATATGGAACAGAAAATATACGATAAAACGACATTAAATGTTGAATTATTTATGCGGGAATTTCTTGAAGATCACCTTAGATTGCGGTTTACCCAGTGTTTTCGCCTGTCTGACGCTCTGGCGGCAATGCTTGGAAGGGTGTGGAAGAAAGAGATAAGGGGAGTGAATACCGGCTGCAGGGTGGAAGAAATGGAGAAGGAAGAGGTTCTGGCTTTTTTGGCAGAACAGGTTCCCGGGGACGTTCTGTGCCTGGGAGCAAGAACAGGGGCGATGGCCGATACCTTAAATACTTTGGAAGAAAGGTATCCCCGCAAATTCAATAAGCAGACAGTCTATGCAACCATATCCGATAATGATTCCATGGGAAAAACGGAACCCAAAGAAGATTCCGCGATCTTTACAACATATGACAGCAGTAAAGGGTTGGAAAGAAAAATCTGTGTAATCTTTGATTTTACGGAGAGCTATTGGAGCGTAAGGATTTCAAAACCCCAGCAGTCCTATTTCATTTTGAGAAACATTTTCTGTGTCGCGGCCAGTCGTGGGAAAGATCATATTATTTTTGTGAAACCGGATGAGGCTATGCTGTCTGAAAGAACACTTTCAACACCCCTTGACACAAACCACAAATTTGAGGATTTGGATATCAGTGAAATGTTTGATTTCAAATATAAAGAGGATGTAGAAAAATGTTTTTCACTGCTGAAAATTAATAAGCTGATATCGGAAGACCCTTCAACAATTGAGGTGAAAAGCCGGGACGGGCTGATCGATCTGTCTCCCTGCATCGGAATATACCAGGAGGCGGTTTACTTTAAACATTATGAAATAGATGCGGCTATCAAGTTAAAGATTTTACTGAATCCGAAATTGCACGGAGTGTATACAGAAGAGATAAAAAACAGCACATTGGATGAGAAAATATTATTCTTGGTGTCGCTTGATACCAGGCAGAAGAGGTACCGGATGCAGGTGGAGACTCCCTTTGTCAATGAAGAACAAAGTGAGCTTATCAAATCCAGGCTGAAGACGCGGTTGGGCAGAGACGAGGCCGCCCAGGTGGAGTGCCGAATTGATTTTTATGATGAAAAAAGTGATCAGGTCAGGTTTTCTGCCAAAGGTTTTGCTGATGCGGTTAAGGAGGATACTGTTTATGAATTAAAATTCGTATCGGAATTAACGCATGAACATTTTCTGCAGTGCGCCAGTTATATGGTTGCAATGCAGAAACAAAAGGGGATTCTGTGGAACACCAGAGATAATACGTCCTATGAGATAGAAGTGCCGGACCGGAAAGCTTTTTTGAATGCAGTCACAAAAGCAATTACCAAGGGGGCCATGGAAACCTATTTTGAACCGGATGCAACAGGGGAGAAAACAGCAGCGGATCAAAGCGATCAGTTTGCGGTAATTGATACCGAGACAAACTGGAATGATGAGGTAATGTCCATTGGTATTGTAGTTGCCGATGCAAAAACCAGGGAAAGAATCGACTCCAAATATTACATAATTGATCCGGAGTACAGGGTAGGCGGAATGTTCTCTGGTGAATTGAGACTTGCCGAGAAAGGCGTGCGCGTTACCGGAAGAAAGCAGGCCTTGAAAGAAATCAGCGAATGGTTTGCCTCATATCAGATACAGAAACTTTTTGCCTATAATGCTTCCTTTGACAAGAAACATTTGCCGGAATATTCAGGGTATGAATGGTATGATATCATGCGTTTAGCGGCGTACCGTCAATATAATAAAGCGATTCCGGACTCTGCGGAATGCTATAAAACCGGAAGAATGAAACAGGGATACGGTGTTGAAAATATATTGAAAATGCTCAGCAGGGACAAGGGATACCGCGAGACACATAATGCTGTTTTGGATGCGGAGGACGAACTGAAAATAATGCAGTTACTGGGGTATGATATAAGCCAATATGATATTGCGCTTATTTCAGCCGGAAAAAATCCGGTTGCGGAACAGCAGGAAAGGGCAGCGAAAGCACCTGAAAATATTCCGGAAACTTCTAAAAAGAAGAAGGGGATTTTGGCTAAATTTTTCAATAGAAAATAAAATGGCAGTTTTCATACACTATCGGCACTTAATTGTCTGACTTTTAACAGGAGTAAAATTGTATATGACAGAAAAGCAAAAAAATGATTTTTTTTATGTCTGTTCTTTAATTGAATATATTGCACGCCAAACGCAGAATAAGCGCGGTACTATTGTTAAATTATTCGGGAGGAAAGGGATTGATAAGCAGCTATATGATGCGGAAGTAAATCATTGCCTTTCATTTGAACAGGTAAGTGATGAATTAATTGAGCAGTATAAAATTTCAAAAGGCGATTTTGATACAATTACCGAATGCAAATATACGATTCCCAGTTTTTTGGATATCGGGAAATTGTATTGCATTATGATTGAAGATTGTGCGGAAGAGGGAAAAGAAGTTGACGAATTGATGAATATTTTCTCTTCCTTTATCAGTGATAAAATATCTGATTTTCAGACGGATATTTATTATCAGAATCCAAGTTATCTGGAATGCTCTTATCGGGCAGGGTGTTTATTGGACTAAGAAATCATATATGATTTTATGGTGATTAGAAGCCATTTGCTGACGAACACCATAATGATTGACATATACGTATAAAGTGTGTATAATCGACAAATAAGGAGAGAGTATGATTGAAACAAAGAGATTTGATTAAAAAGTTGGAAGCTGGCGGATTTGTTTTTGAACGTCATGGAAGTAATCATGATGTTTATAGAAGAGGAACAGAGAAAGAAGAAGTACCAAGGCATAAAGAGATTGATGAACGGTTGGCAAATGCAATTATCAAGAGAAGGGGATTATAATAACATATATAGTATATAAGGTCCTGGAAAGGGAAAAGAATAATGAAAAATATATACCCTGTGTTTTTTACAAAGACAGATACGGTTATATTAGTAGAAGTTCCGGATTTGGAAATATTAACAGAAGGAAAAGATATGGTAAATGCGGTAGAAATGGCTAGAGATGCTATAGAATTAAAATGTGTATCAATGGAAGATGATGGGATGAAAATTCCTTTACCGTCTGAAATTAATTCTTTAGATGTAAATAACGGAACTTTTGCAGAAGAAGGAATTACGGTTGTATCTTTAGTTGATATTGATTCTGGAGAATATAGAAAGAAGATTGACACAAAAGCAGTTAGGAAAAATGTCACTATTCCCAGTTGGCTCAATTATGAGGCTGAACATGCGGGAATCAATATATCAAGGGTATTACAAGAAGCATTGATGAACGTGCTTAATATACAACGTAAATTTTGAGTCAAAAATTTATACGTGCATTCTCGTAACAGTTCAGTGCCCTGTCTGAACTGTTACGTTAAATTTGCAGTGCAACCCGACTGCAGACCGCCAGCCAGGTATTTTTCCGAAGACATCACTGTAAATCCTGGCGATCTGCAGTATAATAAGGTGTCAGTCAGTAAATGGGATGGTATACCGTTTGGGTATGTTTAATAGGACACAAAAGATATCCAGACAAAGCCCGGTGCGAAGGAGCTGTCGGCCATATCGCGGACGGGTCCCTCGCCCTTTGTGACGGGCTGCGCAGCTGCCATACATTTCCGGGAATTGCAGACTGCGCCCTCTTTTCAGCGGTCTATCTAAATTCGGAGAATATAATCAAACGGCTGACAGCCACAAGCACTGATTAATTCCAATACCCTGGCCGGGTGGTAGAAGCACTGGAACATGGTTTCCAGACCGAAAGCGTCAAAAATACTTCCGAAGAGTTCGTTTCCAAAGCTGTAGATAGGAGTCTGCTCCAGAAATTCCCTCTCTTCCGGATAGAGATGGGGATTCCACCAATAGTTCCTGAATTGTTCCTCAATTTCAGATGCGGAGATCAGGCCTTTCTCAATTTTTTCCACAGTGTCCTGAAAAAGGGAGAGATGCTCCGGAAAGTGTCTGTTAAGAATCGGCATGGCGGGAATTCCGATATTGGCATCCAGGTCAGGATTGCGTCTTTTGGATAGAATACCTTCTGCATTGTTGCAGAATTTGATAGCCATGCCTTCACCGGTAAAGCGGAAAATATAACGTTCCAGAAGGCTGAAATTTTCTGTAAAAGTATCGTAATCGCCTATCATTTTCTGAATCTGCAGGTGATGCATTTCGTGGAGGATGATGGAAGGCAGCTCCTCCATTGTACAGTATTTTTCGATACCGAATAAATCCAGATGAAGCGCGTTCTCAAATACATAACCAAAAGACGGGCCGAAGCTTAGGGTGGAAATCACCTCCGTATCATCGATGTCTGTTTTTTCAGGAAAGGCGGCGTTCAGTCTGGCCTGTAAGTTCAGGAGGTTTTCTTCCGTAAGCAGTCCCATGATTTGGGCGTATCTGTCAGCATATTTTTGGGGATTGGCGGCGCAGTCCAACCACAGCGCATGCTTATCCCGCAAGGCGGTTTTCCGCTCCGGGCAAAGATCGGGAATATCCTTCGGCGTAATATCTTTGAAGTGGGAAAAATAGGACACAAGAGGATCCGGGGAGTCCAGGCCGTATCTTCTGATTTCGAAACGATAGTCTTCGTGGTTTAGAATGTCAGCAGCTTTTTGGCCATTTTCCCGGTCCATGCCCGATTCTGCCACATATTCGAGCATAAGGGGAATGCTTGACGTTCTCAGTTTCATAAAAGGGTCCTCCATTTTGAAGTCAGCCCTTTGAGGGAGACAAGGTAACTAATGCTGTTCCGGCGCATAAACAATCAAAATCCGATCCAGTCCGTCAGCATGGTCAACGTGAATGTAATAATCATTTCTCATAAAAGAGATAATGTCTTCAGGCAGTGCATAAAATTCCATTGTCTGAAAATCAACCAGGAATACATTCCGGCATTTTCCCGATCCCGCTTTTTGGTATTCCGCCAGTACCTTCCCAATACATTCCTGGCACAGCCGTTCCTCCAGAAATGCAAAGTCAATTTCATCCTCAATTCCGTAGGTAAGGTCAACTGTTGCAATTCCGCGGTTCGGCATGCTGTTTATATGGGCATAGCCGTAGGCTGTGCCATAGGCTATACCGGATTCCGCTCCAAAGTTGCAATAACCATGTAATACAGAGTATTGGGAACCGGATTCCGCTGTACTGTCATCAGAAAGCCGGACCTGTGTATCATATACTTCCAGTGTGCGCAGATGCAATAGCCCGATGGAAGCCCAACCGGAATTCCGGGACTTTGGAAGTACCCCGTTAAGACCGCAGATGCCGCAATTCAGAGAAGACACAGAACAATAAAAATCCATATTCTCTAAAGGACGGCGCCCGGAGTCCGATTGAAGATTCCCTGCCACAAAACACAGTATAACAATGAAAATAAGCTTTTTAAATTGATGCATGGCAAATAGGAATAGCCGCAGTCTTTCATACCAGAGATTACTTTCCCTTCAAACTTTCCATACAGGTATTGATAAAGTTCTTCTCTTCCGGCGTCAGAGTAGACCACGTCTGCAGCAGACGCTTCTGCTCTTCTGATAAATCAAGGATATTGCCGTCTTCCGTAAAGAACTGTGCCAGAGTAATTCCAAACGCATCGCATATCTTTTCCAGGGTAATAACGCCGGGAAGATTCTTTCCCTTTGTGATATCCGACAAAGCAGACTGTGAAATGCCGGTGGTCTGGGAAAGGCGATATTTTGTAATTCCTGTTTTTGTACATAGCTCAATAATTTTGGCCGGAATATAATTTTCTATACACAAGCATTATACACCTCATTTCCGAAGTAATATAATGCTATTTTAAGTGGTTTTGTCCTAATTTATTAGAACTGAAAAACTGCCATATATATTCCGGAAAAGAGAAGTAGACAGGTCAAAAAAATAACCATCTGTAAAATGGTGCCTGCGGCGATATTCGTTACCTCCTGTCAGAATGATTGCAGGACTCCTTTATCTTACCATAATTTCTGCCGCTTGAAAAGATAATTTTGACAGCAAACTAACGGCAAAATAACAGCATTCGTTGGCAGTCAGTCTGTGATGAATGGCAAAATAATTCAGGACTGCATGGGCAGGGAGGCAGAATCCGGGACTGGAGTGGACGTAAAACATCAACCAACCTTAATTAACCGCAATTAACATCAACCAACCTCAGCCTGAGGAACGCACAGCCCAAGGGAAGAATTATTTGCAAAAGATACCATCATATGGTAAGCTTTATGGCAGGTAAAATCTGCGCATGCGCAGGAAAACGAAAAACGTCCGGGGAAACACGCAGAGAATGCGAAAAGGAGCAGAGAGATGGAGCAGAAAGCAAAAAGGATAGAATTTCATTTGGGAAAGACAGGGAAACTGGCGCCGCTGATCACCGCGGCGGCTATGATTTTATGGGCTGCTCTTCGCCAGTCCAATGTAAACGGATATGTACTGGCCTTTTTTGCGGCACTGGTGACAGGCGTGATTTTTGCAAAAGACGAAAAGGCCTATGGGGAAGCGCTTGTCTACGGACTGAGCAAACCTATGTTCGGCGTGATTGTGATGGCGGTGATTCTGGCTGCCGTTTCCGGCAAGCTGATCTCGGCAAGCGGGGCGGTGCAGACCATTGCGGCATATGTGGTGGAAGCAGGCTTTACCGGAAGGCTCTTTGTGGCCGCGTCCTTTCTCATCACCTGCCTGCTGGCCTTTGCAACGGGAACCTCTGTGGGAACCTATTTTGTGGTGATCCCCATTCTGTTTCCTGTGGGCGTGATGGCGGGAGCGGCGCCGGAGTTTATGATCGGTTCCATCGTGTCAGGGGCGGCCTTCGGGGACAATCTGGGGCCCATATCGGATACCACCATCGCCTCCTCCGCCACGCAGCATGCGGATTTGGGAACCGTGGTGAAGACCAGGATGCGTTACAGCCTGCCGGCTGCGGCGGGAGCCTTGGTACTGTTTCTGCTGTTTTCCGGAAAGGGAGACGAGGGCGGAGCGGTTCAGGCTGCAGAGGGCGGCGCCAATCCGGTCAGTCTGGTTATGTTGGCGGTGCCCGCGGTGATCATTGTCCTGTGCCTGATGAGAAAGCATCTGATCACGGCCCTGTCCTGGGGAATTCTGACAGGAATCGCCGTGGGGCTGCTTTTCGGGATATATACGGTGGACGGGCTGATTTCCTTTCCCGGCGGCTTTGCCGTGTCCGGGGCAATCATAGAAGCCATAACGGGAACAGCGGGCACAGTGGCCATGCTGATTGCGGTATTTGCCCTTCTCGGCGCAGTGGAACGCAGCGGTCTGTTTGAGGATGTGGGAGGATTCCTGTCCAGGTTTGCGGGAAATGCCCGCAGCACGGAGGCGGCAATTGTGCTGTCTGTGGGCATCTTGAGCATGGTGACGGGAGTTATCTCCGTGGCCATTGTGGCACTTGGAGATCTGGTGAACGAGATCGGGGAGAAGGCGGGGGTAAACCCGTACCGCCGGGCGAATCTGATGGACTGCACAGGCTGTGTGTTCTGCTTTCTGGCGCCCTGGACGGTGCACTGCGTGATTCCGGCCCAACAGTCCGCCCAGTTCGGGGAGGGCTTTGCCGTGGCGCCCGGGGCCATCCCTTTTGTAAACTACTATTCTCTGTGCATGTTGGCGATACTGGCAGCGGCGGTGATTGCAGGATACGGCAGGAAGCGCTAGCGCCTTAAGGCAGGACCGGACAAGGAGGGGACTATGGAATTTCAGGAGTACTTTCCCATATGGAATCAATTAAATACGGTGCAGCAGAACCGGATACAGGGCAGCCTGACCCTGCGGAGGGTGGGCAGGGGAACCGTCATTCATCATGACAGCGGGGACTGTGCGGGGCTGCTGTTGATCAGAACCGGTCAGCTTCGGGCCTATATTCTCTCCGAGGAAGGCAGGGAAGTAACCCTGTACCGCCTGTTTGAACGGGATATGTGCCTGTTTTCGGCATCCTGCATAATTCGGTCCATGCAGTTTGAGGTGACCATCCAGGCGGAGAAGGATACGGAGCTGTGGGTGATTCCTTCGGAAACCTATAAGGCGCTCATGGAGGAATCCGTCCCTGTGGCCAATTACACCAATGAGCTGATGGCGTCCCGCTTTTCCGAGGTGATGTGGCTTATGGAACAGATTATGTGGAAGAGCCTGGACAGGCGGGTTGCGGCTTTTCTGTTGGAGGAAGCTTCCATAGAGGAGACCAGTCAGCTGAAGATCACCCATGAGGCCATTGCAAACCATCTGGGGTCCCACAGGGAGGTGATCACCAGAATGCTTCGCTATTTCCAGAATGAAGGCATGGTGAAGCTGTCCAGGGGGAAAATCGAACTCATCAATGCAGGGCTGCTGAAGGACCTCTGCGAGGGGTGATGCTCCGGGTCCCGGATTCCGGGATAACAGGAACAGACGTTCTGAATCCCTGATGAAAGGCTGCGGAACAGAAAAAGGGTTCAGGCAGGAAAGGTACGTGGATATGACAAATCAGTTTTCGGAGATACCGGAGTCTTTTTGGGGGCTGTTCCGCTCCCGGAACAGACAGATTTATATAGATGCGCTCCTTCAGGTGAACGAGGAGTACCAGTACAGCAATTATTACCTCAGCAGGGAGATCTGTGTTCAGACGCTGAGCGATTACTTCGCCAGGCAGAAGGTGAGCCTGGAATGGGAGGAGTCAGAGGAAGATCCTGATCTGTCGGAGCCGATTTCCTCCCGGATTCTGAACTGGCTTCTGCGGGCCGGATGGCTCCGGAAGGTGGAGGATTACGGGACCATGACAGTGTACATCGTGATTCCCGACTATGCGGCTGTGTTTGTGGACGCGTTTGCGCACCTGGCCGGGGAGGACGAGGATGAAACCCAGGTGTACATTCAGAATGTCTACGGGATTCTGTTTGCTTTTAAAAACGATCCCAGATCCAATATTTCCCTTCTGAAATCGGCTCTGGTGAATACCCGGCGGCTGAATAAGACGCTCCAGGACATGCTCCACAATATGGACAAATTTTTTGCGGGCCTTCTGGAGAAGACGGGGTACGGGGAGCTGCTGCAGGAGCATCTGGACAGATATGTGGAGGAGATTGTCCGGAAAAAATACCACATCCTGAAGACATCGGACAATTTTTATCTGTATAAGGCGGACATTAAGAAATGGCTGGGGGAGATGAGGCAGGATTACCCCTGGCTTTTACAGGTGTGCGAGAGGAACAGGAGGCTTCGGGGGGTGGATATCCGGACCGAGGAACTGGAAAACCAACTTGACATGATCGAGCGGGGATTTGACGATATCGAGCACAGAATCATGAATATGGACAGGGAACATACCCGCTATATCCGGGCCACGGTGACCAGGCTGAATTACCTGCTGAACAGGGAAGACAATATGAAGGGACTGGTGATCCGGCTGCTGAACCATCTGTCCCAGACGACGGGAAAAGAGGAGCAGGAGCGGGAGACGGAGCGGATCGGCGCCTTGATTAACCTGTCCCAGACGGCGGTGCTTTCGGAGAAGTCCCTGTATAAAAGAAGGAAACCAAAACAGGATTTTGCGGAGAGTCTGGCTCCGGAGGAGGAGACGGAGGAGCTGTCCGGGGAGGAGATTCTGCGCCTGAACAGGATTCGGAACCGGTTCAGCCGGAAGGAGATAGAGACATTTATTCTGGAGAAAATGAAGGACGGACGCCTGGAGGTGGGGAAGGATACCATTGCTTCACCGGAGGATTTCGAGAAACTGGTACTGGCTTATGACAGCTCTGTCAGAAAGGACAGTCCCTATGAGATTCAGGAGCAGGATGCGGAAGTGATTGACAACGGCAGATACCGGTATCCTGCGTTGGTATTTCAGCAGAAGGGGCAGAAGCACTGAGACAGCCCGGTAAGGAGTAAGGGAAGGATGAGCAGATGATAAATTACTATGAGGAACTGCCCCAGGAGGAGCAGAGGAAGGTGACGGAAGTGATCGGCCAGCTTTACCGGCAGACATTTCTGTTGGAGCGGCGGTATGACAGGAAGACGAAACGATATCAGCTGAACAGGGATTATTATGAATGCGGCAGGCATCTGGAGTTTATCAGGGCGTATTTTGCCATCATGGACATTGAGGTAATGGAAAACAGCCAGATGGGGGTAATCTACATCCGGGGAGAGCAGGTGTTGGGGGAGAAGCTGCCCAAATTGGCCACCTTTTATATTTTGATTTTAAAGCTGATCTATGACGAACAGATGTCCGCTGTGTCCACGTCCGTCAATGCCGTGGTCTCCCTGGGGGAAATTCACGAGAAACTGGGCAGCTACCGGCTTTTGCCCAGGCAGCCTTCGGTGACGGAGATCCGCAGGTGCCTGGGGCTGCTGAAACGGTATCAGCTGATAGAGCCTCTGGACAGTCTGGAGGAAACGGACGGCCAGAGCCGCCTGATCATCTATCCCACGGTGAATGTGGTGCTGATGGGAGACGATGTAAGGGCGCTGATCGAGACTTATACAGAGGGAGAAGAGGAAGATGACGAATCAGGGGTTTGAGGCGCTGTCCAGAATCTGTCTGAACAACTGGCATTACATAAGGCATAAAATCTTGTCCTTTCACCAGGGGATTAATTTTTTTACCGGGCATTCCGGAAGCGGGAAATCCACGGTGATTGACGCCCTGCAGATCGTGCTCTACGCAAATACGGACGGCAGGGGATTTTTCAACAAGGCGGCAGCGGACGACTCGGACAGAAGCCTTATCGAGTATCTGCGGGGCATGGTCAACATCGGGGAGGACAACAGCTTTTCCTATCTGCGCAACAATAATTTCTCCTCCACCATTGTCCTGGAGCTTCGGAGGACGGATACGGGGGAATGCCAGTGCGTGGGGGTGGTGTTTGATGTGGAGACAGCCTCCAATGAGACTGCACGGATATTTTTCTGGCACAGGGGCCCTGTACCGGACCACGGGTACCGGGTGGAGGGGAAGGACGGCCGGGCCATGTCCATAGAGGAGGTAAAAAACTGGCTTCTGGCGAATTTTCAGCGGGAGGATTACTACTTCGGATCCCACAACGAGCGTTTCCGCAAGCAGCTCTACGATGTGTACCTGGGGGGACTGGACGCGGAGAAATTTCCCCTGCTGTTTAAGCGGGCAATTCCCTTCCGCATGAATATCAAACTGGAAGAGTTTGTGAAGGAATATATCTGCATGGAGCAGGATATCCACATTGAGGACATGCAGCAGAGCGTTATGGAGTACGGGCGCCTGCGGCAGAAGATTGAGGACACCTGCAGGGAGATCGGGAGTCTGAAAGATATCTGCAGGCAGCATGGGGAAGTGGAAGCCATAGGGCGGGAAATGGAGGCTTACCGGTATTTCAGCGCCAGACTGGACATTATGCAGGATCGGCTGAAAGCGGAGGAATGCGGGACGAAAATCCGCGCACTGGAAGAGGATGCGGAGAAGGCTGCCCGGGCCATAGAGCAGGAACAGGAGGAGATTGACAGGATGACCGGCCAGGGGGACGAGCTTCTGCAGCGCATCACCATGACCGGATATGAGCAGATGAGGGAGCAGCTTCTGTCCCTGAACGCCCTGGTGGAGCGTCTGGAAAACAGCAGGACCCGTTGGAACCAGACGGCAGATTTCCTGAAAGCCTGGGAGGATGTGGACAGTGTGGCCAACCGGACGCTGTGGGACATAGAGGCATTCGGGCAAAAAGAGATTACGGAAGAGGAATTAAAGCGGCTGAAAGGGGATCTGGAGGAGGTCCGGAAGGACGCGGCAAAGCAGCAGCAGGACATCCGGGGCGAGCTGCGGGAACTGGGGAAGAGAATAAAAAAGGCCGGGGAGGAGCTGACGCAGCTGAAGGCCGGAAACAAGGCCTATCCCAGAGAACTGGAACAGGCCAGGGACATTCTGCAGAAACGCCTGTGCCAGGAGACGGGAAAGAATGTGCGGGTGGAGATTCTGGCGGATCTTCTGGACATCCGGGACGAGTCCTGGCGCAACGCGGTGGAGGGCTACCTGGGGTACAACAAGCTCTCCGTGATTGTGGAGCCCAAATACGCCAGACTGGCCATGAAGATTTATGAGGAGATGGACAGGGAGAGATTCTGCCGGGTGGCGGTTCTGGATACGGAGCGGGTCACAGGCGACAGGCATCCGGTGACTGCGGGCTCCCTGGCGGAGGAGGTAAAGGCGGAAAAGGACTACGCCCAGTCTTACATTAATTTTCTTCTGGGGAAAGTGATGAAATGCGGGGACGTGGAGGAACTGCGCAGCCACAGGATCGGCATCACGAAAAACTGCGTGTCCTACCACAACTACCGGATTCAGCACATCAATCCCGCCCTGTATACCACGTCCGCCTACATCGGAAAGAGCAGCGTGAGCCAGAGAATCAAACTGCTGAAAAAGAGCATCACGGACATGGAGGAGCAGAGAAAGCCCCTGGAGGACCAGAACAGGGAGACGGAGCGGATTCTGGAACTGGAGTATTTAAGCCAGGAGATGAACGTGTACCTGGAATGGCAGAAGGACATGGCGGCGCTGAAGGACAGACAGGCTGAGCAGGAGAAACTGGAGGCAAAGCTGAAAGAGCTGTCCTCTGAGGACGTGGACCGGTGGAAAAAGGAGCGGGAGACCCTGCTGGGGCTGTGCGATCAGAAAAAGCAGGCGCTGAATCAGCTCCGGAGAAGGGTCTATGATCTGGAGAACAGCCAAAAGCAGGAGAGGGAGAATCTGGTAAGCCTGAACGAGGCTCTGGTGGAGAAGGAAAGGCTTTTTACGGCAAATCCGGAGCTTGAGGAGAAACTGGCGGACATTCTCTCTTCCAGGCAGAATGTCAGGTATGATTCCCTTGGGAGGGATTATCAGGAGCGTCTGGCGGGCGCGGCAGAAAGGCGGCAGCAGGAGATGAACAGCCTGGTGGAGCTGCGGGCCGCATACCTGCGCGCTTACCAGAACCGGAATTTCTCTCCCACAGCGGAGGACAATAGGGATTACCGGGAGCTGCTTGACCATCTGGACCATGAGCGTCTGGAAGAGTTCCGGGTCAGGGCGGCGGAGCAGGCCAGGACTGCGGTGGAGCATTTTAAGGATGATTTTATGTATAAAATCCGCAGCGCCATCAAGGAAGCCCTGCAGAGGAAGGATGAGCTCAACCGGATCATCAGCAGACTGGATTTCGGAAAGGATAAGTATCAGTTTTATATCGGAAGAAACAAGGGGCCGGACGGTCAGTATTATGACATGTTCATGGATGAGGCTCTGGAAGTCAATCCCTCCGATCTGGATATCGGTCTGGACAATCAGCTGAACCTGTTTACCATGGAACATGAAAACCACTACGGCGCCATGATCAACGATCTGATCAGCATCTTTATTCCCCCGGAGAACGCCACCGCGGAGGAGCAGGAGGAGGCCAGGCGCAATATGGACAGGTACGCGGACTACAGGACCTACCTTTCCTTTGACATGCAGCAGCTGATTCAGAACGAGGACGAGGTGATTAAAATCCGCCTGAGCAGAATGATCAGGAAGAATTCCGGCGGAGAGGGACAGAATCCCCTCTATGTGGCCCTGCTTGCCAGTTTTGCCCAGGCTTACAGAATTGATCTGAAGCCGGGAATGGTCAGGAATCCCACCCTCCGTCTGGTGGTTCTGGACGAGGCCTTTTCCAAGATGGACGCGGAGAAGGTGGCAAGCTGCATTCAGCTGATCCGGGGACTGGGCTTCCAGGCTCTCATCAGCGCCACAAACGACAAGATACAGAATTATCTGGAAACGGTAGACAAGATTTTTGTATTCGCCAATCCGAACAAAAAATCCATCTCCGTCCAGGAGTTCGAGCGGAAGGCCTTCGGGCGGCTGCAGGAGGGACTGGAAAATAATGAGGATGAGATTTCTTTCCGGGGTTGACAAAGGATTGACAAAACCTTCGATATCCCGTATATTTAGTTCATTGTGTATGCATCCGAAAAATGTCGAATTACCTGTAGAATTGCGGCGCAGGATGTACTGATGAAAAAGGAGATTCCTCATTTGAAAAATACAATTATATCCTTAAAAAACATTACGGTTTCCTATGACGGTGAGCAGGTTCTGGGGGGCTTTGACCTGGAGATTCATGACGGGGAATTCGTCACCCTGCTTGGACCCTCCGGGTGCGGCAAGACCACGGTGCTGCGCACCATAGCCGGGTTTATCAGGCCGGACGGAGGGGATGTGTTTTTCTATGACAAAAACATTACCGGCCTGCCGCCCCATAAGAGAGCGGTGAATACGATTTTCCAGAAGTACGCCCTGTTTCCCCATCTGAACGTGTACGAGAACATTGCCTTCGGCATGCGGCTGAAGGGACGGGGGGAGAAGGAGATCCGGAAGACCGTACATGAGATGCTTGCCATGGTAAATCTCACCGGCTATGCCCACAGAGGAATAAGCCAGCTTTCCGGAGGGCAGCAGCAGAGGGTTGCCATCGCCCGGGCCCTGGCCAATGAGCCCAAGGTCCTGTTACTGGACGAGCCCCTGGGCGCCCTGGACCTGAAGCTGCGCAAGGATATGCAGGCGGAGCTGAAAAAAATACAGCAGCAGACAGGGATTACCTTTGTGTTCGTCACCCATGACCAGGAGGAGGCCCTGTCCATGTCCGACACGGTGGTGGTGATGGACGGCGGGGTGATTCAGCAGATCGGATCGCCCACGGATATTTACAATGAGCCGAAAAATGCCTTTGTGGCGGATTTTATCGGGGAATCCAATATTCTGGACGGCGTGATGCTGGAGGATTATTCGGTGAAGTTTGCCGGGCACAGCTTCCGCTGCCTGGACAGCGGGTTCGGCAGAAATACCCCTGTGGACGTGGTGATCCGTCCGGAAGACATCAAGGTAGTGGAACCGGATTCCACCCGGATTGTGGGGGATGTGACAGCCGTTACCTTCAAGGGGGTCCACTATGAGATCATCGTGGATGTGGCAGGCTTTAAATGGATGATACAGTCCACGGAATGCCCCCAGGCAGGGGATCATATCGGCCTGGCGCTGACCCCCAATGACATTCATGTCATGGAGAAATCCGAATACTCCGGCGTGTTCGGCGACTACAGCACCTTCAGCGACGAGATGGAGGAGGATATCAATACCTCGGATGAGGCCTCGGAGAATACATGGGCAGAAGAGGAGGAAAACACGGATGAAATCTAATTCCAGGCTTCTTTCCGCGCCTTACACGGTCTGGATGACCGTCTTTATCGTGCTGCCCGTGCTCCTGGTGGGGTATTTTGCCTTTACGGACAAATCGGGCAGCTTTACCCTGGAAAATATGCTGAGCGTGGGGCAGTATTCCAATGTATTCCTGCGGTCCATCTGGCTTGGGGCTGTGGCCACTGTGGTTTCCCTGGGACTGGGATATCCGCTGGCCTATCTGATTGCCAAAATGAGCGTAAAACGGCAGAATGTGATGGTGATGCTTGTAATGCTGCCCATGTGGATGAATTTCCTGCTGCGCACATATGCCTGGATGACGCTCTTGGAGGACAACGGCCTGATCAATTCCTTCCTGGCGGCATTGGGGCTTCCCCGGGTTCACATGATCAACACTGCGGGAGCGGTGGTTCTGGGCATGGTGTACAATTACATTCCATACATGATTCTGCCCCTGTATTCCGTTCTGACCAAGATTGACCAGAGCGTTATCGAGGCTGCCCAGGATCTGGGAGCAGGGGACAGGCAGGTGTTTTTGAAGGTGGTGCTGCCCCTGAGCATGCCCGGGGTCATCTCCGGGGTGACCATGGTATTCGTGCCTGCGGTGAGCACCTTTATCATATCGAAAATGTTGGGCGGGGGCGGCAACCTGCTGATCGGAGACCTGATTGACATGCAGTTTCTGGGCAGCGCCTACAATCCCAACCTGGGTTCCGCCGTGTCTTTGGTGCTGATGGTGATCATTCTGATCTGCATGGGCATTATGAACCAGTTTGACGACGGGGGAGCGGACGAGAAGGGAGGTATGCTGCTGTGAAAAAAGCGGGAGGGCGTATTTATACCTTTCTTATTTTCCTCTTTTTGTATGCGCCGATTCTGGTGCTGATCGTGTTCTCCTTTAACGATACGGAGACGGGAAGCCGGGCAGTGTGGGGCGGTTTCTCCCTGCGGTGGTACAGGAAGCTGTTTGAGGACAGGCTGATTCTGGAGGCACTGCGCAATACGCTGCTGATAGCGGTGGTATCGGCTGCGGTTTCCACCGTACTGGGCACTGCCGCTGCCATCGGCATCAACAGCATGAAGCGTCTGCCCAGGCGGATTATGATGAATATCACAAATCTGCCCATGGTGAATCCGGAGATTGTGACAGGTGTGTCGCTTATGCTGCTGTTTGTGTCTGCGGTCCGGGTATTCGGAGGGCGCAGCCTGGGGATGGGTTCCCTGTTTGCAGCCCATATCACCTTCTGCCTGCCCTATGTGATTCTGTCCGTGCTGCCAAAGCTTCGTCAGATGGACCCGAACCTTTATGAGGCGGCCCAGGATCTGGGATGCCCGCCGGTGAAGGCTTTTTTTAAGGTAGTGCTGCCGGAGATCATGCCCGGAATCGTGACCGGCATGATTATGGCTTTTACCCTGTCCATTGACGACTTTGTGATAAGCTATTTTACAAGCGGCACCACACAGACCCTTCCCATCTACATTTATTCCATGACCCGCAAGCGCATCAGCCCGGAGATCAACGCCTTGTCCACGGTGCTGTTTGCGGTGGTGATGGCATTATTGATTATCGTCAATGCCCGGAACCTGAAGGGCCGGGACATACAACCCAAGGAGGAGGTGTGAGGCGTCATGAAGGGAAAGAACGGAGCTTCCGGAAAAGGGGGATTTGGGATAAACAGAGTTGACCGCTGCAGGAATGTCTTCCGGAGGAAGGCAGGCGTATCGGGAAGCATCTGCCTGGGCCTGGCCGCCGCCCTGGCCTCTGTGCCGCTTCCGCGGGTGCAGGCGGAGGAAAGCAGGGACAGGGGGGTTACCATCAATGTGTACAACTGGGGGGAGTATATTGCCAACGGCACGGATGATTCCCTGGACGTGAACGCGGAATTTACCAGGCGCACGGGGATCCGGGTCAATTATACCACCTTTGACAGCAATGAATCCCTTTATTCCAAACTGGTGGGAGGCGGCGCGGATTATGACGTGATCATCCCTTCGGATTACATGGTGTCAAGACTGATTGACGAAAATATGCTGGCGGAACTGGATTTTTCCAATATTCCCAATTATCAGTACATTGACGAAAGCTTCCGGGGCGGGGAGTACGATCCGGAGAACCGCTATTCCGTGCCCTATACCTGGGGCGTGGTGGGCCTGTTTTACAATACGGACTATATTGAGGAAGAGATCACAAGCTGGTCCGCCCTCTGGGACGACAGGTACGCGGGAAAGATACTGATGTTTGACAATCCCAGGGATTCCTTTGCCATTGCCCAGATTTTACTGGGACAACCCGTAAATACCACAGAGGAAGAGGACTGGATGGAGGCGGCGGCTCTGCTGAAGCAGCAGAAGCCCCTGGTGCAGGCCTATGTCATGGACCGGATTTTTGACAAGATGGAGAGCGAGGAAGCCTGGATAGCCCCCTATTATTCCGGGGATGCCGCAATTCTGGTGGACAATCACGAGAATATCCGGTTTGTGGTGCCGGAGGAGGGGACGAATTACTTCGTGGACGCCATGTGTATTCCCGTAACCTCCGGTCACAAGGCAGAGGCGGAGGCCTATATCAACTTTCTGTGCGATCCGGAGATAGCCGGGGCCAATATGAATTACATCGGTTATTCCACGCCGGAGACGGCGGCCAAGGCCTATATGGACGAGGAAATGGTGGAGAGCCCCATCCATTATCCGGATGAAAGCATTCTGGCCCGCACCCAGGTATTTGTAAACCTGCCGGAAGACACGGCCAGACTGATAGACAGACTGTGGGCGGAGGCGAAAATGGGCGGCCCGGGAGAATCCGCGGTTTTGGCAGCAATTATTCTGGGATTTCTGGCAGTATACATAGCCATAATTGTGGCTAAACGGCGGAAACGTCAGAGGGAGCGGGCGTGAAGGCGTTTTGATAACGCTATTGACAACGCGGAACGATGACGATATATTGAATATATTGATAAAGGGAGAATCTGGCAAATCAGCACTTTGTAACAGTTCTCCAAAAAGATGATGCAGGAGGGTGTAATATTGAAACGACGAATTATTTCGGTTGCCCTGGCGCTGTGTCTGACCGTCTCTTTCCAGTCGGTGGCGCAGACAGGGCAGGAAATTCCTTTGTCGCAGGAGGGGATTCCACTTGTACAGGAAGAGACTTCGCAGCCAGAGGAAGAAGGTGAATTGCCTCAGGGCGAGAGTGTGGAGGCGGAGGGAGAAGGCAGTCTGCCTCAGGAAGAGGTCTCAGAGGCGGAGGGAGAGGACAGTCTGCCTCAGGAAGAAGCTTCCCAGCCGGAAGGAGAAGGCGGATTGCCTCAGGAAGAGGTCTCAGAGGCGGAGGGAGAAGACAGTCTGCCTCAGGAAGAAGTCTCGCAGCCGGAGGGAATAGGTGATTTGCTTCAGAAAGAAACTCCGGAAGCGGAGGGAGAAGGCGAATTGCCCCAGGGCGAGACTTCGCAGCCGGAGGGAATAGGTGATTTGCTGCAGGAGAAGGCTTCTTCACAGCAGCCAGAGACTTCCGGGGAGGAATCCGCGCCCCAGTCGTCTGTCGGCAGAGAAACGGTTGTTCCTACTCCTGCGCAAGCGTATCAGGCCATGATTGCGCTGGCGGATCAGGATGCGTATAGGGAGGGAACACCCTGGACCAACGACGAACCCTATTCGGACTCAAAGGGATATTACTATTGGAAAGGCGGTGAGCTTGATGGACATAGGATCAGTGCCGTGGGCTGTGTTGCTTTTGCGTTCATCCTCAGTGATGCGGCATTCGGCCATCTGCCTGCCAGGATGTATGCGCCTGGGGGTTTTACCTATGAGGATATAAAAGTCGGTGATATCCTGCGGGTAAGCGGTGATGCGCACACGGTGATCGTTTTGGAGGTAAGCGATGCAGGCGTGGTGGTTGCCGAAGGAAACATCAGTATGGGAGACCATAAAGGCAAGGTACATTGGGGACGGGCAATCTCCAGGGAAGAGGTGATGAGAGATACCAGTCACTATATCACACGCTACCCGGAAGGCTATATACCGCCGGATGATCCCGAAGCCAATGTTTCGATTGGAAGCGGAACCCTTGAGGGGGGACTTACCTGGAACCTGACAAAGGCGGGTATACTGACCGTCTCCGGCGGGGGGGCTATGCCGGATTTCAGCAGTGTCGAAGACCAGCCTTGGAAGGAGCATAGCAGCGCAATCCGTGAGGTGGTTATCGAAAATGGCGTTACCAGTATCGGTGCCTGCGCTTTTTGGAACTGCGGGGTTCTGGGAGCAGAGATTGCGCCCAGTGTGACGTCCATCGGCAACAGCGCTTTCCGTAAATCTTCCATTGTTTCCGTGACGATTCCTTCCGGGGTGAAGACAATCGGTGACAGCGCGTTCCGCGAATGTGCAAATCTGGGCTCTGTAACTGTTTCTGAAGGTGTGGAGACAATCGGCCAGAGTGCATTCAATGCCTGCACAAAGCTTGGCATGATCACTTTGCCTTCCAGTATCGGGGAGGTGGGAGCCGCTGCATTTTCCCAGTGTGAGAAATTGGGAATTGTGACCTTTACTCCCGGCAGCAAGCAGGTAAAGATGGGCGACAATCTGTTTACTAGATGTTACGGTCTGATAAAAGTGACACTGCCCAAAAGCATAGACCGCATCAGTGAAGGCATGTTTCAGAATTGTCTGATGTTTCCAGGCCTGGAAATTCCCGAGGGCGCGGAGAGTATCGGAGGGTCTGCATTCGCTTCTTCGGCTGTGAGTGTTGTCTTAATTCCGTCAAGTGTAAAATCAATTGGGATAGCGGCTTTTGGAAGTTGTCCGCTTGAAAAGATATACTATACCGGCAGCGAAGAACAGTGGAAGAACGTAAGTAAAATAGGAGATACGGCAACGGCAGTGGCAAAGGCGGAGATTATTTATAATTATGTCCCTTCGCCGGAACCTACAGAGTCGCCGGAACCGTCCACAGAGCCTACAGAGACTCCGGAACCAAGCCAGGAACCTGGTCAGACACCTGCCCCTAGCCAGGAGCCGGGCCAGACACCTGCCCCCAGCCAGGAGCCGGGCCAGACACCTGCCCCCAGCCAGGAGCCGGGCCAGACACCTGCCCCCAGCCAGGAACCGGGCCAGACACCTGCCCCCAGCCAGGAACCGGGCCAGACGCCGGCACCTACACAGGAACCCACTCCGCTGCCTACCTCCGCGCCGGATACAATGATTCCTTCTATTGAAGACGGATCCGGCAGACAGGGTTGGGAGGCCGTTAAGGAGGAAGCTGTCAGTGCCTTTGAGGGAAAATGGGTTAATGTAAAAATGAATGGTGCATCTGTAGTACCCGGAGATGTGCTTGACTGTGTGAAAGGACAGAATGTTACCATTGCCTTTGACATGGGCAACGGCGTTACCTGGTTTGTAAACGGCAGAAACGTTACGGCAGAACATGCAAATGATGTGGATTTTTCCGTACAGGTTGGAACATCGGCTGTACCGGAGGATATTGTGAATAGTGCGGCCGGAGGCCGTCCGGCGACAGAACTCAGTCTGGCGCACAGCGGTGAATTTGGTTACAGCGCCGTGCTTATGATCAATCTGGATTCAGCCAATGCAGGAAAATATGCAAATCTGTTCTATTATAATGAGAATGAGGGCAGACTTGAATTTACCACTGCTGATCAGATAGATGAGGACGGAATTGCGGAGCTGACATTTACGCATGCATCAAGCTATGTCATTGTGGTGGGCGACACTGTCATGAACGGAGGTTCCGGCGGGGGAGAGAATCCTTCCGGAAACGGCGGCGGGTCAGGAGACTCTGCTGACAACGGTTCACAGGAGAGGGAAGTCGTGTCTCCCAGGACCGGTGAAATCGACATGGTAATCGATGGAGCCAATGGAGACGGAATGCATTTTGTCTGGCTGCTTCTCATGGGAGCTGTGGGAGTGACCATGGCGGGAACCATTATCTTCCTGATGAAAAAGAAAGCAGATAAAAAGAGGAATGATTAACAAAAAGAATGCCTGTGCCGCAGCACAGGCATTCTTTTTGCCGGGACACTGCTGAAGAAAAGCTCCCCGTTTGCAGCAGAGCTGTTCCGGCATAAAAAAATCCCGGGCCTGCACCAGCGCGAAGCCCGGAATCCTGGTAGGGGAGGAAGAAGGCCCTGCCTGGCAGGACCTAAGTATTATCTTTATCTTCTGTAAGATCAAAGGAGGGGGTTCCCTGACATTTTCTATTATTGCCGGAAAGAAAAAGAATATACAGGGAAATTCAATTTTTTAAAAATTTTTTTATTGTGTTTGGGGATAATCTGTTATATACTGTATAGAAGTGGGTATCCTTACCAGGGATACCACAGAAAATACAGCCGGCATTCTGACGGCAGGATTTGAAAAGGTGGTAGAATATGGCGTTATTGGAAAAGTGGAGAGAAATGGCATACAATGATGCGGCAGGAAAGGACAGGCTGCAGGCGCTTTGGGCGGCATATTTTAAAGAGGAAAAAGACATTTATGCCCAGCTTTTGAAGAACCCGGAGGATGTGGTCCGGGGAACGGTTAAGGAACTGGCCGAGAAGTACCAGGTATCGATTATGACCATGACCGGATTTCTGGACGGAATCAACGACAGCCTGAAAGAGGCCAATCCCATTGAGGAGATGGAGGAGGACACGGAGGTAAACCTGGGGTTTGACAAAGCCCTGCTCTATAAGAACATGGTGGCTGCGGAGGCAGACTGGCTTTACAATCTGGAGGAGTGGGACCGGATTTTTGACCAGGATACCAGAAAGGCTTTGTATAAAGAGCAGAAATCCTCCACCACTGTGGTAAAGGGGGCAAAGGTATATCCCAATGATCCCTGTCCCTGCGGCAGTGGAAAGAAATATAAGAAGTGCTGCGGTAAAAAGTAATTCAGGATTACTGTTCACAGACGGTGAAAGAACTCTTTTCGCTGAAAAGGGTTCTTTTTGGTAAAAAAAATTTACGCCGGGAGGAGATACGGATGCGGAAACTTCTGAAACAGGTTAAATGGGAAACACTTTTGATTTCGCTGCTGTATATTATACTGGGTGTGGTGGCTGTCGTAATTCCGGAGACAATGGTACGGACACTGGGATATCTGGTGGGAATTCTTTTTATACTGGCCGGAGCCGTTTCCATGATATGCTATCTGCTGCGGGATCCGGGCCAGAATTATTACCGCAATGATTTCGGCTACGGGCTGGTGGGGATAGCAGTGGGTGTGCTGTTTCTGTACAGAGTGGAGTGGATCACGTCGCTGATTCCGGTTATACTGGGGATTCTGGTGCTGGCAAGCGGCTGCGGCAAGCTGCAGAACGTGATTGACATGATGCGTGCGGACTGCGGAAACCGGGTTGCGGTTCTGATCCTGGCGCTGGTGAATGTGATATTTGGGATCGTGCTGATTGCAAATCCTTTTGATACGGTGCTTCTGCTGTTTCAGTTGGTGGGCGCAGGTCTGATTT
The DNA here is from genome assembly GCA_947367855.1 of uncultured Lachnospiraceae bacterium. Lineage (GTDB taxonomy): Bacteria > Bacillota > Clostridia > Lachnospirales > Lachnospiraceae > Acetatifactor. The sequence continues at coordinate 45,261 of CANBFE010000012.1, read as the reverse complement.
TCAGCGGAATTACGGATTGTATTACCGTTTTCTATGTCACGCGCCGACTGCGGGAGGCTTTTGACCAGGCGCACGTAGTTGACGGTACTTTTGTGGAAGTAGTGGAGAATGACCGTTCAGAAGGGAAGTAGCAGGAGGGAATGGACAGCAGCGAACCGTCAGAATAAAGAATGAAGGAGCGGAACAGTGAACATTGCATCGTTTTTACTGCCCAAGGCAGAGGTGGCGTACCTCAGGGACGACATGACGCTGCGGCAGGGCCTTGAGAAGCTGAGCAGAAGCGGCTTTACGGCCATTCCGGTCATTGATGTGGAGGACCGGTATGTGGGTGTTGTAAGCGTGGGGGATTTCCTGTGGAATATTCTCTCATACAATCAGACTCTGGAGGATATCACGCTGAAAAGTCTGGAACACATGACAGTGCGTGATTTCATGCAGAACGGAAAGGTGAAACCGGCCTGTATTGACACGGCTATGGAGAACCTGTTGGAATGTGCGAAGAACCAGAATTTTGTACCGGTGATCGACGATCGGAATGTGTTTATCGGAATTGTCACCCGAGGTGACATCATAAAATATTTTGTGGACAGAAATAAAGGATAGGGCGGAGCAGAACTTCAGACTACATAAGGAGAGGAACACGGATGAAAAAGTTGGAAGAATATGTGGTGAGCATACCGGATTTTCCCGAGGAAGGGATCATTTTCAGGGATGTGACAAGCGTACTGCAGGATGCGGAGGGACTCAGGCTGGCTGTTGACACCATGCAGGAGAAGGTAAAGGATCTGGAATATGATGTGGTGGCCGGACCGGAATCCAGGGGATTTATATTTGGAACCCCCATTGCCTATAATAATCATAAGCCCTTTGTGCTGATCCGCAAGGCAGGCAAGCTGCCCAGGGAGACGGTGTCGGTTTCCTACGAGCTGGAGTATGGAAGCTCCACCATAGAGATGCACAGGGACAGCATACGGCCCGGGCAGAAGGTTCTCATTGTGGATGACCTGATTGCCACAGGGGGGACCACGGAGGCCATGGTGAAGCTCATTGAGAGTCTGGGCGGAGAGGTCGTGGGGATTGTGGTTCTGATTGAACTGGCAGGGCTGAAGGGCCGTGAGAAGATAGCAGGGTACCGTCTGGAGTCGGCAATCTGCTACGAGGGAAAATAGAGATTTCGGGCGCAGGATTTATCAGGCAGGCCGGGCAGGCGTTTCGGCCCCATGTAGTGCGTGTCTGCGGAAGATCGATATAGAAAGCGTGGATGGCTATGGCAGAAGAAAAGAACGAGGAAATTTTTGATGATGGAAAAATGAGTGAATACCATGAATTTGTAAATCCCGGGGATCTGTATCAGGAGCTGATCAGCCGTGTGCGCAGGTACCACCCAAGCGACGATATTTCCATGATTGAAAAAGCATATAATACTGCGGCGGAAGCGCATAAGAATCAGATGCGCAAATCGGGAGAGCCTTATATCATTCATCCGCTGAATGTGGCGATCGTTCTGGCAGATCTGGAGCTGGATAAGGAAACCATCGTTGCAGGCATCCTACACGATGTTGTGGAGGATACCATTATGACGGAAGAAGATATGAAGCGGGAATTCGGGGATGACGTGGCCCTGTTGGTGGACGGCGTCACGAAACTGGAGAAGATACCGCTGTCTTCAGGCGGGGACCAGCCGGATGAAAAACTGGAAATGCAGGCGGAGAATCTGCGCAAGATGTTTCTTGCCATGGCCAAGGATATCAGGGTGATTCTGATCAAACTGGCAGACAGACTCCACAATATGCGGACGCTGCAGTATAAAAAGCCGGAGAGCAGGCAGCGCATCGCCAAGGAAACCCTGGAGATTTACTGCCCCATTGCCCAGCGTCTGGGCATCAGCAAGGTGAAGATAGAGTTGGATGATCTTTCCCTGAAATATCTGGAGCCGGATGTCTATTATGATCTGGTAGACAAGATTTCCGTGCGCAAGAGCGTCAGGGAAAAGTATATTCAGAGTATTGTGGACGAGGTCAGCGAACATATCGGGAATGCGGGCATCAAGGCAAAGATTGACGGCAGGGTAAAGCATTTTTTCAGCATTTACAAGAAAATGAAGAACCAGGACAAGACACTGGACCAGATATACGATCTGTTCGCGGTGCGCATTATCGTGGATACTGTCAGGGACTGCTACGGAGCCCTGGGCGTTATCCACGAAATGTATAAGCCCATTCCGGGGCGCTTCAAGGACTATATTGCCATGCCCAAGGCAAATATGTACCAGTCCCTGCACACCACGCTGATCGGTTCTTCCGGCCAGCCTTTTGAGATACAGATCCGCACCTTTGAGATGCATAAGGCGGCGGAGTACGGCATTGCGGCCCACTGGAAATATAAGGAGGCTTCTGACGGAAAGAAGGTGGCCGGTCAGGAGGAGGAGAAGTTGGTGTGGCTGCGCCAGATTCTGGAGTGGCAGAGGGATATGTCGGATAACCGGGAATTCATGAAGCTTCTGAAGAATGATCTGGACCTGTTTTCCGATAATGTGTACTGTTTTACGCCCAGCGGAGAGGTGAAGAACCTGCCTGCAGGCTCCACCACAATCGATTTTGCCTACAGTATTCATTCTGCGGTGGGGAACAGGATGGTGGGAGCCAGGGTAAACGACAAGCTGGTGACCATTGACTATGAGATCAAAAACGGCGACCGCATAGAGATAATCACTTCCCAGAACTCCAAGGGACCCAGCAGAGACTGGCTGAATGTAGTTAAGAGTACCCAGGCCAAGAATAAGATCAACCAGTGGTTCAAAAACGAACTGAAGGAAGACAATATTATTAAGGGGAAAGAACTGCTTGCCAGTTACTGCAAGACCAAGTCCGTGAATCTGCCGGAGCTGATGAAGCAGGACTACATGAATGCGGTAATGCGCAAGTACGGATTCCGGGACTGGGATTCCGTGCTTGCCGCCATAGGCCACGGGGCGCTGAAAGAGGGCCAGGTGGTCAATAAAATGCAGGACCTCTACGACAGGGAACACAAAAGGGAGATGACCAATGAGGAAGTCCTGGCCAGCATTGCCCAGGCAGGCGCGGTTTCCATCTCCAAGCCCGCGTCCATAAAGTCCAAAAGTGGTATTGTGGTAAGGGGGATTGCGGATCTGTCCGTGCGTTTTTCCAAATGCTGTTCTCCTGTGCCGGGGGATGAGATTGTGGGATTTGTCACCAGGGGGCGGGGAATCTCCATCCACCGCACGGACTGCGTGAATATGATGAACCTTCCGGAGATAGAGAGGGTGCGCATCATTGACGCGGAGTGGCAGGCTCCGGAGGATGCCACGGAGAAATACGTGGCGGAGATCGATATCTATGCCAACAACCGCAACGGACTTCTGGCAGATATCACAAAGACGCTGACGGAGCGGAATATCAGTATCCTGTCCCTGAATACCAGGGTCAGCAGGCAGGGAATGGCTACCCTGCAGACTTCCTTTGAGGTGGAGGGAAGGGAGGAGCTTAACCGTGTGATCGAGAAGATCAGGGCCATTGAAAGTGTGGTTGACATAGAGAGGGCCAAGGGTTAGAGAAGACAGGGCAGGAAGCAGGAGACAGTCCCGCAGCGGAAAGTGGGGACTGGAATAGGAGGCATGGAAATGGGTGAGATAAAAATAGGCCGCATGGTACTGGGAATCTGCCAGACCAACTGTTATTTTCTGTACCGGGAGGGGGAACAGCAGGCTGTTGTGGTGGATCCGGCGGACAAGGGGGCAGATATTTACAGGGCCCTGGAGAAGAACGGATTTCATGTGGCAGGTATTCTGCTGACCCATGGGCATTTTGACCATATCTGGGGACTGGACGTCCTGAGGAATACGGTGAATGCCGCAGGAGAGACGGAGGGACTGAAACCTGTGCAGGCATATGCCTGTGAGGCGGAAAGGGAACTGCTTAAAAGCGCCAGGCTGAATGTTTCGGCCCAGGCAGGGCGCAGCTGTGAGACCTATGCGGACGTCTATGTAAAGGACGGACAGGAGATTACACTGGCAGACATGACCTGCAGGGTGATCGCCACGCCGGGACATACGGCGGGAGGATGCTGCTACTATTTTGAGGAAGCCGGTATCCTGATTTCCGGGGATACCCTGTTTGCGGAATCCGTAGGCAGGACGGATTTCCCTACGGGGAGCATGGGAACCCTGGTCCGCTCCATCAAGGAGAAGCTGTTTGTGCTGCCGGAGGACACAAAGGTGTATCCGGGACACGGAGAGCGCACTACAATCGGGTATGAGAAGAGGAACAATCCGTTCTGCGGGTAAATAAGGGTTTTCTTATGCCGGGAGGGAGCCGGTTTTGGACGAGTTAAGAGACAGGGTCCATAGGGTTATGGATGAGGTAAAGAAAGTGATTGTGGGCAAGGATGACTGCATAGAGAAAGTGATGGCAGCCATTCTGGCCGGGGGCAATGTGCTTCTGGAGGATGTGCCTGGAGTAGGCAAGACAGAGATGGCCATTGCCTTTTCCAGGGCCATGGGGCTGAAGTCCAACCGGGTACAGTTTACCCCGGATGTGATGCCTGCGGATATCACAGGGTTTTCCATGTACCGGAAGGAGACGGAAAGTTTTGTGTACCGTCCCGGGGCAGTGATGTGCAATCTGCTGTTGGCAGATGAGATCAACAGGACGTCCCCCAAAACCCAGTCTGCGCTGTTGGAGGTCATGGAGGAGGGAAATGTAACGGTAGACGGTGTCACCAGACAGGTGCCCCGTCCTTTTGTCGTTCTTGCAACCCAGAATCCGGTGGGATCCTTTGGCACCCAGAGACTGCCGGAAGCCCAGATGGACCGTTTTCTGATCTGCATCAGCATGGGCTATCCGGAGCTGGAGGACGAGATTGCCATGCTCAAGAGCCGCCACCGGGCCAGGCCCCTGGACGGTATTGAGGCTGTGACTGACGGGAAAGAGCTTCTGATCATGCAGGAGGAGACGGAGAATCTCTTTATTCATGATGCGCTGTACAAATATATGACACTGCTGTCAAAAGCTACCCGGGAGCATGAGCTTCTGGAACTGGGCATGAGTCCAAGGGGGACGCTGGCCCTGGGAAAGATGGCCAGGGCATATGCCTACATAGGGAAAAGGAATTACTGTGTACCGAAGGATGTGAAAAGGGCGCTGTTTGATGTGGGCATCCACCGGATCAGGCTGAACCAGAAGGCAAGACTGGGCGGTAAGATGCCGGAGGATATTCTGGGAGAGGTGCTTTCCAGGGTCAAAGAGCCGAAACTGGGCGAAAAGGTATGATCAGAAGAAGAATCTGCTATCTGCTGCTGTTGGCGGCAGGCGGGTATTTTATCATGCTGTACAATTTTCAGGGACTTCGTTTTCTGTTCTGCTGTCTGGTGTGCATTCCACTGGTCTCCATTCTGTTTTTGATTCCCCTGAGATTTTTCTGCAGGGCTGACCTGTCCCGGGGGCAGGATACCGCAGCGCGGGGAGAACAGGTGGAGCTGTGGCTTACCGCGGAGAACAGGGCATGGATTCCTGCTGCAAGGATACAGGTGGAACTGTACTGGGAAGCGCCGGGGGAAAAGGCGGTGAAGATCAGGAAATGGTTCTGCGGAATGGGAAGGACGGTCGTGAGGGAAAGAATTCCGGATCTCCGGGCAGTCCACTGCGGCTGTGGAACAATGCGGGTGAGCCGGGCCAGGGTGTATGACTGGCTGGGGATTTTTTCCCTGCCCATTGGAAAGAGCGCCCCGGTCAGGGTGTGTATTCTTCCGGTGGCGTCTCCCGTACCCCGGGCGGTGGAGCAGGCATACTCCGGCATACTCCGGGAGACGGGCGCAGAGAGGGAAGGAGACCTGATGCTGAGGGATTTTCAGCCGGGGGACAGCCTGCACCGTGTCTACTGGAAGATGGCAGCCAGGGGAGGCGGTCTGCAGGTCAGGGATTTTGAGAGAAGCGGTTCGCTGCGTGTCTTTCTGCATTTTACCGGGGAACTCAGTGCGGAACAATGGGACCGGTATCTGGACATGGCTGCTTCCCTGTTCTGTTTTCTGGCTGAGGAAAGCAGACTGGGTGCAGGGATATCCGTGGAGGCTGTCTGGAGGCAGGAGAACCTTTATCTGGGATGTGATGTTTCGGACGGGGAGAGCCTTCGGAGATGGCTGTGCGCCCTGCTGAAGGGAGAGGCGGCAGGGGAATTTCTTCCGGAGGAAGAGGTTCTGCATCCGGAGGGAGGATGGCATCTGGAGGAGGACTGCAGGCTGTATTTTGGGGAGCAGTGTATATATGAAGAATAAGAATGCTTTTCCGGGGAAATGCCTGTTTGACATATTGCTGCTGTATATAAACAGCGTGGGAATCGTCGGGGCGCTGACGGAGAGTCTGGAGATTCCCTGGAGGGTCATGGGGGAAAACAGCACGGCAGGGGGAAACGGTCTGAACCATATTGCGTTTTGGGGCGGACTGTTCCTTTTTTGTATGGCGGCAGTGCTTCTGAGAAGCGGGAATAAGGGGAGAAAGATATTTCTGCGCATGGCGGTATGTCTGACTCTGTATGTTTTCTGCGGTATTCTTTTCCGGGAAAAACTGTCTGCGGGAATCGGCATGGCGCTGCAGAATGCCATGGCGAATCTGAACGGCAGGTATGGTTTCCATATTGCCTGGCCTCTTCCGGGAGAGGCGGCCGGGTGGAGCAGCGACTGGAAGATGTGGTCCATGACCCTGGGTATATTATATATTCTTTTCCCGGCGGAGCTTCTGGCGGGTTTTCTGGGAAGGCATGACAGGGGATTCTGTCTGATCGTGGGAAACGCGGTCTGGTTTACCGTGGCCTGTGGCTGTGATCTTTTTCCGGGATACTTCTTCCTTGCCGTCTGTGTCCTGGGCATGGTGACTGCCATGATACAGAAGGATTTCAGGGAGCGGCCCGGCGCAGGAACCGCAGTGGTGGGCTTCGCCGCGATTTTGACCGGTCTGGTCATGCTGTTGGTTTTCCGTTTTGTTCTGCCTGTGCTGGACAGTAAGTATGAGGAAATGGTGGAGGGACGGGAAGATTTTTACAGAATGGTGAATGAGGACTGGCTTCCGAGGGTCAGGGAGCTGCTGCCGGGCAGTGGCTCTGGTCCGGATGTCACCGGACAGCTGGGGAGGACAAATGTTTTCGCGTACACGGCGGATGAGGTTTACAGGGTGACCGTGGAGCGCAGGCCCCAGAATACAGTGTACCTGAAGGGCTTTGTGGGGGGAAGCTATGGGGAGAAGGCATGGACGGCGCAGACGGACGGGGAACTGGAGGCGTATTACCGGAAGCAGGGAATGGAGCTGCCCGGGAGCTACGCTGCCCTGGTGAATATCGGCTACCAGGCGCTGAAGGCGCTGCACCGCTCAGAGCCGCCCGGATATATGGAGATTGAGGAACTGGGAGGGCGGGGCAGTTACAGCATTTATCCCTATGGGGCCATGATGCCGGAGGATTTTCAGGTTCACGGGGACGGAAGCGTGGAGCGCCGGAGCGCCAGGTATGGGTTTTCCTACTATGCGCAGTCCGGTCTGGGCAGGCAGGACGTTCTGACAAAGGCCTGGGAGGCGGAAGAAGAAAGATACCGCCGGTATGTGTACGACAATTTCCTGGAATATCCGGAGGAGGAGCTGCCCCTGTTTACGGAGCGCCTGAAGAAGGAGAAAATCAGGACGGAGGATATATATGTATGTGCCCTGGATATCATAAATTTTCTGGGAGGGCAGGCAGGGTATAATCTGGATGTCGGGAACAATCCTGCAGGCACCGACTTTGTGGAATATTTCCTCTTTGAGAGCAGGGAGGGGTACTGCGTGCATTTTGCCTCCGCAGCCGTACTGGCGCTGCGGTATTTTGGGATACCGGCCCGCTATGTGGCAGGGTATTCCGCATCCCCTTCCGACTTTGTCTCTACGCCGGAGGGGCAGTACGCGGCAGTTCTCACAGGAAAGCATGCCCATGCCTGGGCGGAGGTATATCTGGATTCCATAGGCTGGGTGCCTGTGGAGGCAACGCCCGGGGCCGTGGCGCTGGCCGGGGATAACAGGATGGAGCAGCTGGGGGAACTGGGGCGCCTGGCAGGCCACTGGCTGCTGCTGGCGGGTAAGGAAGAGCAGGGGGAGAAGCAGATCTGGGAGTATGGGGACGGGGAAAGCGGAAGGGAGCCTGATTACTGGGAGAATCTGCAGGAGAAAGCGGAATCCGAAGGCATCAGCCTGCCCGGAGCCTGGGAGGAGCCCGTAGAAGAACCGGAACCGGAGGCAGGGAACCGGGAGCCTGACCCTGTGGGGACCCTGCGGGAAGAAGCGCCTGAGGGCGGAGAGGAAAAGGGATTTGCATGGTTTAAACTGTTTTCAGCCGTTTTCTGGGCGGCATTCCTGGTATGTCTGTCCGCGCTGCTGGAGAAGAGAATCCTTCGGCGGCGCAGGGAGCGATTCCGGAGAATGTCCCCGGGGGAGCGTATCTTTGTGCTTTACAGGAATCTGCGGGGGATTCTGGGGCTTGCGGGCTGTTCCGGGGAACTGGATGCGGACGGAGAGGAATTCAGGCAGATTCTGTTGGAGCAGTATGATGTGGGCCGGGAGGAATATGAAGGTTTTTGCAGGATTCTGGAAAAGAATACGTTCGGCAGGGAAGAGCCTTCCGCCCGGGAGGCAGGGAGGATTTTTGCCTTCTATGAAAGGCTGGCAGGAAGGGCCTATGAGAAGGTGCCGTTTTATAAAAAGCCGTTGGTTGGAAGATACCGCAGTTATGTGACAGGGGGAAAAGAGGATGTTGGCAGTAGAGTTGAACAGGGCTAATTTTGAATATGACGTTCATTCCATCGTGAAAGCATTTTATCCGGAAGAGCAGGTCAGCGTACTGACCCCGGAGATGGGGGAGGAAAAAAGGGCTGATCTTGCGCAGTGGGTCCGGATCAGGATACTGCTGCGGGACAATGGCGCCCTGGTTGCCGTGGACGGAGAGGAATATGACTGGAAGCATACGGAAGGGCATACGGGGGGAAAACCGGAGGCCGGAGCGGCAGTGGGGGAACCCCCGGAAAAGGCTTATAAATACGGATTTAAATGCTTTCTGTACCGTGTGCTGAGCAGGGTTACGGGCAGGGAGCTTCCCTGGGGAAACCTTACCGGAATCAGGCCTACAAAGATCGCTTTTTCCCTGCTTGAACAGGGAAGGGAAAAAGCGGAACTCGTAAAACATTACATGGAAAAATATTATGTCAGCAGGGAAAAAGCGGAACTCGCCGTGGAGATTGCCGGGCGGGAACTGGAACTGCTGAAAGGGATTTCCCATGGGAAAACAGGCGGGGAGAGAGGATACAGCCTTTACGTGGGAATTCCCTTCTGTCCCACCACATGTCTGTACTGCTCCTTTACCTCCTTTCCCATCGGAGCTTACCGGGGGATGACGGATTCCTATCTGGACTGCCTGATACGGGAGATGGAATATGTGGCGGAGCGTTACAGGGAGAGGATACTGGACAGTGTTTACATCGGAGGCGGCACGCCCACCACACTGGAGGCATGGCAGCTGGACAGGCTTCTTGGCAGGCTGAGAGAGCTTTTTGATTTTTCCGCAGTAAAGGAATTCACGGTGGAGGCGGGCCGGGCGGACAGTATCACGGAGGAAAAGCTGCAGGCCCTGCAGCGTCACGGGGTTACCAGGATATCCATAAACCCCCAGACCATGAAGCAGCAGACACTGGATTTTATCGGAAGAAAGGCCACTGTGGAACAGGTGGAGACAGCCCATGCCCTGGCAAGACGGATGGGCTTTGACAATATCAACATGGATCTGATCCTGGGACTTCCCGGGGAATCGGAGGCGGACGTGCAGGCCACCATGGACAGGGTGGTGGAGATGGCGCCGGACAGCCTGACCGTGCACTCCCTTGCGGTGAAAAGGGCTTCCCGACTAAACCAGATGGTGCAGGAAATCGGGACTCATATGCTGCGCAATACGGATGAAACAATGAGGATAGCCGAAGAGGGAGCGAGGCGTCTGGGACTGGTTCCCTACTATCTTTACAGGCAGAAAAACATGTCCGGAAACTTTGAAAATGTAGGGTATGCAAAGGAAGGGAAACTGGGACTGTACAATATTCTGATTATGGAAGAGAGGCAGACCATCATTGCCCTGGGAGCAGGCAGCATCAGCAAACTGGTGCTTCCGGACGGCAGGATAGAGCGTTCTGAAAATGTGAAGGAGGTAAATTTATATATTGAGAAGATCGGGGAAATGATCGCAAGAAAAGAAAGGCTGTTTCAGTTGGAAGAAAACTGAATGAGTATCCCCCTTTTTTGTGTTGGCCAGAGGTTTTCCGCCAGGCGCTGCAGGAGGCAGAATACAAAGGAGGAATATATGGGAGGTTCGTACGGATATATACGCGTAAGCACACATGAGCAGAACGAGGGCAGACAGGTACTGGCCCTGAACGGGGTGCACATACCCAGAGAGAATATTTACATGGACAGACAGTCCGGAAAGGATTTCCAGAGGCCCATGTACAGGCGCATGCTGAAACGTCTGAAAGAGGACGATGTGCTCTATATCAAGAGCATTGACCGTCTGGGGAGGAATTACGAAGAGGTTCTTGAGCAGTGGCGGGTTCTGACCAAGGAGAAAAAGGTAGACATTGTGGTACTGGATATGCCCCTTCTGGATACCAGGAGGGGCAAGGACCTGATGGGAACCTTCTTAAGCGATATTGTGCTGCAGGTACTGTCTTTTGTGGCGGAAAATGAACGGAAAAACATCAGGGAGCGGCAGCGGGAGGGAATTGAGGCCGCAAAGCTGCGCGGAGTCCGTTTCGGCAGGCCTGAGAAGCCCGTTCCGGACAATTTCGAGATGGTCTACGGAAAATGGGCGGCAGGAGAAATTTCGGGAAGGAAGGCGGCGCAGGAGTGCAATATGCCATTTTCGTCTTTCTACAGAAAAGCCGGGTACATGGAGCAGCAGTAGCAGCTGTTCATGAGATATACGAAAGGATAAAACCCTGCCTGCGGACCCTGCCGGATTCCTCACTGGTCTTCCCCTTCACTGCCGGGGCCGGATTTGACCGTAATTCCGTTTACCATAATACTGCCTCCCAGTTCTATCACAAGGCATTCACGGCCGTCTATGTTTCTGGTGCTGATCAGGTCGGTGCGTTCCGGATTCACTTTGATAACCACATCCGGGGTTTTGACCTCAAAGTTTTTGAGATTCATTACATTGTTCATGAGCAGAGCGGCATTTTCTCCTGCAGTCTCGTCATAATGCCGGTCAAACTCCGACAGCCTGTCATTGGCCACGCCGCTGTCTGCAAGGATTGTTTTCACCTCATTTTTGTCCAGAACCAGGGGTTCCGGAGCTTCTTTCTGTTCTTCCGCCAGTTCGGTGAATTTTTCATGGATGTTTTTCACCAGTTCAATGCCGCAGTCTTCTCCCAGGGTGTCCTCGATAAGGGCCTGAAAGGTTTCCTTCTGGCTTTCGGCGGACATGGGAAGCGGACAGCCCAGAAGAGTGTCCACAAAGGATTCCCGCAGCTCCTCCGGGTTTTTTGAGTAGTAGAGGATGCTGTGGATGTCCGAAGACCTGTCGTTGAAGGCAGGGAAGAGGAAGCCTGTCTCAGGAAGGGCCACAACCCAGTCCCGGTTGCGGTTGTGGAAGGTATTTTCCTCCGCGTCATAGCTCAGGCCCGGCTTGGAGAGCTCCACAGGGCAGATACAGGACAGTATGTACTCATAGATTTCGTCCGAGGCATCTTCCATCTCAATGTTGTCGCTGGTTCTGCCGGGCACGTCGTAGACATCATGCACCAGCAGGATCAGGTAGTTTCCCACATACTCGTAATTTTCGATTACAGAATCATAATACTGTTCCAGCAGGGCGTCATCCTTCAGTTTGCTCTCCTTCAGGCGCATAAGGAACTCATGGGCATTGGGCGTAGGGGCAGGGCCGGGGGAGGGTTCCTCCTCTGCCGCTTCCGCCTCCTGGGCGGGGAGACCGGCCATTTCAAGGGCAAGGGGAAAGTCAAGGGTCAGCAGGTTTTTGCCGGGGGTGCCGGAGAGGACCTTGCGCAGAATCTCGAAATATTTGAACATCTCCTCCTCGGGAAGGGCTAGAAAGGCCTGCTTCAGCTCGGTTTTTTTATTTTTTTCCCCGTCAACATAGCATCCGCAGATGCGGGTGATGGAACAGTTTCTGGGGGTGAAGAGTTTCTTGATTTCGGATATATCTTGTTTTGTCATGGCATCCACCTCTTTGTTTTTTGTCAGCTTTCAGTATATACCAAGTCCGCGTCCCGGGCAAGATAAAATTTATGGGCGGGCAGGTCCACAAATAGGTTGTGGAGCAGGGCTTCTTGTGTTACTATTATGGATGGCAGAAAAAAACAGGAAAGGCAGGAGCGGATATGGAGAAAGGAAAGAAGGACGGGAAGAAAAAGGGCTTTATAGCGGAGTTTAAAAAGTTTATCACCCGGGGCAATGTGCTGGACATGGCGGTGGGCGTGATCGTGGGAGGCGCCTTCACCTCCATAGTGACATCCCTGAACCAGGATATTCTCACTCCCATACTGGGGATTTTCGGGGGAACCGATTTCAGCTATCTGACAGTGACGCTGGGCAGCGGAGAGAACGCGCCGGTGCTTTATTATGGAAATTTTATTACGGCTATCATCAATTTCCTCATCACCGCCCTTGTGATCTTCTGTCTGATCAAGGGAATCAATGTCATCGGGGAGAAGGTGAAGAAGAAGGAGGAAGCTGCTCCGGCGGCGCCCACCACGAAAAAATGTCCCTACTGCCTCAGCGAGATTCCACTGGAAGCAGTCAGATGTCCCCACTGTACTTCCCATCTCGTGGAAAAGGCGGAAGCCTGACCGGGAACCGGAGACAGGGGAAGGAAGCAGGACAGAGGAGGAAGAGTATGAGGACAGCGGGAAGAAAGGGAATCTGTTTTCTGGCGTGCGCAGTACTGGCCATGACGCTTGCGGGATGCGGAGAAGCCGGAGAGAGGACGCAGGGCGCCATACAGCTGATACAGAATCTGGACTACAGGGGAGCCCTGGAGCAGCTTGACCTGGCGGAGGAAAACGGCGAGAATGCCAGGCAGGTCAACAGGGCAAGGGGGATTGCCTGCATGGGGCTTACGGATTACGGGCAGGCTGCCGCCTACTTTGAGGAAGCCATTGCAGGAAGCAGCGGACTGGTGCAGAATGTGGATTTTGACCTGAATCTGTACCTGGCGGCTGCCTATACCAAGAGCGGCCGTTATACGGAGGCGGAAGAGATTTACAATGCGGTGGCGGCGCTGCGCCCCAGGGAGGAGGACACCTATTTCCTCCGGGGAAACGTTCGCCTGGTTCTGGGGAATTATGAGGGCGCCATAGAGGATTTTGATAAGGTGATTTCCATGGATGCGCGGAATTACGACAGACTGATAGAGATTTATGAGGTGCTTGACTACTATGGTCACCGGGAGGAGGGACAGGCTTATCTGAGGAAGGCCCTGGAATCCGGGGACAAGGAAATGGATAAATATGCCAGCGGCAGAATCTACTATTATCTGGGGGAATACCAGAATGCCTACCTTGACCTGGAAGAGGCAAGGGAGAAGGGAGGCGTGGAGAGCTACCTCTATCTTGGCAGGGCTTATGAGGCCACAGGCGACTATAATTATGCCGTAAATGTCTACAGCAGTTATCTGGAGAAAAATGAGGGAAACGCGGAAATGTACAATCAGTTGGGACTCTGCGAGATGACAAGGGGCGAGTACAGAAAGGCCCTGGAGGCATTTCAGGCAGGCATGCAGCTGGAAAACACAACAATGATGCAGACACTTGCCTTCAATGAGATTGTTGCCTACGAGCGGTTGGGAGAGTATGCCCAGGCCTATCTGCTCATGGGAAATTATCTGACGAATTATCCGGATGACCAACAGGCCAGAAGAGAATATGAATTCCTGTCCACGAGATAACAGGATACACAAAAGGCACCGGGGAATTTTCCCGGCGCTTTTCATGTGTTTCCTGGTTGCAAAAAGAGCATTAAGCTACAACAGTAACGTTGGTAGCGCGGATTTTGCTGCTGTTCTGAGGATCGCACTCTGTATCGAAAGTAACCTTCTGGCCTTCCTCAAGAGACTTGAAACCGTCTGCATTGATAGCAGAGAAATGTACAAATACTTCCTCTCCGCTGGCATCATTTGTGATGAAGCCGTAACCCTTCTGTGCATTAAACCATTTTACTGTACCGTTATTCATTTTGGTACCTCCTTTATATAATTTGTAAGGTTAATAGGATTCTAAACCGCGGGCAAAAAAATACACATTTTTGTAAACCGTCATTAAAAGTAACTGTGACTTACAAAAACATGTGAGTTCAATGACTTTCATTTAGAATACGGTTGCAGTATACCACTACCACATAACAAATGTCAACCTATTTTTTGAAAAAATTATGCATATCCTTTTTTCAACAGGGAAAACTTGGTAGGGAAGGAACATAAAAGGAGGTAAATTCAGGATGCTAATGAGTATAATGTGGATGATGACTGCCCTGGTGGCCGGATTCATGGCCGGGAGGATTTCCATGTACGGGCTGTGGGATTCGGAGGAGGAGGAGCCGGAAAAGGAGCGGGAGGAACAGCCTGCGGAACCCAGAAAGTCCGGCTGGCGCAGAAGGGGGCATTTTAACGAGGACAACAGACAGTCCTGGCCGCTGGCAAGTCCGGTGACAGGGGAGGTGATCCTTCAGAAGGAAGGGGAGCAGCCCACCATCGTGATTCATCCGGACTGTGACAGGGTGTATGCCCCTGCGGACGGAAAAGTCAGCAGACTGTTTCCCATGGGCAGCGCCTTCCGGTTTACCACGTCCTTCGGGGCGGAGATCTATATTCAGGCCGGATGTGGGGCGGACGATCTCCTGGCGCGGTACTACCGGCCAAGGGTGCTTCAGAATGAAGTGGTGGAGAAGGGGAAACTGCTCCTGGAATTTGACCGCAGGGGACTGGAGGCAGAGGGCGTGTCCGCAGAGGTGTCCGTCTGTGTGGAACAGTTTTTCTATGGCGGCGAAGTCCGCATGACGGCAGGGGAACATGTGGCTGCGGGTGAGGAGATTCTGCAGGTGCTGGAACCCTCGGGACAGGCTGTGGTTACAGCGGGTTAAGTTTTGCAGATTTTTCTTGACAAATACCCTGTGGGGGTATATTCTGTAATCATGGATTATAGATACCCCTGCAGGGTATTTGTGTTGTCCGTATTTCAGGGAAAATGAGGAAATGGCAGAAAGGATAGAAAAAGTATGGAGGGAAACACTACAAAAAAAGAACATGACGGCGCAGATTCGGGGAAACAGTGCTGCAGTCCTCATCAGAGGGCGACACCACGGAGGACAGAGGAGCTGAAACAGTTGAAAAACCGCTTAAGCCGGATTACAGGGCAGTTAAACGGCATCGGCAGGATGCTGGAGGAAAACCGTTACTGCGGGGATATCCTGGTGCAGGTGGCAGCTGCGGAAAGCGCGCTGCAGTCTTTTGCATATCAGATTCTGCAGGAACATATGGAGACCTGTGTGGCGGAGGAGATCAGGAAGGGCAATCTGGCTGTGGTGGGGGAGACCGTGGAGCTGGTGAAGAAACTGAAGTGACCGGGGCAGAGAGAAAGGATGCAATGTAATTATGAAGAAACGCTATCACATAACAGGAATGACCTGTTCGGCATGTTCTTCCCATGTGGAGAAAGCAGTGGGAAACCTGGAGGCGGTGGAGAATGTCTCCGTGAATCTGCTCACCGAGAGCATGGATGTGAGCTATGATGAGGAAAAGATAGGCGGGGACCAGATTGTGTCCGCCGTGGAGAAGGCAGGGTACGGGGCGCAGCCGCTGGAGAAGTCCGGCAGCGCGTCAAAGGAGCGGAAAGGGGGAGGCAGGCACAGCGTGGAACAGGAGGCCAAAAAGGAGGCTGCCTCCATGAAATGGAGACTGGGTATTTCCGTGGCCTTTCTGCTGCCGCTGATGTATGTGGCAATGTACCATATGTACAATGAGTGGTTCGGCCTTCCCGTTCCGGGATTTGTACACAGATATCTGCATGGAAACGAGAATGCCGTGACCTTTGCCCTGACGCAGCTGCTGCTTCTGCTGCCCATTCTGTACGTAAACCGGAAATTCTTTGCAGTGGGCTTTAAAACCCTGGGACACCTGAGTCCCAATATGGACAGTCTGATTGCGCTGGGAGCCTCAGCGGCCATAGTCTACGGAGTGTTTGCGCTGTACCGTATCAGCTTTGGCCTGGGACATGGGGACATGGCGCTGGTGCAGCAGTACTCCCATGATCTGTATTTCGAGTCGGCGGGAATGATACTGACTCTGATCACCGTGGGGAAGTACCTGGAGAGCCGTTCAAAGGGGAAGACAAGCGAGGCCATTACCAGGCTCATGGATCTGTCGCCCAAGACGGCCATTCTGCTGCGGGAGGACGGCCGGGAAGAGGAGGTGCCCACGGAGGACCTGGCCAGAGGGGATATCTTTCTGGTAAAGCCCGGAAAACTGGTGCCTGTGGACGGCACGGTGGTGGAGGGGAATTCCAGTGTGGATGAGGCAGCCATCACAGGGGAGAGCATTCCCGTGGAGAAAAGGGCAGGGGATAAAGTGGTTTCCGCCACTGTGAACAAGGCCGGATTTTTGAAATGCAGGGCAGACAGGGTAGGGGAGGACACCACCCTGTCCCAGATCATCCGCCTGGTGGAGGAGGCGGGAGCAAGCAAGGCCCCCATTGCCCAGCTCGCGGATAAGGTGGCAGGCGTCTTTGTGCCTGTGGTGATCTGTATTTCCCTGGTTACCCTGGCAGTATGGCTTCTTGCCGGGGCAGGTGCGGAATTTGCCATATCCATGGCCATAGCGGTGCTGGTGATTTCCTGTCCCTGCGCCCTGGGACTGGCAACGCCTGTGGCAATCATGGTGGGAACCGGCGTGGGCGCCGGAAACGGTATTCTGATCAAGTCAGGGGAGGCCCTGCAGCAGGCCAGGGATATAGATACCGTTGTGATGGATAAGACGGGAACCATAACTGCGGGCCGCCTTACCTGCGTGGAAGTCAGCGTGTGCGCCCGGGATATGTCCGTGGACACCATGCTGCAGATCGCGGCGGCGCTGGAGAAGAAAAGTGAGCATCCCCTGGCGGAGGCAGTGGTGGAGCATGCAGCCTCCCTGAAGCTGCCGATCCCTGAGATACGGGACTTTAAGGCTGTATTCGGCCGCGGGGTGGAAGGGGTGCTGGACCAGGATCTGGCCCCCAGGCTCATGGTGTCCCCGGAGGACGGGCCCACAGCCGTCACAGGGGCGGTTTCCCGAAAGACGGAAGGGGAACGGCAGGCCGCGCGGGAACGCAGGGATTTGGGTGCGAAAAAAGGCACCCGGTATCTGGTGGGAAATCAGGCCTATCTGGAGGAGAACGGAATCGAAATTGAACCCGTGGTACAGCAGGGAATCGCATCCCTTGCGGACCAGGGGCTGACGCCCCTTCTGGTGGCTGAGGAAGGCCGGTTCCTGGGCTATATCGGTGTGGCGGATCAGGTGAAGGATACTTCCCTGGAGGCCATCCGGAAGTTTAAGGAGATGGGGATCCATGTGGTCATGCTCACAGGGGACAACAGGCGGACTGCGGAAGCCGTGAGGAAACGCCTGGACATCCAGGAGGTTGTGGCGGAGGTACTGCCCCAGGATAAGGAGAAGAAAATCCGGAACCTCAGGGAGGAGGGGCACAGGGTGGCCATGATCGGCGACGGGATCAACGATGCACCGGCCCTTGCAGCAGCGGACGTGGGCCTGGCAATCGGGGCCGGAACGGATGTGGCCATGGAGAGCGCGGACATCATCCTGATGAAGAGCGATCTGCGGGATGCGGTGACAGCAGTTCGCCTGAGCAGGAAGGTTATCCGGAATATCAAACAAAATCTGTTCTGGGCCTTTTTTTATAATGCAATAGGTATTCCCCTGGCGGCCGGAGTGTGGTATCCTTTATTTGGGGTCCGGCTGGATCCCATGTTCGGCGCGGCTGCCATGAGCCTGAGCAGTATCTGTGTGGTAGGGAATGCGCTGCGGCTGAGAGGATTCCGGAGCGGTTTCGGCAAAACCGGACGGACCCTTACGGCAGAAAACGAAAAATCAACAGGCGCGGAAGCGATTCCGGCGGAAAGGAAGAAAAGTATGACAAAGGTAATGACAATCGAGGGAATGATGTGTGCACATTGTACCGGAAGGGTACAGAAGGCTTTGGAGGCAGTTGCCGGGGTAAGCGGCGTGACCATGAGCCTGGAGGAGAAAACCGCCACTGTGGAAATGCAGGAGGAGGCTGCGGACCAGGTGTTGACTGATGCGGTCAGTGGAGCCGGGTACCAGGTCACTGAAATTGCCGTGAAATAACACAGGAAGATTGAGAGGGACAAATGAAAAGCAGATTATATTATATCTTATTTATCGCCTACTTTGCCATGGTGGCATTCGTAATGTATGTCAACGGCGTGTTTACAGGGGAAGTAACCTCAGTGGGCAACCTGATGATCAATGGTATTTTCCTGGGAATCATAGGTATTTTGTTTGTAATTTCCATTGCAAGCTTTTTGCGGCTCAACCGCCTTACGGATGAACTGGAGGACGCGTCCGGGGATCTTCTGGCAGGGTATAAGGAGGCCGGAGAACAGAATGTCTGGAGTTCCCTTCAGGACCACAAGGGTTTTTTTGAGGAAAAGAATCTGAAGGAGGCTTTCGGAAAGTTCAGGATGCGTGTGAAGTCCGGGAATGCCTGTGACATCGAGGATTTTATCAATGAGGAGCTTCTGGAGAAGGTGGGGAGCAATTATTTTAATTCCGGCATCTCCGGAACCATGACGGGTCTGGGAATCCTGGGAACCTTTATCGGCCTTTCCCTGGGGCTGGGATCCTTCAGCGGGGATGACATTTATACCATCTCCGATAATGTGGGACCTCTGCTGTCCGGAATGAAGGTGGCATTCCATACGTCTGTGTACGGTATTATCTTTTCACTGATCTTTAATTTTGTATACAGGAGCATCATGGCGGATGCATACGGAAAGCTGGACTGTTTTCTGCACACCTTCCGGCAGTGCGCCATGCCGCCCCGTGCAGGGAAGAGCGATGAGAACACTGCGGCCATGCTGGTATACCAGGCCAATCAGGCGGACTATATGAGGCAGCTTCTGGAGCTGGCAGAGGGCCGGTCTGAGGAACAGCTGAAGAATCTGGAGCAGATGTCCCAGGCATATCTGAAGCAGCTGCAGACTGCCATGAACACGGAATTTAAGGAACTGGGAGCCACCCTGAGGCAGGCTGCCCAGACACAGGCGGCAAACGCGGAGAGCAGCAGAGCTCTTCTGAAGGCAGTGGGAGACCTGGTGGAGTCCGGCAAAAGCCTGCAGGATTCCATGAATCTGGTGATGGAACGGCAGGAGCTGCTGGCGGAGGAGATGAAGAATCAGAAACAGGAGATAAGCGCCGCTTTCCGGGAGATCAGCCGTGACGTGAGCACGCAGCTCCATACTTTTGAGCAGATGAGGGATATCTATGAGAAGAGGAAATAGAAGAAGAAACAGGGAAGCCTTCGGAGACCCCAGTTACTGGCAGTCCTATTCGGACATGATGGCTGCGCTGCTGCTGATCTTCGTGCTGATCATTGCAATAACCCTTGCCATTTATAAGCAGAAAACCGTTGACCTGGAGCAGTCCCAGAACAGCCTTGGAGTGGCCAGGCAGGAGCTGGAGGATGCCAGAAAGGACCTGGAGGACGCCAGGGCGGACCTGGACGAGTACCGGGCAGCCATCGAAAAATCAAACCAGGAACTGGCGGATTCCCTGGCAGAGCTGCAGCAGGCCTATGCCAATGCGGCGCTGACCCAGGACGAGCTGAATAAGGCCTATCTGGAAATTGAAAATGCCAGGAACGAGCTCAGCGCCACAAGACAGGAGCTGGAAAATATTGTGGGAATCAGGACGGACATTATCGGGGCCCTGCAGTCAGCCTTTAACAATTCCTCCATGAGCGTGGACGCCCAGACAGGGTCCATCACCTTTTCCTCGGACGTGCTGTTCCGCTACGGCAGCGCGGCCCTGTCTGCAGACAGCCAGAATACGCTGAAGGAGATTATTCCCATGTATCTTGGTGTGCTGCTGCGGGAGGATTTCAGGGAGTATATCGCGGAGATCATCATTGAAGGGCACACGGATACGGACGGCAGCTATGAGATGAATATGGAGCTGTCCCACGGAAGGGCATATTCCGTGGCAAAGTTCTGCCTGGATTCCAGGAATGGACTCAGTGAGGCGGAGATCGAACAGCTCAGGGGACTGCTGACTGTAAACGGCCGTTCCTACAGCAATCCCATTTATGAAAAGGATGCCCTTGGCAATCCCACGGACAGCATTGATATGACGGCTTCCAGGAGGGTGGAGATAAAATTCCGCCTGAAGGAGGATGAAATGATTGAGAAGATTTCTCAGGTGCTGAAGCAGTGACCGGAATGATTCTCAGTTCTTTGAGAAAATGTTTATGCTTTTTTAATTGATTTCTGTATAAAAGATGTTATATTGGTTATAGAACAGATAAATGGATTTGACAGGAAAGAGAGGGATAACATGAATATACAGAAATTTACGCAGAAATCCATGCAGGCAGTGGAGGGCAGTGAAAAGCTGGCCTATGAATACGGAAATCAGGAGATAGAGCAGGAGCATCTGCTCTACAGTCTGCTGAAGGTGGAGGAAAGTCTGATCCTGAAGCTCATCGAGAAGATGGAGATTCAGAAGGAGCATTTTGTCACCCGTGTGGAGCAGGCCCTGGCAAAGCGCACCAAGGTTCAGGGAGGCAAGGTATACGTGGGGCCGGATCTGAACAAGGCGCTTATCAGCGCGGAGGATGAGGCTAAGCTTCTGGGGGACGAATATGTCTCGGTGGAGCATCTTTTCCTTGCCATGCTCAAGGCCCCCAACCGGGAGGTGGCGCAGATCTGGAAGGAGTACGGCATCACCAGGGAGCGGTTCCTGCAGGCGCTTTCCACGGTGCGGGGGAATCAGCGGGTTACCAGCGACAACCCGGAGGCCACTTACGACACTCTGGAAAAGTACGGGCAGGAACTGGTGGAAAAAGCGAGAAACCAGAAGCTGGATCCAGTCATCGGACGGGATACCGAGATCCGGAACGTAATCCGCATTCTCTCCAGAAAGACGAAAAACAATCCCGTTCTTATCGGGGAACCCGGAGTGGGCAAGACTGCGGTGGTGGAAGGCCTGGCCCAGCGTATCGTCCGGGGGGATGTGCCCCAGGGACTGAAGGATAAGAAGATTTTTGCCCTGGACATGGGCGCCCTGGTGGCAGGGGCGAAATACCGGGGTGAATTCGAGGAAAGACTGAAGGCAGTGCTGGAGGATGTGAAGAACAGCGACGGCCAGATCATTCTGTTTATAGACGAGCTGCACACCATTGTGGGGGCCGGAAAGACGGACGGCGCGCTGGATGCCGGAAATATGTTAAAGCCCATGCTGGCCAGGGGCGAGCTTCACTGCATAGGAGCCACCACTCTGGATGAGTACAGGCAGTATATTGAGAAGGATGCGGCCCTGGAGAGAAGATTTCAGCCCGTTATGGTGGAGGAGCCCACTGTGGAGGATACCATTTCCATCCTGCGGGGCATTAAGGAGCGCTATGAGGTCTACCACGGCGTGAAGATCATGGACAATGCCCTGGTCAGCGCAGCTGTGCTTTCCAACCGCTATATCTCAGACCGTTTCCTGCCGGACAAGGCCATTGACCTGGTGGACGAGGCCTGTGCCCTGATCAAGACGGAGCTTGACAGCATGCCGACGGAGCTTGACGAACTGCAGCGCAGGATTATGCAGATGGAGATCGAGGAGGCGGCCCTGAAGAAGGAGGACGATAAGTTAAGCCTGGAGAGACTGGAGGACCTGCAGAGGGAACTGGCAGAGCAGAAGGAGGAATTTGCTTCCAGAAAAGCCCAGTGGGACAACGAGAAGGCTTCCGTGGACCGTCTGTCCAGACTGCGGGAACAGATTGACGGGGTGAACAGCGAGATACAGCTGGCCCAGATGGAGGGGAACCTGGAGAAGGCAGCGGAACTGAGCTACGGCACGCTGCCTGCCCTGAAAAAGCAGCTGGAGCACGAGGAACAGGCAGGCGCCAGGGATCTGTCACTGGTCAGGGAAAAGGTGTCCGACGAGGAAATCGCCAGAATTATTTCCCGTTGGACGGGAATTCCCGTGGCCAGGCTTACGGAAAGCGAGAGGAACAAAACCCTGCATCTGGACCAGGAGCTGCACAGAAGGGTCGTGGGGCAGGATGAGGGTGTCACAAAGGTGACGGAAGCCATCATCCGGTCCAAGGCGGGCATCAAGGATCCATCCAAACCCATCGGTTCCTTTCTGTTTCTGGGCCCTACGGGCGTGGGCAAGACGGAACTGGCCAAGTCCCTGGCCGCCGCGCTTTTTGACGATGAAAACAACATGGTCCGGATTGACATGAGCGAATATATGGAAAAATACTCCGTGTCAAGACTGATTGGAGCGCCTCCCGGATATGTGGGATACGAGGAGGGCGGACAGTTGACCGAAGCGGTCAGGAGAAAGCCCTACAGTGTGGTGCTCTTTGACGAGATTGAGAAAGCCCATCCGGATGTGTTCAATGTGCTGCTTCAGGTGTTGGATGACGGGAGAATCACGGATTCCCAGGGCAGGACTGTGGATTTCAAGAACACCATCCTGATTATGACCTCCAACATCGGCGCGGGGTATCTGCTGGAAGGCATTTCCGCGGAGGGCACAGTACGGCCCGAGGCGGAAGAGGCGGTGATGCAGGACCTGCGCAGTCATTTCAGGCCGGAATTCCTGAACCGGTTGGATGAGACCATATTGTTTAAGCCCCTGACCAGGGAAAATATCGGCGGTATTGTGAAACTGGTCATCCGGGATCTGAACAGGCGTCTGGCGGACCGGAACCTGAGTCTGGAGCTGACGGAGGAGGCACTTGCATTTATCGTGGAGAATGCCTACGATCCCGTATACGGCGCACGTCCCCTGAAGCGCTATATCCAGAAACATGTGGAGACACTGGCGGCAAAGATGATTCTGGAGGACGCCCTGGAGGCGGACGACACCATCAAGATCTCCGTCAGGGACGGCGGACTGGCCGCGTCCGTGCTTTAAAAATTTTCTAAGGGTCTTTTAAGAAAGTTACAAAATTAGCTTCATAAATTCCTAAGTTTTTCCGGGTACACTGATATTACGAAAGGGATACATATCAGTGGACCCCCCGGGCAATAATAAGAAAAGGAGCAGGAGTTTATGAAAGCGAAAGAAAAGATTAACACAAAACAGAGATTAAAAAGAGTTCTTTTTGCAATTGAGGCAGTGCTGATTGCAGCCATGCTGGCAATTTTATATCTGGTGATGAACCGGGCGCCCAAGGGACCCAGGATGGTAAAACTGGATCCCAGGGACCTGGAGATTCATGAGGAGGTACAGCTGCTGAGCGAAGAGGGAGGCACCATGAAAGGGTATATGAACATTGCCCTCTTCGGCCTGGATGCGGAGACGGACAGCCAGCTGTTCAAAAACAGCCGCAGTGACAGTACAATGATCGCCAGTATCAATCTGGACACAGGGGATATCAGGCTGGTCAGCGTATACAGGGACAGTTATCTGAATATCGGAAACGGGGAATATTCCAAGGCTACCCATGCCTATTTCTTCGGTGGGGCGGAGCAGGCGGTAAAGATGCTGAATATGAATCTGGACATGGATATCACGGACTTTGTGGCCGTGGGGTATAAGGGACTCAGGGGCGTCATTGACGGCCTTGGGGGTGTCTGGATCGACGTGGACGAGGTGGAACTGCAGCATATCAATAATTACCAGATCGGCATTTCCTCCGTTCTGAAGTGCGATTATGATCCGGTTGAGAAGGCGGGATATCAGCTTCTGAACGGACTGCAGGCTGCGGCTTACTGCAGAATCCGCCAGGGAGGTGGATATGACTACAAACGGACCGCCCGTCAGAGGGAAGTGCTGAAGGCCCTTGAGGAGCAGGCAGGGAAAACGGACCTGGCAACCCTGACGAATGTTTTTAACGACTGTATCGGGGATATTTATACAAGTATTGATTCCGGAGACATACTGGCGCTGCTGGCCAACATTACGGATTACCACATAGTGGAGGAAGGCGGGTTTCCCCTGGAGGAGCTGCGCACAACAGCCAATGTGGGAGCCAAGGGAAGCTGCGTGGTTCCGGTGGGGCTTGAAGAAAATGTAAAATGGCTGCATGAGTTTCTGTTTGACGACGGGGACTATGAGGTCACGGATTATGTGAAGGAATACGATGCAAAGATCCGGGAGGATACGGAGAAATATATTAAAAAATAGCAAAGGAATAGAGAAATGATACCAAAGGATCCGGCAATGCTGCTGAGTTTTGTGAATTTGAAACTGAGGGATTATTACAGTGACCTGGATACCCTGTGCCGGGAACTGGATGCGGACAGGGAGGAGATAACCGACAGACTGTCCCGGATAGGATATCATTATGACGGGGACAGGAACCAGTTTATTTAGACGGTTTTCGATAATGATACAAAAAAGACGGACAAATGATGCATACCTGAGGTATCCTTATAACGGATGGGAACAAAGGACGGTTTTCTGCCCCAAAAGCAGGAAGGCGGGATAGGAGGTATGCAGATTTGAGGAAAAGAGAGAGGTTATTGGCGCTGCTGCTTTCCACAGCGCTCTGCATGGGCATGGCAGGATGCGCGCAGGAGGAAAAACGGACAGAAAATTCCGGCTCCGGGCAGGCGGCGGGAGAGGAGAGTTCCGGCAGTGGCGCACAGGCCTGGTCAGAGAATGCAGGTCACCAGGACACGAAGATTGTACTGGACGGGGCCGAATACGATATCAGGGAGACAAAGATTACATTGGACGGTATCGAATATGACCTTGCGGAGAGGGAAGGCAGTGTCAATGCCATAAGCGGGATCCGGGATGTGGACGGCTATTGGATCGTGCAGGGGCATATCAGCCCCCAGGCGGCCTGGTACGGTTTTTACAACAGGGAAAACGGAGTGTGGGAAAAGGAAATTCTGTGCGGAAGCATTGCATGGGAGGAGCCCTTTTCCCTGGACAGCGTGGTGTATAACGTGGCCAATGAACTGTATGACTGGGAGGGAACCTTTATCGGAAAGGTGGATCTGGATCCGGAGGAATATGAGTGCATCTGGAGTCTGCGCAGGACTGCCTCCCAGGTGGAGGTGGAAATCCAGAACGGGGCGGCAGAATACAGGACTGTCACCATAGATCTGCTCTGAGAAGGGCAGCTGATTATTACAAATCTTTGCAAGTCTTTAGAGATTTCTATTGTAATTTTCGATTTTATTTGATATGATCTAGGAGATGGATTTTTTTGGATGCAATTCGGATAGCCCGAATCATAAAATAATTATTTTGGAGGATTTAAAGATGGCAAAGAAGCGTAACATTATTGTGGGACAGTCAGGGGGACCTACGGCTGTGATCAATTCCAGTCTTGCAGGCGTATACAAGACTGCCAAGGAAAGAGGCTTTCATAAGGTGTATGGAATGCTTCACGGCATTCAGGGATTCCTGGATGAGCAGTATGTAGACCTGGCTACCCAGATTCATTCCGACATGGACATCGAGCTGCTGAAGAGAACTCCTTCCGCATTCCTGGGCTCCTGCCGCTACAAGCTGCCGGAAATTCATGAGAATTCCGAGATCTATGAGAAGATTTTCCAGATTCTGGACAAGCTGCAGATTGAGGCCTTTATTTACATCGGCGGAAATGATTCCATGGATACCATCAAGAAACTGTCCGATTATGCCATTATCAAGGGCCACACGCAGAAATTCCTGGGCGTGCCCAAGACAATAGACAATGACCTGGCCCTTACGGACCACACTCCCGGTTTCGGCAGCGCTGCAAAATACATTGCCGCTTCCACCAAGGAGATCATCCGGGATGCCCTGGGGCTTACCTACAATGACAAGGAAGCCATCACCATTCTTGAGGTTATGGGACGTAATGCAGGATGGCTGACAGGCGCTACGGCCCTTGCCAGGACAGAGGAGTGCGAAGGACCTGACCTGATTTATCTTCCCGAGGTGGTTTTTGACATTGACAAGTTCCTGAAGCATGCAACAGAGCTGCTGAAGAAGAAGGAATCCGTGGTGATTGCAGTTTCCGAGGGCATCAAGCTGGCTGACGGCAGATATGTCAGTGAACTTTCCGGCGGCGCAGATTATGTGGACGCTTTCGGCCACAAGCAGCTCCAGGGAACCGCTGCCTATCTGGCGAACTTCCTGAGGGCAGAGACCGGATGCAAGACCAGAAGCATTGAATTCTCCACCCTGCAGAGAAGCGCATCCCATATGGCATCCCGTGTGGACGTGGACGAAGCCTTTATGGTAGGAGGCGCTGCGGTAAAGGCTGCAGACGAAGGAGATTCAGGTAAGATGGTGGTCATCGACCGTGTTGCGGATGATCCTTACATGAGTGCTGCAGGAATTTACGACGTGCACAGAATTGCCAACAATGAGAAACTGGTTCCCCGTTCCTGGATGAATAAGGAAGGCAACTATGTGACGGATGAGTTTATCAACTATGTGGAGCCCCTGATCCTTGGCGATTACCAGCCCTTCATGGTAAACGGACTTCCCCAGCATCTGGTATTGAAGAAGAAATAATGACTGTGTGATATAGAAAAGAAAGGACTGCCGTTCCTGATCTGTACAACAGGAACGGCAGTCTTTTTGTGCCTTATGCAGGCTGTTGATCATTGTCCAGGCTTCTGGATGCAAATACGATCTCATGCTCCAGACAGTCCGGAATACCTGTGCCGCTGTTCTTCAGCCTCTGCCTGAGGATTTCCAGTTTATGCACACGCTGTGCGGTAAGAATTTTCTGGCGGCTGAGGAGTTCGGAGTACATGGGATTCTGTTCCAGGGATCCGTCCATGGAAGCAGGAAAAGGACAGTAGGTAAACAGGATTTTGCGTGCTACCTTGTTCAGCCGCGCAGAACCGCTGCCCTCATAAAGGATCCATGTAATGTAGTCACGCACAAACATTTCCCTGAAGCTGTTCTTTGCCCTTGCCAGGCTGTTCTGCAGCTTTTCTTTTGCGTCCTTGCTCAGCTCGCTGTTCTTTTTGTAAAATTGGATGTAATCAAAATACTCGCTGGTGAGGGACGGCTCCGATACATCGTTCCAGCGTCCGCTCTGGATGCGCTTGCACATTTCCCAACGGAATTCCCCGGTCATGCGCACCATGGCTGTCTCCAGGTTTTCCATGTAAAACACGGGGAGAATCATGCGGCTGGGGCTGTTGCGCTTCCTGCCCTCGATTTCCTGCCAGAGGGATCCGCGTATTCCCGCATTGGGCATAAGGATAATGTCCGGCAGGTACTCCACATGGATGGGCTCCCGGTTCATGGCCTGGGAGCTTTCATAGTCAATGGTCTCCCTGTAGAAGGCTGAAAAATCTATTCCCTTCAGCATGTTCAGGGCGCTGCTGATCCTGTCAGGGGTGATAAAGGAGGAATTCAGATCCTTCAGCACATTCTCTGAGGTAAACAGGGGACAGAATGCTGCTATGCGCCCAAAAGTGACCTTGTTGGCGCTGGGGAAAAGGTTCTGGAGCTCATAGCGGACTTTTTCCAGGGCATTGTTTTCCAGGGCTGCAAGCTCAGCGGCAGTGAGGACATTCTTTCTTTTCTGCTGGTGGATGAAGTCGTCGAAATCTTCATCCAGTTCACTGCGGCTGGGATTTTTCTCGCCGTTATAGATGGACATCAGCCAGTCATAAAAGGTATAGACGCCTGCCTGTCCCGGCGTATTCATAAAGCATGCCAGGCGGTAAAGTATTACGGAATTCTCTTCTCCTGCAAGCTTCTCGTCCACATATCCGAAGTAGAGGAACATGCGGACAGGGACAGGCAGGTCAGGAACGGTAAGGGAGCGCTCAAATACCTCTGAATAAAGGAAATTGAATTCATCCGTCAGCATCCTGCGCAGGCGTGAACATTCATCATCCGTGGAACTTTTATCCGAGGAGGCCCTGTAGGCGGCGACATGCTCCCGGAAGGCAGTTTCCTTCTCCTTTTCCAGTCCGGCAAAATCCAGAATGGTTTCCAGGGAGCCGTCCAGAAGATGAAGGATATCCGAATCGGAACCATCCTTATTGCCCTGTGCTATTTCCGGATGGGCCAAAGCTTCCGACTTTTTGCGGAAGGCCTCCACCCGTGAAACTGCCTCCGACTCCGGGGGAAGTTCATACTGCTCAGGTAACTGCAGTATCTGCTGGATGCTTTCATAAAGTGCGCCGGAGTCCTGACCGGCCTGACAGAGGCGGTAATAGAGCTTGGTCAGGGTATCGAACATATCGTTTCCGGAGGGGTTAAAATAACAGTTTACGATTCTGGAGCGGTACTGGGACTGGGCATCCAGAACCCTGTATGTCTTGAAAAGATCCAGAGAACCCTTTCTGAGTATTCCCAGGGAAAGACCCGGTTCCTGGAGCAGAATGTGGGAGTGGTCCCCCCTGTAGACACGCTGCAGGGAAAAATAGTATTTGTTCAGCCATTCGTCAGGAGTCTCTTCAAGATAGGCTTCAATTTCATCCACCTCCGCGGGAAGGCGGGACTGTATACTGTGCTGGCTGCACAGGGCTTCATATAATTCGCAGTGTGTCCGAAGCTTCCGGTAGAGCTCTGAGCTGTTTACTTCCGACAGGGAGCTTTGCTCCATCATGGCATTAAACTGGCGGAAAAGGGACAGGACAAACAGCTTCGCAATACTTGGACGTTTCTGCAGCAGGTTGTCCAGCGCGTCCATGCCTGTCAGGGGATAGGGCATGAGAGTGGTTTCCTCCGATGCGGTATATTCCAGAAAATGTATATCCGAGCAAATTTCACAGATTCCAACCACATCTCCTACGCCGATCTGGTAGAAGCCTCCGGGGCAGCGTACTTTCACCCGTCCCTGGGTAATAAGGTACAGTGTCGTCACCGGCTGTTCAAAGCTGCAGATGGTTTTTGAGTTTTCGATAGTGATTCCTGCCATAGTCTTCCTTCCCTTCGATTATGTATAGTTTATCAGGCATTTTCTATATCGGGAAAACGCCGCTTGGGGTATTATAACATAAAAGGAGAAAAAAGAAAACTGAGAAACGGAAATGTATTCTTTCTGCCACAGAGACATATATTGCATAAAGGGAACGGCAGGAATTGGGAACTGATATGAAAAGAATGGCAACGGCAATTCTACTGTTTGATTTCATTGCCGGACTGCTGCTTCTGGGGCTTTATGGACTGGGGAGCCGGACTGTGGCGGCGGACAGCAGGATGGTATATACGGCGGAAAATGAGGAGGACTGGGAGAATCTGGAGAGGGAGGATGTGCGGAAGATTGCCATAACCTTCGACGACGGCCCCCATCCCTCTTATACGGCCCAGCTTCTGGACGGGCTGAAGGAACGGGGGATACAGGCCACGTTTTTTGTCACCGGGGAGCATGCGGAATTACATCCGGATATTATCGAAAGGATGTTTAAAGAGGGACATTTAATCGGAAACCATACATACAGCCACATCCAGCTGACAAAGAGCAACCGGGACAAATTCCGGGATGAACTGATTAAGACTAATGAAATACTGAGGGAAATCACCGGGGAGGAAGTGCAGTATGTGCGGCCTCCCTACGGCTCCTGGGACAAGAGCTTCGAGAAGGAGCTGAACATGTTTCCGGTGCTCTGGACAGTGGATCCCCTGGACTGGAGCTCCCGGAACGTGGGGCGGATCACGGAGAAAATTGTCAGCAAGACCGGGGAGAATGACATTATTCTGATGCATGATTATTACGACACATCCGTGACGGCTGCGCTGAAGGCCATTGATAAGCTTTTGGAGGAGGGATACACCTTTGTGACGGTGGAGGAGATTCTGTTTGACTGAGAACGGAAAATAGTGCATAGAAGGCAATGGGAGGTCTGTCAATGCCTGCCATCTGGCAGACCGCCTGTTGCCGGATGGATGGAAAAGATAGTGTAAATCACGCTGTTTTGTGTTATGATAGAGGTAAGCAGCTTTCTCATTGCAGAGCTGTACAACCGGTTCGATTTTCTTCTGGACAGCGGAATCCTGAAAGAGGATGAAAAAGAATACTACCGTAAGGTATCCTTCGACATGGAGGCCAATATTGCGACAGATGCTCTGAAAGCGCTGTCTGGTTTTCTGACAAGATATTATGGGAAAAAGGCAATCATTCTCCTGGATGAATATGATACGCCCATGCAGGAGGCGTATGTCTATGGCTATTGGGAAGAACTGGTGCTTTTTACCAGGAGCCTGTTCAATGCCACTTTCAAGGCGAACCCCTATGTAGAGCGGGCCATCATGACGGGAATCACCCGGATCAGTAAAGAGTCCATGTTTTCCGACTTGAACAATCTGAAAGTCATATCGGTCACTTCAGATGTATACGGAAACAGTTTTGGCTTTACGGAGGAGGAAGTATTCGCTGCACTGGATGAATACCATATGACAGACCGGAAAGACGAAGTAAAGATGTGGTATGATGGGTTTGCTTTTGGACATTGGAAAGATATCTATAATCCGTGGTCTATTATAAACTATCTGGATTCAGGAGGGATAGCGCGGCCTTACTGGGTAAACACCAGCTCCAACAGTCTGGCGGGGAAACTGGTTCAGGAAGGCAGCCCGGAACTTAAGATGACAATGGAGGGACTACTGCAGGGAGGGACTTTCCGCACTTTCCTGGACGAGCAGATTGTATTCAGCGAGCTGGAAAAGGGGGAAGGTGCGGTCTGGAGCCTGCTGCTTGCCGGCGGATATTTAAAAGCCATATCAGCGGCACTGAATACGGAACATATGGAAATGGAATATGAGCTGAAGCTGACCAACATGGAAGTGCGATTTATGTTCCTGCAGATGATCAGAAAGTGAAGACGGAGTAAAGGCTGCGCTGCAGCAGATCGAAGAGAAGCGGTATGAAGCTGTGCTGTTAAGCAAAGGTATAGAACCCGGGCAGATCAGGAAGTATGGATTTGCTTTTGAGGGGAGTCAGGTGCTGATTGGGAGAGCATAAGGATAGAGATTGGGGAAGCGAGTGGCCCTTATTCGGGCAATAACAAATTTCCATTGCATATCCTCAGACCATAGAACAAAAACAAGGTGTGATATTGACAGAACATATGAAGTGTTTGGAGGTAGCCAGCAGGAATACTCAGTTTGTGGAGAAAATGCCGGAAGACTTGTTACAAAAAACATGCAGGAAGGTATAATGATATGCAGAACGCTGTGTATAGAGAAATTCGGGATGAACAAGCGGAAAAAAATATGGAGATGGCAAAAAAATATATGCCTTATATATACGAAGATGCAAGAAGTTATAAATCTGCTATGGAAAGAGGAGATTATAATAAAGCAATAGCTGATGCAGAGCAGGTGGGTGAGAAGTCATTAAAAGCTATTGCGCAAAAGGATAAGGAAAGTAGAGGGAAAAGCGTATAGGTATTGATTCAGATTCTTTATCATCGATGGATGCTATACTTGAGAAAGTAAAATAACCGACAAATCAATAGCCTTGTGATAAAATACAGACAATGAACAGAGCGATAAATCAAATATGAATGGAGGAATAAGGTTTATGGAAGATTACGGGAAATTATGGGATGATTATTCCATTAAGTTTAATTCAAAGTTAGTAGATTCAAACGGAGATTGGAGCAGACTGGACGAAGATGAACAGGAAATTGCTGCCTTATGGAAGCTGTTTGTGGACATAAATAATGGAGGATTTATCCAGTTTTTTTGCAACTGGGGATTCCAGTGTTTATGCTATGCTATGCGTGGGTTAAAGCGTATCGAAGATACCAGTCTCTATGAATTACTGTCAGACGCATATTATGATGTTCTGGAAAAATTCAAAGATGACACAAGATTAACAGAGTATTGGGACATACCGAAGTATCTAACGGATGAAGATGAGGAACGCCTTGACGCTGCCGATACACAGTTCTATGAAATAGAATGTGAACGTTTTACTAAAATGGCTTATGAATATTACCATCAAACATTGAAGAAAACGGTAACACCGATTGACACTTAATGATCATCATGGAAGCAACCATGGTATATACTGGCGAGGAGAAAATGAATTTGAAACGGTTGAAAGACATAAAGAAATACCAGAAAGATTAGCACAAGCGATTTTAAAGAGACGAGGATCAGAATAGTCATTAAATAATGGAGGGAATACCATTTTGTCTTTTGTTGATATCGATTCAGGAGAATATAGAAGAAAAATAGATACAAAAACAGTTAGTTCACTCTTGCATTATGCTGTCTGCATGTGTTAAAATAAAGCCAAGTTTCAGAATTTGTTTTTATTTTTGGGAGGGAGGTGAGGGGGATGCCAAAGGTAGCTTATTCTGAGGAGGACAGGGAGCGCATCAAAACGGAACTTGTTACGGTTGGCCTTGAACTGATGGCAAAACAGGGCATACAGCATACTACTGTGGAGCAGATATATAAAAAAGTTGGTATTTCACGAACTTTCTTTTATTCTTTTTTTGCGACGAAAGAAGATTTGGTCGTTGAAACGCTGTACTTGCAACAGCCTAAAATTATTGAGCAGGTGCAAAGGCTGATGGCTGATCCTGCTTTAAGCTGGCGCAGTGCCGTGAAACAGTTTCTCTATGCCTGTTGTTACGGAGAGAAAAATGGCATTGCTGTTTTAACGATCGAAGAACAGCAGCTTATTTTCAAACGACTGTCAAAGGAAAGCTATCAGATATTCCGTCAGAAACAGCGCCGCCTTTTTGGAGAAATTTTAGAGAACTTTGGTATAAAGGCAGACGCGGCAAGAATCAATTTATTCACGAATTTGAGTCTGGCAGTGATGGTTGTGCGCAGGGCGATCCCTGATATGTTGCCTTTGTTTGTTCCCGAAGCTGCCGATGAAACAGTTGACTTTCAGATAAACACTATTGTGGATGCTCTGGAGAAATTAAAAACAGCGTCTGCATCCTGAGTAATGGAAGTGAGAAAATCCGTCCGAATATTGGTTTGGACCTTATATTCAGACGGATTTCATTTGAGCCAGAATAAAAACAAAATCAATTATTTATTCTTATTTCAATTGACGGAAACTAAAATAAATATAAACATTTAGGAGGAAAAAGTTATGGGATTTTTTAGTAAGTTATTTAAGGGGCCTGAAATTGACATGGAAAAGAGCAGCGCAAATGCGAAGAAAATGCGTGCGCTATTTAACCGGGTCGTTGAAGATGGGGACAAATACAGGCTGATTTTCGGATATACCGAGGATGTGGGCCGTTTCAACTATGGATTTGTTCATGGAAGCAAAACCAGAATTGGCAATCTAATTGTCGGCTGGAACGAAGCCAACCTGACGATTGTGGTAGTTCCCACAGTACCCGATCTTTCTGGCTGCGGCGATCCCACTTACTATCGCCGCTCTGAAATTTTGAAAGCCTATCGTAATAAGTACCCTACCGAGGCTTTCATCATTTACCCGGACAAAAAAGGGTACATTGGCATCAATGCCTATGACTGGCTGGAAGATGAAAAACTGTATGTTTATGTATCACAGGATGATGAGCTGGCCGCTTTTACCGACTTCTTTATGAACCGCTTTGCAACAAAGTGAGGTAAAAAGATGCCTATGGGAGAAACAGGAACGGACAGGGAGGAGTAAAAATGTTCGATATAAACAAGATTATGAAACAGGCACAGCAGGCAAAAGAGCAGGCGCTGGATTCTGTGAAAGAAACCCTGGAAAAAAATGAGGAACGAATCAATGAAATTGAAGTTCCCGGCTCTGAACAAAGCGCATCCATATCTGCCGCCGAAGTGGAAGAACAGATTTCCGCCAATACGCAACGTCAGGTAGAAATTCTCGGACAGATGTTTGGGCCGGACAGTACGGCTCAAATGGCTGTGAATGAGGAAGTGCTGCAAAAGATGGTACATGATACTGCAGGGGACTTGATGGGGCACCTTTTCGGAGAAGACATGGGCGTGCTTGCGGCGGCTCTGGAAACGTTGGAAATGGAAGATGCGGACGATGGGAAAGAAGCTTCATTCGATCCGGAACTGGAAGAAAACCTCTATGCTGCTTTGGAAGAAGCAATGGCCAGGCTTGAGGCCATGCCTGAGCCGGAAGCGGTCCCATACCAGAAAGACGATGTAAAATGGGAGCGCTTTGGCATCCTGCTGTCTGGTATTTTATCGACTCTTAACAGCCACAATCTGGATCGTATGGATGTGGAGGAACATATCCCCGTTATGGAACAGAAAATAGTGTCTCTTGTACGCCGTTCCTGGGGGATAGACGGCCGCAGCAGTTTGCTGGACATGATCCGTTATCTGGCGCAGGAGGGGTATATCCTGCGGTATCAGCTTTATAGCGAGGCAGCTTCGCCGGAGGAGATGATGGATGAAACTATGGACGATGAGGACCGTGAGTCTGCCAGACGGGCATGGAGATTTGCACAGCGGTATAAAAGTCAATATGCTCCCGGTTTTATGGCAGGGTGGGATGTTGGCAGGGCTGCGATGCTGACACGTTGGGGATGCTATCTGGGCTGGATCACAGAAAGCGAGGCTGTTGGTATTCTATGGGAGCTCTCTCAGAAGGTTGTGGAGGAACTGCATAGTTGGCGCGAGTTTGCCCGGTCTTATCTTTTTGGCGGTCTGATGTGGAAATTGCTGTGTGGCGACAGTTCCGCAGGAAGTTACCTGGGCTATCTTGCAGATGCCGCCATAGATCTGTTGACCGGAAAAGCAGAGCAGGACAGTGGACAATGGCGTGATTGCCCCTGGCCTGCAAAAAGAAAAATCGGCTTTATGCATTGAAAACATAGCGGTCAAGTCTGGCGAAAGCCTCCTGCACACGGGACAGTGGCAGGGCCAGATTCATGCGGATATGACAGGGGCCATGGAACATCCTTCCGTCCTGCCAGGCCACGCCCACATCCCAGCCGGCCTTTTCCAGCTGGTCGATGGTTCTGCCATGGGCCCGGCACCATTCCGTGCAGTCCAGGAACAGCATGTAGGTGCCCTGGGGCCTGGAGACCCTGACTCCTGCAAAATGTTCCTCAATGTAGGTGCAGGCGAAGCGGACGTTTTCGGAGAGAACCTGGCAGAGTTCGTCCACCCACTCATAGCCTTCAGGCTGATAGGCGCCGATGAGGGAGTACATGGACAGAAGATTCATATTGTTGTAATGGGAGAGGGAGGACTCCTTTTCCATCCGCTCCCGGAGAGCCTTGTTGTAAATAATGTGGTAGCTGCCCACCAGACCGGCCAGGTTAAATGTCTTGGAGGGGGCATAGAGCGCTACGGTGCGGCTGCGGGCATCTTCGCTGACGCTCTGTGTGGGGATGTGTCTGTGGCCGTCCAGTATGATGTCGGACCAGATTTCATCTGAGACTACCATTACATCATGTTTCCGGCACAGCTCCATAAACTGTTCCACTTCCCATTTTTCCCATACGCGGCCGCAGGGATTGTGGGGGGAACAAAATATGGCTGCATGGATTTTATTTTCTGTAATTTTCTTTTCCATATCGGCAAAATCCATCCGGTACACGCCGTTTCCGTCCAGGGCCAGGGGACTGTGGACAATGTGATAGCCGTTATTGCCAAGGCTTTTGGTAAAGCCGATGTAAGTGGGAGAGTGCAGAAGCACATTGTCTCCCCTGGAACAGAATACACTCAGGGCGCTGATCACACCGCCCAACACACCGTTTTCATAACCGATGCATTCTCCGGTCAGGTCCGCGCTTTTGTTCCGCGTCTTCTGCCATTTAAGAATTGCATCCACATATTCCTCACGGGGAGAAAAATAGCCGTAATGAGGGGCGTTTGTGCGGGCAGTGATGGCTTCCGGCACGGTGGGGACAGTTGGAAAATTCATGTCTGCCACCCACATGGGGATGATGTCAAAGCCTTCTCCCGGACTGGCAGGGGCGCCTTCAAGGCCAAGGCCGTCCACGGCGATGGCGTCCATGCCGCTTCGGTTCATAATAGACGTAAAATCGTATTTCATCTCAGATACATCCTTTCTGTCTTCTTTTGAATTTCTAAATAAATCCATTATAACATGAAAGGATTCCGTCTGCCATACCCGGAAGGAATTTTGCATTTGAACGGAGTGAACAATGGCAGAATACAGTTGTTTTTCCGGCCGGAAGATTATATGATAGAGAGGAAGGATTTTCCGGGAAGAGGAGGGAAAGGAAAACATATGAAGCTGATAGCGGAATACATCAGGAGGCATCTGGGCATTTTTCTGCTTTCCACACTTTGTCCTGATTATGCTCCAGACACCCGGGCAGGCGCCTGTGATGGCGGGGATTATCCTGGTGGTTGCCTTTCTGGTTTTCGGGAATATGCGGATGGGGTATCCGCGGTTCGGCACAGTGCAGAAGAGACTGGACCGTCTGAACGGCGTGACCAGGGAGTTTCTTTCTTCTGTCCGGGTGGTGAGGGCATTCAGGGCGGAAGAGGAGGAGAGGGAGAAATTTGAGGAAGTGTCCCTGGCCCGGGCCAACACGGCGGCCCTGCGGACCATGGCCGTGTTTTCGCCCTTTATCAGCCTGACAGTGAATTTCGGCATTGTGCTGCTGTGGATCTCCGGCAGTTTTATGACGCTGTAAAGGGAACGGTACGTATAGACGGGTGTGATATCAGGCAGATTGACGTAAAAGATCTGCGGAAGGCAGTGGCAGTGGCGCCTCAGAAGGCACTGCTCTTTTCCGGAACCATTCGGGAAAACCTGCTCTGGGGGCGGGAGGACGCAGGGGAGGAAGAGCTGTACAGGGCGGCGGAGATCGCCTGTGCGGATACTTTTATCCGGCAGAGCGCACAGGGATATGACACACGGCTGGGACAGGAAGGGTACAGGGATATGGAACCCATGAGGAACTTATGAATCTGGGAGGGGAGTATGCCGGGATGTACAGGACGAAGACAGAGATGACGGCCTAAAGGGCCGGATGGATATTTGATATAACAGGGGAGGCAGACGGCAAAAGCCGTGAGCCTCCCAACATTTTGTCCTATATCCGGTCATCCCGGTAAACAACATCTGCCAAAGGAATCTTATACATCTGTTTATACTGGTACATTTTTGTGTCCGTATTGCTGATATGCTCCGTCAGGGGAGCAGCGGAGTGGGCAGGAACGAGGGTGGTGGCATAGCTGAAGCATTTTGGATATCTGCTGCTTTTGTCGGCAAGGAGAGTCAGCCGCAGCTCTTCCAGCTTTTCGTCCTGTTCTTCCGGGCTAAGGCCTGTTTGAAGGAGAAAGAATTCATCCCCGCCCACCCGACACACTTCCCCTCCAATGGTCTGCAGCGCGTCGGATACTTCAATCAGGTAACTGTCGCCCTGTTCGTGGCCGAAGGTATCGTTACAGTATTTCAGGTAGTCCACATCGATGAAGGAAAGCAGGAAGGCAGTGCCCTCCTGGAGCCATTGTTCCATTTTCTCCGTGGCATAGCGTCTGTTGTTCAGGTTGGTCAGAGGGTCCACATAGGCAAAGCGGTAAATCAGGTTCTGCCGCCTCTGCCGTTCCGTTTCATCAATAACAATGTGGACAATTGCCTGCTTTTTGGAATCCTGGGAATTTTCTCCGTCGGAATGAAACCAGGGAATGGGAAAGGACTCCACCTGGTAAAAGAGATCAATTCCGTCCGTGTCGTTCATGGCTATGCTCCATCTCAGGGAATTTGGATTATGCTCAGGGAGATTCCGGTCTTCCCTGGTCTGTTCCTTTCGATGTTCCCCGGGGAGCTGATGCAGTTCCTCTCTGTACTGGTCTGTCTGCTGCTGAATTTCCGGCTGCTTGTCAAGGAGCTGTCTGGCCAGTTGGGCGGCAGTCTGGGAATGAGAGTTCTGAAACAGACGGGCAGGCTGGTTGGTATGTACTTCCTGGCCGGTCTCCGAGGAATAGACAAAGATCATATTGTGGGTATAATCTGTCAGGGCGTTCACCAGGTTCAGGTTGACGCGCAGCTCCTGGTTGCTCTGTTCCAGGGCCCAGCTGATCTCATCCATGGCCTGGATATTGTCCATCAAAACCTGGTTTTCCAGTTCCAGGGTCTCGTTCTGCTGTTGGAGCTGATTGGTCAGATCCCGAACCGCTGCAGCCAGGAGGGTTATTTTTTCTCCTAATTCCCGGTAATCGGGGGATAAATCTTCCAGATGCAGGGAAGCTTCCTCCGGTCCCTGGAGAATGTCCTGTATATAATTTTCTAATAGCTTCACAGAATGTTCCATTTAATCCCCCCTGTAAACTGATTTGGACTGCATCGCAACGCGATGGCAAGACAGCGCAAGCTGGCTTGAATTCTGCGTCAGCAGAATCATTATACCGTAATTGGAATGAAAAAGAAAGTTTTTTCTTTGCGCGTGGTAACCGGAATTAGCGAAGGGACAATTTCTGCTTGCAAATCCTCTTGTACCATGTTACGCTGAATACCTGTAAGACAACAGGAAGCAGACCACGGAAAAACGGATGAAGGGGAAGGAGCATGCCATGTATGACAAAGTTTATCTGATAGACAGTGAAAACATCAGCGATGAGTGGGCAGATATTCTGGACAGAATGGGGCAGCAGGATGCCATTTTTGTATTTTACACGGACAAAAGCGCCCATATCAGCTGCCAGAGGGTCTGTAAACTGATGCAGCAGGGAGCGGGACGGGTATGGTGGATCAAATGTTTCGAGGGAAATAATGCACTGGACTTTCAGCTGGTCTCCGAGCTGGGAGCGATGATCGGGAGGGAGGCTGCCTTCGAATATGTGATTATTTCCAAAGATAATGGATATAATTCTGTAGTCAAATATTGGAACGACAGAGGCATTACCCTGTCCAGGCAGGGGGCAAAGTGGGAGGAGAAGAAGGAGAAAAAGCCGGAGTCTGCAGTCTGCAGCGGTGCGGGAACAGGGGAGGCGGAGGAATGTGGTCGAAAGCATCCCATAAAGGACGGTTTCACCCGGGAACTGCTGAAATCAGTGGACATTATGGACAATACCCTGCTGTATGCGGTTCTGACTGCATTTGAGGGGCAGGACGCAGGCGCAGAATGCTATCGGCGGCTCAGGGACATGGGAAAGGAAAACAAGGAAGAGATAAGGGAGCTTCTGCTGAAAGACAGGCAAAAGCGGGGGATAAATTATATGAGGCTTCTTCTGGGCAGGAACGGCATGCCTGCAGAGGATGCGGAGGGACTGTATAAAAATATACTGGAAGGTTCAAAGAAAAACAAGGACAAGTACCGGAAGGCCCTGATCGGAAAATATGGCCAGGAATCCGGGGAGCGTTACTACCGTGTGACAAAAGCCCATTACAATTATGTGAAGAAAATATAAGAGCGGAAGGGGAAAGAGCCATTTTCCGAAAAAGAGGAGGAATCAGACATGTTGGAAACAGGAACAAAGGCGCCGGATTTTGAATTGCCGGATCAGAACGGAAAGATGCATAAACTGTCGGATTATGCGGGAAAGAAAGTGATTTTATATTTTTATCCCAAGGATAACACTCCGGGATGCACAAAACAGGCGTGCGGTTTTTCGGAGAGATATCCGCTCTTTACCGAGAAAGGGGCGGTGGTTCTGGGAGTAAGCAAGGATACGGTGGCATCTCACAAGAAATTTGAGGAAAAGTACGGGCTTGCCTTTACTCTTCTGGCGGATCCGGAGCGCAGGGTCATCGAGGCCTACGATGTCTGGAAGGAGAAGAAAAATTACGGCAAAGTTTCCATGGGCGTAGTGCGCACAACCTATCTGATTGACGAGAAAGGTATCATCATCAAGGCAAATGACAAGGTAAAGGCAGCGGATGACCCGGAGAAAATGTTGGGAGAGGTCTGAAGAATGTCATGAAGAAGCAAGGCGGCAGAGCTGCCCGGGGGATCCCTGTCCTCTGAGACGGAATAGGTCTTTGAGAGGACAGGGGCCTGACTTTTCACTTTTCCATTCCTTTTTCAGGAGCGCTGCGCCAGGAGCCAGGCCATGATATGGACTGCCTGCTGGAATTTTCCCTGTCGGATCAGTTCTTCAATTTCTTCTGCCGAATACGGGCGCACGTTCAGGAACTCTGTTTCGTCCAGGTTCTGCGCGCCTGTCCTGCGGCAGTTTTCGGCCCGGAAGACATAGGCGTAATTGTCTGCCAGGGTTGCGTTCCCGGGCACGGTAAGCAGATGGGTCCATTTTTCGGACACATACCCTGTCTCTTCCAACAGTTCCCGTCTGGCGGCCTCCAGGGCATCCTCCCCGGGTGCTTTGTCTCCCTCGGCGCGGTACTCCCTGCCCTCTGTTCTTTCAATGCCTCCTGCGGGAAATTCGGTGGTTACTTCCCGGATTCCCTGACGGAACTGCCGGACGCAGAGATAATTTCCCTCCTCGTCAGATGCTACGATGACTACGTAGTCCCTGCGGCTGTAGCTGTAGAAGGGCTCAAACACGCTTCCGTCCGGAAAGCGGTAGGCAGACCGGCGGAAATCGATCCACTCATCCTGCACGATATGTTCCCTGCTGATCTCTTCCCAGGTCAGGTTTTCCGTGTCTTTCTGCCGTTCCTTTGTAACAGCGGGGCTGTTTTGGGCCGCTGTCTCCTTCTGCGTGAAATCGGCTGCATCCTTCTGCTCACTGTCGCTGTATGTGAAACCATGCGCCTCACACCATTCCCTGGCGATTTTACGGTATTTTTCCTCCTGGAAATCATACCACTGCTCTTCGATGCCGAATTTGCATATTGCGTCTTTAAACCTTCGGAAGGCGCCCTTTCCCCTGATTGCATTTTCCAGGGTGTTCTGAACTTTTCCTTCCGGAAGATCATAGACGAAATCTTCCATAATACTGTATTCATGAATATCAAAGGTTGAGGGCAGACCGAAATATCTGATGTTCCAGCCCTCCTCAATCCGGTCGGCCAGTTCCTGATCTTCCTGGTCATATTCTCCGGTAAAGGGACATTCGGGAAGAGAGATTATTTCCATTGTCTCTATGTCCAGATATTGTTTCCAGTCATTATCTGCTGACTCTATTGCATCGCAGATGAGATTCAGGGGGATAGAGGGGTCTTTCTGGTTTCTGTTCGGATTCCGTGCCATGGTTTTAGTCCTTTCCTGGCTTATTGCGTCTTAGGCGCAAAGCCATTCTGCGTTTTTATTATATCATGTATTCCTGACAGGGGGCAAGTTTTTCTTGCAAATCCGGCTGTTCCGTGTTACCCTGAAGACAGACACTAAACCTGTTTTTTCTGTTCATATGGAGACTGTAAAAGTCTTCTCTGCAAATTGTTATTTTCCTGGCGGGCCGGAGCCTGTATCCCACAAAAATAATCCATAAGGCTTTAAACCGTTTTTTCGGTTATGTTTTTTTGGGGCCGGGCAGGAACAGCGGACGGAATTCATTGCGGAAGGGCGGGATTCAACAGGGAAAGGAATCATCGGGAGGGAGCGGCATGATAAAGATAGCAGTCTGTGACGACGATGAAAAGATTCTGGGGGAGACCCTGGAACTGCTGAAGCAGTACAAAAGGATTACCTTCTCGGCGGACGGGTATACAAGCGGGGAGGCGCTTCTGGCAGCAGGGAAAAAATATGATATTCTGCTGTTGGACATTGACATGGGGGGAATGAACGGAATCGAGACCGCCAGGCGGATCCGGGAGGCGGACAGGGAAGTGAAGCTGATCTATGTCACAAATTACAGTGACTATACCATCTTTGCCTTTGGGGTGCACGCCTTTGCCTATCTGCTGAAGCCCCTGAAGGCGGAGGAACTGTTTGCCCAGTTGGACGAAGCCTTTGCCTACGGGCTGTCCGGGCCGGAACAGGAACTGGAATTTCAGGCAAAGGAGGGGATTGTCCGTATAGCGCCGTCCCGGATTCTGTGCTTTGAATATCTGAGCCGCCAGGTGGTGATGTATGCCGGGGAGCAGGCATGGCATCTGAAGCGGCAGATTACGGAACTGGCCCGGGAGATGGAGGACTATGGCTTTGCCATGCCTCATAAAAGCTTTGTGGTAAATCTGTACGCTGTACAGCGTATACATGGATATGAAATTACGCTTACAGACGGAAGGACGGTTCCTTTGTCCCAGAAAAAATCCGCTCTGTTCCGCAGGGCGCTGAATGAATATCTGTCGCGGGAAAGGGGGCGGACGGCATGGAATTCCTGATTTATATGGCGCTTCCCTGTCTGGGCAGCGTGTTTCTTCTGGGGGGCATGTTCTATGCGGCTTACCGGATAACAGGGCAGAGAGGCGCGCAGCCAGGAGAAATGTCCTGCGGGCGCGGCATATCCAGGCGGGCTCTGTGCATTATAGCGGTATATATTACGGTGTGCGTGGGTTTTTCCGTGTTGGGAAATACCTGGGTGAATCTGCTTTTTCTCTGCCTGTTTCCCCTGGCGGCCCGATGGGCTTATGAAGCGCCGAAGATTTACGTGCTGTATTATTTTATTCTGTCCGCAGCGGTGTGGCTGACCGATATTGCCGGGATTCTGGGGTTTCAGATCGGGATAATGACAGGTTTTCTGCAGTTGAACTCTCCTGAGCTGCAGTATATTATGTTGGTGACGGTGACCCGGATGGCGGAGTTTATGGTGATTCTGCTGGTGGCTTTGGCGGCAGGGCGGAAGACCGGGCGGCATATCACGGCGCGGCAGGTGCTGATTTCCGTTTTGCTGCCTATGTACTCCGTGTTTAATATCTATTGCCTGGTGTATCTGATGCAGATTTACTTTAACAGGGAGATGGCGCTTTTGTTCGGGGTAAATCTGGTATTGCTGATTTGCCTGAATATCTATTTCTGTGTTCTGGTGGATGTGATGAGTGAAAATCACCGGCTGGAGAATGAGCGCAATCTTTACCGCGCCCAGGCGCGCATGCAGCATCGGTATTATGAACAGGAGGAGGAGAAGTATGAGGCTTCCCGGAAAATGATTCATGATATCCGGAATCACATTCAGGCTATGGAAGCGCTGTACGCCCGGGAAGACGCCCATGCGGCGGAATTGTATGCCAGGGATATTCATCAGATGCTGAACCGCTTTCAGCAGAAGTACTATACCTCAGAAAAACTGCTGAATATTATTCTGAACGATAAAGCGGCAATGATGCAGCGCCTGGGCGTAAAAGAGGATATAAAGGTGGGGGAGCTGTACCTGGATTTCATGAAGGAGACGGATATCACTGCTCTTTTTGCCAATCTGCTGGACAATGCGGCAGCGGCAGCAGGGGAGAGCGGGAATGGTTTTGTGCGGCTGCGGGTAAACCGGGTGCGGCAGTTTCTTTCCGTTGTGTTGGAAAACAGCTGTGATGCGGAGCCGGTAAGATCTGCAGGGACTTTTCGTTCCAGACGGGCCGGTCATGAGGGCCTGGGGCTAAAAATAATCCGGGAGACCGTGGAACGGTATGGGGGAGATGTGCAGATGGATTGGAAGGAAGGGATATTCACGGTGAGGGTGATGCTGACTGTGGAGGAATAGGGCGCAGGCAAAACTGTCTTTCAGGCCCAATATGCAGTACCTTAGGTAAGGTGTCTTGATTTTTGTCAATGGGGATTTTAAAATGGGAATTGAAGACCGGATTCAAACATTTCAAAGTGAAAGGGAGGAGGTAAAATGTTGCTGGCAAGCCTGTTTATAGGCATTATAGTATGTTATGGACTGCCGATTGCAGGTCTGGTTCTGCTGATGCGCAGGAGGAAGGGGGCAGGAAAGGCTTTTCTCTGGGGCGCAGCGGCCTTTGTGGTGAGTCAGCTGCTGATCCGAATTCCCATTCTTCAGTTAGTGCTTCCGAACTTCGGGTGGTTTGCGGTAATGCAGCGATTTCCCTGGATGTACGGACTGTTTCTGGGACTGACGGCAGGACTGGCTGAGGAAACGGGGCGATGGATTGCAGCCGGATGTTTCCTGAAGGGGAAGGATACCCTGGCGCATGGCCTGGCTTTCGGACTGGGTCACGGCGGCATAGAGGCCATGCTGTTGGTGGGGCCGAACATGATTGCCGGGGTGGTGATGGTGCTGGCAGGACAGGCGGCACTGTTTCCTGCGGAGTGGGCAGGCGTTCTGGTGGGAGGCGCGGAACGGATTTTTGCCATGGCCTTTCATGTGGGAGCATCCCTGCTTGTGCTTTACGGTGTGCGGCAAGGCAAAGCATTTAGGTACTGGGCCCTGGCAGTGGCTCTCCATACGGTATTGGACGCGGCGGTGGTGATTCTGCCGCAGGCGTTCGGAGCAGGAATTGCATGGATAGAGCTCTGGGCGGCAGCAGTGGGGGGAGCGACTTTGGTATTAGGCATTTTATGTTACCGCAGGAAGGGCAACGTAAAG
This sequence comes from uncultured Lachnospiraceae bacterium, assembly GCA_947367855.1. Taxonomy (GTDB): domain Bacteria; phylum Bacillota; class Clostridia; order Lachnospirales; family Lachnospiraceae; genus Acetatifactor. The sequence goes on along the minus strand of CANBFE010000012.1, from coordinate 780 downwards.
TTATGATGAGATCCCGCCGAAGCGGGAAGATAGGAGAGATAATGATGAGAAAAAGTATTTGTGCAGTAGTGATTATGATTCTGGCAGCATTCTGCCTGACTGCCTGCAGCAGTGTGAAACTGGCAGAGGGATTTGACGAGGCGAAAGTGAAGGAGGAGACCCAAAGGGCGTTGGACTTTCTTATTGCCGGAGAGTATGAGGAATGTGTGGCCATGATGGATGCCAATATGCAGGCTGCATTGTCTGCGGAAACTCTGGCTGCAAATGTGGAGGCTGCGAATGAGAAAACAGGGGCATTCAAGGAGTATAAGAGCATTTCCGTATTGGGGCAGAAGGATGCGGAAGGGATGGACTGTGCGGTGGCCGTTGTGGTGGCTGATTTTGAGAAGGGGACGATAACCTATAACGTGAGCTTTAACCAGGAGATGCAGATAATAGGGCTGTGGATGAAGTAGAGACGGAAAATGGCCCCGGAGTATCTCCCAGGGGAATGGGAGATACTCCGGGATTTTGAGGCTGGCTGTGTGCCTGGGGAGAATTAAAAAGACTGAAAATATAGTGGTCTGTCAGTATGAAATATGATAAAATACCAGTAAAAGCAGGAGGTGAGGCCATGAATACAGATACCACCATAGCGAAAAATATCCGTGTGGCTGATGAGAAAGCAGGCTATGATGCGGCCTGTAAGCGGCTGCTTTCGGAGAAGATTATTCTGGCATGGATTATGAAGAACTGCCTGGAAGAATACCGTGACTGTGATGTGGAAGAGATTGCGGAAAA
>CANBFE010000011.1 GCA_947367855.1 uncultured Lachnospiraceae bacterium | reverse complement strand
GGGGTATCTGAAAGAAAGATATCTGTAGGGAAACATAATGTTTATCGGGAAGTCTGCATGGGCCAATAGGTGGTATACAACTGGCCGGGCTGGAAGTAAATAGGTCTGCATATTTTCAGGAGGTAAAAAATTATGATCGGAGTGATAAGCCTGTTGGTTCCACCGTTTCTTCTGTCATACATAAGGGAGAAATGGAAGATTTTTGATGTATGAAGTTTTAAGAAGGGGGATAAATATGAAGACACAAATGATAATTCCTGTCATAATTCCGACATTTGAACCAGATGAGAGGTTTCTCCATATTTTGTCGGAACTGGTTATGCAAAACATCGGACCACTCATTGTAGTAGATGATGGTAGTGGTATGGGATATAAAGATTTTTTTAGAAAAGCAGAAATTATTTACCATACAACTGTTTTAGTGCATGAGGTGAACAAGGGAAAAGGAAGGGCTTTAAAGGATGCTTTTCAGTATTGCCTGGAGAACTGGCCTAATATGGTTGGATGCATCACTGCAGATTCTGATGGGCAGCATACTTCCAGATCTATCATGGAATGTAGAAGAGCACTGTTGGACAATCCCTCATCATTGGTACTTGGTGTGAGAAATTTTCTTGCGGAGGGGAAGGAACAGATTCCGGCAAAAAGTATGTTTGGAAATCGCCTGACGTGCAGGGTGCTGCATAGACTTTATGGGATTCATATTACAGATACGCAGACAGGGCTGAGGGCGATACCGGCGGAATTTATGCGATATTTATTACATATAAAAGGGGAGCGCTTTGAGTTTGAGACACAAATGCTTATTGAGACAAAGAGGGAAGGGATATCGATTTGCGAAGTTCCTATAGAGATTATATACGATTCAAAAGATAACCATTCAACTCATTTTCGGCCAATTGTGGATTCCATTCGTATTTATAAGTTGTTTGGGGCAGAGTTTGGAAAATTTATGTTGTCGGGTTTTTCCTCTGCTATTGTAGATTTGACATTATTTGGACTATTTTGCAGACTTCTGCGCAGTGGCATGCAGGCTCAGGGGGGGTACTATATTATGCTTGCAACGATCAGTGCCAGATTAATATCGGCAGTCTATAATTACAGTGTTAATTATTTTCTAGTTTTTAAAAGCAGAAAAAAGCATATAAAGTCCATATTAAAATATGTGTTTGTGGCTGTTGTACAAATGATTTGCAGTGGAGTGTTTACTGAACTGTTTTTTCGGTTGCTGCCAGTTCAGACGGAATTGGCTGCAAAGGTGCCTATAGATGCAATATTATTCCTATTCAGTTATATCATACAGAGAAGGTTGGTTTATTAAAGAGGCGATAGAGGAATTTAATGGCAAAAGGAGAAGACGGATGATGTTACTGAAGATAGGTAGATTATTGTTATATTTTCTTTCAAGCTTTGGATATTGGGAATATTTTAGGAAGAAGTCAGGTATGAATATATATTTTCTGCCAGCGTTTACAGTGTCTTTACAAATAATGATTCTGTTTTTGGCGGGGATTTTAAACTGTCTGCAAATCACAGTATTTTTTATGTTTGGCATTGGTGTAGTGTTGGCAGTGTACGAATTAGTCAGGGATGTGAAGGGGATTGTCAGCACATATTTAAAGGTTGGTTATATTTTTCTTGCAGTTGGTATCGGGGCTATGCTGTTGGCGACAAGGGGCCAACTGTTTATTCATTATGACAATTTTTCCCATTGGGCGTTGGCAGTGCGGAATATAATTGACTCAGACAGGTATCCATCATTTAGGGATGCTCTAATACAGTTTCAGGCATATCCGCTTGGAAGTGCATCCTATATTTATTATTTTGCCAAAATTGTATCCAGAACTGAGGGGATGCAGATGTTTGCCCAGGCATATATGATGCTGTGCTTTATTCTGCCGGTATTTAAATATGTCAAAAAGTATAAGGCTGTGAGTTGCGTATATGTTTTTTTGTTTACTAATTATCTATTTGTATATAATACGGCAATTACGGATCTTCTGGTTGATACGCTGCTCCCGTTACAGGGGATGGCAATGCTGTTTTTTATAGGTTCTGAATGCACCGGATTCTGCAGGGGGGACGGGAAAGGCGTTGTTCCGATTTGGTATGCAGTACCTTTTTTATGCACTGCGGTTCAGATTAAGAATTCAGGTATTTATTTTATCATAATAGCAGAGGTATTTCTTTTTATATCTCTGAAATGTTGTGAAATGAGGAGAAAACAGACCTTTGCGGTAATGGTCGCTCCCTTTGTGTCGATTTTCTTGTGGAAGGCTCATTGTGATTATGTGTTTTCTGCTGCTGCTTCTTCTAAACATGCTATGACTATTGAAAACTATCAAGCAGTGTTTTCATCTAAAACGTGGGATGAAATAAAAAATATCTTTTTTGGAGTTTTGGAACATTCGGTTACAGGCAGGCGTCTTTATTTTTTGTTGGCATTTTTGTTGGCTCTGGGCATACTTTCGGTGTTGATTGGGTCCGGAACGGGGAAAAAGTATCTAAAGACAGTAGCGGCAGTGGCGGGATTATATGTGACATATATGATTGGAATGTTTTTATTGTATTTGTTTTCCATGCCAGGTTGGGAAGCAGGAACGTTGGCCGGAATAGGGCGATACCAAAATACTATTTTCGTGGCAATCTATTATCTGATAATTGCAGTATCATTGATGAATTTCTCTGTAATTAAGGATACGAAAACTGAGTGGATATATATGGCCGTTATTTTGGGAGTAATGTTGATAAGTTGGAAGGAAGTTAAGGGCAGCTTTGCGACTGTTTTTGATTCGAGGGAATATGAAGATTCTGAAAGAGCATGGTTTCAGCGGGCGATAAAAGAAAATCATGTAATAGGAGGGAAAAAATATATTGTGTGTATTCCGGGTGAGGATTCTGGATATATATATTATCTGTGCAGGTATCTGCTGTCGTCTCATCAGGTTTCAGTGAGGATCATTCAGGAGGGGAGTCAGATGAATGACTTTCAGGAATCTGATTACATTTTTATTTACGATGAAGAAAATGAATATATCCAGGAGTGGATTCAGAAAAGATATCCGGAACAGGAGGGAAATTCCGTGGTAATTGTAAAATAAAGTAAGAGCCGGGTAGGAGTGTCCCAATACCTGCCCGATCATCTCAAGCGTGCTGCCGCTGTCAGAAAACGAAAACTTAACGAAAACATAAGGAAGCTGGGAACTTCCCCTCGCATTCAGGATATAATCCGCAATGGCATCCCCTGAACGCCGGCTGAAAGGCAGGGGGACAGGGATGTTGGTCTTTTTCCTGTGTGCTGAATGTCCCGTATGCCTTTTTATATTGGGTATCCCATGGTTTCAAGGCAGCCAGGAGATTATTGGGAACAAGCCCCTGTTTCGTAAGGAAAAGATAAAAATGCCTCATGGCAGAAGCCGTAGCTTTTAGCCCTGCAGACCTTCATCCTCTAAAAAACGTCCAAGGAGCGCCTCATTGTGTTCATTTCCAAATTTCTTACCATACAATGGTGCTCTTTTCCAGGAAATTTTCCCCGTATCTATATACATTAACAGGCGGTAAGCGAGTCTCCGCATCCTCAGAAGTTGATCTTTTGATATATCATTTTTCTGGTATGCAGTGGAGAAATATCACCAATCAGAGCTGTCCTCCGATCATGAGCAGTTTTTTTCATTTCCTATATATATGTTTGCAAGTCCGAATTAAAGGAGCGTATGCGGAAGTTATCAGCTACAACAAAAAGAGCCTTGAAAGAGAGCTTCAGATGGGCAAAATTTTGGAAGATATGAGGAATGAAGCTGAGTTAAATAAGGCAAAAAGAATGGCTATTCGTATGATTAAAGCAGGAAAAATGTCATTGGAAGATATAGCCGATTATACAGAATTATCTCTTGATACAATAAAAGAATTAGCAAGCCAATCAATGCAGTTAGCATAATTAATCATATCAATCAAAATCAAATATAGTAACAGTGTTAGAGCAAATAGGAATTGAAATCTATATGTTCTATTTTGTGTCACAGTAAAAAATAAACCACCGACTATGCCGGTGAGTCCCCGGCTGCTTTAGCTTTAAGAAAGAAATCAACAGTTTAGCGTGTACCAAGTGGGAATGCAGGTATCATTTAGTGTTTGCCCCAACGTACAGAAGGCAGATACTTCATTTCTACTGCGGACATGGGGTATATATAATACCTGTAATGGTAACAGAGTGTAAGACTAAATTCAGCCCAGATTAATATGAAAATCCCTCTTGCTATTTTTGCCATATTGTGCTATCCTAAAAATACGTAGACAATTCAAAACTCACAAATTATTCAAAAGACTGATAGGGTCTGTCTGTAATTTCAAACTTCTTGCCGGAAGAGAAACTTTAGCCCAAAGAATACAACTTACAACCAAAGCAGGAAGGAAGAAATGCAAACTTTTCCTGTGTGTTATATTTTAGATTAGTAAAGAAATGCGGAAAAACGGAAAGTCATAGTAGAGAGAATCAAAGACTGGGTTGGGAACGGGCAGCCTGTCATAGTATGTATACATAATATAACTATGGTGTTTCAAAATGATAGGGCAGAGGGGAAAGAAGCTGAAACGATTTAATTTATGAATAAGTTTTAAAGTGACATATGAGTTGCATGTAAACTGTTGTATAGTCTGCTATAATGGGCATACGAATATAGGAGGGGGAGAATAATGCTTGATCAAAAGGATTTATGTGTGTTACGGGAAATGATGGAATCTGTGGTCGACACGCGGATTACAGAGTCCGAAGGTAAGATGGAAACCGTGATCAATACGCGGATAGCGGAGTCCGAGGAAAAGATGGAAACCGTGATCAATACGCGGATAGCGGAATCCGAGGAAAAAATGGAAACCGTGATCAATACGCGGATAGCAGAGTCCGAGGAAAAGATGGAAACCGTGATCAATACGCGGATAGCGGAGTCCGAAGGTAAGATGGAAACCGTGATCAATATGCGGATAACAGAGTCCGAAGGTAAGATGGAAACCGTGATCAATACGCGGATAGCGGAATCCGAGGAAAAGATGAAAACCGTGATCAATACGCGGATAGCGGAATCCGAGGAAAAGATGAAAACCGTGATCAATACGCGGATAGCGGAGTCCGAGGAAAAGATGGAATCCATGATTATTGATCGGATAAGAGAAGTTGAAAATGTGCTATTAGAAGAGATGGACAGAACTCAGAGACATCTTGAAGATAAAATAAACTTAGTGAAGGAGGATTTAGAAGAATTAAAACAATACTATAAAATTACAAAGCTTGAAAATGATAATACGGCTCTTTTATTAAAGATGATCGGAGAATTAGAGAGAAGAGTCAAAGAACTTGAAAAGAGAACAGCATAGGAGGTAATAAAATTTGTGGTCGTTTTCTGTATGTTAATATAATATACTTAATTCAAAAAAATAAGTAACATTGAGAGGCTGTTCTGATTTTTTTATGAGAAAGAAGGATGAACAGAGGGAGTGCAGTACTTATGAGTATAAAATACCAGATAATTATGCAGATAGCAATGATTTTTAGTTGGCTCAGTTTTCTGGCAAGTGCCGATTCTTACTATATGCCGTATTTGGCAGTGGGGATAATTGGGATGTTATGTCTTTGCAGGAATTTGAAAAAAGGGAGTTCATTCCGGAAGGATAGAGAGGGCATTACGGCAGTACTGATGGCTGCAGTTTTTTCTGTTGCAGTACTGATGGCAAACTATGTTCTGCTTGCTGATTCAAAGTTTACGGGGAACCAGGGAAAGATGATCAGAATAATATATGTTCTGGTTATATTTCTGGGGGGGTACTTTGCAGTGCGACATATTCTGCTCTATATTTACGAAGAGGTGCCGTTTTTTTCCTGGGAGTTAAAACGATGTGTGCAGAATTCACATATTGTTTTCCTGAGTTCAATGGCAGTAATATCAGCGATAAATCTTATATTTTTATTTCTGGCAAAGTATCCGGGAAATCTCACTCCGGACAGCATGTGGCAGATAAAACAGATACTTTCTGGAGATTACTCTAATCATCATCCTTATTACCATACAATTGTAATCAAACTATTCCTCATGGCAGGAATAGAAATATTTGGTGATATCAATGAGGCCGTAGCGTTGTATCATGTGTTTCAGATCCTGTTTATGGCCGGATGCTTTTCTTTTGCGGTGCTGACATTGTGGCAGGCTGGTTTTGCGAAGATGTTGGTGATTTTGACGTTGGCCTGGTATACCGCTATGCCATTCCATATTATGTATAGTTTTACAATGTGGAAGGATATTATGTTCGGAGGGATGGTTGTGCTGTATGTCACTTCTGTCTTTCGGATTCTGAAAGGGATAGGAAGGAATTCCCTGGTTAGTTTCCTGACAATGGTTGTAGGAGGAATGGGTACCTGTCTTTTTAGAAGTAACGGTTGGTTTGCTTTTGCATTGTCTGCAGTTTGTTTTACAGTTCTTTTTTGGAAGAAGGGACGGAAGCTTGTATGGTTGTTTGTTGGAATACTGGCTGTGACTTTTCTGATGAAGCATGCAGCATTGTCCTGGTTGGGGGTTAGTCAGCCGGATACCATAGAGGCATTGTCCATTCCGGCACAGCAGGTTGCGCGGGTCATCGTTGACGACGGCAAATTGACAGATGGACAGTTAGATATGTTGGAAAAGGTGGTGGATGTGGAGGCAGTGAAGGAAAAATATGATCCCCGTATATCCGATCCGGTCAAAAATCTTGTAAGGGCAAAGGGAAATCAGCATTATCTGACGGATAACAAGGGCGAGTATCTGAAAATTTATATCAACATTGGCTTATCCAACCCAATAGAATATATAAAGGCATGGATTGACCAGACAAGAGGATATTGGAATGGAGGATATGCCTACTGGAGATGGGCAAATGGCGTGGATAAAAATGACCTGGGAATTTCCAGGGTGGTCAGGTCTGTTCCAGCTGAAAAGGTATTAAATAAATATTTATGGCTATATTCCAACATTGCGCCATTGCAGATTTTTATGTGTATCGGCTTTTATGTGTGGGGGATTGTGGTATTGGGATATATCTGCATGGTAAGAAAAAACCGGGAAGGGCTCTTCATGTGCATTCCGAATCTTGCGATAATTTTTTCCCTGTTGGTTGCAACACCGGTATATTCGGAATTCAGGTATGCATACGCGGTATTCTGCTGTATGCCGGTTCTGATTTTCACAGCTTTTTATGAAGGCACTTGTGACAGACCGATATCTGGCATACCAGATCAGGATGCTTCAAAGGGATTGGTGAAGGGAAAGTAAGTGGAGAAATAAGATCAATTAAGATAAATAAGAAGGGCAGGACCCGTTCTGCCACTCTTGCAATTTGCCAACCGTCATGCTATACTTTTTATTATAAGAAATCATACCGGAATATCCGGAAAGACCAGAAAGATAAGAAAAGTGTCCCAAGAGGGCAGAAAGGAAGTAAGTAGGAAAATGAAACAGGGTTTTGACGACATTATGGCAAAGGTGAAGCAGTGTGGAAAGAAGACGGTATCCGTGTCCGTGGCACAGGACTCCGCAGTACTGGAGGCTGTAAAGGAAGCCAAAGAGAGGGGGATTGCGGATGCAATCCTGGTAGGAGATGAGGCGAAGATCAGAGAAGTGGCCGATTCCATCCATATGGATTTGAGCGGTTATGAGATCATTGACGAGCCGGATATGATAGCGGCGTCCCTGAAGGCTGTGAAGCTTGCCCATGAAGGCAGGGCCGACATGTATATGAAAGGACTTATTGACACCAAGGATTTCCTGAAGAGTGTTTTGGACAAGGAGGTTGGTCTGCGTACCGGAAATCCGCTTTCCCATGTGGGTGTATTTGAGATTGAGGGGATTGACAGGCTTCTGTTCCTGACGGATGTGGCATTTATGACTTACCCCACTCTGGAAGATAAGGTGAACATTATTAAGAATACGGTTCCCGTATGTAATGCCTGTGGTGTGGACATGCCGAAGATTGCTCCTCTGGCGGCAGTGGAAGTAGTGAATCCCAAGATGCCGGTTACCGTGGAGGCTGCAGAGCTGACGAAGATGTGCGAGGAAGGCCAGATTACAGGATGCGTGATTGACGGGCCTCTTTCCCTTGACCTGGCTATTGATCCCGAGGCTGCGAAGCACAAGGGAGCCACAGGAAGGAAGATCTGCGGCGATGCGGATGTGCTGCTCTTCCCGGATATCCACGCAGGAAATCTGGTATATAAGGGAATCGTACATATGGTAAAGATGCGCAACGGAGGTATTCTCACCGGTACCAAGGTACCCGTTATTCTTACCAGCCGTTCTGACAGCTTTGAGACCAAGGTGAATTCCATTGCCCTTGCTGCCGTAGTATCTGAGGAGCTGAAGAAAAACGCGTAAAACCGGCAGGACGGAAGCATGGCAGAACCAGGACAGCCCATGCAGAGGATTACAGCAGAGAGGCAGAAAGAGTTTGTAAAATAAGACAGAGGGCGGACTGTTTAAAAACGCATATAACAGAACCGGAAGAGGAGAATCATATGTCAGTGAAAAGTTTAATTATCAATCCGGGTTCCACCTCCACCAAGATCGGTGTATTTGAGGATGAGACCCTGTTATTCGAGGAAACCTTAAGGCATTCCACAGAGGAGATCAGCCAGTTTGCCAATATTGTGGATCAGAAGGACTTTAGAAAGAAGATCATTACGGATCTTCTGGAATCGAAAGATTTTGACATAAAGAGTCTGAATGTGATTGTAGGGCGCGGCGGTATGTTAAAGCCCATTCCCGGCGGAACCTATGCCGTGACGGAGGCGCTTCTGGAGGATCTGAAGAAAGGGGTCCAGGGGCAGCATGCTTCCAATCTGGGCGGGATTCTGGCAAAGGAGATCGGGGATTCCATAGGTGTTCCTTCCTATATTGTGGATCCGGTTGTGGTGGATGAACTGATGCCCATTGCAAGGTATTCAGGTGTGCCGGAGCTGCCCAGGGTAAGTATCTTCCATGCGCTGAACCAGAAGGCCGTTGCCAAGCGGTATGCAAAGGAAGTCGGCAAACCGTACGAATCCCTTCGTCTGATCGTAGTTCATATGGGCGGCGGCGTATCGGTGGGAGCTCATGAGAACGGAAGGGTAATTGATGTATTCAATGCATTGGACGGGGACGGCGCATTTTCCCCTGAGCGCGCAGGCGGTGTTCCTAGCGGTGCTCTGATTAAAATGTGTTTTTCGGGGAACTATACCGAAAAGGAAGTGTATAGCAAGGTAGTGGGAAAAGGCGGCTTCAATGCCTATCTTGGCACCAACGACATGCGTGAGGTGACAAAAAAGGCCAATGAGGGCGACGGGAAGGCTCAGGAGGCCAAGGAGGCATTTCTGCTTCAGGTAGCAAAGGATATGGGGGCCATGGCCTGTGTGCTGAATGGCAAGGTGGATCAGATTATCGTTACAGGCGGTATCGCCTATGGAGCAGATGTGGTGGCAGCACTGAAGGAACGCGCAGAATGGATTGCGCCCTTTACAGTGTATCCCGGAGAGGATGAACTGCTGGCTCTGGCCCAGGGTGCCCTGCGCGTGTTGAACGGGGAAGAGGAAGCCAAAGTATATTGACATCAGACCGTGTAACAGGCCTGTTCGAGGAAGGTTCCGGGAAAGGGGCAGATAGCTTTTCAGGATACCATGTCATGAGGGCAGAGAAAAGACTGAGCACAGAAAAGAAGCGCACAGAACAGAAACATGAAATCACAAAAGGAACTGCTCCCGGTGGAGACAGTTCCTTTTCCATACATGCTCATATGATTCAGATATCAAACTTAAAATATCTCTTTGCATTATTATAGGAGATATCCCGGATGATCTCGGAAAGCGTATCCATATCCGCGGGGAATCCGCCGCCTTCCACCCAGGTTCCGATGAGGTTGCACAGGATTCTGCGGAAATACTCATGTCTTGCATAGGAGAGGAAGCTTCTGGAATCCGTCAGCATTCCCACGAATCCGGACAGGTTACCCAGATTTGCAAGGGAGATCAGCTGCTCTGTCATGCCGATTTTGTGGTCATTAAACCACCAGGCGCTGCCCTGCTGGATCTTTGCCACTGCGCTGGAATCCTGGAAACATCCCAGGATGGTGCCGATGGACTGGTTGTCATTCGGGTTCAGGCTGTAAAGGATGGTTCTGGGGAGGGCGTCCGCTTTGCACAGAGCATCCAGGAAATCCGCCATCTGGGCGGAGGGGGCATCGTTATTGATGCAGTCAAAGCCTGTGTCGGGACCAATCTGCTGAAACATTTTTGTATTGTTATTCCGCTTGCAGCCAAAATGAAGCTGCATCGCCCAGTCCATTCTGCTGTATTCGGCGCCCAGGAAGAGCATGAAGGCTGTCTTGAATTTCAGCTGCTCCTCCCTGGTGGGGGTCATACGGTTCAGGCGTTTCAGGAAAATGGCTTCTATTTCGTCTTCGCTGGCGGGATAATACATCACATATTCCAGGGCATGGTCTGAGACGCTGCAGCCCATGGAGGCAAAAAACTCCATCCGCTGTCTCAGGGCTTTTTTCATGGCTGCAAAGCTGCTGATTTCGATGCCGGTGACTTCACGGAGACGGTCCAGATAGTCAAGGTAATCAGGTGTCTCAATGTTCATGGCCTTGTCAGGCCTCCAGGCAGGCAGCACTTTTACGTCAAAACTGTCGTCTTCTGCAATTTTCTGATGCCACTCCAGGGAATCCACGGGATCGTCCGTGGTGCAGATCAGGGTTACATTGCTCTGCTTAATCAGGCTGCGGACACTCATGGAGGGCTCTGCCAGCTTCCGGTTGCACAGGTTCCAGACTTCGTCCGCAGTCTTCCTGTTTAATACGCCATGATAACCGAAATATCTCTGCAGTTCCAGATGGCTCCAGTGGAAGAGGGGATTTCCGATGGCCCTGCCCAGGCACTCCGCCCATTTGCAGAATTTTTCGTAGTCGGAAGCGTCTCCGGTGATATACTTTTCCTCTACACCGAAGGAACGCATCAGACGCCATTTGTAATGGTCGCCGCCCAGCCATACCTGGGTGATATTTTCAAAGTGACGGTCCTGGGCGATCTCCCGGGGATTGATGTGGCAGTGGTAATCCAGTATGGGCGTGTTTTCGGCATAATCATGAAACAGCTTTCTGGCCGTCTCAGATTCCAGCAGGAAGTCCCTGTCCATAAAATCTTTCATTTTGCATGTCCTCCGTTTCCTATTTCGGTGTAAAATATTGAAATTTACTGTATCAGTCGTAACAGTTTGGTGCGCCGGACTTTTCGGCCTCATGGGGCGGTGGGGTGTATGGGGGCTGTCGTGTGGTTCCGCGTCGGATGAGCTCACCGGAAAAAACGGTTTTTGGGGGCATTTCCCGTCCTTCCAACACGCCCAGAAGGGTGGTGACCAGGTGCTGGCAGAGGATTTCCAGTTTGTTGTCGATGCTGGTCAGCTCAGGCTCGCAGCAGACTGTCAGCGTGGAATTGTTATAACCCACAACGGAAAAATCCTCGGGAATCCGGTAATTCATTTCCCTGGCATATTTTACGGCAGCTGCGGCCAGAACATCGTCTGCAGCCATAACTCCATGGAAAACGGTTCCTTCCCGGCGGAGCTTTTTCAGATCTTTGACCATGGCGGGAACATCTTCGTTGGAACCCTGATAGAGCCAAGTCATTGCCCGGCAGTTTTCATCCTTTTCCACTGCGGCCAGATAGCCTGCCATCTTGCGCTTCCCGCTGTAGGAGCCGGTATTGTAAAAAAATAAGATATCCTTGATTCCGCTGCAAAGCATCTCCCGGGTGGCCTCATACATGGAGGCAAAATCATCGGAGAGCACGCTGTAGACATTGGGAATCTCCAGATCCGCGTTCAGCAGCATAACCGGTATCCTGGCGGCTGCTTCTGCAATATACTTATTCTCGGCCTGATTTTCATGGACGAAATTGGAGCCTGCCAGAATGACACCGTCAACCTTTTTGGTGAGCAGCAGATTCATGGAAGCAGCTTTGGACGCCGGTTCATATCCCGTACAGCACAGGAGACTGTCGTAGCCGCTGCTGCGGAGCTTCTGTTCGATATGGTAGACGGCTTTTGCCAGATAGGGGTCGGAGCTGTCCGCGCACATGATGCCCATGGTTTTCATGGTATTCAGGCCAAGTCCCCTGGCAAAGGCATTGGGGGTATAACCATAGTGTTCCATGACAGCCAGAACCCGCTCCCGGGTCTTGTCGCTTACATTCCTGCTGCCGTTGAGCACACGGGAGACCGTGGCAATGGAAACACCGGCTTTTTCGGATATATCGTATATTGTCATTGGCATCCTCATAAACGTCATGTAAGTAGTTTCAAAAAGGCCTATCTGCATTATAGCAAATGCATTTTTTTTTGCAAGGGATTAAGCGAAAAATCCTGCTGTTTTTGGTTGATGTTTTCCGGACTTCTCTGTATAATAGGGGCAGAAAGAATTATTACAATGAGAAAGGTGACAAAAGATGGGATTTGGCAAAGAGAAAATCAGACAGATCATGCACCTGATGCTGTTGGGGGCGCTGTTGGTACTGGCTTTGATTTACAGTGAGGAAGTTTTTCATGGGATTATGTTTCTGTTCAGCATTCTGTCTCCCTTTGTAGTGGGCGGAGTCATTGCCTTTGTGCTGAATATTCCCATGAGGGCCATTGAGGAGAAGTTTCTGGCACGCTGGAGGGGAAGGAGCGCGTGTAAGCTGAAACGGCCTGTCAGCATGGTGCTGGCGCTGGTGGCTGTGGCTCTTGTAATCACGGTGGTGATCGGCACGGTGGTGCCCCAGGTGGCTGCCACTACCGCTGAGGTTGGGAGAAAGATACCTGGATTTCTGGACAGGGTTATCAAGGAACTGGACAGCCTGACCAGAAAGTATCCGGAGCTGGCAAAGCAGGTGAAGAATCTGGAACAGTTGGAGATGAACTGGGAGGCTATTTTAAACAGCATATTTGATTTCATGAAAAACGGCGCAGGAGATGTGCTGAACTCTACATTTACCGTGGCAAGCGGAATTATATCCGGCGTTGTAAATGCTGTGATTTCGTTTATTTTTGCACTGTATATCCTTTCGCAGAAGGAGAAACTGGGAGAGCAGGGCTGCAGGATTCTTTCTGCATATCTGCCGGAAGCTGCAGGCAGACGGATACTGGAGATCTGCAGCCTGCTGTACAGGAATTTCAGCAGCTTTATCACAGGCCAGTGTCTGGAGGCGGTAATCCTGGGCACTATGTTTGTGGTGACCATGAGCCTTTGCGGCATGCCCTATGCCCTGATGGTGGGTGTACTCATTGCTTTTACGGCCCTGATTCCCATTGTTGGCGCATTTATAGGCTGCGTTGTGGGAGCATTTCTGATTCTGATTGACAATCCGGTTATGGCGCTGTGGTTTGTGGTTCTGTTCCTGGTTCTGCAGCAGCTGGAGGGAAACCTGATCTATCCCAGGGTTGTGGGAAATTCCGTTGGACTGCCTGCCATCTGGGTATTGATGGCGGTAAGCCTGGGCGGCAGTCTTTTCGGCGTGGCCGGGATGCTGTTTTTCATTCCCCTGATGTCTTCCTGTTATACACTGCTGAAGGAAAGTGTGAATAAACGGAATTTGGGGAAACAGATACCGGTTTTCCGAAGGATACCTGCGGACGGGCTGCAGGAACCACCCGGAGGTATGGGCGGAAAGAAAAATGCTGCAGGAAAAGACACCGGGAAAAAGACTGGCAGAAAATAAGCAGGGAAACAGGAGGTAGGAAAATGCAGTTAGGAATCAGGTTACATGACACCACGCAGCTTCCCTTTGAGGAAAGGATTGCCCAGGTACACGAGCTCGGTTTTACCTGCGGTCATCTTGCCCTGTCAAAGGTGATTGATGAATTTCCCACAACGGACGAGGCTCTGACGCCGGGTCTGGCCATGTATATCAAGAATGTATTTGCAAAAAACCAATTGGACATTGCAGTGCTTGGCTGCTATTTGAATCTGGCGAATCCCAACCGGACACAGCTCGCCGAAATTACGCGGCGTTATCTGGCCCATATCCGTTTTGCATCCTGGCTTGGCTGCGGTGTGGTGGGGACAGAGACAGGCGCGCCCAATGAGACTTATGATTTTGTGCCGGAGTGCCATACAGAGGAAGCGCTGCAGACTTTTCTGGAAAATCTGCGGCCCGTGGTGGAGTATGCGGAGAAGATGGGGGTGGTGCTGGCCATAGAGCCGGTATACCGCCACATAGTCTGGAATCCCAAATGTGCCAGAAGGGTGTTGGAGGAAATCAACTCTCCCAACCTGCAGATCATATTTGATCCCGTGAACCTGTTGGACATGGACAATTACGGGGACCGGCAGTCCGTTATAGAAGAGGCCATTGAGCTGCTGGGACCGGATATTGCAGTGGTGCACCTGAAGGACTGCGCCGTCCGGAACGGAAAGCTGCTTTCCATGGGATGCGGACTGGGAGAAATGGATTACACACAGATCTTAAAGTATATGAAAGAGCATAAGCCCTTTATCCATGCCACACTGGAGGATACAAGGCCGGAAAACAACCAGAGGGTGAAGCATTTTATTTCGCGGAAGTATGCTGAGGTATAGAGCGTACTGCATCCGGGGAGAGGCTGCCGCGTAAGAATTTTGCATACAGGATCGTTTTTCTGTATGCAGATTCCTGCGCAGCAGTCTTTTTTGATGTTTTCACCCCTTGTATTTGCGGGGTAATGTGGTATGATAGATAGGCTGTGCTGTAAAACTAGGAAGATACGGGGTGAAAACGATGAAACTGGCAAGGAAATTTGTGGGAGACAGGGCGTTTTACAAAATGGTACTGGCAGTGGCGGTGCCCATTATGATTCAGAACGGCATCACCAACTTTGTGGGCCTTCTGGATAATATCATGGTAGGACGTGTGGGCACCGAGCAGATGTCAGGTGTGGCCATTGTAAACCAGCTGATGATGGTTTATTACCTGTGCGTTTTCGGAGGACTGGCGGGAGCGGGGATTTTTACGGCCCAGTATTTCGGCCAGAAGGATCAGGAAGGCATCCGCCAGACTTTCCGCTATAAATTCTGGATGGCTTTGATTCTCACTGCAGGAGCCCTGCTGCTGTTCCTGGCGGTGGGAAACAGTCTGGTCCAGATGTATTTAAACGGGAGCAGCGACGGAGGGGACCTGGAGGCTGCGCTGTACCACGGGACCAATTACATGAAGGTGATGCTGTTGGGACTGCCTGCCTTTATGATGGTGCAGATCTATGTCAGCACCCTGAGGGAATGCGGGGAGACAGTGGTTCCCATGAAGGCGGGGATTGCGGCAGTGTTTGTAAACCTGTGTTTAAACTATCTGCTGATTTACGGAAAATTCGGCCTGCCTGCACTTGGGGTGGTGGGTGCAGCAGTTGCCACGGTGGTATCCAGGTATGTGGAGGCGTCCATTGTGATTGTCTGGACCCACAGGCATAAGGAGGCTAATCCGTACATAGAAGGAATTTACCGCACATTGAAGGTTCCGGGGCATCTTGTGGGAAAATACTTCATCAAGGGCGCTCCCCTTCTCATCAACGAGACAATGTGGTCTGCCGGGATGGCCATGCTTACCCAGTGCTATTCCGTCAGGGGACTGAGCGTAATTGCGGGATTAAATATAGCAAATACCATTAATAATGTGTTCAATGTGGTTTTCATTGCCATGGGAGATGCGGTGGCCATTATCATCGGGCAGCTGTTGGGGGCAGGAAAAATGAAAGAGGCAAGGGATACGGACAATAAGATCATAGCCTTTTCCGTAGCCACCTGTATCGGGGTGGCGGTTTTGATGGTATTTATAGCGCCGCTGTTTCCCAGGATTTACAATACTACCGGTGATGTGAAGGCGCTTGCGGTGCAGTTTATTATTGCCCAGGCTGTTTTCATGCCCCAGGCTGCATTTATGCATGCTACTTATTTTACCCTCCGGTCAGGGGGCAAGACAATTGTGACCTTTCTGTTTGACAGTGTGTTCGTCTGGTGTGTCAGCGTTCCTGTGGCATATTGCCTGAGCCGTTTTACTGATTTTCCTGTCATCGCTATTTTTGCCATGGTGCAGATTGCGGACTGGATCAAATGTGTCATCGGATTTGTGCTGGTGAAGAAAGGTGTGTGGCTGCAGAATATTGTGGAGAAATGACAGGGGGAAAGTGGTCTGTGGGACAGTACAGTGGGGAATGAGCCGGGCAGGAACCGGGGTATACAACCTACAGTTGATGTAAAAACAGCCCATACAGTTGGTTGTTTTCCTGGACCGAATCCATTACAATAAGAGTACCGGACATAAAATATATTCGAAGCGATTTAAATTAGGAGGTACGATTATGGCATTAGACGGATTCGGAACCAGGTTAAAGACAATTCGCCAGGAGCGGGGCTATACCCAGAAGCAGTTGGCAGGCTTGTTGGGAGTTACGGAACAGGCTGTTTCCAAGTACGAGAGGGGAAACAGCTATCCCGACATAGGAGTTTTAAGCGGCATTGCGGAGGTGTTGGACTGCTCCCTGGACTACCTGTTTCAGCTTGAACCTGGAAAACGCAACCTGCCAGGCCAGGAAAACGTGTTTCGGAAGCAGGGAATCAGCCGTTTTTTGCAGCAGGATGTGATTGTCCTGCAGTTTGATGAGAAACTGGTTCCGCTTTTTATGGAGGAGGCGAAGCAGAATTGTCCACATATGATAGAAATGCGTCAACAGGCAGCTCTACAGTGGGGAATTATTCTTCCGCTTATCCGGATGCAGGATCAGTCAAATATGGAACCCTCTCAGTTTGAAATCTGTATCAACGGTGTCCCCGTATACAGCGAGATCCGGGAAGGAACGAATCCGGAGGAGCTGTTTTATATAGTGGGGAAACTGAAGGAGATGGTTTTTCAGAATCTGGACCAGGTGCTGAACAATCAGTGCGTCTATTATATGGTGGAAAGTCTCCGGGAGGAAAATCCCTATGTGGTGGAGTCTATTGTACCGGAGGTGATTTCTTATTCCCTGCTGCGTCAGGTACTGATTCATCTGGTCAAAGATTTCGGATATACGGCACATCCGCTGATTCTGATTATCCAGCTGTTGGAACAACAGCTTGCGTTGGAACAACAGCTTGGGTTGGAACAACAGCTTGGGTTGGAACAACAGCCCGCATTGCGCCGCGCCGGGGGAATCCCGGGCAGCAGGGAACTGGCACGGAGGATTGCAGAGCAGATGGATCCGGGGTTCCGGCTTGAGAACTGGGTGAAATAGCAGGACACATGGGGGAAGGAAGCTGCCGGGTTCCGGGGCGGTTGCTGCCTACTTATTCGGCAGTTTTTCGCCGGCCGTACCGGCAGTCCCCTTTTTGCCGCCCCCGTGTTCTATGCGCCACTGCCTGGGGGACACCTGATATACATTCTTGAAAGCCCTGGAAAAGTGCAGCTGGTTGGGATACCCCACCACATTTCCGATGTCCGCAATGGACAGCTCCGTCAGTTTCAAAAGCTCCGTGGCCTTGGTCATCCGGTAGGAGATCAGGAATTCCTGGGGCGTCTTTCCCATATTTTCATGAAATATTTTTCCGAAATAACTCCGGTTCAGCCCGCAGGCTGCAGCGATATCCTCCACGGAGATGTCGTTCTGGAAATTCTCCTCGATAAAGGCGATGGATTCTTTAATGTAGAAATCCCGCAGGCGGTTTCCCTTTCCGATCTGGGCGGAGGTGGAAGAGCGCACCAGGCCGTCCATGAACAGATAGAGATGGCCAATGAGGTGAAGGGGGGATTCCTCCCTGTTATTGACGATATACAGCATTTCTTCCTTCATTTTTTCACAAATATCTTTATAGCGGGCTTTGTAGACGGGATTTTCCTGGCTTAAGCCTGCCATTTCCACACATTCCTTGGCCCGCAGGCCGTCAAATTCCAGCCACACGTACTCCCAGGGCAGTTCCCGGTCCGCAATGTAGGTACAAATCTGTTTGGGAAATAACAGGAAGCCCTGGCCGCTTTTGACCTGGTGGGTCAAATCAGTCCCTTTTCCGTTGTCCGCGATGAGTTTTCCGGTGCCGGACAGGCAGAAGTGGAACAGATAATGGTTTCTGGCGGCCGGGCCGAAGGAATGGGCCGGGTCACACTGCTCCCATCCAAACTGGTACAGTCCCAGGTCAACAAAATTTTCACTCGGAAATACGGAAAAAATCACTTCGCTCATCTGCGGTTCCCCCTGGTTTCTATGCATGGTTGAAAGTATTTGCCAAAAGAAGTGTATTACGAGTCCGAAAGTATTATATACCAAAATGCCGTCTGACTTCAAATAAAAATGTAAAAAACCTGCATAATGGTATAAAAATGACAAAACACTGCTATTTTCCATAGCATAAAGGTATGTTAAGATATTTTTACCAACAAAATCCAGAAAAGCAAACGGCATGCCAACAACTGGAAGGACACTTAAAATTGGAAGGAGAAAATGCCATGAAAGGAAAACGGGCAAAATATCTGGGGACGGCGCTATGCTGCGCAGCGGCGGCATTGAGCGTCCAGGGATGTGGGAACAGTTCGGCTGACGGCAAGGTAGAGATCGAGATCGTACAGTATAAACCCGAAGCTGCGAACTATTTCAAGACAGTGGAAGAGGAATTCAATGCCACCCACGACAACATCCACCTGACCATCAGCTCCCCTAACGATGCCATGACCATCCTGAAGACCAGATTTATCCGGGAGGATTATCCGGACATTATCGGAATCGGAGGAGACATCAACTATTCCTACTTTGTGGATGCGCAGATTCTGGAAAATGTGGCAGACTATGAAGGAATGAAGGACATAAACCAGGGTTATCTGGAGATTGCGGAGTCCCTGGAGCTGATTCCCACGGAGGGAACCTACATCGTACCCTATGTGGCCAACGCGGCGGGTATTCTCTACAACAGAGACATGTTTGCGGAGCACGGCTGGCAGATTCCGGAAACCTGGAGCGAAATGTTACAGCTCTGTGATGCAATCAAGGAGGAAGGCATCCTGCCCTTCTACTTCGGTTTCAAGGATACCTGGACCTGTCTGGCGCCCTGGAACGCAATGGCAGTGGAACTGGCGCCCTCGGATACGGCAAAACAGGTGAACAGGGGCCAGACCACGTTTACCGATCAGTACAGGGAGCTGGCGGAAAAGTACATGGACCTGCTGCCCTATGGGCCGGAGGACCCCTTTGCCTACGGATATAATGATGCCTGTACCGCTTTTGCCAGAGGGGAATCGGCCATGTATCCCATCGGAAGCTATGCCACACCCCAGATTCTCTCCGTGAATCCGGATCTGAACATTGATTCCTTTGTAATGCCTGCAGGGGACAGCAGCGAAGACAGAACCCTGAACTCCGGCATTGACCTGGGATTCTGCGTTATGGACGGCTGTGAAAATAAGGAAGCGGCCTATGAGGTGCTGAATTTCCTGTATCAGGATGAGAACATTCAGAAATACATTGATGACCAGAATGCGGTTCCCTGCAAAAACGGGGATTTCAAACTGGCTTCCATGTTGGACGGCATGTTGGAGTTCATCCAATCCGGCAATATGACCGACTACCAGGACCATTATTATCCTTCGGAAATGTCCGTGGACGCCCTGCTCCAGACCTTCCTCATTGAGAAGGATGTGGACGGCTTCCTGAAGACCTTTGACACCAACTGGCAGAGGTACAACCGGGACATCATCCGCATGGTGCAGGAGTATGAGAGCAGTCACTAATAATGTGAAAAGCAACTATAAATAGGAGGCATGAAAATGAAAAATGACAGGCAGAGAACTTTTTTGCTGATAACGATACCGATTCTGGCCCTGTTCGTCTGCTTCAACACCATTCCGCTGATTCGGGGCGTGGTGTACAGCTTCACGAATTTCAGGGGTTTCGGAAAATATGACTGGGTTGGTTTCCGGAATTACATTGATTTGTTTTCTGACGCCAGAGTGGGAAAATCTTACTGGTTTACCATCAAACTGGCAGTGGTGACCACCATTGTGGTAAATGTGATAAGCCTGCTTCTGGCACTTGGCTTAAACAGCAAAATCCGGGCAAAGGGATTTTTCAGAGGGGCTTATTTCCTCCCCAACATCCTGGGTTCACTGGTAGTTGGCTACATATTTAACTACTTTTTTACCTATATTATACCGGCGCTTGCGGACATGACCGGCATTAAGGCACTGGGAAGCTCTATCCTGTCCAGTCCCGGCAAGGCATGGATCGGCGTTATGATTGTCTGCGCATGGCAGGCCATTGCCATGAACACCATCATTTACATCTCGGGACTGCAGACCGTACCCGAGGATGTGTACGAAGCGGGGGGGCTTGACGGCGCCACTGGGTGGAAACAGTTTAAACTGCTGACCTTCCCCCTGATTATTCCCTTTTTCTCCATCAACATGGTGCTCAGCGTGAAGAACTTCCTGATGGTATTTGACCAGATCATGGCATTGACCAAGGGCGGCCCGGCACAGAGTACGGAATCCATTTCCTACCTGATTTACAATAACGGTATGTCCGGCGGGCAGTTCGGGTTCCAGAGCGCAAACGCAGTGGTATTCTTTATCGTGATTGTGGCAATCTCCGTTGCCCAGATGAAATTTTCCAGTTCAAAGGAGGAGCAGCTATGAAACATACATCGACAATCGGCAAGTCCAACAAAACGGTTATGATCCTGCTGATCCTTGGGCTGTCCACCATCATCTTTCCTTTGTACATGACCATTGTGATCGCCTTCAAGCAGCCCTCGGAGATGACAAACAGCATCAGCGGAATCCTGTCCCTGCCTAAGAACTGGAGCCTGGACAATTTCCGGGAAGCCATGGAAGTGACGGATTTCTGGCATTCCCTGGGGAACAGCCTGCTGATCTCCGTGACAACCATCGTACTGGCTATTGTGATTCACTCCCTGATGGGCTATGCCCTGGGGCGGAACAAGGCCCACAGTAAGTTTTACAATTTCGTTTATCTGTTTATTGTCAGCGGTATGTTTGTTCCCTTTGCCATCCTGATGATGCCTCTGGCAAAGCAGACCGCAGAGCTGCACCTGGCAAACTGGTTCGGCGTCATCCTGCTGTATGTGGTATTTTATATGCCCATGAACATTATGCTGTATTCCGGGTACCTGGTGAACATTCCCATTGCCCTGGAGGAGGCGGCCAGAGTGGACGGCGCTTCCACCTGGAGAACCTACTGGAGCATTCTCTTCCCGATTATGCGGCCCATGCATGCCACGGTGGCGGTGATTACGGCCCTGGCGGTGTGGAACGATGTGATGACTCCGCTGATCATCATGGCTGGTTCCGGTGAGAATACCCTGCCTCTGGCACAGCTGAACTTCCAGTCCCAGTTCGGTACCAACTACAATCTGGCATTTGCGTCCTATCTGTTGTCGCTGATTCCGATTCTGATCTTCTACGGAGTCTGCCAGAAACAGATCCTCAACGGCGTCACCAACGGAGCCGTGAAGTAAGGTTCGGTGTTTTGGGGCCAGAAACCTTGCTGCAGGCTAGCTTGCAGCAGATTTCTGGCCTTGGTATTTTGGTATCATGCGGTTTCGTAATGTTTCGAAAAAGAGCGGAAACGGCTTGCGGAATTCCACGGAAAGGATTAAAATAGAAGGAAAGCGGCGATGAAGCCGCAGGCAATTCAGATAAAGGCGGTAGAGATAGCTATGGCAATTGTTTTTAGAGAGGAAAACAGAATTTTTGCATTGGAAACGGCCCATACCACCTATCAGATGAAGGTGGATGACTACGGTTTCCTTCTGCACTTATATTACGGCGGAAAGGTGTCCGGGGATATGGACTATCTCCTGACCTACAGCGACAGGGGATTTTCCGGAAATCCCTATGACGCGGGGTTGGACAGGACTTACTCCATGGATGTGCTGCCCCAGGAGTATCCCGGACTGGGCATCGGGGATTTCCGCAGCAGCGCAGTGGCGGTTCGGAACGGGGACGGCACGGAATGCTGTGATCTGCGCTATGTAAGCCATGAGATCCGGCAGGGGAAGTATGGCCTGAAGGGGCTTCCGGCGGTGCATGCGCAGGAGCAGGAGGCGCAGACTCTGGAAATTCTTCTGGAAGATCCGGTGAGCAAAGTGCAGGTCCGGCTTTTGTACGGGGTGTTGGAGAGAGAAGATATCATCACCAGGAGCGCTGTGATCCGAAACGGCGGTTCCTGTGAAATCACCGTGGAGAAAGCGGCTTCGGCCTGCCTGGATTTTGTCACGGGGGAATATGACCTGCTTGGTTTTTACGGGAGGCATGCCATGGAGCGGAATCTCCAGAGGACAAGGGTAAACCACGGTATCTTCCGCATGGGCAGCCGCAGAGGCACTTCCAGTCATCAGTACAATCCGGCGGTTATCCTGGCGCAGCCCGGGACCACAGAGGACGCGGGAAGCTGTTGGGGGATGATTTTCGTCTACAGCGGAAATTTCCTCTGTGAGGCGGAGTGGGATCAGTTTGACCAGACCAGGGTACTCATGGGACTTTCCGATGAGCTGTTTCACTATCCCCTGAATCCCGGGGAGAGCCTCGCCGTGCCGGAGACCATTCTGGGCCATACGGAGGAGGGACTGGGGACATTGTCCCGGATGTTCCACCGCTGTATCCGGAATCATATCTGTCGGGGAAAATATGCCCATGAAACGCGCCCTGTGCTGCTGAACAGCTGGGAGGCTTCCTATTTTGACTTCAGCGGGGAGACCATCTGTGCCCTGGCCCGGGATGCGGCGGCCCTTGGCATGGATATGGTGGTCATGGACGACGGATGGTTCGGAAAGCGGGATGATGACAACAGCGGCCTGGGAGACTGGACCGTGAACGAGGAAAAACTGGGCTGCACACTTGGGGAGATGATCGGCAGAATCAATGCCCTGGGGGTGAAGTTCGGTATCTGGGTGGAGCCGGAGATGGTATCCGAGGACAGCGAGCTGTACCGGGCCCATCCGGACTGGGCGCTGCGGATTCCGGGCAGAGGGCCGGTTCGGGGCAGGAATCAGCTGGTGTTGGATTTTTCCCGGCAGGACGTGAAGGAATATATCTTTGACCGTATATGTGCCGTGCTGGACCAGGGGAATATCGAGTATGTGAAATGGGATATGAACCGCAGCATTACGGATGTGTATTCCGGGGAGAACTGCCAGGGCAGGGTCCTGTATGACTACATGGTGGGTGTCTATGATTTTCTGGAGAGGCTCACATCCAGATATCCCCATATCCTCATTGAGGGCTGCAGCGGAGGCGGCGGGCGCTTTGACGCGGGGATGCTGTATTATACGCCCCAGATCTGGTGCAGCGACAATACGGATGCGGCGGACAGGCTGCGGATTCAGTACGGGACATCCTTCTTTTATCCGGTCAGCGCGGTGGGGGCCCATGTGTCCGCGGTGCCAAACCACCAGACCGGACGCATAACCAGCCTTCACACCAGAGGGGTGGTGGCCATGGCCGGGACTTTCGGCTATGAGCTAGATCCCGGGAAGCTGACGGAGGAGGAGAAGGCGGAAATCCGGGAGCAGGTAAAGGCATATAAAAGGGCTGCGTCCCTGATTCAGACAGGAGATTACTACCGGCTCTCCGATCCCTTCCGGGATACCTGTGCTGCCTGGGCCTTTGTGTCGGAAAACCGGGACAGGGTGCTGTTAAATGCGGTGATGACGGAAATTCATGGGAACATGCCGGTGAGCTATGTGCGGCTGAAGGGTCTGGAGCCGGAGACCTTGTACCGGGATACGAAAACCGGCGAAACTTATTATGGTTCCGCGCTGATGCGGGCGGGACTGCCCATTCCCGGGGGGATGGGAGAGTACCGGGCCTATCAGGCGGAGCTGGAGATGTGCAGTCAGAAACGCTTCCGATAATCCCGGGGACACATTTTGTAATAGCTGCGGAAGGCGGAGGAGAAATGCTCCGGTGAGGAATAGCCAAGCTCTTCCGCAATGAAGGTAATGCTTTTGGTTTTATCAGCAAGGAGGATGGCAGCGGCCGACATTTTGGCCTCTGCCTTCTTTTGTTGGAAGGATTTGCCGTAATATTCCAGGAGAAGTCTCTGGGTCTGCCGGGGACTGAGCCGAAGCCTGCAGGCCAGTGTGTCCAGGGACAGGGAGCGGTATTCATAGAGGAAATATTCCTCTATGATGACGGATTTTGGGTCCGTGAGGCCGTTCCGTCCGGGGGGAGGGACTGCAGGACGGGCGTTTTTGTAGTTGCGGACCATGTAGATCACCAGCTGGGACAGGAGCAGCCGGGCCTGGTTCAGGTAACCGATGGGACGGCGTTCCATTTCGTGGAAAAGCTGCTCCATCAGTCCGCGTACGCCCTGGGTGTCCATGCCGAACCAGAAGGACATGGAGGCAAAGGCGTCCGTCACGGAGGCGGCATCCTTTCTGCGGGAGTTCCGGCGTACTTTCAGATAGACGCAGTACTCTTCCATGGGATCTGCGGGCAGGGGAATCTGGGCGTGCTCCACATGGGGGCCGGTGACATAGAGCGTGTTCGGCCTGATGTCAAAGAAATTACCATCAGCCGTCAGTTTTCCGAAGCCGGAGGGAATGTAGTGGATTTCATAACAGCCGCTGCCATGGCTGTGGGAGGGGATGGAACGCAGGAAACGCTCATGGGTTATGTTGATGGCCTGAATGGAAATGCCATCCAGGGAAAACGGGATGTTTAAGTCCAGGCGGGCAGGATTCATGGCAGGGTTCCTTTCTTCCGTAAATACTGGGCAGGGCGGAGGACATCTTTGCCCCATGACATCATACCATAAAAAAGATGCAAAAACACGACATTTTTGAAAAAAAGACGGCGGATATTCGGCTTACAAAAACAGGGCAGATTGTTTATAATGAAAATAAGCAGAGATGAATACATACGGCACGGTTATGTGCGGAAAGAGAGGAAGGAAATGGCGGTAAAAATGTTGATGAAGGGAGCCGTGCTGCCCGGGAACAGTACGGTGGAGCTGAAGGATTTCCAGGTGCCGAAGCCGGGGCACGGCCAGGTGCTGATCCAGACCAGAGCAACCACCATCTGCGGCAGCGATATCCGGTGTATTTACAGAGAACACACCGGAAAAGGGCCGGAAGGCTACATTCCGGGCATGGTGGCAGGACATGAGCCCTGCGGCGTTATCGTTGAGGAGGGAGAGGGCCTGAAGCGGTTCGGGAAGGGCGACAGGGTAATCGTGTACCATATCTCCGGGTGCGGGGTCTGCAATGACTGCAGAAGGGGATATTATATTTCCTGTAAGAGCAGGTTCCGCCAGGCATACGGATGGCAGCGAAACGGCGGCATGGCTCCTTTTATTCTTGCGGAGGAGAAGGACCTCATTGCCCTGCCCGATGAGCTGACTTACAAGGACGGGGCCCAGGTGGCCTGCGGATTCGGCACGGTTTACGAGGCCATCGAGAAGATCGGCGTCTGCGGCAATGACGCAGTACTGGTGGTGGGCCTGGGACCTGTTGGCCTGGCGGCGCTGATGCTGGCCAGGGCCATGGGCGCCGAAAAGCTCATCGGCGTGGAGATGAATGACTACCGCATCGGTCTGGCGGAAAAACTGGGCCTGGCGGATTATATTTTCAAGCCGGGGGAGGATGCACTGGAGCAGATCCTGGCCGTGACAGGAGGCAGAGGGGTGGAGAGGGCCATTGACGCTTCCGCCAATGACGGGGGCAGGCAGCTGGCCATACGGGCCGCCAGGGAGTGGGGCAGAATCGCCTTTGTGGGAGAAGGCGGAACCTGTACCTTCAATCCTAGCCCGGACATCATTCACGGGCAGAAGACCATCTACGGTTCCTGGGTGACTTCCCTGTGGAAAATGGAAGAACTGGTGGAGCGCCTTGTCCGCTGGGGAATCCATCCGGAGGATCTGATCACCCATGAATTCCCCATTGAGAAAGCGGATGAGGCATACCGGCTGATGGCGGAGGGAAACTGCGGGAAGGTGGCAGTGACCTTTCCGGAATAAGACTTGAAAGGAGATCTGGATATGGCAAATGAGATGGAACAGGGCAGGATTCCCATGAGAACCCTGCGGGGCGGGGAGCGGATTCCCTGCCTGGGCCTTGGGACATTCGGCTCGGACAAGTATGGTCCGGAGGAAATCGCGGAAGCGGTATACGGTGCAGTAAAATATGGTTACCGGTTGATCGACTGTGCATCGGTCTATCAGAACGAGGACAGGATCGGGACGGTTCTGAAGCGCCTTTTTGCGGAAAAGGCAGTGGAGCGGAAGGAACTGTTTATCACGTCCAAGGTGTGGAACGATATGCATGGGGACGGGAAGGTCCTGGAAGCCTGTGAAAAGAGCCTGGCGGACCTGGGCCTGGATTACCTGGATCTGTACTTTGTCCACTGGCCTTTTCCGAATTACCATGCCCCGGGATGCAGCGGGGATTCCCGGAATCCGGATTCCAGGCCCTTTTCCACGGAGGAATTCATGGGGGTCTGGAGACAGTGCGAGGAACTGGTGGACCGGGGACTTGTGCGCTGCATCGGCATGAGCAATATGACCATTCCAAAGCTGGAGGCAGTTCTGCCCCTTTGCAGGATTGCGCCTGCAGCCCTGGAGATGGAGCTGCACCCGGCCTTTCAGCAGCAGGAGCTGTTTGACTATGCGGTAAAGCATGACATCCTGCCCATCGGTTATTGTCCCATCGGTTCTCCCTCCAGACCGGACAGGGACAGGACTGCGGAGGATGTGGCGGACGGGGAGCTTCCCGGGGTGGCGGCTGCGGCGCAGGCCCATGGGGTGCATCCGGCCCTGATCTGCCTGAAATGGGCAGTGCAGAGGGGGCAGGTTCCCATTCCCTTTTCCGTCAGGGAGGCTCAGTATCAGGCCAATCTGAAATGCGTCACGGAAGATCCGCTGACAGAGGAGGAGATGGAGGCCATCAGCCTGGAGGACAGGAACTGCCGTCTGATCAAGGGACAGGTTTTTCTGTGGAAGGGCGCCGGGGGCTGGGAGGATTTATGGGACCCTGAGGGTGTGATTGTACAATGAATTTTTGTTAAAAAGAAGGGAGAAACAATATGTTAAAAGGAATTCCGAAGATTTTACCGCCGGAACTGTTAAAGGTATTATGTGAGATGGGGCATGGGGACCGTCTGGTGATCGGGGACGGCAATTTTCCCTCAGCGTCCATGGGCAAAAACGCCATTGTAATCCGGATGGACGGTCATGGAACCTGCGAGATACTGGACGCCATTCTGCAGCTTTTTCCCCTGGATGTCTATGTGGAGCATCCGGTCAATCTGATGCAGGTGATTCCCGGGGACCCTGTGGAAACGCCTGTGTGGGAAGACTACAAGGAGATAGTGAAAAGGTATGATTCCAGGGGGGAAAAGGCCATAGGGGAGATTCCAAGGCCTGATTTTTACCGGGAGGCTTCCGGCGCATATGCCATAATTGCCACAGGGGAGTCTGCCCTCTATGCCAATCTGATGCTGCAGAAAGGGGTAATTTAATTCCGGGCTGCAGGGCTGGTCAGACGGCGGAGAGTGAAAGGAGAAGCCATGTATGACATGAAAAAGTATCTGGACACCATAGAAGAGACCATTGCAAAAGGACCCTTTCAGGCAGACTGGGGCTCCCTGTCCCGTTACCGGGTGCCGGAATGGTACAGGAATGCAAAATTCGGCATTTTCATCCACTGGGGGATCTACAGCGTGCCGGGATTCGGCAGCGAATGGTATTCCAGGAATATGTACATAAAGGATTCCGCAGAGTTTAAGCATCATGTGGAGACTTATGGAAAGCATGCGGAATTCGGCTACAAGGATTTCATTCCCATGTTTACCGCGGACAAATTTGACCCGGATGCATGGGCGGAGCTGTTTGTCCGGGCGGGGGCCAGGTATGTGGTGCCCGTGGCGGAGCATCACGACGGCTTCCAGATGTACGAAAGCGAAATTTCCCGTTGGAATGCCGCGGAGATGGGACCGGGGCGGGACGTGTTGGGGCAGCTGAAGGCAAGCTGCGAAAAGAAGGGCCTGCAGGTGGGAGCCTCCAGCCACAGGGTGGAACACTGGTTTTTCATGGGTCACGGCAGGGAATATGACAGTGATGTCAGGGAACCCATGGAGAGAGGGGATTTTTACTGGCCTGCCATGCCGGAGCCGGAGGATCATTTTGATTTGTACAGCGAACCGGCGCCCACGGAGGAATTTCTGCAGGACTGGCTGGTGCGCTGCTGCGAGATCGTGGACAGGTACCGCCCCAGGATCGTCTATTTTGACTGGTGGATACAGCACTGTGCCGTGCGGCCCTACCTGCAGAAATTTGCAGCCTATTATTACAACAGGGCAGCGGAATGGGGAAGCGACGCAGTGATCAATTACAAGCATGACGCATTCCTCTTCGGCACCGCTGTGCCGGATGTGGAGAGAGGACAGTTCGGGGATGTAAAGCCCTATTTCTGGCAGACGGATACTGCCATTGCGCTGAATTCCTGGGGGTATACGTCAAGCAATGATTTCCGCCCGGCGGAGGACATCATCTGTGATCTGGTGGATATCGTCAGTAAGAACGGCTGCCTGCTGCTGAATGTGGGCCCGAAGCCTGACGGCACCATCACGGAGGAGGATACGGCTGTGCTGCTGAAGATCGGAGAGTGGCTTGCTGTCAACGGGGAGGCTGTCTATGACTCCGGGGTCTGGAGAAAGTATGGGGAGGGCCCCACGCAGATTGTGGAAGGCCAGTTTTCCGACGGCATCAGGAAGAATTTTACATCGGAAGATTTCCGGTTTACCACGGAAGGGGGAAATCTGTATGCCATAGCCCTGAAGTGCAGCGGGGACGGCATTTACTGCATCCGCTCCCTGGGGATTCAGGATGCCTCCAAACAGGCAAATTTCAACGGGATCATTCAGGACGTGGAGGTTTTAGGCTGCGAGGAGAGACCGGAATGGAGCCGGGACGAGGAGGGGCTGCATATTCACAGCAGCTTTGAGAGCAAGGCTCCGGTGACATTTAAAATAAAGGTCACATAAGAGGATTCAAAAAGCAGCAATCCGTACCGATACCGGACGGATTGCTGTCTTATGTTCAGATTCGCAGATTCTTCCTGGGATGCTTGGTGGCAAGGATGTTCCGCTGCTTGGACATGGCCACATGGGTGTAGATTTCCGTGATATGGATGGAGCTGTGGCCCAGCATTTCCTGGATATAGCGGATGTCCACGTCTGCCTCCAGGAGACTTGTGGCGAAGGTATGGCGGAACATATGGGGGGTGATATGCTGTTCTATGGCGGCAAGGGCAGTATATTTATTGAGCATTCTGCGGACCGACTGGTCGGACAGCTCCCTGCCCTTCTGTGTGGCAAAAAAATATCCGCATTTACGGATGTTTTCCGCAAATGCCCTGTGGTAACTTTCCAGGGCGTTTATCACATCCGGATTCTCGATCTGGATGCGGCGTTCCTTGGAGCCCTTTCCGTAGATCAGAATGTTGCCGTCGTTAAGGTCCACGTCACAGGCTCTCAGGGAACAGAGTTCGGAGATT
The DNA here is from genome assembly GCA_947367855.1 of uncultured Lachnospiraceae bacterium. Taxonomy (GTDB): domain Bacteria; phylum Bacillota; class Clostridia; order Lachnospirales; family Lachnospiraceae; genus Acetatifactor. The sequence goes on along the minus strand of CANBFE010000011.1, from coordinate 75,447 downwards.
CTCATTCCTGTGGCAAAGAGCGCTTCGGTCACAGCAATGTCCCGGAGGACATTTTTTCTCTGGTAGCTGGTTTCCACGGATTCCAGCTGTCTGTACAGGGCGGAGAGAAGGGTCTCAACGGTGTGGAGGGGAATGGTCTTCGGGAGAATCACGGGTTCCCGGAAACGCACCTGTATTTTGTTGAAGGGATTCCTGTCAATGATATCCTTGTACTCCAGATAATGGAAAAGCGCTTTCAGCGAGGCGATTTTCCGCTTTACAGTCTTGGGCTGGTACCTTTGATGGAGGCTCCTGATGAAAGCTTCCAGCATGTCGGAACCGATTTCCGAGATGTCAGAGGATGCGATCTGGGACTGAAACTGTGTCAGGTCGATCTGATAAGCTTTCAGCGTTTTTCTGTCCAGACGCTTCTGGTTTCTGCAGTATTCCATGTAGTTTTGAATATGGGTCTGTAAATTGTTCATAGGGAACCTCCTTGGTTTTTTTCCAGTTTACCAAAAAAAGAAAGCAGCAGGACGGAATAACTTTATAAACTTTTGTTGAAATCGTTGAACGAATATGATAGTATTAATACATTCTTCTTTTAAGGCGCAAAGGTTTGGTGGAGTATTGAATGGAAAAAAAGATTCAGAGGATAAATGCGGTCCGCATTACAATAGAGCGCAGGAAGCTGGCCAGGGATAAGAAAAGCATCCGGAAAATTTTTGAGATACTGGAGAAATGCCGGATTCCCTGTGAGTGTATGGCCATTAACATTGACTGGCTTGCAATCGTTGTCAGGGAGGCAGAGCGCGAAAAGATCAACGGGTTTGCCGCCATGCTTGAGCAGGAGCTGAGGCAGACAGAAGTTTACATAAACGGGGATATTATCATGCTGTATATCGAGAACGCGCAGATTACATCCCGCAGGATAGGCATGATTATCTCAAGCCTGGCCATACAGGACGTGGACATTATCATGCAGCGTTACATCAAATGTGAAGACAGACTTGTGATAGGAGTTTCCGCGGACACTGCGGACCAGGCCGGACAGATCATCCGGGAGATAATGGAATCGGATTTATATGTTTCTTGTTGACAGCTTTGCGGGAAAACGGTGAAGCTGTTTTCTTTATCGTATAAGGAAAATCCGGTACAAAGGAGAAACAAATGCAGGTTGAGAATTACAAAAACAAGGGGCTGACCCTCCTGAAAAAAGGTCAGAAGGGAATGATTCATGCCATTTTCAGCCGTTTCGGACTGATGCTGCTGATGCTGGTGGCGCAGGTGGTGTTTCTGGTGGGGATTTTTCAGCGGTTTCAGGAGTTTCTGCCCCATTTTCTGGGGGTGATGGTACTGGTGTCATTTGTGATGGTGGTGTACCTGCTGAACAGCGGCATCAATCCCACGGCAAAGATAACCTGGCTTATGGTGCTTATTCTTATGCCTGTGTTCGGGGTGCTCCTTTTTTCCTTTACCCGCAGCGATATCGGCCACAGGGCACTGAAAAAGCGGATTGACCAGCTCATTCTCCGGACAAAGGAGGCAATACCCCAGAGTGAGGCAGTGCTGGAGAAATTTTCCGGGGAAAACAGAGGGGCTGCGGCGTTGGCGCATTATATGGGCAGGAGCGGCTGCCATCCGGTGTACGACAGGACTGAGGTGACCTATTTTCCCCTGGGGGAGGATAAGTTTCAGGAGATGCTTGCGCAGCTGGAGAAAGCGGAGCATTTTATCTTCATGGAGTACTTTATTGTCAGCGAAGGGCTTATGTGGGGAAGGATACTGGAGATACTGGCCAGAAAGGCTGCAGAGGGCGTGGATGTGCGGCTTATGTATGACGGAACCTGTGAGTTTGCCCTGCTGCCCAGGGACTACCCCGGGAGACTCAGGGCCCTGGGCATTCAGTGCAAGGTATTTGCCCCGGTGCTGCCCTTTATTTCCACCCACTATAATTACCGGGACCACAGGAAGATTCTGGTCATCGACGGACATACAGCCTTTAACGGCGGGGTGAATCTGTCGGATGAATATATCAACCATACGGTGAGGTTCGGACACTGGAAGGATACCGCCGTTATGCTGAAGGGGGAGGCTGTGAAGACCTTTACCTTGATGTTCCTGCAGATGTGGGAGATTGACGGCGGAGAGGATGAGTCTGCCAGGTTTCTTTCCTATCCTTCCTATCCTGCGGAAAAGGCGGAAGGTTATGTGATTCCCTACGGAGACTGTCCCCTGGACAACGACAAACTGGGGGAAAGGGTATACATGGACATCCTGAACCGCGCGTCGGAGTATGTGCATATCATGACGCCCTACCTGATTCTGGACGGGGAAATGGAGACTGCGCTGAAGTTTGCCGCTGAGAGAGGAGTGGAGGTAGTGGTGGTGCTGCCGGGAATTCCGGACAAGGCCATACCCTACGCCCTTGCCAAGACCCATTATGCCTCCCTGTTGGAATCCGGGGTGAAAATTTACGAATATACCCCGGGATTTGTCCATGCCAAGGTGTTTGTCAGCGATTCCAGGGAAGCGGTGGTGGGAACCATCAACCTGGATTACCGCAGCCTGTACCATCATTTCGAATGCGCCACCTATATGTACGGCACGGACTGTATCAGGGATGTGGAGAAGGATTTTCAGGACGTCTTTGCAAAATGCAGGCAGGTGACAGCGGAAACCATACGGAAGGAGAAATGGACGGTAAAGCTTACGGGACAGCTGATGAAAGCAGTGGCCCCGCTGCTGTAAGGAGCCGGAAGCCTGAAAGGGGTTCAGGACATGGCCTCCCTGGGGGAAACCCCGTATTCTTTCTGGAATGCCCTGTAAAAGGAGGAATAATCCCGGAAGCCTGCCTCAAGGGCAGCGTCGCCGATGCGCATTCCCCGGCTCCGCAGTTCCCGGACCTTTGTGAGACGTTTTCTGCTGATATAGGCGTGGACCGTGAGCCCGGTGGCCCTGTGGAATTCCCGGCACAGATAGTATTTTGATATGAAAAATTTTTCCTGCAGGGCGTCCAGGGTGATGTCCGAGGTATAATTGTTGTTCAGATACAGGATCACGGACTTTATGGGCTCCACGGAGAGATCCGGGGAGGAAAAGTGCCGGATCTGGTTGACCAGGTACAGAATTTCCGTGACAGTGGCAGTGAGCACGGGCGTGTCCCAGGGAAGGCTGTACTCTCCGGAATATTTCCGGTATCTCAGGAAAGCATCATACAGTCCGACGGAACGGACCAGATCCGCAGGAATTTTATGGCCTGTGCCTGGAGAAGCATTTGCGAACTGCGCTTCATAACAGGTACAGGCATTTTCGCGGAAAAATTCCGGAGAGACCATCATCACCACCCTCCGGTAGGGACTGGAGCTGTTGTGATAGATTCTGTGAAGTTCATGCTTTCGTATGACAATGAGATCCCCCGGCTCCAGGGTATAGGCATTGTCTTCCACAATGTACCTGGCATCCCCCTCCAGAAACAATAGTATCTCGTAGTCATTGTGGTTGTGGAGCGCGAAATGGGCATTGGTGGGGGACGGGGTGTAGGATTCGGAGACGGAATAATGGGAAGCCATGGAAATTACCTCTCTTCTGTGTTACAGGATTTTTTCCAGTTTATACCAATAGGGCAAGAAATGCAATGTTTTTCGCAATAAATAATATGTTAATTGTAAAAAGGATGTATTATGATGGTAATGACGGACCGGCAGGCAGGACAGCGCCGGCAGAGTCAGGAGGTTATCCGGATGAACTATGCAAAAATCAGCGGATTTTCGGATGAGATAACGGAAAATGTGGAAGAGCAGTTCCGGGCGCTGAACAGACTCGGGATGGGATTTTTCGAGCCCAGGGGAATCGACGGGAAAAATATCGCCGACCTTTCCTGGGAGGAAGTGACGGAACTGAAGAAAAAGATGGATGCCTTTGGAATAAAGGCTTCCTCCATCGGTTCCCCCATAGGCAAGGTGAAACTGGAAAGCGATTTCGGGGAACATTTCGAGCTGTTTAAGAGGGTGGTGGAAACGGCCTGCCGCCTGGAAGCGGAATACATCCGCATGTTCAGCTTTTACCATGAGGGCGGCAGCTGGACCCGGGAGGAAAGAGGGGAAGTCCTGGAGCGTCTGGGCAGGATGATCCGTTATGCAGAGGAGCACGGCGTGGTTCTGCTGCATGAGAACGAGAAGGATATCTACGGGGATACCGTGGAGCGCTGCAGCGACCTGATGGAGGAACTGGGAGGAAGGCATTTCCGGGCTGTGTTCGACCCGGCTAACTTCGTGCAGTGCGGGCAGAATACCAGAGAGGCCTATGAGAGGCTGAAGGGACATATCGCCTATATGCATATCAAGGATGCTCTGGCAGCGGATGGACGCGTAGTGCCTGCCGGGGCAGGGGACGGCGAACTGGAATGGCTTCTGCGTTCGCTTCTGAAAGGGGGCTACAGGGGATTTCTGAGTCTGGAACCCCATCTGGGAAGCTTTGCAGGACTTGAGAACCTGGAACTGGACGACAAGATGAAGGGACTTCCCCGGGGCGGGGAGGGAACCTTTGTACTGGCATACCGGGCCCTGGAGGAGATAATGGACCGGGTCTGGCAGGCCGATTGACATTGAAAAGAAAGGAATTACCGCAATGGAAAAGTTAAGATTAGGCGTTATCGGTTTCGGAAACATGGGAACAGGCCATGTGGCAAGCGTGGCAGGGGGCAGGGTGCCGGAGATGGAGATGGGGGCAATCTGCGACATCTCTCCGGCCAGGCAGCAGGCGGCCCAAAAGCAGTATCCCGGGATTCCGGTTTTTTCCTCCGGGGAGGAATTGTTTCAGAGCGGACTGTGCGATGCGGTCATTATTGCAACCCCCCATTATGACCATCCCGCCCTGGCTGTGGAAGCCTTCAGGCATGGTCTCCATGTGATCACGGAGAAGCCTGCGGGAGTGTATACCATGCAGGTAAGGGAGATGAACCGGGCGGCGGCAGCCTCGGGCAGAGTGTTTGGCATCATGTATAACCAGAGGACCAATCCGGTCTACCAGAAGCTGCGGGAGATGATTCAGCGGGGTGAGCTGGGCCATATCAAGAGGGTTACCTGGATTATTACGGACTGGTACCGTCCCCAGGCCTACCATGACAGCAGTACCTGGCGTTCCACCTGGAAGACGGAGGGAGGCGGCGCCCTGATCAACCAGAATCCCCATCAGCTGGATCTGTGGCAGTGGCTTTTCGGCATGCCGGACAGGATCTATGCCCGGGCCAGCTTTGGGAAATACTATGACATTGAAGTGGAAGACGATGTGATGGCCTTTTTCGAATATGACAACGGTACTACCGGGGAATATATCACATCCACGGGGGAGGCGCCGGGAACCAACCGTCTGGAGATCGCCTGCGACATGGGCAAAGTGGTCATAGAGAATAACCGTATTCTGTTCCACCGCAATATTGTGCCGGAGAGGGAATTCAACAAAACAAATACGGAGGCCTTCGGAAAGCCGGAGTGCTGGGAGTGCAATATTCCCGCAGATTTTTCCGGCGGACCCCAGCATCCTGGGATTCTGAGCAATTTTGCATCCGCGGTTTTAAGGGGAACCAGCCTGCTGGCAAAGGGGGAGGAGGGCATTCTGGGCCTTACCATTTCCAATGCCATTCATTTAAGCGCCTGGACGGGTGAGACCGTTGACGTAAAAAATTTCCCGGATGAAAGATTTTACAGTCTGCTCCAGGAGAAGATTCAGAAATCCACGGTGGTAAAAAAGGAATCCCAGGTAATTTCGGATACCAGCAAAACTTATTGAGACCTATTGTGGAAGAAACCGTACATATGCATTTGGGAAGGAAAGGAATGAGGCAGTCATGGACAGAAGAATCGGCGCGCAGTATTACACATTGAGGGACTATACTAAAACCATAGAGGAATTTGAGGAGACATGCAGGAAGGTCAGCGAGATCGGCTACAAGACCGTTCAGATTTCCGGGACACCCCTGGGGGCGGCTGAGATGAGAAAGGTTCTGGACCGTTACGGGCTGGAGGTGGTTACCACCCACAGAAGCTTTGAGGATTTCCAGAGAGACCTTGGAGAAATCATGGACTACAACCGCACCCTGGGCTGTGAGCTCTGCGGGCTGGGCTGCATGCCTGGATGGGCCAGGGAGAGCGGGGAAGCCCTGGGACGCTTTATCCGGGAGGCAGACGGGATGGCAGAAAAGCTTGGGGCGGAAGGAATGTTTTTCGGATACCACAACCATGCCCTGGAGTTCGCCAGGATCGAGGACAGGTTCATCATGGACCGCCTGATAGAAGAGACGGACCCGGAGAATTTCCGCTTTATTGTCGACACCTACTGGGTTCAGGCAGGCGGCAGGAACCCGGTGGAATTTATCCGAAATCTTGGGGAGAGGGCCATGGCCATCCATTTCAAGGATCTCAAGGCCAATGCGGATAATACCACGGAGATGGCCGAGGTGGGAGAGGGAAGCCTGGACTGGGACGGCATAATAGCGGCATGCGAGGAGGCCGGGACACGCTGGGCCCTGGTGGAGCAGGATGTCTGCAGGAGGGACCCCTTTGTGTCCATGAAGATGAGCTATGATTATCTCACAGGAAAGGGATTTTGCTGAAAATGAAAAAGGTGTGTATTGTGGGATACGGGGCAATCGGTCCCATACACGGGCTGGCCCTGGAAAAGGTGGAGCAGGCCCGGCTGTACGGCGTCTGTGACATTGACCCGGAGAGACGGAGACTGTGCAGGGAGAAGTACGGCGTGAAGGAATATGAGGATTTCGACGCCATGCTGCAGGACCCGGCAGTGGACAGCGTTCATATCTGTACGCCCCACTGGCTTCATTATGAAATGATCCGCAGGGCCCTGGAGGCAGGGAAGGACGTGGTGACGGAAAAGCCTGTCACCAGGACCAGGCAGGAATGGAACAGCCTGAAGGCCCTGGAGGGCTCGGACAGGGTCTGCGTGGTTCTCCAGAACCGCTTAAATCCCTGCATTCTGAAGCTGCGGGAGCTGATTCTTGAGGGTTCCCTGGGCCGGGCTGTGGCAGTGAGAGCCGTTCTCACCTGGAGCCGGGACAGGGCTTATTACGAGAGCGGAGACTGGAGGGGCAGATGGGCCACGGAGGGAGGGGGACTTCTCATTAACCAGGCCATTCATACCCTGGATTTTATCAGTTATCTGTTGGGAGACATCCGGAAGGTAAGGACGGATATGTGCAACCATACCCTGGAGGGGGTCATTGAGGTGGAGGATACCCTGTCGGCGCATCTGGAACTGGAAAGCGGCGTCAAAGGCGTCTTCTTCGCCACCAACGGATACAGTGAGAATTCGGCTCCCTTTCTGGAAATATCCTTTGAAAAAGGGGTGGCCAGATACATGGACCAGAAACTGTGGGTCAACGGCTGCCTGGCAGCGGAGGATGCCCCCGCCGTGGCCGGAAAGGATTACTGGGGCCGGGGCCATGAAAGGCTTCTGCAGAGATACTATGACCAACAGACCTGTTTCACCCTTTCCGACGCGGAGAATACCATGGAGACCATGTTTGCCATGTATGAGGACGCGGTTTCCGGAAAGCCCTTCCGGGGCGGCAGCGGCCCCTTTACTGCGCCGTGAGCACCCAGGATTCAAACCATCTGAGATATTTTGCCACAAAGGCTGCTTCCACCGGCTGCCCGGACAGTACGGGATAGAAGAGAAGAAACAGTCCCACCGCCAGAGCGCCGTACAGGATAAGTACGGCAGAAAAGGCACGGGGGGCTTTTTCTTTTCCCCTGCGCAGGCCGTGGAGGATCATCAGCGTCAGGAAGGGCACGCTGGGGAAATAGTGGTAGATAAAGGTGACTCTTGTGACGAAAAACCAGGGAAGGTACTGGGCCAGATAACCGGTGACCAGAAAAGCTGCTTTTTCGTCCTTTTTTACGGCCCACAGCCAGAGCATGTAAAGGAAGGCCGGAATCCCCATCCACCAGACGGCCGGGTTGCCGAAGGCGCTGATTCCCTCCCGGAGGCTGCTCGCTGCAGTATTTGTGACTATGCGTGAGTAGTACCATATGGGCCGTTTTATCAGGGGCCACTCATACCAGGGGGAGGAGAATGCGTGGGGGGATTCGAGATTGCTGTGGTAGCTGAACATGGTGTACTGGTTATACAGAGCCCTGCCCAGAAGTCCCCTGTCGGAATAGTCCCGGAAGGGAAGGTAGGAAAGCAGGTAGACTGTCACCGGAACCGCCACAAAGAACACCAGGCAGAACAGAATGGTGCGCCGGAGGGCGGGAAAAAAGCATTCCAGGATGTGCCGGTGGCTGATGCCCTCCGTCTTTCCGGAAGGATTTTCTTTCGCATATACGTATTCCTGGTATCTTCTATACAATATTCCAAAGAAAATAACCGCCAGTCCGCAGCCCGCGTACAGGCCCGTCCATTTGCAGGCGATTCCCAGACTCATTGCCACGCCGCAGGCGCCCAGAGGCAGCAGGGTCTTCCCGAGGGCCGTGTCATAGAAACTCAGGCGGCTGTACCGATACATGAAATAGTACATAAGCAGGACGAAAAAGGTTATGTACACGTCTATGGTGGCGATCCTGGTCTGGGTGAAATGCATAAAGTCAAAGGAAAACAGAATGCATGCCAGGGCGGCCAGGGGGGTATTGCCGGACAGGCGTTTTGCAAACAGGTAGAACACAGGCACCATGGCGATGCCGAAGAGAGTGCCCACGATGCGCCATCCGAAAGGATTCATGCCAAAAACAGCCACCCCAAGGGAGATGAAAATCTTCCCCAGGGGGGGATGGGTATTTTCATAGGATGTGAGCCCGTGGAGGAATTCCCAGGCCGTGCGCCCATGGTAGATTTCGTCAAAATACATGCTGTTCCGGAAGCTGCTTTCCCCCGGGTACAGGCTGCTCTCGTCAAAAAGCTCCCGGTAAGGGGAGGCGGATTCCGGAACCAGCGGATTGCCGTCCCCGTCCAGGAAGACAAATTCCAGAAGGGATGCCCGGGTATCTTCCAGGGTCAGCTTAATATGGGGCATGCCCGTGTCCAGGCTGAGGGTCTGCCAGGTAAAGACATTTTCCAGCTTAATCTTTCCAAAGGAAAGCCATTCCCGGGAAGCCTCCTGCTTTGCCTCCAGAGCGAAGGTTCTGCCCTGCCATGGAGCAATGTAGTAGGCCAGGGATACCGGGACACTGTCGCCGAAATCAAACTCCAGGGACTGGCCCTGGGCCATGTCATAGGAGGTTGCGGGAGCCTGCATGTCTCCCAGGTCGTAAAGGGCAAAACAGGAGTAGAGAAGGGTGATGGCAGTCATGATAAAAAGGTCTGCCTTTCTCAGCGGCTCGTCCCTGCGGGAGGGACGGGGGGCATGGATCTTTTTCCCGGCAGACACTTCCGGTTCTTCTTTCCCCATGATATAGAAACGGTAAGCCGTATAAAACAGAAGGCCGCCGCAGAGCAGCATACCTGCGGAGACAGCAAGGATAAGAGGCGATTTTCTGTCATATGCGCCGGGGTCATAGAAGAACAGCACATCCGCCGTATTGTAAAAATGCAGCACGGAAAAGCAGGCATAGCACAGGTAAATAAGGCGGGAAGGCCTGAAAACAAAGGCCAGCAGCAGCAGGAGCAGACCCGGATACAGGTAGCGCTCATGCATGCGCACGGAGAAAAGGAAAACGGAGAAGATCATCAGGGCGCCGAGAAAAGGGTATTTCTCCCTGTCCCTGCGGTTGCGCAGGCTTAAAAACACAACCAAAGTTATGGTTGCGGCAATGGCTGCAGCCCCGAAAAAACGGCAGGGAATACCCAGAAGGGCAGTGTCCTGGCTGACCCAGTTCATTCCCAGGAGGCCCCAGAAATTACAGGCGTTTACGGCGGCATAGGGGTAGGACGCCACAGTGCTGAAATACTGTTCCCAGACATTTTCCAGGCCAAAGGGCAGGCAGAGAATGAGCATTCCCGCGGCCACGGTGAGAATCTGCAGGCAGTTGTGGGCGGCCTCCTTCAGGAAGGAGGGAAGAGAAGGCTTTTGGGGAAGCACCCTGTCCAGAAAACCTGCCAGGAGAACCGGGGCGAACAGCAGCATATGGGGCTTCAGCAGAACCCCGGCGCCGAAAACGATATAGGCCGCATACATTCTGCCCCGTACAAGATAAAGACACAGAAGGGCTGCCAGCAGAGCCAGGATGGAATCCACCTGTCCCCATACGGAGGAATTCAGAATGACTGCAGGATTGAGCAGATAGGCGGCGCACAGGAAAAAGCCGACGCTGCCGGACCGTCTTCCGGAAGCTTCCCTGAATAGCAGCAGTCCGCAGAAAATGTCGCAGAAAATGGAGGGAAGCCGGAGCAGCATCAGATGGAGTGCGGAATAATATTCTATGCCGGACAGGTGCCGGATTCCTCCGATGAGCCAGAGCACATACATGTAGCCCGGGGGATAATCCGTAAACTGGTCCGGGGAATAAAAACCGGAGGGATGCACCTGGAAAATCCTGTCCGCCCATGCCGCAAAGCAGGCGGTGTCATTGTCAAAGCCCCTGGAGAGGGCCGCCGCCAGCAGACGAAGGATAAATGCCGCCGCAACAAGAATGAAAATACTGCATTTGGGCATTTTTTTGGACAGGCCCATTCCTTTGCGGCAGGCCAGGAAAAGGAGGAAACCCGCAAGGGCAGAAAAGTGAATGAACAGCATACGCAACCTCCGGTACTTTATATTTTTACCAGCTCATTATACCAAAAAGCAGGGAAGATGAAAAGGTGGAACAGGAAGGATATTGGAAATTGAGATAAAAGTTGTAAAAGACACGAAAATTTAACAAATCAGGAGATAAATTCTATTGGGCAGAATCTGAAATCTATGTTATAATGTATCATGTTTGTGGAAGAAAACAACCGAAAACAGGCAGACTCAGACAGGGATTGGGATGAATTTGTATGGGCGCTTTCGTGAGTTTCGAAAATGTGAGCAAGATATATAAGACAGGGGAAGTGGAGATTCAGGCGCTTCACGAAGTGAATTTTCAGATTGAAAAAGGGGAATTCTGCGTGATAGTGGGCGCTTCCGGAGCAGGAAAGACTACAATTCTGAATATTCTGGGCGGGATGGATACACTTTCCGGCGGAAAAGTATTCCTGGACGGGGCGGAGGTCTCCGCTTTCCAGAAAAAGCAGCTCACCACCTACAGGCGGTATGACGTGGGCTTTGTGTTTCAGTTTTACAATCTGGTGCAGAATCTGACGGCCCTGGAAAACGTGGAGCTGGCGGCGCAGATCTGCAGAAATCCGTTGGATGCGGCAACCGTCCTGGAGGAAGTGGGCCTGAAAGAGAGGGCGGGGAATTTTCCCGCGCAGCTTTCCGGAGGCGAACAGCAGAGGGTGGCCATTGCCAGGGCCCTGGCTAAGAACCCCAAGATTCTTCTGTGCGACGAGCCCACGGGAGCGTTGGATTACAACACGGGAAAGGCAGTGCTGAAGCTTTTACAGAATACCTGCAGGGAAACGGGAAAAACCGTCATTGTCATCACGCATAACCAGGCGCTGACCGCCATGGCTGACCGCATTATCACCGTGAAAAGCGGTACCGTTGCGGATATGGTCCTGAATAAAAATATCGTGGATGTGGCGGATATTGAGTGGTGATCCTGCTGCCTTATTCCTGCGGAAGGAGGACAGGGAACTGCAGGTGTGGTTTTGCGGGAGACGGAAGGATGGCTGGAGAGTCGGATGGGAAACAATGGCATGCAGGGAATCAGGAAAACTACATTCAGGGAGATCAAATCCAGCTTTGGCCGGTTTATGGCGATCTTTGCCATTACAGCCCTTGGCGTGGGCTTTTTCGCGGGCCTGAAGGTCACGAAGACAGCCATGCTTACCACTGTGAGGGAATACCTCAACAACCATGGCTTCTATGACTTCCGCCTGGTCTCCACCCTTGGATTTGAGCAGGAAAATGTTGATACCTTCAAAAATGCCGGGGATGTGGCAGCGGCGGAGGGAAGCGTTTCCTTTGATATACTGTACAATCTGGAGGACGGAGGCCAGGGGGTGGTGAAGGCCTTCAGCGTGACGCAGGACATGAATACCCTGAAGCTGGTTTCCGGAAGGATGCCCCTGGAGGAGAACGAGTGCGTGGCAGACAGCGGGATGCTGGGGAAGTCCGATATCGGCAGTACCATTTACCTGTCGGAGGACAATGCGCAGGAGGATCTGGAGCATTTTACCTGCAGGGAATATACGGTGGTGGGACTGGTACAGTCGCCGCTATACCTGCAGTATGAGCGGGGAAATACCACTCTGGGAACAGGCCGTCTGGACGGCTTTATCGGTCTTCTGCCGGAGGGCTTCAGCACGGAGTATTACACGGATATCTATGTGAAATTTGACAGGGATTACGGTCTTTACAGTCAGGAATATGATGATTTCATGGAGGAGAAGGAGAGAATCTGGGAGAAACTGGTCCTGGAGGAGGCTCTTGCCAGATATGAAAAGCTCCGGGGAGACACCGGGGAAGAGATCGCTCAGGGCCGCAGTGAACTGGAGGAGAAAAAGGCCCAGGGAGAAAGAGAACTTGCGGATGCAGCCAAAACACTGGAGGAGGCAGAGGCGCAGCTTGCGGATGCCAGAAGGGAGCTGGAAGAGGGAGAAGAGGAGATAAGAGAGAACCAGGCGGAAATAGACGGGGCAAAAGCGCTCCTGAAGGAAAAGGAAGCGGAGCTGAATCAGGGGGAGGCGACCCTGAAGGAGAAGGAAACGGAACTGGCTGAGGCCAAGAAGCTTGTGGACAGCAGTGAGGTGACTCTCAGAAGCGGGGAGAGACAGCTTGCGGACGGCAAGGCGGAGTGGCGGAGCAAGAAGGAATCCGTGGAAACCATGAAGACTCTGGTTTTGGAGGCAAAGACCCAGATTGAGATACAGTCCCAGGAGCTGGCCAGGCAGAAAGCGGATCTGCAGGCAAAGGTGGACGCCGGTGAGATATCCGGGGAGGCCTATAATGTGGCGGCTGCCCTTATTGAGAGCGGAGAACAGACCCTTGCAGGATATCAGCAGCGGCTGGCGGAGAAGGAAGCCCAGCTGGCGGAAGGAGAACAGCAGCTGGAGTCGGCATGGCAGCAGGTGGTGGAGTCGGAGCAGCAGCTCAACAACGGCTGGCTGGCCCTGGCGGATGCTAAGCAGCAGCTCTCGGACGGACAGATTGCCCTGGCGGATGGAAAAAAGGAAATTGCAGACGGGAGAAAAGCCCTGGAGCAGGCCAGGGAGGAACTGGCAGAGGGAGAAGAGGCCCTGGCTGAAGGAAAAAAAGAACTGGAGGAAGGGCGCGCTGTCCTGGAGGAAAAGGAAGCAGAGTTTGCGCAGGGAAAGAACGAGTACGAGGAGGCGGAAAAGGAATTCGATACCCGGATAGCAGAGGCAGAGGCGGAACTTGCGGATGCGGAGAGCAGGCTTGCGGATCTGGAGGAGCCGGATGTCTATGTGCTGGGAAGGGATACCAATATAGGTTATGTCTGTTTTCAAAATGATTCGAATATTATAGAAGGGATTGCCAATATTTTCCCGGTCTTCTTTTTTCTGGTGGCTGCGCTGGTATGCATTACCACAATGAACCGTATGGTGGAGGAACAGAGAACCCAGATCGGCGTTCTGAAAGCTCTGGGCTATGGGGAGATTACCATTATGGCAAAGTATATGATCTATTCCGGGCTTGCGGCGCTGTCAGGCTGTGTCTTCGGCTTTTTGGCGGGGACATGGGCTTTTCCCAGGATCATATGGTTTTGTTATGGCATGATGTACAGGGCGGATGCCATTGTATATGTCTTTGACTGGAAGATGGCCCTGATTTCCCTGACTGTGTCCCTGCTGTGTTCCATCGGCGCCACATGGCTGTCCTGCAGGGTGGAACTGAGGGAGGTGGCGGCAGCGCTGATGCGGCCCAAAGCCCCCAGGGCAGGCAGGCGCGTGCTGCTGGAGAGGATTTCCTTTGTGTGGAAGCGCCTGGGATTTCTGCGAAAGGTTTCCCTGCGCAACATTTTCCGGTACAAGAAGAGGCTGTTTATGATGGTGATCGGAATCAGCGGCTGTACGGCCCTGCTTGTAACAGGCTTTGGCATAAAGGATTCCATTGCGGATGTGGCATACATGCAGTTTCGGGAAATCCAGACCTATGATATCGGAATTTCCCTGAAGGAAGCCGCAGACCAGGACTTTCAGGAGGAACTGGACAGTCTGGAGGGCGTGGCGGAATATACCTTTGCCATGGAGCGGAATATGGATTTTGTCTCTGAGGAAGGTGTGAAATCCGTTTACCTGGTGGTGGGAACAGAAGAGGGAATGAAGCCCTTTCTGAATCTTCACACAAGAAAAGGGGAAGCGATTCCGTACCCGGGGGAGGGAGAGGCGGTTATCACAGACCGGCTGGCGGAAGATTACAAGGTCAGCGTGGGTGACCGGATAACGCTGCGGGACGAGAACCTGGCCACATTTACAGTTACGGTATCCGGAATCTGCGAAAACTATATTTATAATTACGTTCATATTTCCGAGGATGCCTGGAGGAAAATCACAGGGGAGGAACCGGAGAAGAAGACGGTATATCTCAATATGACTGCTGCAGGGGAGGACACTGCAGATGCCCACGGGCTTTCCGCGGAGCTGATGAAGCTTGGACAGGTGGCGAATGTGACTGTAAATGAGGATTTCATGGACAGGATCGGGAATATGATGGCCAGTCTGGACATCATCGTCGTGGTGGTAATTGTCTGTGCAGCAGGACTGGCGTTCATTGTGCTGTACAACCTCACCAATATCAATATAACGGAGAGGGTCCGGGAAATAGCCACAATCAAGGTACTTGGTTTTTACAAACGGGAGACTGCAGCATATGTCTTTCGGGAGAATATCATGCTGGCAGCGCTGGGAATGGCCTGTGGAATGGTGATGGGATATTTCCTGCATATTTTTGTGATGCATGAGATCAGGGTGGATCTGATGTCATTTGACATCCGTGTGAAACCTGTGAGCTATGTGTACAGCGGACTGCTGACACTTGGCTTTGCATGGTGCGTAAACAAGGTCATGGAAGGAAAACTGGACAGGATCAGCATGACGGAATCACTGAAGAGTGTGGATTAGAAGGGAAGGATGCGGAAAATGAAGTTTGATATGCATTGTCACACAAAGGAAGGTTCTCTGGACGGAAAGGTGCCCATTGAGGAGTTTGCGGCTGCGCTGAGGGAGAAAGGGTTCGACGGTATGCTTGTCAGCGACCACGACTCCTATAAGGGGTACCGCGTCTGGAAAAAGATAAGGGCAGAGGGACGCGACAAAGGTTTTCTTGTGCTGAAGGGGGTGGAATATGACACCATAGACGCGGGACATATTCTGGTGATCATGCCGGAAAACGTAAAGCTGAAAATCCTGGAGCTCAGGGGACTTCCGGTGCAGTTCCTCATCGATATCGTCCACAAAAACGGAGGGATTCTGGGACCGGCCCATCCCTGCGGGGAGAAGTACCTGAGCATCACCAATACCAGGAAACACAGGAACCAGCTTGCAGTGATGGATAAATTTGACTTTCTGGAGGGATTCAACGCCTGCGAGGCGCCGGAAAGCAATGCAGGGGCCCTGGCCATTGCGGAAATGTATGGAAAGCCTGTCTTTGGGGGAAGCGATGCCCATAAGCCGGACTGTGTGGGACTTGCATATACGGAATTTCATGGAGAAATTACCTGTGAATCGGATTTGATCAGACTGGTCAGAGAGAAGGGGAACCAGGCCTGCGCATGCGGCGGAGAATATTACCAGCGCACTACAAAGCAGAAAATCGGCAGGGCCAACAGTCTGTTGGTGGACGGATTCTGGTTCTACAATCATCTGGGAAGCATGATGCGGTACAGGAAGAGGGTACGGGAGCTGCGCAAGTATTATATCCGGGTAAAATAACAGGGTATCTGTTACAGAATTATTGCATTTTTAGGTATTTTCAGGCTGTAATTCATAAAATCTTAAGGTGCATTTTCAAAATAGTATGATATACTCAATATGTGGCATTCCGCAGGCCGTGTATTGGGTATTTTCCTGTTGGCGCCTGCAGGTTTATGGGCAGGAGGCCGCAGAGAGGCCTGGGGAATTAGATGCAGGAAGGAACGTGACATAATATGAGGATAAGGATTAAGAAAGCTTTGAAGGGTTTACCATCACGGCGTCTGGGGGCGGCAGCGGTTTCCGCCGCGCTGGCATTTTCCCTGGCGGCATGCGGAAAGACAGGGGAGCCCGGCAGCGGGACACAGGAGAAGGAATGGGCATATGTGCCGGAATTTCTTACCGTGGAAGGGGAGAATGTCAGCTATTACCAGATGCAGATCGTGGGAAATAACGTTTATTACATTGCCTGGGACTGGGATGAGGAGGCAGGCAGCTCCCAGAGCATATGCAGATACTCTCTGACTGACAAGTCCCAGTCCTCCACTCCCATTGTCTGGTCCGGGGAGAACACAAACCCGAGTATCAACCAGACTTATTTCCTGGAGGACGGAAGCTTCTATGCCGTAGTGGATTTCTATTCTGAGGATTACAGTGAAAGCTCGAAGGCCCTGAATAAGTTTGATGCCCAGGGAACCCAGATTTTTTCCCAGGACACTACGGAACAGTGGGGTGATACCTATGTGGATGGCCTGGTGGCTGACGGCGAAGGCCGGCTGTATGTCAGCGGAGAGGGAGTGATCTGGCTCTATGATGCGGATGGAAACGGCAAAGGGCAGGTGAATCTGGACGGCGCAAACGTCTGGATTGACAGAATGGCCTGCGGCAGGGACGGCAAGGTATACCTGGGGTACAACAGCTATGATGGAAACAACAGCAGTTATACCCTTACAGAGGTGGATTTTGACGGCAGAAAAACAGGTGCGGTTTATGAGGGATTCCCGGGAAACAGTAAGTTTACCCAGGGGGTGGATTTTGATTTTCTGTTGACGGACAATTCCTCCCTGTACGGATATAATCTTAACAATCAGAAGAAGGAATATCTGTTTGACTGGCTGGACAGCGATATCAACGGCGGCAATGTGAGGACAATCAGCGAAATGGAGGATGGCAGGATCGTCGCCGTCATAGAGGACTGGGAGAACGGGGACAGCGGTATCGCCCTGCTGACGAAGAAAAAGGCCGAGGAGGTACCCCAAAAGGAGACCATTACCATTGCAACCATGGGCGGCTCCTATAACCTGCAGGCCAAGGCCGTAAAGTTTAACAAGGCCAGTTCCCAGTACCATATTTCCGTCAGGGAATATGTGAACTATGACAATTTTAACGAGAATACCTGGTCGGATGCCCTGACCAATCTGAACAATGATCTGACCTCTGCCAACTGTCCGGACATGATTGATCTGTCCAGTCTGAACGCAAACCAGTTGGCAGCCAAGGGGATTCTGGAGGATCTGAGTCCTTACCTGGAGAAGAGCAGTCGGCTGAACCGGGCGGATTTTGTGGAAAATATCCTGGATGCCTATACTTTTAACGGCGCGTTGGTGAGCATCCCGTCCTATTTTAACATGCAGACTGTGGTGGGTTCTGCTTCCATGGTGGGAAATAAGAGCGGATGGACACTGGAGGAGCTGATGACACTTGCGGAGGAGCATCCGGATGCGGAGCTGTTTGACAGGGTTTCCAAACAGTATATTCTGCAGACGGCCATGATGTTTAATGAAGATTCTTTCGTTGACTGGAACACGGGAGAATGCAGCTTTGACTCTGATGCGTTTAAAAACATACTGCAGTTCGTAAATAAATTTCCGGATGAAGTAGACTGGGAAGAGGGGGTGGACTCGGAACCCACCAGAATCCAGAACGGGGAAGTGCTGCTGGCTGCGGTGTATCTCTATGATTTTGAACAGCTTCAGATGTATGATGAAATCTTCAAGGGGGAATATGCCTGTATCGGATTCCCCACTGTGGACGGTACCGGAGGGCATGCCCTTACCACAGGAGAGGCTTATGGCATTACGACAAAATGCGCCCACAAGGAAGGCGCATGGGAGTTTTTGGAAGGCATCCTGACGGAAGAGAAGGACGACCGTTACCGGAACGGGTTCCCCACAGTCAAATCAAAACTGGAGGAGATGGCAAAGAAAGCTGTGGAGCCGGAGTATATCACGGACGAGAACGGTGAACCCCTGTTGGATGAGAACGGAGAGCCGATTCTCAGCCAGGGTACTTCTTCCATAGGATATGAGGACGGTTGGAGTTATACCTATCGTCTGCCCACCCAGGAGGAAGTAGACAAAGTGCTTGAACTGATGAATGAAGCCAGGCCGGTGTCCTACAACAGTAACGACGAGATTACAAAGATTATAAATGAGGAAGCGGAAGCATTCTTCAAGGGACAGAAATCCGTGGACGAAGTGGCGGGAATCATTCAGAACCGCGTTAAGATTTATGTGGGGGAGACCAAATAGAGACCGAATGGAAAAGACACTCGGAATGAGGGAAAAAATGGGTAAAAAGCGGAAAGAAAGGCGTGGAAAGGCGCCTGTACTGGAAAATCACATCAAGACCACCCGGAGAACCCGCAGATTAAAAATAAGCTCGGGGCTTTATATAGCCCCCAGCTTTCTGGGGGTGATGATGTTTTTTATACTCCCCTTTACGGTGGTTATATATTACTCGCTGATAGACAATCCCATCAGCGCAAATTTTGTATTATTGGACAATTACAGCAGTATCATGGGAAATACTTCCTTCCGCACGGCCGTGCGGAACACATTTACCTTTGCAGCGGTGGCAGTGCCGCTGGCAGTGGTTCTTTCCCTGCTGCTGGCCATTGTGTTGGAGGCAAAGCTGCCTTTCCGGAGTCAGTTCAGGACTTTTTTCCTGAGTCCCATGATGGTGCCTGTGGCGTCCATCGTGCTGATCTGGCAGGTGCTGTTCCACTACAACGGTGCCGTCAATGAAGTGCTTGTGAAACTGGGCGGGGGCAAGATTGACTGGATGAAGTCGGATTATGCGCTGATCGTTATTGTAATCCTGTTTCTCTGGAAGAATCTTGGATATAACATGATCCTGTTTATGGCGGCCCTGGCCAGCATTCCCAAGGATATTCTGGAGGTGGCCAGACTGGAGAGCGCTACGCCCCTGCAGACCTTCTTTCATATTAAGATAAGGTACCTGTCCTCTTCCCTGCTCTTTGTGACGATTATGTCCCTGATTAACTCCTTCAAGATATTCCGGGAAGTTTATCTGCTGACAGGGGACTATCCGTATGACTCCATCTATACGCTGCAGCACTTTATGAACAATAAGTTCAGGTCCCTGGATTACCAGACGCTGTCGGCTGCGGCAATACTGATGTCGATGGTGATGATCGTTATCATCGGAATCCTGTTTATTGCGGAGAATCATTTCGGAAAGGATGTGGAGGGATGAAGAAAATGGAGACGTCAGGAAAGTGGGAAGATCTGGCGGCCCGGGACCGTCTGCTGGCCAAAAGAAGGAAGCGGGTGCAGACGGTCAAAATCGGACTGGCCACGGTGGTGGCAGCGGCATTTGCCATTCTGTTCCTTATGCCCATAGTGCTGACTATCACAAATTCCTTTATGGCGGCATCCGAGATCTCGGCAAACTACGGTTCCGTATTTGCCACGGATGCCAATGGCGGAAAGGTATACATAGCGGAGAAGGTAAATCTGAAGTTTATTCCGGACATGGTTTCCTTCAGTCAGTACAATACAGTGCTCTTCAAGAGTCCGGAGTACCTGCTGAAGTTCTGGAATTCCGTGATTCTGGTAGCGCCCATTGTGGTATTCCAGCTGTTGGTTGCCTCCCTGGCGTCCTTCGGATTCGCCAGATACAGGGGAAGAATCAGGGAGATTATCTTTTTCATGTATATCATACTGATGCTGATGCCCTATCAGGTAACGCTGGTGCCAAACTACCTGGTCAGCGACTGGTTTAATCTGCTGGATACCAACTGGGCCATCTGGCTGCCTGGCATCATGTCGCCCTTTGCGGTGTTCCTGCTGACGAAATTCATGCGAAGGATACCGGAATCCGTGATGGAGGCCGCCCAGATCGACGGCGCGGGAGAGTGGCAGATTTACCGCAGGATCTGTATGCCGCTGTGTAAAGGGGCAATCTGCTCCGCAGCCATTCTGGTCTTCATAGATTATTGGAATATGGTGGAACAGCCCCTGATCCTGCTCACGGATGCGGAGACGCATCCCCTGTCGGTTTTCCTGAGCAAGATCAATGCAGGAGAGATCGGCCTGGCCTTTGCCGTGGCTACGATCTACATGGTGCCGAGCCTGCTGATCTTTCTGTACGGAGAGGAATACCTGGTGGACGGTATTACCTATCAGGGCGGTATCAAAGGCTAGAGGAGCAGGGCTGGATGAAGCCTGGAAAAGCGGTTGTACTAAGTTTATAACTTAATAGATTGAGGAGAGGTATAGAGATGAACGAGAACGGCAAGAAGAAAAGGGAATGGGTGAAGACAGCGGCAATCATTTTTCTGTCCGTGATGCTGGTGCTCACCTTTTTCTCCAACACCATCATGAACTATTCCCTGCCGGAGGTGGCCACACAATATGTCCAGTCCGGTACCATTACGGCCAAGATCAGAGGCTCAGGCGTGGTGGAAAGCGGGGATCCCTACAATGTGGAGGTAAAGGAATCCAGGAAGGTGGCCAGCGTGGCCGTGAAGGTGGGAGACACCGTGGAAAAGGATGCGGTGCTTATGTATCTGGAGGACGAGGAGAGCGAGGAGCTGAAGACTGCCAAAGAAGAACTGGAGAAGGCGCAGGCGGACTACAGAACCACACTGCTTTCCGTGGAGATTACTTCCGCGGACATTCAGGCAGCGGATACGGGCATTTCCACGGATTCCTACCGTCAGCAGATCACTGCGGCACAGAATGCGGTTACAGCGGCGGAAAATGCGGTGACAGGCGCAAAGAACGAGGTATCAGCCGCCCAGAAGCGCGTGGATGAGCTCCAGAGTCAGTATGATGCCATAGGAAACCAGATTTCCCTGACCCCGGAAAACAATGCCGATGTCTCGGCTGAGACCAAGGCCCGGGACGAGGCAAAGGCAGCCTGGGATGAGGCGAAGCGGTGGGAGTCCGATGCGAAGAATGCCCTCACGGCGAAGCAGAATGTGGTGTCTGATTTGGAGGCAAGGATTAAGCTGCTGCAGGAGCAGATTGCCCAGTATGAAACCCCGTCTGGTCCGGATTCAAATCCTTCAGGAGAGTCGCCGCAGCCTTCTTCGGACCCCGGGCCTTCAGACCCGGGTAGTGGAGAGGATACATCTTCTGTGCCGGAGTCAGGTGATGGAGCTGCGGTATCCTCGGATGCCGGACAGAATGAGGCGACTCCTGTTCCGCAGTCAGATGAGGCAGGAGGAGCAACCACTGGTGGATTGAGCGAAGTGGGGGAAGAGGTAGATCCGGTTCAGGCGGAATTAGAGAGGCTGAAGAATGAAAAGAACCAGTTGGAAATGGCTCTTATCAATGCAAAGGCAGATCAGATCAATGCCCAGGCAGCATATGATAATTACAGCCTGGAAGCCACCAGAAGGGAAGAAGCCTACAACCGGGCAGAACAGGCATTGACTGACAAGAAAAACAGCGGAACCACGGAAGGCATTATTAACAACCTGAAGAACCAGCAGAACGCCATAAACGGCCAGCTTTCCGAAGCGAGAAAGGCTCTTGCAGACAGACAGTCCAATCTGACGGATAAGGAGACTGCGTTGGCTGACAGAGAGAAGGAGCTGGCGGATCTGGCTTCCAGAATCGGCAAGGTTTCCGGCCTGGAGACTGCCCAGGAGGCGGTTGACAGGGCCCAGGAGAAAGTGGATGAGCTGACTGAGAAATCCGTCAACGCCACAATTACGGCTCCTATTGCAGGCACCATTACAGCGCTGAATGTGACGGCAGGCAAGAACACGGACGCAAGCACTCCGGTGGCAGTGATGCAGCCTGAGGGAAAGGGCTACAGCATGAGCTTTTCCGTGACAAACGAGCAGGCCAAGCGGCTGGCAGTGGGGGATGTGGCGGATCTGGTAAACGCCTGGAGATATGATGATCTGACAGTGACCCTGGCCAATATAAAACCGGACCCGGACGATCCGGGACAGAAGAAACTGCTGACCTTTGACGTTGCCGGGAATGTGTCGGCAGGGCAGACCCTGAATATATCCGTTGGACAGAAGAGTTCCAATTATGACTATATCGTGCCCAACAGCGCAATCCGTGAAGACAACAACGGAAAGTTTATCCTGATCGTGGAGTCCAAGCAGGGACCTTTGAGCACACGTTATATTGCCAGCCGCGTGGACGTGGAGGTACTGGCAAGCGATGATACCCAGTCTGCTGTCAGCGCGGCCTTATATGGCTATGAATTTGTAATCACAACTTCCACAAAGCCGGTGGAGGCGGGCAAGCAGGTCAGGCTGAGCGAAAATAACGGATAGACCGGAAGCGAGGTAAGTGATGAAGAAAATAGTATTGGGTATAAGCGGAGGGATTTCCTTCCTGATTTTCCTGATCCTGCTTTTCACTGCGAATTATCTGGGGCAGAGCCAGCTTACGCAGACCATGGCTTCCAGATGGAGCAGCAAGAAGAATTGCTCACAGGTCAGCTGTTTTTTCTCGGTGGGGTCAGGTATTACCCAGGATCAAATCATTGATTTTGAGCATACGGTGGACGGTGCGCTTACAGATGCTTCGGTGATTCAGGAATCGGAGAATCCGGGCGCCAGGCTGTGGGCTGATGCCTACAGCGCTGACGGCAGCGTGACGATTTCTTCGGACAAGGGAAGCCTGACTGCGGATGCCATCGGGATAGGAGGGGATTTTTTCCTGTTTCATCCGGTGAAGCTGCTGTATGGTTCTTACTTCTCGGGAAATGATCTGATGCAGGATTACTGTGTCATAGACGAGGATGCGGCCTGGCAGCTGTTCGGGTCCAACAATGTGGCCGGAATGACGGTTTATATCAACAAGATTCCGCACATTGTCACAGGTGTGGTGGAGCGGCAGACAGGACGTCTGGCGGAGGCAGCGGGACTGGATTCCACGTTGGTGTACGTATCCTATCAGACGCTGTCGGAGCTTGGACAAAACAATGGCATCAATCATTATGAGATCGTCATGCCGAATCCTGTTACGGGTTTTGCTGTAAATTACATTAAGGAGCAGTTGGGGGCAGACGAGAAGAAGACCGAGATTGTGGAGAATACCACCCGTTACTCTCTGGTATCCAGGCTGAAGCTTCTGACACAGTTCGGCACACGTTCCATGAACGGCAAGGCCATCATTTATCCCTACTGGGAAAATATTGCCAGAAGCTATGAGGACATTCTGGCGGTGATGACCCTGTTTGGCATTCTGTTTCTTGCTTATCCGGTGGGTCTTGGCCTGGTATTTTTCTGTATCTGGTGGAAGCACAAGGGCTGGACCATGCGGGACGTGCGGCTGAAGCTCATGGACAAAGCGGAACGCGGGGTGGAAAAGCAGCGGGAAAAACGGAGAAACAGGAAAAAAGAGCATGGCGCGCAGCAGGAGTCAGAGATTTCGGTCAATGAGGAGAGAGAAGACAGGTTTGCGCGGAAACAGGCTAAAAAGCAGGAGGCAAAGGAATTAAAGCAGGCCAGAAAGCAGGAGGCAAAGGAATTAAAGCAGGCCAGAAAGCAGGAGGCAAAGGAATTAAAGCAGGCCAGAAAGCAGGAGAAGTAGAGGAAAACCCCGTTTTAAGAGTTGGAGGCCCGCAGATGCGGGCAGGAGGAGGAATTGTGAAAAAAATCTGGGTAAAAAAGGCGACAGGCATAGGACTGTCACTGGCAATGGTGTTTGGACTGGCCGCCTGCGGTAAGGGTGGGGACAAGATGGAAAATGCCGCGCTGGCAAAAGAGCATGTGTACAAATTCCAGGAATTCGAGATGCCTGATTTGGGAGGGGACGACTATGGAATCAGGACGTCCGTTCACAGAGACGGCAAGATTTACGTGATGGCGCAGGTATACCACTGGTCAGAAGGCGGAGACGAGATGGATATGAGGATGCTGACCATGAATGAGGACGGCTCTGATGTGCAGGTGGTTACCATGGAGATGCCGGACTGGAGGACTCAGCCCGGCGTAACGCCTGGAGGCGGTGCAGGGGTACCGGAAGCCAGGACAGAGACTGTTGAGCCGGAGGAGGAATCCGAAGCCGGAGAGGGAGCGGAAGATGCTGAGGGTTCCGGAGACGAAGAGGGAGCGGAAGACACCGAGGGTTCCGGAGACGGAGAGGGAACGGAAGACACCGAGGGTTCCGGAGACGAAGAGGGAACAGAAGGCGCTGAGGGTTCCGGAGATGAAGAGGGAACAGAAGACACCGGGGAATCAGGAGACCAGGGCGTCATGGATTTGCCCATGGAAGACAGCGGAAACATATATGAAAATTCATACTATGGGGAATTTAATTTCGCTTCCAACGGCCTGATCTACGCCCTGAGGAATTACTACTACGAGGATTCCTCCGGAGAGGAATACATATCCTACCAGAAGAACTATATCAGCTGCTGGAATATGGACGGAAGCTTTGCATGGGAGAAAGAACTGGAAGGACTCTCCTCGGAAGAGGAATATTCTTATGTATGCGGCATGTCCGTCTCTGCAGACGGTACCCTATATCTGATTCTGTCCGGGGACAACGGATACAAGATGTCCGTAGATGCCCAGGGAAATATCTCGGATAAGAAGAAGCTTCCGGAGGATGTCTACAAGGTATTCAGCAATTACAATTCCCTGATGACAAAAGAGGACGGAACTTTTCTGGTTATATACTATGATGAAAACGACTGGCAGAAGCAGTACCTTGTAACCTTTGACCCGGCCACGGATCAGCTCAGCGAGGCCAGTCTTATGCCTACATCCATGTCCTGGGGCGGATACAATACCATGACTGCGGGCAAAAGCTCTGATCTGGTATTCAGCAATGACAAAGGGGTGTATACCTACAGTGTGGGCGCGGAGAACAGTGAGGAAAAGATGAATTTCATCAACTCCGATCTGAACATCAGCGGCTTCAGCTCCCTGATCGAGCTGAGTGAGACCTCCTTTCTCGGTATTTTCTATGAAAATTACGAGGAGAATATGAAGGCGGGAATCTTTACCTATGTTGATCCCAAGGATATTCCGGACAAAGCCGTGCTGGTACTGGCGGGCAATTATGTGGGAAGCGACATGAAGCAGCGGGTAGTGGAATTTAACCGCAGCAGCGAAGAATACCGCATTACCGTGAAGGAGTATGATTCCTACAATAATTATGATGATTATGAAGCAGGCTATAAACAGCTGAACAATGACATTACCACCGGAAAAATGCCGGATATCCTGATCACAAGCGGGCTCCCTGCAGAAAACTATGTAGCCAAGGGACTGCTGGCTGATATCGGAAAGATGATAGAAGAGGATGAGGAACTGGCCAATGTGGAGTTTGTGCAGAATGTATTTGATGCATATTCCATGGAAGGGAAATTGTACTACGTGATTCCGTCTTTCCGGATAAGCACAGTCATCGGAAAGAAATCTATTGTGGGAGAACGCACATCCTGGACAATGGCAGACATGAAGCAGCTGATGGAAACCCTGCCCGAGGGAACCACCATGTTCGGCGAGATGACCAGGGAGTCCTTTATGTATACCATGATGGAATACTGCGGGGCAGACTTTATTGACGTGGCCAGCGGAAAATGTAACTTTGATTCCCAGAATTTTATTGATATGATGGAATATGCCAAAACCCTTCCAGAGGAATTGAGCGAGGAGACCTTCGGAGATGATTACTGGAAAAACTATGAATCACAGTATAGGGAAAACAGAACTGTATTGAGAAATTTGTACCTCAACAGCCTGAGCAATCTCAATTACAGTATAAACGGCCATTTCGGTGAAGCGGTTTCCTACATCGGATTCCCCACGGAGAGCGGAATGGGCGCTTACATACAGTCGGGGGATTCCTATGCCATCTCTTCCAGATCGGCCAATATTGACGGGGCCTGGGAGTTTCTGCGGTATTATCTGACGGATGAGTATCAGTCAACAATGGAATGGATGATGCCCACCCAGAAAAAGTATTTTATGGAGTCAGCCCAGAAGGCCACGCAAAAACCTTATTATACGGATGAAAACGGCGAGAAAATAGAGTATGACGAAACCTATTATATGAACGGCGAAGAGATCATACTGGAACCGCTGACCCAGGAGCAGGTGGATGAGGCTGTGAATTATATTTTTTCAATCAACAAATGTTATTACGGCAATACGGATGTGAGAAATATTGTAAACGAAGAGATTGCCTCTTTCTTCTCCGGACAGAAGAGCGCTCAGGAGGTGGCCAAGGTTATCCAGAGCAGGGCGCAGATCTATGTAAACGAAAAGCGCTGACAGAGGACAGCGTAAGCGGCAAAAAAACGGCAGGGCGCAGGCCCTGTCGTTTTAATCGCTGTAGGAGCGGCATTCATCATAGGCGGAGGGGAATCCCCAGCCTGGCCATGTGGGCCTCCAGGGTAAGTTCATGTCCATGGTCCCGGAGCCATTTCCTGCAGACCTTATATTCCGGCATCACAGATGCCACCATATTCCAGAAGTCCTTCGAATGGTTCATATGGGTCAGATGGCACAGCTCATGCACCACCACATAGTCCAGTATCACGGGAGGCGCGAAAAAAAGCCTGTAATTAAAGGACAGAGTTCCCCTGGAGGAACAGCTGCCCCATCGTGTCTTCTGGTCCCGGACAGTGACGGAGGTATAGTTTCCGCCGGTGATGCGGTGATAATAGGAGACACGGCTTTCAAACTGCTGCCGGGCGGCATTGCGGTAACGCTTTTCCAGTGTTTCCAGGCGCCGGATTTCGGCATCTGTCAGGGGGGACGGTTTTCTGTGAGACATTGCTTTCCTTTCCTGAATCAGTCAGACCATCTGTTTGTCTACTTCGATCACGGAATAATAGTTCGGATTGTCTTTTTGGATCCGTTTCTGAATCCTCTGCACCAGTTCACTGTCGGATATGGGAAAATCATAAGGCGTTACCACATCGAAAATCAGGTTTGTGTGGGTGGGCCCGGTTACGATCCGGAAATCATGCATGCTGAGGGTTTCGTCGATATCCTTCAGATAATCTTTTACCAGGATTTTCAGGCGGGAGGTTTCCTCGTCCTTTGTACAGACCGGATCCATGTGGATCACGGCATGGCAGTTCAGGACATTTCTCAGCTCGTGCTCTATGGTATCGATCCTGTCATGGAGGGCCAGGAAATTGCCCTCAGCGGGAACTTCTGCGTGGAGTGAGATCAGAATCCTTCCGGGCCCGTAATTATGTACGATCAGATCGTGGATTCCCAGGATCTCCTCATGGGCTGTGACGATGGAGCTGATCTGCGCGACAAATTCCTTATCAGGGGCCTGCCCCAGAAGGGGGCTTATGGTATCTCTTGCGGCGCTGTAACCGGCGTAGCAGATAAAAAGGCCAACCAGTACGCCGCACCAGCCGTCAATGTTGATGTCTGTGAAGTGGGCGATGAGTGTGGCAGCCAGTACGGCGGAGGTGGCGATGGTGTCGCTCAGGGAATCCGTTGCAGTGGCTGTCATGGCTGCAGAGTCCAGTTTCCTGCCCAGACGCCTGTTATATAGAAACATATAGCATTTCACCAGGATGGATGCAGCCAGAATCCCCATGGCTGCAGGGGAGAAGGCCAGTTCCTCCGGGTGCAGGATTTTGACTGCGGAACTCTTGAGAAGCTCCGCTCCCATGAGCAGGATGATCAGGGATACCAGAAGACCTGCAATATACTCGATGCGCCCGTGGCCGAAAGGATGGGTGGGATCCGGTTTTTGCCCGGCCATTTTAAAGCCGATCAGGGTGATGATGGAGGAACCCGCGTCGGACAGATTGTTGAAGGCATCGGCTGTGACGGCGATGGAATTGCTCAGGGATCCTGCGATAAATTTTCCCGCAAAGAGGCACAGGTTCAGAAAGATTCCCACCGCGCCGCAGAGGATGCCGTATGCCTGCCGGACGGCAGGGTTTTTTACATTTTTCTGATCTTTGATAAATAATTTTGCCAGTAAGGTTACCATGATATTAATTCCTTTTATGATTGCTGTGGTTGATAATTCTTTTCAGTATAACAATGCGTCCGGCAAAAAGCAAGGGTAATATGCTTACTTTTATATACTTTTACATACTTCCTGGATAAGAGGTATTGCGCGGCGGCATTTTTCAGTGTATAATTTTAACGGAAAACAGACAGAACATTATTCCATAGAAGAAAGCGGCTCCGGATCCATGTTTGGTGAGACGGGGCTGCGGCATAAAGGAGAGAAGAGATGAGCAAGAAACCGGTAGTATTAATGATTCTGGACGGGTACGGACTCAATGAGAAGACAGAGGGCAATGCAGTGGCTCTGGCGAAGACCCCTGTGATGGACAGGCTGATGGCGGAGTGCCCTTTCGTGAGAGGCAATGCCAGCGGCATGGCGGTAGGCCTTCCCGAGGGACAGATGGGCAATTCAGAGGTAGGCCATCTGAACATGGGCGCAGGCCGCATTGTATATCAGGAGCTGACCAGGATTACCAAGGAGATTCAGGACGGCACCTTTTTCGAGAATCCCGCGCTGCTGAAGGCGGTGGAAAACTGTAAGAAGAACGGCAGCGCCCTTCACCTGATGGGCCTTTTGTCCGACGGCGGGGTGCACAGCCACAATACCCATCTGTACGGCCTGCTGGAGCTGGCAAAGAGGAACGGCCTGGAGAACGTATATGTGCACTGCTTCCTGGACGGGCGCGACACGCCTCCTGCCAGCGGCAAGGAATATGCAGTGGAGCTGGCAAAAGAGATGGAGAAAATCGGCGTAGGCAAAATTGCGTCTGTTATGGGACGCTATTACGTAATGGACAGGGATAACAACTATGACCGCGTGAAGCTGGCCTATGACGCCATGACAAAGGGAGAGGGCCTGACGGCAGAGTGTGGAATCTGCGGCATCCAGGCGTCCTATGACAGGGGCGAGACGGATGAATTTGTGAAGCCCACTCTGGCTGTGGAGGACGGAAAGCCCGTTGCCACCATTCAGAGCGGAGATTCCATTATCTTCTTTAACTTCCGTCCGGACAGGGCCAGGGAGATTACCAGGGCTTTCTGTGACGACGATTTCAAGGGATTTGACAGAGGGCAGAGACTGGATGTGACCTATGTGTGCTTCTCCGATTATGACCCTACCATCCCCAACAAGGACGTGGCATTCCACAAGGTTTCCGTCACCAATACTTTCGGGGAATGGCTGGCGGCAAACGGCATGAAGCAGGCCCGTATTGCGGAGACGGAGAAATACGCCCATGTGACTTTCTTCTTCAACGGCGGCGTGGAGGAGCCCAACGAAGGGGAGGACAGGGTACTGGTGAATTCCCCCAAGGATGTGGCAACCTATGATCTGAAGCCCCAGATGAGCGCATACGAAGTGTGCGACAAGCTCTGCGAGGCCATCCGCTCTGATAAGTATGATGTGATTATCATCAATTTTGCAAATCCGGACATGGTTGGGCATACGGGTGTGCTGGATGCGGCAGTGAAAGCAGTGGAGGCAGTGGATGAGTGTGTGGGCAGGGCTGTGGAAGCCGTTAAGGAAGTGGACGGCGCCATGTTTATCTGCGCGGATCACGGCAATGCGGAGATGCTGGTGGACGAAGAGACCGGTGAGCCCTTTACCGCCCATACCACCAATCAGGTGCCCTTTATCCTGGTGAATTATGACCAGGCCTATACCCTCCGTGAGAACGGATGCCTGGCGGATATTATCCCCACGCTGATCCAGATCATGGGAAAAGAGCAGCCTGCGGAGATGACAGGGAAGTCGCTGTTGGTTCGTAAGTAAGATTGTTCGGAAAAAGCCGGGACTACAGAGGAACCACGGATTGTAGGAATACAGTGAGTGGTTCCTTTTTGGTGAAAGCAGACAGGGAAGTGGGGTTGGCGTATATGAAATCTCTGGAAATTGAGAGATGTATAAGAGAGGATGCTTTCAGACAAAGATAAGGAGAAAAAGCATGGTAAAAGTAACGTTAGGAAAAACAGGCATTACTGTGGAGAAAAATGCATTCGGGGCGCTGCCCATACAGCGGATTTCCAGGGAGGAGGCAGTGAAGCTTCTGCGGAAGGCCTATGACCATGGAGTGACCTTCTACGACACGGCCCGCTTCTACACGGACAGCGAGGAGAAGGTGGGGGAAGCCTTTGCGGGCATGCGGGAAAAGGTGTATATCGCCACCAAGACAGGGGCTTCGGACGCGGAAGGGTTCTGGAAGGATCTGAGCACTTCTCTTGGGAACCTGCGCACGGACTATATCGATCTTTACCAGTTCCACAATCCGGCATTCTGTCCGAAACCCGGAGACGGCAGCGGGCTCTATGAGGCCATGCTGGAGGCAAAGGAGAAAGGCATGGTCCGGCATATCGGCATTACAAACCACCGTCTGAATGTGGCGGAGGAAGCCATCCAAAGCGGCCTGTATGAGACACTGCAGTTTCCATTTTCCTATCTGGCCACGGAGAAAGAGCTTGGCCTGGTGGAAAAGTGCGCTCAGGCGGACATGGGTTTTATCGCCATGAAGGCCCTGGCCGGAGGACTGATCACAAACTCCGCAGCCGCCTATGCCTATCTGGCGCAGTATGAGAATGTGCTGCCCATCTGGGGCGTGCAGCGGGAGAGGGAACTGGACGAATTCCTGTCCTACATAGACAATCCGCCGACTCTGAACGAGGAGCTGTCCGCCGTCATTGCCGGGGACAGGGAAGAGCTTTTAGGGGATTTCTGCCGGGGCTGCGGATACTGCATGCCCTGTCCTGCGGGAATCGAGATCAATACCTGCGCACGCATGAGTCTGCTGATCCGCCGCTCCCCCTCTGCGGCCCAGCTCACGCCCGGGGCGCAGGAGATGATGAAAAAAATCGAAAACTGTCTCCACTGCGGCAGATGTAAGAAAAAATGCCCTTACGGGCTGGATACGCCGGGGCTTCTGGAGAAAAATTATCAGGATTACTGCGAGATTCTTGACGGAAAAACATACTGAATTATTTCACAAACAACCCATTGTTTTAAGGAGCTGCATCTATGAAAGATTTTATTCAGAACATCCGTTATTATGTCCGAATTGTCTGGCAACATGAAAAAAGTTATTTTGTCATTTTTGTAGTGCTGACACTGGCGATGGTTGTGGGTCCGATTGCAGGGGTTTTGCTGCCAAAGGTGGTCATGGGGGATATTATGGCCCGGGATCTGACGGGTTTTGGGATTCACTTTGGAATTCTGGCGTTGGTGTCCATATCCTCTTCGTTTCTGCTTTCTTGTTATAGTCTGAAAAGTGAAGATCTTTTTGTGAGATTGAGCTTTAAACTAAAGGAGAGACTGCAGAGAAAAGCCATGGAGATGCCTTTTGCACACACTGAGAATCCGGTTGTGCTGAACCATCTGAGCAATGCTATGTCAAGTGTGGACCGATTTGTTGGTGCGCTGCACAGGACGGGAACAGTGTTTTTATCCAATGGCATTATCTTGGTTTATTATATTTTTCTGGCGGCAGATCTGCAGCCTCTGCTGCTTTTGCTGCCGTTTTTGAACATAGGTATGAATCTTTATTTTGAAAACAAGGTAAAAAAGTATGAATATCAGAGGAGGGACGAGAGAGCGGAAATTATCCGGAAACGGGATTACACCTTTTCTCTCATGTACGATTATGGCTATGGCAAAGAAGTGCGTCTTTTTGCCATAAAGGACTGGATTGTTGGTATTTACCGTCAGTATCAGCAGCAATATGAGATGTTTTTGAAGCGGATTGCCGGAAAGAAAAAAAGTGCGGCAGCCGTGGACATTATTTTTATGCTTTTCCGTGAGGCAGCGGTGTACTTCTGTCTGGTGGAGGCGTATCTGGACAGGAAGATAACAGTGGATTCCTTTATCCTGTATATGGGTGTGTTCGCCTCTTTTGCTGCAGTGGGTTTTAGATTTGTGCAGACCGGGGTGGAGTTGGTGGATACGGCCAGGCAGGTCCGGACATACCGGGAATTTGCGGAGGAAGACAGGGAGCAGGAAAGCGGATTTGGCGAGTTGCCCAAAGCAGAAGCCTATGGGTTTGAATTTGAACATGTCTTTTTCCGTTATCCCGGAAGTGAACAGTATGTGCTGAAGGACTTCTGCTGTAAGGTGGAACCAGGCGTTCATGTGGCGTTGGTGGGGCGTAACGGTGCCGGGAAATCCACCATTGTGAAGCTGCTCTGTGGGCTTTATACTGATTACGAGGGGATTATCCGTGTAGACGGAGTGGATCTGCGGACCTTGGATTTGCGGAAATATCAGAACCGTATTGCAGCGGTCTTTCAGGAATCCAGGGTAATTCCTGCCACAGTGTTGGAGAACATTACATTAAAGGAACAGATTTCTCTTGAAGAGGCAGGCCGGGCGGAAGAGGCGTTGCGCCTGATGGAACTGTATGACAGGGTGGAAAGCCTGCCGAAAAAGCAGGAGACTTCGCTGGGAAAGGCCATCGATCCGGAAGGAGTTGAGCTTTCTGGTGGAGAACGTCAGAAATTGGTGCTTTGCCGTGCTCTCTACCGGGGTGGCGGTATCCTGTTGTTGGATGAGCCTACGGCGGCACTTGATGCTCTTGCGGAGCATGAAGTGTATAACCATTTTCATGACATTTCCCAAAAGGCCACCACCCTGTTCATTTCTCACCGCCTGAATTCTACCCGCTTTTGCGATGAAATCTGGCTGTTGGACCAGGGCAGGATTGCGGAGCGGGGCAGCCATGAGGAACTTTTTCAAAAGGGCGGTATTTACAGTCAGATGTTTCGTACCCAGGCCAGATATTACAGGGAGCAGGCAGAGAAGGGGGAGGCTGTATTATGAAGAAGTATGAGAAAGGATTCAGGGAGATTGACCAAAAGTTCAGGTTGACTATATATGTCATGAGGCTGACTCTCAGGGTATCTCCGGCATATTTGATGGTAACGGCTGGGATTGCAGTGGCATCTGCCGTGAACCCAATCCTGAGCACCTGGCTAACTCAGCAGATTTTGGAAGGGATGTTGTCCAGGGAGAACCGTTGGACATTGTTTGTTCTGGTGGGGTATTTGATTGGATGTAATCTCCTCTTCACGGGTCTTATCCGGTACCTGACAGTGAAACAGGGAGTCTTTTCTGAACGGTTTCGGGATGATTTCAAATGTTATGTGGGACATAAAATCATGTCCATGGAGTATGCACTCCTGGAGGATTCCCGGGTACTGGATCTGAAGGAGCGAGCCCTGCGTCCTGTCATTGAATTTGGCATGTTGGACAGGATGCTTCGGGATACCATACCCGGCATTCTGAGCGGTGCATTTCTCATACTGGGCACGGCGGTGATTGCCGCAGCGGGCTATCCTGTATTGCTGTTGGCCCTGCTCGTGATGGCAGCGGTCAATTTGCATTTTGTGAATAAAACAAGAAAGACCAGGGAGGAAACCTACAAAGTAGTTCTTCCTGTGGAACGGAAGATAGGGGCATATAATGGGCTTACTGCGGATTTTTCTATCGGGAAGGATATCCGAATTTATGACATGGGTAGCATTCTCATGGATAAGATCCACCGTCTGAATTGGATAGATTTAAAGGCGTTATCTTCTCAGTTTGGTCGTATCGGGCGGTATGCCGGGCTGTCGTCGCTGTTGTCGCAGCTGCAGCTCTTCGTGATATACGGGCTATTGGCTGTCTGGGCCATACAGGGGAAGTTGGGGATTGCGGAGTATGCATTTTATACAGGGATTTTTATGAACTTGGGAGCAGCATTTTTCCGGATCAGTGAGAAGTTGTCAGATCTTTTTTATACGGGACAGCTTTTTTCAGCCTTTCGGGAGTTCGAAGAATTGTCTGTGCAGGGAGACGGGGAGAGAAAAACTTTTGCCGGAGCGCCGGAGGTGGAGGTTCAGAATATTTCCTTTTCTTATCCGGGAAGGAGCGAGCCTGTACTGAGAGATCTCTCCTTGTCGATCCAAAAAGGAGAACGTCTGGCGCTTGTAGGTCGTAACGGTGCAGGGAAGACAACATTGGTGAAACTGCTCTGTGGGTTCTGTCAACCTATGTACGGAAGGATTCTGTTCAATGGGGAAGAAGTGAGAAGTATGGAGGGACACAGTGCAGCGGTCTTTCAGGATTTCAGACTTTTTGCTTATACTGTTTATGATAATGTGGTACTGGGTCGGCAGGAGGAGGTGGATCTTGGGCAGATCTTTGAACGTGCAGGGTTGAGGGATGTAGTACAGGGGCTGAAGGATGGAGAGAAAAGTTATCTCTATAAGCTGTTTGAGCCGGATGGTGTGGAATTGTCCGGCGGGAACGGACAACGTCTGGCTATTGCCAGGGCTCTGTACAGGGATGCACCGCTCCTGATACTTGATGAGCCTACGGCTGCCCTGGATCCGGTGTCGGAGGAGGAGATTTTCCGCTGTTTCAGGGAGATCAGCAGAGGGAAGACATCGATTATGATTTCCCACAGGCTTTCTGCCACTCGTTTTTGTGATAGGATTGTGGTTTTGCAGGATGGTCGTATTGCGGAGAACGGGAGTCATGAGGAGCTGATGAGTATGGAGAATGGAATTTATCGGAAGATGTTTGAAACCCAGGCCCGGTATTATCAGGAGCAGCAGACAGAATGTGATGTTTGACACATCCCGGCAGGTGTTGTTTTGTAAGGACTTTTCCAAACATTCCGTTGCATGGGATTACTGCGAGATTCTTGCGGAATAGCATTCTTCTTCCAGGGACATACTAATGCGGACAACAAAGAGATAAAAGTATCCAAGGAGGAAGAGATATGACCACTTATCTGGAAATAAAATCCATCCATGCCCGGGAAATCCTGGATTCCAGGGGAAATCCCACGGTGGAGGCGCAGGTTTCGGTACAAAACCGGGAGAACGGAAAGCTTTATACAGGGACGGCAGCAGTACCCTCCGGCGCCAGCACGGGGCGGTTTGAGGCGGTGGAGCTGCGGGACGGCGAGCCGCGCTATTTTGGGCTGGGCGTGCAGCATGCCGTCAAAAACGTCAACGAAAAGATTGCTCCCGTCCTCACAGGGAAGAATGCCATGAGTCAGATGGACATCGACAGGATGCTGATTGAGCTGGACGGTACGGAAAACAAGGAAAACCTGGGGGCCAATGCCACGCTTGCTGTCTCGCTGGCGTGTGCAAAGGCGTCTGCCGGTGCCCTTTCTCTGCCCCTGTACCGCTATGTGGGGGGAACAGGGGCCCATCTGCTGCCGGTGCCCATGATGAATATTCTGAACGGAGGAAAGCATGCCGCCAACACAGTGGATTTTCAGGAATTCATGATCATGCCCACCTGTGCGGACAGTTTTGCCGACGGGCTGCGTATCTGCGCTGAAACCTATCATAACCTGAAGAAGATTCTGCAGGACAAGGGACTCTCCACGGGGGTGGGGGACGAGGGCGGATTTGCCCCGGACCTGCCGGATGCGGAGAGCGTGCTTGCCCTGTTGGTGGAGGCCATCCGCGCTTCCGGCTATAAGCCGGGCGAGGATGTGTGGATTGCCATGGACGCGGCGTCAAGCGAGCTGTACAACGAAAAAACGGATATGTACCATTTCCCCGGAGAGAGCAGCCTGAAAGGGGAGGAAGTGATACGCAGCACCGATGAGATGATATCTTATTTTGAAACGCTGGTTTCGAACTTCCCGATCATATCCATTGAGGATGCCCTGGCGGAGGATGACTGGGACGGCTGGCAGAAGCTGACCCGGAGACTGGGGGAAAAGGTGCAGCTGGTGGGGGATGACCTGTTTGTCACCAACAAAAAGCGGCTGGCAGCAGGAATCAAACTGGGGACAGCGGGTTCCATTCTGGTGAAGGTGAACCAGATAGGCACCCTTACCGAGGCTTTCGAGGCGGTGGAGCTGGCCCATAAGAACAATTACACGGCAGTGATGTCCCACCGTTCCGGAGAGACGGAGGACACCACCATAGCGGACCTTGCCGTGGCGTGGAACACGGGTCAGATCAAGACGGGCGCGCCCTGCCGCAGCGACAGGGTGGCAAAGTATAACCGGCTGCTCCGGATAGAGGAGGAGCTCGGAAGCGCTGCCGAGTATCCGGGACTTACGGCGTTTCATGTGCAGTAGGAAAACCGGGAGATATCAGCGCAGAGAGGGAGACAGGAGCAGCCGGAAGGAGGGCGGGCATGTCTCCCTTTTCCGTGGATGATGAATCTTTCTCAGAATGCTTCGGACTGGATTTGGTGCGCATGTCAAAATAAATGTTTTCGACATTTTTCTCCTTGAAAATATTGTTATTTTGCCGACATTTTTTTGACATTAAAATATACAACTGTAAATATGACCATAAGAACAGCGCCATGCATGATAAAAATAGTAGAATACTGACAAAGCGATTTTTTGAAAAGCCTATTCCTAATATCCGGCATGCCAAAAATTACTTGACATTTTATAAATTGTAATTTATACTATACCTTGTTAATAGCATACGGCACTGCATTGTATACAGGTATTCACGAGGGAGCGAATAAAGGTATTATTTGATCCCTTTTTGTTGAGTTTAGCAATTTATGGCAATAAAGTGTCAAAGTATGTGTGGCAAAATCTATCGAGAGGAGAAAGATTATGAAAAAGAAGTTTATCAGTCTGCTGCTTGCTTCGGCTATGGTTCTTTCCTTGGCGGCATGCGGCAGCGAAGACGAACCTTCAGGCAGCAGCGGAAGCAGTGAAGGCAGTGAAGCAGGCACTGAATCGGAAGGTGAATCATCTTCTGCTGAAAGCAGCGGCTCCGATGAGGGAGAGGGCAGCGTCTCGGCAGGGGATTCATCCAATACTTACCGCACGTATACCACTGTCATGCCCAGTAACTGGAATCAGTTGACTTATGAGGACAATAATGACAGTCAGATTATGTCTTATCTTGGGTCCAACTTTTTCGAGTATGACTTTAAGTTTGAGGATGGGAAGAAGTTCAACGATGACGGAACCATCAATGGGGATGCGATTGTTCCCGGCGAGTATGAGGTTATGTATTCCGCAGCCACAAATCTGGAGGATGTGACTTCCCAGGTGGATGCCAAGTGGGGGTATACAGACGAGCAGAAGCAGGCCGGAGGTTATGCGTGGAAGATTACCCTTAGGGAGGATCTGAAGTGGGATGACGGAACGCCCATCACGGCCAATGATTTTGTATATACCATGCAGCAGCAGCTGGATCCCCTGTTCCAGAATATGCGCGCTGCCTCTTACTACAATAATAACATGATAATAAAGGGAGCCAGGGATTATGTGTATCAGGGAGATACCGTGTGGCTTGACAACGCAGCCACCGGGGAACCTCAGTATACGGAGGCTGATCTGGTAAAGGGCGAGGACGGCGTTTATACTCTGCCGGAGGGAGGCCCTGTAAAATTCGGTCTGAAGGATCCCAACAATCAGTGCGGTGGCAAGACCGTGACGGATTATGCTGATTACATGGAACCGGAGGCTTTCGCAGCCCTGGAAGCGCTTGCAGATGCAGACGGCCGCGTTGATATTACGGATGATACCATTGCTCTTATTGTGAAGATGATTGATACGCCGGACTGGGGCAATGAACCGCCTGAGAATGTTCCTCTGTACATGGTTTATGAGGTAACCTATCCGGAGATGTCTTTTGAGGATGTGGGCTTTTATGCGCCCAGCGACTATGAGCTGGTTGTCTGCATGGATTCCCCCATCAAGTGTCTGAAGGAGGACGGTTCTCTTTCCTATGTGGCTGCTTACAATTTTGCAAGTATGCCCCTTGTAAAACAGGATCTGTATGAGTCCTGCAAGATGGAGCCTCAGGCAGGCGCCACCCTCTGGACCACCAATTACAACACCTCCCTTGAGACTAGCGCAAGTTGGGGCCCTTACAAGGTGGGAACCTTCCAGACCGGTAAATCTTATGAGCTGGTTAGGAACGAGAACTGGTATGGATACGGCATGGAACAGTACAAGGATCAGTATCTGGTTGACGGTATTTTCTGTGAGCAGGTACCTGAGGTGGCTACGCAGTGGATCAAGTTCCTGGGCGGCGAGATAGACAGCATCGGACTGGATGTTGCCCATAAGGAAGACTATCGTGACTCCAAGTACACGGTGTTCTCTCCCGGTACCGGCACATACGGCACCTCGCTTTACGCGAACCTTGATGGTCTGAAGGCTTCCGGCCGTAACAACGGAATTCTGGCAATTCTGGATTTCAGAAAGGCAATTTCCCTGTACCTTGACAGAGATGACTATAATACGTCCGTGTTTACTTCCCATAAGCCCTGCTACGGTCTGTTGGGACCCTCCTACTATCACGACATTGAAAACGGCGGCGTGTACAGGGCTACACAGCAGGCGAAGGAAGGCCTGCTGAGGGTATATGGTTATACCCAGAATGATAACGGAACCTGGACAGACGGCACTAACACATATGCGACATATGAAGATGCCTATGAGGTGATGAACGGCATGAACCGTCCTCTTGCCAAGGAGCTGATTGAGAGCGCCTATGCAGAGCTGACAGCAAACGCTGAGAAGTATGGTTACGATCCCAACAAGAAAATCACCCTGCTGTACGGTACATCTGTGGACAATGAAAATACCCGCCGTATTTATGACTATTATGTGAAGTTCTTTGAGGATCTGGTTGAAGGAACTTCTCTGGAGGGTAAGCTTGAGGTTCCCTTTGACGCTTCCTTCGGTGAAAACTGGAACTCGGATTTCAAGGCCGGCGCATATGATATTGCTGCTTCCGTTGGTTTCACGGGCGGTGCATTTGATCCCTGTGGTTTCCTGCAGTGTTACATGGATCCCGGAGCAGGTCTGATGTATTCCGTATGGTGGGATGTTGAGTCCGAAATGCTTACCTATACCATGCCTGAGGGAGATTACGACGGCGCAGGTCAGGAGCTTACAATGTCCATATATAACTGGTACTGCTGCCTTAACGGTATTGCGGAGTCCAGAGGCTGCAAGGAGACATATAACTGGAAAGACAGCTCTGTTCCTGCGGATGTAAGGCTTCTGGTGCTCGCCAAGCTTGAGGAGGTTTGTCTTGGCAAGTACTTCTCTATTATGGCAACCTCAGAGTACGGTGCAACTGTTAACAGCGCGAAGTTTAAGGATATTACGGATGAGTACAATGTCTTTATGGGCTTCGGCGGTGTGCAGTATAAGCGTCCTCTGTATAATGACGCGGCATGGGATGAATTTGTCAAGTCCAACAACAATGATCTCAGCGCTGAATATAAGAAAGTTGAGTAATTTTACAGGGACTGCCGATTCAGGCGCTTCCTTTATACCGGCTGACTGAGCTCGGAAAAGAGGCGGGCGAAGCTATTTCGTCCGCCTCAATTTTTTATATGAAAAGCATTTTATGAAATCACAAGGTTGCTGTAGTATCCATCAAAGAGATAGGAGCCATCGCCTATGTATATGTTTAAGTATGTAATGAAGAGACTTGGACTGATGATTATGACTTTTTGTATCATCATGTTCATGTGTTTTGTTTTAATCAAGCTTCTGCCGATTGTAATTACTGTTCAGGTGGGGCAGGATGCGAATATTATTGTCCGTCAGCTGGAGGGACGGGGATATATCGAGAATGCGGTTATGGACCCTGCTACCCAGACCTGGAGCTATGACCGCGTGCCGATTATGATCCAGTTAGGTAATTACCTGAAAAAGATTTTTGTTTATGGCGACTTCGGGATTGGAGTAAATATCCCGTCTTATCGGGGACTCCCCGTTGCGGGTGTTTTTCTTGAAAAACTTCCGCCTACAGTTCTGATCAACCTGTATTCCACTTTTATCGGTGTGCCTATCGGGCTGGGACTTGGGATCCTGGCTGCGCTGAAAAAGAATAAGTGGCAGGATCAGGTGATCAATGTAATTATTATTCTTTTGGTATCAATGCCCGCTATTGTTATGGGGCTTCTTATACAGTATTTCCTGTGTTTCAAGGCCGGATGGTTCCCAACCACCATGAATTCCGGCTATGAATACTTTACCTGGAGTATGTTCCGGTCCATGATGCCTCCCGTGCTCTCACTGTGCCTTGGCTCCGTGGCCGGCTATGCCCGGTTTACCCGGGCGGAGCTTTCGGAGGTTCTGACCAATGAGTTCATGCTCCTGGCCCGCACCAAGGGTCTGACGAGAGGACAAGCCACACTGCGCCATGCCATGCGTAATTCCATGGTGGTTATCTTCCCGTCCATCCTGAGCGAATTTATCGGGGTGTTGGGAGGCTCGATGATCATTGAAAATATGTTTTCTGTTCCCGGCGTTGGACGTTTGTATCTTGATTCCATAACTGCTCTGGATTATGATTTCTTTATGCTGCTGTCGGGATTTTACTGCCTGGTGGGACTTCTTGGCGGTATCGTTGTTGATATCAGTTACGGATTCATTGATCCGAGGATTAGAATGGGGGCGAAGTGATATGGAAAAGACTAAAGTATATGATGCGATTCCCCTGGAAAAATTTGCGTTTGCCCAGACAGAGGATATATCCCATGATAAAAAGCCGGAGACCAAACCGGTGGGTTATATGGAGGATGCGATGCGCCGTTTCGCCAAGAACAAGGGCGCCATCGTTGCTGCCGTTATCATTGTCATTATGGTTATTTTTGCCATTGTTGTACCGTTTTTTACCCAGTATACAGTTTCCTATTTTGATGTCTATTACGCGTATACGCAGCCAAAGTGCAAGCTCTTTGAGAATACTTCCTTCTGGGACGGCTGCAAGGAGATGGAGACAAATCTCAAAACCTTTACCTATTATTATGCCATGGGGCAGGAGACCGGCCATAATGCCGTGAAAAATCAGGAATATACGTTGACTGAGGACGGGTCCTATCAGTATCGCCTGGACACTTATCACATGAACGGCGTGGTGTATAAAAATATCTCCATGGAGGAATATCAGGATCTGCAGGAGTATCAGAACAGAACCGGTATCCAGGTGATCTATCCCATGGTTGCCAAGCGGGACCGCCCTACGGCTGCAGACTATGAACAGGATGCCAACATTTACTATGAGACGGAGGAAAAAGGAGGCAAGACCCAGATTAAGTATGACAGTGACGGGAATGTCATTCCGGTGTATTCTTCCTATCCTGCCAGCATCATGGAGAACGGAGTGGGCCTGGATCAGTATAACTCTCTCAGGGTGGAAGGCAGTGAAGGCTTCATGGAGAATGACCAGCTTAGCTATTACAGCTATGCCCTGGTGAATTCCAGCGGTGTGCAGGTTCGTGTAAACTATTATGAGTATTATACGTATTTCCATTCCGAGGTACTCAAGGACGGCATCGGCAATCCCGATTTCCTGTTTGGTACCACCGGTTCCGGCAAGGACATTCTGACATGTCTTTCCTCAGGCGCGCGCTTTTCCTTTATCTTCGCCATTGTGGTGGCTGTATGCAATCTGGTTATAGGCGCTATCTACGGTTCCATTGCCGGATATTACGGCGGCCGTATTGACCTGGTTATGGAGCGGACCAAGGATATTCTGGGGTCGATTCCCACTATGGTGGTCATCATACTGCTGAAACTGCATATGGGAGGCTCCAGTCAGGCGATTGTGCTGTTTATCAGCTTCTTCCTCACAGGATGGATTGGCATGGGAAGCCGGACGAGAACGCAGTTTTACCGTTTTAAGAATCAGGAATATGTGCTTTCCGCCAGGACTCTCGGAGCTTCGGACAGGCGGCTGATGTTTAAGCATATCTTCCCGAATGCCATCGGTACTTTGGTTACCGCATTTGCACTGGTTATTCCGTCCATGATTTATTCCGAGACCAGTATGTCTTACCTGGGAATCATCAATCTGGCTACAGGAAACATCACAAGTGTAGGTACTCTGATCGCGGCAGGGCAGGCTTCCCTGGCGACAGCTCCCTTTGTGGCAATGTTCCCCTCGATATTCCTGGCGCTGCTGATGCTTTCCTTCAATCTGTTCGGAAACGGACTGAGAGATGCATTTAATCCTAGTTTACGTGGTACGGAGGGCTGATATGGACGGTAGAGAAATTAAATTATCAGTGAATAATCTGAAGATATCCTTCCGCACGGACGGTGGTAAGGTACAGGCTGTCCGCGGTATTAATTTTGATCTGTACAAGGGCGAGACGCTGGCCCTTGTGGGCGAGAGCGGCTCGGGAAAGTCAGTTACCAACCGCGCCATCATGGGGATTCTTGCCGGGAACGCCATCAAGGAGTCCGGTGAAATCATCTATGACGGCCGTGACCTGATGAAGATTCCGGAGGAGGAATTCCACAGGCTGCGGGGCGACAAAATCGCCATGATTTTCCAGGATCCCATGTCCAGCCTGAACCCCATTATGCGCGTGGGCAAGCAGATGACAGAGGCTACTCTTATAAAGGGTAAGGTTGCCCGGAGGGAGAGCCGGAAGGCCTTTGACGAAAAGCTGGAAATGCTCAACCAGTGTATGGGGCAGGTTCAGGGCGGCAGCGTGAAGGCGGAAGCCAACGCGAAATGTAAGGATTTTAATAAATTTGTATATAAAAATCTTGATCTGGAATATGCTTATAATAAGGCCCATGAAGCAATGGACGATGTGCTGGACGAGATAGGGGATCTTATGTTCCGCATTGAGAAACATGCGTATAAGAACCTGCGCCGGGATATCGGGGAAATCGGGAAGCTGGCATATCAGACCCGGGAGCGCTATGTGGTTCACAGCAGGGCGGATGAACTCACTGCCGTTCTGGGAGAGCTGAAGACCCTGATCAGAGTTCCGTTTTCTCAGAAAGTGGGTAACTTTGTTCTCGCTCTCTTTAACAGGGGTGAGAGACAGGATACTGCAGATGACGCCAACTGGACTGCCATTTCTGAAAAGCTGAGTCGGGTGAAGGAAATTCTGGAGGAGGCTGCAGGCTATACAAAACCGAATTTCTTTGCCATGGGTTATTATGTGGCCTTCTCGGACAAGCCGCTTCCGGAACTTGGAATTGAGGAACTGAACGAATACCTGCGCAAGTACCTGGACGAGCATTTCATGCTTGATTTCCTGGCCAGGGCCAAGGAGGGCATTCGCTATTCCAATGAAAAATCGATTTCCAACATGCAGTCGGCCATTTCGGTGATTGACAGTAAGATTGACTTTTTCCGGAATCCCGATTATGGGAAAAAGGACGCTCAAGATACGGCAAAAATACTTACGGATGCAGTGGGGCGTTCCATCAACCGTCTTGATACTGTCAAGAATAATGTACTTTATACCTTTGCCTCAAGCCTGAACACGGCAATTGACGTTTACTTTGAGGGAATTGACCGCAATGCGGCAGAGGAAAAGCGTTTTGCAAAGCAGACTGCGCGTTATGACAATATGGCTGCAAAGGGCAAAAAGCCGGATTATACGGTGGCAGAGAAAGATCTGGTGGATCTGG
Source organism: uncultured Lachnospiraceae bacterium (assembly GCA_947367855.1). Taxonomy (GTDB): domain Bacteria; phylum Bacillota; class Clostridia; order Lachnospirales; family Lachnospiraceae; genus Acetatifactor. The sequence continues at coordinate 31,968 of CANBFE010000011.1, read as the reverse complement.
ATACCCTGCGCGAGAATATTGTGAATATCATCAGCCGTACCCGCAGTGAGCTGGAGCGGAGCATCAAGGTAATGTCAGGTACGGATTATGACGCAAAAGTAGTGGAGCTGATTGACTACTTTAAGGAAAAGGCGTCTGCAGTTGCTTTCAAGGTGACCCGCCGGATGGCAAAAAACCGCGCGATTAAGCTGTTGGAGGAAGTTGGCATTTCCGAACCGCGCAAAAGATACCATCAGTATCCCTTTGAATTTTCGGGCGGTATGCGCCAGCGTATTGTAATTGCCATTGCTCTGTCCGCAAATCCGGATATCCTGATCTGCGACGAGCCTACCACAGCGCTTGACGTGACGATTCAGTCGCAGATTCTGGAACTGATCAATAAGGTTAAGGAGGAGCGTAAGCTTTCGGTAATCTTTATCACCCACGACCTGGGTGTGGTTGCCAACATGGCAGACAGGGTTGCGGTTATGTACGCGGGCAAGATTGTGGAAATGGGCACGGCAAGGGATGTATTTTATGCACCTGCCCATCCCTATACATGGGCTCTGTTGTCTTCCATGCCGGATCTTGACACGAAGGAAACCCTGGAGGCGATTCCCGGGACTCCTCCGAACATGATTTATCCTCCCAAGGGGGATGCCTTTGCAAAGAGGAATAAGTATGCCTTGAAGATTGATTTTGAGCAGGAGCCGCCGATGTTTCAGATTTCGGACAGCCATCAGGCAGCAACATGGCTGTTGCATCCAAACGCTCCCAAAGTGGATCCGCCGAAGGTTGTGCTTGACCGTATTGAACGTATGAAAGAAAAAGCAGGAGGAAAGGGGTGCTGATCATGCAGGACGGAAATAATAGGGAACGTGAAGTTTTGCTCAAGGTGGAGCACCTTTGCCAATACTTCAAAATGGGGCCGGCCAATGAACTCAAGGCCGTTGACGATGTGAATTTTGAGATTCATAAGGGTGAGGTTTTCGGTCTGGTAGGAGAGAGCGGCTGCGGCAAAACCACCACAGGACGCTCCATTATCCGGCTTTATGATATCACCTCAGGCAATATTATCTTTAAGGGACAGCGCATCGGCGCCGGGATACGCTCTTATAAGGACGCAATCCGAACGGCGAAGGAGAATTACCGCAAAGAGACGGCAGAGATCAAAGCGCAGATGAAGGCTGAGGGAAGCCAGGATGCGCAGCAGAAGTATCAGAAGCGTCTTGAGGAGGCGGAAAAGGAACTTTCCAGGATTGTTGCCGAACAGAAGGAGAATATCCGGGCGGCAAAAGAGGATCACAGGCGCTGCAATCAGAAATATGCTGAGGAACAGGCCGGGAAGATCAGGCAGCTTTATGAGCCCTGTCTTGGGAAGGTAAAGGAGGCTTTTGACAAATTTACCGATACGGACCATGCCGGAGCTGCCGCCAAGAAGCTTCTCAGTCTGGTTGAGGACGTTGCTGAGGAAGTGAAAAAGGGCAGAAAATCTATTGATATAAGCGCAGCCGGAGAACTGGCAGACACCGTGGGCGCGGAGCATGAGAATGGCGGGAAGGCGGATGCGTATACCCAGGCGCAGAACAGGCGCGCACAGCTTGAGACACAGTATAAGGAGGATCTCCGTCTGGCGAAAAAGGACCGCATCATGAACAAGATGCAGATGATCTTTCAGGATCCCATTGCCTCTCTTGATCCTCGTATGACGGTAAGGGACATTATCGCCGAGGGACTTGTGATCCGGGGTGTGAAAAATCAGAAATATATTGACGAACTGGTGTATAAAATGTTGGATCTGGTGGGTCTGGTGCCTGAGCATGCAGGGAGATATCCCCATGAATTTTCAGGAGGCCAGCGTCAGCGTATCGGCATTGCCAGGGCCATTATTTTAAATCCTGATTTTATCATTGCCGACGAGCCGATCTCCGCACTGGATGTTTCGATTCAGGCGCAGGTAATTAACCTCCTGAACGATCTGCGTAATCGTCTGGGGCTGACCATTCTGTTTATTGCCCATGACCTGTCAGTGGTAAAGTATTTTTCGGATACCATTGCGGTTATGTATTACGGGAAAATAGTTGAGCTTGCTTCCTCGGATGAATTGTTTGCCCACCCGCTGCATCCGTATACGAAGTCTCTGCTTTCCTCCATTCCGCTTCCGGATCCGGAGTTTGAGAAGGGAAGAAAGCGTATTATTTACAATCCGATAGCGGAGCATGATTATTCGGTTGACAAGCCGGTGGTACGGGAAATTACCCCGGGACATCTGATTCATTGCAATAACGCCGAGTTTGAGAAGTATAAGGCGGAAATTGCAGACAGGCAATGAAGAGGGCAGATAAATGGGCTCCCATACTGCGCAGCTTTTGTGTGGGTCTGTTGCTCTTCCTGGGAGTCCTGATTGCAAATTCCTTCTGGACTGTGGGGATGCCTGATATTTTCAGGCTCCTCTCGGATGCATGTATCGTTCCTGCAGTCATGGTAGGGGGGGTTGGTGTTCTGGTATTCGCGTCGGGACAGGGAACCTTTGATATGCTTTCCTATGGGTTTCAGCATCTGTTTGATCTGTTCCGCCCAAATGCGCGAAACGAACACTTCAGAGACTTTTACGAGTATAAGCAGTTGAAAGGTGAAAGACGGCGTCCGGTTGCCCATATGCTGATTGTTGGAACTGCCTTTTTCGTGCTCAGCTGGATTTTTTCCTGCCTCTGGCGGAATAGTTTTTAAAGGAAACAGACCGCATTCACTGACAGTAGTGAGTGCGGCCTGTTTTTTTAAAGATTGAAATATTAATCAGGAATTTTTGAAGAAAGCCTTGTTTTTTCCCTGTTTTTATGATAACATAAATTTTAGTTTGTTATAAAAGACAGGCAGGGTTTTATGCAGGAGGTGCGAAATGGCAGCATTAAAGATAGTACTTACTATAGTATTTATACTGGTTTGCATTGCGCTTGTGGTGTTGGTGCTGATGCAGGAGGGTAAATCCGCAGGTCTGGGTGCAATCAGCGGAGCGGCGGAGACCTACTGGGGTAAGAACAAGGGACGTTCCATGGAAGGACAGTTGGTGAAGTTTACCAAGATACTGGCAGTATTGTTCATGGGACTGGCGGTAATCCTGAATCTCAGCGTATTTTGAGACAGTTCAGGCTTCCGGTTTGCCTGTGGATTCGGTACAGTATTGATGAGACACCCTTGTGATGTGACAAGAGTGTCTTTTTTCAGTTACCGTGAAAGTCCGGGACGCCTTCAATAGAGGAAGCTGCATGGAATGTGCATAAACAGGAATATCAGGAGAGATATGGAAAACAGAGAGAATAAAAAAACATTGGAAGCAAGAAAGAAAGTAATCTGTGATTTGGTTAAAGATCCCATCTATGTACCCATGAAGGAGAAGGAGCTGGCAGTGTTCCTTCAGGTAGCCCGGGAGGACAGGGAAGAGCTGCGGGCGGTTCTGGGACAGCTTCTGGCGGAAGGACAGCTGATGCTCACAGCCAAAGGAAAATATGTGAAATCCAACGGGCATTCTCTGGTGGGCACATTTGTGAGCAATGCCAGGGGCTTTGGGTTTGTGGAGATCGAAGGCAGGGAGGAAGATTTGTATATTCCGGAGGAGCAGATAAACGGCGCTTTTCACAGGGATACCGTGGAGGTCGCGCTGCTGCCGGAACAGGAGGGCAGGCGCCAGGAGGCGAAGGTGGTAAGGATCGTTTCCCGCGGAATCAAACAGATTGTGGGCACTTATGACGGGGCCCGTGAAAACTATGGATTTGTAGTGCCGGATAATGCCAGGCTGCCCCAGGATATCTTTGTGCCCAGGGAGCGGTCAAAAGGAGCCATGTCAGGCCATAAGGTGGTAGTGGAGATCACGGACTACGGCTCGGAAAAGAGAAGTCCTGAGGGCAGAGTGGTGGAAATTCTGGGCCATGTGAATGATCCGGGGGTGGATATCCTGTCCATTGTGAGGAACTATGAGCTGCCCATGGAATTTTCGGTGAAAATTATAAACCAGGTGGAGCGGGTATCCCAGGAAGTGTCAGAGGCGGACAGGGCCGGGCGCAGGGATCTGCGGGATGTGGTGATGGTCACCATTGACGGCGAGGATGCAAAGGATCTGGACGATGCGGTGAGCGTCAGTTTTGACGGGGAAAAATATCATCTGGGGGTGCATATAGCAGACGTGACCAATTATGTCCAGGAGAATTCCGCCCTGGACAGGGAGGCGCTGAAGCGGGGTACCAGTGTCTATCTGGTGGACAGGGTGATTCCCATGCTGCCCCATGCCCTTTCCAATGGGATCTGTTCCCTGAATGAGGGGGTGGACAGGCTGGCCCTGAGCTGTCTGATGACCGTGGACCTGAAAGGCGAGATTGTGGATTACGATATCTGCGAGTCTGTGATCCGGGTGAATAAGCGCATGTCCTATCCTGTGGTGAAAGCCCTTCTGGAGGATGCTTCTCTGGCGGACAGGGAGGAATACGGACAGTACGGGGAACTGCTGCCCATGTTTCAGGAGATGGAGAAACTGGCCGGTATTCTGCGGGAAAAACGCAGGAAACGGGGATCCATTGACTTTGATTTTCCCGAATGCAAGATCCTTCTGGACAGGGAGGGACATCCTCTGGAGATAAAACCTTACGAGCGGAATGTGGCCACGGATATTATCGAGGATTTTATGCTGGCGGCAAACGAGACGGTTGCACAGCATTTTTACTGGATGGAACTGCCTTTTGTATACAGGATTCATGATGTGCCGGACGGAGAGCGGATCGGGAAGCTGGCGGCTTTTATCAACAATTTCGGCTATTATATGAAGGCTGTGGGCAGGACGGGCCAGAAGTCTTCAGGGGAGGAGGTTCATCCCAAGGAAATTCAGAAGCTGTTGTCCAAAATCGCAGGGACTCCGGAGGAACCGCTGATCAGCCGCCTGGCTCTGCGTAGCATGAAGCAGGCAAAGTACAGTGTGGAGTGCAGCGGGCATTTCGGCCTGGCCTGCCCGTATTACTGCCATTTTACTTCACCCATCCGCAGATATCCGGATCTGCAGATTCACCGGATCATCAAAGAACAGCTCCGGGGCAGACTGGGGGAGGAGCGGACAGCCCATTACCGGGAAATCCTGCCGGAGGTGGCAAAACATTCCTCGGAGACAGAGCGCCGCGCCGACGAAGCGGAACGCGAGACAGATAAGCTGAAGAAAGTGGAGTATATGGAGGAGCGGATCGGGGAGATATATGAGGGTGTGGTCTCCGGTATCACCAGCTGGGGAATATATGTGGAGCTGCCCAATACCGTGGAGGGATTGATCCATGTCTCCAAACTGCCGGGAGATTATTTTTATTACAACGAGAGCGCTTATGAGATGGTCGGCCAGGCCACAGGAAAAAGCTATAAACTGGGCATGCCGGTGAAGGTATGCGTGGAGGGCTGTGACCGCTTTAACCGCACGATTGACTTTGGTGTGGCGGAGGAGGAACTTTAAACAGGAGGATGTGGAGATGGCGCAGCAAAAGGCACCGCAGAAATTGATTGCCAATAATAAGAAGGCGTACCATGATTATTTTATAGATGAAACCTATGAGGCAGGAATTGCGCTCCACGGCACGGAGGTGAAGTCCATGCGCATGGGGAAATGCAGCATTAAGGAGGCTTTTATCCGTATTGAAAACGGGGAGATCTATGTCTACGGCATGCATGTGAGTCCTTATGAAAAAGGAAACATTTTCAACAAGGATCCCCTGCGTGTGAAGAAACTGCTGATGCATAAATATGAGATCAATAAACTGGCGGGAAAGGTGGCTGAGAAGGGTTATACCCTTGTGCCCCTGCAGGTTTACTTTAAGGACGGTAAGGTGAAGACGGAAGTGGGTCTGGCCAGAGGCAAGAAGCTTTATGACAAGCGCCAGGACATCGCAAAGAAGGACCAGCGGAGGGAGACACAGAGGGAGTTTAAAGTGAAGAATCTGTAGAATCTTTTTAAGAGGTGCCTGTCTGCTTTTTATTGTGAGTTTGTAATCATATCAGGAAATTTTGTGAAAATCAGATTTAACCGTTGACAGGGAAACTGAAAATGCATATACTAAAGGCAGGCACTTTGATAATATGAATATGGGGTAGTAAAGGTTTCGACAGGGGTTCTGCAGCTGGAGAAGCTATCCGTTGCGGCACGTTAACCGCAAACTTAAACTAAACGCTGAAGATAATTATCAGTATGCACTTGCAGCTTAATTGCTGCAGGTGACGCCGCCTCAGGCGGCTTGTCCGCTCCGGGGCACTCACACTCCGGAATCCGGGCATCGACGATGTGAGAAACGACGCGCGTTAAGCTTTGCCCGCGTGGGCGTATGATGAAGCTACCGAATCCGGCAGATTGTTCGTTGTCTGCCGCAGGAGGGAACAGGCCGGAGTAAGACCGACCGGGATAACGGACTATGATAGTAGAAGGACAGGGAATGGGCTTTTGGACACGGGTTCGACTCCCGTCTACTCCATTTGAAACACGAAGTTCCGAACCCGGTGAAATCTTATCCCAGGAGTTCGGAAACTTCGTATTTTGTTCTATCAGATGAAAAGGGCCGCATATTTAACCGGGCGGTTTTGCAAAATAGTGGTGGTAAAAAATGCTTCCATGCTATATAATATGCTTAACAAGAGAGCCAATGGCTAGAGAACACCTAGCCGCCGGCAAATAGAATACTACAAAAAGTAGCGCCTTACTTTACCAGAGCGAGGGCGCTATTTTTGGCGTTTGATGTAGATAACAAGAGTTATCATAATCGCCCCATTGGCTCCCCTGATAAGCATATTATTTTATAACTGGAGGCCGGAGAATGCACCTGTTCTGGCTGGCTTCTCAGTGATCGCTTCGGTACCGGCCTCCGGTTATGCTTGTCTGCTCACAGTCTGTCATGATTTATGGTAAGACTGTTTTACGATGTCTGTTCGATCTCATAGGTCTGGGCCGCCAGGTCAATGCGCACCCTGGTGCCGTCGCTGAACACGGTTTCCTGCTGTTTTCCGTCAGGAGTGAGCAGCTTATGGGAAACCATCTCGCAGGAGGCGATGCGCTCGTGAAGTTTTGACACCACTCTGCAGCGCTCATAAGCTTCCTTTTCCGTAAAGGTAAACTCCGGTTCAAAGGAGCCGTCAACTCCGGGGTATGCGCCGTCCCTGATCAGATAGGGCGCGCCGCCGTTGAGGAGGGCATAGAGCATATAGTCGTTTTGAGCGTCCATCTTCTCCATCATCCAGGGAACAATGACACAGTCATGGTAGACCAGATTGAACAGAGGGACTGCGATTCCCTTCTGAGGCGAGCCGGGCCTATACATCATAAACTGATAAGGCGCATAATGGCAGAAAACCAGACTTCTCATGCTCCAGTCCGAAACCTCCTCGGAACTGGGGAGAATGCCCTGGGAGAGCAGGTATTCAAAACACTGGCCCCGGAACTCCAGACAATCCCTGCGGGTCATATAGTGCATGGGATTGGCGCATTCGTCCGGCTCATTGCAGGTGAACACATCCAGGTAAGCGCAGTCTAACTCGATTCCGTGCTCTTTAAGCTGAGAGAAATTACGCTTTACATAATAGGGCGCCTGAGTGGCGCACAGATAGGTCTGGTGTCCGCCTGCCCAGTGTGAATGCTCGGGGATCGTTCCGTCCGTCTGAAGGCAGCCAAAAGATGCGTCAAAGGTCTTTCCGTTGAAATAGTAATCCCTGTACTGGTCATGAATGCCGAACAGATAACCGCAGTCATGCATGGTGTCGGCCAGTTCCTTCATCCCTTCCCAGCCGCCTGCTTCCACACAGGGAGGCAGATAATCCGGATGCTGGTTGTCATATCCAGGATCGCCCCAGCCGTCCAGGTGCAGGAAAAGCTTCTCGAAGCCCTGGTCATGAAGTGCCCGGATCTCCTCCGTTCGGGTCCGGAAGGGAACCACTCTGTCATATTTCCCCGGATGCTCCGGATCATGCATATCCGATTCCGGGCAGACATGGTTTTTAATCCCCCTGTGGAGGAAGAGGCTTCCGATGAGCCGTTCCACACCCGGAGCCTTGGCGGCCTTTTCCTTCAGGCTGCAGAAGAGTCCCTTTTCTTTCACATAGGCGCGGTATACTTTACAGAGATCATTATAGTCGCAGTCATTCAGCAGAGTGTAGCGCATAACCCGGCGGTAACGCATTTTTCCCAGGCTTGCGTTCCAGCGGACCCCGGTTTTGGTATAAGGGCCTCCTGCGGGATGTTCCGCGTAAAATGCGCAGTCCCAGGGCTGTTCACTGATGGCTATGTAACCGTTTCCGGCCTTCACCTGGCCGAACCAGGGCATGTAGCTGGCCGCGGAGCACAGGAAGCCGTCAAAAGGCATTTTGCCCAGGGCAGTTTCCCAGGTGTTGGGGATAAGCAGCCCCTGGTGCTGGTTCAGCAGGGTGTACCAGTCGTCTCTTCCTTCACGGAATTCCATATAGCCCGGCCACTGGACGGACTTCACGGAAATATCTTCCTCACAGAGGGGAATCCACTCGAAGAATACATCTCCTGTGGCGCCCTCAATCCAGGTATAGGTGGAAAAGGACAGCTTTGACGGTTCTCCGTTTACGGTAAAGCCCTCGTAGCGGGAGAGAATGCCCTTTCCCAGGCCTGTTTCCTTCACTTCATGGGAGACGGCAGAGGCGCTCCGGAAGGAAATTTCCTCCTGACAGACGGTAAATGCGGGACGAAAATCATGGTCCCAGTTCCAATCGGTTCCATTCCGGGATATGGAAAAATGCAGATTGCTCTCATCAAAGCTTAAGGCAGTCCCGGCAAGTGTGACATGAATCATATGTAACCCTCCTGAAAAATAGTGTACGGTATCTCTTACACAAAACTATATCATCAAAACTGTGGGAGCGCAATCAAATCCGGCAAAAAAATGCGGCGCCAGAAAAGCATGTATTTTTGAATGCATGAGATTGCGTCTTGCCCACTTTCCGTTTCTATGCTATAATAATTCGAATGTTTTGGGAGCGAATGTGTGTATAAGATGCCTTCTCCGGTGACACAGTTCAGGGACCGGGGCGGGAGAAGGGAAAGCCTATGAAAGCGTTTTTGATTTTGGAAGACGGCACTGTATTTGAGGGAATTCCAATCGGTGCCCACAGGGAAGTGATCAGCGAGATCGTATTCAACACATCCATGGCAGGATATCTTGAAGTGCTGACCGATCCCTCTTATGCGGGACAGGCAGTCTGTATGACCTATCCTCTGATCGGCAATTACGGCGTCTGCAGGGATGATATGGAGTCTTCGAAGCCCTGGCCGGATGGTTTTATCGTGAGGGAGCTTTCCCGTGTTTCCAGTAATTTCCGCTGCGACATGACTCAGCAGCAATTTCTCGAAGAAAACAATGTACCCGGTATCGCGGGCATCGACACAAGGGCCCTGACGAAGCTTCTTCGTGAGAAAGGCACCATGAACGGGATGATTACCACCCGGGAATACGCGGATACGGCGGAGATTCTGCCCAGGCTGAAGGCCTATGTCACGGGAAAAGTGGTGGAGAAGGTGACCTGCAGGGAAAAATATACCGTGGAGCCCTCCGTCAGCCCGGAGGAGAACGGTCCCCTGTCCGGTTCGGCCAGGTTCGACAGGGCGGCTTACGAAAGGGGCGTCCGGGAGCCCAGGCCTACTCTGGTCAGGGAGCTGAAGGGGGCCGGACTGAACGTGGCGCTTCTGGATTTCGGCGCAAAGGCCAATATCGCCCGTTCCTTGGCGGAGCGGGGCTGCCGGGTGACTGTGTATCCGGCCTTTACCCCGGCGGAGGAGATCATAGCCTCCGCTCCGGACGGCATCATGCTCAGCAACGGCCCCGGGGATCCCAAGGAATGCTCAGGAATCATAAAGGAAATCAGAAAGCTCTACGATACGGACATTCCCATATTTGCCATCTGTCTGGGACATCAGCTGATGGCCCTTGCCACAGGGGCGGATACTTACAAGATGAAATACGGCCATCGGGGCGGAAATCATCCGGTGAAGGATCTTGCTGACGGCAGGGTGTATATTTCTTCTCAAAATCACGGCTATGTGGTGGATATGGAGAAACTGGACCCCAAGGTGGCAAAGCCTGCCTTTGTGAACGTGAACGACGGCACAAATGAGGGGCTGATCTATACGGGGAAGAATATTTTTACAGTGCAGTACCACCCGGAGGCCTGTCCCGGACCCCAGGATTCCCGGTATCTGTTTGATCGGTTTATCGACATGATGAAAGCGAAAGGAGGCGCATCCCATGCCTAAGAATCCAAATGTAAAACGAGTCATGGTCATCGGCTCCGGCCCCATCGTCATCGGACAGGCCGCGGAATTCGACTATGCGGGCACCCAGGCCTGCCGCTCCCTGAAGGAGGAAGGGGTGGAAGTCATTCTGGTAAATTCCAATCCCGCCACCATCATGACGGACCGGGATATTGCGGACAAGGTATATATCGAGCCCCTCACTGTGCAGGTACTGGAGCAGATCATTGATAAGGAAAAACCGGACAGCATTCTGCCCACCCTGGGAGGCCAGGCCGGGCTGAACCTGGGGATGGAACTGGAGGAATCGGGATTTCTGGCATCCAGGGGAGTCACCTTGCTGGGAACTACGGCTGCAACCATCCGCAACGCCGAGGGAAGGCAGGAATTCAAGGACCTGATGGAGCGCATCGGCGAACCCTGCGCGGCCTCCAAAGTGGTGGAGAGCGTGGAGGAGGGGATCGGGTTCGCGGGGGACATCGGCTATCCTGTGGTGCTGCGCCCGGCCTATACTCTGGGAGGCTCAGGCGGCGGCATTGCCCAAAACCGGGCGGAACTGGAAGAAATCCTGGAGAACGGCCTGCGGCTGTCCAGGGTGGGACAGGTCCTGGTGGAGCGCTGCATCGCGGGCTGGAAGGAAATCGAATATGAGGTCATGCGGGACAGCGCAGGGAACTGCATTACGGTCTGCAACATGGAGAACCTTGATCCGGTGGGCGTGCACACAGGGGACAGCATCGTGGTGGCGCCTTCCCAGACCCTGAGCGACAAGGAATACCAGATGCTGCGCACCTCCGCGCTGAACATCATCAGCGAGCTTGGGGTTACCGGCGGCTGCAATGTACAGTTTGCCCTGCATCCCACCAGTTTTGAGTACTGTGTCATTGAGGTGAATCCCAGGGTGAGCCGTTCTTCCGCGCTAGCTTCCAAGGCCACGGGCTACCCGATCGCCAAGGTGGCGGCCAAGATCGCCCTGGGGTATACCCTGGACGAAATCAGGAACGCCATCACCAGGAAGACCTATGCCAGCTTTGAGCCGACTCTGGACTACTGTGTGGTGAAGATACCAAGACTGCCTTTCGACAAGTTTATTACGGCAAAACGCACCCTCACCACCCAGATGAAGGCCACGGGGGAGGTGATGAGCATCTGCGACAGCTTTGAGGGAGCACTGATGAAGGCTATCCGCTCCCTGGAGCAGCATGTGGATTCCCTGCTTTCCTATGATTTCAGCGATCTGACCGCAGAGGAGCTGAGAGGCAGGCTGAAGGTGGTGGACGACCGCCGGATATGGATGATCGCCGAAGCCGTCCGGAAGGGGATCAGCTATGAGGAAATCCATGAGATCACCATGATCGACATCTGGTTTATTGACAAGATTGCCCTTCTGGTGGAGATGGAGGAGGCGTTGAAGACCCGGGAACTGACTCCGGCGCTGCTGAAGGAGGCCAAGAGGATCGCCTTTCCGGACAGGGTGATCGCCGGACTTACGGGAAAGAGCGAGTCCCTGATTCGGGCCATGCGCCATGAGAACGGCATCCGGGCCGTCTACAAGATGGTGGACACCTGCGCGGCAGAGTTTGCGGCGTCAACTCCTTATTACTATTCCGTGTATGGGGGAGAGTGTGAAGCCTGCGCTGATACGTCCTCCCGGGGCAGGGGAAAGAAGGTTCTGGTCCTGGGTTCGGGTCCCATCCGCATCGGCCAGGGTATAGAATTCGACTATTGTTCCGTGCATGCCACCTGGGCCTTCTCCCGGGCGGGCTATGAGACCATTATCATCAACAACAATCCGGAGACGGTGAGTACGGATTTTGATATTGCGGATAAACTGTATTTCGAACCCCTGACCCCGGAGGACGTGGAGGCCATTGTGGACATCGAGAAGCCGGACGGGGCTGTGGTCCAGTTCGGCGGCCAGACCGCCATCAAGCTCACGGAGAGCCTGATGAAGATGGGTGTGCCCATTCTGGGGACAAAGGCGGAGGATGTGGACGCCGCGGAGGACAGGGAGCTCTTTGACAAGATTCTGGAGGAGACGGGAATCCCCCGGGCAGCAGGAGGCACTGTGTATACCGCGGAGGAGGCCAAAGCCGTGGCAAACCGTCTGGGGTATCCCGTACTGGTGCGGCCTTCCTATGTCCTGGGAGGTCAGGGGATGCAGATTGCCATTTCGGACCAGGAGATCGAGGAATTCATGGCCATTATTAACCGCATTGCCCAGGACCACCCCATTTTGGTGGACAAATATCTCCAGGGCAAGGAGATCGAGGTGGACGCGGTCTGCGACGGCACGGATATTCTGATACCCGGTATTATGGAACATATCGAACGGACAGGCGTACACTCCGGGGACAGCATCTCCGTTTATCCGGCTCACACCATCGGCAAGCTGGTGAAGGACAAGATTGCGGAGTATACCAGGAGACTGGCAAAGGCGCTGCATGTAAAGGGACTGATCAATATTCAGTTTATTGCTATCGGAGAGGACGTATATGTCATTGAGGTAAATCCCCGTTCTTCCCGCACCGTGCCCTATATCAGCAAGGTGACGGGCATTCCCATTGTGGATCTGGCCACGGAAGTTATTTTGGGCAAAACCATCAGGGAACTGGGCTATACGCCCGGACTGCAGCCTGAGGCGGAATATTATGCCATCAAAATGCCGGTATTCTCCTTTGAGAAAATCCGGGGGGCGGAGATCAGTCTGGGGCCGGAGATGAAGTCCACGGGGGAATGTCTGGGAATCGCCAGACAGTTCCACGAGGCGCTGTACAAGGCATTTCTGGGCGCAGGCGTGAACCTGCCCAGGCATAAGAAGATGATCATTACCGTAAAGGATGCGGACAAGGGAGAAGCCATAGAGATCGGCCGCAGATTCGCCAGGCTTGGCTATACCATCTATGCCACCAGAAGCACGGCGGCTGCGCTGAACGAGGCGGGGGTGAAGGCCCTGAAGGTAAACAAGATTTCCCAGGAGTCACCCACGGTGATGGACTTGATTCTGGGGCACCGGATCGATCTGGTGATCGACACCCCCACCCAGGGACGGGACAAGTCCAGGGACGGTTTCCTGATCCGCCGCAACGCCATAGAGACAGGGGTGAACTGCCTTACCTCTCTGGATACCGCCAGGGCTCTGGTGACCAGCCTGGAGAACGCAGGACAGGAGCTGACTCTGGTGGACGTGGCGAGGCTGTAGGCAGCGGGAGACTGGACGGTTTGGGAAAAAGGGAATCGGGCGGGAAAAATTCGGAACAATGGTTCCCGCAGAACAGGATGGAGAGGCAGGGAGGATGAACATGGACAGGATGAATGTGGACGGCGGGCCGGGCATATTGAGGAATAAGCTGTTTTTATATCTGACGGAATTTTTTGCGGGAATGTCGGTGATGGCTGTGGAGCTTGGAGCCAGCAGGCTGTTGGCTCCCTACTTCAGCTCCTCCCAGATCGTGTGGACCATCATTATCGGAACCATCATGATTGCCATGGCCCTGGGAAATATTTACGGAGGGCGCAGCGCGGACAAAAATCCGGACCCGGGCAGGCTGTATGGGAGAATCCTTATCGCCGCCGTGTGGATTGCGGCGATTCCGGCTGTGGGGAAATATATTATTGTGGGCATTTCGGCGCTTCTGATTTTCTCCGTGAGCAGCAATTTCCTGATTATCGCCGCCTTTGCCGCCTGTATGGTGATCTTTGTGTTTCCGCTGTTCCTGCTGGGGACGGTGACGCCCTCCCTGGCCAAATACACCGTGGGCAATCTGCAGGAGAGCGGAAAGGTGGTGGGAACCCTGGGGGCTTTCAATACCATAGGCAGCATTATCGGAACCTTCGTGCCCACCTTTGTGACCATCCCCGCAGTGGGGACATCCGTTACCTTTCTGATTTTCGCGGGGATTTTACTGGCGTTGGCCATGCTGTATTTCTTCAGCGCCGGAAAGGGAAAGAGGAAGGGCGGGGCAGTGACGGCCCTTCTGCTTTACCTGGTCTGCTGCGGCCTGGGGTATTCGGACAGCTTTGCCTTCTGGGAGAATGATCTGGCCTATGAGGGAGAGTCCGTGTACAATTACCTCCAGGTAAAGGAAAGCGGCAGAAGTGTAATTTTGTCCACCAATGTGCTCTTCGGCGTACAGTCCATCTACATGAAGGAACAGGGACTCACGGGCATGTACTATGACTATGCCATGGCTGCGCCCCTGATGGTGGAGGGAAAAGCGCCTGAGGACTGCAGGGTGCTGATTCTGGGCATGGGCACAGGCACTTACGCCACCCAGTGCAGGAAGTATTTCGGGGACATGGAGATGGAGGGAGTGGAGATTGACGAGAAGATTACGGCTCTTTCCAGGGAGTATTTCCATCTGCCTGAGGAGGTTCCGGTGACCACCTATGACGGCAGGGCTTTTCTCAATGCGGTGGAGGAGAAATACGATGTGATTATGGTGGATGCCTATCAGGATATTACCATTCCCTTCCAGATGTCCTCTGTGGAATTTTTTTACCTGGTGAAATCCCATCTGGCGGAAAACGGCGTCATGGTGGTGAATATGAACATGCGGGGCAGCGGGGAGGGCAATATCAACCAGTACCTGGCGGATACCATCGCCTTTGTGTTTGACCAGGTTCATACGGTGGAGGTGCCCGGCTCCACCAACCGGGAGCTCTTCGCCTCGGACAATGAGGCCATTCTGGACTGTTTTGAGGAAAAGCGCCTGGAACTGGACAAGACAGACCTGTACGCCATGATGGAGCGGACATCGGACAGCCTGACGCCTTATGAAGCAGGGGGCTATATTCTGACGGATGACAAGGCACCCGTGGAGCTGCTGGGCATGCGCGTCATAGACGAACTCATCGGGGACGAGGTGGCGTACTATAAGGAAATCTACCGGGAAAGAGGACTGACAGGGCTGCTTGAGGCGTTCCAGTGAATAAAAAACCAAAACTGACATATACTAACCAATAGGATATACTATCCAATAGAAAAAGTATAGCGGTTTTGCGTCTGTGTGCTGCCGGACGCAAGGCTGAAAAAGCGCAGCACAGAAATGTGAGGAGCATATGAAAGCTGAAACCTATCCCTTTGTAGTCCGTCCCCTTCCCTATGAATATGATGCGCTGGTTCCCGTGCTGGATGAAGAGACGCTGACTTTCCACCATGACAAGCATTACAAGACTTATGTGGACAACCTGAACGGGGCTCTTGCGGATTACCCTGAGCTGCAGAAGAAGAGTCTCACGGAGCTGCTGACCGATATCAACAGGCTGCCTGCCGCAGTGAAGACTGCAGTGCGCAACAATGGCGGCGGAGTGTATAATCATGAATTGTATTTCGATTCCATGAAGAGTCCTGTGGGGCAGGAGCCCTCAGAGGCCCTGGCGGAAGCCATTGACAGGGATTTCGGCTCCTACAGACAGTGGAAAGAGCAGATGAAACAGGCGGCTGTAGGGAAGTTCGGGTCCGGCTGGGCATGGTTGGTGGCGGATAAAAACGGGACTCTGTCCATTGTGCAGACCGCAAATCAGGATGTTCCGGATCTGGAGGAATATAATCCCATTCTGTTGGTGGATGTGTGGGAGCATGCCTATTATCTCCAGTATCAGAACAGGAGGGCGGATTATGTGGAAGGATGGTTTGGCCTGATTAACTGGCGGAAAGCCGGAAAGCGTTATGAGGAAGGCCTCAGATAAAGGCCTTGGATAAAGACCGCAGATAAGGGCAGGAAGAGATGAATCAGATAAATTATCAGAAGGAACTGGATAAAATCATTGAGGGATTGTCAGGTGCAGGGGAAAAGTCTGCACCTGAACTTTTTCTCCACAGCTGCTGCGCGCCCTGCAGCAGTTATGTACTGGAATATCTTAGAGGGATTTTCCGGATTACGGTTTTCTACTATAATCCCAATATCTCGGAATCCGGGGAATACCGGAAGAGGGAGGCGGAACAGAAAAGGCTGATAGAGGCTTATAACCGGGAGGGAAAGGGGCATCCCATATCCGTGGTGGAAGGGGATTACAATCCCATGCATTTTTATCAGACGGTAAGGGGACTGGAGAACTGTCCCGAGGGTGGAGAGAGGTGTTTCCGGTGCTATGAACTGCGGCTCCGGGAGACTGCAAAACGTGCGGCAGAAGGCGGTTTTGCCTATTTCTGCACCACACTGACCATCAGTCCGCTGAAGAATGCCCGGAAACTGAATGAGATCGGACAGGCCCTGGGGGAGGAATACGGCGTGGCCTGGCTTTTTTCTGATTTTAAGAAACGGGAGGGCTATAAACGTTCCATTGAGCTGTCCAGGCTCCATGGCCTTTACCGGCAGGACTACTGCGGCTGTGTCTACTCCCGCGAAAGGAGCTGACTGTCCGGAGATTATTTTCTGTTTTCTGTTGAATTCTGCATCCGGTCACGATATACTTAGAATAAGTTCTTTTTCCTACATATTGAGACCGGGCAGTGGGCGGCGAAAAGAAAACGGAAAAAGGAGACATGTCATAACAGAAAAGCGGGGATATGAGGATGAAGCAGGAATACCAGAAAAAGGACCCAGGACACCAGACAGAGCAGCATAATCCGGTGCATGCGCCCATTCCGGGACTGGGGCTTCGAAGCATGAAAACGGCGTTGGCAGCAGTGCTTACCGCGCTGCTCTATGCCTTTCTGCCAAACAGCAACCCTACCTTTGCCTGCATAGGCGCTATTTTCGGCATGGGCGCGGACATGGAGGAATCCCGCCGCAGCGGGGGAAACCGTTTTTTCGGAACCATAATCGGAGGTTTTGTGGGGTTGGGACTGTACTGGCTGGAGCACCGGATTTTTCCGGAGGGGTGTTACTGGCTGCGGCTGCCGCTGGTTTTCCTGGGAATCGTTATCATGATTCTGCTCTGTGTGGTGTTTCACTGGCCGGGCGGAGTGCAGCCGGGCGGAGTGGTGCTGTGCATTATTCTGTTTAACACGCCGCCCCATCATATCGACTACGCCTTCAACCGCATGATCGACACAGGCGTTGGAGTGGTCATTGCGCTGCTGGTGAACTATCTGCTTCCCAGAAGCAGGCTGGAACACTGGTTTCATATGGACCGGAAGGGAAAAGAAGAATAACTGAGACAGAGGAGGCTGTAATATGAAATTACGTCAATTATTAATCGGAGTCGGAACATTGATCATGGCTGTGGCGTTGGGAGCCTGCGCGGCGAAGGATCCGGGCACTCCGCCGGAGGTGCTGCTTGACGGTGTCCCTGTAGTGGTGGGGGAGACCAGACCCATGGATTTGTCGGATCAGGGGTTTGAGACCAATGACCTGGGGGCTTTTCTCACCAAGCTGCCGGATAAGTCCTGGACTTCTTCTATTTTTCTGAAAAAAGGTGATGATTCCTATGCCAGTATCACCCTGGTAAATGATACCAGGGAGGAACAGGCCGTGTTCAGCTGCGTGATCGAGGAACTGGGTTTTTATGCCCTGGATGACACCAATGCCGGACTGAATATTTCCATCAATGGGGTGAATCCAATCGGGATGACTGAGGCTGAGCTGCAGGAGGCTTACCCGGAGCTGGAGATGGATGACGATACGGGAGACTACCGGTTTCATTATCTGAGAGACGGAGATTATTCCATTCGTTTTGAGTACAGCATGGGGGTGCTCACTGACATTGACGTCATGCATTCCTTCAGCAAGAGTTATGAGTCAAAGTGACGGCGCTGTCCGGTCCTGATGCGCAGCTGCCGGACCGGGCCGGATGAAAAACGGCACGGAATGGAACAAAGGAGGAAATGGCTTATGATCCCTGGAAACTTTGCAGAATGGAACCTGCAGAATCTGTTGATCCGAATCGCCGTGTCCACCATTCTGGGAGGCGTGATCGGCCTGGACAGGGGAATGAAACACAGGGGCGCAGGTACGAAGACCATTACGGTGGTGTGTCTGGGCGCCACACTGGTGATGCTGACGGAACAGTATATTCAGATGAACTTTCCGGGACTGGCCAATATGAACCGGATGGCAGCGCAGGTCATCAGCGGGGTGGGATTTATCGGGGTGGGGACAATTATTGTATCCAGACACCGTGTCAGGGGGCTGACAACGGCCGCCACTCTCTGGGCAAGCGCCTGTGTGGGACTGGCGGTGGGAATCGGCTTTGTGGAGGGCGGCGTGCTTACCACGGCCATGATGCTGCTTTCCCTTCATGTGCTTCCCTATGTGGAACGTTTTGCAACCAGGCATTCCCATTACTGCAATGTATTTCTGGATCTGGAGGAAAGCAGGGATTTACATACGGTCATTCATCAGCTTAAGGAAGCGGGTGTAGTGATTGATTCCATAGAAATGGGGGAGACCAGAACGCCCGCAACCGGTGTCTCGGTCCATATGGTGCTTTATCTGAAAAAAGCGGCAGGGCGCACGGAGGTATACGATATTCTCATGAAATCGGAAAAGGTTATGTCCGTGGATTTTCTGTGAGATTAAGCTGAAAATAGTTTATGCAAAGTTTATGGGGATGCTTGCGATATTCCCTGAAACATGATACCATGATTACATACTTTCACATTTTTTGAAAAAGGACAAAGGTTAAATACGGTAAATTTATGTTGGAAAAAGAACTGCAGGAAGAATTTATCGGAATTATAAGGGAAGAACTGGTGCCGGCATTCGGATGCACGGAACCTATAGCGCTGGCGTATGCGTCGGCAAAGGGCAGGGAGGCCCTGGGCTGCGAACCTGAGAAAATCGTGGCGAAATGTTCCGGAAATATGATTAAAAATGTGCGCTGTGTAACGATTCCCGGTTCCGGGGGCCTGACGGGCATTCATACAGCGTGCGTTCTGGGGGCTGTGGCAGGAGATCCTTCCGTGGGCATGGAGGTTCTGGAAAAGGTAAACGATGCCGGAAGAACCCGCACCAGGGAGCTTCTGGACAGAGGCTGCTGCAGTGTGGAATTTCTGGATTCGGAGATTCCCCTTCATTTTATCATTCTGCTTTCAGGGGGAGGACATACCGCGGAGGTGGAGGTAAGGCATATCCACACCAACATTGTCTCCATCAGAAAAGACGGTGAGCTTATCTTTGAGAAGGAGAAAGAACTGGCAGAGAAGGGCTATTCCACGGACCGCACAAAGCTTTCCCTGGAAACCATCAAGGCTTTTGCGGATGAGGTGGACCTGGCGCTGGTGAGGGATGTCTACGAGCGTCAGATCCGTTACAATATGGACATTGCCTATGAAGGCATATCCGGAAATTACGGTCTGGGGATAGGCAGGGTGATACGGGAGTCCTACACGGACTGCATTGTCACACGGATGAAGGCCTATGCTTCCGCGGCATCGGAAGCGCGCATGGGAGGATGCGATATGCCGGTTATCATCAATTCCGGAAGCGGCAATCAGGGCATTGCTTCCTCAGTGCCGGTGATTGTCTATGCCAGGGAGAAAAATATTCCCACAAATAAGCTGTACCGCTCCCTGATCTTTTCCAGTCTTCTGACGATTTACCAGAAGGAATTTATCGGGAAATTATCTGCTTTCTGCGGTGCGGTTTCGGCTTCCTGTGCCTCGGCTGCAGCCATTACCTACATGGCAGGGGGAAGTATCGCCCAGATCAAGGCAACCATTGACAATACACTGGCGAATATTCCGGGTATTATCTGCGACGGCGCGAAGATTTCCTGCGCGGCCAAGATTGCGTCGAGCATTGACGCGGCCATGATGGCCCACCACCTGGCCATGCAGGACAAGCAGTATGCGGCTTACACCGGTATTTTAAAGGAAAATGCCGGGGAGACTATCAGCTGTGTGGGATATATCGGCAAGGTGGGCATGCACCAGACGGATAAGGAAATCATCAAGATGATGTTGGAATAGAAGCCGGATGAGGGGTTGGAATAACAGAGGGAACGGAATGTTGGGAACAGTTCGGATATAGTCGCCGGACTGTTTCGTTTTTTCCGGGGCGTGCCGGTTCCGGCGTGACAAAGAAAATCTTGCAGAATCCGGCTTTTTAAGGTATAGTTTTAAGGTATAGTGTTGAAAAGAAGAATATCAGAAGAATATCAGAGAAATTTCAGAGGAAAATTTGCAGGCGGAGCAGAAAGGATGTTGGAGACAGAACATGAAGAAGATACTGGATTTATTATCGGAAGAGATGGGAAAGGCATTTGAGGCGGCGGGCTATGACGCTTCCCTGGGCAGGGTGAGCATATCCAACCGACCGGACCTGTGCGAATATCAGTGCAACGGCGCCATGGCAGGGGCAAAGAAATACAGAAAAGCGCCCATTATGATCGCAAACGAGGTGGCGGAGAAGCTTGGGGGCAGCAGTGTGTTTCAGGAAGCGGCGGCAGTGGCGCCCGGTTTCCTGAACCTCAGGCTTTCGGAAGGCTTTCTTCTGCAGCTGGTGGAGTCCATGCGGACGGAAGCGAAATTTGGGTTGGAAATGCCCGAAAAACCGAAGAAGCTCATGATTGACTACGGCGGAGCCAATGTGGCAAAGCCTCTTCATGTGGGGCATCTGCGCCCGGCCATCATTGGCGAGAGCATCAAGCGCATCAGCCGTTATGCGGGCCATGAGGTCATCGGGGACGTACACCTGGGAGACTGGGGTACACCCATCGGCATGGTGATTACGGAGCTGCAGGAGCGCAAGCCGGATCTGATTTATTTTGACGAAAGTTACCAGGGGCAATATCCCTCTGAGACGCCTATTACGGAGGCGGAATTCGCGGAGATCTATCCTC
Organism: uncultured Lachnospiraceae bacterium; assembly: GCA_947367855.1. Classification (GTDB taxonomy): domain Bacteria; phylum Bacillota; class Clostridia; order Lachnospirales; family Lachnospiraceae; genus Acetatifactor. Next base: position 10,982 of record CANBFE010000011.1, on the reverse strand, counting down.
TTGCAAGCGCCAAGTCCAAGGAGGACGCGGAATTTAAGGCCAGGGCTTTGGAGGCTACCCGGAAGTTCCAGAAGGGCGTTCCCGGATACCGCGCCCTGTGGAAACACATCGTGGACGTATCCAAGGTGGATTTGAAAAAGAATTATGACAGCCTGAACGTGGAATTCGATCTCTGGAAGGGCGAGAGCGATGTGAACGACCTGATTCCCGAGATGGTGGACTATATGAAGAAGGGCGGCTGGGCCTATATCAGCGACGGTGCCCTGGTGGTGGACGTGAAGGAGGAGACGGACACCAGGGAAGTGCCGCCCTGTATGATTTTAAAATCCGACGGTGCTTCCCTGTACAACACCACGGACCTGGCCACCATCATGGAGCGCATACGCCTGTACAATCCAGACGAGATCATCTATATCACGGATAAACGGCAGGAGCTGTACTTTGAACAGGTATTCCGCTGCGCCCGGAAGACAAAGCTGGTGAAGCCGGAGACCGTGCTGAAATTCCTGGGCCACGGCACCATGAACGGCAGCGACGGCAAGCCTTTCAAGACCCGGGACGGCGGCGTCATGCGTCTGGACAATTTGGTGCGGGAAACACAGGAGGAGATGTACCGGAAGATCAGGGAAGGCCGGGAGATGCCGGAGGAAGAGGCGAAGAACGTGGCGGAGATTGTGGCCCTGTCCGCTCTGAAGTACGGCGACCTGTCCAACCAGGCCGCAAAGGACTATGTGTTTGACATTGACCGCTTTACCTCCTTTGAAGGGGATACGGGGCCTTATATTCTGTATACAATTGTGCGTATTAAATCAATCTTAAATAAGTATACAGAACAGGGCGGCAGGACGGAAAATCTCAGCCTTCTGGAAGCGGGAGGCACCTCGGAAAAGGAACTGGAGATGGCTCTGGTGCAGTTCGGCGCCATGGTTCAGAACGCGGCCGAAGAGACTGCGCCCCATAAGGTCTGCGCCTATATCTATGACCTGGCCAATGCCTTCAATCATTTTTACCATGAGACCAAGATTCTGGGGGAGGAGGACCCGGCAAGGAAAGAGAGCTTCATCGCCCTGCTGACCTTGACCCGGGACGTACTGGAGACCTGCATCGACCTGCTGGGATTCGCCGCGCCGGAGAAGATGTAGCTCCTTTTTTGAAGGAAGTCTTAGTTCAAACCGCTTATCTGACCCGGATAGGCGGTTTTTGCCAATCGCAAAATTTATGGAAAAGTTTTTGCATGGCGGAACAATATCTGCTACAATGGGCATAAGGATTTTTGTGGCTGCACGGTTTCCGGGTGCGGGCAGGGCTGTTTTCAGGCAGATGTCCAAGTCGGAAGTTTGCGGAAGGGGAGGCAGACCGGAAATGGGATGGATATTAAAGGTATCAGGATACGGAAAGATAGAAAGCGCTGAAATCCAGGTGGCGCCGCTGACTCTTTTTGTGGGGGATAACAACAGCGGAAAGAGCTACCTGCTGTCTCTGCTGTGGGGAATCCGGAATCTGGGTATGGAAATTTTATTTGCCGGCGGAAACGGGCAGGCATCAGAGGCGGAAGGCCGATTGCTGTGCTGGGTAAGAGAACAGGTGAAGGCAGCCGGAGAACAGGGCGGGTGTACTGCCCGGGTCAGCGAGATCGGAAGGGAACTGCAGGCTGCTCTGCAGGAGAGAATAAACCGGAATAAAGACAGGTTTGTGAAAGCCATTTTCAACAGCCAGGATGTGGAACTGGATGAGCTTCAGATAACGCTGACCGGATTAGAGAATGTATCGTTGGAGTTCAAATGGCAGAAGCTTTTCCAGCGAATCTATCTATCTTTGTCACAAACGGACGGTAAGGTAATCAGACTGGAGTTATCCGAAGAGGAACGAGAGACCGGAATATTGGAGGATGATAATTATCAGTTTATCATCAGTAATGTAATGGATCTGGTATTGGCGCATGATAATAGCGGATTAGAAAGTGAAATCTATTTTCCGGCAGCGAGGACCGGGTTTATGCTCACCAAGGACGTGGTCAATAAAGCGGGCCGGAGGGTAGCTTTTAACGCGGCAATGGAACAGGAAACAATGGTTCCGTTTGTAAGGCCGGTGAATCACTTTCTGGATGTAATAAACGACTTGACCAGTCATAATGAAGTCAACCATAAATTTGCGGAAGTGATAAGGTATCTGGAAAAGGGAATGGCTGACGGAATTGTGGAAATGAGTTCACTGCCAAACAAGGAGGTAAGGTATATTCCCAATGGAAAAAACACTGGGATGCCGTTGAGAACCGTATCGGCAGTGGTGACGGAATTATCGCCGCTGATCTTGATTCTGAAACATCATAAATATGTGGACGCTTTGTTTTATGAGGAACCGGAGATGTGCCTTCATCCGCAGCTGCAGCAGAAGATGGCGAGAGTCTTGTGCCAATTGACCAATGCGGGAGTGCAGATGAATGTCACTACCCACAGCGATATTATCCTGCAGCATATCAACAACATGATTCGTTTGTCCGAAAGGGGAGACAGAGAGGAAATATACCGGCATTTGGGGTATTCAGACACAGATTTGCTGCGTCCGGAGGAAGTGAGAGTCTATCAGCTGACGGCGGAGGAGGGAGCAAAAACGAAAGTTGAAGAACTGATCTGCGGGAAAAACGGATTTGCGGTTCCCACGTTCAACGATGCGTTGGACCGGATTATGGATGAAGCATATGCAATTCAGGAGTGATGTACCATGGGGAATCGAAAAAGGGAATTCGTGATAAAGGATTTGATGGCGCCGGAAAATCAGCAGACTAAAAGAATGGAGCATTGACGAAATAAAATGAAGGAGGAAGATTACATGAAGATTGTGATCATCGGCGGCGTAGCTGCCGGTACAAAAGCAGCCGCAAAGCTGAAACGGGAGAATCCTAATGACGAAATCGTCATTTATACCAAAGGAAAGGATATTTCCTATGCAGGGTGCGGGCTCCCCTACTATATCGGAGGAGCCATCGAGACAGAAGGGGAGCTGATTGTGAATACCCCTGCCAAATTTATGGGACTGACGGGCACCCAGGTACATACGGAGCATGAGGCAGTGGCTGTGGACCCGGCGGCTAAGACCGTGTCCCTCCGCAGGAATGGAGGGGGCACAGAACTGCAGGAGACAGAGACGGTTAGCTATGACAAACTTATCATTGCCGTAGGGGCGGAAAGTTCCGTTCCCCCTGTGGAAGGCACAAAGCTTCCGGGGGTATTTACCGTGCGTACGCCCCAGGATGCCATCGGCTGCAGGAAGTATGCGGAAGAACAGAACTGCAGACGCGCCGTTGTGGTGGGCGGCGGCTTCATCGGGTTAGAGGTGGCGGAAAATCTGATGGCAAAGGGCCTTTCCGTCACGGTGATGGACATGGCTCCTCAGCTGATGCCCAATATTTTTGACGCAGACATGGCGGACTACATCCGGCGCAGACTCCAGGCAGGGGGCATGCGCATTCTCACCGGAACGGCTCTCAACGCCATTGCAGGTACGGAAAAGGTCACCGGTGTTCAGACCGGGGCAGGCACTTTGCCCGCAGACATGGTGATCCTGGCTGCAGGCATTCGTCCCGCCACCAGATTCCTGGCAGAAACCGGGCTGGAGATGGACAGGGGCTGCATCGTCACGGACGAATTTCAGCGCACCAATCTGCCGGATATCTACGCGGCAGGGGACTGTGCATTGGTGAAGAACCGCATCACCGGAAATCCCCAGTGGTCCGCCATGGGTTCCACCGCAAACATTGCCGGACGCGCCCTGGCCCTGTCCTTAGGCGGTCACGAGACGGCATATCCGGGCTGCCTGGGCACCGGCGTGGTGAAATTGTCCTCTGATTTGAACGCGGCCCGCACAGGCCTTACCGAGGAGCAGGCCAAAGCTGCAGGATTCCGGGTTATCTCCGCCCTGTGCGTCACTGACGACAAGGCTCATTACTATCCGGACTCCGACATATTTATCACAAAGCTTGTTGCGGATGGGGAAAGCCATAAGCTTCTGGGCCTGCAGGTGATCGGCGCAGGCGCTGTGGACAAAATGGCTGATATCGCCGTCACCGGGATCTCCTTCGGGGCCAAAGCGGAGGATTTCCTGACTCTGGATTTTGCCTATGCGCCGCCTTTTTCCACTGCCATTCATCCCTTTGCGGCGGCCTGCGGCGTGTTGGTGAACAAGATCACCGGAAGACTGGAATCCTTTACCCCCGCAGAATACGCGGCAGGCGCGGCAGCAGGATACAAACTCATTGACGCCCATCCGGCACCCACGCTGCCCGGCGGGGAGTGGTTTGATCTGACAAAACCGGAAGCGTATTCGGCAAAATATGACAAGGCGGAGAAGCTGCTGTTGGTCTGCGCCAAGGGCAAGAGAGGGTATCTCACCCAGAATAAGCTGAAAGCTCTGGGATTCACCAATACCCGTGTACTGGAGGGCGGCGCTACCTTCAATGTGATCAAGAGGGCCGTTCCCGCCGGAGGAAAACTGCCGCCCGAGGAAATCAAGCGGGTGAAGGGCCTGGGCTGTCTCCAGGATAAGCGCTACGGCGACGTGTTCAATGTCCGTGTGATCACCAGAAACGGCAAGATTACCACGGAAGAGCATCGGGCCATTGCGGAAGGCGCAGAGCGTTTCGGCAGCGGGGAAATCACCATGACTACCCGCCTTACCATGGAAATTCAGGGAGTGCCCTATGCAAACATTGATGCTTTGATTGTCTTCCTGGCGGAGCATAACCTGGAGACCGGCGGAACAGGTTCTCTGGTGCGTCCCGTGGTTTCCTGCAAGGGTACCACCTGCCAGTACGGGCTGATCGATACATTTGACTTAAGCGAGAAGATTCATGAACGGTTTTACGAAGGCTACCACAGCGTAACCCTGCCCCACAAGTTCAAAATCGCCGTGGGAGGCTGTCCCAACAACTGTGTGAAGCCCGATTTGAACGATCTGGGCATCATCGGCCAGAGAGTGCCCTTGTTTGACTATTCCAAATGCAGGGGCTGCGGAAAATGCCAGGTGGAGACCTCCTGCCCCATCAAGGTGGCAAAGGTGGAGGAGGGCTGCCTGAAGGTGGAGACCGACGCCTGCAACGGCTGCGGACGCTGCAAAGGCAAATGTCCCTTTGGCGTCACCGAGGAGTACATGGACGGCTGCAAGATCTACATCGGCGGCAGATGGGGCAAAAAGATTGCCAACGGACGCCCCCTGGACAAGATTTTCACCAGCGAGGAGGAAGTTCTGGATACCATAGAGCGGGCCATCCTGTTCTTCCGGGACGAGGGCATTACCGGCGAGCGCTTTGCGGATACGGTGAGCCGTCTGGGATTTGACTATGTACAGGATAAACTGCTCAACGCGGAGATTGACAAGTCCGCCATACTGGAAAAGAAAGTGAAGGGCGGGGCCACCTGTTGAGAAAGGCAAAAAGGAAGGCCGGGAACATTATGTTTACAGGAGAGAAGATCAAAAGAATATGTCCCATTTTTTCATTGCTTCTCCTGTGCCTGCTGTGCAGTCTGACAGCCTGCGGGCAGGGGGAACAGGACAGGGAAGGGGGATTTTCCTTTACCGATGACCTTGGCAGGGAGGTGACGGTTGCTTCCCATGAGCGGGTGGCAGTGCTTCTGGGAAGCTATGCCGATATGTGGATTCTGGCGGGGGGACAGATCTGCGCTGCGCCTGAGGATGCCTTTGACGATCTGGACCTGGATCTGCCGGATGGGACGGTGAATCTGGGGGAGACAAAACGATTGAATCTGGAACTGCTGCTCTCCTCGGAACCGGATTTTGTGATTGCCAGTACCAATACCTCACAGCATCTGGAGTGGCAGCAGTCTCTGGAAGGAGCAGGGATTGCCACGGCTTATTTTGATGTAGCCGGTTTTGAGGACTATCTGCGCGTGTTGAAGATCTGTACCGATATTACAGGGCAGCCGGAACGCTATGAACAGTACGGAACGGAAATTCAGAAGGAAATAGCGGAAATCACGGGCAGACACGGAAACGGTGATGCCCGGACCGTGCTGTACATGCGCGCGTCTGCCACAAGCATAAGGGCCAAGGGCAACAGCGGCAATGTCCTGGGAGAGATGCTGGAAAGCCTGGGCTGTGTGAATATTGCGGACACGGATGAGAGTCTTCTGGAAAACCTCAGTGTCGAGAGCATACTGCTGCAGAATCCTGAATACATCCTGATTGTCCAGTCCGGCGACGATATAGAGGGAACAAAGCAGAATATAGAAACCATGTTTCGGGAAAATCCTCTCTGGAACGAACTTGAAGCCGTGAAAAACGGGCAGGTGCATGTCCTGGACAAGAATCTCTACAATCTGAAGCCCAATGCACGTTGGGCGGAGGCGTATGAGAAGCTGGAGGAGATTCTGTATGGGGAATAGGAAAGGGGGGCAGAAGCTGCTTCTGGCAGGCGCAGTCCTGGTGACCCTTGCGATTGCAGTGTTAAGCCTGTGCCTGGGAAATATCCACTTTCTGCCCACACGGCTTCCGGCTATTCTGAGCGGCAGTGAGGGTACTGTTAACCGCAGCATCCTGTTGTATGCCAGACTGCCCCGGACACTTGCTGCTCTGTCTGCCGGGGCGGCGCTTGCCGTGTCGGGTGCAGTGCTGCAGAATGTGCTGGCCAACAGACTTGCCTCGCCGGGGATCATCGGTGTGAACGCAGGGGCAGGTCTGGGGGTTACTCTCTGCTGCGCTGCTGGGATTCTGTCCGGTCCGGCGGTATCCGCCGGGGCTTTTGCCGGGAGCCTTGTCAGTGTGATCTGCATTTTTCTGTTTTCCTGTTGGATCAATGCCTCCAGGACAACCGTGATATTGTGCGGTGTGGCAATGAATAGTATACTGAATGCCGTCTGTGAATCAATAACCGTTCTGGACACGGATCTGGCCATGCTGAGCATTGATTTCCGGGTGGGGGGATTTTCCGCGGTTTCTTTTTCCAGGCTGCTGCCTGCGGCGGCGCTGATTGCGGTGGGCCTGGCTGTATTGTTTACCCTGTGCAATGAACTGGATGTGCTGACACTGGGGGACGAGACTGCCCGGGGATTGGGGCTGTCGGCAGGCCGGTACCGTCTGCTGTTTCTGGCGCTTTCGGCCCTGCTTGCAGGGGCTGCGGTGAGCTTTGCGGGACTGTTGGGGTTTGTGGGGCTGATTGTTCCTCATTTTGTGCGGAGGCTTACCGGAAACGAGAGCGCGAAACTACTGCCCCTGTGCGCGGTTTCCGGAGGGGGCTTTGTCATGCTGTGCGACCTTGTATCCCGTCTGCTGTTTGCGCCTTACGAGCTGCCGGTGGGGATACTGATGTCTGTGGCGGGCGGTCCGGTTTTCCTGTTTCTTCTGGCGCGCGGAGGGATTCATGGCACAGGCGGAGACCATGGCGCAGGCGGATTCCGGAGAAAGAGCAGGAAGAAGGGGAACCGGGGAGGGACTATATGATCAGCATGGAAAATGTGTCTGCAGGGTACGGGAAATGTGAGGTTCTGCACAAGGTAAGTCTGGAGATTTCCGGGGAGGGGATCACAACGCTTATCGGCGCCAATGGATGCGGAAAAAGTACGCTGCTGCGTGTGCTGCTGGGATTTCTTCCCCTGTGGGACGGCGATGTGAGAATAGACGGAATTTCGTTAAAAGAGATGCCCGGAGCAGAACTGGCAAAGCGGGTGGCGTACCTTCCCCAGGGAAAGGATGTGCCGGATATCTCGGCAGAGCGCATGGTTCTGCACGGACGTTTTCCATATCTGAGCTATCCCAGGAGATACAGGAAGGCAGATTATGAAATTGCAGAAGCAGCCATGGAACAGATGGGGATACTGCCTTTTGCGGGAAAACAGATGTCCCGGCTGTCAGGAGGCATGCGGCAGAAGGTGTATATTGCCATGGCGCTGGCCCAACAGGCCGGGATTATTGTTATGGACGAGCCCACCACCTATCTGGATATCGGCCAGCAGCTTAAGTTTGCTCAGATGATGAGACAACTTGCGGAAAGCGGGAAAACGGTTCTCCTTGTTCTGCATGATATCCTCCTTGCCCTGAAGATTTCCGACAGGATGGCGGTCCTTGAGGAGGGACAGGTGCGGCAGTGGGGCGCGCCGGAGGAAATCATTCGTTCCGGCGTAATCAGACGGCTCTATGGAGTGGATGTAAAATCCCACCGGACGGAGGCAGGAGAGCAGTATTACTATGATCTTCCCGGGGAAATTGCCCATGTTTTGGAAAACCCATAAAAAACTTTATAAAAAAATAAATAAATTCAAAAAAATTGTTGACAAATGCAAATTCTTATTATATACTTATTAAGTCGTCTGCGAGAGCAGATAACAGAATGGAATCTTAGCTCAGCTGGGAGAGCATCTGCCTTACAAGCAGAGGGTCATAGGTTCGAGCCCTATAGGTTCCATACGGCGAGATAGCTCAGTTGGCTAGAGCATGCGGTTCATACCCGCAGTGTCGAGGGTTCGAATCCCCCTCTCGCTATTGGGAAAGTCCAGAAAGCCTTGATAGAATCGGGGGTTCTGGATTTTTTGTTTTACAGGGAATCAAAAAAGTAATCTAACATATGTTCGGTTGCAGACGGCATAGGAAAGGAGAAGTTCTGTACATCACAAATGAATATTCGGACGCTATCATAACTCCATTATGATCCGGGTTACAGGATTGATAGTGGAGTTATTATAATGCCTGAATTTGCCACAAGCAGTCTTAGACACAATAATTCTCATAAACAATCAAAAAGTCTCTCTATAAGCCCCACATCGCGCCACAAGGGTATCGTAACTATCAACTCTAAGCTATATATCCATCAATCTATCGATTCATCATCCCATCACTTTATCATTTCATAGCAGCAATCTTATACAGCTAATATCAGCGACTTGAAAAGCAAGTTTCATTGGCAATCCAATTCATTTACAACTTAAGAGATGAGATTAACAAAATGTATGGAAGAGTAACCAGGCATTTCCATAGAAGGGAGCCTTTTCAGAATGATAAAAGCAATTACAAGCAAAAATACGATTGTAATTGAAGTATCGGAAAGAGAAAAGTAATAACAGCAAAATGTATCAGCCAGAAAACAGAATAAAAACATAAACAAAAATCAGGAGGAACTAACATTATGGCAGTAAACAAGAAAGAGTTTGCCGACAGGATGGCAGAAAACGGAGGGATAACCAAAAGGGCAGCATTTCAGGCAGTGGGACTGTTTATAGACACTCTTATGGATTATCTCGGAGAAGATGAGAAGTGATGTTCACGGGATTTGGCAGATTTGAAATGAGGTCAATGAAAGAAAGGAATGGCAGAAATATGAGTACAGGGGAAAGATTAGTAGTACCGGAACACAGGTATGTTGGATTTCATGCAAGTGATGTGCTTGTGGATAAGATTGATGAAAGAGAAAAACAGAACAGGGATAAATAAAGGTAAAGCATTACGGAAGAGAGGTGAATAGTATGCGGTTCAAAGATTTAGAGTGGAAGGATATCATATCAGAAAATGTAATTATCAGCAGTCATTGTGAAATAAATTTATGCGGATGGATCAGGATTGAATTCAAAATCAACCATGAACCAGAAGAGGATAAGTATATGCTGTATGTTTTTGGCAAGGGAAGTATCAGGAGGTTACAGCCTGAAAAGTATGATTCTATTGAATCCGCAAAGAATGCAGCATACAGGATATACAGCAATGAAATGGCAAGAGTCAAGAAAGCGGTTGATTTTCTGGTGGCAGATAATATTTATTAGAGGACTGTTGCCTTATGGCGGTATAATCCGTTGTGAAATTGTTTCACTTAAAAAATAGAATAGCCGAAAATTCGGTTGTATTAAAATAATTGCTATTACAGGGCAATAATAGCATTCTATAAAACTGAAATTAATGAAAATTCTGATAACTATCAACAGTTTCGATTGTTCAAGGCTGGACAGTGAAATTCTATAAAATATGATGAAAACTGAATATTGAAACAAGTAGAAATTATATGGAGAAGTATATTTATGTGATGTCCCCAAATGGGATGTCACATCCAATAAAAAGAGAAGTATAAAGATAGAAATATTTATTGTAGAAGAATTAAATCAATTATCAGATGAAAGGAATAACAGGTGAGAAAAACAATGTAAACAACAAAACTAAATCTTATCCCCGTTAGGGGTAAGAATGGATCTCTTTTAGTAAGGCTGTAAATTTTTCTGTGTCTATGGAGGAAAAGTCCTTCCGATAAGATTCCGATATGTACAATACTGTGTCGAATCCTGGGCTTGATTTTGTTGTCGATTTATCTTACTGATTATAGTATTACCACTCTGCATGCCTTTATACAGATTTTTCTAATTTTTAGCACCAAAATAAAACATCCCGGCTGCTTCTTTCCGTGGGCTCTGCCCACACCCGGCCTCTGGAATAAGGATGGGGTTTCCTGACAATACTATAGATGCCGACGGGATAAGGATGGGGACAGCGGCATTCCTATCAGGGTGCGCTGCCCCAGACTTTCCTTTTTATAGATACTGGGTCAGCCGTTCTCCATAGAGGACGGTGAGCTGGTTGAGTACCTGATCCCAGTTGCGGTATCTCTGGGTCCACTTCTTCGCCACATTCTGGCTTGCCAGATAGAGCATCTTTTCCAGTGAGCTGTCACTGGGGAACACACTTTTTGTCTTTGTCACTTTCCGGTACTGGCGGTTCAAACTTTCAATTAGGTTTGTCGTGTACATTATGCGCCTGACTTCGTCAGGAAACTGAAAGAAAGAGCTGACATCCTCCCAGTTGTTCTCCCAGTTGCTGACGGCATAAGGGTATTTCTTTCCCCATTTCTCTCGGATATCGGCCAGTGCATCCAGGCCTGCCTTCTCGCTCGGGGCATTATATACCATCTTGAAGTCAGAAGAGAACTTCTTCAGGTCGCTGTAGTTCACATATTTGAACGAGTTGCGCAGCATGTGGATGACGCAGCGCTGGATCTG
>CANBFE010000010.1 GCA_947367855.1 uncultured Lachnospiraceae bacterium | reverse complement strand
CCTGGCTCATTCACCTGAGATATAAACTTTAAAATTCCTTGATTTTTTAAGGAAAATCACTTGACAATATAGGGAGGCGGCGGATTTTTTTCAGGTGGCCAGGAATTTCTCCGCCCAGTTCTATCCCATTGTGGGGCACAGAGGCTATCTGGCCTGGGATATCTGTGAGTGCGTGGGACATCTGCGGACAGGATATGCCTGCGGGATATTGAACAGGGAAGAGTTGGACGAGATGGCGGAGCACTGGATTGCCCAGGCACAGGTTTTCGAAAACTGGGCGGATTTTGCCGTCAGTCTGATCTGCGGGGAGTTGTACTGGGATTTCCGGCACGGCGCGAAATTACCGGAGCTGAATCAGGGACTGGAATTGTGGACGCGGCTTGTCCGGATTCTGATGGAAGAGGGCACTGCCTGGGGCAGCGGTATGTGGTATAAACCGATAGACGCGAAGCAGCAGAGATAGGAGGCTTGTATGGTGGATTTTATTGTGAATGGAATGGCAGAAATTGCGGATTTTTTCATCACTTTCTGGATAGACAATGTGATTCATAAGTTTGGCAAAAAAAGAAATGATATCCGCGCATCATTGTGAACACTTTTCCAAAAAGGAAAATCGGATAAGAAAAGAGGAACGAAAAGATGGCAAATATCAGACCGTTTTCCGCTTACCGTCCTGCGCCGGGACTGGAAAGCAAAATTGCTGCCCTGCCCTATGACGTATATAACCGAGAGGAAGCCACGGAGGAGGCCAAACGGAATCCGGATTCTTTTCTGGCGATAGACCGCGCAGAGACAGGGTTCGGCCCGGAGGTGGACACTTATGCGGAGGAGGTGTACAGGCGGGCAGCCTCTCTGCTGCAGCAGCGGATCAGCCAGGGCCGCTTTGTAAAAGAGGGACAGCCCTGCTATTATCTGTATGAACTGACCATGAACGGCAGGAGCCAGACAGGGATTGTGGCATGCGCCTCCATAGATGACTACAGGGACAATGTTATCAAAAAGCATGAAAATACCCGGGCGGACAAAGAACAGGACAGAATCCGCCATGTGGATGTGTGCAATATGCAGACAGGCCCTATTTTCCTGGCATACCGGGCAGATCCGGTGCTTCGTGACGTGATCCGTGCAGGGAAGGAAGAGGCCCCGGCCTGTGCTTTTGTGGCGGAGGACGGTGTGGGCCACAAGGTGTGGGTCATAAGGGAGGAGGAAAGTGCCTTTTCTATCATTCGGAGGCAGTTTCAGCAGATGGATTCGATTTACATTGCAGACGGCCATCACCGCTGTGCTTCTGCAGTAAAGGTTGGTCTGATGCGCCGGGCGGCCAATCCGGATTACACCGGGGAGGAAGAATTCAATTATTTTCTGTCGGTACTGTTTCCGGATGAAGAGCTGCACATCATGGATTACAACCGCGTAGTAAAAGACCTGAAGGGTTACAATAAAGAGACCTTTTTGGAGAAGATTTCCCAGGGGTTCCTGGTGGAGAAAGCCCCGGAAGCGCCTTACCGCCCTGAAGGAAAGGGGCAGTTCGGTATGTTTCTGGACGGGGAATGGTATCGGCTGACAGCCAGGCCCTCCATATTGTCCGGGGATGCCGTGGACGGACTGGATGTTTCCCTGCTGCAGAATCATCTCCTGGGTCCCATCCTGGGCATAGAGGATCCAAAGACGGATAAGCGCATTGATTTTGTGGGGGGCATCCGGGGACTGGAGGAACTGGAGCGCAGAGTCCGGAGGGAACAGGGCGCCTATACGGGGGAAGAGGCCCACACCCGGGAGGGGAAGGGATTGGCTGTGGCATTTTCCCTGTATCCCACCTCCATGGAGGAACTTTTCGCCGTAGCGGACGCAGGAAGGCTGATGCCGCCAAAATCCACCTGGTTTGAACCCAAACTGCGCAGCGGCCTGTTTCTGCACGCCCTGGACTGAAAGGCCCATGGCGGTATTTTTCTGAAAGAACCGGGGGCTCCAGGAAGGTTCCGGAAGGAGCGGACCGGTACAGGGAAGAGGAAGAAGCAGAGGCCGGATCTTCGAAGGCAAAGAAACAGATACATGCACATGAAATACTAACAGGAAGGAAAGGACAAAAAGCATGAACAAAAAACTGTATGGACTGATGAACTGGGCGGGAATCGAGGAGATTGTCTATTCGGAATCCGACAATCCCCACGAGTTGCTTGGCCCCCACAAATCCGGGCGGCAGACAGTGGTGCAGGCCTATTTCCCCGGGGCGGAGGCTGCCTCCATCGTATTTGAGAAGGACGGCGAGACCGTGGAGATGGAACTGGCAGATGAGGAGGGATTCTTTGCGGCTTTTGTGTCCGGCAGGGAAAACGCCCTTCCCGCCTACCATTACCTGGTCCGGGGAAAAGATGGAAATGAGTATGTGAGAGGGGAAGCCTACCGCTTTGCCCCCCAGATTACCCAGAAAGACACGGAGAAATTCAAAAACGGAATCCACTATACCGTGTATGAGAAACTGGGTGCGCATCCCATGGTAATCGACGGGATTTCGGGGACCTATTTTGCGGTGTGGGCGCCCAATGTGCTGCGGGCCAGTGTGGTGGGAGATTTCAACAACTGGGACGGAAGAGCCCATCAGATGCGGCGGCTCTGGGATTCCGGCATCTTTGAACTGTTCCTTCCGGACGCAAAACCTGGGGACAATTACAAATTTGAACTGAAACTGAAGGGCGGGCTGACCTATCTGAAGGCGGACCCTTACGGAAATGCCGCCCAGAAGCGCCCGGAGACGGCGTCTGTGGTTGCGGACCTGAATTCCTTCCGATGGGAAGACGAAAAATTCCTCAAGGGACGGGAGGCTTTCCAGACAGGAAATGTGCCTGTGAGCATATACGAACTCTATCTTGGCTCCGTTGTACGGGAGGACAAAGAAGTTTATCCCAATTACCGTGAAATTGCAGCGCGGCTGATTCCCTATATCAAGGAAATGGGATATACCCATGTGGAATTGATGCCCGTGATGGAGCATCCCCTGGACGGGTCCTGGGGCTACCAGGTAATCGGCTATTATGCCCCTACCGCCAGGTACGGTACCCCGGAAGACTTTATGTATTTTGTGAATGAGCTTCACAAGGCGGGAATCGGCGTGATTCTTGACTGGGTTCCGGCCCACTTCCCCAGGGATACCTATGGATTGTCCAATTTTGACGGCACCTGCCTCTATGAGCATCTGGACCCCAGACAGGGCAGCCATCCCCATTGGGGCACGTTGATCTACAATTACGGCAGACCCCAGGTGTCCAATTATCTCATTGCCAATGCCCTGTTCTGGGTGGAGAAATTCCACGCGGACGGCATCCGTATGGACGCTGTGGCCAGTATGCTTTATCTGGATTACGGCAAAAAGGACGGGGAATGGGTTGCCAATATGTACGGCGGAAAGGAGAACCTGGAGGCCATTGAACTGATCAAACACCTGAATTCCATTATGAAGAAACGCAATCCGGGCGTGCTGACCATCGCAGAGGAGAGTACGGCCTTCCCGAAGATTACGGGAGAACTGGATGACGACGGGCTGGGCTTTGACCTGAAATGGAATATGGGCTTTATGAACGATTATCTGGATTATATTAAATTTGACCCTTATTTCAGGAGCCACCGCCACGGGGAACTGACCTTCAGCATGGTTTATGCCTACAGCGAGAAGTTTATCCTGGTCTTTTCCCACGACGAAGTGGTCCATGGCAAGGCTTCCCTGATCGGGAAAATGCCCGGGGACAGGGCGCAGAAATTTGCCAATTTAAGGCTGACCTTTGCGTACATGATGACCCATCCGGGGAAGAAGCTCCTGTTCATGGGCCAGGATCTGGGAGAGTTTGACGAGTGGAACGAGGACCGGAGCGTGGAATGGAATCTGGCGGAAGTGCCGGAGCATAAGGGAATCTCTGTTCTGGTGAAGGAGCTGAATCACCTTTACCGCACGCTGCCTGCCCTGTATGAGCGGGATGATGCGCCGGAAGGCTTTGAGTGGGTGAATCATATCTCCGCCCAGGACTGCTACCTGACCTATCTGCGGAAAGGGGAGAAGACAGAGGAAACCCTTCTGGTGGTGGCGAATTTCGCCGGCGTGGAGCGGGAGATTACCACAGGAACGCCCTACGCGGGAAAATACAAGGAAATTTTCAATTCCGACAGCGAAAAGTACGGCGGCACAGGCATTGTGAATAACCGCCTGAAACGGGCAAAAGCCGTGGAGTGGGATGACAGACCTTATTCCGTCACCGTGAAGATGGCGCCCCTTTCCTTGAGCATCCTGAAATATATTCCTTATACGGAGGAAGAAATGGCCAAGGAGAAAGAGGCCCAGGCTGCGGAGGAAAAGGCGAAAAAGACGCTGAAGGACGCCGGAAAGAAAGGAAAGGCCGCGGCTTCTGCAAAAGCTTCTGAATCTGCAGAGGAGACAGAAACTGCCGCTGCAGATAAAGCGGCAAAAAAAGCGGCGAAGGGCAGCCCTTCCGAACAGGCAGCTGCAAAAGAATCCGGAGAACCTGAAGCATCTGCGGAAAAGAAAACAGGAAAAACCGCAAAAACGCCGGAACACAGTGTACATCGGACCACTGCGGTCAATGTGGTAAAGGAAGCAGTCCCGGAGACAAAAAAAGCCGCAAAAGCGTCAGGGAAGAAGGCAGCGGCAAAAAAAGAGGGGAAAGAACCCCAAAAGACCTCTGAAAAACCGGCACGGAAATCTGCTAAAAAGGCAGACGGTAAGTCGGTAAAGAAAGCTGCCGAAACAGAAAGCGCATAGAAGGCGGAGGGAAAGGCTGACAAAGCTTCTGCCGGAAACCAGAGAACCAAAGAACAGGTTCCCTGTAAAAACAGAAGTCACAGGAGAACATTCAGGAAGGACAGGTAAACGTGATAATCTATGGACTGACAGCGGGAGGCGCCGCCGATAATGTGATCGAGGGAATTGAGGAGAAAATACACCCGGATGTGATACGGGAATTTATGAATCAGCTGCCGGAGAAGGCTTTCAACTTCGGACTGCGGGTTCTCCTGGCGGTGGTATTTTTCCTGATCGGCGTAAATCTGATTAAATTTATACGTGGGATTATCAGGAAATCCATGAAACGCGCCAATGCCGAACTGGGAGTGATCCAGTTTGTGGATTCTTTTACCAAGGCAACGCTGTATGTGCTGCTTGTGACCTTTCTGGCTTCCTCCTTCGGACTGGATGCGGCAAGCGTGGTGGCTGTGCTGGGTTCTGCCGGCGTGGCCATCGGTCTGGCGGTCCAGGGCAGCCTCTCCAATCTGGCGGGAGGGGTGTTGATTCTGGCCCTGAAACCCTTCAAGGTGGGAGATTATATCCGGGAAGGCTATTCCGAGAAGGAGGGCACCGTCACGGAGATTCAGATTTTCTATACAAAGCTGCTGACGCCGGACAACCAGACCGTGATTCTGCCCAACGGCAACCTGGCCAACAACAGCCTGGTCAACGTCACCACCCAGGAAGCCAGGCGCATGGATATATCCGTGGGAATCTCCTACCAGGCCGACTTAAGGAAGGCGAAAGAGGTTCTGCTGCAGCTCCTGGCCCAGGACGAGGCTGTGCTGAAAGACAGGGATATGCTTGTATATGTGGATTCCCTGGCGGACTCCTGCGTAAAACTGGGGGTGCGGTGTTGGTTTAAACAGGAGGATTTCTGGAAGGGAAAATGGCGGATTACCGAGAACTGCAAGCTCTGCCTGGATGAGAACGGTATTGAGATTGCCTATAATCAATTGGACGTACATCTGGACTATAGACCGGAGGGAGCAAAAGAAAACCGGGGCTGAAGCCTGTCCCCGGGGATTGGGCGGCACGTCTCTGTGCACATCTCACGGAAGGGGACGTCGGGAAAGGGATGGAAGTTATGGCAGAAAACCGATATTTTCAGAAGGCACTGTCTGATTTTACCTATGAGACAGCCAGCGGAGGCGCCATCCGCCATCTGACGGATTCCGGATATACGGTGCAGCAGATCATGGAGCATCTGGATTACCCCACTCCCTATGAAAGGGTTCAGAAGACAGTGTGGGAACAGCTGCTTGCCCGGGGCGTCATTCTGCGGGAGAGGCCCGGAAGCGGCGGTACAGCGGTGAAGACTGCCTTTGTAAAGGAATATGACCGGTATGGGAAGAGTTCTTTCCGCAGGGTGGTTGTAGAGGAGGAGAAGGCGGCCGTGGAGGCGTGGAGGGAAGAGTGTTTCCGGGGCGAGGGGGACACGGCGGAAGCGCTTCTGGCTTTGCTTGAGGAAAAGCGGCAGAAGAACGGGACTGAGGATTCCTATGCTTCCGTTTCCTTCGGGCAGGCGGCGGCCGGGGCTCCCTTGCGGTTTGAGGCAATGCTTGCTGTCCTGGATATGCGTCAGCGGGAATATGTGGCAGGGCTGCCCTGGGAAAATCGAATGGTTTATCACAGACTGGATCCCAGAATGACGGAGATTCTGGCGGAACTTTATCAGGCCGGGCTGTACAGCGGGGAATGCTGCTTCTTAAAGACAAGAGAACGTCTGACCATTGGATGAAACCTGACAGGGAAAAATATACAAAGCAAAAAATCAAAAAAATTAAAAATAATAGTTGAATTATTTACGAAAACCTTGTATAATAAAATTCAGTTGCACGGAGGATGGGTTCGGAGAGTTTCCGGAGGAGGTCATTTTCTGTGGGTGGTACTTATGTAAAAATGCTTCTGTGGCTCAGTTGGTAGAGCGATTGATTCGTAATCAATAGACCACGGGTTCGAGTCCCGTCAGAAGCTCTGGCACAAGAGCCGTAAATCCAGAGATTTTCAGTAAAATCATGGATTTGCGGCTTTTTACGTGCAGTAACTGTCAGGAATGAGAATAATCTTATGGAAAGCAGGCAGTCAGCCATGGCATTGACACAGGAAAAGATTTATACGGTAGAGGATCTGTGTCGTATCTTAATTCTGTTTTGGCGGGTTGGCAAGTGGGAAAATAAGTTATAAAAAATTCATGAAAGATTTGTTGCGTTAGCCGATATAAAATAATAAAATAGAGATAGAAAAGTATGAATTGAAACGGAAGAACCATACTGACTAAGGAGGTGTTTATTATGGCAACTTCAAGTATCACAAAGAATTTTGTCATTTCCGGCAAGGAACAGGTGGAGATGTTTGTCAATGCGATTGAAGAATCTGCCAAGAACCGTCCTGTTCATATACCAGTAGCAGCAAGAGAGATAAAAGGAGAACCTGAATTGAGGGAAATGATGCGGCTACGGAAGATGAAAATAAAGGAGAAGGAAAATGCCGGGAATTGATAAATTCTTTTCAGTCAATATCCGTGAATATTTGGCATTGGGGAATGATGAAGAAGCCGGAGAGCCTGCACTGGTTGATTTGCTTTCCGGCTTTTCCAGTCCGAAGAATAAGGACGTGGAACGTTTTTTGAAAAAAAGTGCCATAGAATTCACGAAAAAGAACCAGTCTGTTACATATCTTGTAGTTTCAGCAGAGGATGTCAGATTACTTGGATATTTTACCCTTGCATTAAAACCATTGACGGTAAGGGGTGAAACAGTGAGCAATACCATGAAAAGAAAGCTGTTGCGAATTAGTGAGTTGGATGAAAAATCGGATACCTATACCATGTCGGCATATCTGATCGCACAACTTGGGAAAAACTTCTCGGAGAGTGGCGGAACAGAAATCACGGGAACAGAACTGCTTAAACTTGTATGGGATAAAATTAAAGAGATACAGTATCTGGGTGGAGGTGTAGTGACCTTCTTAGAGGCAGAAAATGAGGAAAAGCTGTTATCATTTTACCGCGATAACCGTTTTTCGCAGTTTGATACCAGGCAGACCGCGTCAGATACGGACGAGTCTCATGAGCTGGTACAGCTTTTAAGGCTGCTCTGATGCGATTTCGCAGCACTGAAAGATATGGATTTTGTCGAATCCCGTTTGTCAAATGTCGAATTGGGTGGGGTAAATGGGGTAAATCATTTACCCCGGGGTAAAAGTCATCATAATCTAACAGCGGCACAGGCGGCTTTTATGTAAGGCCGGAAAGCAGAAGCTTTTTTGGCCTTTAGATCCTGATTACATCTTGAATCGTATCTTTATCTGATGCTCTATGATCTGGATGGACTTGTAGAATCCCAGAGCAATAATGCAGAGCACAATGATGCTTGTGATCACCATGTCCAACTGGAAAACCTGGGAACCGTAGATGATCAGGTAACCCAGTCCACGTCTTGCCGCCAGAAATTCTCCGATGATGACGCCCACCAGAGCCAGGCCGATGTTTACCTTGGCAGTACTCAGCAGGATGGGTACGGAGCCGGGAAGCACCACCTTGGAGAAGGCGTCCCGCCTGCTGCCCCCCAGTGTGTAAATCAGCGTGATTTTTTCCGGGTCAACCTGCTGAAAGCCGGTATAAAAGCTGATGATGGAGCCGAAGACAGCCACGGACATTCCGGCCACGATGATGGTTCTGGTACCTGTGCCGAGCCACACGATAAACAGGGGGGCCAGGGCGGATTTGGGCAGGCTGTTTAACACTACCAGATAAGGCTCCAGTATCTCGGACAGTTTGGCGGAGTACCACAGCAGCGTGGAGACGGCCAGACTGCACAGCAGCACAAGCAGGAAGCTGAACAGTGTCTCAAAGAGCGTCACCCCGATATGGGACAGCATGGAATTGCTTCTGATCTGCTCCACAAAGCACCGGGCCACACGACTGGGACTGGAGAAGAAAAAGCTGTCTATCCATTTCAGGTCTGCGCTGATTTCCCAGAGTACCAGAAAAAAGACAAAGATTACCGTCCTCCAGGATGCGATCTCATGGTGGTGTCTGCGGTGCTTTTTAACGAATTCTTCCTGTTTGGTCAGTTCCGCGGTTTTCTTTTTCCGGAAGGTGCTTTCGTGGGACGTTTTTCTTTTTTCAATATCAGTTTTCATGTGTCAGATCCTCCCATAGCATATTGAAATACTGTTGGAATTCCGGCGCATTTCTGGCCGCCAGGGGCGAATCGTCCGCCAGGGTCAGACTGACGTTCACTTCGTTTTTCACCACGGCAGGGCGGCCGGAGAGGACGATGATTCTGTCCGCCAGGCTGATGGCCTCGGACAGGTCATGGGTAATAATGATCATGGTCTTTCCGGCGGCCCGGATCAGGCGGCAGATGTCTGCGGACACAAAGAGCCTGGTCTGG
Organism: uncultured Lachnospiraceae bacterium; assembly: GCA_947367855.1. Classification (GTDB taxonomy): domain Bacteria; phylum Bacillota; class Clostridia; order Lachnospirales; family Lachnospiraceae; genus Acetatifactor. Next base: position 105,827 of record CANBFE010000010.1, on the reverse strand, counting down.
TAATCCAGGGCGCTGAAGGGCTCATCCAACAGGAGCAGCTGCGGTTCCAGGGCCAGGGTGCGGATCAGGGCAGCCCGCTGTTTCATTCCGCCGGACAGTTCACTGGGACGTTTGTCCCGGAATTTGTCAAGTCCGTAGTCCTTCAGGAGACGCTCTACCGTGTCCAGATGTTCTTTTGTCATGGTATGATTCAATTCCAGGCCCAGGGTCACGTTGCGGTAAACCGTGCGCCACTCAAAGAGATGATCCCGCTGAAGCATGTAGCCGATTTTGGGATAATGCAGAGAGCCGTCCGGATTGTTTACCGCGATGGTGCCCTCCTCAGGGGAAAGAAGACCTGCAATAATAGAAAGAAGGGTGGATTTTCCGCAGCCGCTGGGACCTACGATGGCGATAAACTCGCCTTCGCGGACGCCGAAGGAGATATTCTCGAGAGCTTTGGTCTCCCCGTGCAGGCTGTGGTAGGAATAACCGATGTTCTTTAATTCCAGGATATTTTGCATATAGGCCTGCTTCAAAGTCCTGCTTTTTCGGACTTTTAACCTTTTCTTTTTATCATAATGTATGAAGGGGCACGCAAAGGGGTTCGGTATTTACTTGCGCTGTGAAAATTTTTATGGTAATATCTTGTTTAAAGTCCGGGAAGGAAGCGGAGAGCGGCGGCTTCCCCAACGGACAACGACTATACTTGAAAGCGGAGGAGAATATGGCACAGTTATGGGGCGGCCGTTTCGTCGGAGAGACAGACAAAATGGCCTATGAGTTTAATGCTTCCATCGGTTTTGACAAACGGCTTTTTGAGGAGGATATAGAGGGCAGCGCCGCCCATGTGGCCATGCTGGCAAAGCAGGGTATTCTCACCGGGGAAGAGAGGGATGCCATCCTGCGGGGGCTTGGGGAAATCCGGGATGAAGTAAGGGCAGGCCTCCTTGAAATTGATGATACCTGTGAAGACATTCACAGTTTTGTGGAAATGCAGCTGATCGGGCGCATCGGGGATACCGGAAAAAAACTGCACACCGGAAGAAGCCGTAATGACCAGGTGGCCCTTGATATGCGTTTGTACACCAGGAAACGGGTAGTGGGAACGGACGGGCTGCTGAAGGAGCTGCTGTCCGTAATTCTGAAGACCATGGAGGAAAATCTGGAAACCTATATGCCGGGTTTCACCCATCTTCAGAAGGCGCAGCCCACCACACTGGCCCATCATTACGGCGCGTATTTTGAAATGTTTAAGCGTGACAGGCAGAGAATGGCGGACATTTTCCGCAGGATGAACTACTGTCCCCTTGGGGCGGGAGCTCTGGCAGGCACCACCTATCCTCTGGACAGGGAGCACACGGCTTCTCTGCTGGCATTTGCCGGTCCCACCCTCAACAGCATGGACTCCGTGTCCGACAGGGATTATCTGATCGAATTTCTGGCTGCCCTGTCTACGGTCATGATGCATCTGAGCCGGTTCTGCGAGGAGATCATTATCTGGAATTCCAATGAATATCAGTTTGTGGAGATTGACGATGCCTATTCCACGGGCAGCAGCATTATGCCCCAGAAGAAGAATCCTGATATCGCCGAACTGGTGCGGGGCAAGACCGGGCGTGTCTACGGCGCCCTGATGGCCCTGCTCACCACCATGAAGGGCATTCCCCTGGCCTATAATAAAGATATGCAGGAGGACAAGGAACTGGCCTTTGACGCCATGGATACGGCGGACAACTGCCTGGCGCTTTTTACCGGAATGCTGCGCACCATGAAATTCCGCAAAGAACGCATGGCGGCCAGTGCCATGAACGGATTCACCAACGCCACAGACGCGGCGGATTATCTGGTGGGGAAGGGCGTTCCTTTCCGGGACGCGCACGGTATTGTGGGCAGATTAGTGCTTTACTGCGTGGAAAAGAATACATCCATCGAAAAATTATCTCTGGAAGAACTGCAGACAGTCAGCGAACATTTCGGGCAGGATCTCTATGAGGCAGTTTCTCTGAAAACCTGTGTGGAAAAACGCCTGACCCTGGGCGCCCCAGGGCCGGATGCCATGAAGACAGTGATGGCTGCCCACAGGGCCTATCTGGAGGAAGAGGGATTTGCCGGGGATACGGCGGATGGGCAGACAGAATAGCGAGGAGGAAGAAAAATATGAGTGAAAAATTAAAGGTTGGTATTTTAGGCGGCACAGGCATGGTAGGGCAGCGGTTCATCGCCCTGTTGGAGAACCATCCCTGGTTTGATGTGACCACCATTGCGGCCAGTTCCCGGTCAGCGGGCAAAACCTATGAAGAGGCCGTGGGCGGCAGGTGGAAGATGGATACTCCCATGCCGGAGGCGGTGAAGCAGATCAGGGTCATGAATGTCAATGAGGTGGAAAACGTTGCATCCCAGGTGGACTTTGTGTTCAGCGCAGTTGACATGTCCAAGGAGGAGATCCGCAGGATCGAGGAAGACTATGCTAAAACAGAGACTCCCGTGGTCTCCAACAACAGCGCCCACAGATGGACTCCGGACGTGCCCATGATGGTGCCGGAGATCAATCCAGAACATATGGACGTTATTGCGTTTCAGAGAAAACGTCTGGGCACTGAGAAGGGCTTTGTGGCGGTGAAACCCAACTGCTCCATCCAGAGCTATGCGCCTGTGCTTACCGCATGGATGGAATACCGGCCTGTGGAGGTGGTGGCAACCACTTACCAGGCTATTTCCGGGGCGGGCAAGACCTTCCAGGACTGGCCGGAAATGGCAGGCAATATCATTCCCTACATCGGCGGGGAGGAGGAGAAGAGCGAGAAGGAGCCTCTGCGCATCTGGGGTAGGGTGGAGGGCGGCGTCATTGTTCCGGCAGAAAGCCCTGTGATCACCTGTCAGTGCATCCGCGTTCCCGTGCTGAACGGCCATACCGCTGCGGTATTTGTGAGATTTGAGAAAAAGCCCTCCAAAGAGGATCTGATCCGGAAGCTTGCGGAATTCAGCGGCGAGCCTCAGCGTCTGCAGCTGCCCAGTGCGCCGAAGCAGTTTATCCGGTATCTGGAGGAGGACAACAGGCCCCAGGTTACCATGGACGTGGACTTTGAGCGTGGCATGGGCATCAGCGTGGGACGGCTTCGGGAAGATACCGTGTATGACTATAAGTTTGTGGGCCTGTCTCACAATACGGTCAGGGGCGCGGCAGGAGGGGCGGTCCTGTGCGCGGAACTGCTGAAGGCCAACGGATATATTGAGAAAAAATAAGGACATAAAGTGTGGGAAAGAAATTATTTATTGCGGAGAAGCCCAGTGTGGCCCGCGAATTTGCAAATGCTTTAAAAGTGAACACCACCTCCAGGGACGGCTATCTGGAATCTGCGGACGTGATCGTCACCTGGTGCGTGGGTCATCTGGTCACCATGAGCTATCCGGACGCCTATGACGAGAGTTTACGGCGGTGGAGTTTTGACACGATTCCCTTCCTTCCGGAAGAATATAAATACGAAGTCATTGAAAGCTCCAGGAAGCAATATACTATTGTAAGCTCCCTGATGAAGCGCCCTGACGTGACCACCATCTATGTCTGTACGGACTCCGGGCGGGAGGGGGAGTACATATACCGCCTGGTGGAGCAGATGTCCGGCATCAGAGACAAGGAACGCAGGCGGGTGTGGATTGACTCCCAGACGGAGGAGGAGATCCTGCGGGGCATCCGGGAGGCAAAGGATTTAAAAGAATACGACAATCTCAGCGACGCGGCCTACCTGAGAGCCAAGGAAGACTATCTCATGGGCATCAATTTTTCCCGTGTTCTCACGCTGAAATACGGAAATACGGTAAAAGATTATCTGAAACGGGACAAGGCAGTGATTTCCGTAGGCCGGGTCATGACCTGCGTACTGGGAATTATCGTAAACAGGGAGAGAGAGATACGTTCTTTCGTCAAAACTCCCTTTTACAGAGTACTGGGCAGCTTCCGTCTCCAGGACAGGAGCTTTACCGGAGAGTGGAAGGCCGTGGAGGGTTCCTCCTGGTTCGCCTCCCCCAAACTCTATAAGGACAACGGATTTCTGGAAAAAGTGGATGCGGAGAAAATGGTGGCTCATCTGAAGGAGGAACCGGTGGGGGATATTCTCCTGGAGAGCATATCCAAAAAAAAGGAGAACAAGAATCCTCCCCTGCTGTATAATCTGGCGGAACTGCAGAACGACTGTTCCAAAATGTTCAAGATCAGCCCGGACGAAACCCTGCGGATAGCCCAGGAGCTGTATGAGAAAAAGATGGTCACCTACCCCAGGACGGATGCCAGGGTTTTGTCCACTGCGGTGGCAAAGGAGATCCACAAAAATATCGGCGGACTACAGGGATTCGGACCGGGGGCAGCTTTTGCGGCGGAGATTCTGCAGAAAGGCAGCTATAAAACCATTGCAAAGACCCGTTATGTGAACGACAAGCAGATTACGGACCACTATGCCATCATTCCCACCGGACAGGGGCTGAACAACCTGAAAAACCTGCCGCCTCTGTCCGCCAAGGTGTATGAGCTGATTGTCCGCAGATTCCTGAGCATCTTCTACCCTCCGGCAGTGTATCGGAAATTTGCGCTGTGCATCAAAGTGAAGAAAGAGCGGTTCTTCGCCAGTTTCAAGGTACTTGTGGAGGAAGGCTATCTGAAGGTTGCGGCAGTAAAATCCGGACAGGGGGAAGGAAAAAGTCCCCCGGCGCAGGCAGAGAAGCGCGGCGGAGACGGGGAAGAGACGGAACTCAAATGTGACGACGCCTTTATGAAACTGTTGGATTCTCTGAAAAAGGGAGCCAGACTGGAAGTGGATTCCTATGAGATCAAGGAGGGGGAGACCTCTCCGCCGAAACGCTACACTTCCGGAAGCATTATCCTCACCATGGAGAATGCAGGACAGTTTATCGAAGACGATGAGCTGCGTGCCCAGATCAAGGGTAGCGGCATCGGCACAAGCGCCACAAGGGCAGAGATCCTGAAGAAACTGGTGAACATTGAATACCTGGCCCTGAATAAGAAGACACAGACGCTGACGCCCACGCTGATGGGGGAGATGATCTATGATGTGGTGGGAAGCTCCATCAGGGCGCTACTGGACCCGGCCCTGACGGCAAGCTGGGAAAAAGGCCTCACCATGGTGGCGGACGGCGCTATCACATCCCGGGAATATATGGACAAGCTGAACGGATTTGTGGGGCGCAGGACACAGTATGTGAAGCAGCTGAACAACCAGAGGGCGCTGTTCACACAGTTTCAGGAGGCGGCCGCAAATTACACGAAATAATGACTTTTTGAGAGGAGGATTGCGTCTAAATTGAGTACGGGAATTACAATATCTGATTTATATGATTTACAGGAGACCATAGCGAAGGAATTGCTGAAGGGACTGACCTATCCCTGGGAAGCGCTTCCGAAAATCCATGATTTCATCATCAGTTTGGGGAAAAGCCTTCCCGAAGATCTGTTTGAAGAAAGAGGAGAGCATATCTGGGTTGCAAAGAGCGCAAAAGTGGCTCCCACAGCATGCCTGAACGGACCGCTGATCGTAGATGAAAAAGCGGAAATCCGCCACTGCGCGTTTGTGAGAGGCAATGCAATTGTGGGAAAGGGAGCGGTGGTGGGAAATTCCACAGAGTTGAAAAATGTCATTCTGTTTAATCAGGTTCAGGTGCCCCATTACAATTATGTGGGAGACAGTATCCTGGGCTTTAAGTCCCATATGGGGGCAGGCTCCATCACCTCCAACGTAAAGAGCGACAAGACCCTGGTGACAGTAAAGGGAGAGGGCATCCTGATTGAGACAGGCCTAAAGAAAATGGGAGCCATGCTGGGGGACCATGTGGAGGTGGGCTGCAACAGCGTCCTGAATCCAGGGACAGTCATCGGCAGAAATACCAACATTTATCCTACGTCCATGGTCAGAGGCGTGATACCTGCCGGAAGCATTTACAAGAAGGCCACGGAGATCACCGGAAAGCGGGAGTAAACTGGAGTGAAAGATATTTTTTTACAAAAAATACTAGATTTTTTCCCGTAAGTATGAGAAAATGAAGAAAGAGATTATTATATGTCAATTTTCCAATTGATATGCAGCGGGAAGCACGCGTCTGCGGGCTTTCTGTTGTGACGAATAATAACTTACATAATCGAAAGGAGATTTCACATGATTTATTCAAAGGAAGTTGAAGAAATGTGCACAGTCGCTCAGGGTGTGCATCATGGCTGTGCGCCTATCCCTGAAGAAGCAAAATGGGTACAGGCGAAGAAGGTGGAAGATATTTCCGGTCTGACCCATGGAGTGGGTTGGTGTGCTCCTCAGCAGGGCGCCTGCAAGCTGACCCTGAACGTAAAGGAGGGCATCATCCAGGAAGCGTTGGTGGAGACCATCGGCTGTTCCGGCATGACTCATTCCGCAGCTATGGCATCTGAGATTCTTCCCGGCCTGACTGTCATGGAAGCGCTGAACACCGACCTTGTGTGTGATGCCATCAACACTGCCATGAGAGAGCTGTTCCTGCAGATCGTTTATGGACGTACCCAGAGCGCATTCTCCGAGGAAGGTCTTCCCATCGGCGCAGGCCTTGAGGATCTGGGCAAGGGACTCAGGAGCCAGGTTGGTACCATGTACGGTACTTTGAAGAAGGGTCCCCGTTATCTGGAGATGGCAGAAGGCTACGTGACCGGTATCGCCCTGGACAAGGATGACCAGATTATCGGCTATGAGTTCGTCAGCCTTGGAAAGATGACCGATTTCATCAAGAAGGGCGACGATCCCAACACCGCCTACGAGAAGGCCAAGGGTCAGTACGGCCGCGTTGCCGATGCCGTGAAGGTTATCGATCCCAGAAAAGAGTAATGCATGGCCGCGACGCCGTCATGCACTGCTTCTCAGCCCAACCGGGCGATTTGAGAAGCTTCCAGAAAAATAAGGAGGACAGGAAAAAATGGCTTTATTTGAATCATATGAAAGACGTATTGATAAAATCACGGAAGTACTGAAGGGCTATGGCATCTCCTCTATCGAAGAAGCAGAGAAGATTACCAAGGACGCAGGACTTGACGTATACGAGCAGGTGAAGAAGATTCAGCCCATCTGCTTTGAGAACGCATGCTGGGCTTATACCGTAGGCGCTGCCATCGCCATCAAGAAGGGCTGCCGCAAGGCTGCTGACGCTGCTGCTGCCATCGGAGAGGGCCTTCAGGCATTCTGTATTCCCGGATCTGTTGCCGATACCCGCAAGGTTGGTTTGGGACACGGCAATCTGGGCAAGATGCTTCTGGAGGAGGAGACCGACTGCTTCTGCTTCCTGGCAGGACATGAGTCCTTTGCCGCTGCAGAGGGCGCAATCGGCATCGCCGAGAAGGCAAACAAGGTTCGCCAGAAACCCCTGCGCGTTATCCTGAACGGTCTTGGAAAAGACGCAGCAAAGATCATCTCCCGTATCAACGGCTTCACTTTCGTTGAGACAGAGTATGATCCCTATACCAACGAAGTAAAGGAAATCGAGAGAATTGCTTACTCCGAGGGACTCCGCGCAAAGGTGAACTGCTATGGTTCCAACAGCGTTCCCGAGGGCGTTGCCATCATGTGGAAGGAGAACGTGGACGTATCCATCACAGGCAACTCCACCAATCCCACCAGATTCCAGCATCCCGTTGCAGGCACATACAAGAAAGAGCGCACCGAGGCAGGGAAGAAGTACTTCTCCGTTGCTTCCGGCGGCGGCACAGGACGTACCCTGCATCCGGACAACATGGCTGCAGGCCCCGCTTCCTATGGCTTTACCGATACTCTGGGACGTATGCACTCTGATGCGCAGTTCGCAGGTTCTTCCTCCGTTCCCGCCCATGTGGAGATGATGGGTCTCATTGGTATGGGCAACAACCCCATGGTTGGCGCTACCGTGGCCGTGGCTGTTTTGATCGAGGAAGCGGCTAAGGAGAATCGCTTCTAGGAGACAAGTCTTTTCGGAAACGATAGGAAGTTCTGAGAAATACAGTAAAATCAAGGGCTATCGTTGACAGAGGTTGTCGGCGGTAGCCTTAAATTTTGCCAGGCAGCACAAAAAGCCCTTTGAAAGTTTGCATTTTTGGTAGAAATTTTTTCTGATCTATTGTATAATAAAGAATAGCTTTTTACATAAGGCAATCAGAAATAAAAGGAAAAGGAGAAAGAGATGGACGGGAATAATCAAAACGGTGGTAATTATCAGGATTACACGGCAAATGTCCCCTACCAGGCGCCGCAGGATAACCAGGGGAGCAATGGTACAAACGGCCTCCAGATAGCAGGACTGGTCTGCGGCATTCTGGGAATCTGTACCAGCTGCTGCTATGGGATACCTGGCATTATTTTGGGAATTGCAGGCCTGATCTGCGCCATTATCGGAAACAACAGAGGAAAATCAGGCGTTGGGATTGCAGGGCTTGTATGCTCCATTATCAGTATTGTCGTTGGTATCGGCGCACTGATTTACTACATCTGGATAATAGCTTATATGGATCAAATTGGTTATCTGGATATGATTCTGCAGGGGATGTGACTGTGCCGGAAATGTCCGGGGACGGGATCCCATTTGGGAGGAATGACACATTGGCAGATGGTTTTCCGGTAAAGGCGCAGAAGCGCAGAAAAACAGCGGCACTGGAGACGGAGCTGTTTCATATCGGCCTGATTCTGTTGGCGGCGGGGACAGGATTATGGGCATTGTACCATTTTCTGTTTCGGAGGTTTCTGCCGGAGATTCCATGCTTTTTCACGGAGATAGTGGGTATATACTGCCCGGGCTGTGGAGGAACCAGGGCTTTTCGGGCACTGGTTCAGGGGAAACTTCTTCTGGCGCTGTGGTATCATCCCCTTGTGCCCTATATGGTGCTGATGGGCGGCGGATTTATGATAACACAGGGGCTGAACCGGATGGGCATCAGGAAAATCAGGGGATGGCAGTTTCATTCATGGTATCTGTATGGAGCGGTTGCGCTGATTGTCTGCAATTTCCTTCTGAAGAATGCGCTGCGGCTGATATGGGGAATTACCATGTAACTGAACAATCATTAAATTTCATGCATGAGACAAGGAGAGTGTGAACATGGATAAGAAAACTACTGATATCGTGGCTTATATTACTATTTTTGGATGGTTGGTGGCCTTTGTGGCAGGAGAGAGGGAGGAAAGCAAGTTCCATTTGAATCAGGCGCTGGTGATTAATCTTACATCTTTGATTCTGGCTGCGCTGGCATGGGTTCCGCTGGTGAGACTGGTGGTAGGTCTGGTGCAGTTGGTAGTATTTGTATTCTGGGTGATGGGAATCGTCTATGCGGTGAGGGAGCAGGAAAATGAGGTGCCGCTTCTGGGATGCATTAAACTGCTGAAATAAAAACAAAAAGCTGCCGCCTGCCACAGATCTGTTTATCAGACTGGGAATGCGGCGGCTTTTTGTTTCCGGAACATGTGAAAACGGAGTTCTGTTTTCCGGCAGCTCAGTCGCTGCCATATTCCACAGTCAGATCCGGGTCCAACGGTTCCTCACCATGCAGAAAAGATATAATAATCTGAACTCTTTTGTAGGCTCTGGAATAATTTTCCCGGGCATACTCCGCAGTATTGTTGTCAAAGGAATCCATGCTGAAGGCGTCATGGTAACTTTTTACCGCCTGGGACATGTATTCGCTGGATTCATCCGCCAGATTTTCCAGATAGTCAAATTCCTCCGGGAAATCCATTTTTGCAAAAGACTGGAAAACAAGATCCAGATCATCCAGGTATGCCAGAAGTTCTTCCGTGGCAGCTTCTGACTCTGCGTCGATACCGTTGATGGAAGAATCGATTTCCGAAATCCTGGTACAGAAAGCATCCATATTTTTTCGAAACACGGTTAATTCGGAATCCCCGCCGCAGGAAGTCAGTACAATAACGGTCAGGAATGCCGCAAAAGCGATTTTCAATTTCATCTGTCTGAACCCCCTTATGAAATGCTTCATAAAAAAATACTATTAAAATCTACCACAATCTGAGTATTTTCGCAACACCTTTTGTGAAAGAATTGGATAAATACACCCCTTTACTATTAATTCGGATATGTGGTATTATAGGAAATAAGTTTTTTGAGTAATGAAAAGCGGTTCTGCAGGACATCAAATAAGGAGACGGAACCGAACAGGAGAGTATGACAAGAGAAACCTTTGCAGAGATTGCCAAATCGTATTTATATCTGGACGGAGCCACAGGCTCCAATCTGGTAAAATCCGGAATGCCGTCAGGGGTATGTCCAGAGCAGTGGATTCTGGAGCACAGAGATGTCATGCTTGCGCTGCAGAGACGCTATGTGGAAGCAGGTACGGATATTTTATATACGCCTACCTTTACGGCTAACAGGATCAAGCTGCAGGAGTATGGACTGGAAGGAAAAATGGAGGCAATGATCCGGGAACTGGTGCAGATTTCCAGGGATGCGTCTGCCGGATCCGACCATCCGGTCTATATTGCCGGGAATCTGACCATGACGGGAAGGCAGCTTCGGCCAGTGGGGACAATGGAACTGGAGGAACTGATCACTGTATACAGGGAACAGATTTCTCTGTTGGAAAAAGCCGGAGTGGATCTGTTGGTAGTGGAGACCATGATGAGTCTGGCGGAGGCAAGAGCTGCCCTGATTGCCGCCAGGGAGGTCTGTGATCTTCCGGTGATGGTGAGCCTGACCTTTGAGTCTGACGGCAGAACCCTGTTTGGCACGGATGCGGAAACTGCGGCGGTTGTATTGGAAAGTCTGGGCGCTGACGCTGTGGGGGTAAATTGTTCCACGGGACCGGCCGGCATGGGGCAGATTGTCACGGATATGGCTGCTGCCACCGCGGAAATCCCCATTCTCGCCAAACCCAATGCAGGTCTTCCCTGTCTGGACGGGGAGGGAAGGAGCTGCTACAGCCTGGGGCCGGAGGCTTTTGTGGAAGAGATGGAGCTGTTGGCAGGAGCCGGCGCTTCCGTTCTGGGAGGCTGCTGTGGTACGGACCCCGATTATATCCGTCTGTTGCGGGAGAGGATCGGAAAGGGATGTGTTCCCGGTGTGCTACGCAGGAAAAAAGGAGTCAGGCAGCTTACCTCCGAGCGGAGGACGGTGCATTTTGAACTGGATGGAAGCTTTCTGGTGGTGGGGGAACGAATCAATCCCACAGGGAAAAAGCTTCTGCAGGCCCAGCTGCGGGAGGGAAACTTTGACAGGGTACTGCAGTTTGCCCAGGAACAGGAGCATGACGGAGCCCTGATTCTGGATGTAAATATGGGCATGGGCGGTATCGACGAAAAGGCTGCCATGCTGCGGGCCCTGGAGGAGGTGGGCGGGGTGACCGATCTGCCGCTTTCCCTGGACTCCAGTCATGTGGATGTCCTTGAGGCAGCGCTCAGGCACTATCCGGGCAGAGCTCTGGTCAATTCCGTGTCCCTGGAGAAGGAAAAGTATGAAGTGCTTCTGCCCCTTGTAAAAAAATATGGCGCCATGTTTATTCTTCTTCCGCTGTCCGATCAGGGTCTGCCCCGGAACAGGGAGGAGAAGACCGAGATTATAGAGAAGATTCTGGAGAGAGCGTGGTCCCTTGGGATGAAAAAGGAGGACGTGGTGGTGGACGGCCTGGTTTCCACCATCGGAGCCAATCCGGAAGCGGCCATGGAGACGCTGGAGACGATCCGTTACTGCAGGGAGAACGAGCTGGCCACCATATGCGGACTTTCCAATATTTCCTTTGGAATGCCGGAAAGAAGCTTTGTCAATACGGCGTTTCTCACTCTGGCCATCAGGGAGGGTCTTACCATGGCCATTGCAAATCCCTCCCAGGAGCTTCTGATGGGCTGCGCCATGGCGGCGGATCTGCTGCTGGCAAAGAGGGAATCGGATGTCAGGTATATAGAGTACATGGGAGTCGTGGCGGAAAACAGGGCCAGAAAGGAAGCGGCCCGGAAGAAGAATGATACGGTTCCACGGGGAGGCCCGGAAGCGGAAGGCGGGAAAGCAGATCCATCCGGCGGTCCGGGGCAGAAAAAGGACGGACAGGCACCGGAGAAAGACTGCAGAACCCTGCTATACAATTCCGTCCTGAAGGGCAACCGCAACGGCATAGCCGCACAGACCCGGGAAGCCCTGGAAGAGGGCGAGGAGGCCTTTGAACTTCTGCACGAGGTATTGCTACCGGCAATCAACCAGGTGGGAGAGTTCTTTGACAAAGGAAAATACTTCCTTCCACAGCTGATCTCCAGCGCGGAAGCCATGAAAAACGCCATTGAAATACTGGAGCCGCTGCTGAAGAGGGATACGGATACCGCAGAAATGCCCGTTGTGGTCATAGCAACCGTGGAAGGGGATATCCACGACATAGGGAAAAATCTTGTGGCCCTGATGCTGCGGAATTATGGTTTCCGGGTAATAGACCTGGGAAAGGATGTGCCCAAAGAAGATATTATCCGGGCAGCAAAGGAAAACAATGCCAGTATTATCGCCCTGTCTGCGCTGATGACCACCACAATGCAGCGAATGAAGGAAGTTATCGCTTATGCAAAGGCGGAAAACGTAAATGCGAAGATTATGGTAGGCGGCGCAGTGATTACACAGGAGTATGCGGATGAGATCGGAGCCCACGGATACTCTGCCGATGCTGCAGAAGCCGTGAAACTGGCCAGGCGGCTCAGCAGCTAAATGAGGAAGCGGAAATACCTGCCGCGGGGACGGAGAGTGCGGCAGGACACAGCAGATGTGAGAAGAAAATACAGCATGCCCATTGCGGAATAGAATAGGAGGACCATAGATATGACAGGTGCAGACGCCATTATCAAATGTCTGGAAGCAGAAGAGGTGACCACCGTATTCGGATACCCCGGTGTAGCCATCTGCCCTTTTTACAACAGTATCCTTGATTCGGATATTCGCACCATACTGATCCGGACGGAACAGAATGCAGCCCATGCAGCCAGCGGTGTGTCCCGGATTACCGGAAAACCGGGAGTATGTGCGGTGACTTCCGGTCCCGGCGCCACCAATGTAATCACCGGAATTGCCACGGCCTTTGCGGACAGCATTCCGCTGATCTGCATCACCGGACAGGTGAACAGCGAGCTTCTGGGCAGCGATGTATTTCAGGAGGCGGATATTACAGGGGCAGTGGAGTCCTTTGTGAAATACAGCTATCTGGTGAAAAATGTCAATGATATTCCCAGGATATTCAAGGAGGCCTTTCATATTGCCAACACCGGCAGGCGGGGCCCTGTCCTGATTGACGTTCCCATAGACATTCAGAATGCGACCATCAGCAAATTCAAATATCCGGAGACGGTTTCCCTGCGCACCTATAAGCCAACGGTGAAGGGCAACGCGGTACAGATTAAGAAAGTGGTCAGGGAACTGGAGAAGGCGAAGCGTCCCATCATCTGCGCCGGAGGAGGCGTGCTTCTGAGCGAGGCGGAAGAGGAACTGCGCAGATTTGCGGAAACCCACGGCATTCCCGTGGTATCCACCATGATGGGCATCGGCGTCATGCCAACGGATCATCCGCTGTATTTCAGGATGGTGGGAAATAACGGAAAGGCCTATGCGAACCGGGCCATAAACGAGTCCGACCTGCTGATTATGGTTGGTGCAAGGGTGGCAGACCGCGCGGTGAACCAGCCGGATATGATCACCCGGAACAAAATACTGGTACATATTGATGTGGACCCTGCGGAGATCGGCAAGAATGCAGGCCCTACCATCCCTCTGGTGGGAGATGCCAGACATATATTTGAAGATCTGGAAAAAGAGGAATTCACCTGTCACTGTGAGGAATGGGTGGAAACACTCAATGGTTACCGGAAAGCCCTGGCAACCAAGCGCAGCCCCAATCCGGCCTATGTGGATCCTGCAGCCTTTATCATGCGCCTTACGGAGAAAATGCAGGAGGACGCTGTCTATGTGGCGGACGTAGGGCAGAACCAGATCTGGTCCTGCGGCTATGTGAAGGTGAGGAGGGGTAAATTCTTTACCACAGGCGGCATGGGTACAATGGGCTATTCCATTCCGGCTGCCATGGGTGTGAAGGTTGCGGCGCCGCACAGGCAGGTGGCGGCAGTCTGCGGTGACGGTTCTTTCCAGATGTCCATGATGGAGCTGGCCACCATGTGCCAGCATGACATTCCAGTAAAGATTGTGGTACTGAAGAACAATTATCTGGGTATGGTGCGTCAGTATCAGCATTTTACTTATCAGGACCACTATTCTGTAGTAGATTTATCGGGAAGTCCGGATCTGGAGAAGCTGTCCGCAGCCTATGGAATCCCCTTCCTGCGGCTTGAGAATATGGAAAAATGTGACGAGACCATCGATGCCTTCCTGAAGGAGGATACTGCCATGCTTCTGGAATGCATTATCGATCCCATGGATCTTGTATAAATCAGATACAAATAACTGGAATAGATAAGGAGTGGAATATGAAGAGAAGGATTTATTCCGTACTGGTGGAAAACCGTTCCGGTGTCCTGGGCAAGGTGGCCGGACTGTTCTCAAGGCGCTGCTTTAACATTGACAGCCTGGCGGTGGGGGAGACAGACGACTCCTCCGTATCCTGCATGACCATTGTGAGCAGCGGGGATGAGCGGACGATTGAACAGATTGAAAAGCAGCTGAATAAGAAAGTGGATGTCATCAAGGTGAAAACATTTGCGGAACAGCAGTGTATCACCAGGGAACTGATGCTTATCAAGATCAGGTATAACAAGAGCAACCGGCGGGAAATTATGGAGCTGTGTGAGATCATGAAGGCCCAGATCGTTGACATGTCCAAGCATTTCATGATGATTCAGATCTGCGACGAGCCTGAACGCATTAAGCTGATGATCAAAATGCTCCAGACCATCAGCATCGTGGAAGTGGCAAGAACGGGGACCCTGGCCCTGTCCAAGTGCAGCGAAAACGACGACGGAAAGTAAATGGCACAGGGGAATATATTGGAGGACTCATATGAAAGACTATGTGATCTGTATGGATGCTTCCGGAGATATCATCAGGGAAGCTGCCCTGGAAAACGAGATTGCGTTTGTTCCCATGGAATATTCCCTTGGGAATGAGATGCGCACGTCCCGGGGGTGTGAGGAAGAGGCGCTGCTGAAGCAGTTTTATGACGGACAGAGAGGCGGGGATTTGACCAGAACCTCCCAGATATCCCCCTTTATGTACCAGGAATATTTCAGTTCCTTTCTGAAGGAGGGCAGATCCGTTCTGTATTTCTGCCTGTCCAGCGGACTGTCATCCACCTTTGAAAGCTCCCTGCTTGCGGCGGAGAATCTGAAGGAACAGTATCCGGACGCGGAGCTGTTTCCTGTGGATAGTCTGGCTGCCACAGGAGGCATCGGCATTTTGGTGGAGAGGGCCGTTGAGAACCGGAAAAAGGGGATGTCCCTGAAAGATAACTATGAGGATATGAAGGCCTTTGTGCCCCATCTGCGCCATTATTTCATGGTGCAGGATCTCATGTACCTGAAACGGGGAGGACGTGTGGGCGCGGCTACGGCAATTGTGGGTTCCGCGCTGAACATCAGGCCCATGCTCATGATTGACGAGAACGGAAAACTGGTGACCGTGGATAAGAAACGTGGGAACAGAGCGGCAATGACAGCCCTGTTTACCTTTTTCCAGGAGAATTACAATCCGGAAATATGCAATACCATTTATATCTGCGACGCGGACACGCCGGAACTGGCGGAAAGCCTGGCGGAAAAAGTCAGGGAATCCGCTCCCGGGGCAGTGGTCCGGCGGACCATGCTCTCCCCTATTATCGGGGCGCATACAGGACCGGGGATGCTGTCCATGATACTGGCGCGGTAAAATTCTTTATTTTTTCCGGCTTCTGATATACTCCCTGGGGGTGGTTTTCATCACCTTCAGAAAGGCCCTGTTAAAGGTCCGGACAGAGCAGAAGCCGGAGGCAAACGCGGCTTCCGTGATATTGGAATTCTGTTCCAGGAGGCTGCAGGCATATTCCACACGCATTCCGTTGATAAAATCAGTGAAGCTGATTTTCATGCGTTCTTTAAACAGCCTGGAAATGTAATATTTATTCAGGTGGAGTTCCCGGGACAACAGGTCCAGATTCAGAGGTTCCGTATAATTTTCCGAACAAAAATTCATAATGCTCCGAATACTGTCATAACTGTGGGGATTGGGAATCAGCTTCATGAGAGGGAGCAGCTCGCACAGAAGCGCAACCAGGTATCCCCTGGCCGCCAGTCTGTCATAGGGCAGCTCAGAAAAAGCTTTTTCCGTAATGGTCTTCAGACGGCAGTGAATATCTCCGGGCAGCATGCCGCTTTGGATGACGGGAGATTCCGGGACCTGATTCTGAAACAGGTCTTTTAGTTCACGGCAGAAATCATTGGCGAAGATGATTACATTGCCCTGACTGGGAAGAAGGTCATGGTAAAAGTGGATTTGGTTGGGAAACGCAAGAAACAGGTCGCCCTCCCGGAGAACAAAATCCCTGTAGTCAAGTGTGGCCGTGCTGGAGCCGGAAGCCAGATATACCAGCTCCACATGGGTGTGCAGATGGGGGATGGGACTCAGTGCCGTAAAGGGGAAAGCCGAGGATATGGCATTATTTCTGTTCTCAATTTCATATATCATAATACACTTCTCCAATACCACAATATATGGCCAAAAGTTGTCGCCTTATGACTGGAATTATATAGGAAATCAGATAAAATGTAAATATAAAGCTGAAAATACATACAAGAAAGGCGGTAAGCATAATGTGGAAAGAAAAGACAGGACTGCAGCTGTATTCAGTCAGGGATGAGCTTCAGAAGGATTTTGAGGGTACGCTGAGGAAGGTAAAGGAAATGGGCTACGGCGCCGTAGAGTTTGCAGGGCTTTACGACAACGAACCGGAGAAGGTAAAAGCGCTGTGTGAGGAAATCGGCCTGGTGCCCCTGTCCGCCCATGTGCCCTTTCAGGAGCTGACAGCGGATCCGGAGGGGACTGTGGAGCGTTATCGGAGGGCGGGATGCCGTTACATTGTCATTCCCTATCTCACCGAGGAGTACAGACCCGGGGCGGAAAAGTTTGATGATGTGCTGAAGTATGCAAGACTCCTGGGTGAGATCTGCGCCCGGAACGGCATGGCGCTGCAGTACCACAACCATGACTTCGAATTTGCAAAAATTGACGGGGAATATGCCCTGGATGTACTCTACCGGGAGGTGGGGCCGGAGCTTCTGCAGACACAGATCGACACCTGCTGGGTCAACGTGGCGGGAGAAGATCCCTGTGCATATGTGAGAAGATATGCGGGCAGAATTCCCACGGTGCATCTGAAGGATTTCGCCGGCAGGAAGGCCGGAAGGATGTACGGTCTGATCGGAATGGAGGATACGGAAGAGAAAAGCGATACTTTTGAATTCCGCCCCCTGGGAAAGGGACTTCAGGACATTCCGGCCATCGTGAAGGCTGCCATCGAGAGCGGCGCCCAGTGGCTGATTGTGGAGCAGGACGAGCCCAGTATGGGACTGGACAGAATGGCGTGCGCAAAGGCCAGTATGGAATACCTGGCAGGCGTGTTGGAGGCTTATTGAACTGAACCGGATCGCAGTGGAGTCTATCATGACAGAAAGGATTAACTATGGCAGAGAATATTTTGGATCGTTTTAAAGAGAATACGGAGGAGGCGGTTGTTGACGCCTCCCAAAAGATAAGGGTGGGCATTATCGGTACGGGCTGGATAGCGGAAGCCCATCTGGAGAGCTACAGACACCAGCCGGATGTGGAGATCGTGGCCGGGGCAGACCTGGTGGAGGGCAAGGCGGAAGCCTTCTTCGAAAAATTCGGCATGAAAAATATTAAGTGCTACAGGTCCCATGCGGAAATGTTGGATGACGAATCCCTGCAGCTGGACGCAGTCAGTATCTGCACATACAACAGAACCCATGCGGAGTGCGCTATTTATGCCCTGAAAAAGGGGGTGAACGTACTTCTGGAGAAGCCCATGTGCGTCACCCTGGAGGAGGCGGTTGAGATCCGCAGGGCCGAGAAGGAGAGCGGAAAGATTCTCTCCATCGGATTCCAGCCCAGGCTTGACGAGAACATGAAGATGATCAAAAAGATCGTGGAGAGCGGCAGGCTGGGGAAGGTGTATTATATCCAGACTGGCGGCGGCAGGAGAAGGGGCATTCCCACACCCTACGGGACGACTTTTATCGAGGATAAGACTGCGGGAATCGGCGCTCTGGGAGATATCGGCTGCTATTCCCTGGATATGGTGCTGAATGCCATAGGCTATCCCAGGCCTCTTACCGTATCCGGCTACAAATCCGCATTTTTCGGTACCAGGCCGGACTATTATCCCACCCATCCGGAGTATGCCGCAAAGTTTGAGGTAGACGATTTTGCAGCTGCATTTATACGTCTGGAAGGAGATATCATTCTGGATTTCCGGATTGCATGGGCCATGAATATGGACACGCCGGGAGATACCATTATCCTGGGAACAGAGGGCGGCCTGCGGATTCCTTCCACGGAATGCTGGAACGGCAGTGTGGGCGGAGAGATGGTTCTCTACCAGGAGGTATGCGGACAGCAGACAGAGACAAAGATTCCCATCATCGGCGAAAACAACAATAATTTCGGAGAGCTTTTCGACAGAAAGATCCGTTCCTTTATAGACGCCATCAAGAACCACACGGAGGCGCCTGTGCCCAGTTCCCAGATTATTTATAATCAGGCGATCATTGACGGCATATTCAAATCCGCTCAGGCAGGCAGGGAGATTGAGATTACCATTCCCGAGTGCTGACGGAAGGTCGGACAGCCGTTTTTCCTGTTTTTACAGATAGGGAAAACGGCTGATTTTAGTTGCCATATTTTGTTGCCATAGTAACCGATTGGGAGTACAATGGATACAGAAGAAAGGATGTGCAGGGTGACAAATGATCAGGATTCGCTGTGTTGTGGAGAGAATTACATACCAGAATCCGGAAAACGGTTATTCCGTTTTAAAGGTGCATGTAAAGGGATACGATGATCTGGTCACTGTGGTAGGAAATCTTCTGGATGCCAATGTGGGTTCCGTGCTTCTGATTGACGGGGACTGGAAGGTGGACGGAAAATATGGCCGGCAGTTTCTGGCCGGAAAATGGGAGGAAACCCTTCCGGCCACAGTCTATGGCATGGAAAAATATCTGGGAAGCGGGCTTATCAGGGGTGTGGGGCCCAAGTATGCCAAAAAGATCGTACAGAAATTCGGCGCGGATACCTTTGACGTGATAGAGGAGAAGATTGAACTGCTGCAGGAGATACCGGGCATCGGAGGAAAGCGGATCCGGATGATCGAGGAAAGCTGGGCCAGGCAGAAAGAGGTGAAAAATATCATGCTTTTTCTGCAGGACCACGGAGTCAGCACAGCTTTTGCAGCCAAAATATACAAACAGTACGGGAACCGGAGCATAGAGGTGATGCAGGAGAATCCCTTCCGCCTGGCGGATGATATCTGGGGAATCGGATTTAAGACGGCAGACGGCATTGCGGATAAAATGGGTTTTGGCCGGGAAACCTATGTGCGCCTGCGCAGCGGGATCATGTACACCCTCAGTGAACTGGCTGACCAGGGACATGTGTATGCGCAGAAGGAGCAGCTGATGGAAAAGGCGGCCGCTCTGCTGGAAGCAGAAGAAGGCTGCATAGCAATGACCATGGATCAGATGCTGAAGGATAAGGATCTGATCCGTCAGGAGGACGGAGTCTATCTTCCGCCTTTTTATTATGCGGAGCTTGGCGCGGCGGGAAAGCTGAAGCGTCTTGCCGGGGCTCCGGCAGCGGACCGTCTGTGGACGCAGCTGGCC
Source organism: uncultured Lachnospiraceae bacterium (assembly GCA_947367855.1). GTDB lineage: Bacteria > Bacillota > Clostridia > Lachnospirales > Lachnospiraceae > Acetatifactor. The sequence continues at coordinate 86,004 of CANBFE010000010.1, read as the reverse complement.
AGGGCCAGACAGGAGACCGGAAACGACAGTCTCTCCGTGGATGTTGGAAGAATAGAGCAGTCCCTTCACAGAAAATATGACCAGATTCAGGCGGATGCCATCCGGCGCTGCGCCATGGCGAAAGTGATGGTTCTCACGGGAGGCCCCGGCACGGGCAAAACCACCACCACCCAGGGAATCATTGCTGCATACCGGGCTTACGGACTGAAAATCCTGCTGGCTGCGCCAACGGGAAGGGCGGCCAAAAGGATGTCGGAGGCCACAGGGCTTGAGGCGAAAACCCTTCACAGACTGTTGGAATGCAAACCGCCGGAGGGATATGGCAGAAACGAAGAAAATCCCCTGGAGGGGGATGTGCTGATTGTGGACGAATGCTCCATGATAGACATTGTGATGATGAATTCCCTTCTGAAGGCGGTTCCCCTCCACATGCGTCTGATTCTTGTGGGGGATACGGACCAGCTTCCTTCCGTGGGCGCGGGAAATGTTCTCAGGGACATTATCGCATCCGAATGCTTTCCGGTAATACGGCTGAACAGAATTTTCAGGCAGGCCATGGAGAGCAGGATTATCACCAATGCCCACAGGATCAATGCGGGAGAGATGCCGGATCTGTCTAACGGAAAAAACACGGATTTTTTCTTTCTGCAGAGGGAGGAGCCGGAAGAGGCAGCGGCCGAGATCGTTAATTTGGTAAAGAATAAACTGCCCCGCTATTACGGAGTGCCTTCCTCCGCAATACAGGTACTGACTCCCATGCAGCGGGGAGTGACTGGGGCAGCCAGTCTGAATCTGGTTCTGCAGGAGGCGGTGAACCCTGTCGGGGAGGGACTGCGCCGGGGCGGATTTGTGTACCGGGCAGGAGACAAGGTCATGCAGATCAAGAACAATTACGACAAGGAGATCTTCAACGGGGATATTGGAACCGTGGAGAATGTGGACATTTCGGGCCGTGTACTGGCAGTAAATTTTGAAAACCGTAAGATACAGTATGACATTACCGAACTTGACGAGCTTGTCCACGCCTATGCAACCACCATACATAAGGCCCAGGGATCAGAATATCCCATTGTGGTAATGCCGGTACTGATGAACCACTTTGTCATGCTTCAGAGAAATCTGATCTATACCGGCATTACCAGGGCCAGAAAAATTCTTGTGATGGTGGGGACAAAGAAGGCCCTTTCCTATGCGATAGGCAATGTGACCGTTACGGAACGCAACACCATGCTCAGGGAGAGGCTGTCCGGGGATGGCGGGATTTCTGATGCGGTTTCCTGAAGGAACAGGGTATTTAAGCGTTCCTCTCGGCCGTAAAATGCCGGACCAGTGCCTCCACTTCCTCCAGGCAGCCTCCGCATACAGTGCCTGCTCCTGTGGCTTCCTGCACTTCTTCCAGTGTGGTGGCTCCGGCCTCCACGGCTTCCCTGATTCTGCCGCAGGTTACGCCGGTGCAGGTACACACGGTTTTTTCCATGGAATCTGATTTTGCCATATGGATATGATCACCTTCCTTTCGGAAATAGGATATACACATACAATGAAATTATACGGAGCGAGGAGAACCAATGACAAAAAAACAGCGCGCACTTGAAATTATTGAGAGACTGAAAAAGGAATATCCGGACGCGGACTGCACACTGGATTATGACCAGGCCTGGAAACTTCTGGTAAGCGTGCGTCTGGCAGCCCAGTGCACTGACGCCAGGGTAAATGTGGTAGTGGAAAAACTATATGAGAAATTTCCCGATGTGAATGCCCTGGCCGAGGCGGCAGTGCCGGAGATTGAGGAGATTGTCCGCCCCTGCGGCCTGGGAAACAGCAAAGCACGGGATATCAGCGCCTGCATGAAAATGCTCCGGGACGAATACGGAGGGAAGGTCCCGGATGATTTTGACAAACTTCTGGCTCTGCCGGGCGTGGGAAGGAAGAGCGCAAACCTGATCATGGGAGATGTGTTCGGAAAACCTGCCATTGTCACGGACACACACTGTATCCGCCTGGTAAATCGAATGGGCCTGGTGGACGGCATCAGGGAGCCTGCCAAAGTGGAGAAGGCGCTTTGGAAGATTATTCCTCCCACGGAGGGAAATGATTTCTGCCACCGCCTTGTGAACCATGGCAGGGCGGTCTGCACGGCCAGGACCAGGCCCTTCTGCGACAGGTGCTGCCTGGAGGAAATCTGCAGAAAGGTGGGAGTGGAGCCAAAAAGGACAGAGGGCTGATGTCTGCCGCCGGTTTCTGCAGCATATAATTTTCCATAGAGCTTTCAGATAAGGGGAAAGGATTCGCAATGGAAATCTATGTGGTAAAACCGGGAGACAGCGTGGACAGCATTGCCCGGGAGACAGGCGTGGGCGCGGAGCAGATCATCTACGATAACCAGCTGCTGTATCCCTATAAACTGGCAGTGGGCCAGGCTCTCCTGATTCATTCCTATATCAGGGAGGCAGTCCGGGCGGTTCTGGTAAGCGGTTATGCCTATCCGTTTATCAACAGGCAGGTACTGGCGGACACCCTGCCGTATTTGTCGGAACTTAATGTTTTTTCATACGGTTTCACGATGAACGGAGAGCTTCTTCCCCCTCCGTACGGGGAAGACCAGTGGATGGTCACAGAGGCTCTGGGGTTTGGCACCCTGCCTGTGCTGACCCTCACTCCTTTTGGGGCGGACGGAAATTTTAACAACCAGCTGATTCATTCCGTGGTAAACAATGCCTCCTACAGGGAGAGGCTGCTTCAGAACCTCCTGGAGACAATGGAAGAGAAGGGATATCAGGGGCTTGACATTGATTTTGAGTACATCCTGCCTGAGGACAGGGATGCCTTCAGCGCCTTTGTAAGACAGACTGCGGAAACCATGCGGGAGGCAGGGTATCGGACCTCCATCGCCCTGGCGCCAAAGACAGGAGCTGACCAGAAAGGGCTGTTATACGAGGGAAAGGATTACCGGGCCCTGGGAGAGGCGGCAGACCATGTGCTGCTGATGACATATGAGTGGGGATATACTTACGGGCCTCCCATGGCAGTGGCGCCCGTTAACCAGGTCCGCAGAGTGGTGGAGTATGCCCTGACGGAGATTCCCGCGGAGAAGGTCAATCTGGGTATCCCCAATTACGGCTATGACTGGCCCCTCCCCTTTGAACGGGGGGTGACAAAGGCGGAAACCCTGGGAAATGTGGAAGCCGTCCGGCTGGCTGCGGAGGAAGGGGCGGAAATCCATTTTGACCCCATTGCGGAGAGCCCCTGGTTTGGCTATACCAAAAACGGGGTGGAGCACCAGGTCTGGTTTGAGGATGTGAGAAGTCTTCAGGCAAAATTTAACCTGATCCGGGAATACAGCCTCCAGGGCTGCGGATACTGGCAGATCATGAAATGGTTCCGGGCAAACTGGCTGCTTCTTCAGAACCAGTTTTATATTCTGAAGTGAAAAGTTCTGCGGAAACGAAAGGAGAACGCTATGAGAATGTACGATATCATCATGAAAAAAAGAAACGGGGGGGAACTGTCGGAGCAGGAGATCCGCTTTTTTACAGAGGGCTATACCAGGGGGGAGATTCCTGACTATCAGGTATCCGCCCTGATGATGGCCGTCTATTTTCAGAAAATGACCGAACAGGAGACACTGGCGCTTACCATGGCCATGGCGGAAAGCGGGGATATGCTGGACCTGTCTGAGATACAGGGCGTCAAGGTGGACAAACACAGCACCGGCGGCGTAGGGGACAAGACATCCCTGGCCCTGGCGCCCATGGTGGCTGCCTGCGGTATTCCCGTGGCAAAGATGAGCGGCCGGGGACTGGGGCATACAGGGGGAACCATTGACAAACTGGAAAGTTTTTCCGGTTTTTCCACGGCTCTCACCCGGGAGGAATTCATCAGAAATGTGAATCGCATCGGCATTGCCATTATGGGACAGACCGCAGACCTGGCTCCGGCAGACAAAAAACTGTATGCCCTGCGGGATGTGACTGCAACGGTGGACAATCTGTCCCTTATTGCCAGTTCCATCATGAGCAAAAAACTGGCTGCAGGAGCGGATGCCATTGTCCTGGACGTGAAGACAGGCAGCGGCGCCTTCATGAAGAAGGAGGAGGACGCGCGGAAGCTGGCGGAGGAAATGGTGAAGATCGGCAAAAATGCGGGCAGAAAGACCATTGCGGTGATCTCCGATATGGACCAGCCCCTGGGATATGCTGTGGGCAATGCCCTGGAGGTAAAGGAGGCCATTGACACTCTCCAGGGAAAGGGACCGGAGGATTTTGTGGAGCTGTGTCTGACCCTGGGCAGCCGGATGCTTATGGCAGGAGGAAAGGCCGGAGACAGCAGCGCGGCCAGGAAGCTTTTGGAGAACGCCATAGCAGACGGCAGCGCATGCAGGAAGCTTGCGGAATTTGTGGAGGCCCAGGGAGGAGACCCGCAGATGGTATTCCGGCCGGAGCTTCTGCCGAAAGCCCGGATTCTCCATCCGGTTCCCGCCCCCATGGACGGCTATGTCAGCAGGATTGTCTGCGATGAGGTGGGAATCTGTTCCCTGCTCCTGGGCGGCGGAAGGGAGACCAAGGAAAGCAGCATTGATCTGTCGGTGGGACTTACCCTGTGCAGAAAGGTTGGGGATTTCGTGCGGAAGGGAGAGCCCCTGGCAATTCTCCATGCCAATGACGCCGAAAAAGCCGGGGAGGCAGAGAGGCGTTATCTCGGCGCCTGCATTCTTTCGGATACGCCCCCGGCCAGGGCATCCCTGATCAGGGCCATTATCGAATAGGGACTGCCAAACCATTGCAATCCCCTTGCATAGACCGGCGGCTGCGGTAATATAATGGAAACATGAAGAAAAAGAATGAACGCAGCCAGAGAAACGAACTGAGAAAGGAAGCGCTGATAGAATCCCTGAAATTCCCCAAGGATATCTGCATGGGAGCCATACGGGTGACCATGACGGGCAACCGGGAGGCATGGATTGAAAACTACCGGGGCCTGCTAGAATACACGGAGGAACAGATCCTGCTTCAGGGCAAGACCTGCCAGGTGTGTTTTGAGGGCACAGGGCTTTCCATTGATTATTATACCAATGAGGATATGAAGATCAGCGGGTGCATCAGCTGTATCCGGTATTGCTGAAAATAGGGGAAGAGGATAGGCCATGATCAGATTTCTGAAATATGTCAGGGGTTATCTGCGTGTCCGTGTATGGGGATTTTCACCGGAACGTTTTATGAACCTCTGCAGCAACAGGGGCATTCTGCTCTGGGATATCGTCCGGGAGGGCGATGTCTACTACATGTGCATCAACCTGAAGGGTTTTTGGCAGTTAAAGCCCATACTAAAGAAGACAGGGACAAGGGTGGCCATATTGGAACGATATGGACTGCCCTTTTTTATACCCAGACTGATGAAACGCAAAATGTTTGTCGCAGGACTTCTTTTTGTGATTGCATTCTGGGTTGTTTCCTCTTTTTACATATGGGATATCAAACTTACCGGTAATTACCGGATTACCGAGGATGTGTTCCTGGATTTTTTAAAGGAGAACCAGGTCACTGTGGGCATGCGCAGGGACAGTCTGGATATCGGGGAACTGGAAAAACAGATCAGAAAACAGTTTCCGGAGATCACATGGGCTTCTGCAAAACTGGATGGCATAAGGCTGCAGATCGACATTAAGGAGAACGATGCCCCCATTCAGGTGGAAAATCCGGAAACGTCCATGGGGACGGACCTCATCGCTGAATATGACGGCATAGTGGCATCAATGATTGTCCGCAGCGGCGTTCCCAGGGTTTCCATAGGCGATATGGTGACAAAGGGGACGGTTCTGGTGGAGGGAAGGGTTCCGGTCTATAATGAAGACGCCACCGTAAGGGAATACTATTATGTGGATGCGGATGCGGACATAATGCTGGAGCATGCAATGGACTTCGCGGCGGAACTTCCCCTGGATTATGTAAAAAAAGAGTACACGGGCAGAGAGGAAAAGAGCTATTACCTGAAAGTGGGGGATGAGATCTGCAGACTGCCCCAGGACCGGCCTTTTCTGGTCTATGACAGCGTGATGAAGGAGAGCAGGCCGCTGTTTTTTGAGAAACTTACCATTCCGGTGTACTGGGGTGAGGTAACACACAGGGAATATCAGAATACCGAACATGTCTATACGGAGGAGGAGGCCGGGAGGCATCTTAATCAAAAATTAATGGATTTTCTTGCAGATTTAGAGGAAAAAGGGGTACAAATTATTGAAAAAGATGTTAGAATAGAGAAAAGCAGCCTTTCGTGGAGGATAAGCGGGAATTTCCTGGTACAGGAACCTGTGCGCATGAGTTCGGAAACCATAAGGGATAATGTGGAAGAAAGGAATACGGATGAGTGATTTTGCAGTAAAACTGGATATGCCCTCAGAGCATATGCAGAAGATCTTCGGTATGCAGGATGCATACGTGAAAAAAATGGAAAGGGATTTCGGAGTTACAATTACGGACAGAAACGGATCTGTTACGATTGCCGGCAGGGAGGAAATGGTGCGGAAAGCGGAAAATGTGCTGAAAGAGCTGGCCATTCTCTCTGGCCGCGGAAATGAGATAGAGGAGCAGAGTGTGGATTACGCAATTACATTGGGAATGGAAGAAAAAGAAAAGGCAATGGAGCAGATGGATGCGGACTGCATCTGTCATACGGTGAACGGCAAACCCATAAAACCGAAGACCCTGGGGCAGAAGGCCTACGTGGATGCCATCAGGAATAATATGCTGGTGTTTGCCCTGGGGCCTGCGGGAACCGGCAAGACCTATCTGGCCATGGCCATGGCTATCACAGCCTTTAAGAATGACGAGGTGGGCAGAATCATTCTCACCAGACCTGCCATGGAGGCAGGGGAGAAGCTGGGATTTCTGCCCGGGGACCTGCAGAGCAAGGTGGATCCCTATCTGAGGCCGCTCTATGACGCCCTGTACCAGATCATGGGGGCGGAAAGCTTTGCAAAAAACATGGAGAAGGGGCTCATTGAGGTGGCGCCCCTGGCGTACATGAGAGGCCGTACCCTGGACAATGCCTATATTATTCTGGACGAGGCACAGAATACCACCCCGGCGCAGATGAAGATGTTTCTGACCCGCATAGGCTTTGGCTCCAAGGTGGTAGTCACAGGGGACAATTCCCAGAAGGACCTGCCTGTGGGAACCAAATCGGGCCTGGACATTGCAGCCAGGGTGCTGAAGGGGATAGACGACATTGAGTTCTGCAGCCTTACGTCCAAAGATGTGGTACGCCATCCCCTGGTGCAGAAGATCGTTCTGGCATACGAGAATTACGAGGCAAGGGAAGAGCGCAGCAGGCTTCGGGAAAAGGACAGGCCCGGAAGCAGGGAAAGACAGGGCAGGAGGAGATAGGCCGGTATGACATTTCATGTTGAAAACGAGACGGACAGGGAATTTCCCTTTTCGGAAAGGGAAACGGCAGAACTGGTGTGCCGGGCGGTGCTGGAAGCAGAAAACTGTCCCTATGAGGCTCAGGTCAGCGTGGTTTTGACGGACAGCGGGACTATCCGTGAACTGAACAGGGTTTACAGGGGAAAGGACAGGGAGACAGACGTTCTGTCCTTCCCCAATCTTGATTTTCCGGAGGAAGGTTTTTTTGAGATTTCCGAGGACAGGGAAGCGGATTATTTTGATCCGGAGACAGGGGAGTTGATTCTGGGAGATATCATTCTCTCCGTGGACCGGATATATGAACAGGCAGAGAGCTATGGACACAGCGTCAGAAGGGAATTTGCCTTTCTGGTGGCGCACAGCATGCTGCATTTATGCGGTTATGACCATATGGAGGAGTCAGAGCGCGCAAGGATGGAAGAAAAGCAGGACCGAATACTGGACGGACTGGGAATTACGAGAGATTAAGGGATGGATGACGGATGAATCAGGCTGAGATAAAGAGACGGCAGGCGGAACAGATTGCCGGCATATTGAATCTGGTCACTGTATTTTTGATAGGAAACCAGATGGAAAAAGGCGGAATAACATATATGTCTGCCGCCGTATATACCTGCTTCCTGATGGGGGTCCTGGTCAGCGGCGGCCTGTCGGATGCACTTGGAAAGCTGCTCCGCAGCAGGCGGAACAGGGGACAGTACCGGAATATTCTGGCCCTGCGGAAAAGCGCCTTTGTTTTTCAGGGAGTACTGGGACTTGTCGGCACAGCAGTTACGGCGGTTCTGGCGCAGGCAGCGGCGGAGGGACTTTTTAAGATCCGGTATTGTGTATTTGTAATTATTGCGCTGTCACCGGCGGTGCTGCTCCGGACATTTTCCTGCGTGCTTCAGGGATATTTCCAGGGGGAGGCAGCCGAACTGCCAAGAGCGGTATCCGGGATTCTGCGGCAGTTTTTCACACTGGGCTTCGGATTCCTTTTCTGCAGTATTTTGGGGGACTACGGGGAAAAGATAAGCAGTCTGCTGAGGGAAGCAAATTTTACCCCCATGTACCGCTGTCTGGGTGCGGCTCTGGCCGTCTGCCTTGCGGAAGCGTTCACAGTCCTGTTTCTGTTTATTCTCTTTAAGGGCAGCCGCCGGAGGGAAAGCCGTATGAAGCAGGATGGCACATATACAGGAATTTCCTCCTGGGACTGCATCCGCGGTCTGTCTGCAGGCAGATGGTTCCGGTGCTGTTCGGAATTTCTGGTGGGCCTGCCCCTGCTTCTGGGATTGGCGCTGTTTGGCAGGAAAAATCAGGAGGAGGCGGGAATGCTTTTCCAGTATGACGCATATGCCTCCAGATACCTTGTGGTCTGCGGTATCCTGGTATTTCTGCTCTGCTTTCTGGCACTGCCGGTTACCGGGAAGGTGTTCCAGTATTTCAGGCGGGAGGAGGGCCGCTTTGCAAGAATCGTTTTCCAGAGCGGAGTCCATATGGGACTGGTACACGGTATTTTTCTGTCGGTTTTTGTGGCGGTGATGGGGACACAGATTTCGGCCTGTCTTGGCGGGGACAGCGCGGAGCTTGCCGGACAGATGCTCCGGAGCGGCTCCTCCATAATTGTGCTGGCGGCACTTTCCCTTTATTTTGCAAGGTTTCTGCAGGGAATGGGGAAAAAATATCTTCTGCTGTGTGTCCTGGCCTTTTCGGCGGGCGCCTTTCTGCTCCTGTATTTCCTGACGGAAAAGACAGGCGTTCTGGCCCTGGTTTACGGAGGAGTGGCCGCAGCCTTTGTTCTCTGCGCAGCACTGGGCATTCTGGCCTACAGGCAGATGAAGATCCGCATGGACTGGCTGGGAGTGTTGGTGCTTCCGTTGGGAGCCGGAGGTCTGGCCGGGCTTGTGTGCATGCTGTCAGGCATGCTGCTGACAGAGGTTCTGGGAGCACTTCCCACAGTGCTTGTCAGTTTTGTACTCTCCGGTATGGTGTACTGGATTCTTCTGCTGATGCTGAGAAATTTCAAGGAGCTGGAGCTGGAGATACTTCCGGGCGGCCGTCTGATGGGCAAAATCGGACAGATACTGCACAGATATTGATTTTATTGAATAAATATGGAAAAAATGGCTGATACTGTTTACTGGTGTGGAGGGATCAGTATGAAGTATGTAAAGAGTATCGGCTTATATGTCCTATATCCCTTTTTTATGATGGGAATCGGTTTTTATGCAGGTGTGGCCACATCCCGTTTTTTTGATCCGGGCACAGGGAAACAGGAGAACCTGCAGCTGTTCGAGGGCCTGCCCGGGGCGGAAGAATCGGAACAGAGTCCGGAACCTTTGCCGGTTCAGGATGACAGATATGATTACGGCGTTGTGATGGAGGAAGGCGGGACGGCAGAAGAGGCGGCAGAGGAAGTGGCCTTTTCCGCAGAGACTCTCTGTGTGGACACGGAATATATCCTGGAGGAAACGGATGTCCTTTACCACACGGTTGTGGAGACTACCTGGCGCCTCCCGGATAAATATGTCGGGATGAACAGGGAACAGTTTCTGCAGGCCATGGAGGTATATGAGGCATTTCCGCCCCTGTCCGAGCTGGAGCGTGGATTTGTCGGACTGGAGGTGCTCTCGTTTTCCAGGGACCGTGTGGTTATTCAGATGAATTATAAGTTCGTTCAGCCCAGCAGCAGTTTTTATCTGGCTGTGTATGACAATAAAGTGGTTGTTTACCTGGAGGACAGGAAAACCATTTATATTGAGACGGAAATCCTGCTGGATTCCCTGCCCCAGCAGCTGCAGGAGAGCATCATCGGCATGATGTGGGTGGAGAATGAGGAGAAGCTCTATGACTTTCTGGAGAATTACTCCAGTTGACGGCACGAAGGGGAAGGAGACGGAAGATGGGATATTCTGTAGGTATCGTTGGAGGCGGGGCGGCCGGAATGGCTGCTGCGGTCACGGCGGCCGGACAGGGCGCCATGGTTACGATACTGGAGGGAAATGACAGACTGGGCAGGAAGATCCTGTCCACGGGAAACGGAAAGTGTAATCTTGGCAATGAAAACCTGGGGCCGGAGAACTATTACACCGAATCCCCGGCCGTTCTGGATGCCTGCCTGAAAAGGTTTGACACCCGGAGTACAGTGGCATTTTTCCGGGAGATGGGACTGACGGTAAAAAGCAGAAACGGTTATCTCTATCCCCTGTCGGAACAGGCAGCTTCCGTACTGGATGTACTGCGCTATGAAGTGCGCAGGCTTGGGGTGGAGGTGATCCCGGAATGCAGGGTCCGGCATGTGGACTCCGGTAAGTCTTGGATACGGGTGTCCTGGGACGGAGCATACCGGGATTTTGACCGGGTCATAGTGGCCTGCGGAGGAAGAGCGGCGCCAAAGAGCGGTTCCGACGGGTCCGGATACCGGATTGCCGAGAGTCTGGGACATAGGCTGGTTCCCGTGGTGCCCGGCCTGGTCCAGCTCAGATGCGGGGAGGATTATTTCAAGTCCGTGGCAGGTGTGAGGGCAGAGGCCATGGTGACCCTGTGGAACCGTGGAAAACAGATCGCCGGAGAGCGGGGGGAGCTGCTGCTGACGGATTACGGGATTTCCGGCATTCCGGTTTTTCAGCTCAGCCGGAGGGCGAACTACATATTGCGGGACAGGGGAATCCCGGAGGTCCGTGTGGACTTTTTTCCGGACTGTTCCGCTGAAAAATTCGAAGAGCTTATCCGGGAGCGGAAGAAACTGGGAAAAGGCCGCACCGTGGAGGAATTTTTTGCCGGAATGCTTCACAAAAAACTGATGCTTCTGTTTCTGCGGCTGGCAGGGCTCAGGGCCTCTGAGGACGCGCAGACCGCTGACCCGGAAAAACTGGACCGGGTTTACCACCTCTGCAGGCAGTGGCAGGTTTCTGTTACAGGCAGCAATTCCTATGAGCATGCCCAGGTCTGCGCAGGAGGAGTGTCCCTGGAGGAAGTTACACAGGACCTGGAGTCGAAAAAGGTTCCCGGCATTTATTTTGCAGGGGAGATTCTGGATGTGGATGGTAAGTGCGGAGGCTATAATCTGCAGTGGGCATGGTGCAGCGGTCATATTGCGGGGATGGCGGCCTCCGGAGGCGTAAGCCGTTCTGCCGGAGCCGGAAAGGATAGATAACCATGCTGAGAATCAATCAGGTAAAGATAAAACCGGGACATTCGGATTCCGATCTGCAAAAGGCTGCTGCCGATGTGCTGCGGATTCCGAAGCAGGATATCACTGCCCTGAAAATCGTGAGACAGTCCATAGATGCAAGAAAGAAACCGGAAGTATACTACAGTTATTCCCTGGAGGCTGCGGTAAGGGAGGAAGGGAAGGTCCTTGGCAGGTTCCGGGGAAAAGAAAATCTGGTATGCAGGGCAGAGCAGAAGGCCTATGTCTTTCCGGAACCGGGACAAAAAAGGCAGGAGGGTCCCATTGTCATTGTGGGAACCGGTCCTGCGGGTCTGTTCTGCGGCTATTTTCTGGCTCTACACGGGTACAGGCCCCTGCTGTTGGAGCGGGGAAAGCCTGTGGAGGAACGGCAGGGGGATGTGGAAGCATTCTGGGAGACCGGCAGGCTGGATCCGGAGTCCAATGTTCAGTTCGGGGAAGGCGGGGCAGGCACTTTTTCCGACGGAAAGCTGAATACCCTGGTCAGGGACAGAGAGGGCAGAAGCCGGGCCGTGTTGGAGACCTTTGTGAAATTCGGCGCCTCCGAGAGAATTTGTTATGATGCAAAGCCACATATGGGAACCGATGTGCTCTGCGGCGTGGTAAAGGCCATGAGGGAGGAGATCATCCGCCTGGGGGGCAGGGTCCGCTTTGGCAGCAGGGTCACGGAGCTTGAGATCACGCAGGGACATATAAGCGGGGTAATGGTCAACGGAGAGGAGAAAATTGCCTGCGGACAACTGGTTCTTGCCATTGGCCACAGCGCCAGGGATACCTTTTCCATGCTGCACAGCATGCGGATTCCCATGGAGGCCAAAGCGTTTGCCGTTGGGCTCAGGGTGGAACATCCCCAGTCCCTGATCAACGAAAGCCAGTACGGAACCGCGGAACCGGGGGAACTTGGGGCTGCTCCCTATAAACTGGCTGCAAAAGCAGGCAGCGGCAGGGGGGTTTATTCCTTCTGTATGTGTCCCGGCGGGTATGTGGTAAACGCTTCCTCGGAACCGGGCTGTACGGCAGTAAACGGAATGAGCTACAGCGGACGGGAGGGAAGCAATGCAAACAGCGCCATTATCGTGACTGTGACGCCTGAGGACTTTGGCGGAGAGGGTCCCCTGGCAGGCATTGACTTCCAGAGACGTCTGGAGAAGAGGGCCTTTGAAATCGGCGGGGGAGAAATCCCGGTGCAGAGATACGGGGATTTCAGGCGTCTTGTAAGGAAGACTTTCCCGTTTTCCAGGCAGAACGGTCCGGAAGAAAGAGCTGCCTTATCCCCGGGAGCCGGGGAAGGGGATGGCTTTGCGCCAGGGTGCAGGGGCGCATACAGATGGGCAGATGTGAGCCGGATTCTTCCGGCGGAATGTAATGCGGCCATTGTGGAGGGAATGGAAGCCTTTGGCAGGCAGATTCATGGATTCGACAGTCCGGATGCCTGCCTGTCCGGTGTGGAAAGCCGCACTTCCTCTCCTGTGCGGATTCTGCGTGATGACAGTCTGCAGTCCGTGGTGAAGGGACTGTATCCCTGCGGGGAAGGAGCAGGTTATGCCGGGGGAATCATGTCCGCCGCAATGGACGGCATCCGGGTGGCGGAAAAAATCGCCGGGGAATTTGCGCCCGGCTTCTGAGGGGACAGATTTTATTGTGGTTTTGGGGCTTGCGCGAATTCCGCAAATATGTTTTAATGGTATCAGTTTAATATGTTAAAATAGGAGAGTCAAAACAGCATGAGCGGCATGAGAGGAATCGATACCCCTGTCCGGCAGCGCAGGAGAAGAGTTTTTAAGGAAGTTGCCAATCTGGCTTACAACTCAACCAATCTGAAAGACGATATGGAGGCGCTTCCCTATCAGATCGTGGATTATGAAGAGTCCATGTACAGAGAGAGCGTTTACCGTGACCGGGCCATTATCCGTGAGAGAATCCGTCTGGCTATGGGGATGAGTCTGCGTCCGGAGAACAGGGAGCGGCCCGGGCATCTGACCCAGGGACTGGAAGGGAGCAATATCAACGAGAAATATTATGAGCCGCCCCTGATGCAGGTAATCCCTTCAGCCTGTAACGCCTGTCCGGAGGATCATTATGAAGCGACCAGCTCCTGTATGGGCTGTGTGGCCCATCCCTGTCAGAGCGTCTGCCCCAGAGGGGCCATATCCATGGTCAACGGAAAGTCCGTTATCGACCAGGAGAAGTGCATCAAGTGCGGAAAGTGCAAGGATGTATGTCCCTATGATGCCATCTGTCACAAGGAGCGTCCCTGCAAGGCGGCCTGCGGCGTGAATGCCATCAAATCGGACAGGTACGGCAGGGCCTATATAGACAATGATATGTGTGTATCCTGCGGCATGTGTATGGTCAGCTGTCCCTTTGGAGCCATTGCGGACAAGTCCCAGATCTTTCAGCTGATCCGCGCCATGCAGTCCGGAAAGACCATCATCGCCCAGGTAGCGCCTGCCTTTGCGGGGCAGTTCGGACCCAAAGTTACGCCGGAAATGTTCAAGACGGCGCTGAAGGAGCTGGGATTTGCGGATGTGTATGAGACGGCCATCGGAGCGGACCTTGGCTGTATGGCGGAGGCAGAGCACTATGTAAAGGAAGTGGCTACAGGGAAACAGGCCTTTGCCCTGACGTCCTGCTGTCCCTCCTGGTCAGTGATGGCCAAGCATCTGTTTCCGGAGACCATAGATAAGATCAGCAATGAGCTGACCCCCATGGTGGCTACTGCCAGGATCATCAAACAGGAGCATCCCGAGGCTTCCGTGGTCTTCATTGGTCCCTGCGCGTCCAAGAAACTGGAGGCGAGCCGCAGGACCATCCGTTCAGACGTAGACTTTGTCATTACCTTTGAAGAACTGACCGGAATGTTCGAGGCCAGGGGAATCCTGCTGGAGGAGATCAAGGCCATGGATGAGATGCAGGATGCCACAGGTGCAGGCCGAGGATACGGCGTGGCAGGGGGTGTGGCAGGCGCCATTGAGGAATGCATTAAAACCTACTACCCTGAGACGGAAGTGAAGATCGAACACGCAGAAGGCCTTACGGAATGTAAGAAAATGCTTCTTCTGGCCAAGGCAGGGAGAAAGAACGGCTGCCTCATTGAGGGAATGGCCTGTCCCGGAGGCTGCGTGGCAGGCGCGGGAACCAATATTGCCATAGCACAGGCAGCCAAGGAAGTGGCCAAATTCAAAGCCCAGGCAAAAGAAAACGTACCCGGGGAGAACTGAGTCAGCTGGAAAATGCCGGAGGCTTTTGCACAGCGGCTTTATATTAGGAGGAAACTATGGATATCAAAGAGAAAATGCATGCAGGGGAAATGTATCTGCCTCATGACGAAGAAATCTTAAAGGATCAGTTCCGGTATCTGGACCGGTTGTATGATTTTAACATGACACGTCCCACAGAGCAGCAGAAGCGGCAGGACATGCTGAAGGTCATGTTTGCAGAGATCGGGGAAGGCTGTTATATTGAACCGCCCCTGCACACCAATTTCGGAGGCCATCATGTACATTTCGGCAAAAAAGTATATGCAAATTTCAATCTGACACTGGTGGACGACACCCATATCTATGTGGGAGACTATACCATGTTCGGACCCAATGTGGTGGTAGCCACGGCAGGACATCCCATTCTGCCGGAGCTGCGGGAGAAGGCTTATCAGTACAATGCCCCGGTGCATATCGGAAAAAACTGCTGGATCGGAGCCGGCGCTGTAATCGTACCGGGAATCACCATAGGGGACAATGTTGTCATAGGAGCAGGCAGCGTGGTCACAAAGGATATCCCCTCCAATGTGGTGGCTGTGGGAAATCCCTGCCATGTACTGCGCGAGGTGAACGAACATGACCGGGAGTATTATTTTAAAGACAGAAAGATAAAACCTGAGGATCTGTAAGAAAAGCCTGGAAAAAACATGAATTTTGTGTTGACAAATCATGTACACAAGATTATAATAAAGCAGTATGTGAAGCGAAAGATTTCCGTCATAAATGGCATATTGCATAGGAGCTGTCATGTTGGTATATTTATCTGATGTATTGACATCTGAAGGGAAGCGGCGGACAGAAGAGCTGCCGTTGGAGATGACCTGCTTTGAGAGCAGGATGGGATGTTTTCCCATCAGCAAAAGTTCCCCCGTATCCTTTGTGTTTACAAACCTGGGAACGGGTAAGCTGAGGATTCAGGGTGGAGTGGCGCTGACCTTTCAGACAGGCTGCGACAGGTGCCTGAGAGACGTACCCACGGTGTTGGATCTGCATTTTGACCGGATAGCCGTTGCTTTTGGATCAGAGGATGGAAATGCGGACGAACTGGAGCTGACAGAGGAAGGTCAGCTTGATGTAGAGACTTTCGTGCACAACGAAATTTTGGAGAACTGGCCGGCTAAGATCCTGTGCAGGGAAGACTGCAGGGGTATATGCCCCGTGTGCGGCCGGGATCTGAATGAGGGGGAATGCGGATGCGACAGATTTGTTCCGGATCCCCGCATGGCAGTGATACAAGATATCTTCAACAAGAATAAGGAGGTGTAACGATGTCAATTTGTCCTAAGAATAAATCTTCCAAAAGCAGAAGGGATAAGAGGAGAGCAAACTGGAAAATGAGCGCTCCCACCCTGGTAAAGTGCAGCAAATGTGGCGCATTAATGGTGCCCCACAGAGTATGCAAAGCCTGCGGTTCTTACAACAAAAAGCAGGTTGTCTCTGTTGACTGATCGCTGTAAGGGATCGGACTGTCATTATTTTATAATGGTTCAACAGGAGTAATGTCAGCAATTAGTCGGGCGTTCCAGGGAACGCCCCTTTTTGTGCAAAAAAAACTTGATTTTTATCCGAGATTCCATTATAGTTGAAGTGGGAACAGTACGGATGACAGAAAGGAACTGGGATGGCAGAGACAGTAAATGTGGCAGTGGACGCCATGGGAGGCGACAACGCTCCCGGCGAGGTGGTAAAAGGCGCGGTGGATGCCGTTAACGCAGAAACGAAAATAAAAGTTTTCCTGGTGGGACGGGAGAATGTGATAAAGGAAGAACTGGGAAAATATACTTATAACGCGGAGCAGGTGGAAGTGGTTCATGCGGAGGAGGTTATCGAGACGGGAGAGCCTCCCGTGATGGCTATCCGTAAAAAGAAGGATTCTTCCATTGTCAAGGCAATGTATATGGTGAAGAACGGGGAATGCGATGCCCTTGTATCAGCCGGAAGCACCGGAGCGGTACTGGTTGGCGGTCAGGTTATCGTGGGACGTATCAAAGGTGTGGAGCGCCCCCCTCTTGCTCCCGTGATTCCGAATATCAAGGGTGTCAGCCTTCTGTTGGACTGTGGCGCAAATGTGGACGCCAGACCTTCCCAGCTTCTGCAGTTTGCCAAGATGGGCAGCGTTTATATGGAAAGCGTTATCGGTATTAAGAATCCCAGGGTAGGTCTGGTGAATATCGGTGTGGAAGAAGAAAAGGGAAATGCGCTTACCAGGGAGACTTATCCCCTGCTTCAGAACTGTCCGGAAATCAATTTTGTGGGAAATGTGGAAGCCCGGGACATTCCTTACGGAGAGGCGGATGTTCTTGTCTGTGAGGCTTTTGTGGGAAATGTGGTTCTGAAAATGTATGAAGGTGTCAGCGGAGCCCTGTTGGAGAAGATCAAGGGGGGAATGATGAGTACCCTGAAGAGCAAGATCGGAGCCCTGTTGGTGAAGCCTGCCCTGAAGCAGACCCTGAAGGGCTTCAGCACGGAAGAATACGGAGGCGCACCGCTGCTTGGCCTGAATGGTCTGGTGGTGAAGACCCATGGCAGCAGCAAGGCAGGCGAGATCAAAAATTCTATTCTCCAATGCACAGCATTCAAGGAGCAGAAGATAAATCAAAAAATCAAGGAACGTGTGGTTCTTGAGAATTAAAGAAAGGCGGAAAATGAAATGGAGTTTGAAAAGTTAAAGAAAGTGATTGCAGATGTACTGAATGTGGATCCGGATGAGATTACCATGGATACGACATTCGTGGACGATCTTGGGGCAGACTCCCTTGATGTGTTCCAGATCATTCTGGGAATCGAAGAGGAGTTTGACATTGAGATCCCTGCGGAGAAAGCGGAAAAGATCAGTACGGTGGAAGAAGCTGTGGAATTGATCAGGGCTGCCGTTTAGTGAGCGGACGTCATACAGGCGGAGCGAAAATCTGCCTGGGGTGAGCATGCTCGGCCACATGAATTTTGATAAGAGCAGTCTGTTGCGGGACTGCTCGTTTATATTTAATACACAGAAGCCGGATGGTAAGAAGAATGTCCAATTATGACATAATGGAGGTGTTGGAGGAGAAAATCGGTTACAGTTTTAAAAACCGCGCGCTGCTGAAACAGGCCGTAACCCACAGCTCCTACACCAATGAACAGAAAATAAGAAGAACGAAAAATTATGAGCGCCTGGAATTTCTGGGAGATGCGGTACTGGAGCTGGTGGCCAGTGAATTTCTTTTTCAGGAATACGATTCCATGTCCGAAGGAGAATTGACGAAAAAACGTGCTTCAATGGTCTGCGAACCGGCACTTGCCTTCTGTGCGGGAGACCTGGATTTGGGCAGATTTATCCTGCTTGGAAAGGGAGAGGAAGGCACCGGGGGAAGAAGGCGGGACAGCATTGTCTCTGACGTGATGGAGGCCGTCATCGGGGCCATTTATCTGGACGGCGGGATGGAGCCTGCCAGGGCGTTTATCAACCGCTATGTCCTGTCCGACCTGGAAGACAAGCAGCTTTTTTATGACAGCAAGAGCACCCTGCAGGAACTGATTCAGGGAAGACTGAAAAAGGACTTTCATTATGACCTTCTGAAAGAAAGCGGTCCGGAGCACGACAAGCTGTTCAGCGTTGCCGTGTATATGGAGGACAGGCTTCTGGGAACAGGTCAGGGAAGGACCAAAAAAGCTGCGGAGCAACAGGCTGCCTATCAGGCCCTGCTGCTTTTGAGAGGTAGAGGATGTATTTAAAGAGTATTGAAGTACAGGGTTTTAAATCTTTTGCAAACAAGATAAATTTTCAGTTCCACAATGGAATAACAGGCATTGTAGGCCCCAACGGAAGCGGAAAGAGCAATGTGGCGGATGCAGTCCGCTGGGTTTTGGGAGAACAGCGGGTAAAACAGCTGCGGGGGGCCAGCATGCAGGATGTCATTTTCTCGGGCACAGAGAACCGGAAACCGCTGAGTTATGCCTATGTGGCAATCACTCTTGACAATGCGGACCATCAGCTTGCCATTGACTTTGACGAGGTAACGGTGGCGAGACGTATTTACCGTTCCGGAGAAAGTGAATATCTGATCAACGGAAGCGCCTGCCGCTTGAAGGATGTAAACGAGCTTTTTTACGACACAGGTATAGGCAAGGAAGGCTATTCCATTATCGGACAGGGACAGATTGACAAGATTCTCAGCGGCAAACCGGAAGAGCGGAGGGAGCTTTTTGACGAGGCCGCCGGAATTGTGAAATTTAAGCGCAGAAAGGCGGCTGCCCAGACAAAACTGGAAAATGAGAAGCAGAATCTGGTACGTGTCAATGACATTTTGTCAGAACTCGAAAAGCAGCTGGGGCCTCTGGAACGCCAGTCTGAAACCGCAAGGGTCTATCTGCGTAAACGTGAAGAACTGAAAAACCTGGATGTAAACGTGTTCCTTCTGGAAAATTCCAGATTGAGGGAACAGCTGAAATCCGTGGAGGAAAAGTACGGCATTGCCGAGGAGGATCTCTCCCATACAAGGGAGGCTTACCAGAACAGCAAGGAAGAATATACCCGCATTCAGAAGGAACTGGAGGATCTGGAAACCAGAATTGAGGAGGCCAGAAGCACTGCCACGGACGCCGGACTTATGAGGGGACGTCTGGAAGGCGAGATGAACGTCCTGAAGGAACAGATCAATTCCGGCAGGGGAAACGAGACCCATCTGAACAACCGTCGCAGTACGCTTCAGGAGGAAATCCGCGCAAAAGAACAGGACAGGGACGGACTGCTTCAGGAGAAGGGGGATACCGGAGCCAGGGTGGACGAGACGGCTTCCCTGGCAGATACTGTAAGGCGGAAGCTGGAGGAGATCCAACAGAAGATAGAAGAACTGAACAGTGGCGTGGAAGAAGGCAAGAATGCCATTATCGGCGAGCTTGGCCAGCGTGCCACCATCAAATCCAGAATCAGCCAGCTGGACACCATGATGGAGCAGGTAAACATCAGAAAGGCCGAGCTGAATTCCAGACTGCTGCGTATCAAGTCTGACGAGGCAGCCAGGGAAGAATCCCTCCGGAGTCTGGAGTCTGTGTTTGAGACCATAACAGAGGAGATACGGGGCCTGACCGAACAGGAAAAGGCCATGGAACAGGAACTGGGAACCTTCAGGGAGGCCCTGACCCGGAAGGATGCAGGCCTGCGGGATGCCCAGAGCGCATACCATATGGAGAAATCCAAACTGGAAGCGCTTTCCAATCTTGCGGAACGCTATGAAGGATATGGCGGCAGCGTGAAAAAGGTCATGGAACAGCGGGAGGCAAATCCGGGCATTATCGGTGTGGTGGCAGATATCATACAGGTGGAGAAAAAGTATGAGACAGCCATCGAGACTGCGCTGGGAGGCAGCATACAGAACATTGTCACGGACAATGAGGACACTGCCAAGCGGATGATCGCCTATCTGAAGACCAACAGACTGGGGCGAGCAACCTTTCTGCCGCTGACAGGCATAAGGAATCCGCAGAGATTCAAAAATCCGGAGGTTCTGTCTGAACCGGGTGTGATTGGCACTGCAGATGCCCTTGTCCGGATAGACGCAAGATACCAGGATGTGGCTCTTTCCCTGTTGGGACGCATTGTTGTGGCAGACAATGTGGACAATGCGGTAAAACTGGCGGCAAAATACCGTCATACGCTCCGTATCGTCACTTTGGAGGGGGAGCTTCTGGTTCCCGGCGGGGCCATCAGCGGCGGCGCCTATAAAAACAGCAGCAACCTTCTGGGCCGCCGGAGGGAAATGGAAGAACTGGAGGGCAGGGTTAAAAAGCTGTTGCTTTCCATTGAAACCATTGAGAAAGACATTGAAAATACAAAGGCAAGACGAACCCGCATGAGGGTGGACCTGGAAGCGGTTAAAAACGAAATCCAGCGTAAATCCATAGAACAGAATACCACAAGAATGAACATAAGCCAGGCCAGGACGAGGATGGAGGAGGAAGGCGAGAGCGCAGCCTCTCTCAGAAACGAGGCAAGGGAGATCGAGGAACAGATTCTGGAGATCAGAAGGGACAAGGAAACCAGCCGCCTGGAGCTTGCAGCCAGCGAGGAGTTGGAAAAGGAGACCCAGGAGAGGATTGCCCTGTTGGGACAGGAGTTGGAGGAACAGCGCAGACTGGAGACACAGGCCTCAGCGGAGGTTTCCGAATGGGATTTAAAGGTGGAGAAAATGCGTCAGACACTGCTCTTCAAGCAGAGCAATGTGGACCGTATCACAGGAGAAATCCAACGCTCTCAGGAGGAACTTGCAGAGATTCTTCAGGAACTTGCCGAGAATACCCGGGAGATGGAGCGCAGGCAGTGCAGCATTGCAGAGATTGAGAAAACCATTGCGGCTTCCTTCCAGGCCCAGAACGAGTCCGAGAGCCAGCTGAAAGGCGCTGTGGCGCGGAAGGAAGAGCTGACCGACACACAGAAAAGCTTCTTTGACAGAAGGGAAGAACTTTCGGAAAAACTGTCTGTTCTGGACAAGGAGACATACCGTCTCAATGCCCAGAAAGAAAAACTGGAGGAATCCCTGGAATCCCAGATCAATTATATGTGGGACGAATATGAGATTACCCTAAGCGACGCGGCAGTGCTGCGGAACCAGGAGATGTCCGATCTTCCTGCCATGAAGAAGGAGATTGCCTCCCTGCGGGATCAGATCAAAAAACTGGGGGACGTAAATGTCAACGCCATTGAGGACTACAAAAATCTCCTGGAACGTTTTACTTTCATGAAAACCCAGAGAGATGACCTGGTGGAGGCGGAAAAGACCCTGGAGGGCATTATCCAGGAGTTGGATGCCGCCATGCGCAGACAGTTTACGGAGAAGTTTGCGGAGATCAGCCGGGAATTCGACAAGGTGTTCAAGGAGCTCTTCGGGGGAGGAAAGGGTACCCTGGAGCTGACGCCGGAAGAGGATATCCTGGAGGCGGGTATCCGCATAATTGCCCAGCCTCCGGGGAAAAAACTGCAGAACATGATGCAGCTGTCCGGGGGGGAAAAAGCCCTCACTGCCATTGCCCTGCTTTTTGCCATACAGAATTTAAAGCCGTCACCTTTCTGTCTTCTGGATGAGATTGAAGCGGCGCTTGACGATTCCAATGTAGGCAGATTCGCGAAATATTTACATAAACTGACTAAAAATACTCAGTTTATTGTCATTACCCACAGAAGAGGAACCATGGAGCAGGTGGACCGTCTGTATGGAATTACCATGCAGGAGAAGGGAGTGTCCACGCTGGTAAGCGTCAGCCTGATCGACAAGGATCTGACATAGGCGCGCAGCATCAGAAAGGAAAGGAGAATGATGGAGGAATGGGCGAAGGAAAAAAAGGTTTTTTTGCCAGATTGAAGGAAGGTCTGGCAAAGACAAGAAGCAATATCGTCAGAGGCATCGATTCTCTGTTTAATGGTTTTTCGGCCATTGATGATGATTTTTATGAGGAACTGGAAGAGATCCTGATCATGGGGGATATCGGCGTGAATGCCACTACGGAAATTGTGGGCCGCCTGAAGGAGCAGATCAGGGAACAGCATATCAGGGAACCGCAGGAATGCAAGCATCTTCTGATAGAGGGGATCAAGGAACAGATGCGGGTGGGCGAGAATGCCTACGATTTTGAGATAAAGCAGTCGGTGATTATGGTCATCGGCGTCAACGGTGTGGGAAAAACCACTTCCGTGGGCAAGCTTGCGGGAAAATTCAAGGACGACGGCAGAAAAGTGCTGATAGCTGCGGCCGATACCTTCCGCGCAGCAGCGGGAGACCAGCTGGCAGAGTGGGCCAGGCGGGCCGACGTCCCCATGGTAGGGGGCAGTGAAGGCGCGGACCCTGCCAGTGTGGTCTATGACGCAGTCAGCGCGGCAAAGGCCAGGGGCGTGGAGGTGCTTCTGATCGATACCGCAGGCCGCCTTCATAACAAGAAGAATTTAATGGAAGAACTGCGGAAAATGAACCGCATCATAGACCGGGAGTTTCCGGACGCCCACAGGGAGAATCTTATTGTCCTGGACGGCACCACGGGGCAGAATGCCCTGGTACAGGCCAGGGAGTTTGGGGAAGTGGCTGACCTGACGGGAATTATTCTGACCAAAATGGACGGGACGGCAAAGGGAGGCATCGCGGTGGCCATACAGTCGGAGCTGCGCGTTCCGGTGAAGTATATCGGGGTGGGAGAGACCATAGATGATCTCCAGAAGTTTGATTCGGACGAATTTGTAAATGCCCTGTTTGACGTCAGATCCCAGGAGGATGAAATGTAAATACTACAAAATAATAATATATTTTCACACAGAAGGAGGAACAAAATGGGAAAAGAAGTGCAGGAAAATCAGGCTGTAGCCGAGGAGAAGGTATCCGTAAAGGAAAATGCCGTCCAGAACCAGGAGGCTTCCCGGGAGGAGGGGCTTACCCTGGAGAAATTTGAGGAAGCTTCCGAGGTGGTAAAGAAGGTGACACTGGAGACCAAGCTGGTTTTCAGCGAATACCTCAGCGCCCAGACCGGAAACAGGGTTTATCTGAAGCCTGAGAATATGCAGCTCACAGGCGCTTATAAGCTTCGTGGCGCATATTACAAGATCAGCACCCTTTCGGAAGAGGAGAGGGCCAAGGGACTGATCACCGCATCCGCCGGCAACCATGCCCAGGGCGTGGCCTATGCCGCCAAGGCTTATGGCACAAAGGCAGTTATTGTAATGCCTACCACCACCCCGCTGATGAAAGTAAACCGTACCAAGGGTTATGGGGCGGAAGTTGTGCTTCACGGAGACGTGTACGACGAAGCCTGCGCCAAAGCCTATGAACTGGCAGACGAGAACGGCTATACCTTCATCCATCCTTTTGACGATCTCACCGTGGCTACCGGACAGGGAACCATTGCCATGGAAATCGTCAAGGAGCTTCCCCTTGTGGACTATATTCTGGTCCCCATCGGAGGCGGCGGACTGGCAACAGGCGTGGCAACTCTGGCAAAACTTTTAAATCCCAAAATCAAGGTGATTGGAGTGGAGCCTGCCGGGGCAAACTGTTTACAGACATCCCTTGCCCAGGGACATGTGGTCACCCTTCCGAAAGTTACCACCATTGCAGACGGTACTGCGGTGAAGACTCCAGGCGCCAAGCTCTTCCCCTACATCCAGAAAAACCTGGACGGCATCATTACCGTTGAGGATCATGAATTAGTGGTTGCCTTCCTTGACATGGTTGAAAACCACAAGATTGTAGTAGAAAATTCCGGTCTGCTGACAGTTGCCGCTCTGAAGCATCTGGATGTGAAGGGCAAGAAAGTGGTATCCATCCTCAGCGGAGGAAATATGGATGTCACAACCATGTCTTCAGTGGTACAGCAGGGACTTATCATGAGAGACAGAATCTTCAGTGTATCCATTCTTCTGCCGGATAAGCCGGGAGAGCTGTATCGTGTGTCAGGCATCATTGCCAAGGCAAACGGAAATGTGGTGGAACTGGAACACAATCAGTTTGTCACCACCAACCGCAACACGGCCGTAGAGCTGCGTATTACCATGGAGGCGTTCGGCACGGAGCATAAGAATCAGATCATGAAATCCCTGGAGGCAGAAGGATACCGTCCCAAACTGGTGAATGCCAGTTTCTGATAAAACAGGAAAAGGAAATGAAAATCAGCAAAGAGCAGGAAAACGAAATCCACTACGAGGAAGAAAAAACATTTAAACGAAGAATTTTGGATTATCTGACAATTACGGCGGCATCGGCGATCTATGCCGTTGCCGTCAGTCTGTTTCTGGACCCCAATTCCCTGGCGCCTGGCGGCGTCACGGGTATCGCCATCATATTGAACCGAATTACGGGGCTGGAGACAGGTACCTGGATGTTTGCAGTGAACATCCCCATTTTGATATTGGGAATGTGGAAATTCGGGTGGCGTTTTATTCTGTCCACGCTGTACTGCACCATGATGATGTCCGCATTTACGAATCTGCTGTCTCCCCTGGGAGCGCTTACGGAGGACCCTCTGCTGGCATCTCTTGCGGGAGGGTCCCTGATGGCTGTAAGCCTGGGCCTGGTCTTCAAGGCGGGAGCTACTTCAGGCGGAACGGATATCATTGTAAAACTGCTGCGTCTGCGGCTTCCCCATCTGAAGACAGGGCTGCTCTTTCTGCTTACTGACGCGGTGATCGTGACAGCTTCCGCCTTTGTGTTTCAGAATATTGACACCGCTCTTTATGCGGGACTGGTTGTGTTTATCAATTCCATCCTTCTTGACATGGTGCTGTATGGAAGGGATGGGGCAAAAATGTTCTTTATCATCAGCGATAACCATCAGGTGATTGTGAAGCGTCTGTTGGAGGAGCTCGATATCAGCGCAACCTATATTTCCGGACAGGGGGCTTACAGCGGCTCTGTCAAGAATGTTATTCTCTGTATCGTGAAAAAGCATCTTTCCCCCAAACTGGAGGAGATTGTCCGGCAGGAGGATCCAAGGGCATTCACCATTATTACCAGCGCCACTGAGATCTATGGGGAGGGGTATAAAAATATCTTCAGCGAGAAACTGTAAGGCCCGGCTTTAAGGGAGCGCGCCGCTTTGGGAAACGGAAAAGCCGGCAGAAAATATATCAGAAAAGCAGAGGTGGCCATATGCCTTCGGTGACAATAAACGGAGTGGAGAAAACGGTACCGGAAGGAACCGGTATCGGAAGTCTGTTGGCGGGAACGGGCATAATGGGAATGCCCTGCGGCGGGCATGGACGCTGCGGCAAATGCAGGGTTAAAGTGACCGGGAAGGTAAGTTCCCTCTGTGACCGGGAGAAAGCCTTTCTCTCCGGGGAGGAAATCAGGCAGGGAATCCGTCTTGCCTGCCTGGTGAGGGCAGAGGGAGACTGCTGGGTGGAAACAGGCGGGGAAAAGGCCGCGGGAATCCGTCTGGAGGGAGACATGCCGGATATAGTCCTGAATCCTTCCTTTACGTCTTATGGCGCAGCGGTGGACATTGGCACAACCACCTTGGCCGCCAGGCTTTATGACAGGGAAGGAAAGGTGGCTGCCCAGGCAAGCTGTATGAATCCCCAGAGCGGCTGGGGAGCGGATGTGATCTCCAGGATGGAGGCTGCCATGGGGGGAGCGGCTGAAGACATTGCCAGGGCAGTGCGCCAGAGCGTTGACGGTCTGTTGGAGGAACTGGCGGATTCCGGAGGAATATCATACCGGAAGATCGACGGTGTGGTGGTCACAGGCAATACGGCGATGCTGCACCTGTTTACGGGAACCTCCGTGGAACCGCTGACCCATGCGCCTTTTGCCGTGAAAAGGAGTTTTGACGAAAAGGTAAATGCAGCCTGTCTGGGGCTTACAAAGGTATCGCCCGAAGCGGAGGTGTATTTTCCTCCCTGTGCAGGGGCATTTGTGGGCGCAGATCTGGTGACTGCGCTGCTGGCATCGGGAATCCGGAACAAAAAAGGCGCCTGGATTCTGGTGGACATCGGTACCAACGGAGAAATGGCGCTGCTGCACGGAGGGAGGTTTTTCTTCTGTTCCACTGCGGCAGGACCGGTTTTTGAGGGAGCCGGGATTTCCCGTGGGATGGCGGGACGGCCCGGGGCCATTGACAGAGTGGAGCTGAGGGGTGGAAAAACAGAGGTACATGTGATAGGAAACATACCGCCCCGAGGTATCTGCGGCAGTGGTGTGGTAGATGCGGTGGCCTGCCTGTTGGAGGGAGGTTACATCGACGAAACCGGATATATGGAAAAGGAGGAAGTCCTGATTGCGCCGGACGTGCCCTTTACACAGAAGGATGTCAGAATGGTTCAGCTGGCCAAAAGCGCCATTCATGCCGGAATCCGGACACTGCTTCATATAGCGGGAATCGGCTGCGGGGATGTGTCCGGACTGCTTATCGCCGGAGGCTTTGGCAGCTTCCTGAACGTGGAAAATGCCGGCCGCATGGGACTGCTGCCGGAAGAACTGACTTCCGGTGTCCGGGTGATCGGAAACGCCGCCTTAAGCGGCGCGGCCATGCTGCTGCTGAATCCGGCATACCGCCGGGACTGCAGGGACTATGCGTCCCGGGGAGAGGTGGTGGAGCTGTCCTGCCATCCCTTTTTTGCCCGGGAGTATATGGACAGGATGTCCTTTTAAGAGACTGTCCTTTTAATCGAAGAAAATTTTTTCCTCCACTGTTCTCACGCCGAATGCCTTTCTGTGGGGACAGTGGTACTGTTCCACAGCGCTGCCGTTTAACAGGTCAAGCCACCAGGCAGCATCGTTAAATCCCAGTTTTACACGGAATCCGATGGTGCTGGAGATTCTGGGATTTATTTCAAATACATAATATCTGCCGTTTTGTTTCCGCATCTGCACATTGACGGAACCCCTGAGCTCCAACAGACCGGAAAGCCGGCATGCAAGCTCGGCCAGTTTTTCATCCTCAGCCAGTTCCACATAGCGGCTCATTCCACCGAAACCGAGAGAACGTTTAAACGCTATAGAATTAACTGTATTCCCATCTGAAAATACTGTCAGCGTATACTCCTCCTCAGGACTTCCTATGCATTCCTGCACAACAGGAGCCTGCATTCCCTGAAAGGCAGCCTCCAGTTCTTCCCGGCTGTTTACCAGGCATACGGAATGGGATCCGCATCCGAAGGCCTCCTTTACAATCAGCGGATAGGGGCTGCTGACAGTGTCCGTCCGTTCCCATGTCTCCGGTGTGGGAATGCCTCCGTCCCGCAAAACGGCGGCGGTGAGAGCCTTATTCAGCGCAATCCGCAGAATGGAGGAACTGTTGATTACAAGAGTAGTTCCATTAAAAAGCTCTCTGTTTCTGTCCACTATCCTGATCTCCGGCTCCGTCACCGGCCAGAAATAGTCCGCATAGCAGTCATGGACCAGTCCGGTTACAAAATTCAGCCATTTTTCTTCCTCCCTGTATGGAGGGGAGACATAAAATTCGTCCATCAGATCAGAGGAGGCGTTAAACTTTCTTATGTCAAATCCGATAAAACGCAGAGGGGCGCCGCTTTCTTTCAGGGCCTTTATTATCCCGTATCCGATATCACCACCCACTGCAGAAACAAGTATTGTCTTCATGACTTTCCTCCATATTTTTTCCATAAATATTCACATACCCGGTGATTTCCGTCCCTGATTCTGACCTGGTCAAGAAGGGGCTTAAGGGGGACGGCAACCGTTTTGAATTCACACAGGCCCCTGTCCGTGTCCAGAACACAGTAGCGGAAACCCTTTCCGTCCCTGGGCTGGCCCAGGCTTCCGGGGTTGATCACGGTCAGATCTTTTTCCCTGCGGAGAAAGCCGTAATGGGTGTGGCCCAGAATCAGATAATCATATTTTTCCGCCAGTGCCTCCGCGTTTATACAGGTTTCCATATCGCTGTCCGGATATATGCGCTGATTCAGATAATCCCCGGGGCCGCCATGGAATATCCCCAGACGTTTCCCGGAAATCTCCGGTTCCAGAAATTCCGGCAGGGATTCCAGATAGCTTCTCTGTCTTTCGGGAAGTACCGTGAGGCAGGAGCTTCCGTATCTGTCAGTCAGTTCCGGATTCTCCCCTCCGGAATGCAGATAGCTGAGGTCATGGTTTCCTTTTACGGCATACAGATTTTTCAGGTTCATCATGGAGTCTATGATTTCCGCCTGATCATAAAAATAACCGAAAATGTCTCCCGCAAAGATAAAACAGTCCACATTACGCTCACTTTCCATCATTTTTTCGTACGAACGGAAATTTCCATGGACATCCGAAAATATACACAGTTTCATGGTCTGTACTTTTCGCGCATCCCGGCTGCTTTCCAGTGGGATACATACCTTTCTATCAATTGTTCCGCCACGGCGGAAGGATCGGACAACAGGCCCCTTTCCTTATAGGAGATAAAAGTATCCACCTGGTCAAACACCTTTTTATCCGTCTCCCTGATCTGACGCTGCATGTCTGTATCCATGACCCCGGGATCAAAGGAAACCACTTTAAAATCAGGGTTCTCCAGGGCGGTTACAGACAGAAACGAGTTTATATAAGCCTTGGATGCGCAGTAATTTCCCCATCCGCGTAGAGGGAAACCGGAGGCTCCGCTGTCCAGATTGATGATCTTCAGTTCCAGATGCTTCCGGCGGCAGAGTCCTGTGACCCTGTTCAGGAGCACAATATTCTGCCGGATATTTCCGTTTATCATTTCGTCCATTTCCTGAACGGAGTATTCTCCCACAGACTTCAGGGGAAGGATGGAGAAGGCATTCAGAATCAGCGCCACTTCCTTCCCGGGCAGGGCCAGGATACTGTCCTCCAAAAGGGCGTAGTCGTCGTCCGGTCCTGTTTTATGGGAATGCATCCCGGAAAGCAGATCGCTGAACAGACTCCGGAATTTGTCCTCATTCCGGTATATACAGATCAGATTGCCGCATTTTTCCTGGATAATCTTCCGGGCCAGAACCTGCCCAAGGCCGCCTGTGGCGCCTGTCAGAACAATTGTCCGCATAGTATTATCCTCCCTTGTAAAGCTATAGAATAGCATAAAAGGACCCGTAAGACAACCATTTATGCAATTTTAATCAAAACATAAGCTTGTAAAGAAAAAACACTTGACACCTTTGTATTTCTGTAGTAAGATACACAGGGTTGAAAAATATGGATAAAATTTATGAACAGACAATGTTGTTTGATTTTTACGGGGAGCTGCTTACGGAGCACCAGCGCAGTGTCTACAGGGATGCGGTATACCACGATCTGTCCCTGGGCGAGATAGCCCAGGAGCGGGGAATCAGCAGACAGGGTGTGCATGACCTGATCAGACGCTGCGACAGGATACTGCAGGATTATGAAAGTAAACTCCATCTGGTGGAACGGTTTGCCAGGGCCCGGAGGACGGTGGAAGAGATCGAGAGACTGACTTTTTCCGTTGACAGCGGGGACGGAGGGAAGGAGCTGCAGGCTAAGCTCCAGACAATCAGGAACCTGTCACGGGAGCTTTTGGACGAATTATAATTTACGCTTTCATGATACTGTCTGCAGCGCGGCAGTCCGTGGGAAGCTGATAAGGAGTAGCAGGTGGCATTTGAAAGTTTAACAGACAAACTGCAGAACGTATTTAAAAATCTAAGAAGCAAGGGCCGTCTGACTGAAAATGATGTGAAAGCGGCCATGAAGGAAGTCCGTATGGCCCTGCTTGAAGCGGATGTGAACTTCAGGGTGGTAAAACAGTTCGTCAGGACCGTGGAGGAGCGGGCCATCGGCCAGGATGTGATGAACGGTCTCAATCCCGGCCAGATGGTGATAAAGATTGTAAACGAGGAACTGATCCGGCTGATGGGCAGCGATACCACGGAGATCGCAATGCAGCCCGGAAAGTCCATTACCGTGATCATGATGGCCGGACTGCAGGGCGCAGGAAAGACCACGGCCACAGCCAAGATCGCAGGAAAGCTGAAGCAGAAGGGAAAGAAATCCCTCCTTGTGGCCTGTGATATCTACCGGCCTGCAGCCATTGAACAGCTGGAGATCAACGGCAGGAAGCAGGAGGTTGAGGTGTTCTCCATGGGAACGGACCATAAGCCTGCGGAGATCGCGGCGGAAGCCATCGGGTATGCCGGGAAGAACGGCCATAATGTAGTAATTCTGGATACGGCAGGCCGTCTGCACATTGACGAGGATATGATGGCGGAGCTGCAGGAGATCAAGAGCAGGGTTTCCGTCCACCAGACCCTGTTGGTGGTGGATGCCATGACCGGTCAGGACGCCGTGAATGTGGCAAAGGAATTTGACGAGAAAGTGGGCATTGACGGAGTGGTGCTGTCCAAGATGGACGGCGACACCAGAGGAGGTGCGGCCCTGTCGGTAAAGGCAGTCACCGGAAAGCCCATTTTGTATGTGAGCATGGGGGAAAAGCTTTCCGATCTGGAACAGTTTTACCCGGACCGCATGGCCAACCGGATTCTTGGCATGGGGGACGTTCTCTCCCTGATTGAAAAGGCCCAGGAAAGCATTGACCTGGACGAGGACAAAGGCCGGGAGATGGCGGGCCGCATGAAGAAGGGTAAGTTCGATTTCGAGGACTATCTGGAAAGCATGAAGCAGATGCGGAACATGGGCGGTCTGGCCAGTATTCTGAGCATGCTCCCGGGCATGGGCCTGAAGGGAGCAGACCTGGATTCCCTGATCGACGAAAAGCAGCTGAAGCAGATGGAGGCCATAGTTCTCTCCATGACAAAAGAGGAGAGAAGGAACCCGAAACTGCTGAATCCCCGGAGAAAGCACCGCATAGCAAGAGGCGCCGGGGTGGATATCGCCATAGTAAACCGCTTTATCAAGCAGTTTGAGCAGAGCCAGAAGATGATGAAGCAGTTTGGCGGCGGGAAGAAGGGCCGGGGCAGGATGGGCGGTTTCCCCGGAATGGGCGGCGGCAGATTTCCTTTCTGACATGCCCGGAAAATGTGATGAACAGGGAAATTCCCTTTTCATAGATAGAAATACAGATTATACAAGCCCGATGCGGCGGAAAGAGGTAAAAAGAAATGGCAGTAAAGATCAGATTGAGAAGAATGGGACAGAAGAAGGCTCCTTTTTATAGAATCATTGTAGCTGATTCCCGTTCCCCCAGAGATGGAAGGTTCATTGAGGAGATCGGCACCTATGATCCCTCTACCGATCCCAGTACTTTTAAGATTAACGAAGAGCTTGCCAGAAAGTGGCTTGCGAACGGCGCCCAGCCCACAGAAGTAGTAGGCAAACTTTTCAAGGCTGCAGGAATCGAAAAATAAATTCTAATCCTTGGGAGGTGGCTTATAATGGAAAAAAATCATTCCATGGAAGGAAATCATTCCAAAGAATTGGTGGAAGTGATAGCAAAGTCGCTTGTGGACAATCCGGAAGAGGTCAATGTGACGGAGAAGACAGAGGGCAGGAATACGATCCTTGAACTTCATGTGGCATCTTCAGACATGGGTAAAGTGATCGGAAAGCAGGGCCGGATCGCAAAAGCGATCCGCTCTGTGGTGAAAGCGGCGGCATCCAGGGATAGGAAAAACGTGGATGTGGAAATCGTTGGATAATGAGACCGTGTTTTGAAAACGGACGGGGAGGGATGCGCATGCCGCTTTCTCCCCGTTTCCGGTAACCGGGACCGCAGAAAACAGGACTGGGAACCCTGAAAACAGGAGGAAACATATGGAGAAATTTTTTCAGGTAGGAATCATTACTTCCGCCCACGGGGTCCGCGGCGAGGTAAAAGTATATCCCACCACGGATGATGTCAGGCGTTTTAAACGGCTGAAGGAAGTGATTGTGCGGACGCCTGCGGAAATGCAGGATGGGGAAAACGCAGAAAACCTCCCGGTTCTCCAGGAGAGTGGGGAAAAGATCCTGGAAATAGAAGGGGTTAAATTTTTCAAGCAGTTTGCCATTCTGAAATTCAGGGGAATAGACCGCATGGAGGATGCGGAAAAATACAGGAAATGTTCCCTGTTGGTACCCAGGAGCAATGCGGTCCGTCTGTCCAGGGACGAATACTTTATTGCAGATCTTATGGGACTCAGGGTAAGGACGGAGGACGGAACGGAAATCGGCCGGCTTACCGACGTGATAGAGACAGGGGCCAATGATGTATATGTGATAAAACTGGACAACGGAAAGGAACTTCTGCTTCCGGCCATCAGGCAGTGCATACTCCAGGTGGATGTGGAAGGCGGTTTTATCAGAGTACACATACTGGAAGGACTGATGGACGAAACGTGATGAATAAAGCCATATTTCATGTATTGACCCTGTTTCCGGAAATGGTGCTGCAGGGACTGCGGCCAGGCGTCATTGGAAGAGCCTGGGAGAGGCAGATCATTTCCCTGAATGCCGTGGACATCAGGGATTATACCCTGGACAGGCACGGAAAAGTGGATGATTATCCCTATGGAGGCGGGGCAGGTATGCTGATGCAGGCCCAGCCGGTTTATGATGCCCACAGGGCCGTAACGGGCGGCAGGCATGTGAGGACAGTTTATGTGACACCCCAGGGAATCCCCTTTACGCAGAAAATGGCCGGGGAGCTGGCCGGGGAGAAAGAACTGGTCTTTTTGTGCGGTCATTATGAGGGCATAGACGAACGTGTGTTGGAGGAGGTCGTTACTGACTTTGTGTCCATCGGCGACTATGTGCTTACGGGCGGGGAGCTGCCGGCCATGGTAATGATTGATGCCATTGCAAGGCTGATCCCCGGTGTTCTTGGCAATGATTCCTCGGCTGAGGAAGAGAGTTTTTACAATGACCTTCTGGAATATCCCCAGTATTCCAGGCCGGAGGAGTGGCGCGGAAAGAAGGTGCCCCGCATTCTGCTGTCCGGGGACCACAGGAAAGTGGCGGAATGGAGACTGGAACAGGCCAGACAGCGCACAGCCCACAGGCGGCCGGACCTGTTTGAAAAATACCAGCAGAAACAGAAGCTGCTGAAAGCGCTCTCCAGGCAGAAACGGAACCATATCCACATGATGGAGGGACTTTCCAGGGGATATGACGAAATACTGTATTCCGATATACGACAGAAGGGAGTGAATGCGGTTCTGTACGATCACCGCTGCAGAATCTGTATGATCACTGCTTTTGAAGAGGAGGATGCAGCCGTGCTTTCGGAACGGGTTCCCGAAGATGCCATGCTGGTTCTGGTATCGGATTCCTTTCTGCTGCCATTCCTGGAAAAAAGGGAGTACAGGATTCTGGGGCAATACAGCCAGATGCTGTACACCCGCAGGGAGACGCTGCCTGTGAGGCACAGGGATATCCGTCCCCTCTCCATGGAGCATTTTGACCAGGTATGCGCCTGGTACTGCGGGGAAAGCAGCGGACCCGGTGTGGGGGAAAGCTATGTCCGGGAACGGATTCAGGCGGGCGTTATGTTCGGAGCTTTTGCGGAGGAGGGAAAACTGGCAGGCTTTATCGGCATGCATCCGGAGGGAAGCCTGGGGATGCTGTATGTAAAAGAGGCTTACCGGGGGAGGGGCATGGCAGCATCCCTGGAGGCCCATGCCGTAAACCGCATGTTGGAGCGGGGCTGGACGCCCTATGCCCATGTGGCCCGGGAAAATGTGGCCTCAGGGAAACTCCAGGAAAAGCTGGGCTTCTACAGAGCGGAAAAAAGTTTCTGGTGGCTGGAAAAAACACTTGCAAATAAGACATGAATATGCTAAGATTTAAATGTTGTGAAAAAAGATGGTCCTCTGTTTCCGGACAGATTTTCCGGCGGGCAAGAACATCCATTTTATAAAGGAGGCTCATAATGAGTGACATTATCAGAGAAATTGAAGCTGCACAGTTAAAGCAGGAAGTAGACCAGTTTAACGTGGGCGACACCGTGAAAGTTTACGGCCGTATCAAGGAGGGAAACCGGGAGAGAATCCAGGTATTTGAGGGCATCGTTCTGAAGAGACAGGGCGGAAGCAGCCGGGAGACCTTTACCGTCAGGAAGACTTCCAACGGAATCGGCGTGGAGAAGACATGGCCGGTACATTCCCCCAATGTGGAGAAGATCGAGGTAGTCAGAAGAGGTAAGGTGAGACGTGCCAAACTGAACTATCTGAGAAGCCGTGTCGGTAAGAAGGCAAAGGTGAAAGAAGCCGTAAAATAAGCGGACAGGAGGGCAATTACTTGGGTAGTTGTCCTTTTTATGTTTAAAAGGAGTGTTCTGCAGCGGCAGTATGCCGTCTGCTTTTTTGGAATATTATGGCGAAAAACAAGGGACTCAGCTTTTACAGGAGAAAGAAAAGGAAAATCAGTTCGGCCCATGTGCGGGAAGTCTTCAGTTGGATTTTCGGAATTGCAGCATCGGTCTTCATTGCTGTAGTCCTGAATATTTACCTGGGAGTGACCACCAATGTGGTGGGCGTATCCATGGAGCCCACGCTTTATAATGGCCAGCGCATATACATCAATTCCTTTCTCTACCTGATTTCTTCCCCAAAGAGAGGGGATGTGGTGGTGTTTCTGCCCAATGGAAACGAGAATGCACACTACTATGTGAAACGCGTGGTGGCGGTTCCCGGGGACAGCGTGCTGATCAGCGGCGGGATTCTGTATGTAAACGGGGAGGAAAGTCCCTGGGTTACGGAAAAACTGGCGGATGCGGGCATTGCAGCCAATGAATTTACCGTGCAGAACAGCGAATACTTCTGCATAGGCGATAATCCGGGCAACAGTGAAGACAGCCGTTCCCCCAATATAGGACCGGTAAACGAAGCAGATATGATAGGAAAGGTATGGTTCCGTGCCGCCTGTGGGGAACAGGGCATGGGATTTGTAAAATAGAGATGAATTATCAATGGTATCCCGGTCATATGACAAAAGCAAAGCGTATGATGCAGGAAAATATAAAACTGGTGGATCTGATCATCGAGCTGGTAGATGCCAGAATCCCTGCTGCCAGCAGGAATCCCGACATAGACGAACTGGGAAAGGGCAAATCCAGAATTGTGCTTCTGAATAAATCGGATCTGGCAGACCCGCTGTTCAATAAGCAGTGGAGCAGCTGGTTTGAGGAAGCCGGGGTTCATGTCCTGGAGGTAAATTCCAAAACCGGGGCAGGGATTAAGTCCATTAACGCCCTGGTGCAGAAAGCCTGTGCGGAGAAGCTTGAGAGGGACCGGAAACGCGGAATTCTCAACCGTCCTGTGAGGGCCATGGTAGTGGGGATTCCCAATGTGGGAAAATCCACTTTCATCAATTCCTTTGCGGGAAAAGCCTGTACCAAAACAGGCAACAAACCGGGTGTCACAAAGGGAAAACAGTGGATCCGGCTGAACAGTAAACTGGAACTTCTGGACACACCCGGTATTCTCTGGCCAAAGTTTGACGACAGACAGGTGGGAATGCGCCTGGCCTTTATCGGTTCCATTAACGATGACATCATTGTTGTGGAAGAACTGGCCCTGGAGCTTCTGGACAGTCTCCGGAACCGTTACCCGGATGCGGTGGCCGAACGGTACGGCATTTCGTGGAAGGAAGAGACCGCAGCCATGCTGGAGGATATTGCAGAGAGCAGAAGATGCTTTTTAAAAGGCCGGCTCCCGGATCTGAAAAGGGCCGCATCCCTTCTGGTGGACGACTTTAGAAGCGGCCGTCTGGGCAGGACAACATTGGAGATTCCGGCAGATACCGGAGCTTTGGAACAAACTAACAACAGTCAGGAGAATAAGCAATGAATAAGGTAATGAAAGAGATCATCAGCACTCTGGCATATCTGTTGGGCGTCCTGTGCCTGACATGGCTGGTAATTACTTTCGTAGGCCAGAGGACGGAAGTGGACGGCTCCTCCATGGAACCCATGCTTTCCGATGGGGATAATCTGCTTGTTGACAAGATCTCATACCGCTTCAGGGATCCCCAGAGATATGACATTATTGTATTTCCATTCAAATATAAGGAAAATACTTATTACATTAAACGCATTATCGGTATGCCGGGAGAAACTGTTCGGATTGACAAAGATGGAAGCATCTACATAAACGATGAGATTCTTCCGGAAAACTACGGGAGGGAGATCATCCGCCCGGACACGGTGGGAATCGCCATAAACCCCATTACACTGGGGGAGGACGAGTATTTTGTCATGGGGGACAACCGCAACAACAGTATGGACAGCCGTACCGAAATCGTGGGAAACATCAAGCGTGAGGACATTATCGGCAGGGCCTGGGTACGCATATGGCCCCTGAATATGATAGGCGTTCTAAAGCATCAGTAAACAGGGCGTCCAGGCGTACGTCCTGCCTGGGCTGAGGAGACGGGACATGAAAAGCATTGTGGAGATAAAGGCGGTTTTTCAGGCAGCAACGACAGAGGAGCTGCCTGAATTTATAGCTGTATACGGAGAAGACGGCAGGGCAGGGGTACAGAAGCTTGTGCAGGCTGCTTCCCGGCGGCTGAAGGCGCTGGAAACGGAGTATGCCAGGATCGAAGGGCTTCGCGCCTATGAAAAGGAATACGGAAGCTGTGATTTTATCTGCGGGATAGATGAGGCGGGAAGAGGGCCTCTTGCTGGGCCGGTGGTGGCGGGCGCAGTGATTCTTCCCAGGGACTGCCGCATTTTATATATAAATGATTCCAAGCAACTCTCCGAAAAAAAGAGAGAGGAGCTTTATGATGTGATCACAAGGGAAGCAGTCTGCTGGGCAGTGGGATATGGCTCCCCTGAGCAGATTGACAGGATCAACATTCTTCAGGCCACTTATGAGGCCATGCGGGAAGCCGTTGGAAAGCTGCGCCCGGAACCGGATATTCTGCTGAATGACGCAGTGACCATTCCGGGGATTGCCATCCGGCAGGTTCCGATTATCAAGGGAGACGCCAAAAGCATTTCCATCGGAGCGGCCAGTATTCTGGCCAAGGTGACCAGGGACAGAATGATGAAAAAATACGATGAAATTTATCCGGAATATGGTTTTGCCTCCAACAAGGGTTATGGAAGCCAGGGACATCTGGAAGCCCTTGGCAAATACGGTCCCACTCCGATACACAGAAGGAGCTTTCTCAAAAATATCGTCATGTCTTAGGGCTGTCCGGATTCCGGATGTCAGTCCGAAGGCAGAAAGGAGTTCATGAAATGAAACTGTCACAGCTGTTTTCCGGGGATGTCCGCACGGATCATACGTCACAGACAGCCCAAACCACTCCGGCCCAGGCGGAACAGGCAGGCAGGCAGCTCCGTTCTCTGGTTCCGGGACAGACCATCAGCGGTGAGATTGTCTCCAGAAACGGCAGCGAGGTGCAGATCAGGGTTTCCGATGAAATTCTTCTGAATGCCAGGGTTGACCGGAACATGAATATCGAAGTGGGAAAAAACATGACCTTTGAGGTCAAAAGCAATGGAAGCGCCCTGACGCTGAGTCCTCTGTTTACCAATGTTTCGGCGGATGTGAATGTGCTGAAGGCGCTGGAGATGGCAGGACTGCCGGTGAACAGGACTTCCGTGGACATGACCGAGCAGCTGATGGCGGCAGGCATGTCCGTAAGCAGGAGCAGCCTCCAGCAGATCTTCCGGGAGATAAACGCCTTTCCCCAGGGAGAGATTTCGGATATCATCAATCTTCACAGACTGCAGATACCGGTGAATGAGGCAAATCTGAATCAGATGATTTCCTACCGGAATCTGGACCATCAGCTCACGGAGGGAATGAATGCCGTTCTGGAGACACTGCCGGAGGTTTATGATACAATGATGGCGGAAGGGAATGCTCCGGGAGCCGTGAGACTGTTTCAGGAAGTGCTTCGCCTGGTGGGAGAGGATGCCCTTCTTTCCCTGTCCCCGGAAACGGCAGCTCCGGGACAGATTCTTTCCCCGGAAGGGGAAATCCTTTCGGGAATTTCCGTTGGGGGAGAACCGGGGACTGTGCCGGAGGGAACTGCGGAAGGGACTCCGGCGCCGGAAGCTCAGCCCGATGCAAAAACTTCTCCCTCTGAAATTCTCCAGGATCTGGTGCAGAATCTGGAGACGGAATTTTTGCCCGGGAAGGGTGGTACAGTAGCGGAGGGTGAGACAATTCTGAAGCAGAATCCGGAACAGGCAGTGACGGAAAGCATCGGCCGGGGGACGGAGGAACCCCTTCCGGCTGCAGGCGGCAAAGCTCCCGAAACAGTTATTTCGGAATCCATCCGCGCAGCTGTGGCCGGGGATGCCCTGGAACTGCTTGAAAGCATAAAGCTGCCCCAGGGAGAATCCCTGCGAGCCCAGATTCTCCAGTTTGTCCGGGGAGAAGTGGATGCCCCCGCCTTTTTTTCCGTTCTGGGTACCCTGGCAGAAGGTGCCAGGTACAGCTCAGAGTCCATGAAAATCCTGGAAAAGATGTTTTCCGGGACGAAATTCCGAAATCTATTATCTGCCCAGCTGAAAAACAACTGGATGCTGCGTCCGGAAGAGGTGGCTTCCCAGGGTAAGGTGGAGGAGATGTACAACAGGCTGGACCGGCAGCTGAGAACCCTGGGGCAGGCTTTGGAAAACGCCGGACAGACCGGGAGCGCTGCCCACCGTGCCGTTGCATCCATGACACAGAACATAGATTTCCTTCAGCAGGTTAATCAGCTGTACACCTATGTGCAGCTTCCGCTGCGTCTGCAGCAGGGGGACACCCACGGAGAGCTTTACGTCTACGCCAACAAAAAGAGGGCCGTAAGCCAGGACGGGAGCGTAAGCGCGCTTCTCCATCTGGATATGGAACATCTGGGACCGGTGGATGTATATGTGGCCCTGAAGGACAGCAGGGTAAATACAAAATTTTACCTGCAGGATGATGCCATGATAGATTTTATTGCAGCTCACATGGATGTGCTGACAGACCGCCTTCAGAAGAGGGGATACGACTGCAGCTTTTCCATGGCGCGCAGGGAGATGGGGGGAGGCCAGGCCACGGAAG
Source organism: uncultured Lachnospiraceae bacterium (assembly GCA_947367855.1). Classification (GTDB taxonomy): domain Bacteria; phylum Bacillota; class Clostridia; order Lachnospirales; family Lachnospiraceae; genus Acetatifactor. The sequence goes on along the minus strand of CANBFE010000010.1, from coordinate 46,785 downwards.
GGGGACTGCAGCCTGTTCTCAGCCAGGAGAGCGGCATGCTGCTTTCCCATTACTCTTTTGATGTGCGCACCTGAAAATGGGTTTCCATCGGTACCGGAGGTATATTTCTTATGTATGAAAAGAAAGAAAAACGGGAAAAAGTAAAGCAGGCCATTGCTCTGGAATATGATCCCTCCGACGAGGCTCCCAGGGTCATTGCCAGCGGAAAAGGGATTCTTGCGGAAAGAATCCTGGAAAGGGCCAGAGAGAATGATGTGCCGGTGCACCGGGACGATAAGTTGGCAGACACGCTGTCCAGGCTGGATATAGGGGACATGATTCCCCCGGAATTGTATGAGGTAGTGGCGGAAATTCTGGTTTTTGTGGATTCCATGGACAAGATACGAAGCAAGATCAAGAGGTAGGCGGCTTGAATAAGAGAAAGACAGGCGCAGCATGGGAAAAGCAGGCGGCGGCATATCTTGCGGCGGAAGGAATGAAGATCCGGGAGATCAATTTCCGCAGCAGACAGGGGGAGATTGACCTGATAGGAGAGCATCAGGGATATCTTGTGTTTGTGGAGGTAAAATACAGAAGCTCTGCCGGAACAGGTTATGCCCTGGAGGCGGTGGGCCGCCGGAAACAGCTCAGAATCTGCAGGACGGCGGACTATTACAGATATCTTCACGGTCTGGGGGAGGACAGGGCCGTCCGCTATGACGTGGTGGGAATCCAGGGCGGGGCAGTGCATTGGATTCAAAATGCCTTTCCCCATATTTCCGGAGGCTGCCTGTGAACCGGGGAATTTTCAAGAGCAGGAAAGGGATGGTTTGTGATATGTATCCTATTGTGAGAAGCGGACAGGACAGGAATGTGATCTGCCGCCACCGGGTGGAAACCGAGGACGGTTCCGGGCTGGAATATCTGACATTTCCCCTGCTGGAGGGCACGGGTGTGGTAAGGCATTTATTCAGTACACGTCTGGGCGGGGTCAGCAGAGGGGAATTCGCATCCATGAACCTGAGTTTTACCAGGGGGGACAGGGAGGAGGATGTTCTGGCAAACTATGGAAGAATTGCCGGGATCCTCGGCTGCAGTCTGGATGATATGACAGCGTCCCATCAGACCCATACCACGAATATCCGCAGGATAAACCGTGAAGACAGGGGAAAAGGCATCTCCCGTCCCAGGGATTACGAAAACGTGGACGGAATGATCACCGATGAGCCGGGGATTGTTCTTGTGACCTATTATGCGGACTGTGTGCCGCTCTATTTTGTGGATCCGGTCCGCAGGGCCATAGGCCTGGCCCACTCCGGTTGGCGGGGCACTCTGGGCAGAATGGGGGAGTGCATGGTCAGGGCAATGGAACGGACCTTCGGCAGCAGACCGGAGGAGCTGTATGCGGCGATTGGCCCTTCCATCTGCAGGGAGTGTTACGAGGTAAGCCGGGATGTGGCGGTTCCCTTTCTGGAAATGCTGGGGGAAGATGTGGCGGCTGTGGGAAAAAATCCCGGCAAGTATCAGTTGGATTTGTGGCTTGCCAACAGAAGGATTCTGGAGCAGGCAGGGATTCCCGGGGACAGGATAGCGGTTACGGATCTCTGTACCTGCCATAACAGCGGATACCTTTTTTCCCACAGGGCCAGCGGCGGCAGACGGGGAAATCTGGGCGCATTTCTGATGCTGGAGTCCTGACTTCCGGCCGGAAAGTCAACAATTGTCAGAAGATAAGAAACCTGAAAGAAATGGAGTGGACAGGATGGCAAACATACTGGTGTGTGATGACGACAAAGAAATCGTAGATGCGATAGAAATATATCTGAATCAGGATGGTTACCGGATTTTCAAGGCATATGACGGCGAGCAGGCCATGGAGATCATGAAGAAAGAGGAAATCCATCTGTTAATCATTGACATTATGATGCCGAAACTGGACGGGATTCGGGCCACCCTTAAGATTCGGGAATACAGCAGCATTCCCATTATCATGCTGTCCGCAAAATCCCAGGACACGGACAAGATTCTGGGACTGAATATGGGAGCGGACGACTATATTACGAAGCCCTTCAATCCCCTGGAACTGGCTGCAAGGGTGAAGTCCAACCTGCGGCGCTATACTTCCCTGGGAAGCCTGAATCCGGAGAGTAAATCCCTGTTTCAGGTGGGGGGACTGGTCATAAACGACGATACCAAACAGGTCACCGTGGACGGTGAGTTCGTAAAAATGACCCCCATAGAATATAATATTCTGCTGCTTCTGGTGAAAAACCAGGGCAGGGTTTTTTCCATTGACCAGATCTACGAAAGTATCTGGAACGAGGATGCCATCGGTGCGGACAATACCGTTGCAGTCCATATCCGTCACATCCGTGAAAAAATAGAAATCAATCCCAGGGAACCCAGATATCTGAAGGTGGTCTGGGGAGTGGGCTATAAGATTGACAGACAATAGGACGGATTTATGAAGAAACCAGTGTTTAAAAGGATTGGCCTGGGCCTGCTGCAGCATATCCTGGCCATGGGGATTCTGCTTGCAGCTGCAGGCCTGCTGCTGAATTCCCATGTGGCAGTAAACTCCATAGACGGCACCCAGATTTATAAAATTTTTCCGGTTGACATGGGAGTGGAATTCGAGGAATCCGAAATCTACCACGATCTCTTCCGGAATGCCGTTTCGGACATCATCAGGCTTGCCGCCATCAAACGGCAGCTGGAGACCGACGGCGTCTTTGACCCTTCGAAGGAGATTGACGTTACGGCTTATGCCAGGGAGATCGGGGCTGACCAAAACTGCAGGATCACAGTGTCCTATGAACTGGATAATCTGATCAAATGGGGAAAATACGGTGTGGAGTACAAGAACCGTTTTTTAAGCATGTCTGATTTTGTCCAGTATTTCGGCAACTGTATTTACCCGGAAAACTTTAAGCTGGACGAATACGGCCAGCTTAGCTTTGACGATTTTTATCATGTGGGCGACAGCGTCGGTGCAGGGGAAGAGCCAGAGGGGACCGTAACGGATTATTCTTCCATAGGAAAAACTGCGGAGGAAGTGGCTTTACTGTCTGAAAAACTGGAAAAATGTACGGAAGAACAGTTGGAAGATCTTGTTTTTTCACATATCATGGCAAAGCAGCTGAGCAAAATCGATGTATCCAGGGAAGACGACGGAAGCCTGATTGTATATGTACCAATGTTAAACTGCCGCTATGCCACCACGGAGGGGGAGAAACAGCTCACGGGCTGCGCCGACAACTGGGTGGATTACATGCGTCTCCAGGAGAACACAGCATCTGCAATAAATGATATTTCGTCTAATTATCAGCGGTACCAGCTGTGCAACGATGCCTATAACGAGAAGAACAGCAATGTGAAATACATGGTGCGGATGATGACGGAGAACGGGCCCGCCACATTTACAAACAGGTCCGACCTGGCCAGGGTGGAGGATAATTATGTCACCGAAGCCTTCAATGAATACAGATGGTACCTGATCTATTATCCGGACAGCCTTGTTTTCATGGGAAATACCATTCTCAGCGAGGAAGAAATCGATCATTACATCAACACCTATGGCTATGATCCCGATACCACACACATCTGGATGGGGGTGGATTCCGATTATACCATTATCGGGGACGCTTTTCAGGAGGCGAATGCAGTTTACCAGAGAATCGTGCCCAATATGAACAAATTTCTGGGAACTATCCTGTTTCTGGGTGCAGTCTGGGTGGGAATCGGAATTTATCTGACGCTTACCGCTGGCATGGCGGTCAGCGAAAAGGGAGAGCAGATCTGGTATCTCAACCGTTTTGACCGTATCTGGACGGAGGCCGCCATGGCGCTGACGGCCGCATTTGTCTACGGCGGGGTGAGGGGATACCGAATCATCCGGGAAATCGTTGTGGCTGCGGGAACTAACCCGGAAATTCTGGGGATTCAGCTCACGCAGCTGTATAAGTACGGCCTGTTCGCGCTCTACGGACTTTATCTGAGCGCGGCATTTCAGCTGGTCTGGTATAGCCTGGTCAGGCGCACCCGGGCCGGAAATCTGTGGGCGGACAGCTTCCTGCACTGGTTCTGCCTGGGGGTGGAAAACAGTGTAAAATTTATTTTCCGGCATAAGAATTCCGCAGTCAGCACACTGCTGCCCTACAATGCATTTCTGTTCTCAAACCTGGCAGGAATTGTCATCGTGTATATTCTGCGGGAACAGAGGCTGTATCTGTTCCTGCTTTCAGTGGCAATGATAACCCTGGACAGCATTGTCGGCGTGCTTCTCTTCAGGCGCAATGCGGAACAGAACGAAATTGTGGAAGGTATCAGGCGCATCCGGGACGGAGAGGTGGAATTCAAGCTGGATACAGGCGGACTCCACGGTTTTAACAGGGATCTTGCGGATGCGGTGAACAACATCGGCGAGGGAATCAGAAAAGCTGTGGATACCAGCATGAAGGACGAGCAGCTGAAGACGGATCTGATCACAAATGTGTCCCACGATATCAAGACCCCCCTCACATCCATCATCAATTACGTGGATCTGCTGAAACGCCTGAAAATGACGGAGGAGCCCGCCAGGGGGTATATTGAGATTCTGGATAACAAGACACAGCGGCTGAAACAGCTTACGGATGATCTGGTGGAGGCTTCCAAGATCTCTTCAGGCAATATTGATCTGCAGAAAGAACAGTTGGACCTGACGGAGCTTCTCAACCAGGGCATCGGGGAATTTTCCGAAAAAATGGAGGAGTGCAGACTTCAGGTGGTGTTCGAGAAGGGGGACCAGCCCGCCTGCATTTACGCGGACAGCAGCAGGATGTGGAGGGTGGTGGAGAACCTGTTCAACAATATCTGCAAGTATGCCATGGAAGGAACCAGAATTTACATTGACATGGCAAAACACGACGGCAGGGTGGAAGTGTCCGTGAAAAATATTTCCAGACAGCAGATGAATATCCGCTCGGAGGAACTGACAGAGCGCTTTATCCGTGGGGATTCCTCCAGGACTACGGAGGGAAGCGGGCTTGGACTGTATATTGCGAAAAGCCTGGTGCAGGTTCAGGGGGGGATTTTCGAGATTTTCCTGGATGGAGATCTTTTTAAAACCGTATTCTCATTTTCGGAATACAATCCATCAGAAAGCGTTCTGCCGGAAGAACAGGAAACAGTGAATCCGTCTTCCGGCAGGGAATGAGAATGGGCCTCAGCTGAACTCAAGGCGCGCCCGGTTATTGTAATCATCCAGAACGGCATGAATTCTTTCCGTGGTGGCAAGCACATTGTTCATGGCGGCATCATGGTTCATGAAATTGATCAGGGAAGCCACAAACTTGCTCATGTCCGCCTTGATAAAATAAGGCCTTGCGTATAGCTCCGGGGGCAGGTAGGTCAGGTCGGTGGTGAGGAGTCTGTCAAAGTATCCCTTTTCATAGGCCTGATCAAATGCTTCCAGGCCGTCCGTAAACAGGCCGAAGGTACAACAGAGAAACACACGCCTGGCATTCATATTCTTCAGCTGACGGGCCGTGTCCAGTATACTCTGTCCGGAGGAAATAATATCGTCGATGACAAAGACATCCTTCCCGTCAATATTGTCGCCCAGAAACTCATGGGCCACAATAGGATTCCGTCCGTTGACTATAGCGGAGTAGTCTCTTCGTTTGTAAAACATTCCGGTGTCCACGCCCAGGACACTGGCAAAGTAAATGGCCCGGTCCAGTGCGCCTTCGTCAGGGCTGATTACAATGAGATGATCTTTGTCCACAATCAGGTCTTTTTCGGAGTTCAGAAGAACCTTGATGAATTCATAGGGCGTGGTAAAGTTGTCAAAGCCGTTTAAGGGAATGGCATTCTGTACCCTGGGGTCGTGTGCGTCAAAGGTGATGAAATTGCTGATTCCCATGTCCCTGAGCTCCCGCAGTGCATAGGCGCAGTCCAGGGATTCCCTTCCGCTGCGCTTGTGCTGCCTGCTCTCATAGAGAAAGGGCATAATCACATTGATTCTGTGGGCTTTGCCGTTGCAGGCCATGATAACCCGCTTTAAATCCTGGTAATGGTCATCCGGCGACATGTGGTTTACATAGCCGTTCATGTTATAGGTTATACTGTGATTGCAGATGTCCACAAGCAGAAACAGGTCCTTTCCCCGGATTGATTCGCGGAAAGCGGCTTTTCCCTCACCGCTGCCGAAACGCAGGGTTTCCACATCCACCAGGTAATTTTCCTCCGTGTATCCCTGGAAGGCAGGATCCTTTTTCAGTTTCTCTTTGCTGAGGCTTTTGCGGAATTGTACCAGATAATCGTTAACCCGCATCCCCATGTCCCGGGCAGAGGGCAGGGCTGCGATTTTTAAGGGGGCTACAGGCAGGGCTTTTTCAATCTCTTGTAAATTAGGCATGTTGTCCTCCGGTTGTATATGATACTGATCTTATTTTATAACCTGATGCGGCAGCGCGTCAAGGAATATTTTTCACCTGTGTGGGCGCTGCGAATGTGGGGATGCCACGCCCGGAAGGAACAATTTTAAAATGTCATGAAAGGTTGGTTTTATGAAAAAAGACAAGATTCACATCATTCAATCCGTGGAACCGGGAAGCATAGCGGAGGAACTGGAAATAGAACCCGGGGACAGGCTGCTGTCCATAGACAATACGGAGATAGAGGATATTTTTGATTATCAGTTTCTGATTCAGAATGCCTATGTTGAGGTGCTTGTGGAGAAACCGGACGGAGAGCAGTGGCTTCTGGAAGTGGAGAAGGAGCCTGACGAAGACCTTGGAATCACGTTTGAAAACGGCCTGATGGATGAATACCGCAGCTGCAGGAATAAGTGTATCTTCTGTTTTATTGACCAGATGCCCCCGGGGATGCGGGAGACCCTGTATTTTAAGGATGACGATTCCCGGCTGTCCTTTCTCCAGGGAAATTATGTCACGCTGACCAATATGTCGGACCATGACATTGAAAGAATCTGCAGATACAGACTTTCCCCCATCAACATCTCCATCCATACCATGAACCCGGAGCTTCGCTGCCGGATGCTTAACAACCGTTTTGCAGGAGAGGCCCTGGGCAAAATTGATAAGCTCCACCAGGCGGGAATCCGCATGAACGGGCAGATTGTTCTCTGCAGGGGCATAAACGACGGAGAGGAACTGGAATACAGCATAACCAGGCTGATGCGGTACATTCCTTATATGGAGAGCGTATCCGTGGTGCCGGTGGGACTGTCCAGGTACCGGGAGGGACTGTATCCCCTGGAGGCCTTTGACGGAGAGGATGCCGCTGCCGTCATAAACACCATTGAAACCTTTCAGAGAGAATGCCTTGAAAAGTACGGAACCCATTTCATCCATGCCAGTGACGAGTGGTACATACTGGCGGGAAGGGAAATGCCGGAAGCGGAACGCTATGACGGATATCTCCAGCTGGAAAACGGTGTGGGAATGCTCCGGCTGCTTGAGGATGAATTTGCGGAGTGCATGGCTGCCATACAGACCCGGGAATCCTTTTCCGGCTTTTTTCCCAGGGAAGAGCTGTCCATGGCCACGGGAAAGCTTGCCTTTCCCTATATCCGGAAAATGGCGGAACAGATGACAGATACCTGGCCCGGCCTGAAAATCCATATTTATCCCATTACCAATGAATTTTTCGGGGAGCAGATCACGGTATCCGGACTTCTGACGGGACGGGACCTTCTGGCGCAGTTAAAAGGCCGCCCCCTGGGCAGCCGCCTTCTGCTTCCGGAAAATATCCTACGCAGCGGGGAAGATGTGTTTTTGGACGATATGCGGGTGGGAGATTTGGAAAAGGCTTTACAAGTGCCCGTTAATATTGTAAAATCAAGCGGAAATGATTTTGTGGAGGCAGTCCTGGGAAGACGGATTTCCGCAGACAGGATAGAGGAAGAACGATAAATAGAGGTGATAAAATGGCAAAGAAACGTACGAAACCGATAGTGGCGGTGGTAGGCAGGCCCAATGTGGGAAAGTCCACCCTGTTTAACGCCCTGGCGGGACAGAGGATCTCCATAGTACAGGATACCCCGGGGATCACCAGAGACAGGATTTATACGGATGTGACCTGGCTTGACCAGACATTTACGCTGATTGATACGGGGGGAATCGAGCCTGACAGCCAGGATGTGATTTTGTCCCAGATGCGGGCCCAGGCCCAGATCGCCATTGACACGGCGGATGTGATCCTGTTCCTGGTGGACGTAAAGGACGGACTGGTGGATTCCGATTCCAAGGTGGCGGACATGCTGCGCCGTTCCCACAAACCAGTGGTGCTTGTAGTCAACAAAGTGGACAGCTTTGAAAAATACATGGCGGATGTATATGAGTTCTACAACCTGGGAATCGGGGATCCCCATCCGGTCTCTGCAGCCAACAAGCTGGGACTGGGGGATATGCTGGAGGAAGTGACCGCCCATTTTGACAGGTCTGCGGAAGGGGAAGAAGAGGATGAACGGCCCAGGGTTGCAATTGTAGGAAAACCCAATGTTGGAAAATCATCCCTGATCAACAGGCTTCTGGGGGAAGACCGTCTGATCGTATCGGACATCGCAGGAACCACTCGGGATGCGGTGGACACGGAGATCACCCACAACGGAAAGGAATACGTGTTTATCGACACGGCAGGACTGCGCCGGAAGAATAAGATCAAGGAAGACCTGGAGCGCTATATGATCGTCCGCGCCGTCAGCGCAGTGGAACGGTCGGATATTGTGGTGTTGGTGATTGATGCAGTGGAGGGCGTCAGCGAGCAGGACGCAAAGATTGCGGGAATCGCCCATGAGAGGGGCAAGGCCGTAATCATTGTGGTTAACAAATGGGATGCGGTAAAGAAGAACGACAAAACCATATACGAAATGACTGACAAAATCAGGGGAGTCCTGTCCTATATGCCATATGCCGAAATGCTGTTTCTGTCCGCCCTGACAGGACAGAGGCTGCATAAGCTTTTCGACCTCATAGACATGGTCAGCGAAAACCATGCCATGCGCGTGGCCACCGGTGTGCTGAACGAGATTATGGCGGAGGCAGTGGCCCTGCAGCAGCCTCCTTCCGACAAGGGCAAGCGTCTGAGGCTTTACTATATTACACAGGTATCCGTAAAACCGCCTACCTTTGTCATTTTTGTAAACAGCAGGGAACTGATGCATTTTTCCTATACAAGATATATCGAAAACCAGATTCGGGAGACCTTTGGATTCCGGGGCACTCCCCTGCGGTTCATCATCAGGGAAAGAAACGAAAAGGAGCAATAGGGTCTTATGGAAAGGGTTATCTGTTTAGTCATTGGTTATGGGTTTGGTCTGTTTCAGACGGCATATTTTTACGGAAAAGCGCATGGAATCGATATCCGGCAGCACGGCAGCGGAAATTCCGGGACCACGAACGCCCTTCGGGTACTGGGAACAAAGGCCGGACTGATCGTACTGGCCGGAGACTGTCTCAAATGCATGGCTGCTGTGTGGGTTTCCCGGCTTATTTTCGGCGGAAGCCATCCGGACATGATCTACCTGCTGAGTCTGTATGCCGGGGCCGGGGCCATACTGGGACATAATTTTCCGTTTTACATGCATTTTAAGGGAGGCAAGGGGATTGCTGCCACTGCAGGTCTGATTCTGTCCTTTCATCCCTACTTTATTATCATGGGAGTGGCGGTGTTTTTCGGTATTTTCTTTACCACGCATCTGGTTTCCCTGGGTTCGCTGATGGTATATCTGGGCTTTGTCATCGAGATGGCAGTCTGCGGACAGATGGGTGTCTTCGCAGGCATGACTCAGGCCCAGCTCTATGAGATGTATGCGGTGTCCGTGCTTCTGGCGGGCCTGGCCTACTGGATGCACAGACAGAACATAATCCGCCTGCTTCACGGAAATGAGAGGCGGACTTATCTGCTGAAGAAAAACAAACTGGATGTGGAGCCGGAAAAAGGCGGGACGAAACAATAACTGACGGATTTACGGTGAACAGGAACGGAAACAGCCGCAGTGGCGGAAGGTAGAAGGAGGCGTTATGGCTAAGGTAAGTATCATCGGAGGAGGCAGCTGGGGAATCGCCCTGGCGTCGCTGCTCGCAAAAAACGGTCATGAGATTACGGTCTGGTCAGCACTGGAAAAGGAAATCGCCATGCTCAGGGAACACCGTGAGCATAAGATGCTGCCCGGGGTAAAGCTGCCGGAGAATGTGGTCTTCACCCTGGACGAGAAGGAGGCAGCGGAAGGGAAAGACCTGTTGGTCATGTCGGTGGCAAGCTCCTATACAAGGGAGACAGCCCACCGCTTTGGCCCCTTTGTGGCGGGGAACCAGAAGATTCTCAACGTGGCGAAGGGAATCGAGGCCCATACCCAGATGACCCTCTCTGAAATCATTGAACAGGAAATTCCCCGGGCGGATGTGGCCGTCATGTCCGGCCCTTCCCATGCCGAGGAAGTGGGGAGAGGGGTCCCCACCACCATTGTGGTGGGCGCCAAGTCCAAAAATACTGCGGAATATATCCGGAACCTGTTCATGAATGAAGTGTTCCGGGTCTATATCAGTCCGGACATTCTGGGGATGGAACTGGGGGGCTCTCTGAAAAACGTGGTGGCCCTGGCGGCAGGCATCGCCGACGGCCTGGGATACGGGGACAACACCAAGGCGGCCCTCATCACCCGGGGCATTACGGAAATTGCCAGACTGGGTACTGCCATGGGGGGAAAATTCGAGACTTTCTGCGGCCTTACGGGAATCGGCGACCTGATTGTGACCTGTGCCAGCATGCATTCCAGAAACCGCCGGGCGGGCATCCTCATCGGCCAGGGCAAAACCTGCCAGGAGGCCATGGCTGAGGTTCAGATGGTGGTGGAGGGCGTCCACTCCGCGGAAGCGGCCATGGAGCTGGCCGCAAAGTACAAAGTGCAGCTTCCCATCATCGAGCAGGTGAATGCGGTGCTGTTCCAGGGAAAGAGCGCGGCCCAGGCAGTGAAAGAGCTGATGCTGCGGGATAAGAAGTTGGAGGTATCCGATCTGCCCTGGCCGGAAACATGATTTTAACTGCAGACTGTATTGCGCATTGAAAGCGGGGACGGAGACAAACTCATGGAAACCACAGAGAAATTATCCGGAAAAACGGGTACAAACGTACAGACAGAAGGGGCTCCCTGGCGCATCATCCTGCTGTTTTCCTTGCCCCTGATGGCGGGAAATATTTTCCAGCAGATGTATACGGTGGTGGACACGGCTGTGGTGGGAAAGGTGTTGGGAGTGGAAGCCCTTGCGGCGCTGGGGGCGGTGGACTGGCTGAACTGGCTGACTCTGGGGGTGACCCAGGGATTTGCCCAGGGATTTTCCATTCTGATGGCCCAGAAATTCGGCGCAGGGGAACATGGCAGGCTGCGGCAGGTGATTACAAATTCCATTTTCCTGGCCACAGCCTGCGCCGCAGCCCTGACCCTTCTCAGTCAGGCAGGGGCGGAATGGGCTGTGTCCCTGCTGAAGACGCCGGAGGAAATCCGGCCTATCTCCATGGCGTACCTGCGGATCCTGTTTGGCGGGCTTCCTGTCGTGATGGCGTACAATCTGGCAGCTGCCATTCTGCGCGCCCTTGGTAACGGAAGGAAGCCTCTGATTGCCATGGTGATCGCTTCCCTGACCAATATTGTACTGGATTTTGTATTTGTCATGGGATTCCACTGGGGCGTGCAGGGAGCTGCCGCCGCCACGGTGATCGCCCAGTGCCTGTCCGCCGTATACTGCATCCTGCATATTGTGCGCATCCCTGCCCTGAAACTGGGACGGGAAGACTGGAAACCGGAGGGCATGCTCTGCGGCACCCTGATGAAACTGGGACTGCCCATGGCCTTTCAGAACACAGTGATCTCCGTGGGCGGCATGATCGTCCAGATGATTGTCAACGGCTTCGGCGTGGTTTTTATCGCAGGCATGACGGCTACCAACAAGCTCTACGGCCTTCTGGAGGTGGCGGCCACTTCCTACGGATACGCCATGGTCACCTATTCCGGCCAGAACCTGGGGGCGGGAAAAGTGCGCCGCATATCGGAGGGCATGCGGGCAGGTCTGGTCATCGCCATGGTAACCTCCCTGTTCATTACAGGGATTATGCTGGGCTTTGGACGGTGGATCCTGGCCTGGTTTATGCCGCAGGAGGCGGGTCAGAGCGCGCAGGCCCTGGAGATCGCATTCCGTTATCTGGCCGTTATGTCCCTATGCCTGCCTGTCCTGTATGTGCTGCATATCACCAGAAGCTGCATCCAGGGACTGGGCAATACGGTCCTGCCCATGGCTTCCGGCGTGGCGGAATTTGTCATGCGAACCGGAGCGGCCCTGGCGCTGCCCCTGCTGTTGGGGGAGAACGGAATCATGTATGCGGAAGTTCTGGCCTGGTTGGGGGCGGATTTGATCCTGGTGCCCAGTTACCTGTATATATTGCGTGGGCTGAGACAAAAGACAGATGGAGAACCGTAATTTTTTGTGATGGTTCTCCGTCCGATTCATTCCAATTAATCAGAAATGATCCATTTTCAAGCCAGCCTGGGTTCACATGGAATATATTTTCTATCAACAGCAAAATCCGCTCGGGCGGGTTTGCCTTTCCCTGCATAATTCTTGAAAAATATTGAGAACCAATGGCAGGAGGGATGCGAGGGGGCATTCAAATATGCCCATAAGCTGAGAACAGTCCATTTGGAAGAGGAACTGGTAAAAATCGAACACGATGCATTTGGAGGAAGTTTTTACAAAAAATGGGTTGACATTCCCACAGGTTGAGTTTATACTGGAACAAGGTCAAAAATGAGAGGAAAGGAGGCAGTAAACCATGACCACATTGAAGAGGAATACAGTACGGTTAAATAGAATAGTGAAATTGCCTCCCGCGGATATTGTAGAGTAAGTTTGTCGGCAGTCTCTGTGCGTTGCCGGGAAAATGGTATGGAATGAACCATGGCTTTCTACTGTGAGGAGAGCCATGGTTTTTTTGTCACCATTTTTCGGATATCCACGCGCAGTAAGATGCAGACGTAATGTGTAAGCTAAGAAAATGACACAATTGCACACAGGCGATACAAAATTCCATGGGAGTGAATGCAGGAAACCGGAATCGTATCCATGTATTGACCAGGGGCTCTGCTCAGGGTCAGACACATTTGTTAAGAATGCAGAAAAGGATACGCAGCCGGGACATTGCGGAAAAAGGATGGAGGAACGGAATGAATTTACCGAAAAGTTTTACAGCAGTAGCCGGTAAATACGGAATAAAAAAGGAAGAAATTATTTTTGCCGCCATGGCGGATTTCGATGATCAATACCGTTTTGCGGATTCCATAGTGGCGCTGACCAAACAGAAGCTGCTTCTGGCTGTGTATCCCTACCGGGAGAAGGCGGAATATCGATTCGGCGGGTATGGAGGATGGCAGTTTACGGAGAATGGGCAGTCTGCGGAAAAAGGCAGTTCCGCGCATGCCCGTTCCGGGGAAGCGGCCATGACGGAGGAACCTGCCCTGCAGATTTTTGAGCTGGAAACCATTGGAAAGACGGAGGTGCTGCGCCAGGTGGCCGCAGGAGTGCTGATGGCGGAAATAGACGGCGTAGAGCGTAATCTCTGTCATTTTTCCAACACGAAGATGGAGATGTTTCTGCGGCTGTGCAAGCTGTGCGAAAAGGTGAAGAAGGGGGAGGAGATCACGGAGGAGGACCTGAATGTCCGGAAGGGAAAGGAGTGCTGCCCCAAGTGCGGCATGATTTATCCGGACCAGGAGAGGAAGGTCTGTCCCAAATGTATGGACAAAAAGTCTATTCTGATACGGGTGGTTTCTTATTTCAAACCTTATACAAAATACCTGGCGGTGATGATGCTCTGCTATCTGGGAACCGCTGCCCTGAATCTGGCCTGGCCTTACCTGAGCGGTACGGTGCTCTATGACCAGGTGTTGGCGCGGAACGAGGATTTTCTGGCTATGCTGAACATTCCCGCAGGCCGGTTTGTGACAGCCCTGACCATGTTGGTATTTGCCATGATCCTGACCAAGGTGGCAATGCAGGCGCTGGGAATTCTGCAGGGTGTGCTGACGGCAAAGATTGCGCCCGAGGTGGTGTCCACCTTGAAGAGCCAGGTGTTTTCTGCCATGGGAAAGCTGTCCATCAGCTTTTACACCAGGAGGCAGACCGGCGGTCTGATGACCAGAGTGTCCGATGACGCGGAAGAGATTTCCCATTTTTTCATTGACGGAATACCGTACTTTTTTATCAATATAGGAAATGTTGTCGCTACCAGCGTGATTATGTTTCTGTTGGATCCGCTGCTGGCCCTGGTTTCGGTGATTTTGATGCCCCTTCTGGTGATTTTAAGCTACCGGATGGTTCCCCAACTGTGGCATTTTTACGGGAAGCGTCACCGGGCCAACCGCCGTCTGAAGGGACAGATGAATGAGAACTTCACAGGAGCCAGGGTGGTGAAGGCTTTCGGACAGCAGGAGCAGGAGATGACCCGTTTCTCCAAGAATAACGGGAAAGTAAAAAATGCGGAGATGGATGTGGCCCGATATGATATTAAATTCTTCGCGCTGTACTTTGCGGTGGAGGATACCATCAGCTTCCTGGTGTGGGCTGTGGGCGGGGCCATGATGATCAGCGGCGCCAATATTGAACTGGGCCTGCTGCTCACCTTTTCAGGTTATGTGGGACAGCTGAAAGGTCCCCTGGAATTTTTCTCCCGCAGCGTCCGTTGGTATACCGAGTGCATGAATTCGGCCCAGCGTATGTTTGAGATCATCGATGCTGTGCCGGAGGTGAAGGAAGTGCCGGATCCCCTGCGGCCGGAGGCGTTAAGAGGAGAGATTGAACTGAAAGACGTTACTTTCGGATACGAGTCCCATAAGCCCATCCTGAAAAATATCAGCTTCCATGTGAAGGCCGGAGAAGTATTCGGCATCGTGGGACGTTCCGGGGCGGGAAAATCCACTCTGGTAAACCTGATCTCCCGGCTTTACGATGCCCAGGAAGGGGAGATTCTGGTGGACGGAGTGAACGTGAAACAATACGGGTTCCGGGAACTGCGCAAAAACGTGGCCATGGTGTCCCAGGAAACCTATATCTTCATGGGCACGGTGGCGGAAAATATCGCCTATGCCAGGCCGGAGGCCACCAGGGAAGAGATCATCCGGGCAGCGGTTCAGGCCAATGCCCATGACTTTATCTGCAGGATGCCGGAGGGCTACGACACCCTTCTTGGCTCCTCCAGCCGTTCGCTGTCAGGGGGAGAGAAGCAGAGAATTTCCATTGCCAGAGCCATTCTGGCGGATCCGAAAATACTGATTTTGGACGAAGCCACTTCTGCGGTGGATACGGAGACTGAGCTTGCCATACAGAAATCCCTGGAGCGCCTGGAGAAGGGAAGGACCGTGCTGTCCATTGCCCACAGACTTTCCACCCTGCGCAACGCAACCCACCTTATCGTCCTGGACGACGGCAGGCTGACGGAATCCGGAACTCATGAAGAGCTTCTGGCGAAAAAGGGAACCTACTATAAACTCAGCGAACTCCAGACCAAGGCCCTGGCCATGCGCGGAATCGAGTAAGATATGAAGAGAGAGGAAGAGAGGCTGTCAGGAGAGAGTCTGCGGAACTAAAAAACAGCAGACGATCGAAGGACAGCCCAGAGGAATGAGTGACGCGTTTTTTTGCGGCAGGAATTCCTCTGCTGAAAAGGCTGTCATGAGAAAGGCTGCGGAACTAAAAATAAGAAAGGAAAAATAAATGAACGGACATGATAATAACGGAATCGACCTGTTGGATTTGCAGGAATTTGACGAAGAGGCCCTGAAGAAAGAGTCGGAGGAACTTCTGGAGATGCGTTTTCTGAACAGCGACAACGCTGTTTTTTCCAGAACTCCGGGAGGATTCATCAGCCTGAAGACAAAGGACAGGGAATACGCCAGGGTGGGCGTTTACCTCACTTTTCCGCTGACCAATCCGGAGGAATTCATTTCCATCCGGGAAGCGGACGAAAAGGCAAAGGAGATCGGCATGGTTGAGAAGCTTTCCCAGCTGCCTGCGGACCAGCAGGAAATGCTCCGGGAACAGATTAAGCTGCGTTACTTTATGCCGGTGATCACCAAAGTTCTGGATGTGAAAGACGAGTACGGGTATGCCTACTGGAATGTAGTCACTACCTTCGGCGCCTGCCGCTTTACCACCCAGATGAGCGGCAATGCAGTGATTCACCTCAGTGATTCCAGACTTCTGGTGACGGATATCGACGGAAACCGATACGAAATCCCGGATTTCTATCAATTGGGTGTCATGGAACGCAAGAAACTGGATCTCTTTATCTAAAAGTCATCTATAAAAGACAGGTATGAATAGAGACAGGCAAAATAGTCCTCTATAAGATAGGTATAGAAGAGAAAGGCAATAAATATATGAAACTATTATACACATTGAACCGGGCGCAGACCGATGCCCTGGGGCTTGCACCGGGAGAGGAGCCAATGTACTGCGTTCCTGTGGACCTGGGTTTCGACAGTCGGAAGATGCAGGCCCGGGAGGCCTACACGGACAGGGTATGGCTTGTGGTAACCCAGGAACGGTTCCTGGTACTGGAGGAGGAACGGCTGGCTGCATCTTTTTTATTGGACGACTGTGAGAAAATCCGCTGCGAGCATCAGGTCCACAGCGGAATCGTCACGGTGACCAAAAAAGATGGACAGATGATCTGCGCAGCCCGTTTTTCCATGAGGCACATTGTCCGGGTGGCCTATGTGGCCAGAGGAGCCCAGACCATTCTGACTGCCCGCAGAACCGGGGAGAAGCCTGAGCAGGTGGTCAGTCTGGAATATGAGAAGTATTGTGAGAAATGCGGCAGGGCCCTTCCGGGAACCAGCAAATGCCCTTACTGCGAGGGAAAAGCGGCTCTGCTGAAAAAATTTATGGAACTCTGCGGCGATTACACAGGGAAACTTCTGTTGATTTCCATACTCATGGCATTGGTTTCCCTTCTGAATCTGGCAGTTCCCATGGTGCAGAAGAACTTTATTGACGGCGCACTGTCCACGGGAAAGGGAACCTGGGCAGACTGGTGGGCTTTCGCGGGGGTTACCCTGGTAATGGTGGCGGCCCGCATCCTGTTGGACAATTTCCAGTACTGGCAGTGTATCTCGCTGGGGACCTCCTTAAGCATGACGCTGCGCCAGAAGCTTTATTACAAGATCCAGGCCTTGTCCCTGTCCTTTATTAACAACAGGAAACCGGGAGAACTGCTGAACCGTGTTTCCCGGGATACCAGGATGGTCCGGGATTTTATGGAAGAAGTATTCGGAGGCATGTTCTCCACCTTAATTACCATGGTAGTTTCGCTTGTGGTAATGTTTACCATCAGTTGGGAAATGACATTGATGTCACTTGGCTTTGTGGTCATCGTGTTTGCGGTTACCAGGATGTTCTGGCACCATATTCACACCATTTTCCATAAGCAGTGGCTGAAATCCGACGACCTGGCCAGCAGCCTGCAGGACATTATCTCAGGCATGCGGGTGGTGAAGTCCTTCGGAAAGGAAGAGCGGGAGGCGGAACGTTTCCGGAAAAAAACGGCGGATTTTGCCGAGATCAGCAAAAAGAACGAGACTTTCTGGGCGGTCTTTTTCCCTATCCTCACTTTTCTTCTGGGGGCAGGTTCCTATATTGCCGTGTATTTCGGTGGCATGGATGTGCTGAACGGGGATATGACCCTGGGAGAACTGGTACAGTTTATCGCCTACTGCGGCTACCTGTTCGGTCCCCTGAACTGGATGACCCATATGCCCAGAATGGTGATGCAGATGGTCACCAGCATGAACAGGATCTACGATGTGCTTGACGAGAAGCCGGTAATTCTGGATACGGAAGACAGCAGGGCCTTTCCCATTGAGGGCGCTTTTACCTTTGAAAATGTTTCTTTCGGATACCATACTTATGAGCCGGTTCTGGAGGATATCAGCTTCAGTGTAAAGCCAGGGGAGATGATCGGCCTGGTGGGCGCCTCCGGAACGGGAAAATCCACTTTGATCAACCTGATCATGCGGCTTTACGATGTGGATCAGGGAAAAATCACCATCGACGGGGTGGACATCCGCAAGATGAAGACGGAGAGCCTGCATTCCCAGATCGGCGTGGTGCTCCAGGAGACTTTCCTTTTCTCCGGCAGCATCCTGGCCAATATCCGCTTTGCCAGGCCGGAGGCGACCATGACGGAGGTGATTCAGGCTGCCAAGGCCGCCAATGCACACGATTTTATCTGCAAGACCCCGGACGGCTACAATACTTATGTGGGCGAGCACGGCTACAACCTGTCCGGAGGGGAGCGGCAGAGGATTGCCATTGCCAGGGCCATCCTGAACAATCCCAGGCTGCTGATTCTGGACGAGGCCACCTCTGCCCTGGATACGGAGAGTGAATTCCTGATCCAGCAGGCCCTTGACCGGCTGGTGAAGGGCAGAACCACCTTTGCCATTGCCCACAGGCTTTCCACCCTCCGAAATGCCGACAGGCTTGTGGTTATCGATAAGCACGGCATTGCCGAGATCGGCACCCACAACGAGCTGTTGGAAAAGAAGGGAATCTATCACGGCCTGGTGACGGCCCAGCTGAAGATGGCTGAGGGAAAGTAGGGAAGAAAATTCGAAAATCCAATTGTACAATCCCAATATTTTGTGTTAGAATAAGGACGGTTATGCAAATATTGTATAACCGTCCTTTTAAAAACATCCAAACAGACAGAGGAAGGGCATTTCCCTGCCGGATTACCAAAGAAACAGAACAGGAGCGATACCAATGCCGGAACATATTCCCGTAGAAGAACTGACCCCTATGATGCAGCAGTATATAGAGACAAAGAAGCAGTATGCGGACTGCATCCTTTTCTACAGACTGGGAGACTTTTATGAAATGTTTTTCGAGGATGCCCGGGTCGTGTCCAGTGAACTGGAACTGACTCTCACGGGAAAATCCTGCGGACTGGAGGAGAGGGCTCCCATGTGCGGCGTCCCCTACCATGCGGTGGAGGGCTATCTTGCAAAACTGGTGAGCAGAGGTTATAAGGTGGCAATCTGCGAACAGGTGGAAGATCCCAAATTGTCAAAGGGACTGGTGAAGAGGGAAGTCATACGCATCGTAACCCCCGGTACAAACCTGAATTTTCAGACCCTGGAGGAATCAAGAAACAATTTCCTCCTGTGTGTTGCCTACACCCCCACCAGAATCGGCATCTCCGTGGCGGACGTCACCACCGGAGACTATTACCTGACGGAGGTGGATGATATAAAGAAGCTCAACGACGAGCTGATGAAGTACGAGCCCTCGGAGGTGATCTGCAACGAGGCTTTTCTGGTCAGCGGTTTTGACGTGGAGGACCTGCGCAGCCGGTACCACATCTCCGTCAATACCCTGGAACCCCATCTTTTTGATGACGACGGCTGCCGCAAAATCCTGCAGCGGCATTTTAAGGTCAATACACTGACAGGACTGGGGATCAGCGATTTCCCCACGGGCATGACGGCTGCAGGAGCCCTTCTGCAGTACCTCTACGATACCCAGAAGACGGACCTGGCCCATTTTACCCATATTTATCCCTATCTCACCAGTAAATACATGCTCCTGGACAGCTCCACCAGACGAAACCTGGAGTTGGCGGAGACCCTGCGGGAGAAGCAGAAGAGAGGTTCCCTGCTCTGGGTACTGGACAAGACAAAGACTGCCATGGGCGGAAGGCTGCTTCGAAGCATGCTGGAACAGCCTCTCATAGAAAGAAAGGAAATAGAGCGCCGCCTGGACGCAGTGGAAGAACTGTGCGGGGACAGTGTATCCAGGGATGAAATCCGGGAGTACCTGAACCCCGTGTACGATCTGGAACGTCTCCTGAGCAAGGTTACCTATAAAACGGCCAATCCAAGGGATTTCATTTCCTTCCGCAATTCCCTGGAGATGCTGCCGGCCATTAAGTCCGTTCTGAAAGGCTTTTCCTCGGAGGAACTGAAGGCTGCCGAAAATGACATTGACGGACTGCAGGACATCTTTCAACTGATCAGGGCTTCCATAGAGGAGGAACCGCCGGTTACCATCCGGGAAGGCGGCATCATAAAAGACGGCTTTGACGAGACTGTGGACACCCTGCGCAGCGCAAAGCGGGACGGAAAACAGTGGCTTGCCCAGCTGGAGGAGCAGGACCGGGAGCGGACAGGCATAAAAAATCTGAAAATCAAATACAACAAAGTTTTTGGATACTATTTTGAAGTCACCAATTCCTATAAAAATCTGGTGCCGGAGGACTACATCCGCAAGCAGACCCTGGCCAATGCGGAACGGTACACCACCCCCAGGCTGAAGGAACTGGAGGACACCATATTAAATGCGGAAGACAAGCTCACAACCCTGGAATACGACCTGTTCTGTAAAATCCGGGATTCCATTGCCATGGAACTGGAACGAATCCAGTCCACGGCAAAAGCCCTTGCCAGACTGGATGTCTATGCCTCCATGTCCCTGGTATCGGAGCGGAACCGCTATGTGCGCCCGAAACTGAACGAAAAAGGTGTCATAGACATCAAGGACGGCAGGCATCCTGTGGTGGAGCAGATGATCCCGGGGGACATGTTTATATCCAATGATACCTTCCTGGACAACAACAAACATTGTATCAGCGTCATTACGGGCCCCAATATGGCGGGGAAGTCCACTTACATGCGCCAGACGGCCCTTATTGTGCTCATGGCCCAGGTGGGATGCTTTGTCCCGGCAAAGAGTGCCAACATAGGCATTGTGGACAGAATTTTTACCAGGGTCGGCGCTTCCGATGACCTGGCCAGCGGCCAGTCCACCTTTATGGTGGAGATGAATGAAGTGGCTAATATTCTGCGCAACGCCACCTCCAACAGCCTTCTGATTTTGGATGAGATCGGCAGGGGAACCTCCACCTTTGACGGACTCAGCATTGCCTGGGCAGTAATAGAGCATATCAGCAACCGCAAGCTCCTGGGGGCCAAGACCCTCTTTGCCACACATTACCATGAGCTGACGGAACTGGAAGGCAAGATGAGTAATGTGAATAACTACTGCATTGCCGTAAAGGAAAGGGGGGACGACATTGTCTTCCTGAGAAAAATCATCAAAGGCGGCGCGGACAAAAGCTACGGCATTCAGGTGGCAAAACTGGCAGGAGTGCCGGACATGGTGATCGACCGGGCCAAGGAGATCGTGGAACAGCTCACGGACAATGACATCACGGAAAAGATTCAGAACATTACGGTGGAGATAAAAGAGGCAAAAAAACAGCCAAAGATAGACGAGATGGAACTGTCCCAGATGTCTCTGTTTGATACGGTGAAGGACGAGGATGTGCTGCAGGAACTGATGGAAGTGGAAGTGAACACCCTGGCCCCCATTGATGCCCTGAACGTGCTGTACCGTCTGCAGAATAAGCTGAAGAACCGCTGGAAGGGATAGACGGGAATTTCGGACCAAAAATTCCGTGAAACAGGGGGAAATTCCAAAGAAATGCTTGCCTGACAGAGAAATCTGATATATAATGTGTCTAATGCAGGGCAACCTGCTATTTGCAAAGGAGGTTGGCGGCATATGGCACCGTCTTCCAAGACAGATACAGAAGTGATCATCGGCGGCAAAGTACTGACCCTGAGCGGCTATGAAAGCGAAGAATATTTACAGAAGGTTGCGTCTTACATCAACAACAAGATCAACGAATACAATAAACTGGATGCATTCCGCAGGCAGCCCGTTGACAGACAGGGGGTGCTGCTGCAGCTGAATATTGCCGATGATTATTTTAAGGCAAAAAAGCAGGTTTCAGACCTGGAGGATGAGCTGCAGGCCAAGGAAGAGGAGCTTTACGACTTAAAGCACGAGCTGATCTCCACCCAGATGAAACTGGAAAGCTCGGAGGAGCAGGTGAAAATCCTGCAGAAAGCCCAGAATGAAGATGCAAAACAGATAGTTCGCCTGGAAACAGAGCTGAAGAAAAAGTAACATAGCTGTCCGTATCCCGGGCAGCTTTTTTGTTTTATGCGCAGGCCCATGCAGCGGAGGAATTTTATGGAAAAAGGTAAAAAGGTGGAGCTGCTCTCACCGGCAGGAAATACGGAAGGATTTTACGGCGCAGTCCACGCCGGAGCCGATGCTGTCTATCTGGCGGGAAACCGTTTCGGGGCCAGGGCCTATGCCGAAAATTTTACCACGGAAGCGCTGCTGGAATGCATCCGGTACGGCCATCTCCTGAACCGGAAACTGTATCTGACAGTGAATACCCTGCTGAAGGACTCCGAAATGGGGGAGCTGTACGAATACCTGTTCCCGTTTTACAGGGCGGGTCTGGACGCCGTGATCGTGCAGGATCTGGGGGTGTTTCGGTTTATCCGGAAGCATTTTCCGGGCCTGAAGCTTCATGTGAGCACACAGATGACAGTCTGCGGCAGTTACGGGGCCTCCCTGTTAAAGGAAATGGGCGCCTGCCGCATTGTTCCTGCCAGGGAGCTGAGCCTGGAGGAACTGGTTTCCATGAAAAAGCGCTCCCTGGTTGAAATTGAGGCCTTTATTCACGGAGCCATGTGCTACTGTTATTCCGGCCAGTGCCTGTTCAGCAGTATCCTGGGGGGAAGAAGCGGCAACCGGGGACGCTGCGCCCAGCCATGCCGCCTTCCCTATACCCCGGAAGACAGCGGAAAGGCCGTGGAATGCTATCCCCTGAGCCTGAAGGACATGTGTACCATTGAACATATGCCGCAGCTGCTGGAAGCGGGAATTGATTCCTTTAAAATAGAAGGCCGCATGAAGAAGCCGGAATACACTGCGGGAGTTACTGCCGTCTACAGACATTATATAGACCTGTATTATAAGCTCAGGGAACAGATGGGACCGGATAAGGCTGCCAGGGCTTACAGGGTGGAAAAGGCAGACCTGGACCGGCTCTCTTCCCTCTATATCCGGACCGGCATCCAGGACGGCTACTATTTCCGGCGAAACGGCAGGGAAATGATCACTCTGGAAAGTCCTGCCTACAGGGGAAGCGACGAAGCCGTACTGTCGGAAATACGAAGAGACTATATTGATGCAGGCCCAAAGCTTCCGGTGGAAATAAAAGCCGTTTTCAGGGTGGGAAGGCCCGGGACAGTCAGTTTCCGGTACAGGGAATTTGGCAGCACTATCACAGGCGCGTTGGTGGAACGTGCGGAGAGACAGCCTGTGACAGAGGACACGATCAGGAAACAGCTGGGAAAACTGGGAGACAGCATTTTCCGTGGGACAGAAATCCTGGTAGAGGCGGATGCGGATTGCTTTTATCCGCTGAAGCAGATAAACGAAATGCGCAGGGCAGCAGTCAGGGAGCTGGAAGAACAGATTCTTTCCGCTGGCGGTTATTCCGCAGAGTATTGCCCGGAAGCCGCCGGACCTGACATTGCGCAAAAGACATTTGCCCGGGATCAGGGCCTGGCCTTTTCTCTGTGCTCCCTTTCCCAGCTGGAGGCTCTGGCAGAGTGGCTTTCCGGAGAAAAAGGGAAG
This sequence comes from uncultured Lachnospiraceae bacterium, assembly GCA_947367855.1. Lineage (GTDB taxonomy): Bacteria > Bacillota > Clostridia > Lachnospirales > Lachnospiraceae > Acetatifactor. Next base: position 23,251 of record CANBFE010000010.1, on the reverse strand, counting down.
ACGGCTCTTCGGTTTTATATAGACGGAGATCTGTTTTTGGAGGAACGGCAGGCCGTCATTTCCCTTTGCGGGAAACTGCCCCGGGAAAGCAGCTTTTTCCTTGCCCTTCCCTATATACTGCGGGAAACGGACCAAGCCTGGCTGGACGCCATGCTCCGGGCAGTGAGAGAGGCAGGGATTTTCCGGGGTTTTCTGGTCCGCTCCATGGACGGACTGGGATTTGTCCGGGAGAGGGGAGAGGGACTTTCCTGCAGGGCGGATGCCGGTGTGTATGCCTGGAACAGGGAGGCCCTGGAGGAGCTCTCCTCCCTGGCAGAGGGTTACTGTCTGCCCTATGAACTGAGAACCGGAGAGCAGAATAAACTGCTGGGTTTCGGACTGCCGTGGGAGAAGATCGTTTACGGCAGAATTCCCATGATGATTACGGCGAACTGTCTTTACCGTACCCTGGGCCGCTGCAGGAAGGAACAGCCTGCAAAAAGAAGGCACACGGTACTTAAAGACAGATACCGCAATGGTTTTCCGGTGTCCGTAAACTGCGCCCACTGTATGAACATTATCTATAACAGTGTTCCCCTGTCTCTGCACCAGACACTGGACAGATGGAGGGGGCGGGGCAGCCTGCGGATGGATTTTACATTGGAATCTCCGGGGGAGGTTAAAGCGCTTCTGGATTCCTTTTTGAAAGGAATGCCGTTTCCGACCGGGAAATATACCACCGGCCATGAGAAGCGCGGTGTGGAATAAAAAGCTTAAAGGAATGGTAGGATGCAGGAATACATTACAGAATTGTCCAAATACGCAATTGCCGCCTTAATGACGGTCCATACCTTCTGCAGCTTTCTGGCCCTGTCAGACAGGGTGGAGAAAAGCGGTGTGGTCCACATGGTTCATACAATGCTGTTGTTTGCGGTACAGCTGCTGATGTTTGTGGACCTGGCCCTTGTGACAAAGGATGCCTGGTATGTGGTTTTTTACGTGTTTGTGCAGGCATTTTTGCTTGCCGTCTCCATAATGGTGCCCATCGTCTACGAAAAAGCCAACAGGCTGCTGTTGGACAATATGTGCCTGTTGTCCGGAACCGGTCTGTGCATCATCTCCAGACTCTATTTTCACAGGGCCGTTAAGCAGTACATTATTGTTCTGGTCTCCCTGACGGGGGCCCTGTTCATTCCGTGGCTGCTGACCAGGATACGTTTTCTGAAGAAGCTTACCTGGGTTTATGCCGGAGTGGGGATTACAATGCTCTCGGTTGTACTGATTCTCGGGGAAGTCACCCATGGCTCAAGGCTTTCCTTCACGGTTTTTGATGTGACCTTCCAGCCGTCTGAGTTTGTAAAAATCATTTTTGTTTTTTTCCTGGCGGCGGCTTTATGGGAGAATACCTCATTTCAGCGGGTGGCCCTGACAGCGGTAGTTGCCGGAATCCATGTGGTGGTGCTTGTGGTGTCAAGGGACCTGGGAAGTGCGCTGATTTTCTTTGTGGGATATGTTTTCGTGGTCTTTGGGGCCACAAAAAATTATCTGTATCTTCTGGCCGGAGCGCTTGGGGGGAGTGGTGCGGCATGGGGAGCCTTTCAGCTGTTTTCCCATGTGCGCAACAGGGTGACTGCATGGCTGGATCCCTGGAGCTTTATTGATACCAAGGGATATGCCATTACCCAGTCCCTTTTTGCCATAGGAAGCGGAAGCTGGTTCGGCATGGGACTTTCCCAGGGAAATCCAACGGCCATTCCCTATGTGGAAGCGGATTTTATCTTTTCCGCCGTGTGTGAGGAACTGGGGGTGATTGCCGGAATCTGCATTGTCCTGATATCCCTGGCGTGCTTTCTGGAAATCCTTAAAATCGCATCCCGGATAAAGGATCGTTTTTACCAGCTTGTCGTTTACGGAATCGGGATTATGTACATTTTCCAGATTTTTCTCACCATCGGAGGAGGAATCAAGCTGATCCCCCTGACCGGGGTGACGCTGCCCTTTATCAGTTACGGGGGCAGTTCGGTAATGACCACCATGATCATGTTCTTTATCATTCAGGGCATCTACATCAGACTGCAGCAGGAAGGAGGAAAGCGCCATGCCGGAAAGACAGGACGGGAGAGGGAAAGAAAAAACGCAGGGCAGAGCCGGGAAGCGTGACTCCAGGCGCATGGACAATAAAAGGGAACTCTTTGTCACAGGTTTCTTCTTCACGGCTGTGTTTGCGGTTCTGATCGGATATCTGGGGTATTTTACGGCAACCAGTGAGCAGGAGATGATCAATAACAGTTATAACTCCAGACAGGAAATTCTGTTGTCCCGGAATTACCGCGGCACCATATACTCCAGGGACGGGGAGGTGCTGGCCAGAACCGTTCTGGACGGGGAGCAGAACGAAAGCAGGGAATATCCTTTTTCCAACCTTTTTGCCCATATAGTGGGGTACTCCACAAAGGGCCGGATGGGGGTGGAAGCTCTGGCCAATTACTATCTGATCAATACCAATACCTCCCTGAGCAACAAGGCCGCCAATGACGTGGCAGGTGTGAAAAATCCCGGCGACAGCGTGTATACAACGCTAGATGTGCAGATACAGGAGGTGGCGGATAAACAGCTCAATATCTACAAGGGCGCAATTGTGGTCACCGAAGTTTCCACAGGAAAGATTCTTGCCATGGTATCCCATCCCGACTTTGATCCCAACCAGATCGGCAGCATCTGGGATTCCCTTCTGGAGGACAAGAACAGTTCCGTTCTTTTAAACCGTGCAACCCAGGGGCTGTATCCTCCCGGATCCACTTTCAAGATTGTGACCGCACTGGAATACATCCGGGAAAATCCCGGTACCTACAATAATTATTCCTTCCAGTGTCCGGGATATTTTTCCTCCGGCGGCAGCCGCATCAGCTGTTACCACGGGACAACCCACGGACAGGTAGGTTTTGAGCGTTCCTTTGCCAAATCCTGCAACTCCTCCTTTGCCAATATGGGAGTGGGACTGGACCGGGAAAAATTTGAGAAAACCCTGGACGCCCTGTTATTTGGGGAGGCTCTTCCCATATCCCTTTCCTGTTCCAAAAGCAGTGTGACGGTATCGGAGGAAATGTCCACGGCCGAGATGCTTCAGACTTCCATCGGCCAGGGACGCACCCAGATCACTCCCATCCACCTGAATATGATCACTTCTGCCATTGCAAACGGTGGAATCCTGATGAAGCCCTATGTGATTGACCGGGTAGAAAACGATGCCGGACGCGTGGTAAAAACTTTCCAGCCAGACAGCTACGGACAATTGATTACGGAGGAGGAGGCTGCCATTCTGAGAGAGCTGATGATAAGCGTGGTGGAGGGCGGGACTGCCTCCAAACTTTCCGGCCAGTCCTATACTGCAGCAGGAAAGACAGGTTCCGCCGAATACAATGACAATAAGGGAGACAGCCACGCCTGGTTTACAGGATTTGCCCCGGCCCAGGACCCGGAGGTCTGTGTCACAATCATCGTGGAAGGCGCAGGAAGCGGCGGGGATTACGCGGTTCCCATTGCCAGAAGGATATTTGACGCATATTTTAATGAAAAAAAATAAGTATTGCACTTCCCGGGAGATTGGACTATACTATTTGTAATGCAGTCAGGGAAGACACCCCAATCAGGAGGAATTGCAATGCTGGAAGCAACAAGCTGTGGTGGTGTGGTAATTTTTCGTGGAAAGATCCTGCTTTTGTACAAGAATTACAAAAACAAATACGAGGGTTGGGTTCTGCCGAAGGGCACCGTGGAGCAGGGGGAAGAGTATAAGGACACTGCGCTGCGGGAAGTGTTGGAGGAATCAGGGGCCAGGGCTACCATCATTAAGTATATCGGAAAGAGCGAGTATACTTTTAACGTACCCGAAGATATCGTGGAGAAGGAAGTTCACTGGTATCTGATGATGGCCGACAGTTATTACAGCAAACCACAAAAAGAAGAATTTTTTTTGGATTCAGGTTTTTATAAATATCATGAGGCATATCATCTGCTGAAGTTTTCCAATGAGAAACAGATTCTGGAAAGGGCGTATGATGAATATCTGGAACTGAAAAAATGCAATTTATGGGGCAGCCGGAAGTACTATTAGTATTTTCGGCTGTATCGGGTAAAGGAAGCCTCACATGGGTCTTAAAATCACGTACCATCCCGGATTGTATCTGGGTGAAAGCATGAAAGGGAAAAAACTGGACAGGATAAAGAAGAAACTGGAAAATCACCCGCTCTTTTCCGGTGTATTTGTGGTGGCAGTTTCAAGAAATGCCCATGAACAGTTGGAAATCTACAGCGCCAGACAGCTGCGGTGGCATTATTATGCCAAGTATCCGCCATATGTGGTGGGACTTGCCGGAAACCAGGAGGAAGCAGTGGGACTTGTGGTACAGATTACGGCGGAATGCCTGCAGATTCGGGGAGACTGCGCGTTAAAGGAGTATTTGCGATGTTGACGATATGTTTGCGGATTCTGTCCCTGCTCGGCATAATTTTACTGGCGCTGCTGCTGTCTGCGCTTACCATGCTGCTCCTTGTACTTTTTTTCCCTGTCACATACCGGATAAAGGGAGCAGTGGACGGGACGGTTACTGTGGATATCAGGGTAAAGTGGCTGCTGGGGCTGTTGGGGATCAGATATAAATATCCGGATCCCGGGTATCTGGCCGTGAAGCTGCTGTGCTTTCCTTTTTATAAGATGAAGCTTCCGCCTGAGGAAACGTCCCATTCCTCTCCTGCGCCGGAGAAAGAGGACCCAAAATCCGGGGAATCTCCTGCCCGGGAGGAGCTCCGGGCCGAAAACGCAGCCTCTTTCGGCACAGACGGTTCCGCTATGGAAGCCATGGAGGCCGTTTCTCCGGAAAGGGTAGCCGGTAGTCCCGAAGCTGTCCGGGAAGAACCTGAAGGGCAGGCTTCAGGGGAAGAAGCCTCCGCTTCCGGATTACCTGGAAAGATTTTGAAAATACTTGAAAAGATAAAGTTCACAATCTGCGGCATATATGATAAAATAAAAAAGATTTGGAACAATATATCCTATTATGCGGAACTTATTCAGGAAGAGGAGAGCAGGCAGCTTTTTACCCATGCCGGAGGCTGTCTGGGAAAGGCAGTAAAAAGCATCAGGCCAAGGCATATCCGGGCGGAAATCCTCTTTGGAACCGGATCACCGGACACCACAGGATATCTGTACGGCGCATACTGCATGGCATCCGCAGGACTGGGAAGCGGAGTCAGGGTGACACCGGATTTTCAGGAAAAGGTTTTTCAGGGAAACTTTGACGTGTCCGGACGGATTACCATATGGATTTTACTGTGGAATGCCATGAGGGTGCTTCTGGACAAAAGGCTGAGGAAACTGATCCGGAAGCTGAAGGCAGCTCCCGGATGATCAGTGGGAATAACGGCTTACACATTTACAGGAAATGGAGGAAAGAAAATGGCAGATAAGGAGAATCAGTTTCAGGGAGTGGTGGATTCCCTGCTCAGGGGAATGGATACCGTATTATCCACCAAGACAGTGGTGGGAGAGGCAACGGAAATCGGAAATACGATTATACTGCCGCTGGTTGACGTGTCTTTCGGCGTAGGAGCCGGGGCAGGCAGCAACAGCACGAAAAATTCCGCTTCCGGGGCAGGCGGCCTGGGCGGCAAGATGACTCCTAGCGCAGTGCTGGTGATCAAGGACGGCGCAGTCAAGCTGGTAAATATCAAAAACCAGGATGCAGTCACCAAGGTTCTGGATATGATCCCGGATGTAATCGAGAAATTTACCAAACCGAAGGAGAAGACAGGGGAAACGGGTGCGGCAAAGGAAAGCGAGATAACCGATGCACAGGTGGTGGATATCGCCTTTCCCGACGATAAGGAGTAAAAAACGGATATTTCCGCAGGCAGGGCATATAATTAAGTAAGAGAGATGGAGGCATAATGACATTCTGGCCAGACAGAATATCATGCCGGAAATCGTATGAAAAAAATTATCGGATTCATTTCTTTTTTTGTGGCAATCGGAATGCTGATCATGATGGTTACCCATAACCGCCTGGTGGGCCTGATTATTATTGCCCTGCTGCTGTTTGTCGGATATAACTGTTTTTGCGGTGACTGACAGAACCCGGAAAAACTGCAAAAAAAGAGCAGGTACCTGACCTGCTCTTTTAAAGTCCTCAAGATCCTTGCATTTAAGCTCTTTCGATTCTTCCGGACTTCAGGCAGCCTGTGCAGACATGCATCCGCTTGGCACCGCCGTTGACTTTGCACTTTACCCGTTTGACATTCGCTTTCCATATTGCATTGGTCTTTCTATTAGAATGGCTTACATTATGACCGAACTGAACGCCTTTCCCACAAATATCACACTTAGCCATCTTGACACCTCCTCGAACCGCGTGTGCTTACGCTTACGTTTATTTCATAACATTAGTATATTAACAGAAATATATGGAAAAAGCAAGCAAAAAAATTCTTTTTTTAATTTTTATATTTAATATTCCCTTTTTCAGGGAAAGCTGTTACAATAATTAGTATATGTCTGAAGATGGGGTTCTTGTGCCCAAATTGAAAAGCGGAAGGAAGGGTTGATAATGAAAGGTTCTTCTATGAATACCCATATGGGTAAGATCGTTGTTCACAACGAAGTGATCGCCCAATACGCGGGAAGTGTTGCGGTTGAATGTTTCGGCATCGTGGGCATGGCCGGTGTCAGTGTAAAGGATGGTCTGGTAAAACTTCTCCGGAAAGACAGTATTACCAGGGGAATCAGTGTCACACTCCGCCAGAACAGGCTTATTCTTGATTTTCATGTCATTGTTGCCTACGGGGTCAGCATACTGGCTGTCACAGATAATCTGATTAGCAATGTAAAATACAAGGTAGAAGAGTTTACCGGAATTCAAATCGAAAAAATCAACATCTATGTAGATGGCGTCAGAGTGATTGATTAAGGAGGACCGTATCGTGAGTTTACAGCAAATTGATGCTAAAATGCTTTCCAGGATGTTCCTGGCCGGAGCAAAGAATCTGGAGCGCAAAAAAGAATGGATCAATGAACTAAATGTTTTCCCTGTTCCCGACGGCGATACGGGCACGAATATGACCATGACCATCATGTCTGCGGCAAGGGAAGTGTCCGCGCTGGGAGACGGCATCGATATGCAGAGTCTCTGTAAGTCAGTTTCCGGCGGTTCCCTGCGGGGGGCAAGGGGCAATTCCGGCGTTATCCTTTCCCAGCTTCTCCGCGGTTTTACAAAGCGAATCAGTGAGGAGGAGGCGCTGACCATTCCCGTCCTTACGGAAGCCTTTGACAAGGCTGTGGAAACGGCATACAAGGCGGTTATGAAGCCCAAGGAGGGAACCATTCTCACCGTTGCCAGGGGAGGTGCAGACAAGGCCAGGGAGTTGATGGAAGACGGCATGGAGGACCTGGAGACATTCCTTACCACAATAGTGGAGCATTCCCGGTATGTTCTGAGCCAGACCCCGGAGATGCTGCCTGTGCTGAAGCAGGCAGGCGTGGTGGATTCCGGCGGACAGGGACTTGTGGAGGTTCTCTCCGGCGCTGTGGACGCTTTTCTCGGGAAGGAAGTGGACCTTTCCCTTGACTCGGACCGAAGCGGGATTTCTCCTGCTGTATCCGCAGGTTCCCGGGTCCAGGCAGAGGCTGAGATTGATATCAAATTCGGATACTGTACCGAATTTATTATCATGCTGAACAAATCTTTCAATATCAAGGCAGAATTGGATTTCAAGGCCTATCTGGAATCCATAGGCGATTCAATTGTATGTGTGGCTGACGAGGATGTGGTCAAAGTGCATGTACATACCAATGACCCTGGACTGGCTATCCAGAAGGCATTGCAGTATGGTGCGCTTTCCAACATGAAGATAGACAATATGCGCCTGGAGCATCAGGAGAAACTGTTCAAAATGTCTGCAAAAAGCGCCTCCGGGGAGCAGAATCCCGGAAATGCTCCCAAAGCGGATCTGTCCGCTGCAGGGGAAAAGGCAGAACCGGCTCAGGAAGAGCCTCCCAGGGATTACGGTTTTATAGCGGTTTCCGTGGGGGAGGGGATGAGTGAGATTTTCAGAAGCCTGGGCGTGGACCATGTCATTGAGGGCGGACAAACCATGAATCCCAGTACGGCGGATATTCTGGAGGCAGTGGAAAAAGTCAACGCAAAGACAGTATTCATCCTTCCAAACAATAAAAACATCATTCTGGCTGCGAACCAGGCTGCAGAGCTCACTGCGGAGAAGGATCTTTTGGTCATTCCAACGAAAACCATTCCCCAGGGCATTGCGGCAGTGATCAATTTCGTGCCCGAATTATCCGCTGACGAAAATGAAGCCAATATGATAGAAGAGATCAGACATGTCAGCACAGGAGAAGTCACCTATGCAGTGAGGGACACTGTCATTGATGACAAAGAGATCAGAAAAGGCGATTTCATGGGAATCGGTGACAACGGAATCCTGGCTGTCGGCAGGGATATCAGTGATGTTGCAAAGGATACGGTGTCCGGTATCGTGACGGAGGATGCGGAGCTGATCAGTATCTATTACGGCAGTGATGTAAAAGAGGAAGATGCGGAAAAATTCCGTGACAGGGTTGCCGAAAGCTATCCCGACTTTGACATTGAGCTGCAGTATGGCGGCCAGCCTATTTATTATTATATTATGTCTGCGGAATGATGTTATTGCGGCTGCGGATGAGTGGAGGGAGGCAGACTTGTGCTGTCTCCCTTTGTTCTCTTACCGGAAAGGCGGTTTTATGGATAAAGACACCTCTATAATACAATTGAAGGGTGTGGGGGAGAAAACCCAGAAATTGTTTGCGAATCTGAATATCCGGACTGTGGGAGAACTTCTTGCCGCGTATCCAAGGGATTATGAGATCTATGGGAAGCCTGTGGAGATCGGCCGTCTGGTACCGGGAGAGATATGCGCCGTCCACGCCGCAATATCCGGAATTCCCAATGAAAGAAGGGCAGGAAAGCTTCACATTCTCAACATGAAAGCCGCTGACGCCACAGGAAGCCTGCTGCTCACCTTCTACAACATGCCGTTTCTGAAAAAGACCCTGAAACGGGGCGGCTTCTACCTCTTCCGGGGGATGGTGCAGACCAGGGGGCAGGAAAAGGCGATGGAACAGCCGAAAATCTTTGCCCTGGAGGAATATGGCAGGCTGACTGACCGCCTGATTCCCCGGTATTCCCTGACAAAAGGACTGACCAACCTCATGGTGCAGAAGTGTGTAAGGCAGGCTCTGTCCCTGTATGAATTTGAACCGGAATATTACACGGAGCGGATGCTGAAGCAGAACTCTCTCATCCCAATACGGCAGGCTGTGGAAGACATTCATTTTCCTTCCGGGTATGAGTCCCTGATTCCGGCAAGAAAGAGGCTGGTGTTTGATGAATTCTTCAGTTTCCTGTTTCTGATGCGGAAGAATAAGGAATTCAGCGACTGCCTTCCCAACCATTACAGAATGATGGAAACCGCCCATACAAACCGCTTTCTGGAGTGTCTCCCATTTCCCCTTACCGGAGCCCAGAAAAAGGTGTGGGCTGAGATCAGGGAAGACCTGGCCGGCCCATACTGTATGAACCGTCTGATTCAGGGGGACGTTGGTTCGGGGAAGACCATTGTGGCGGTACTGGCCCTGCTGACAACGGCGGCAAACGGATATCAGGGAGCCCTGATGGCGCCCACGGAAGTGCTGGCCATCCAGCACTTTGAGACCATTCAGGGATATGTGGAAAAATACGGTCTTCTCTTTCGGCCCGTACTGTTGGTGGGGTCCATGAATGCCAGGGAAAAAAAGGAGGCCCGTGCCCTGATCGCCTCAGGGGAGGCCAATTTGGTCATAGGTACCCATGCCCTGATTCAGGAAAAGGTGGAATACTGCAGGCTGGCCCTGGCTGTAACGGACGAGCAGCACAGGTTCGGTGTACGCCAGAGAGAGCATCTGGCAGGAAAAGGAGATGCCCCCCATATTCTGGTTATGAGCGCCACGCCCATCCCCAGGACGCTTGCCATCATTCTGTACGGGGATCTCCATATTTCCGTTATTGATGAGTTGCCTGCCAACCGCCTGCCTGTGAAAAACTGTGTGGTGAACACTTCCTATCGTCCTACCGCTTATAAATTTATTGCAGGCCAGGTACAAAAGGGAAGACAGGTATATGTGATCTGTCCCCAGGTGGAGGGGGACACTGAGGAAGAAAGCGGCCTTTCCCTGGAAAATGTTGTGGATTATACGGAAAAGCTCAAAAACGCCCTTCCCCGAGAGATACAGGTGGCCTATCTTCACGGAAAAATGAGGCCCGCTGACAAGAAGCGGATCATGGAAGCGTTTGCAGCCCGTTCCATTGACGTGCTTGTGTCCACCACAGTGATAGAAGTAGGGATCAATGTGCCTAATGCCACTGTTATGATGGTGGAAAATGCGGAGCGATTCGGCCTGGCCCAGCTCCATCAGCTCCGGGGACGCGTGGGAAGAGGAGCGGAGCAGAGTTACTGTATCTTTATCAGCAGCAACGAAAAGGAAGAAACCATGGAACGCCTTAAAATCCTCAATCAGTCTAATGACGGTTTCCATATTGCCTCTGAGGATTTGAAGCTCCGGGGGCCCGGGGAACTGTTCGGAATCAGGCAGAGCGGCGAATTTTCCTTCCGGATGGGGGATATTTATTCGGATGCGCAGATTCTGAAACAGGCCTCCCAGGCAGTTGACCTGCTGTTGAAGGAGGACCCTGACCTGCAGGAAGCGGATCATCAGCCGCTGCGCCGTCATCTTTTGGAGGCTTCCGCAAACAGTGTTGACTTTCGGTCGATATAACAGTAAAATAAGATTTGCAGATCTGTGGTAAAAAATCTGATAAAACGATATGTACGGGCTGGCCGGAGATTTTAAAAGCGGGCCGTACGGAAATGAGGGAATTTATGTCAAGCGTAGCAATTGTCACGGACAGCAACAGCGGTATCACCCAGGCGGGAAGCAAGGAGCTTGGCGTACATGTGCTGCCCATGCCATTTATGATCAATGAGGAAACTTTTTACGAGGATATCGATCTGACCCAGGAGGAATTTTATGAAAAGCTGTCCTCCGGGGCAAACATCGGAACCAGCCAGCCTTCGCCGGAGTCTGTGATGAAGCTTTGGGACAGCCTGCTGAAGGATTATGACGAGATTGTCCACATTCCCATGAGCAGCGGACTCTCCGGCTCCTGCCAGAGCGCCATGCTTCTGGCGGAAGAATACGGAGGACGCGTCCAGGTGGTAAATAATCAGCGGATTTCCGTTACCCAGCGTCAGTCCTGCCTGGATGCAAAGCTTCTGGCAGAAAAAGGGATGAATGCAAAGGAAATCAGGGAATTCCTCGAGGCGGATAAGTTCAACAGCAGTATCTATATCATGCTGGATACTCTCTATTACCTGAAAAAAGGCGGACGGATTACACCTGCCGCGGCAGCCATCGGCACCATGCTGCGCTTAAAGCCTGTGCTGCAGATCCAGGGGGACAAGCTGGATGCCTTTGCCAAAGCCAGGACCACCAACCAGGGTAAGAGCATCATGATCAACGCCATGAAAAACGACATTGAGACCCGTTTCGGCGGCATGACCGAGGATAAACATATCTGGCTGCAGATTGCCCACACGGCCAACCTGGAGGCGGCATTGGCATATAAAGAGGAGATTCTGGCGCAGTTTCCCGGATATGACATCCATATCGACGCCCTTTCCTTAAGCGTGGCCTGCCATATCGGGCCGGGGGCGCTGGCCTTTGCCTGCTGCAGGAAGATTGAAGTCTGAGGTGTGCATACAGTTCTAACAGAAAGAAGTTGAAAACAGGCAGGTGAAATAAAATGGCAAATACCAACAATTACGATGCTTCCAGTATCACGGTACTGGAAGGTCTGGAAGCCGTACGGAAACGTCCGGGCATGTATATCGGAAGCGTTTCCACAAAGGGGCTGAACCACCTGATCTACGAGATCGTGGACAATTCCGTGGACGAACATCTGGCGGGATTCTGCGATCAGATCCGGGTCACTCTGGAGGCAGACGGATCGGCCACGGTCACGGACAACGGACGGGGGATTCCTGTGGGAATGCATGAAAAGGGTATCAGCGCGGAGCGTCTGGTGTTCACAACCCTTCATGCAGGCGGAAAATTCGACAATGCCGCATACAAGACCAGCGGAGGCCTTCACGGCGTGGGATCTTCCGTAGTCAATGCCCTTTCCACCAGATTGACCGTGACGGTCAAGACAGGTGGCTTTATTTATGAGGACAAATACGAAAGAGGCAATCCGGTGATTCCTCTGGAAGACGGACTTCTGCCCGTGAAAGGAAGGACAAAGGAGACCGGAACCACCATCAATTTCCTGCCGGACGACACCATTTTCGACAAAACCCGGTTCAAGGAGGATGATGTAAAAAGCCGCCTTCATGAGACGGCTTACCTAAACCCCAACCTGACAATTATTTTCGAGGACAGGCGCAGAGAAGAGCCGGAGACAGTAACCTTCCATGAGCCGGACGGCATCACCGGATTCGTAAAGGATATAAACAAATCCCAGGAATCCGTCCATGAGGTCATCTACTTCAAGGGAGAGAGCGAGGGAATCTCGGTGGAGGTTGCCTTCCAGTACATTAACGAATTTCACGAAAATGTCCTGGGCTTCTGCAACAATATCTATAATTCCGAGGGCGGAACCCATCTCACCGGCTTCAAGACCATGTTTACCAACGTGATCAATACCTACGCCAGGCAGACCGGTGTTTTGAAGGAAAAGGACGCCAACTTTACGGGGGCCGACGTGCGGAACGGCATGACTGCGGTGGTGTCCATCAAGCATCCGGACCCCCGGTTTGAGGGACAGACCAAAACAAAATTGGACAATCAGGACGCGGCCAAGGTGGTGTCCAAGATAACGGGGGAGGAGATCGTCCGCTTCTTTGACAGGAACCTGGAAACCCTGAAAAATATTATAGGCTGCGCGGAGAAGGCGGCTAAAATCCGCAAGTCCGAGGAACGGGCCAGGACCAATATGCTTACCAAGCAGAAGTTCTCCTTTGATTCCAACGGAAAACTGGCCAACTGTGAATCCAGGGACCCTGCCAAATGCGAGATCTTCATTGTGGAGGGAGATTCCGCCGGAGGCAGCGCCAAGATGGCCAGAAACCGCATGTTCCAGGCCATCCTTCCCATCCGGGGCAAGATCCTGAATGTGGAAAAGGCCAGTATCGACAAGGTATTGGCCAATGCGGAGATCAAGACCATGATCAATGCTTTCGGATGCGGCTTTTCCGAGGGCTACGGCAATGATTTCGACATCAAAAAGCTGCGCTACGACAAGATCATCATCATGGCGGATGCGGACGTGGACGGCGCCCATATCTCCACCTTGCTGCTGACCTTGTTTTACCGTTTTATGCCGGAGCTGATCTTCGAAGGCCATGTGTACATTGCCATGCCGCCCCTGTACAAAGCCATGCCCTCCAAGGGAGCAGAACAGTATCTTTATGACGATAAAGCGTTGGAAAAATATCGAAAAACCCACAAAACACCCTTTACCCTGCAGCGTTACAAGGGCCTTGGCGAGATGGACGCGGAACAGCTCTGGGAGACCACGCTGAATCCGGAGACCAGACGGATGAAACTGGTGGAGATCGAAGACGCCAGAATGGCCTCCGAGGTGACGGAACTGCTTATGGGCACGGAAGTCCCCCCCAGAAAGACCTTTATCTATAATCATGCAGTGGATGCGGAACTGGATGTGTAAGCTCGGGCAGCACGGTTGGGATGGACGCATAAGTTCGGACAGTGCAGCTGGAAACAGCGGTACGATCCGGACAGCGGATTCAGGACGAAAGTAAGATCCAGACAACGAATGCAGAATGGAAGCATAAGCCAGGCTTTCCCTGCGCTATGTGTACCCACTGGCAAGAAAATCCGCCCATGTTTTAAGCGGAAAAGCAGGGGGAATGAACATCATGGCAGATATTATGGAAATTCATGAGAAAGAAGAAAAGCAGGCAATCGCCAGGGCAGTTCTGGAGACCCTTCCCGAATGGTTCGGCATTCCGGAGGCCAGAGAAGAGTATATTCTCCAGGCTTCGGCTCAGGTTACCTTCGGCGCATTTCCTCAGGCAGGTGCCTGTGAAAAGCCCGTGGGCTTCCTCTGCCTGAAAGAGACAGGCAAGGATACCCTGGAACTTTCTGTGATGGGCGTGCTGAAGGAATGCCACAGAAAGGGAATCGGAACGAAACTGTTTACAGCGGCCCAAAATTACGCTGTATCCAGGGGCTATTCCTTTCTGCAGGTGAAGACCGTGCAAATGGGAAGATATCCGGAATATGACGCAACCAATGCCTTTTATCTGCACCTGGGTTTCCGGGAATTCGAGGTCTTTCCCACGCTGTGGGACGAGCGGAATCCCTGCCAGGTTTATGTAATGAGCTTGTAAGGAGACGATTGGATGGAGCAGCTGCCAGGCGGCTGTTTTCGAAAGAAGCCATAGAAAACAACCGCCTGCAAATCAGTATCCGTAACATTTGAAAGTGCATTTCAGCTCCTCATCATCACCTTACATTTTTTCTGTTGCACGAAATCCCATATTTCAGTATACGCTCCATTCCATCCTGCCGAAGCTGCGCATCATAGTCCATTCTGTCTATCTGGTCCAGGGCTTCCAGACATCCCTTATCCAGATCTCCGTTATCCTGGTATTTTACTTCAATGACTATGCTAGTTTCATCCTCATCGATCTCTATGAGGATATCGCTGAAACCATTTCCGGACTCCGCATTGGAGCGCATGTACCAATCCTCCCGATACCCCAATAGTCCTAAGAGAATGCCGTGATAGAAATTTTCTGCAGACAAAGCGCTGTTTCTTTTGCAATCTCCAGCTCCTCAAACAGTTTGCTGTCGCAGCCATAACCAAAAAAGTATTTTAACATACTCATATTCAGGGACTTTCCGAATCTGCGGGGACGGCTGAAAAGATTTACTTTTCCCCAATGATTCAGCAGATCCCTGATAAAGCAGGTTTTATCCACATAGTAGAATCCTTCTGTGCGAATTTCTTCAAAATTCTCAATGCCAATAGGCAGTTTATCTTTCACGGGCATGTCTCCTTTCTTTTTGGTGTCTGCGGTATGCATAGAGTTTTACGAATTTGTTGAAAAATCCAATGTTGTATCCATTATAAAATAATTGTTCGTTGTTTACAATGTAAATTTGTAACCTCAGTTTACAACTGATGTTTTGCCGTAACAGTTCAGCGCCCTGTCTGAACTGTTACGTTTCGCCGAATTCTATACATTTTTCATACGCTTCCTTTGGATGTAATTCCTCTGGTTGTATCCTGGCGGGCAAATATCAACCTCCGCTTTCTTGCAGGACTTTTGTTACACAGGTATAATGAAGAAAGAATGAGGCATAGGAGTGAGGCATCCGTTTCACCCCGGATGGCGCCTGCAGAAATGGAGGATACAGCATGATAGATCGTGAACAAATTGGAATCAGAATAGCGGCTCTGCGGAAAAAGGCCGGATGGTCACAGCAGACTCTGGCGGAAAAACTGGGGGTCAGCCCTCAGGCAGTGAGCAAATGGGAAAGCGGCAAAAATCTGCCGGACATCGACGTATTTCGGGAACTGGCCTGGCTTTTTCACATGACTATGGACAGCATTGTGGAGGGCGATCTGCTCTTTACCCAGAAAAGCGGACAGAAGGCGCTGCCGCCCAATGTGGAGGCCCTGTTTCCCGATGAGGAGAGACGCAGGCTCCTGCAAAGCTTCCTGCCATATTGTTCCGATGCGGAGCTTTACAGCATTGCCAGGGAAATAAGTGAGGGAAGTCTGAAGCTGTGTGTGCAGGCAGGAATTACAAGAATAGATGCGCATTCCGGCGGAAAGGCAGAAGAGAGAAGGGCATCTATTCCTGCCAGTATTCTGGGGGAAAACACCCTCAGAGAGACAGCCCCCTATTTTGTTAAAGTTTTGGGGGAAATGATGGGAAATGCGGAACCGGGACTGCGGCGAATTTCCGAACTGCTGTGCTGCCCCCAGTGCCGGGAACCCCTTACCCTGGAAAACAGAGATGAAAATACAATTTCTTTTCATTGTAAGAACGATCATTCATATAATGTGACAGACGGTGTGGTATATTTTGGATCCCGGGAAATCCCAGGAGAGCAATGGTCCCTGTTCATGAAAAACTACCAGGATTATCTGTATGAGCAGCACCATCCGGGAAATCCCCGTTATCAGACGGGAACAATTCCCTGCAGCGAGGTGCGCTGGCAGGCCATCAAGCAGCTGCGCCCCAGAGTAATCCTGGACATGGCCTGCGGTACCTGCAGCGGGCTCAAATATGACCTGCAGCGCATTAACTGGCCCTGCCTTGTGATCATGGCTGACCTGTCCCACAGGATCCTGAAATACAACAAACGGTATTTCAGCGAGGAGATGGCAAATCCTTATGTGGATATTGTGTGCCTGGCCTGCGACTGCACCAGACTGCCTCTTCGGGACGGCTGCATCGACATGGTTGTGTCAAACGGCGGCTTTGAGAGCATGCAGTCCAAAATGATGGCAGGCTTCCGGGAGGCGTACCGGGTGCTGAAGCCAGGGGGCCATGCGGTATACAATATCAGCATCGTAGAAGACCATGCTTCGGAAAATACCGCCAAGTGGGAACGTTTGTATAGGACGTTGGAAGATAGCTATCACCTGTCCGAAAAACTGTTTGACATCCGGGAATGGGAAAGCATCTGCGCGGAGACCGGATATGTATCCACACAGACAAAGAAAATTTATGGAGAACTTCCTGCCCCCGAGGACGATGTATTTCCCTTTACCAATGAAGTCATGCAGTGGATGGGAGAGTATCTTTGCATTTCCGGGAAGTGAAGCACCTTTTCCTCTATCTGTTCTCTAATAAAGTCAATTCGGTCTGCCGAAAGCCTCATAACTTCCTTCCGTGTGTGGGAGGCATATCCTGCAAGGGAGATGCCTCCCTGATCGAACAAAAATAAGAGAAAGTACGCCCTTGTACAGGTAAAACTGACATGATACAATGGTTTTATACCTTTGTTTCCGGGATTTACAACATAAGGATAAACGGATATGAGGAAAGATACCAGAGGAGGAACATATGGAGAAGAATAAATCCAACGGCCGGTTCCCGGTAAATCTGTTCTGCAGCCTGCTCTTGCTTGGTTTTGTTCCGTTTTTGTATACGCTTGTGCGGACAAATCTTATCGTCGACAGCCCTTCAACGGACGGTTTGGGCATTGCGGGCCATATTGAGTGGTTTGACCTGATTAATGAGACGATACAGGCTTTTTTGATTGTACCTCTGTATGCATTGCTGAAACAGTGTACAAAATCCAGGGACAGATTGAAAGAACGGATTTTTCACACATTTTTAATTGTAAATGTGATTTATATCCTGTTCTCCCTGTTCATTTTTATATACTGCAGTAAAATCGTATCCGCAATGACGTCTGCTCAGATTGGGGAAGTAACTGGATACCTTAAACTGGAAACCATCGGGTTCATCATCGGGAATGTGGTCAGTTTTGTAAATGTATTGTTCGTAGTTCTGGAAAAGCCATTTTACATTTACACGATGGTTCTTTTGAAGACCCTGTTCACAGTCATCGGGGATTTGTTCTTCATTCCTCAGTCCGGTGTGAACGGTGCGGCCTATTCCAACATCGCGGTAAATACCGTATGTGTCATACTATGTCTGATTGCCGTATACAGGGAAAATCTGATTGCAGTCTCCTTTCGGTTGGAAAGGCCGTTTTTAAAACAGTACGGGACTATCGGACTGTTCAGCGGCGCCCAGATATTACTGGATAATCTCATCTATGCTGCCATCGTCTGTAAAATGGTAAATCAGGTGGAGGCGCAGGGAAATTATTGGGTGGCGAATAATATCATATGGGGATTGCTGCTGATTCCCATATCCGCACTTGCAGAAATCATCAAAAAGGAATCCCGGAACAAAGTGACTTTGAAAGATACAAAACAATACAATATCATCATAATTACCGTATTTCTCCTCTGGCTGTGCTTTATCCCGCTGCTGAATCCATTTCTGAAACATGTGATGGGAATTGCGAATTATGAGGAAATCAAGCAGATACTGGTACTGTTGATCCCTTTTTATTTTGCATACAGCTACACCGTATTATTTGACAATATCCTGATTGGAAACGGGAAAACACAGTATTGCTTTATCACATCAGGAATTGTGAATCTGATCTATTATCCAATCGTATACGGATTGATGTTAAAAGGTGTATTTGTCCCGGATATGAAATTTGTCTGTATGATGTTTGGATTTGGCATGATAGTGCATCTGGGCAGCAGTATTCTCTGTTTCATGATCTATAGCAGACGTAGGAAACCAGATAAGGATAAATCAGGCGGGCTGTAATCATTTTGTCAATCCCTCTGCATGAAAATTGACATAATCTAAATTTTGATATGAATATGACGGATTTACTGTTTTCGCACCTGTAAATTCATTTTCCAGGACAAAATACATCATAAAATATCCCGGTTAAATCATAAAATGTCCATCTTGACAAATCAGGCGGTTCCTGATTATAATACAGATACATTAGTTGAGGCAATTTTAACAAAAATTCACAGGTTAAGAATACCGAAAGCAACGGAAATGCAGCCGCTCAGGAAAGGCATACGTCACGGAACAGTCCATAGAAGCACTTTAAAACAAAACAGCAGAAAAGATTTCCCAGACAGTCTGCTGTCCATGTATTGTTCCGGATGTCATGCGCTGACTGGGCGGTTTTGTCCGTATCGGTGTGATTTTGCTGCCGATACATAAACTATACACGGCAATTTGGATTGCCAAGAAGCGAGGAGGATTTTTATGAGAAACGAACACAATGTAACCTTAAGCTGGGAGGGAGCCCCAGGAGGCGCTGTCACGTTTACGGCTTACGGGAAAACCTGGCGGTTTGACGAGACTTACAGGCCCTGCATCAGGCTCTGCAGCGGGGAGGAAATTCCCTTTGACAGCGCAGGCAGCATCAGGCGGACCCTTCTGAAAACAGGACTGGGGACAGGAGAGAGCGTCTCCTACAGCGGGTTTGCAGGCTATGAGAAACTGTCCTTTGAAACCCGCATTCTGGTGAATGATACCACAGGCTTTGTGGACTGCACCTTTGTTCCTACAGATATGACAGAACTGTCGCAAAATGCAGCAGGCCGTTCTCCCGTGAAGGAAGTGTGTTGGCCGACGCCTCTTACTGCTGACGAAACCGGTTCCTATGCGGTGCTGAATACCATGCAGGGACAGCTTCTGCCAACGGACTGGCCCCAGGCAGTGGGAGAGAAGCTTCCCTTTGACGGGCAGATGGGTTCCGAATCCGCTTACATGCCCTGGTGGGGAGAGATTACACCCCGGGGAGGCTATCTGTGTTATGTGAGACAGAGTTGGGACAGCGCCTATACCATCCATCATCCTGCTGGAGGGCCTACCCGGGTATTCCTGCGTCATCTGCCTTCCATGGGGGCAATGGGGTATGCGCGCACAGCCACTTACTGCTTTGTTCCCGAAGGCAGCAATTATGTGACGCTCTGCAAGCTGTACCGGGAAATCGCGGACGAAGAGGGCCGTCCCAGAACCTTAAGAGAAAAGGCCGCCCAAAATCCTAATGTGGAAAAGCTCATCGGCTGCTGCGTCATGCATGTGGAGGGCAAGACCCATGTGACGGAGGGGTCCGCCTACTATAATAAAGAAAACCCGGAGAAAAACGACAGACTGGTACCGTTCTCTCACTGGACTCAGCGGGTGAAGCAGCTGAAGGACATGGGGGTGGATCAGCTGTATCTGCACCTGGACGGCTGGGGCCAGCCCGGATATGACAATCAGCATCCGGATTATCTGCCGCCCTGTAAGGAGGCCGGCGGATGGGAGGGCTTAAAGGAGCTTTCGGATACCATGCAGGAACTGGGATACATGTTCGGCGTGCATGACCAGTACCGGGACTACTATCTGGATGCCCCAACCTATGACGCGGACAATGCGGCCATGAGTGCAGACGGCACCCTCTTTTCCCTGGCGCGCTGGGCAGGAGGCCCCCAGAATTATCTCTGCGCATCCCAGGCCCTGGATTATGTACGGCGGAACTTTGAACAGCTCTTTGCCCACGGAATCCATCTGGAAGGCACCTATCTGGACGTATTCACCTGCAACGAACTGGATGAATGCATCAATCCCCGCCATCCCATGACCCGCCGGGAATGTATTGATGCCAGAAATCAGTGCTTCCATTATCTGACCGCCCACGGGGTAGCGCCTTCCTCCGAAGAGGTAAATGACTGGGCAGTGGGCGCACAGGTATTCTGCCACTGGGCGCCCTACATAAGCGGGTGTGCCATTCCCGTGCCTCTCTACAACCTGGTTTACCACGACTGCGTCATCATTCCCTGGATGATGCCCGCAGGAACCTGGGGTATTCCGGAGGGAACCACCGGTTTCCTGCATGCTCTGTTAAACGGCGGCATGGGTTATATGGGTGAGTATCTGGAAGGTCAGGAACTGCAGGAGAATATCCGCCAGTGGAAGGTGATCCGGGAACTTCAGACACATGTAGCCATGGAAAAAATGGTAAACCATGAATTTTTAAACGATGACCGGAGCCTGCAGCGCAGCACCTTTTCCGACGGAACCCGGGTAACCGTTGACTTCACGGAAAATACCTATGAGATTGTATATCCCCAGGCGCAATAACACAAAAGAAGGAGAGAATATGAGCACTCTGACAATAACGACTTACACCATGCCCTCCGCATCCCTGGGCAGAGAAAATCCTTTACCGGATTTAAAATCAGTGGCGGATGCCCACGCAAAAATCGAGATCGACGAAACCACCGTGAACCCGGACGAAGCACGCTACATGGGATGGGGGCGGGTGAATACCATTCTGCCCTACACCATTCAGGACGGCTATGACCGCACCTACCGTGACCATGCCTTTAAGGCCTTTGTTCTGGAAAACGAATATCTGAAAGCCACTTTCCTGCCGGAACTGGGGGGCAGGCTCTGGTCCCTCTTTGACAAGGAGGCGGGACGGGAACTGCTCCATGTAAACCCGGTTTTTCAGCCCTGCAACCTGGCTCTGCGCAATGCCTGGATTTCCGGGGGCGTGGAATGGAATGTAGGCATAATCGGCCATACGCCCTTTACCGTGGACCATATGGCCTGTCAGCAGCTTGCCCTGAGCGACGGTACCCCCGTGCTGCGCATGTTCCAGTATGAGAGAGTGCGCCATCTCTTCTATAAATTAGAGGCTTTTCTGCCCGACGGCGCCAGAGAACTGTATATCCGTGTGCGCATCGACAACGCAACGGATGAGGATACCGCCGTTTACTGGTGGAGCAATATGGCCGTAAACGAAGGAGAGGACGTCCGCGTGGTGGTTCCTGCGGACAAGGCCTTCCGCTATGGCTACGGCGGCAAACTGGCCAAGGTGCCCGTGCCTTATATGACTGCAGAGGCAGATAAACTGCGGGGAGAGGCGGCCCGCCTGGCAAGAGAAAACGGCGGCAGACTGGATTGGGATATCACCCGCACCACCACATTGCCCCAGTCCATGGACTTTTTCTTTGATGTGCCGAAGGAGGCAAGGCCTTTCATCGCAGCTCCCGGCAAAGACGGCTATGGCATGTGCCAGACGTCCACGGGAGAACTGAGAGGACGAAAGCTGTTCGTCTGGGGCATGGGCACCGGAGGACGTCACTGGCAGGAATTCCTGGCCCGGGAGGGCTGTGCCTATATTGAGCTGCAGGCAGGCCTTGCCAAAACCCAGCTGGAGCATCTGCCCATGAAAGGCGGAGAGAGCATCAGCTGGCTGGAATCCTACGGCGCTGTCCAGGCAGATCCGGATGCAGTCCAGGGAGAGGACTATTCCGCTGCAGTGGCTTCCGTGGCGAATGCTCTGGAAACGGTCCGGCCCGCCCGGGTTCTGGAAGAGCTGCACAGTCAGCTGAAACGGGAATTGGACGGCCAAAACGGAGAAGTGCTGCATTCCGGCATGGGATTTGCCCGGGCAGAGAAAGCGCTGTTGGGCGATCAGTTCCGGACGGCCGGACTTTCTCTGGACGCCATGGACCTGGGCCCCCGGGAAGAACCCTGGATGACCCTGGCTGCAGGCGGCGGGCTTTCCTGTCCGGAACCGGATGAGGAGCCATTGAGCTACCAGACAGGACCTGCCTGGGAAGCCGCTCTGAAGGATTCCATCCAAAAAGGGGACA
Organism: uncultured Lachnospiraceae bacterium; assembly: GCA_947367855.1. Lineage (GTDB taxonomy): Bacteria > Bacillota > Clostridia > Lachnospirales > Lachnospiraceae > Acetatifactor. The sequence continues at coordinate 947 of CANBFE010000010.1, read as the reverse complement.
GCAATCACTGGTACGGACATTATCAGTTGGGCGTGATGTACGCCGCTGCCGGAAAGGACCGGGAGGCCAAAGAGGAATTTAACCGTTCCCTGGAATGTGCCAGGAATCCCTGGGCGCTGCGCTGTCTGGCGGTTCTGGAAGACCGGGCCGGCAATGCCGTAACGGCCGCAGATCTTCTGTGGGAGGCGGCAGAGCGAAAACCCATCCGTCCTCTGGCAGTGGAAGCCCTGGAAATGCTGTCCAAAACGGAACAATATCAGCGTATGTACGATCTGATGAATAAACTTCCGGAGGAAGTCCGCAGCCAGGGACGCATTAAAACCTTTGAAATTCTGGCTTTGCTGCGGACCAACCGCTATGAGGAGGCCCAGACTCTGCTGATGAGCGATATCGTCCTGACGGATGTGCGGGAGGGCGACGTGCTGCTGACGGACCTGTGGTTCGAACTCATGGCCCGCAGAGAGAGGGGCAGCGCCAAAGAGGCGGATCTGAACTGGGCCCGGGAGAACTTAAAGCCGCCCAAGCATCTGGATTTCCGGATGGTCTGAATCTTATTTCCTTTACCGTAATTAAGCTATAATTAGACTTTAAAATTCAGAATAATTCATTAATTATAATCAATAATTTAATAAAACTATATTAAAAAACTATAAACCAACTGTTTTTGGAACAAAACCAATTATAAATGTCCAGATCTGTCTTTATTCTGACAGGTCTGGGCTTTTTTTGATGGAAATCTACAAAAGCATACTATTTGAGACATGTAATTGATTGTGCACAACTTACATTTATCATACTGCAATTTTACGATAAAGTCAAGAAAAAAGTTTATTTTTTTGGTTATTTTTGCGAAAACAGGCTGTCCCAAAAAGTATGCTTTTGTAGATTTCCATCAAAAAAAGCCCAGACCTGTCAGAATAAAGACAGATCTGGACATTTATAATTGG
>CANBFE010000009.1 GCA_947367855.1 uncultured Lachnospiraceae bacterium | reverse complement strand
GAATTGTTTGCGGACATGGAAAAAATGGATATTCAGGCGGAATGGCGAAAAACTGCCAGGGAAAAGAAACGGGCGGATCAGGCAGAACAACGGGCAGACCAGGCGCAAAAACATGCTGACGAAGTCCAAAAACATGCCGACGAAGTCCAGAAACAACTGAAACTCACAGAAGAAAACAGCATAAAGTCATTCGTTGAGCTCTGCCGGGAACTGGGCGCCTCAAAGGACTCCGCCATACAGAAACTTATGGAGAAAAAGCAGCTTGCCCTGGAGGAAGCCCGGAAAAAAACGGCACTATACTGGAAAGACTGATTTCTATCCTTTCATCTGTCAGAAAACCGGAAACAGGGATATTCACAGTATGAATAATCCTTTTCCCGGCGGTTTTCCAACAGTGTTAGTTTGTTTTTATCTGCATGCCATAATGGTTCGCAGCACACACGATTATTTTTCATCTGTTTTCACCACATCCTTTACGATTTTCCGTTTATCATCTCAAGGTTCCGCCCGGCGCTTTCTGCCACAAAGCTGTCATGGGTGATGAGAATGACTCATCCCAAACCCGCAGAAACAGCAGAGCGGACATTCCACAGGCAGGCCCCATATTCTTCATATGACTATTTGGACCACGATTTCAATCTCATTTGTGGAATCCCGTTTTTCCTACAATTTAAAATCTGTCCTGGACAAGCTTGTCTCTTTTTTCTTCTGTTTTGTCCTCTGCGTCGGTTTCAGGCATACAGGTAAAGAAGTATAATACCTTATCGGTATTTTACCTTAAAAAAGAAGAGGATATGGGAAAAGCCTGTATGAATAAAAATTCAGTAATCAAAACTGAGAATGATTCTGAAAAAGAATTAAAAAGGGACAGACAAAAGGGTGTGTCCAGGAGACTTTGCAGCGATGTTACGGTGGCGGGTGCGGGTCTGGCGGGAATCTGCGCCGCGGTGGCTGCCGCCCGGGAGGGCTTAAGCGTCATATTGGTCAACGACAGGAGTGTTCCGGGGGGAAACGCTTCCAGTGAAATCGGCATCAGCATCAACGGAGCCAGTCACCTGGGTCTGAATCCGGCCATTTATGCCAGGGAGGGCGGCTTGGCGGAAGAAATCCGGATGCGTATGCTTGAGTATAACAGGGGCGGCGGCTATGACCGGGCTGCACTGACGGACGCGGTGCTTTTTGATATGATTTACCAGGAGGCTGGTATTACACTGCTTCTGAATACGGGCATCTATGAATGTGAAAAAGAAGGAAACCGCATAACCCTCTGCCGGGGCAGGCACAGTATCAGCAATCTGGTCTATGAAATGGAAAGCAAATTTTACATCGACGCCACGGGGAATGGGGAACTGGCTTACCAGGCAGGGGCCTCCTTCCGCATGGGCCGGGAGGGAAGGGCGGAATATGGGGAGCAAAAGGCGCCGATTTCCGCAGATGCTTATACTATGGGGAACACCTTTTACTTCGAAACCCGGGACTGCGGCCATGAGGTGACATACACGCCCCCGGCCTTTGCCGGGAAGGTGGAGGAGATGGATTTTATCCGGAACATTGACAAGCCCGGAAACCACAGAGCTATCTCCGCAAAAGGAGCCCACTGGTCCTTTGAGTACGGAGGCCAGAGGAATGTGGTCTATGACAGCGAGGAGATTGACCTGGAACTGCGCCGCCTGGTGTTTGGCATCTGGGATTATGTGAAAAACAGCGGCAGGTATCCGGAGGCCAAAAATTATGTACTCAAACGTGTTTACGCCCGGTCAGGCGCCCGGGAGTCCAGACGGTTTCTGGGGGATTATGTGCTGACGGAAAACGATATTGAGGAGAAGAGGGATTTTCCGGATGCGGTGTGTATCGGCGGCTGGCCCATGGATGTGCATGCGCCTCTGGGAATTTATGACCCGGGACCGGCTACGGAATTTATACCGGTGACGGGAATCTACAATATTCCTTTTCGCTGTCTGTACAGCAAGGATGTGGAAAACCTGATGATGGCGGGCAGAAATATCAGCGCCACCCATGTGGCACTGGGTTCCACAAGGGTGATGGCTACCTGCGCCTGCATGGGACAGGCGGTGGGGACTGCGGCCAGGTGCTGCATGGATTTGGGGATCACGCCTGCCGCCCTGGGAAAGTACCATCCCCACCTGCTTCGGGAGAAACTGGCCAGGGCGGACCAGACTGTGGCGGGCCTGAAGGAGCTGTCGCCTCTGATGGAAAACTTCCGGGCTTCCGCCTCCGGAGAGAAATGTTTTGAAAATGATTTAATAACGGTAAAGCGTAAACTTGACAGAGCCTATGGATTGGCGCTGATGCTTGCAACAGAACATCTGGACAGCCTGCAGCTGTGGGTGGAAAATGTGAGCGGACAGGCCACAGAATCAGAAAAACAGACGGAACGTGATAAGAAACCTGATCATAATCCGGGAGGCGGTGTGGACTGGAAAAAACAGGCCGGACAGGCCGCAAAACTGGAATTTCAGATTTTGGAAGGGACGCACAGGGAGACCTTTCTGCCGGAGCGGCTTGTGAAAACGGGGGAACAGACCGTGGAAGCAGGTTTTCGTGGATGGCTGCGGCTTGATCTGAACGCTGACAGAGGGCAGGACGGAAAAATATATCTGATTTTGAAGCCAAACCCGGACCTGTGGGTGGGGATGACATCAGCAGAGCTGCCTGGTGCGGTGACACTGCGGCTGTATCCGGAAGGAGCGTGCGGAGAATGCAATCACGACAGCGTGCCCCTGAATCCGGAGAGTGGTTACCTGTATCTGGATCATCGGTATAACAGGTGGGAAAATATGGCATTCCGTGGAATTTTTCCTCCGCAGCGGGTATTTGCTCCGGAGATGGCGTTGACACCATACACCAGGCCCTATGGGATGCCCAATTTATGGATTGGCAGCGGGGCATATCCCCGGACACTGACCTTGACGGCAGAGCACCCGGTGGATGCGGAACATCTGGCAGTCACATTTGACACGGACTTGAGGTCAGAGCCGTTGTCGAAACTGCCGGGATGCCTGGTCAGGGATTTCGATGTGACGGTATGGATGGAAGAAAGTCCCTTACGGAAGGAAGAGATATCCCGAAAAAATGTAATTTTTCGGGAAGAAGTAAGGGATAATTGCAGAAGACAGGTCCGGTTCTTGATAAAAGGAAAGAAAATCGGTAAAATAGAGATTACAATTCACAGGAGTTGGGGTGGTGACGCAGGCATTTACGGCGTCAATCTGTGGTGAAAAAGGCTGATGGGATGTGGGACAATGACTTCGGAATGAATCGGTGGGAAAGGAGGCGGAAGGCATGTACAGAGTGATCATAGCGGATGACGAACCCCTGATCAGGGCAGGATTGTATTACCGTAATGACTGGGAGCAGATGGGCTTTGAGGTGGCAGCCATGTTGGAGGACGGCAGCGATGTGCTGAAGTTTCTGGAAGGAGAGCGGGTAGATGTGCTGCTGACGGATATCTGCATGTACCAGGTATCCGGGTTGGAAGCTGCGGCATTGATCCGGGAAAAATATCCCTGGATGAAAATTATCCTTCTGTCGGGATACCGTGAATTTGAATACGCAAGAGAAGCAATCCGCTGCCAGGTATACGAATATTTGCTGAAGCCCATCGATTACGGGAAATTGAAGGAGGTTTTTGCCAATATTAAAAAGGAACTGGACGAGGCGTACCGGGAGGAAATTCTCCTGCGCAGTTTCGGGGAAGGGGAGTATGATCAGGTACTGGCCCTGATCAAGTCCATAGCCGGGTCCGTTCTGGGGGAAGGGGAAGAGGCCTGGTTGGCTTATGCCAGGCTGAAGCCCATGATGTTGAACGCGCCGCCGGAGATCCGGGAAGTATTGGTAAAGAGGCTTCTGGAACAGCTAAGGAGCAAGCTTGTGCTGAAGGATCCGAAGTTGGAGGAAGTCTTTGCCAGGAGGATGAAGGAGCTGCAGCCCGCGGACACGGAGGATTTTCATAAGCAGCTGTTGGGATTGTTCAGCCGGCTTAATGACGAGCTGGTGTCCGGCAGCCTGGTGACGGCCAGGAAGCCCGCAGTGGACGACTGTATCACCAAGGCCTGCAGCTATATCAGCAATCATCTGGGGGAGGACTTTACTTACCGGGATGTGGCGGAATTCGTACACTTGAGTCCCAGGCATTTTATCAGGCGTTTTCGCAGTGAGATGAACGAGACCTTCACCGATTATCTGGTTCGGGTGCGCATAGAGGGCGCTATTCGGCTGATGGATGAGGGCCAGACGGATGCTGCAGACGTATCTGCGGAGGTTGGCTATCGGGATGACAAATATTTCCAACGGCTTTTCAAGAAGAGGACAGGGTGTACGCCCAGGGAATACCAGAGGGGGAAGCAGGGGGGGCAGTTATGAGATGGAAGATGAAGATCAGCAGATCTGCCAGCCGGATCTGGGATTATCTGAAGGATTATCGCTTCAGCAGCATTCTGCTGAAGTATTTTTTATTGCTGTTCATCTGCCTGGTACTTCCGGTGACTGTGTTGAATATGTGGTTCGGAAGGCAGCAGAGAGAGCGGCTGTATCAGGAATTTATCAAGCGAAACGAGGCCTCCCTGTGCCAGGCCTACGGCAATGTGTACTCGGTAATTTTATCCACCAAGAATCTTACCTACAGTCTGTCTGTGAACAGGAATGTGAAATATCTGGCATCCAGGCCTTCCGTGAGCAGGGATTTTACGGAAAATCTGGAAAGCCTGACGGACATGCTGACTGTGATCAAAAATGCAAATGCCTATATCGACTCCATTTATATCTATTTTGCCAATTCTGATGAAGTGGTTACGGATCTGGGCGTGTCAGATTATGGAGAATTCCGGGACAAGGATGCCCTGGCCTTATTTTCCAGGGATATGCCCAGGCGGAATGTGCTGCTGTCCCGGATTAAGAGGAATCAGTATCCCTATCTGCTGACAGTTCTGTATCCGGTTAGCATCAGCAAGGACAGCAATGTGGGACTGGTGGCGGTGAATCTGGATGTGGAAAAACTGGGAGATTATATCGGCAGCGGAAAATACCGGAACACGGACCAGGCTCCGAGGCTGCTGATTTTTGACCATACCATGGAGACGTTGGTATACAGCGACGAATATCGTCTGTTCCGGGATCAGGAGGAACTGGAGCAGCTGAAGGATCTGGGGGACTGGGAGGGGAGTTTTTCCCGGGTGTGTACCCTGTGGGAAAATCGGTATGTGGTATCCGGCCTGGAGAGCGGGGAGGATGTGCTTCGTTATCTGTACCTGTCCACCATGCAGGAATTTGAGGAGCAGAACCGGGAAGCGGATACCCGGCTGCAGCAGGTGATGGGGCTGACAGGCGCCATCAGCCTGATTCTGGCTTTTTGCCTGGCCGTGTGGGTATATCGCCCGGTGAAGCGGACGCTGCATGTATTGTCGGAAGTTTCCATGCTGACGGAATGGGACAGAAAGGAGCATGTGGACGAAATCGAGGCGATTCAGCGCAGTATCCTTTCTGCGAAGAAGGAAAATGATGATCTGAATGCCCAGATTCAGGAGCGTATTATCAGCCTGCACAATGCCCAGATCTGTGCCCTGCAGACCCAGATCAATCCTCATTTCCTTTTTAACACCCTGGAAGCCATCGGCAATGCCTCCGCGCTTTTGATGGAGGGGGATAACGAGATTACGGAGATGACCTATACTCTGGGGCAGTTGATGCGCATCAGCCTGTCCAATGAAAATTATCTGGTGCCTTTAAGGGAGGAACTGGAACATGTGAAGCTGTATGTGAAACTGGTAGAATTTCGGTTTCATGGGCGTCTCTGTCTGCATCAGGAGATCCCGGAAGCCTTAAAGGGCGAGCGCATTCTGAAGCTGACCCTGCAGCCCCTGATAGAGAATTCCATTCAGCACGGGCTTGCGGGAAAGCGGAGTGGAGGGAATATCTGGCTGCGGGGAGAGAAACGGGGAAAGGACAATTATATCTATGTGGTGGATAACGGGGATGGGATTACGGAAGAGGTGCTGCAGAGGCTGCGGGGGCATCTGGGGGATTCCGCTCTCACGGGCAGCCGTCATATCGGCATGCGTAATGTGGACCAGAGACTGAAACTGGTGTTCGGAGAGGAGTACGGGCTTTTTGTGAGTGCCTCGGAGGAAGGCGGGCTCTGTGTGACTGTGCGGTTTCGGACGTTGTAAAAGAGAATGTTTTTCAGAAAATATATTATTGAAAATTCGTATGTGATTCTGCATTTTCCGGGCAGCCTGGCATGTTGGTAGATGTGGATGTTTGTGAGGTTAAACGGAGCAGCAGACGTGCAAAAAGCAATTGCCTTACGCACGCCTGCTGCTGTATTATACATTCTGATAAATGTTTATTCGTTTTTGAATATTATGATTTTTCAAGCAGAATCAGGTGATTCCCAGTCCTGCACTGGCATATCCGGCTACCGTATTCAGCAGTGTCAGGCCGCTGGCAGTTGCGGAAAGTACAAGCATGAGCCGGGTCCGGGCGGTGACGGGGATGCTGAGTCCTGTAAGCGAGCCGTTTAACAGCGTTCCGATGGAGATAACTCCTGTCAGGGAAGGCGTCAGGTTGACCAGTGTACCGGCAATCGGCGAGAAAACGTTGTTCGGTGTGACGGACTGGTAAATCTGCGCAGTCACCGTAACGGTGGAGCCGATCAGGGAAAGGGCGGCCGTTGTGCTGAAAAACGCGCTGAACGACGTTATTGTCCCGGCGCGGGGAACCTGAAAGGCAAAGTTGGAAAGCGTTCCGGCTGCATTGGTAATGTCAATTGTGGCTCCCAGTACGGTAAGACCCTGGGCGCTGCTTCCGAATCCTACAAAGGCCGGGATTCCTGCAAGGCCTCCGGCTATTGTGGTCAAAGTCACAGGAAGACCGGAGGAGAAAGGAATGATGGCTCCGGTGCCGTCTGCGCCGGTGGGTCCGGTGGGTCCGGTAGGTCCATCAGCACCGGTAGGTCCAGTAGCGCCAGTAGGCCCAGTGGCGCCAGTAGGTCCGGTGGCCCCGTCCGCGCCAGTAGGTCCAGTGGCACCAGTGGGTCCGGTAGGTCCATCAGCGCCAGTAGGTCCAGTGGCACCAGTGGGTCCGGTAGCGCCAGTAGGTCCAGTGGCACCGGTAGGCCCGGTAGCGCCATCCGCGCCGGTAGGTCCGGTAGCGCCACCAGCACCGGTAGGTCCAGTGGCACCAGTGGGTCCGGTAACACCGTCCGCGCCGGTAGGCCCGGTAGCGCCGGTAGGCCCGGTAGCGCCGGTAGGTCCGGTAGCGCCAGTAGGCCCGGTAGCGCCAGTAGGTCCGGTAGCGCCATCTGCGCCGGTAGGCCCGGTAGCGCCGGTAGGTCCAGTGGCACCAGTAGGTCCGGTAGGTCCATCAGCCCCAGTAGGTCCAGTGGCGCCGGTAGGTCCGGTGGCCCCGTCAGCCCCGGTAGGTCCAGTGGCGCCGGTAGGTCCGGTGGCCCCGTCAGCCCCGGTAGGTCCGGTAGCACCGTCAGCCCCAGTAGGCCCGGTAGCGCCGGTAGGTCCGGTAGCGCCAGTGGCTCCGGTAGCGCCCGTATCACCCGGGCAGCCCTTGGGTCCCTGCGGCCCAATGGGTCCGGTTACGCCCTGGATACCCTGCGGCCCGGTTACACCCTGGGGACCCATCGGCCCGGTGGCGCCGGTAGGTCCGGTAATACCGGGGATTCCCCTGGGTCCCTGGGGGCCAATGTCTCCCTGCGGACCCACAGGTCCCATAGGTCCGGTATTTCCCGTGGGTCCCATGGGACCTGCATCTCCTTTGGGTCCTTCACAGCCGGGATCGCCCTTGGGACCGATATCGCCTCTGACCCCCTGTACGCCCTGGATGCCCTGGGGTCCCGCATAACCTCTGGGACCCTGTACACCTCTTGGTCCGGTATTTCCGGTAGGACCCACCGGTCCGGTGTTGCCTCTGGGTCCTCTTGCGCCGGGTTCGCCCGGAATACCCTGGGGTCCCATGGGACCCTGTTCCCCTCTGTCGCCTTTCGGGCCGGGACAGCCGGGATCGCCTTTCATGCCCTGGGGTCCCTGGGGACCCTGATCTCCCTTGGGTCCGGCAGGTCCGCGCTCGCAGCAGGGATGACAGCACTGATTGCTGCCGTAATTCGGGCTGCAGTTGCAATAATTGTTTTGATTCATATACACACATCCTTTTTCTTTACTGACAAAGATTGTCGGCGGAAAGTCCCCATCTGTCCGGATCAGCTGCAGGATTTTTCGAAAACTTTTCTTTGTCAATAATAATATATGAATAAAAGGCTTTTTTGCTACATATAATAGTAAGTTTAGTTCACGGCTCTTTCGGAATGCGGGTCAGGAGATACTTTCGAAATATCGCTTATTGTAGAGATAAGCTTTCGAATAGGGTTTGCAAAGCCCGGCCCTTTCGTTATATTCTTTTGCTTTTTCCGTATTCCCTAATTTGTCATGGCAGACACACAGCTGCAGCAGGGGAATGTAGTCATAACAGTCCGGCTGAATGAAACCTCCTGTCCGCTCCGTTTGCTCTCTGGTCAATGCGGTCTCGTACCAGTAGACGGCATTTCGATAATTTCCACATTGCAGAAAGTGATTTCCGATAGCGCAGCACACTTCTGCCCGGGGAAGATCGAAACTTAGGCTGCGGAGCAGTATCATGAGAGAGGATTCGTTTCTTCCCAATTTATTGTAACAGTCTGCACAGACTGTGCAGGCTTCGATTTTGTTTTCTACCCATCCTTCAGGCAGGTTCAGGAACTGCTCCAACACGGAGGCGGCTTCCTCGTATTTTCGGTGATAGTACAGTTCGCGGCCATAGTAGTATAAATGGCGCGGTTCCAGGGTTTTTCCAAGGGAGAGCATCTTCCGGTATATTTTTAGGTTTCTGTCCGGATCGCCTGGCCTGGTTTTTCTGTGGGAGACTGCGATATCGGAGTAAAGGATTTTTCCGGCAGGGGATATTACCTCATGGACTTCGCCCACCCAACGGTATTCCGGCGAATTTCTGATCCAACGCTCCCGGTCATAGGTGAAGGCCGGTTTTCCTGTTTCGTCAAAGGAAGTATGGTATTTCATCATTACCATATCGGTATCCGGGGGCAGGGATTGTTTTAAAAGAAGAAATTTTTCCCGCTCTGCCGGTTCAAGAATGTCGTCGGCATCCAACCACATGCAGTAATCCATGGAAGCCTTTGAAAAGGATTCGTTTCTGGCGGCGGCAAAATTGTCGTTCCAGGGATATCGGTATATTTTTTCGGTGAACCGGGCTGCAATTTCCACAGTCCTGTCGGAAGAGCCGGTGTCCACAATGATGATTTCATCTACAAGGTCATATATACTGTTCAGACAGCGGGCCAGTGTTTCTTCTTCGTTTTTTACGATCATACATAGACTGATAGTTGCCATAGTGTAAACCTCATTTCTTTTCCCGGACCCTGTCTGCAGATCGGCCGCAGGTTGGGTCCTGGCTGTCATGCTGAACTATAGATACTGAATGGTTATATTCATGGAGGCAATCAGGGCCTTTTCCGAACAATGCCATACGAAATAAAAGGGGGAGGAGTCTTTTATTTCGATTATAAAATATCGGGACAGTTCCGCGATCTCATGTCTTCTTTTTGTAACCGCATATCCCATGTAAGCAGGCTGTGCACAGTTGTTGAACACAGGGGTAAGCTTTACGGTTCCAGGCGCTTTCAGTTCTGTGGAAATGTAATAATAAAGCGCATAAAATCCGGGAATCAGGATGACGGAGTGACCGCTGTTTGCGGAAATATGCCCTGTTGTGTCCGGAATGCCTGCTTTAAGGGGAAGACTGGCGCTTTTGGGCAGGGTAAATTTGCAACCGGAAAAGGCGGCAAAAATACTGCTTTGGGGATATCCGGGAGGTCCTGACGGGCCTCTGGGACCAGGCTCGCCTCTGGGACCCTGTGGACCCGTAACGCCTTGAGGTCCCTGGGGTCCCGTAACGCCCTGGGGACCCGGCTCCCCCCGTTCTCCGGGACAGCCGGGCGGACCGGGTTCTCCTCTTGGTCCCATAGGACCCATGGGTCCCACAGGGCCTGTGGACTGCCCGGGGCTTGGCCCGCCGGGCATCATTGTGCATCTGCCCGGTTGGGGGGAGTTGTTTCTGTTATAAAAATTCAATGCATATCACCTCGTTTTCTTGTTTTCCGGAAGGGGGGTAACAGGATGACACCCCATGTCATTATATGAGGAAATCTGACGACTGTTTACTTTGTGCATGGTAACTTATGCGCACAAAACAACAGGGGCTTATGCGCACAGCATTCAGCTTTGGCTCAACATAACGAAAGGTTGTCAGCCGTATTTGTGGTTTGGGCAGTTTCAGGCGTTTTTAGTGGTACCGTTTTCAATTGACGCAGTGCTGAAAAGCAGCCTGATTGCTCCCAGACAGTATATTGGCAAGCTGTATTTTAACGGAATGGAATATGCGGCCCACCAGAACACGCAGAGAGTAAGTAAACTGTATCTAATCCTGGACAGGTTTACAGAACGGCTTAACGATGTAACATATGCAATTTTTTTACGGAGCGGAATGTATGGGATATCTGATCGGGTTATTATAGAGGATGTTCTGTATGATGATGAGAATGATACTTATATGATATGGCTGTATTACCATGAAGCGGGAGCTGCAAAGGCAGAGGAATACTTTGGACCTGCCTCATCTGCGGAAGAGGCAGAGAAAATCAGAGATGTTTTCTGTAGCTATTATTTTGAAGGAAAATAGAGGAGAAGAGACAGGTGGCAAACGCGGATTGGCGGAATAATCCGTGACTATTTACAAAAGTTTTAGAAATGCAGGATTGAAAACGGTTTCCCGATATGCTAATATGAAACCAGAGCAGGTAAGTTTTCTGGCAGTATTCTTTTGAAAATCAATAGTTCATTTCCAGTAAATCGGAAAATTCTTGCTTTTATATTTCAGGACAAACAGGCGGGAGTTTCCGGAAAGGCTCCCGGATAAAGAGAGGAGGCTTTCGTATGTCATGGAGGAACGGCATTCCATGGAAGAACGGCATTCCATGGAATGAGAACATTCCACGGAAGGAAGGGATTCCGCAGGAAGAGGAGATTCTGCAGAAGGAAGGGATTCCACAGAAGAAGGACATTCTGGAGAATGAGGACATTCCACAGAAGAAGGACATTCTGGAGAATGAGGTCATTCCACAGAAGAAGGTGATTCTGGAGAAGAAGGACATGACAGCCAGGAAAAACATTTCTCGGAAGGACATACTGCAGAAAATACTGCTGTCCCATGGGGACGTATTTGCGGACTGTGAAAACGTTTTTTCGTATGGTGGTGAACGATGTTTGCGGGGAGAGGACCTGCGCCCGGCTCCTACAGAGAGTTTTTACCGGGGCACAGACGGCATGCATAGTCAGTTCAGTGATGTGAGTTCTTATCTGGTACAGGACGGGCAGATTCAGATACAGTTTATCATAGGCAACGAGACTGGACTGGAGGGACGGCAGGTGCTGCGCAAGGCATCTTACCAGGGAGGCGCCTACCGCGCGCAGTTGGAATCCGGGCAGCCGGTCTATCCTGTCATCGGCATGGTGATAGACTGGACGCGGAGGGGGACACGGATTCCTTTAAGCCTTCATGAACTGTTGCTGCGTGAGGGTGTTTCCGCTGAAAATCTTTCCCGGGTGGACGATGTGAAACTGGAAGTTCACCATATGAACAATCTTTCAAAAGAAGTTCGCAGACGGTTTGTCAGTGATATGGGTTTTGTGGCGGATTTTCTCAACGAGGGCGGTTTTGAAAGCCGCCTGAAACAGAAAATTGTCCATCCGGAGGCACTCTGTGAAATGATGGCGGAACTCACCGGAGATACCCGTTTCACGGATTTGGTGGAAGACTTATTGAAACGGCAGGCAGAAGGAAAGGAGACTATTATGTGTGAATATATTGATATGTTGGAGGCCAGGGGCGCGATTGTTGGTGAAGACCGTTTGGCAAAGCTGATGCAGCGGCTCTTGCAGGATAAAAATTACCAGGAGTTGGAAGCAATTTCCAACAGCCGGGAAAAGCGTCACGAGCTGTACCGGAAATACGGTATTTGAAAGAGGAAAATTTCTGTTCCGGGTTTCTGGGCGAACAAGGAGGTAATGTTCCGGCAATTTGGATGGAAAAATGGCATTAAAAAGAAAATCGTGTATGTGAATTCGGGAAAACGGGCCTGTAGCCGGAAATATTGGTTACAGGCTTATTTTTATGCGGCGGATGTCCTCATAGTCTCCCTTTGTGACATCTCCTTCTGTTGTGGGACGGATTCAGGAAAAGTATAATAGTAGTCAGATAATAGAAAGAAGGAACTGCATCAGGGATGATGTACAGGTGGGAGAACGGAGCGAAGCAATAAGCCGAGACAAATCGGACAATGGGGACAGCGTTGGAAAGCCATAAGGAAGGTGGAAAGCAGTGGGAAGAAAAAATACGGCGGTGAGGCGGAAGAGCATATGGAAGGACAAGGGAAGTTGGGAGCTGCTGCTGCTGTGCATCCCGGCTCTGGCAGGCTACATTATTTTCAATTATATACCCATGAGCGCGGCTCTTGTGATTCCCTTTAAGGAGTATAAGTTCAGCCAGGGAATTCTGGGAAGTGCCTGGTGCGGGCTGAAGAATTTCCGGTGGATTCTCACATCCACTTCCATGGGCAGGGTGCTGCGGAATACGGTTGCCTACGGAGCCTGGTTTATGATTATCGGGCCTGTGGTGAATGTGGCGATTGCCCTTCTGCTGTTCGAGATCAGGAACAGGAAGGCGCTGAAAACATACCAGACCATCATTACCTTCCCCAATTTTATGTCCATGGTTATTGTGGGATACGTGACCTACGCCATATTAAGTCCCCGGACAGGGCTGCTGAACCAGATACTTACGGGGATGGGGATGGAATCGGTGGATGTATATATGAACGCCGGATACTGGCCGGTGATTCTGACCATAGTGACACTCTGGAAGGGGGTGGGCATGGGTTCCATGATGTATTTTGCCTCCCTGATGGGAGTGGACGGCGCCCTGTACGAGGCTGCGGAACTGGACGGGGCGGGCAGATTCCAGAAAATGCGGTACATTTCCATTCCGCACCTGATTCCACTGGTATGCATCTTCACAATCATGGGGGCAGGCAGCCTGATCAGCGGCAACTTTGATTTGTTTTACATCATTCCCAGGAATTCGGCTATCCTGTACGAGACCACGGATATTCTGGATACTTATGTGTACCGGGCACTGGCCAGTGGAACCTATGCCATGGGCGCTACGGTTGGTCTGGTACAGTCCCTGGTGGGCATGGTATTGGTGGTGGCTACAAACCTGATTGTAAAGCGGATATCCCCTGAAAATTCCATGTTTTAAAGTGCCTGGGGCATACCACAGCATGGGAGAGGCAGCAGCGTCGAATTGCCCGTATGGAGGAAGTCATTATATGAAGAAAAAGAAAAAGTTAAATTGGTTCAATCTGATATTACACCTATTTTTCATTTTGCTAAGCGCCTGCTTTGTGCTTCCGCTGCTGCTGGTAATCTCGGCATCCTTTACCAGTGAAAGCTGGCTCAATGCCGGGAACGGGTTAAGCCTGCTTCCCAGGGAATTTACCACGAATGCCTATGCTGCCGTCTTCAAAAACGGGGAGCGGATGATACGGGCCTATGGGGTGACCATGCTCCAGGCGTTACTGGGAACCGTGTCGGGGTGCATTGTGGCAGGAATGGCGGCCTATGCCCTGTCCAGAAGCAGCTTCCGCTTTCGGAAACCTGTAACCATTATTATTTTTTTTACCATGCTGTTTTCCGCAGGAATGATTCCTACCTATATCATTTATGCAAAATATTACGGAATCAGCAACAGCTTCTGGATTTATATCCTGCCCGGGATTACGGGAGGCGCCTGGTATACCATGGTTTTCCGGACATTTTTCAAGAGTCTGCCGGAGTCCCTGTTTGAATCGGCCCATCTGGACGGTGCAAGCGAGCTGACTATTTTCCGGAAAATCGTACTTCCCCTGTCCACGCCGGTATTTGCATCCGTTGGATTTATGACTTTGGTGGGAAAGTGGAATAACTATACCACATCCATGATATACATCCGGGATGAGAACCTGTATACCTTACAGTATCTGCTCCAGAGAATGATGGAGGAGGCCAATTTCCTGAAAGGTCTGTCCCAGAGCGTCATGGGAAATGTGACCATGAGTACCGCAAGCCTTGCCAGTGAAACACTGAAATATGCCATGTGCGTGGTGGCGGCAGGACCCATGCTGCTGATCTTTCCCTTTTTCCAGAAATATTTTTCCCAGGGACTTACCATTGGGGCGGTGAAAGGGTAGCGGAGGAACAGGAGCTTTACGAGAAACACCAGTGTCTGTTCTGCGGGGCAGACAGGGAACTATAAAATAAGGAGGATTACACATGAAAAGAAAAAGTTTGAGTTTGATTCTGGCGGCATTATTGACGGCTTCCGCCTGCCTGGGCGGCTGCGGCAGCGACGACGGAGGCAGCAGTGCCGGGAATGGAAGTGAAGAAGGCGGAAGCGCGTCCGAATCTACCCAGGAGAGCAGCGCGGAAAACAGCGACGGCCAGGAAGCGGGTGACAGCGCGGAGGACAGCCAGGCATCCGGCGGTGAGACGGCGGAACTGGAACCTGTGACCATCCAGTTCTGGATTGGCGGCCCGGGAAAACAGAAAGATTCCGACAGGGTGTGGGAGGCCTTTAACGAGAAGCTTCAGGAATATGTGCCAAATACCACGGTGGAGATTACCTGTATGCCCAACGCGGAGTATAAGGAGAAATATCCCCAGATGCTTGCTTCCGGCGAAGCGGTGGATTTGACCTGGATTGCAAGTTGGGTAACCGGCTCCAATCAGCTGATTCAGGACGGCAATCTGATGGCGCTTGACGATTTGGTAGAACAGTACGGACAGGGCATCAAACAGGAACTGGGCGAAGAGATTCTGGATATGCACCGTTATCCGGCGGACGATAAGCTCTATTACCTGATCAGCTGGCAGGGACTTTACAGCAATGTGCGCGCCTTTAAGATTCCCACGGAACTGGCAAAACTGGCAGGGGATACCTGGCTTGAGGACACACAGAAGGCAGTGACCAAGTGGTGGAACGATTACTCGTCTACAGATGACCTGCAGGCCGTATTTGACCAACTGGACATCTACCTGGGAGCCTTGAAGGACAATGATCAGCTCTACAGCGGCATCAGCCAGGCCACCTTCGGCGCATGGCTGTACCCCAACCGCCTGTCCTCCGAGAGCAGCCTCCAGATGTACAACATCGGCGTGCCCCATATGGACAACAGCTTTACCGTGATCGACACCATCCAGAGTGACCATTATCGGGTGTATGCGGAAAATATGGCGGAGTTCTACAAAAAGGGTTACATCCGTTCCGACATTGCTTCCCTGGAGAAGAATACCTTAAGCTTTGTCACAGGCGGGGAATATACACCCAACACTACGGTGATCGATGTCCATAACGCCCTTACCGACAACACGGCGGACATGTACAGCGCCACCGCAGGCGTGGACATTTCCCTGGTTCAGATCGAGAACGAAGGGTATTTGAGCAGAGGCGACGCAACCGCCATGGCCATTCCCTATTGCGCGGACGAGCCGGAGCGGGCCATGATGGTTCTCAACGCCCTGTACACGGAGCCGGAGCTGTATCAGCTCCTGGTCTACGGTTTTGAAGGGGAACATTATACGGATAACGGAGACGGCACCATCACTACCGATTACGGCTCCCAGGGTACTTCCGATTCCAACTACGGCCTGTGGAAATGGACCGTGGGAACCTGTAAAAACTCTCTGGTGACCCAGGCGGATGTGCCGGGCTATTATGACGAATTATTGGAAAACGAGAAAGATGCCATCATCAGTTCTTTTGTAAACTTTACTTTTGACGACAGCAATGTAACGGACGTGGTGGCTTCCCTGAAAGCCATTGACGGCGAATATAAGAGCATGATCGACAATGGCTACATGGGAGATGAATGGGAAACCACACTGGATAAGTGGATTGCAGAGCGTCAGGCCGCAGGTGTGGACAGACTCATCGAAGAGCTGCAGAACCAGATTAACGCCTATGTACAGGAGAACAATATCACTTCCTGGATCAGCGAAAAAGAATGAAAATGATGTAACTTGAAAACGGCCCGAAGGACACAGGCGGGATCAGAAAATGGGAGGCGGCGGTAAGCCCCTCTCATTTTTGAATCCCCAGCTCTTTCGCGGGCCTGTAAAAAACAAATGGCACACTTACCATTCTCAACGGCGCTGACGGCGAAGGCAGCATGTGGGAAGGTGTGTCTGAAAGCGGAAGGAGAATCAGCCCATGAATGATACCGTTACCTGGCAGGAAGAAGCCCTGCCTGTCAGAACAGCGTCAGTTTTCCCCAGTCCTTATCATAAAAACAGTGCCATGAAGTATGTTTCCTTTCTGCTGAAGGAACCGGGAATTCTGCGGATTGGCTTAAAAAAGCAAGTGCGCAGCGCCGTTGTGAGGCCTTTAAGCCTGGGGATTATCCCGGAGATTGCAGACGGGGAGATTGCGGTGCGCCTGGAGCGTCCGGTGAAGTTTTCCCTGGAAATCAACGGCAGCGCGGAAGACAATCTCCTGGTACTGGCGGAGGCGGACCGGTACGGGACATTTGACCAGGCTGTTTCGGAATATACAAATGTGATCTGCTTTCCTGCCGGTGTTCATAAGGCGGATTTACTGACTGTGGAGAAGGACGACACAGTGGTATACCTGGCGGAGGGCGCTTATGTCCACGGCAAGTTAGTGCTGTCTCACTGCAGCCATGTGACGGTGTGCGGATACGGCGCCATCAGCATGGAACAGTATCCTTATGAAACCAGGCCTGTCTATGCCCGATGCGTGGACGCCATAGAGTGCCGTGACGTAACCATTCGGGATATCACCATCCTGGACAGCAATGACTGGAGCCTGCGGATATGCGGCTGTGAGGACGTGTTGGTGGACAATGTGAAAATCATCGGCTGCAGGGGCAATTCCGACGGCATTGATATCTGCGGTTCCCGGCGGGTACTGGTGCAGAACGCCTTTACCAGGGTATGGGATGATTCTCTGGTGGTGAAGGCTCTGGATACCGGGGATGTGGAGGACGTAACCTTCCGGCATTGTATTCTCTGGAATGATTTTGCCAGGCCCATGGAGGTGGGGGTAGAGCTGCGGGCGGACCGGGTGCGGAGGGTGAAATTCCAGGATATTGACGTACTCCACTCGCCCACAGGATATCCCCTGATGGGAATTCACCACGGAGACCGGGCGTTGGTGTCGGACATCCTGTTTGAGGATATCCGGATTGAAGACGCGCCCGGGGCACAGCTTTTCGATATCCGCATTACCCCTTCCTACTGGAATCGGGACAGGCAGATGGGCTGTATCCGGGATGTGGTATTCCGGAAAATTCATGTACTTGGAAGCCCAGGCCTGCCGCTTCTTCTGTCGGATTCCCGTCTGCAGGGGTACGGTGAGGCACATACGATCCGGAATGTGGCTTTTGAGGAAATTGACATCTGCGGAAAGACGCCGGGAGACGCCGTGGCTCTGGGGCTGAAATGCCCGGAGTACGCGGAGGGAATCCGCGTGGCGCCTGCCCCGGAGCTTCCGCAGATGCAGATGGTGGAGACGGCGGTGGAGATCACAAAGGACTTTCTGTGCAGAGAGGACGGATTCTATGAAGGGGAGATTACCATGGTATTCCGCAATCCTGCGTCCTTTGACAGGGAAAAAGAGGTCTGGCTGAAAATATCGCCGGAGCATCTGGGGGACTATGGGCGGTGCAGGCATAAGGTCTTCCTTCCGGCGGGAGCGGAACGGCGCGTGGCATGTCCGGTGGTGCTGCAGCCCGGAAAATATGTGGCAGCCATCCAGTCAGAGGATCCGGAGATCCGGTACGCATGGCAGCTGATTTCCCTGGACTGGAAAATAGGGACAGGGAATCTGCGTCCCCTGGAATTCGTAAACTACTGGGGCGACAGACTGGGGGAATTCACGGCCTGGGTGGAGGGAGAAGACCTGGTAATCGACAGCTCCCTGCTTTTGCGGGAGGACAGCGCTCTGGTTTTGTATACTGCGCTTCCTGCAGAAAGAGAGCCTGGGGAAGTGCTGTTTTCCGTAGAAGAAACGGATTTCGGCCAGGTGCCTGCCGTTTTGGATGGAAGGCACGGCCCGGAAGCAGCACCGCAGCTTCGCTGCCCATTGGAGATTACTCTGGTATTCAAAAATCAGCCCAAGGTGGAGAAAATTCACACCCGGGAAATTCGCGGAGGAGAGGGCAGACGCGTGGGAATCCCCCTGAAGGAACTGGGCTTACCCGGAGGCACAGGGCATTTCTGGATGGAAGTGGAGGCAAGACTGCCGGAGGTGCAGCAGTACCGCTACCCCTATACCCTGTTCCATTCCGTGACGCCCCTGACGGCGGCCCATATGTACGGAAACTGTATCCTGGAAACGGGAGAGTAGGCCGGATTTTTTCGGCTGACGGGAATCCGCTTCGCCGTGGACACCCGGTATCCGCAGGAGGAGTCCGGATAGAAGAAGCATTCGGTCCGGATGTGAGACGGATATCCAGTGTGCGCAGGAGGAGTCCGGATGTGAGATGGGCTTCCGGTATCCGCAGGAGGCGCGGTAGGTGGAAGAAATGTTCAGACTGGATGTAAGACGGGCGCCCGGTGTCTGCAGGAGAAGCGGCCCGGCGAAAGGAAGTATACAATATCAGGAAGGAGCGCAATGAGCCAGAATATAATCTATGTTAGCCCCCGGGGGCAGGACCTGAATCCGGGAACCCGGGAGCTGCCCCTTCGGACCATCACAGCGGCAAGGGACAGGGCGAGAACCCTCAAAGGGCCTGCCACTGTTGAAGTGAGGGCGGGAATCTATGGGGAAAACCTTGTGTTTGACGCAAGAGACAGCGGCCATACCTACCGGACAGGGGAGGGCGCCGTGATAACGGGCGGGCTGCGTGTACCATATGACGCCACAGAGTCCGTTTCCGACGAAATGCGGGACAGGCTGTCGCCCGGGGCAGCGGAAAACGTGCGGGCCATTGACCTGAAGCGGTACGGGGTGGGGAAGGAGGCCTACGAAAAACTCTATGCCATCGGCCGCTACAGCACAGGCCGCAAATATGACGGCGTGGTTTCCGGCGTGAACCTGGAGGTTTTTGAAAACGGGGAACGTATGACCCTGGCCCGGTATCCAGGGGAAGGATTTCTGCAGTTTGAAGAAATTGCGGATGTGGGAGACGCGGCGGAATTTCCGCCCCAGAATTACTGGAAAGACTGGGAGGAACGCCGGAACCACAGGGGCGGACTTTATATCATTGACAAAGAGACCAACGAACGTGTAAAAACCTGGAAGGAACCGGGGGAAGTGTGGATGGCAGGCTGTTTTTACTGGGATTGGGCAGATTCCTCCACACCAGTTACCTTTGATACGGAAAACCGTGGAGTTTATCCCGGGTATGTGAGTCGTTTCGGAGCAAGGAAGGAGGGCTGCTATTATTTTTACAATATCCTTCAGGAGCTTGCGTCTCCGGGAATGTATTGGATAGACCGCCAAAGGGGGATTCTGTATGTGTATCCCCGGGGGACACAGGAGGCGGTATTTGAGATCTCGGCTGCGGACAGCCCCCTGATCTGCCTGTCCGGTGCCGAAAACATGGTTTTTTCAGGCTTTACCCTTACCAATGTAAGGCAGACTGCGGTTACCGTGAAGGGAAACGGCAGCAGGTTTCTGAATCTGCATATCCGAAATACGGCATTGCACGGAATTCAGATTGAAGGATATCGTAATACTGTTGAAAATTGTGAGATTTCCCATACGGGCCAGGGCGGAATTTACCTGAAAGGCGGTGTGCGGGACACGCTGACGCCCGGGGAAAATACGGCGCGGCATAATCGGATACACGATTTTTCACAGGTTTACCGGACTTACCAGGCGGGGGTGCATCTGTCCGGGGTGGGAAATATATGTGCCCATAACGAGATCTGGAACACCCCTCATCTGGCGGTATCCTATGAGGGAAACGAACACCTTATCGAGTACAATTATATCCACGACGCGGTTCTGCGCTCGGAGGATGCAGGGGCGGTGTATGCCGGATTTGACTGGGCCGCCCACGGAACCGTGATTCGGTATAACCGGATTGAAAGAGTGGGAAGCGACGGCTTTCCGGCCAACGGCATTTACTGGGACGACGGGCTTTCCGGCCAGACGGCATACGGGAACCTGCTGATAGACATCAGGGGGCGCGGGTTTCTGGCAGGAGGCGGCCGGGATAATGTGATTCGGGACAATGTGATTCTGGGGGATTGCCTTGCGCCCATCTATTACGATGACCGCAACCGGGAGGGGTTTCTGAAAGGCGGGTGGGCACATGCAGCCTGCGACAGGCCGGATGCGCCTCATTGGAAAAAACTTGCGGAAATTCCGTACACCAGTGAAATCTGGAGAAAAAAATACCCTTCTCTGGCAGGGGTTTCCACAGATTTTCAGAATCCCCAGGACCCGGCTTTTCCCATCAATCCGGCAAACGTGGTTCTGGAGCATAATGTGGTCATTCACAGGGATGCCTGTCTGGGGGAAATCGCGGAATCCCTGTATGAGTACAATAAGATCGGCGTCAATTACCTGTTTAAATCCGGGGAGGAGGCAGGTTTCTGCAGGGAAACGCTGAAATTCCATTCCCCGCCTGCAGATTTCCCGGAGATTCCGGTGGAGAAAATACCAGGGACAGCCTCATCTTTTTCAGGATGCAGTGCAGACAGCCCCGTATGGCAACCTGCGTGAGAAACATTACCCATTTTAAGCTGCGGCGCAGCGATGTAAATATAGGAGAAACTATGACAAAATTATTATTTCAGGGAGATTCCCTGACAGATGCCTGCAGAGACAAAGAAGGAAAGGACCCCTTAAAGCGGTTGGGCGAGGGATATGTGAACATGGTGGCGGCATACCTCACCAGTGAAAATCCCGGGATTCAGGTGACAAACCATGGGGTCAACGGCAACCGTATCATGGATTTGTATGCCCGATGGATTGAGGATACCCTGAACGAGGAGTTTGACCTGATCAGTATCCTCTGCGGCGTCAACGACGTGGGATTTCAGCTCCGGATGAACAAGGGGGCTGACAGGGAGAAATTTTCCTTTATATATGACAGAATGCTGTATGAGGTGAAACAGGCCAGGCCCCAGGCAAAAATTGTGCTGTGCGAACCCTTCCTTCTGAAGCTGAAGCCGGAGGAACTGACCTACGGATGGGATATTGTGGAGAACTGGGATACCTGGTACGGGCAGATTCGGGAGCGGGCGGATGTGGTGAGGGCACTGGCGGAGAAATACGGCGCGTTACTGGTACCCTCCCGGGAGCTGTTTGACAGGGCCTGTGAGAAAGCCCCTGCCGCACACTGGTCTGTGGACGGCATCCATCTGACCCTGGCAGGGAACGGCCTGCTGGCCAGAGAGTGGCTGCGCTGTGTGAAAGGAGCGGGATATGTATCAATTTGACAATGAGAAGCGGGAAATTATCTTTGACGATTACCGGACGCCCACGCCCTGGATGAATTACCTGTCCAACGGAACCTTTCACACCATGATTTCCCAGGCCGGAGGCGGGGTGGCATTCTATAAATCACCGCAGATTTGGAGAATCAATCATTACCGTTTCTTCCATCTGCCCATGGACAGGAGCGGTTTCTATACCTATATCCGGGACGGGGAGGAGGTTTGGTGCCCCACCTGCGAACCCTGCCCGGTGAAGCCCGAAAAGTGGAAGGGCTTCCATGGAATGGGCTACACCGGGTTTCAGGCGGAACACAGAGGCCTGGAGGTACATACAACCTATCTGGTGGGGAAAGAGGAGGATGTCCTGATCTGGGATATGACCCTCCGCTCGGACAGGGACAGAAAGGTGCGGATTTTCCCCTACGTGGAACTGGGCATGATGGAATTCTTGCGGGAAGTACAGTGGCAGTGTTATAATAAGCATCAGCTGGCCTGCTATCCCCTGGGTGACATTCTGGTCTACCGCTATGGGGTGGAAAATCAGCCCAGGCCTGAAGAGACGCCCCTGGTGTTTTTTGCCGCGGATGTGCCCGTAACTGCCTTTGACTGTGACAGGGACAGCTTTGTGGGAAGCTATCGGAGTGAGGAAAATCCCCTTGGGGTGGAGCGGGGGGAATTGTCCGGTTCTGTTCTGTACGGCGGGGATCCCTGCTTTGCCCTGCAGCTTGACCTGGAACTGAAGGCGGGAGAGGAGCGGAAAGTCCGGATTTTTCTGGGAACAGCCATGACGGAGGATCAGATTCTGCAGACAGCGGCCCGGTGCAGGGAGGCGGACTTTGCAGAGCGTGCCGGGGAAGCCCTGCAGGCGCAGTGGGAGCGGTATCTGTCCGGCTTTCAATGCGCCCTGCCCGACGGGGACGCCCAGACCATGATCAATATCTGGAATCCCTACCAGGTGGAACGGAATTTCCAGTTTTCCCGGAACATCAGCTACTATGCCACAGGCACCTTTCGGGGTGTGGGAATGCGGGATACGGCCCAGGATATTCTGGCCATGATTCCCCTGGATGCAGGACGGGCCAGGGAGAAACTGGATCTGCTGTTCACACAGCAATATGGGGACGGGCACTGCAACCATTATTTCTTTCCCACGGAAGGGTGGGAGCCGGTGACGCGGATTCACTCTGACAACCACTTATGGCTGATTATGGATGTGTATCATCTGGTGATGGAGGAAGGAAGCCTGGATTATCTGTCCAGGGAGATTTCCTATTACGACGGGGGCCGTGGAACGGTGTGGGAGCACATTGGAAAGTCCGTGGAATTCACGGTTTCCCATATGGGAGAAAACGGCTTTCCACTGATGCTGTGCTCTGACTGGAACGATATGCTGTACAAGGTGTGCCGCAAGGGCAGGGGAGAGAGTATCTGGACAGGAATGCAGTTCGGCACGGTGCTGCGGATGATGAAGGAGCTGGCCGGGCTTCTGGGGGAAGACGCGGAACCGTACGAAAAGCTGTATCAACAGATGCGGGAAAAAGTCAATTCCCTGGGTTGGGACGGTCAGTGGTTCCGGCGGTGCATTACGGACGAGGGCGTTTTCATCGGTTCCGCCCGGGAACCCCAGGCGAAAATCTGGCTGAACACCCAGAGCTGGGCTGTGATCAGCGGACTGGGGGAGCCGGAGAAGCAGGCAGCGGCCATGGACAGCGTCCGGAAATATCTGGACACGGATTTGGGAATCCGCAAGATTTATCCCGCCATGGAGAATTATCCTTCCAGGGAGGACCCTCTCACCTACTACAATAAGGGCTGCGGGGAAAACGGCAGTGTGTTCTGCCATGCCAATACCTGGGCCATTATCGCGGAGTGCATGTTGGGAAGGAGCGAGTATGCCTGGAAATATTACAGGCAGCTGCTCCCCATGGTGGCACAGGCGAAGGCAGGACAGGAACGGTACCGGGCGGAACCCTATGTCTATGCGTCCAACATTTTCGGCCCGGAAAGCGACAGGTTCGGCCTGGCTAACGTGTCCTGGCTTACCGGGACGGCGGCATGGATGTATCTGGCGGCAACTCAGTATCTGTTGGGGATAAAACCCTGTTGGGAGGGGCTGTCGGTGAAGCCCTGCCTGCCGCCGGAGCTGCTGCCCGCCACAGTCACCAGAAGGTTCCGGGGGAGGATGTACCGGATTACCATCCGCAGCAATGAGGATGTGACAGTGGAAGATGTAGGCGGGGGCATGTTGGATTAGAAACAGCTGTAAAGCATGACAGACAGGAAAAAGGAGGAAATTGTAATGATTTTTGATGATATGGACAGAATCGTATTTGCGGGAGATTCCGTCACCGATATGGGAAGTGAACAGCCTGTGGGGGAAGGGCTGTTTGATAATCTGGGAACGGGCTATGTCCGGGTGGTAGAGAATCTGCTGTCTGCATTTTATCCGGAGATCCGCCTGCGGATTACCAATTCCGGTGTGGCGGGAAACAGCAGCAGGGACCTCCTGGCCAGGTATCAGAGGGATGTGGTGGACCTGCGGCCAGACTGGGTGTCCATCTGCATCGGTATTAATGATGTGTGGCGCCAGTTTGACTGCCCGGCCATGGCGGAGCATCATGTGCTGCCTGAAGAATATGAGGAAAATATCCGAAAAATGATCCTGGCGGTGAAGGATCAGGTGAAGGGGATTTTCCTGCTTTCCCCTTATTACATGGAGCCCAACCGCCAGGACAAAATGCGTGCCAGAATGGACGAGTATGTGGAAATCTGCAGGAAACTGGCTGCGGAATACGGCTGCCGTTTTGTGGATTTCCAGAAAATGTATGAGGACTACTGCAGCATCCGCCACTCGTCCAGTGTGGCCTGGGACAGGGTGCATCCCAATCAGATCGGTTCCACTCTGATGGCAAGGGCTTTTCTGGACCAGTGTGGGTTTGATTTTAACAAGCGATAGTAGGAGCTTCGGGAGGGCTGCATCAGTGGCAGGGAGGCTTTTCGGTTCAGTCTGCCGCATGGTCTATGGCAATATGTCCTCCGGACCAGACCTTCCTGCCGGACCAGTCCTCCTCCGGACCGCTCCAGAATTCATCTGCAGGCGCAAGACCCAGGGGAAGGAATACGGCGCTGCACAGATAAAGGCTTCCGATATTGATGTAGGCTTCTGCCAACTCCGGCTGATGACCGTAAACTCCGGGCAGGAGCCAGCCGTTTTCGTCAAAGAGATCCGGAGCGGACATGACGCGGCTGATGACGGCGCTGAGGGCGCACCTGACTGCAGCAGGGGAGAGGCCGGGTTCCAGTCTGTGCTGCAGCGCTGACTGGGAAAGCAGCTGAAAAGCGCCGAAACGATAGCAGATGGAACGCCCCATCACCGGATAGGAACCCTCCGGTCCTATCAGGCGTTCCAAAATGGAGGCATACCGGGACGCCCGGGCAGTCACCTGGGGACGCAGTTTCTCGATTTCCTCAATTTCTCCGGAAAATATTTCCACCAGATCCACGTACATGGGCTGAATGACGAAGCTATTGTAGTAATCGAAGTGCATCATGGGGCCGTCGCCGTAGACTCCGTCACCCATATACCATTCCCGGAAGGTCCGAAGCGCATACAGCACGCGCACTCTGTCATAGGGCTCGCCCAATACGAAAAGCCCTGCTTCCACCATGGCGGAAAAGAAGAGCCAGTTATTGTTTCCGGGCACAATGCTGCGGGAGCTCCTGAAAGCGTCGGCCAGGTGCCGACGGGCCTCCGGAGACAGAGCATCAGCCAGAGCCCTGGGCGCCCGCAGGACGGCATGGGCCAGAAAAGCAGTATCCACCAGAGGCTGACTGCCCCTGTGGAAATTCATATAATCCGGGGAACGGGGATCCGTGGCCATTTCGATACAACGAATGGCCTTTTTTCTGTACTGCATCTGCAGCGCTCTCTCATCTGCTTCCAGGGCAGCGCTGTCTGCCTCCAGCCAGGGCGCCAGTCCCAGAAGACTTCTGCCAAAGGCCTCAAGAGGCGCATAGTCAGCTCTTTCCTGATGAAAGGATAAGGGCATCGTTGCTTTCAGCTCGCCTGCCTCCAGCGCATTCAATACGGGAGTCTCAATTTTCAGCAGAGCGTTCAGCCATTCTTTTCTTGTATTTGTGTTCATTGTTTTTCCTTTCCGGTCAGTCAGTAGTATCTGTTTTCGGGCAACAGGCATATACGAAACAGTATAGTCTGTTTTATGGGGAAATTCAATATCTTCGGTTATTTTCCCGGTTTTGCAGAAATAATGCTTGACGTCTTCCTATATATGCGTATATAGTAATGTTAGGACAATAGAACAAAATGAAGGGAGAATTTAAAATGACACAAAATTGGCTGGATAAGGTGATTCTTGACAAGGAGACGCCGATCCCCCTGTATTTTCAGGTTAAAAAGATGATCAAGGAGAGGATCGAGAAGGGCCTGCTGACAGAGGGGGATACGATTCCCTCAGAGGCAGAGTTCTGCGAACAGTTGGGAATCAGCCGCGCCACGGTGCGGCAGGCTATTACGGAACTGGTTGCCGAGGGGTATCTGTACCGGAAGCGGGCCAAGGGAACCTATGTGGCCGCGCCAAAAATTTCCGCCTTTTTTTTCAGCAGGCTGGAAAGTTTTAATACGGAGATGACGGAGAAGGGGATGAAGCCAAGTACAAAAGTACTGTCCATCCGGAAAATAGAGCCTGTTGGCGATATCTGCAGCCATCTGGGCATCAGCGGCCAGGCCCCTTTGATCTATCTGGAACGTTTGCGCTACGCAGACGGCCAGCCCATCGTCTATGTGGAAACTTATCTGCCCTATGAAGGGATGGAAAAGCTTCTGGAGCAGGACTTTGAAAAGAGGTCTCTGTACGAACTGATGGAGAAGCTCTACGGGCAGAGGGTAACCCGGGCCACCCGTAAGATTGAGGCAGTCATGGCTACCGCCAGGGAGGCGGCGCTGCTGCAGATGCCGGATAAGGGGCCCGTATGCCTGGTGAGAACCACGGCTTATACAGGCAGCGGCTCTGCCATTGAGTATTCCAATGCCCGTTACCGGGGGGACAGAAATGAGTTTATGGTGGAATTAATCCGATGACGAAAGGAGGAGGAACGTGCAGCTCAGAGAGGATGACAGGGACAGAGTCCACGTTATGGAAGCGGTGCTCCTGAATCACTTTTCTGCGGCGCTCTCTCAAAACAGTCCGGGAGTCGTGCTTCAGACGGAGGAGAACATATATCATGTATTGCAGGAGGAAGATTTCGGAGAAAACGATTTTCGGCACATATATTATCAGATGATATACCAGATGGAACTGCAGGAGGGATACATATCCAATGAAGAGGCTTCTGCCCGGCGCATTTATCTGGAAGTCCGGGATCTGGATACTCTGGAAAAACTTCACGGGGAATTTGTAAGGAGAGTACGGCAGACGGATTTTGTCCGGAAGAACGATTATTCGGAAGCAGTTACAAATACCATACGGCATATTGAAAATGAACTGGACAATGAGAATCTCAGTATACAGCTTCTTGCCCGGTATGTATATCTGACGCCTAATTACCTGGCGGCTGTCTTCAAGAAGGAAACCGGTTTTACTATAGGGCAGTATTGTCTGAGGCAGAGGATGGAACGGGCCAGACAGCTTTTGACGGATACCAGACTGAAGCTGAACCAGATTGCCCGCATGGTAGGGTACCGTGATCCGGAGTATTTTTCAAAAATTTTCAAGCGGGATACGGGGTGTGCGCCATCCGTATACCGTGAACAGAGGACGGAGAACCGCCCTGATTTTTTTATATTATAATGTCATAACAATATAACGTAATATTATACGGGTAATCATAAGAAATGACTGGTTTTCGATGAAACAGGGGAATGCTATAATCAGATTACCAAAAAACATCATGTCTCTTACAAGGAAGGGTATGGATGAAGCAGACGGAATGTTTTCGGCATGAATTGAAGTACGGGATCGGATATCCGGTGTATCTGGAACTGAAAAGCCGCCTGCAGGCAGTTATGCAGGCAGATCCCCATAGCGGCAGTGACGGAAGATATCTGATAAGAAGTATTTATTTTGACAATTTTGCGGACAAGGCGCTGCGGGAAAAAAGAGAGGGTGTTTCCTGCAGGGAAAAGTTCAGAATAAGGTATTACAATGATGATTTTTCCTTTCTGACACTGGAGAAAAAGGTCAGGTACAACAGTTTCTGCAGGAAGTACGGCACGGAGATTACGGAGGAGGAATGTCGGCAGCTGTTGGACGGTGAGTTAAACTGGATGTGGGGACATCCATCCGGCCTGGTGCAGGAACTTTATGCCAAAATGCATTACCAGCTGCTGCGTCCCAGGGTACTGGTATCCTATGTACGGGAGCCCTATATCTACGCGCCGGGAAATGTAAGGGTTACTCTGGATTCCGGTATCCGCACTACCATGTATCACCGGACATTTCTGGAGGACCAGGTCAGGGATATCAGCTCCGGGGACCGGCCCTGGGACAGAGTTCTGGAGATTAAATATGATGCGTTTCTGCCGGAGATTATAAGGGATATTCTTCAGGTAAACGGGGTGCGGCAGCAGGCTTTTTCCAAGTATGAGGTCTGCCGCAGGTTTGGCTAGAAAGGCGGGGATATCCCTGCAGACCATGTACAGGGCCCGGAAATAAATAGAAAAAGTTAAAAATAATATGGAGTCAGGAGGAACAAAAAAATGACATTTAATGATATTTTTAAGTCCAGTTTTCTGGAGAGCGTAACGGAATTCTCGGCGGTGGATACCCTTATCGGCATGGTATTTGCCCTTGTGACCGGACTGTTTATTTTTATGGTTTACAAGAAGACCTTCAGCGGGGTTATGTATTCCACGGGATTTGCCATGACACTGGTGGGGCTTGCGCTGGTGACCACTCTGGTGATCATGGCAGTGACCTCCAATGTGGTGCTTTCCCTGGGCATGGTGGGCGCGCTTTCCATCGTGAGATTCCGGGCTGCCATTAAGGAGCCCATGGAAATCGTGTACTTATTCTGGGCGTTGGCTGCGGGGATTGTCATTGGCGCGGGCATGATTCCCCTTGCGGTGATCGGGTCTGTGATCATTGGCGGAATCCTGATGGTTTTTGCCAATCGAAAAATCCACGAAAATCCCTATATTCTGATCCTGAACTGCAGGGACGAAAAGGCAGAGGAAACTGCCCTTGGTCTTGTGGAGAAATCGGCAGAACGCTTTTGCATAAAATCTAAAACGGTTAATCAGTCCGGAATTGAGCTGACGGCGGAAATAAGAATGAAGGATACCTCCACTTCCTTTGTCAACAGGCTGAGCAATATGGAGGGCATAGGCAATGCAACCCTTGTGAGCTATAATGGGGAATACATGTCCTGAGAGGTCTGGAGGATAGAATGAGATGCTTGCATATAAACACATAACAAAATGGATCAGTGCAGGGATGGGCGCTGCCGTGCTCCTCTGCATCCTGCTGATGCTGTTTCCCGGGAAACTGAAGGAAGTCTTTGGCAGCAGTGCGGTATCCATGCAGTATGAAACGGAATTATTTCAAAAGGATGAGATTATAAAGATTGATATCCGCATGGAATCGGAGGACTGGGAGGATATGCTTGCCAATGCGATCCGGGAAGAATATTATTCCTGCGACCTGGTGGTCAATGGTGAGAAAATCTGCAATGTGGGAATCCGTCCCAAGGGAAACACAAGTCTGACGGCCATCGCCTCGGACCCGGACACAGACAGGTTCAGCCTGAAACTGGAGTTTGACCATTATGTGGACGGGCAGACCTGCTTTGGACTTGACAAACTGATTCTGAACAACAATTATGCTGATGCCACCAATATGAAGGAGGCAATCGTCTATGACATGTATCAGTATCTGGACACGGATGCGTCTCTGTACAATTATGCGGAAATATCGGTAAACGGTGAGTACCGGGGGGTCTATCTGGCGCTGGAGGCAGTCGAGGACAGCTTTCTGCTGCGGAATTACGGTACGGAGGACGGAAATCTTTACAAGCCTGAGTCCATGGGAATGGGAAGCGGCGGCGCAAATCTGAACTATATGGATGATGATCCGGATAGCTATTCTGTCATCTGGGAAGGAGAGGTGATGGATACGGGCAGGGCGGATCACGGCAGGGTGGTCGCGGCCCTGAAGGAGATCAGCCGGGGAAGCGGACTGGAGGAGGTCCTGGATGTGGACAATGTGCTGCGTTATATGGCAGTGCATGTCTTTTCCGTGAATATGGACAGTCTATCCGGAAATATGGCCCACAATTATTATCTGTATGAATATGACGGAAAACTGAACATTCTTCCCTGGGACTACAATCTGGCTTTCGGAGGAATGGGTATGGGAGGGAATGACAGTGCATCCGGGATGGTAAACGATGCCATTGATACTCCTTTTCAGGGGACGGATTTTTTTGATTCTTTGCTGGAGAATGAGGAGTACTGCTCCCGGTACCATGAATATCTGCGCAGACTGACGGAGGAGTATGTGGACGGAGGTAAATTCCAGGAGACTTACAGCCGCATACGAAGTCAGATTGATGAACTTGTGGAGCGGGATCCGACGGCTTTCTATTCTGCACAGGAGTATGAGACGGCAGCGGAGATGCTGTACCAGACTGTTTTGTTAAGGGCGGAGAGTATACAGGGACAGCTTGACGGAAGAATTCCTTCCACGGACGACGGACAGAGGAAAGATTCTGCGGAACTGGTAGATGCGTCTGTAATTGATGTGGAAGCCATGGGCGTGTTCGAGATGGGAGGGGGAAAGCCTTTTTCCAGGCAGGGCAGGGAATCCGGGCAGGAAATTCCGGGAGAACCGCAGGAAGGGCAGTTCGGGGATTTTGCCCCGCCACAGGAGCCTGGCAATCCGTTTGGGAATCAGGATATGCCTTCCAGGTTTGAGAACGCGCCCGGGGAGGAAGCTATCCCGGCAATGGCCGGAAGACAGCCGGGAAATTTTAAATGGCAGAATGTTATTGTTCTGGCGGCGTTTCTTGTGACTGCCACGGGGGCGTTGCTTCTGGCAAAGCGGTACCGGAGGACCAGGCGTCCACAGTCTGCCCGTTTCTTTATACATTTTTGACAACCAGTCCGTTTTTCGGGTATTTCATGCTTTCCATTTCTTATGTTATATGATATGCTTTTAATAATAAAGCTTACAGGAAAGGAAAGTATATCGACATGAAATATAGAAAAAAAGGAATGGCAGGCATAGGCCTCGCTGCAGCCCTGGCGGCAGCGCTGACCGGGTGCGGAGAGAAAAGTCCCCTGGATCCCGGGGATCCGGTGTCGCTTACTGTGTGGCATTACTATAACGGATCCCAGCAGGCGGCTTTCGACACACTGGTGGAGGAATTTAACGACACAGTGGGTAAAGAGATGGGAATTTATGTGCAGAGCTTCAGCCAGGGGTCGGTTTCCGATCTGGAGAGCGCAGTGAGGGACTCCATCAGCGGGAAGGTGGGCGCGGATGAAATGCCGGATATTTTTTCCTCCTATGCCGATACCGCCTATGAGGTGGAGCAGGCGGGGGCTCTGGCCAATCTGTCAGAATATCTGGACAGGGAGGAGCTGGACAAATATGTGGATTCTTATATTGAGGAGGGATGCATTGCAGCAGACGGTACATTGAGGATTTTTCCCACGGCCAAGTCCACGGAGATTCTGATGCTGAACAAGACGGACTGGGAACCTTTTGCCGCTGCCACAGGGGCTTCCCTGGAGGATTTAAAGACCATGGAGGGCGTCACGGCTACGGCCAGGGCATATTATGAATGGACTGACAGTCAGACTCCCGATGTAGCGGAGGATGGGAAGGCGTTTTACGGCCGGGATGCGGTGGCAAATTATTTTATCATAGGAATGCGTCAGCTTGGGGTGGAGATTTTCCAGGTGGAGAACGGCGAACTGACTTTGAACACACCCAAGGAGGAAATGCGCAGGCTGTGGGAAAATTATTACGTCCCCATGGTCAAGGGGTATTTCGGCGCCTACGGCTCTTTTCGGTCTGATGATGTGAAGACAGGCGATCTGCTGGCATATACGGGATCCACTGCGTCCGCCATGTATTTTCCAAGTCAGGTGGAACTGGAGACCACGGGCTATGACATTGATTACATAGTAATGAAAGCTCCGGTATTTGAGGGCGGGGAAAGCTATGCGGTGCAGCAGGGTGCAGGCATGGTGGTCAGCAAGTCCGATGAAAAGCGGGAGTATGCGGCAGTGGAATTTTTAAAATGGTTTACGGAGGCGGAGAACAATCTTCAGTTTGGCTGTGTCTCCGGTTATCTTCCGGTGCGCAAGGAGGCCAACAGCAGGGAGAAACTGGACCAGGTTATCGGGGAAAAGGAGCTGACGGTTGCGCCCAAAACCTATGACTGTCTGACCACGGTATTCGGGGAGATAGAGGGATTGACGCTGTACACAAATAAAAGCTTTGAAAACGGTTCCGCAGCCAGAAAGGTGTTGGAATATCATCTTGCGGATAAGGCTGCAGAGGACCGGGAGAGTGTGGCTGCGGCACTGGAGCAGGGAGTGGGTCTGGAGGAGGCGTCGGCGCCCTATGTGACGGAGGAAGCCTTTGAGGAATGGTATGATTCATTTTGCGACGCGCTAAAATCTGCAGCAGGCGGGCAGGGATGATTATGGCTGATTTGGAAGAGAGACGGCAGGGAAAGAAAAAGAGAACCATATTTATCATTTTTCTGATTCCTCTGATCGTTATCATGCTGATACAGAGCATCATCACCATCGGCACTTTAGTGACCAGAAGGATTACGGGGAGACTGGAGGAATTTTCCAGCAGCATGATGAGTCGTCTTGTGGAAAACCGGAAGGTAATTCTGCAGAATGACATGAATCAGCGCTGGGCCTCCGTCCATGAGCAGGAAGCGGTTATAGCCGGGGTTCTGGATACATTTTTGAAGGACAATCATCTGGAAGTGGAGGAATTGTTGGATTCGGAAGAACGGAAAGAAGAGCTGCTTGGTCTGCTCTTTCCGGAGTGCATGGATATTCTCTACAACCATCCGACTACAGGGCTCTTTCTGATTCTCACAGGAAGGGACATGCAGGGGGCGGCGGACTTTAACGGTTTTTTTATCAGGGATTCGGATCCCTATACCAATCCTGTGAACGGTACCGACTTGCTGCTTGAGAGAGGAAGCAAGCTGCTGTCCAGGGAGTGGAACATTCCTCTGGATACTTCCTGGACCACCCGTTTTCATATGGACGGTGAGGGGAAGACGGATTCCGACAGATTTTTCTATGAACCCTGGAGGGCCGGCACGGAATATGCGGATGCGGACACGGTGGACCTGGGGTATTGGTCCCTTCCCTTTTCAATGGAAAAGGAAATGCCGGACTCGTATGAGATGATCACCTATTCCGTGCCCCTGAGACATGAGGGGATGGTATATGGCGTGCTTGGGGTGGAAATTTCCAGCAGGGTGCTGTATGACTATTTTCCTGTGATGGAGTTAAATGATTCCCAACAGTCAGGTTATCTGCTGGCTGTCAGCCATGGGGAGGGCAGCTACAGGCCTCTGGTGGGAAAGGGCCTTCTGTATAATCTGGTCCGTTCCCTGGAGGAAATCTCCCTCCAGGAGGATAAGGATGGCAGCAGCCTGTTTCGGGTGAAGGATGTTCGTCTGGAGAAACAGGATGTCTATGCAGTGGTTTCCCCGTTAAGGCTGTACAGCAATAATGTTCCCTATGAAGATACGGAATGGGTGCTGATTGGGTTGGACACGGAGGAGGATTTGTTTGGAATCAGCCGGCAGCTGTACATCTGGATGATGGCTGCCATTCTGGTGGGGCTTGCTTTCGGAGTGTTTGGCATATATTTTATGGTGAGGCATCTGACCAGACCGGTGCAGCATCTGATGCAGTGCATCAGCGGGGGGAGCGAGGGCCTTCGGGGGTTCAGTCCTTCCAATATTCTGGAGATAGACGCGCTGTATGATGTGGTAAAGAAGCTGACAGACAGTCAGAAGGAGGCGGAGAACGTTCTCCAGGAGGAAAAAGAACGTTACAGAATGGCGTTGGAATCTTCAAGGGATGTGTTTTTTTCCTATGAATTTCAGGGCCGTATTATGGATATCGTAAATCATCCGGTGATGAACGGCAGATGGCAGTGCGGGGATACCGGGAATGCCCCAATCAGCCGAAATAATATCCACGAAGACGACAGGGAAATGGTAATGAAATTCCTGTATGGCGGAGAAGACCGCATCGCTGCGGAATTCCGCATGCGGTGGTCTGAGAATGCGGAGTATCATTGGGTGGCGCTGACCGGCAAGGCGGTTTATGACACAGACGGAGTACGGCGGAAGCTTATCGGCAGTATCCGGGATATTCAGGAGCAGAAGGAAAAGGAGGCTGAGCAGCTTCGGAAAAATGCCACGGACGGTATTACCGGACTTTCCGTATTCAGCGTGGGAATGCAGCAGCTGCAGGATCGTTGGAAGAGGCTGCAGGAAGATAAAGACGACGGCGTCATGGTCAATTTGTTCCTGAGTCGGCTGAAGGAAAGCAATGAGAAGAATGGCATTGTCTTTGGGGATATGATTCTGGAGGAACTGGGATGCCTGATCCGCAGCTGCTGTGAGAGGCTTGCCGAAAAGACAAGGCAGCAGACGGTGTCCTTCAGGCTTGACGGGGACGACTTTATTCTGTGGCTTGAGAATCTGTCCAGAACCGGAGCGGAAGAATTTACGAAGGATTTGCTGGATAGGTTTTCCGCGGGGCATGACAGGGAGATGTTCAATGTGGAAATGTTTGCGGGTCTGGCATCCAGAAAGGGGGAGAGGAATCCGGAGAGACTGGTCCGCAAGGCTAAGAAGGCCAGAAAATCCGTGATTTCCGGCCTGACAAAACGGTATGCATTCTATGAGGACCTGCCTGAGAATATGCAGGAGGATCTGCCGGTTCTGAACGGGCGGGAGGTCAACAGCATAGACTACAGGGGAGGGGTGGATCTGATATCCATCGCGCTGAATCTCTTTGGCAAAGGAGTGGACTTTCCTGCCCAGATGACTCTGATGACCCGCAAAATCGGCCGTTTCTACGAGGCGGAGGCAGTGTTGGTGTCTGTCCTGAGAGCTGATTTCAATGCCAGTTATCTGGAATATCAGTGGCATGAAAACGGTGTGGATGCGGCAGAAAGCGTAAGGAAGTATAAGGAGGAGGACAGGAAGGCATTCTGCGAATGGCTGGGAGAGGAGGAGATAAAGTATTTTTCCGGAGAGGAAAGCAGGCAGGAAATCCTGCAGTGTTTTCTGGGAGCCGTGCCCGGACAGGAGGGACTGGCGCTGCCCATGTATGACAGTGGGAATTATATGGGAAACATCTGTATTCTTGGCATAGGGCCGCAGTTTTTGGAGAATATGGAGGCATATCATGATCTGGGCCGTCTGGGAAGGGTTGTTCAGGTGCAGCTGAATCAGCAGCAGCACGATATTGCGAGTAAGGCAAAATCGGAATTTTTGTCCCGCATGAGCCATGAGATCCGCACTCCCATGAACGGAATTATAGGAATGACAGCCATTGCCCTGCAGCAGGATCAGGGTCAGGAGAGGATTCTGGACTGTCTGCAGAAGATTCGTTCGTCTTCAAATTATCTGTTGGGACTTATCAATGACATTCTGGATATGTCTAAAATTGAGAGCGGCAAGATGAAACTGGAGCCGGTTACTTTCAGTATCCATGAAATGCTGGATACGATCAGGGAACTGATAGCGCCCCAGGCTGCTTCCAGGGGAATAGCCTTCGGCATGGATATTGGGATTGCCCGGGAATGGTTCGTGGCAGACAGGATGAGGATAAGCCAGGTGCTGATCAATCTGTTGGGAAATGCCGTAAAGTTTACGCCCCGGGACGGAAGCGTGGTCCTGTCCGTAAAGGAAAATAAGGCTGTGGGGGACGGAATACCTGTCTCCTTTGCTGTGAGGGATACGGGAACCGGGATTGCAAAGGAGGATCAGGACAGGGTATTCCGGTCCTTTGAGCAGGCTTCCGGAAGGAATCCGGCAAAGCAGCAGGGCACGGGGCTGGGACTTTCCATCAGCAGCCGTCTGATACAGATGATGGGGAGCAATATCAATCTGGAGAGTGAGCTGGGAAAGGGCAGCACATTCAGCTTTACCATTCTGATGAAACCCGGCGAGAACCAGGAAGCGGAAGAACAGGAGGAAAGCTTTTCCTTTGAGGGATACCGGATTCTGGTGGTGGAGGATAATGAGATCAATTCGGAAATTGCCAGGTGCCTTCTGGAGGAGCGTGGTTTTGAGGTGGACTGTGTCTTTGACGGAGCTCAGGCAGTGGAACGGATTTCCGGTACGGAACCGGGTACCTATGACATGATTTTGATGGATATTCTGATGCCTGTGATGGACGGTCTGGAGGCAACCAGAAGAATACGCGGGATGGAGCGCAGGGACTGCCATACCATACCCATTGTGGCCATGTCGGCCAATGCTTTTGACGATGACTTAAAGAAATCTGTGGAATGCGGTATGAACGGGCATCTCTCCAAGCCTGTGGAGGTTGAGAAGCTGTACCGGACATTGAATGAGGTGATTCATGGAAAAGATAGAAAACAGTGATATTGGCGACAAGAAGGGATACCTGGTGGTGGAACATGGCCGGGACGGTCAGGCGGCCATACTGTATGCGGACGACAGGGCCTGCGAGCTTTCCGGGTTTGCCAGGAAAGAACTGCTGACAATCAGTCCTGAGCAGGCTGCAGGAGTAATGCAAACTGCCAGGGTATGCCTGGATGACAGGCATGAACTGTGGATTCTGGATACTGCCTGCAGCCGCAGGCAGCCTGTCTCGGAACTGGAGCAGATGAATGCGGTTCTGGAGGATGCCCTGAAGGCGGCGGAGGCTGCCAATCGGGCAAAGAGCAGTTTCCTGTCCAACATGTCTCACGACATTCGCACGCCCATGAACGCCATTGTTGGCATGACCTCCATCGGCCTGGCGCATATTGATGAAAAAGCCAGGGTACAGGACTGTCTGATGAAGATCAGGACAGCGTCAGGACATTTGATGAGTCTTGTAAATGATGTGTTGGATATGTCGCGGATTGACAGCGGACGTCTGACTCTGAATGAAGAGATCTTCTCCCTTTCGGATCTGATTCATGACATTGCCGTAATCACACGTCCCCAGGCTGTACAGAAGCAGCAGCAGCTCCAGATAGAGATAGGGCAGATTTATGAGGAGGGTCTTATCGGAGATCCTCTGCGCCTGCGTCAGATACTTGTGAATATCATCGGAAATGCGGTGAAATATACGCAACAGGACGGTAAAATAAGGGCTGATTTCAGTCAGCGCCAGGCAGATAAGGATAATATCATACTGGATTTTATATGTGAAGACAATGGCATAGGCATGAGCCAGGAGTTTTTGAAGAGAATTTTCATCCCCTTTGAGAGGGTTAATAACACTACCATCAGTAAAATTGAGGGTTCCGGACTGGGCATGTCCATTGTAAAGACCCTGGTGGAGCGCATGGGGGGCAGCATTTCAGTGGAAAGCCAGGAGGGCATGGGCAGCTGTTTTCGTGTGGAGATTCCCATTGCCGTGGCTCCCAGGGAGAAAAAGGAGGCGGAGCTTCCCTCAGGGGCAACCGTGCTGATGGCCGAGTGCAGGGACGACAGGGTGGAACAGATTGCCGGGTACCTGGAAGAGGAATCCCTGACCCTGACCCGGGTAAAAAGCGGGCTGGAGACGGTAACTTTTCTGACAGAGGCGCAGTATGAAGGACATATGCCCTGTGCCATGATTCTGGGTCAGGAACTGGAGGATATGTCTGTGTTGGAGCTGGCTGCCCATGTGCGGCAGCTGGCCGGAGGGGATTTCCCCATTATTCTGGTGTCTGAGGAGGACTGGGCACAGATAGAGTACCGGGCTACCCGGGTTGGCGTCAATGCCTTTGTTCCATGTCCTCTGTTCCGGAGCAGGCTGATGGAGACTCTGGCTGCGCTTGTGGGCAGGGAGGAAGAACAGGAGAAGAGCCGTGGAAGTCTGAATACGGATTACAGCAGTTATCATGTGCTGTTGGTGGAAGATATTCTGCTGAATCAGGAGATTGCCATGGAAATGCTGTCAATGACCGGAGTGCAGGTGGAAGTGGCAGACAACGGAGCCCAGGCATTGGAAAAGTTCCAGGCTTCGCCGGAAGGATATTTTGATATCATTTTTATGGACATTCAGATGCCGGTGATGAACGGCTATGAGGCTACGAAGAAGATTCGGGAGCTGTCCAGGCCGGATGCGGAAACCGTCTGGATTGTGGCCATGACGGCCAATGCCTTTGTGGAGGATATCCGTCTGTCAAGGGAGGCGGGTATGAACGAGCACTGTTCCAAGCCCATAGAACCGGAGCGCCTTCTGGAGGTTCTGCGGAATCGTCTGGGATGAGCAGGCTTTGGCCGGAAGGCGGAGCGGAACAGATAACTGGCAGGGATGGGAGAGGAAATGCGGCCATATCAGGAAGAGTATATCGCCAATTTAAAAGAGATAGCCGGTCTTGGATTGTGCAGACGACAGGAGAACCAGCTCTTTGAGGAGTATCTCAGGCAGGCAGAGTTGGAGAAGAGGCAGGCGGAGGAAAAAGGAAAGCGGAATATGAAGCTGCTGCGGGAGGAGCTTTTTCCTGTTCTGGATCATATCTACGACGCGGATCCGGAGGTGGTATCCGGGCTGCAGGAATTTGCAGGGAAACTGTTTGACGGCAGGGAGGAACTGGATCTGGGACTGTTCTGCCAGATACGCAAGGCGCTGCTGAGTCTGGCGAGACAGCGGAAAAACCGGGAGGACATGATACGGGAGCTGTACTGGCTCGGAATGGGATATCACAGCCTGTGCAACAAACTGGTGGGACTGGGACGGGAACAGACCAGGGAGTATACTTCCCGGATGCGGCTCTGTTTTACGGAGGCCGCTGCCTACTTAAAATATTTCGATGAAATGGAAGACAGGGAGACCAGGGGCTATATTCTCCGAAGCCGGGCAAATATGGCGTTGGGCCAGTTCAGCTCTGCCAGTGAAAAAATCCGGATGGTAAAGCGCACGCTCCAGATACTTCAGGATAAGGAGTATCAGGAAAAGGAACCGGGACTGCCCTGGGACAGATTTATCTACATGACCCATCAGCAGATGGCCGCCAGCATATCCCACAGCAAAAATGACCCCATGAGCTCACAGGATTTGGCAGCCGTGATGGAATCCGTCTATATTGTTTACCAGAGGCGTTTTCAGGAAGCGGAAGCAAAAAAGGAAAAGCCGCCGCTTCGCCCCAGTTTTTCCTATAATGTGATAGAGTATCACTGCGGGATGTTCGGACTGGACGAGCTGCTTGCCCGGCTGGAGAAGTTGATGGATGAAGCGGATATATCGGATTTTTCCGGGGAGGGTATGTACGGCATCATTTCCCTTCCTGCGTTCTACTGCCAGTATTTGCACGAAAATCCGGATAAAATACCGGAGAGGAAGGAATATGCAGGGAGTCTCTGCCAGAGGGTTCTGGACTATGTGAACGCTTTTCCCAAGGCATCGGAGAATCAATCCCTTTTCCTGTATCTGAGACAGCTTTCCAGTACTTTTCTGGAGACGGAGGGCAGCCTTTCCTACAGGGACTATATGGTCAGCCTGCTGATCCGGTTTGCGCCGGAGGTATATATGCATTCCTGGGTGGTGGCCCGGGGGGCGGAGGCTTTCTGCAGAATGATTCTGGATGAGGAGCCCGGGTTTTTTGATGATATTCCGAATATTCGGGAGATTGCGGATCCGGAGGAAAAGCGTCGGCAGATTCTTGCCTTTGCCATGGAGGGAGCGCTGCTTCATGATGTGGGCAAAGTCAATTTCATGAATCTTTACTCTCAGGCTGGAAGGCAGTGGTTTGAAGAAGAATATGAAATGGCCCATATGCATGCTCTGGTGGGCGCAGCATGGCTTGCGGAACGGGAGTCCACAAAAGACTACGCACCCATAGCCATGGGGCACCACTTCTGGTATGACGGTTCCCGGGGATATCCGGAATCCTACCACAGGCTGGAATGTCCCTGCAGGCAGATGGTGGATATCATCGGATTGTTTGACTGGATGAACAATGTCATTCATACGGCGAGACTGTACACAGGCCTGGAGAAGACTTTTGAGGAGGCTGTGGAGGCTGCTGTGGCCCTGGAGGGCAGGAGGTTTTCCCCGCTGCTCACCGCAAGGCTCCGTGACAAAAAGATTGTGGCGCAGATGAAACGGATTTTTGCGGAGAGCCGCAGGGAAGCCTATCTGCAGCTGTATGAGAGCCAGGGGGAGCCTACCAGATGAAGAGCTCCTCCCCGGTGAGCTTCCAGACAGCTTCGATAAAGTAGTAGTCCCCGTAAATAATGGCAAATTCATGGGTCTTGTCGTGGAAGGCTGCAGTGCATTTTTCCAGAAGATGGTCGCAGCCGTCATCCCAGTTGCAGCGTTTTTCGCTCAGCGCTGTGAGAAGTTTCAGGGCTGCGCTGTGGTAGATGCGGCTTTCTGTTGCCCCCAGTTCCCCTTTTTCTTCCAGAGCCCTGGCAATTTCCAGCAGTCCGCAGGCGGCAATGGCAGAGGCTGTGGAATCTTCCAGGGTGCAGTCTGCAGGCTGTCTGAAATCTACGGGAATGAGACCGTTTTCCGGCGTGTTTGCGATAAAATAGTTTGCAACCTTTTTGGCGGTATTCAGGTATGTCTCATTGCGGGTGTGAAGATAACTCAGGGTGAACCCGTACAGGGCCCAGGCCTGTCCCCTTGTCCAGGAAGAGCCTTTCGCATAGCCCTGTCCTCCAAAGGTGTCTGAGAAAGCTCCGGTCACAGGGTCAAAGGCCACGATATGATTTGCGGAGCCGTCTTCCCGAATGAAGTATTTTGCCGCGGTATCCGCATGCAGGGTGGCAATGTGCAGATATCTGGGATCACAGGTTTCCTCATAGGCCCAGTAGAGCAGCGGCAGGTTCATCATGCAGTCAATGATGGCCCAGCCGGCCTTGCTGCCGTCCCCGCTGTCGTTCCAGGCGCGGATGAATTGTCCCGCAGGGTTGAACCGTCCGGCCAGATCGTTGGCAGCCAGAAGCCCCCGGTTAAAGGAAGCTTTGTTTCCGGTGACTCTGTAGTCTGCTACCGCTGTGGGAAGCCACCGAAAGCCGCTGTCATGATTCATCCCCTCTGCTGTCATCAAATTGACATCTAGTTTTTCCTCATTTTCCAGGGCAATTTCCCGATACAGCTCGTCTTTTGTGGCATGATAGAGCTGCCACATGATACCGCCCCAGAAACCGTTGGTCCACCAGCAGATTCTGTCTCCTGACCAGTCATCAAAAACGCCGTTTTCGGTGGTATAGGGAATTTTGTGCCGGTTTCTCTCTGCCACAAGGCGCATTTTACGCTTGATTTTCTCTGCAGTTTCCTGCGCCCACTTTTTCTCGTCCATTTTCAGCCTCCTTGTCTTTTGCGCTGTTTTCCGCTCCTGCCTGACGGATTCCGGCCTGACATCCCATGAGGGGCCGCCTGTCCGGGACAGGAGGGTTATTGACTATTATATTAGAGTGACGGTTTTTTTGCAATAAAGTATGTAACAGAATTGGTAAGAATAAGATAATGAAATTGACGGAATGTCGGTATAATGTTATGATAAGACAACAATAGTGGTAAATAAGAAAAAAATAAGAAAATATCTGGAATTTAAAAATGGAGAAGCGTATCATGAAGAAAGATAACAGTATGATGGCAGCCATAGCGGCAATATCTGTCCTGTCTGTTTTCCTATTTTCCCAGGAGGAGCCGGAGAAACTGTCACCGGGAGGCTTTTTGCTGCTGATCTTGATTGCGGCAGGGGTGAACGGATACTGTCTGGTGAGAAAAAAATCCAGGGAAAACAGGAGGCTTGTGCTCCTGTGCAGCTGCATGGGGATTTTTACTGCAGGACTGATTGTTCTGGCAGGAAAACTGAAATATCATGGGGAAGAATATCCGGGGATCATTGTCTGGGAGGGCATAATCGTGTTTCTGGCTGTGCTTGGGTGGTGCTTTGTCTGCCTCCGGGCTGAAGGAGGCGTGACAGAAAATACAGTGCTGCTCATTTTGTTCGGAGGATTTCTGATCCGTGTGTTTTATGTGGTTTTGACCCAGTCCCATATACTTCAGAATGATCTGGGGAATCTGGCACCGGACGATTACGGACATATGGGCTATGTATATTATATTTATGCCAATGGAAGGATACCGGATCTGAATCCCATGGACTATTATCAATATTATCAGCCGCCGCTTCATCACGCTGTATGTGCCGCTTTGCTGAAAATTTTTGGATTTTTTGGATTTGGACTGCAGGAAGGGCAGGAACTGCTGCAAATTCCGGCAGTGTTATATGGGACGATGGCCCTGTTTTTTGTAAATAAAATCGGACTCAGGCTGAGGCTCCCTG
This sequence comes from uncultured Lachnospiraceae bacterium, assembly GCA_947367855.1. Taxonomy (GTDB): domain Bacteria; phylum Bacillota; class Clostridia; order Lachnospirales; family Lachnospiraceae; genus Acetatifactor. The sequence goes on along the minus strand of CANBFE010000009.1, from coordinate 73,894 downwards.
TAGCGGGGAGGGCAGTGGGGTTGGGCTTTGCCGCTTTTCTGCCTTTCGGCATCATGTCAGGGGGAGCCCTGAACAATGACGGTCTGATGCAGCTGCTTATGGTGATGGCCCTTTATTTCACAATGGTCTGGTATGAAAATCCGGGATATAAGGAAATCATTCTGATGGCAGTCTGCATCGGCTGTTCCATGATGGCAAAGCTTTCAGGGGCGTTGGCTGCTCCGGCGATGGCGATTCTGATGCTCTGGAAGGCATGGCAGGACAGGGCGCATGTGAAAGTATATGTAAAACAGTTTTTGTGTTTTGGCCTTATTGCATTTCCCCTGGGATTGTGGTATTCCGTGCTGCGTTATATACAGTTTCGTATGCCTTTTGGCTTTATTTCGACGCTGCCCATAGATGTTGAACAGTTTGTGGGCGGGCATATGGGATGGGCGCGCTTTCTGGATTTCAGTCAGGCCTTTCAAAGTCTGTCCCTGAGATGGGGAGGCAGGGAAGGCGCGGATTACAATATTCCCGTGACAATGGTAAAATATGCCGTATTCGGTGAGGCAGACTGCTATAGAATAAATTCTGTTTTATATATAACAGGAACTGGCCTGTTCTGGGCCACATTTCTTTTGGGCATTCTGATGGCTGTTGCCTTTGCTGTCTGGATGGTCCAAAGGGGAAATACGGTTCTGGAGAAAACATTTGTAGCTGCCATAGTGGTGTTTTCCATGTTTTCCTATGTTAAATTTAATCTGATGTATCCCTTTGTCTGTACCATGAACCTTCGGTATATACAGGTAGCGTTGTATCTGTGTCTGATGATTCTGGGCGCGGCAGCGGCGGAGATGGTGGAGAATTCTTCTCCCGCAGATTGTGACGTGAATCTGTCAGCGGGCAATTTTCAAACATGTTCTAACAGGTTAAAAATTTTCAGAGCAGCTGCAGTGGGATTTGTGGGGGCATATATGGCCGGGGCAGTTGTGCTGATTGTTCAGTTGGACCAGCTGGTACATTAAAATGCAGGGGAAGCGATAAAGGAAAATACAATGGAAAAATTTGAGAAAGAGGATGGAGTAAAGAACAGAATATTTGAGAGGATGGACAGGGCAGCCGTTGCAGCCGGAGTGTGCTGTGTGGCAGTTCTGCTGTTTCTGTTGGTATGCAGTGGAGAAAAAACGGAGCGGTTGGCAGGAAACGGCTTTCTGATGGTAATTGTGCTGTTATTGGCAGCAGCAGGTGCATTTGGCCATTGGTTTTTCCGGAAGCGGGAAAAGAAGAGAAAGATCAATCCCGTGCTGTTTCTTTTGGGTCTGTACCTGGTATTGTTTATCCTGCAGCTGCTGTGGGTAAACAGTGTGTATTTTTATACGGGGTGGGATGTGGGGCTGCTCCGCTTTCGGGTGGAAACGATTGTAAACGGGGGCAGCATGGCAGAATGTTCTGCCGATGTGGGTTATTCTGTTTATCCCAACAATCTGTTGCTTTTTTATGTATTTTGCCTGATGGAAAAAGTGGGAATGCTGTTTTCCATGGCTGAGCCTTACAATCTGTGCATTTATGTGTCCTGCCTTTGCGTGAATCTCTCCTGTTTTCTGGGAAACCTGATTCTGGGCAGGTTTACCAGGTCGGGCTTTGTCAGGGGATGTTATCTGGTGGTCAGCACGGTTTACGTTTTGTTTTCACCCTGGATCATAATTCCCTATTCGGATACTTACGGCATGTTTTTTGTAATGTTGGGAATCTGGGCGATGATATGTCTGGACAGAAAATACCTCAAAGGGGCAGTGGTTGCCTTTGCCGGTATTATCGGGTATTATGTCAAACCCACCTGTATCTTCCCACTGTTTGTTTTCTGGATGGTATATGGCGTGAGATATCTTGTATCCCTGAAAAAGAAATGGAGGGAATTTTGTGCGCTGCTGTTGTGTACCGCAGGATTCTGGTGTCTTGGTATGCTGATTCCTTTGTGGATTCAGCATACTTACAGCTTTCGGCTGATGCCGGAAATGCGTATGCCCTTTACCCATTATCTTATGATGGGCATCAATGAAAGTACAAAGGGCGGCTACAACCATGACGATTTTCATTATTCCTATTATTTTCCTAATGTGGAGACCCGGAAACGGGGCAACATGGAAGAGTTCCGGAACAGGCTGCAATTGCTGTGGAGGGAGAAAAGGCTGGGGGGATTTCTGGCAGACAAGGCCATCGTAAACTTTAATGACGGAACATTTGCCTGGGGAGGCGAAGGAGGATTTTTCTCAGGTTATGTGGAGCATGACAACAGACTGGCGGATTGGTTTCGGGAGATTGCGGTACCGGAAGGCATCTGGGAAAGCAGCGGAAAGTATTACACACTCTACCGGACCGTTATGCAGGCCCTGTGGTTGTTTTTGCTGACAGGGATTCTGTTTGTCCATGGAACGGACAGAAGGCAGAGCAGGGACCTGGCATGTCTGATAACTGCAGTCTGCGGGCTGATGGCCTTTGTCATGCTTTTTGAGGCCAGGGCACGATATCTCTTCCTGTATTCCCTGGTTTTCCTGATTCTGTCCCTGTGCGGTTATGAACGGATATGGGAGTGGATGGGGAGCCGGATAACCGGGCTGAAAATTGGCGGGAAATCCGGTAAATAATTCTTGCAAGGCTTTGAAAGTTGTGCTATAATCTTAAAGCGTCAGGTGATTTTGACCTGTATGGATGGGTTCCCGAGTGGCCAAAGGGGACAGACTGTAAATCTGCTGCAAATTGCTTCGGTGGTTCGAATCCACCCCCATCCATTTATCGGTATTTTCTGGTAAGTAAAAGGCTGGTATGGTGGAATAGGCAGACACAACAGACTTAAAATCTGTCGGGGGCAACTCCGTGCCGGTTCAAGTCCGGCTACCAGCATTGGTTTTGGCGAGAATCCATGTTTTCAGCAGGAGGCTGAGGTGGGTTCTTTTTCTTTACCCAAAAGTCTTTAGAAAAAATTAGGTTTTTTGGGTTTATTTGCGGATTGTATTTTCTCAGTCACAATATTATAATAAGCTTGGAAATGTTTTCTGGCGACAGTTATGAGAAAGTACAGGGGGGCAAAAAGAAAATGCCGTTAGGATATAGTTTTTGTGAGTTGTTTTTGATATTTTTTTTCTGGGGATTTGTGGGCTGGCTGATAGAGTGTGTGGATATGCGCATCGAAGCGGGGGAATTCCAGAACAGGGGATTTTTACATATGCCTTTCTGCCCCATCTATGGAGTGGGGATGGCGGCGGGAACCGTGGCCCTGCAGAGTGTAAAGGATTCCTATGTGATCCTGTTTGTGTTCGGTGTTATTTTCTGCTCTGTGGTGGAGTACATTGTGGGCGGGATTATGGAAAGGCTGTTCCGTTCCAAGTGGTGGGACTATTCCCATATGCGGTTTAACATTAAGGGAAGGGTATGTCTCAGGAATGCCGTGCTGTTTGGCTTTGGCGCAATTGTGGTATTTCGCTTTGTGCAGCCAATAGTGGATCAGGTAATCAGTCGTATTCCCATGGAGGTGAGACTCTCCATCACGGTTATATTCAGCGTTGCCTTTGTGGTTGATTTGGTCGTTTCTGCAAGAAGGGCCTGGGCGTATCGGAAAAATCAGGAAGGTGACGAGCTGATGCTGATTTTTAAGGCGCACAGATAGGCGGGCAGGGCAATTTGCAGGCTTCGGCAAATTGCCCTGCATTGGGTCTCAGGTTCAGGACTCCAACATGGCCAGAATCTGTGCCTTCGGCCTGGCGCCGGTGGACTGGGCGGCCACTTTGCCGTCCTTCAGCACCACCAGGGTGGGAATGCTCATGACGCCAAAGGCCTGGGCCAGTTCAGGTTCTTTGTCCACATTGATTTTTCCTACGGTGTACTGTGGATTTTCTTTTGCAATTTCGTCCACCAGAGGAGACACCATGCGGCAGGGGCCGCACCAGTCGGCGTAGAAATCCAGGAGTACCGGATTGCCGCTGTTTTTGACGGATTCAAAATTATTTTTGTTTACTGTAAGTGCTGACATGATTGTTACCATCCTTTCTTTTTGCTATATTGCTGTCTTATTGTCTTCGGGTTTCAGTATAGCCTGTTTTTGTGAAGAAGCTGCATTTTTGGCCTTGCAGATGAGCTGGGTCATTGTTCCCATGGGACAGTACACGCACCAGGAACGCGGTTTGAACAGGAGCATTGTGACAAATCCCAACACGGTGGAAGTAAGCATCACGCTGTAGAATCCGAAGGCAAACTGGGCTACTCCTTCCGAGAACAGGGTGCCGTGGTAAGCCCATTGCCAGGGAAGCTTAAAAGTCCACAGCAGGGTTACCGCCATGCCCAGTTCCTTTGTCCCTGCAAATACAAGATAAGTATTCCACAACATGAGAAAAAACATGACAAAGAAAAAAGTCAAAAAACCGTATCTGAAATATCCGGATTTCATCCACTTTGGGATATCCCTTTTACGGGACAGACCAAATCTCCCACCTACAAGAGCGAACAGCTGTCCCCTGCCGCAGTATCTGTTACAATAGGCCTTGCTGCCTTTTGCAACTGCGATAATCAGCGGAATAAAAAAGCAGAGCAGTCCGAGCCAGGCAAAAAGTATGTTGAAAAATCCCAGAATCAGATAGGTCAGGGAGAAAATCCAGAGATAATCATACCATTTCTTTTTTGTTTTCATTTCTCTGTCACCTCCTCCAGACGGATTACACTGGCGGGGCATTCCCCGGCGCATTTTCCGCATCCCACACACAGGGATTCGTCGATTTCGGCAGATATTCCTTTTGGGACGGTGATGGCGTTTCTGGGACAGACCTTAACGCAGCACCCACAGGCCACACATTCCCTGACGCTGACTACAGCTTTTCTTTTAGCCATAAGTATGCTCCTTTTTTATTTCCCTTTTGGTAAAGCGCCAACAGAAGTAAGTGGTTGGGATGCTTTGCCGAAAAGGGGCTGTTCTGTAAGAGAAGTGTACAGGAAAAAATAATTTCTGTCTGTGATAAAGTCACGGTAAATTTCCTGCATCATAACGTGCTGCTTCGGCTGTAAAAAATTTTTAGTGGAAAGTAAAAAAAGGAGATGCTATAATACGAATACGGCGCGTCAAACGTGCTTTTTAAGGCAGGAATTACGGTACAGACAGCGCACAGGCGCAGCAGAAGGGAGAGAACATATGCCGCCCATACATATATTGGTGAAACCCGCCTCAGGGCTGTGCAACATGCGGTGCAGCTACTGCTTTTATGCGGACGAGATGGAGAATCGAAGTCAGGCGTCTTACGGAATCATGAGCGAGGAAACACTGGAAAACGTTATTCGGAAAGTGCTGGACTATGCAGAGGGAAGCTGTACCATAGCATTTCAGGGAGGGGAGCCGACTCTGGCAGGACTGGACTTTTACCGGAAGTGTCTGGAATTGGAAGAAAAACATAATCGGAAAAAAATTGCCATAGATCATGCTCTGCAGACCAACGGATATCTGTTGGATGAGCAGTGGTGCCGTTTTTTTGCGAAGAACCGATTTCTGGTCGGCCTGTCCGTGGACGGAATCAAAGCTACCCATGACGCCTTCCGAAGGGATGCGGAGGGCAGGGAGACCTATTTTCACACCCTGAAGGCCGCGGAACTGCTGCGGAAAGCGGGAGCGCAATTCAATGTGCTGACTGTGGTAAACGGAAAGACTGCGCCGAAGATCGGGAGGATCTACGAAAACTACCGCAAACTGGGATTTCACTGGCAGCAGTACATTGCCTGCCTGGACCCGGTGTGGGAGAAGAGGGGAGAACAGGAGTATTCGCTGACGCCCAGGGCATACGGGCAGTTTCTCATTGATCTGTTTGAGCTGTGGTATCTGGATCTGCGGAGAGGACAGCAGCCCTATATCCGACAGTTTGAGAATTATGTGGGGATCCTCATGGGTCAGGCGCCGGAGTCCTGTGAGCAGCGGGGGGTGTGCAGCTTTCAGAATGTGGTGGAGGCGGACGGCAGCGTGTATCCCTGCGATTTCTACTGCATGGATGAGTACCGGGTGGGCAATCTGAATGAAGACAGCTTTGAATATATGGCGGAGCGCCTGATGGAAAGCGGATTTCTCCAGGCATCTGCGGAGCATGCAAAGCAGTGCCGGGCATGCGCTTATTTCGGCATTTGCCGGGGGGGATGCCGCAGACACAGGGAGCAGAAGGTTGGGGAACGGTCCGGGGCCGGATATGGGGAGAATTATTTCTGCGAGGCATATCGGATGTTTTTCGATGCCTGTCTGCCCAGGCTCCGGGAGATTGCGGCGGCCTGCAGGGGAAGGCGGTTGTAAAGGGGACATTTTCTCCGGCGAGAGATGAAATCAGAGAGGAAACAGATGGTAGAAATTGACAGTGATTCTCAAGTGTGCTATAGTTGTTTTGGGTAAATTGACGATATTTTCCGGCCAGGAAAAGCGGGTTTATCCGGAAATGACAATAAACGGTGACGAGTTGAGAAGGAGGTATGGGCTATGGGATTTTTAACGGGAAAGACAGCGATTATCACAGGGGCAGGACGGGCGGTTTTGAGTGACGGGCGCTGCGGTTCCATCGGCTATGGCATTGCCACGGCATATGCCAAGGAAGGCGCCAATATTGTGATCACAGGGCGCAATGTAAAGAAACTGGAGGATGCAAAAGAGGAACTGGAGAGGCTGTACGGGATTCAGGTGCTGACGGTTGCTGCAGACGTGAATGCCAAGGCGGACAATCAGGCGGTAGTGGAAGAGGTGGTGCGCCAGACCATGGAGAAGTTCGGCAGAATCGATGTGCTGATTAACAATGCCCAGGCCTCCGCTTCAGGCGTGACCCTGGCTGATCACACGACGGAGCAGTTTGACCTGGCAATGTACTCCGGACTTTACGCAGCTTTCTATTATATGAAGGCCTGTCATCCCCATCTTGTGGAGACAAAGGGAACCGTGATCAACTTTGCATCCGGGGCCGGCCTGTTCGGCAATTACGGACAGTGTGCCTATGCGGCGGCAAAGGAAGGAATCCGCGGTCTGACCCGCGTGGCGGCTACAGAGTGGGCAAAGGACGGGGTGAATGTGAATATCATCTGCCCTCTGGCCTGGACAGCGCAGCTTGAGAACTTTGAGAAGGCCTATCCGGATGCCTTCAAGGCCAATGTGAAGATGCCGCCCGCAGGACATTACGGCGATTCGGAACTGGAAATCGGGCGTGTCTGCGTGCAGCTTGCATCTCCGGACTTCAAGTACATGACCGGTGAGACCATCACGCTGGAAGGCGGTATGGGACTGCGGCCTTAGAGATAAAGGGCCCATGCGGAACGGGACCGGAAAACGACGATAACCTGAAAGAACAGGTATAAAATACATAAACAGAAAGAAACGAGGACGAAAATGAGCAGTCAAATTACAAAAGAGACTCTGGCGCAGTTTCAGGAGAAATGCAGTGCGGACAAGGCATGCCGGGTGGCAATGAACGCCGTGACGGAGAATGGCCTGCGGGCAGCCGCCAAGAACGGCGAGGTGCACAGAACCACCCGCCACAGCTTTTCCGTGAATTTAAAGCAGGGAGCCATCACAGATCAGAAATCCAGCGGCCGCTGCTGGATGTTTGCGGCGCTGAATACCTTCCGGTTTGAGGTGATCAAAAAACTGAACCTGGAGAATTTCGAACTTTCACAGAATTATACGCTGTTTTACGATAAGCTGGAGAAGGCGAATTATTTCCTGGAGAGCATTCTGGAGACATTGGATGAGCCTACAGAGGGCAGACTCATCGCCTGGCTGCTGACTGCGCCCTTAAATGACGGCGGGCAGTGGGATATGCTGTGCAATCTGGTCCGGAAATACGGTGTGGTGCCCAAGTATGCCATGCCGGAATCCAAGTCGTCTTCCGCCACAGGAGAGATGAACAGCACTTTGACCGTGAAACTGCGGGAGGATGCCTGCCGTCTGCGGAAGGCTTATGCCCAGGGCGCTTCGAAAGAGGAACTGGCCGGGAAGAAGGAGGCCATGCTTGAGGAGATTTACCGGATCCTGTGCATCTGTCTGGGTGAGCCGCCCAGGGTTTTTGATTTTGAGGCTGAGGACAAGGACGGGAAATTCATCCGGGAATGCGGGCTGACTCCCGGGGCGTTCTTTGAGAAATATGTGGGGCTGAATCTGGATGATTATGTCAGTGTAATCAATGCGCCTACAGCGGATAAGCCTTATCACAGAAGCTACAGCGTGAAATTCCTGGGCAATGTGAAGGAAGGACGTCTGGTGAGGTACCTGAACCTGGAGATTGAGGAGCTGAAAAAAGCGGCTATCGCGCAGCTGAAGGACGGTTCTCCCGTATGGTTCGGCTGCGATGTGGGGAAATTCCTGACCAAGGAGGGCGGCACCATGGATTTGGACGCCTATCAGCTGGAGGAGCTTCTGGATGTAAAGTTCGGCATGAACAAGGCGGAGCGCCTGGAGTACGGCGAAAGTCTGATGACCCATGCCATGGTATTCCTGGGCGTGAACCTGGACGAAGAGGGAAGGCCCAACCGTTGGCGGGTGGAGAACAGCTGGGGAGAGAAATCCGGCGAAAAAGGCTATTATGTGATGAGCGATGCATGGTTTGACGAATTTATGTACCAGATCGTGGTAAATAAGAAATATCTGTCGGAAGAGTTCCTGAAGGAATACGAGACGGAGCCGATTATGCTGGAGCCCTGGGATCCCATGGGGTCACTGGCCTGACGATACGGACTTCCAAGTATGGACATTTCCATTTTTTTCCGGTATAATGTGAAAAAGCATGTACAGCAGGATCGGAGAAAAAGGAAAGGGAAGTATGCCATGGAAGTCATATTGCAGAATCTGACGAAGAAGTTTCCAAGCCGTGACCGGAAGAACCGGGGGGAGGTCATTGCGGTGAATGACTTTACCTTTGCCATTCCGGACGGAAAGCTGATTGGCCTGTTGGGGCCTTCCGGCTGCGGCAAGAGCACCACCCTGAATTTAATCAGCGGACTGATTAAGCCTACCGGGGGCAGAATCCTTTTTGGGAAGGACGATGTGACGGATTTGCCCCCGGAGCACAGGGGTATCGGGCTGGTGTTTCAGAATTATGCCTTATATCCCCATCTGACGGTGCGTCAGAATATCACTTTTCCCCTGGAGAATCTCAAGGGAAAGGACAGGCTGTCCAAAGCCGCAATGGCGGAGAAGGCCATGGAGGCGGCAAGGCTGGTTCAGATTCAGGAGCTGATGGACAGGAAACCGGGAGAGCTTTCCGGAGGGCAGCAGCAACGGGTGGCCATAGCCAGGGCTCTGGTGAAAAGGCCCAAAGTTCTTCTGTTGGACGAACCCCTTTCCAATCTGGACGCAAGACTGCGGCTGCAGACAAGGGAAGAAATCAGGAGAATCCAGAGGGAGACAGGAATTACCACGATTTTCGTGACCCATGACCAGGAGGAGGCCATGAGCATCTCGGATATGATAGTGGTGATGAAGGACGGCATAGTGCAGCAGATCGGAAAGCCGCAGGAGGTTTATGACAGCCCTGTCAATTTGTTCGTGGCAAAATTTCTGGGTACACCGCCTGTAAATATTTTTGACGGATATGTCAGAAATGGTAGACTGTATATAGGCGAAGACTCGGTTCTGGAGACGCCGGGGGTTTCGGATGCCGGGGAGCGCAGGGTTATCGTGGGTATCCGGCCGGAAGGATTTCTGCTGCAGGAGGATGGCCCTCTGGGCTGCAGACTGAGCGGTGTGGAGGTAATGGGCCGTGATATCAGTGTGGTTTCCCAAAATACGGCTTCCAAAAACCAGGTTATCCGTTCCATCATAGGATCGGAAAATGCAGAAGGAATTCTGTCAGCGGTGGATACGACAAGAAAAGACACTTGTGTCAGATTTTCTCTTATTCCCCGGAAAGTCCTTCTGTTTGATACTGAGACAGAAAAACGTATCAGCTTAACGGGAAATAAGTGAGGAGGCTGGTATGGGAAAAAAGAGAGACAACAGTAATTTGAAGGCCTGGCTGTATCTTGCGCCGGCAATCCTTTTTCTGGGGGTATTCATGGTGTACCCTCTCATCGACGTGTTTATCTATTCCTTTGAGGAAGGATATAATTCCGCATCCCAGACCTATTTTGGTGTGGGATCTTACAATTATTCTTATGTGCTTCATGATCCCTATTTTCTGCAGGCAGTGAAAAATACTTTCCTGTTGGTGGTGATTACAGTGCCGCTGTCCACAGGAATTGCGCTGCTGATCTCCGTGGGACTGCATTCCATTACTCCGTTGAGGAATTTTCTCCAGACCGTATATTTCCTGCCCTATGTGACCAATACCCTGGCAGTGGGGCTGGTATTTATGATTCTGTTTAAAAAGACTCCATATTCCGATGGTTTTGTCAATGTTCTCATCAACTGGTTTGGCGGCGAGAGCGTGGATTTTATTGCCGGGCCATACTGGGCGAAAATGTTCGTGCTCTGCTTTTATACCATATGGGTGGTAATGCCCTTCAAGATACTGATCCTTACCAGCGCCCTTTCCTCTGTCAATCAGGAGTACTACAATGCGGCCAGAGTGGACGGCACCTCAAAATTCAGAATCTTCAGGAAGATTACCCTGCCCATGATTTCGCCTATGATATTCTACCTGGTGATCACGGGTTTTATCGGAGCGTTCAAGGCTTACAGCGATGCGGTGGCCCTGTTTGGAACAAATCTCAACGTTGCGGAGATGAACACCATTGTGGGGTATGTGTATGACATGCTTTACGGCGACAGCGGCGGATATCCCTCCTATGCGTCGGCGGCAGCGATTATCCTGTTTTCCATCGTATTTACCATTACCTGTATTAATTTGCTGGTGAGCAGAAAGAAGATACACTATTAGGAGGCGGATCAGAGGGGAGGAATTATGAAGAATCAGAGCGAAAGAACGGAGGTCAGGGAAAACCTGCCGGATTATGATAAAATGGAGGGAGGAATCTCCATGGAAAAAAGAGCCAGGATCCGTGGGAAGACCGTGAATGCGGCAACCTATATTCTCCTGGTCTTCTGGGGGATTGTGGTTCTGTTTCCTTTTTACTGGATGATACTTACTTCCGTAAAAAGTTACAGTTCCTATAATTCGGAATATATTCCGAAGTTTTTTACCCTGTCACCCACGCTACAGAATTACAGGGAAGCCTTTACGGCAGTGCCGCTTGGGCGGTATCTTCTGAATACCACCATCTTTACCATAGTGACCACGGCTGTGATGCTGGCTGTGATTACTCTGGCGGCCTTTGCCTTTGCAAGACTGGAATTCAGGGGAAAAAATGTGGTGTTTGTGCTGTTTTTGTCCCTGATGATGATTCCCAATGAACTGGTGATTATCACCAATTTTGTCACTGTTACAAACCTTGATATGCGCAATACTTTTCCGGGACTGATTCTGCCGTCGGTCACCTCCGTATTTTACATTTACCTGCTGAAGGAGAACTTTGAACAGATACCTGACAGCCTGTACTACGCGGCGAAAGTGGACGGTACATCGGACATGAAATATCTGTTAAAAGTGATGGTTCCCATATCCAAACCGACTCTGATTACGGTGACTATTCTGAAGGTTATCGAATGTTGGAATTCCTATGTCTGGCCCCGGCTGATCACGGATGATCCAGACTATTATCTGGTGTCCAACGGCATCCAGGAGATACGGGAAAACGGCTTTGGAAGGGAGAATATTCCGGCAATGATGGCGGCTGTGGTTGTGATTTCCGTGCCGTTGGTGGTGCTGTTTCTGATCTTCAGGAAGAAGATTATGGAAGGCGTATCCAGGGGCGGCACCAAGGGATAAAAGGCGATATTTGGGAGACGGGAGGAAAGATATGGCGGAGAATAGACTGGTTCCGGGGGTTGGAAATGCCGGAAAAGAGAGACGCCCGGGAAGAAAATACCGGGCAGGATATGTCCTGAAGGCGGGACTTCTGGCCTGCAGTCTGCTTGGGCTCACCGGATGCCATGGGTCCCAGGGAAACACTGCATTTCAGATACCCCGGGAGTTTGATGCTTCAGAACAGCACGAAATAACTTTCTGGGCAAAAAACGATACCAATAAGGCCCAGACCAGTATCTATGAACAGGCAATCAGTGATTTTGAGGCACTATATCCCAATATCACTGTGAATCTGCGTCTATACACGGATTACGGAAGAATATACAATGATGTAATAACAAATATTGCAACAAATACCACGCCAAATGTGTGTATTACCTATCCTGATCACATTGCCACATACCTGACCGGGACCAATCAGGTTGTTCCTCTGGAAGGGCTTTTTGAGGATGAAAAATACGGACTGGGAGGGAGCGAGGTCCGGTTTGATTCACCTGCAAAGGAGGAGATGATTCCCCGGTTTCTGGAGGAGTGCTCCTTTGGGGGGCATTATTATGCCATTCCGTATATGCGTTCCACAGAGGCCTGTTATATCAACAAAACCTATGTGGAAGCCCTGGGATATACCTTGCCGGAGACTCTCACATGGGACTTTGTCTGGGAGGTGGCGGAGGCAGCCACAGCCCGTGACCAGGAGGATAATTTTGTGGTAAACGGTCAGAAAGTCATGATTCCCTTTATCTATAAATCCACGGACAATATGATGATACAGATGCTGCGGCAGCTGGGGGCGGAATATTCCGACGATACCGGAAAGATACAGATTTTCCATAACACCACAAAGGAACTGCTGATGGAAATTGCGAAACATGCCGGGACAAAGGCCTTTTCTACTTTTAAGATATCCAGTTACCCGGCCAATTTCCTCAATGCGGGCCAGTGCATTTTTGCAGTGGATTCAACGGCGGGAGCCACATGGATGGGGACCCACGCGCCGCTGCTTGATATCAGCGAGGATAAACTGGTGGAGTTTGAGACGGAGGTTATGATGATTCCCCAGTTTGACCCGTCAAATCCGCAGATGATATCCCAGGGACCATCCGTGTGCATTTTTAACAAGGATAATTCCCAGGAGGTTCTGGCTTCCTGGCTGTTTGCGCAGTATCTTCTCACCAATGAAGTGCAGATCGCCTATGCGGAGACGGAGGGATACGTGCCTGTGACTTCCAAGGCCCAGGAAAGCGCCGAGTACCAGGACTATCTGGCCAGGTGCGGCGAGGACAATGCCCTGCATTATGATGTAAAGATAAAGGCTGCCAGACTGCTGTTGGAAAATGTGGATTCCACCTTTGTCACGCCTGTGTTCAACGGCTCCGCATCCCTGCGTGACGCATCGGGACAGCTGATAGAAAATACGGTAAAATCCGTGAACAGAAAGCAGACGGTGGACGATGCCTATGTGGAAAAACTCTTTGACGACGTGAAGGCGCTGTACCGTCTGGACCAGCCTGGCGGAGGTGCGGAAACCCAGGCAGGGGGCAGGGCGGAACTGGGGGAACTTCCCCGGACATCGGTGATTCTTTTGTGCTCTCTGGGGGGCGCATGGGTGCTGATTTTCATATATTTGATTCTTCAGAGGCTGAAATCTGGGAGGAATAAGTGATATTGACATAACCATGTCCGCGGCTTCCTTTTTTTCGGGAAAAGAGTGGGCAAAAAGGCAAAAATCAGACAAAAATTCTGACTCAAATGGGCAATAATACTATTGCTTTCCTGTAAATATCATGTATAATTATCTCAATGTTTCAGGAGAGTTTTTCTGTGGGAAAGGCTTTCCGGGAAACAAAATCATCTGCCAGAGATGATTGTATAGAGGAGGATAAAAATGAAAAACAGGAAAAGATTTGCAGCATTGTTTTTGACGGCAGCTTTGGTGGCTGCATGTGCCGGCTGCGGTGACAAGGCCGGTTCTGATGAAAGCGGAAGCGTGAGCACGGAGGAGAGCGTATCTTCCGAGGAGAGTTCCCAGGAGAGCAGCGAGAGCTCTGAAGAAAGCACGGAAGAAGGAGGCGAGAGCTCTGAAGAGAGTTCCCAGGAGGGCGATCAGGCGTCCGATGCAGGTTCCGAAGGCGGTGAGACAGCCGGGATAGATGCGGCGGCTGTGATCAGCTATGAAGAGTATGCAGCTGCAGCGCTGGATACGGAAGTAGTCGTGGAGACTTATGTACAGGCCAAGCAGGCATGGTGGGAGAACAAGGCTACCCTCTACACCCAGGACCAGGACGGAGCTTATTTTGTATATGAACTGCCCTGTACTGAGGAAGAGTATGCCAAAATGACGCCCGGAACCAAGATCAGGGTGAAAGGCTTCAAGGCCGAGTGGTCCGGCGAAGTGGAAATCATGGATGCAGCCTTTGAGTTTGTGGAGGACGGCGACACCTTTATCGCTGAGGCACAGGATGTTACTGCATCTCTGGGCAAGGATGAGCTGAAGGACTATCAGAACCGCTTTGTTTCCTTTAAGGGTATGACCGTTGAGGCGGCAGGCCAGGATGCAGACGGAAACGAGGTGGCGTTCCTGTACAACTGGGACGGATCCGGAGAGGACGGAAATGATCTGTATTTCAATGTATCCCTTGACGGACAGACATATACATTTACAGTGGAATCCTATCTGTGCGACAATACCACGGATGTGTATGCCGCAGTGAAGAATCTGCAGATTGGTGATAAGATCGATATGGAAGGCTTTTTGTACTGGTATGAGGACAATGCCAATCCCCATATCACTTCTGTAAAAGCAGCAGAATAAGAAGAGCGATACGCGGAGAAGCGGACACCCTGAACATGGAATAACGGTTCAGGGTGTTTTCCTTTTCCGGAAAACCGCATGTGAATTTGGAATATCTTGGCGGGGCAGCGGGCTTGTAACCCGGTTTGGGATATGATATAATGAGCGTATTCAATTCAGGGCTTTTCAGTACATGACATTCCCGGGAAGGAGATCTTATTCAGGCTGGGAGTGGGGAGGAATGATTATGAATCTGGTGATAACAATGAGCAGAAGGTATGGAACAGGAGCCAGCATGATTGCGGAAACATTGTCTGAGAAGCTGGGGATTCCGGTGTATGACAAGGCCTACATAGAACATGAACTGGAGGGGGACAGCTATGCGGACGAGGCGGAGCTGATTCGCAATCTTGCATCCCGTTCCTGCATTATTCTGGGCCGGTGCGCTTCGGAGATTTTGAAGGGGCAGGGAAATGTGTTTAATATCTACGTGGTGGCGGATAAGGAGGACCGGATTCGCCGTGTAATGAGCAAGAAAAGCCTGTCCTATGACGATGCAAAGGAGATGCTGGAGGAAAACGACAGACTCCGCTGTGATTACTATAATAAGAACACGGGTAAGGTCTGGGGGGATGTGAACAATTATCACATGATACTGGATACTTCCCAGTTCGGGATAGAAAACTGTGCCAACATACTGATCAAGTACTTTGAGAGAATTGAGATCATTTGAACCAAAACGGATCAACCGTAACCTGCGCAAATGGGATCCCGATAAGAGGATCCCATGGCAGGAGAAGGAGTCATTTTCTGGAGGAACCGGCATCTGCTATTTTTTTCAGTGTGTTGTTGGTGCCCAGGAGTACAAATACATCATTTTTCTTACTGGGGGCGTCCGCAGTGGGATTTAGGATCAGGGAACCGCCCCTTCTGATGGCAATGACGTTCACATCATATTTTTCACGCAGTTTCAGCTCAATAAGGCTTTTTCCTATCCAGTCGGTGAGGATGGTAACCTCTGCGATGGAATATTCCGGAGACAGCTCGATGGTGTCAATGAGATTGTTGAAGGCCAGGTTATTGGCCAGATGCACGCCGGTTTCCTTTTCCGGGTACACAATCTCGTCGGCGCCTATTTTTGCCAGTATTTTGCCCTGCGTCTCATCGTAGGCCTTGGCAATGACCTGTTTGATACCCTGCTCCTTTGCCCAGATGGTTGCCAGGACCGAGGCGTCCAGACTGTGGCCGATGGAAATGACGGCCCCGTCAAAATTTCTTCCCCCCAGTTCTTCCAGGGCTTCCTCATCCGCCACATCCAGACACATGGCCAGGGTTACATACTCCGCGATCTGACGAATGCGCTGCTCATTGCGGTCAATGGCGAGAACCTTACAGCCGTTTGCTTCCAGCTGTTTCGCCACACTGTTTCCAAATCTTCCAAGGCCAATGATGATGTATTCTTTCTGTCTGCTTTTTTTCATTATGATTCTCCTTACTGTTTCAGATTTTTGTAAAAGGTAAGGCTTTCCTCAGCCGATGATGACCTTGCTTTCCGGGTAGTTTACATGGTCTGAGGAGCCGCGGCTGTTGAAAACCAGAGCCAGTGTGATGGGACCGATTCTGCCCAGATACATGGTAAGGGCTACGATGAGCTTTCCCAGGGGAGTCAGGGCGCCGGTGAGGCCCCTGGAAAGACCTACGGTGGCAATGGCCGAGGTCATCTCGTAAAGGGTATCCAGGAAATTGCTTTGCTGTACGGCAAGCAGGGCCACTGTAAGGATGAGCAGTACCGAGAAACTGAAGGTGACAATGGCCACGCAGCGCCTTATGATGTCGTCGGCAATCTTGCGGTGCATGACGCTGACATCCGTTCTTCCCTTGATATTGGCGAACATGGAGGCGATCAGCAGAACAATGGTCACCGTTTTGACGCCGCCTGCAGTTCCTGCGGGGGAACCTCCGATGAACATGAGTACCAGGTATGCCAGACAGGAAGAAGAGCGGAAGCATTCCTGGGGGATTGTGGCAAAACCGGCTGTGCGGAGGGTCACGGACTGAAACAGGGCTGCCATCAGCTTTCCGGGCCATGCCATGGGGCCCAGGGTATCAGGATTGTCATATTCAAACAGCAGGGTTAGGCCCACGCCGATCAAAATTAACGACAGTGTTGTCAGAAGCACGATCCTGGTATGAAGACTCATTTTCCGGATATAAGAGCCGTTTTTCCTGCGGCGGTGGGAACGGCCCAGGCGGAGTATCTCCCAATACACGGGAAAACCAAGGCCGCTTACAATGATCAGGAAGATGGTGGTTACATTTATGACAATATTGTCAGAATAGCCGCAAAGACTGTTTCCTCCCAGAAGATCAATTCCGGCATTACAGAAAGCGGATACGGAATGGAAAATGCTGTACCAGATTCCCTTTATCCCATATTCGGGAATGAATACAAGGGAATATCCCAAAGCGCCGATCCCTTCCAGGAGGAGGGTGGCCTTCAGCACCCGCATGGTGATGCGAACCAGACCGGTGAGGGTGTCCAGATTGTAGGCGCTCTGGATCAGCATCCTGTCCGACAGGGTGACCCGGCGGCGGAAGAGGCATAAAACCAGGGTGGTAAAGGTCACGATTCCAAGACCGCCGAACTGAATCAGAAGCAGCAGGACAGCCTGGCCAAAGGCGGAGAAGGTCTGGCCGATGTTCACGGTAGAGAGCCCTGTGACACAGATACTGGACATGGCTACAAACAGGGCGTCGATGGGGTCTATGGACTGCCCCTGCCTGACACTTATGGGCAGAAGGAGGCACAGGGTTCCCAGAAGCGCGCCTATGATAAAACCTAACATGATAATTCCGGTTGTGGTAAGTTTATGTCGTTTCATAATAGTTTATATTCCATTCCTGATAACATGATATTGGCTTCATAACACATTTTTAGTATACTACGAAAAAAATGAGTTGTCAAAAAACACAGGAAAGATTTTTGGCGGTCTGCAGAGGGCGATAAGCTTGCTTTTCCGGTATGGCCGTGCTACAATTTGAAACAATATATTGTAAGGAATTCTTGGAGGATTTGCAGGTGAAAAAGCGGAAAAATGTGGGAGAAACGGTCTTTGGTTTGTACAGGAGCGCAGTGACGGTATTTTTTGCGGTCATTCTGATTTTCCTGCTGTTTTTCGCGGCATTCAGCACATGTTATATGGTGACGGACTGGACGGAGAGGACTTTTTTTGTAAAAGACAGCGTGCTGCTGAATCTCTGTTTTATACCTGTCATGGTCCTGTGCATGACTGTCCTGAGGCGGATAAAAGCAGTGCAGATCTGGTTGGACAGGATGGAAAAGGAGGAAATTCTTTTTCGAAAATGGAAAAGAATTCTTCTGGGCATTCTGATGGGGATGGCTCTGGTCTGGGTTCTTGCCTCCCGATGCGGGGTCCAGGGTGACCAGGAATATATCCAGAATGCGGTATATGATCTGAATACCAGGAATTATCTTATGTTTTCTGAGGGGGGATATCTTTACCGCTTTGCGCAGCAGCGGGGGCTGACGGCAGCGGTCTGGCTGTTTTCCCTGATATTCGGAAGCTATAATTATATTGCGTTCCAGGTTCTCAATGTAATCGGGATCGGTGTTTTTTATCACCAGATGTCTGAAATCTGCGGCCTTTTCGGCATGGGCAGGGTAGTGCGCCTGAAAGTGATTTTATATGGAATTTTGTTTTTCCCCCTGATCATGTACTGTTCCTTTGTCTATGGCAATGTGTGGGGAATGGCTCTGGCGCTGTCTGCATTAAAGTATGAAATCCGCTTTCTGGAGGACAGAAAAGCCCGCAGCGCGGTACTCTCTGCTCTGCTGATCATGCTGGCGCTTCTGCTGAAGTCCAATTACATGATCTTTCTGATAGGCATGGCGGTTCTTGCCCTTGTGGAGACACTGCGGAAAAAGGAGGTAAAATTCCTGCTGCTTCCCCTTTTGGCAGTGGCGCTGTGTACGGCACAGGGCAGGGTTGTGAACGGAATTTTTCAGGAGGTGTCGGGGGAGTCGTTCGGACAGGAAGCCAGCAAGTGGTCATGGATTGCCATGGGTTTGCAGGAGGGAATCCGGGCCCCGGGATGGTATAATGACTTTGTGTGGTATACCTATGACGAGAGCGGGTATGACACAGAGATTCATGACGAGATGGTAAAAGCGGAGATTCAGGAGTCCCTGGAGTATTTTGCCGGACATAAGGATGAGGCAGTGGAGTTCTTTACCAGGAAAATGGTTTCCCAGTGGAACAATCCAACCTTCCAGGCATTCTGGAACGCGCAGGTGGCGCCGGGGGAGGGCGTGAGAAGCAACTGGGTTTGGCATTTTATAAGCGCCAGGGGGACGCATATAAGTACGGCTTTTCTAAATCTTTTTCAGTTTTTCATATTGGCAGGTGCACTGATATGGTATGTTGTGTGCAGAAAAGAACCGCATTACGAGAAAGCCCTGCCTTTTGCAATGATTTTTGTGGGAGGAACCCTGTGCCATCTGGTCTGGGAGGCAAAGGGACAGTATACACTGGCCTACTTTGTGCTGCTGTTTCCCTATGCGGCTGCAGGGTATGGCAGGCTGACGGACTGTCTGGCAGCGGCGGGCAGAGGTGAGGTTCTGCGGCAAACAGTTGTTTTTACAAAAGGAATGGCGGCTGTGGCAGCGGCGGCACTGGCGGGAGTCGTTTGGCTATGGGAGGGCGGATGCCTTGATTATCTGACACAGGACACGGATGCCTATTATCAGTACCTTGAGGAACAGGATACAGCCCCGGAACTGGCGGACGGTGTATATCACATCTTTACCAGGAGCGGTTTGGTCCTGGGTTGCGGGGAAGGCGAGGGCGGCAGTCCCGTGCTTGACGGGAAGGAGGACGGAAGCGGCGGAGAGGAGATTCAGGTGGTAAATTACCAGGAGACCACATGGCTGTATTTTGTTCAGAACCAATACTACCTTTCCGGCTCAGACATCACAGTTCCTGAGGGTTGGGCCGCTGCAGCCGGACCTTCCGAGAGAAAGGAAGAGGAACGCTGGACAATCAGAAAAGCCGGGAACGGAGGCTTTTATATCTTATATGATAAATATTTTGCGTTGTCCTACGGGGAAGAGACAGGGTCCGTCTATTTGGAACTGTTATCCGAGGAAAAGGAAAACCAGATATGGTATGCGGAGAGAGTGGAATGAAGATTGCGGTGATAGAAGACGAAAAGGCACACAGGGATCTGTTGGTCCGCTACCTGGAAAAATGGTGCGTGGAACAGGGGAGACAGGTCACAGTGGAAGAGTTTGTTTCCGGGGAGGCCTTCTGGTTCCGGTACGAGGAAACAGGAGATTTTGATCTCCTGTTTATCGATATTCAGATGCCGGGGATGAATGGCATGGAACTGGCCAGGAAAGTCAGGTCCCGAAGCAGGGATATTGTGATCGTATTTACCACAGGGATCAGCGATTACCTGGAGGAGGGTTACGAGGTGGAAGCCCTGCACTATCTCATTAAACCACTAAGCCGGGAGAAGGTGGAAAAGTGCCTGGAGAAGGCCCTGCAGCGCAGAAAAAGGGAAGCTTTTGTGACACTCCACACAGGGGAGGCTGTCCTGAAGATCAGTCAGGAAAGCATTAACTATGTGGAAGCCAGAGGCCGGAAATGCTGTATCGGCAGAGCGGGGGAGCAGGGGGCCCTGGAGGTGAAGGAGGGCTTTTCGGAAATGGAGAAGCTGTTGCCGGAGGGGGAATTTGTGAAATGCCACCGCTCCTTCCTGTGCCGCCTTGGCAATATACACCATATCGCCAGGGAGGACATCTTTTTTGACGACGGAAGCAGTATTCCTGTGAGCAGACGTCTCTGGCAGCAGGTAAACCAGAGATTTATTGCATATTTTCGAAGTGTTTAGTTCAGGAGCGGCAGCAGAAAGGGGATTGTAATCTACTATGGGATATGGTATATTTGAGCCAGAGGAGTAATCGTGTTACAGGGTGGTAGCCTCCCTAACTTGCAAAAGAAGGGAGGTGGTGTGGATGGAGATGTTTTCGTTTCAGGATTTAATCTTGTTTGCGACATTTTTAATTACACTGCTTGCCTACATAGATAGGAATAACAAGCGAAAATAAACAAGCCTACCTTGTCACTTGGCCGTGCAGGTAGGCTTTTAAACTAACCGGAGGCCAACCACTTTGTGGGCGGTTGCTCCTTTTGATGTCTTTAATATAACATATTGGGTTGGACTTTGCAAGATTTTTTACACATGATATCCTAAGGCTGAAGGTGACTGCTATGGATATCAGGACAGATATAATACAGAAAGTGACGGAAGCCCTGCAGGGGTGGCCGTCCGGGATGACAGCGCGGGGGAAATCCTCAAAAAGTTTTTGGCCACGAAGCGGGTTGAGGGGACTGCGGACTCCACCCTGCGGCGCCAGATCGGCAGGGTAAGTAACCGGAGCCTGGACGGGATGCCGTGTATCAGTGTTGGGTACAACTCTATTCAGGCCGATTTGTTATAATATGATTCATGCCAAGAAATGGTATAAATGCTAATTATTCGCTATAATATTGTCTGATAAAATAAAACGTAAAAAACCGCAAACCTTTAATTTTCCTGAAAAATCTTGGTTTGCGGTTTTTGTCAAGAATGGAGCATACGGGATTCGAACCCGAATGATTTCATGGCTTAAACCATGATGGGTGCTGCGTTCCAGGTTTTCCGTGACAAGATTCATGACAAGATTTCCTTTTCCATGATTGCATCGGTCAGCTTCCCGGATATCTTTCTCTGCGCATCCTTGTTCTTCGCGTTCATAGAATGGCGGTACACAGACTTCATCACATGATCGGTCTCCCACCCGCCCATGCGCATGATATCAGCTTCTGGCACGTTGATGGAGCTGAGCTTGGACGCAAAGTAGTGGCGCAGCTTGTGGATGGAGAAATGCGGGATGCCCAGCTTCTTCTCAGCAGAATAAAGGAATTTCGTGATTTCCCCGGGATATCCATTGTATACATATCCCCGTTGCCGGATCTGGGCGGCTGTCTCCTCCGGTATGACGACTTCCCGGGTGCTGGCTGTTGTTTTGGTGGTCTTGATGACCCAGTCGAAATTTTCGTCCTGTACCATGGCTTTTGTGATGTATGCCACATCCCCATCGATGTCCTCCGGTGATAGGGCGCATATCTCTGACCTCCTCAGGCCGTGGCACGCAAGGATGATGGGGATTTCGTACTCTGTCCCCTTAGCATGTTCCAGTATTCGCCGTACATCATCATCAGATGGTATGTATGGCTCGCTCTTGACCTTCTGCGGAAGGGTGGTGGTGAGCTTAAGGTCAGGATAGAAAGCGCCAAGGACCGCCGACAAGAAGCCATGATGGTTGCGCACGCTCTTCGGGCTGCACCTCTCCGCCATTCGGTTGATTTCTTTCTGCACGTCCAGGGCCGTGATGTCATAGAGGTTCTTTGATAGGATGCTTTCTGGTATCTGCTTCATGATTGTCGCATATCCACGGATTGTGCTGGGCGATAGGACGTTCTTTTTGGACTCCATGTATTTTTCGGCAGCAGCCCGGAAGGTCATGCTTTCGTGTTTCGTCTGGACTTTCTTCAGCTCGTCCGCCATGGCCAACATGGCTTCCTTCTGAGTAGGCTTGCTGTCAAATATGACAGTGTATGTCTGGCCCTTATAAGTTTTGCGTATCCGGTATGAGCCGGACGGCAGCTTTTCAATCTTCATGGTATCATCCTCCTTAAAAAAGTGTATAAAAATAACACCCAGACCGATTTTCTGGTTGACTGGATGCTCCCGGAGATGATACAATCATTGTAGGTTTGTGAGACCTGATTGTATCCCTTCGGGATATATCTTAAGCCGTTCGGTGTTGGTAGCACCGGGCGGTTTTACTTTGGTACAACTTTTTCCTTTTTCTGGTGTATAATTTTCATAAGATCAGAAAAGGAGAAAAGCTATGAAATCACTTACACCTCTGTCTCAGATGAAAGACGCTTTAAGTAAAGTCTGGAATAATTATCCTCCTATCGAAAAATGTACACCAATGGATGGGGGCAATTATTCAAATAATCCTCCAAGAGATATAAATGACGAAAAAGTTATTATATTATGCGAAAAATCGGAGAGTGTGGTATCTCCTGAAAATAAACATTTTCGTTGATGGAATTATCAATTTTTGAAGAATCTGTGATTATGTTTTTTAAAGTACCCTTCACGTTTCCATCAAAAAGTTTTGAATGATATTCGCATATATCCAATGTTTGCGTCTAAATATTTAAGAGAATAATTTGTGCCTTGTCCCGCCAGGACGAATTTCATATTTCCCGTATCTGATTTTCCTATAATAAGGAAAGATGCATGCAAATGCTCTTTTGTAACGTCTAAATTCATTCCATATTTTACGACTTCCAAAAACTCATCAATATAGCAATCTTTTATTCTTTCTCCCAATTCCATATGTACGCAATTAAGAAAATGCTCACTAGATTCCTTATATCCGACAAAACCGAGAATGATGTTATTATTTATTTTCCGTGTCTTATCATATTCTTCTGATGGACAGACAGTTCCTCCGGCTCTGCCATCACTTGCGATAATTCCGGATGTTCCATTGCAATATCCTAAAACTAAACTCATTTTATTGCTATCCCCTCCCCACCATCTTCTCTAGCTTGTCCCTGGGATGGAACTTGACACATAATCGCCGCAGCGGTTTAATCATGCCAATTCGAGTACTCCAAGGTATGGTTCAAAGTAAATTACATAATTATCAATGTTCACACTTTTTCCGTATTTCGCTTTATAATATTTCAGAGAGTCAGCAAAAAACTCTTCTGTCACATCAAGATATTCGGCTATTTCATAAAGGTTTTGGCAATGGTGCTTGTGGGCTTGTATTATTCCCATAAGGCCAATAAGCTTGTTATATGCATATACACGCCCATAAAGTTCTTGTTTTCTGTTGGATACAGAGGACTGATCAAGGATATTTCCAGTCCCAGTATAATAATGTCCGAGTTCCTCTGCCATAACACATTTCTTTTCTATTTCGCTCATTCCCTTTTTGATTGCAATACGATTTCCCTTGATTCTTCCTTTGCTTACCGGAAGATTCTTTTCTTTTGTGAGCAGACCTTTGCTGTCTGCCTCCATCAATAGATGTTCATATGTAATCATTGTATCATCCCCTTTAGTCAATAATAGCAGATTACTTGTCCGATAAAACGGACTTAAAAGTTTTCATCATCCATCATATCTTCTTCCAATTGTCTCAATTCTTCTGGTGCGTCCATGTAGTTGTCAGCATGGGCGGCGTTGACATAATTGGTATCTTCCTTTAAATACCGCGGCACCTCCGTCAGCTCCATGACTCTCTTTGTGGCTTCATGCTTTCCTATGTCATTGAGTTGGTCATAATACTGCATGATTTTGGGAACCTTTTGTGATGGAAGCTCCATATCTTCAGATTTTCCAACAATCCATGCAGGATTCACATTTAAGGCTATGGCGATTGACTCAACAACAGGAATTTTTATAGTAGTAATCTTTCCAGTTTCATAGCGCTGTATAGTAGATTTTGCAACACCTACCTTTTTTGCGATATCATCCAAAGTAACATCTCTTAAATCACGAGCATATTTGATTCTATTTCCTATTTCTGTATTTGTCATGTTGAATCACCTCTCTATGACAGACATTATATTACATTTTATTGCACAATGCAATAGTGAAAACAAAATAATTAAAAAAAAGTTGCACAGAGCTATTGACATATTTGTTGCGTAGTGCTACTATTGATTCAGACGAAAGGAGGAATCAACTTGATTAACACAAATAAAATCAAGGGTAGAATGGCAGAATTGCAGATAACCCAGAAAGATGTTGCTAATTCGTTAGGACTTGCACAGCCAACTGTTAATCAGAAAATAAACAATATTCGTCCTATGGATTTAAATGAAGCTGAACAACTTTCAGATTTATTGCATATTAAGCCAGAGGAATTTGCTGTTTATTTTTTTTATAGAGAAAGTTGCACAGCGCAAAATTGAGGGGAGGTGAGGCAGACGAAAAACAGAAATCCGATTTCGGTTCTTGTAAGCATCGTGGTAGCTGTGATTACAACATTGTTGTGTAAGTATTTTTTCGGCTAACCGCATAAGAAATATGTGATTAACGATGTAATCACAGCCACAACAGCCGGAATGAAGATATCGCTCATAAAGCAGTGGAAACGGTACTCCTTATAAAAGCGTCCTTGGGTTGATAATTCATAAGTAAAATTGGAAAAATTAAGACTTGCGCTTATTTCTTCAAAGTATCCCTTGTCTTTTAAGGATTTCATTGCGGCATAAACGGCATCGCCAGTATATGGCTTCAACTGTTCGATTTCCATTTGGAATTCATGTGGCTTTTTTGAAATGACTTTTAGGATTTTCTTTTCAATCTTATGTAACATGAGTATCTCCTTTGCATTTGATAAGGAGATTATACCAGAAATATGAGCAGTACAGCAAGCCAATTGAATACTTTTTGGAGTAGTTGGTGACATAAGGAGGTGAGGGAAACGAAGAAAGAAAACAAGGAATACAATGCATATGTTGAAGAAAGGGAACTGCTCCACCAGCAGTTGCAGCTACTGGCGGAGCAGTCTAAAGGTTGCTTGCCTATGGAACTTGCAGAGCTTTCAGCGCAGATGACTGCTATTTACTCGGCTCTGAATCCATATGGGTGAAGATGTAGTTGTATAAATCGGTCACTACTTCTTCTGGTTTTTTAGATTGACTGGACATTTTATTGTCATGCTGAGCATGTCCGAAAGCCAATTTAGTAAGTTCTAAAGCAACTTCTTCTTTTGACATTATGCAAATCTCCTTTCTTACATATTCCAGATGGTGGTCTGGTAATTACATTATAGGAGAGAAGCAGACAAAAAGCAATAAAAAGCCCCGCCAGTGCACCACCACCGACAGGGCAACGTAACCAATAAAGCACCTTATCGGTTACAGGATAGATTATACCAGATTCTTCCTGTACCGGCAAGAGAACAGGAGGAAAATTTTATGGATGAAATCAGATTGCGGTCTAAAAGAGACCGGGAACCTATGACAGACGAGCGGCTTCACATGCTGCTGAACTATGCAATGTGGATTATCGCAGAGATTCTGGGCTTTGCACTGGCGTTTGTAATTGTGCTGTGCATGGCCGGAGTATTGAGATAGGAGGTGATGAGGACGTACAGGCATACAATTAGGATATTTTATGAACTGAAAAATGGGGCTGTCAGGATCCTGCATACGGATCCTGTGTATGTGCCGGTGGGAAAGGAGGGAGGCAAAGGTGTCGAGGACAGCATTGGGGCAGGAGCAGAGAAAGAGAAATAAAATCAAATACCTGACAGAGTGGATTGGCGGCAGGATGCACAGCATGGGCTTAAAGCAGGAGGATGTGGCAAAAGAGCTTAACATTACGCAGGAGGCATTTTCTATGCGGATGAACCCAAAGACTTACGAGAAAAACAAAAGGGCGGACCCTTTCAAGTTTGGCGACCTGCTGATTTTATGCAAAATACTGGAAGCAACGCCGGAGGAAAAGGAACGCCTGCTGACATTGTAATCGCTGCGGTATCGCAGCAGAAAGGATATGGGAATGGATAAAAAGGAATCAGTTTTTGAGGAACTCAAACGGGAGGCCGGGTATGCACAGGGGTCCTATTCGGAGCAGCTGCTGTATCAGGCATACGGTAAGGCACAGATGGCACGGCAGCTGGAAGCCATCACACAGGATGAATTCATGGAGATCAACGGGATGACCATCCGCTTCATGAATACAGACCGTGAATATATCCGCCGTAAAAACATGGCATATACTGACAGTTCCAACCCTAAAGACGGGGGCATGACCTTAACCAGAATTATTGCCATGGGGCTGATAGACGACAGTACGGAAGTGTATGTCCGGCCAAATTCCGGATTTGGGGTACTTGCACAGGGGAACTGGCACTCGGACAATGTCTTGCATTACGCAGACAGTGGACTGGAGGGATTTAGGTGGCAGGACGACAATAAAGTTTATGCTGACCTGAATTAACAGGAAGGAGGAACCAATGAAGCCATTCAGGGTAAGATTCTGGCACCAGGACGAAGACGGAAGGGAGGAGTACATGGAGTTTGATTCCTTCAGCCAGGCACAGCGCTTTTACTGCAGCCTGGGCGGGCAGGCGGAGATCCAGAAGTACATAGAGGAGCGCCATTGTTATGGAACGGTGGTGACACCTACATATGAGTTTTGAAGGAGGGGTGGATCATGGTACCGGTCAGGAAGACAGGCCCCCTGCAGACCGCGGGGAAAAGGAAGCCTGTCATTGACATAGACTACGTGGAGCTGCAGGAGCGCCCTGCATGCAGGATCTTCAACCTGAGTAACATTCTGGGAGCCGCTGCCTTCCTGGCAGTGATTGCGGCCCCGGGAGCAGTGGAGGGCGGGATGTACATAACTGCGGTGGTACTGGTGGTGGTTTTTGCGGTATGCGCACATTTATCCATCCGGGAGGATGGCAGAGGAAAGTAAGCGGGGAGGACTGGTTTTGAAAGCAAAAGAAATACTGACAGGGGAGGACATACTGGATACGGTTGTCTACCGCATGGTGGACAGAAAGTCAAACGTGGAAATACTGAGAAAAGTGCCTCATAAATGCCTTCTGGACCTTGCGGCAGTATATTACTGTATATTTGACCTGGAAAACGGAAGCCGCATGGGGATGCTTATGGGGAATGATACCTGCAGGCATTACGGTATTCCGGAAGAGGAACTTGATGCAGCGGCGGGACGGAACACGGAGGCAGGAGGATTTTCCGCTATGAAACTAAGCGGGATACCCGGGCTGCCGGGTGGATTCCCGGAATCCATGTGGGTACTGACGAACAGGAAGATGCTGTATGGTGCATCCGTTATCCTTTATGGGGATTATCTCCGCGGACTGGCGGGACAACTGGGTGCGGACCTGTATATCCTGCCGTCCAGTATCCATGAAGTGATTGCCGTCACCGTGTCAGGCATGGATCCATCTGACCTGCAGGACATTGTAAAAAAGGTCAATGGGATGGATAGTGTGATACGCAAAGATGAAGTACTGTCCAATAACGTGTACAGGTACAACCGTGACGGGGGTCTGACGTGTGTTACATTGGATGGCAAAAAATAGGCTCCACTACCGACTAAAGCATGGAGCCTGTCAGAAACAAAAAATAATACTATGCATCCATTATACGGGTGCGGGAAGGAGAATGCAAGTGGAAAATGCAGAAGATGCCAGATGGCTTGAAGCCATACATATAAAAGGATGGCTTGATTTGCAGATAAGAATCCACGATGACCGTTTGAAGTCCTATGAATTTAATGACCATGTACGGCTTTATATTCCGGAAGATCCCATTCCCATGGGCAGTGGAATTGATTATGTAACTGGTTTGCTGGGAATCGAATTGAAGGAAGAATTTACAAACAATAATATATTCCCGTTTCTTTATAGTTTTGAATATAACGGGAAAAAGTTTGTCCATCTGTCCGAAAAGAGGATCTTTCCAGGGGCAGTGGAAGACCGGGAGAGAATGTAAATGATGGAACAGACTGAAAACGTCATGGTTACTGACTACTGGTGGGATGAGCAGGAGTACAGGGTGCCCAGCAGGGCCCGGATGAAAAGGGAAAGACAGGCCTATGAAGAGGCGGAAAGAGAGGATAGGGAAATTGAAGGCAGGAGATAAGGTGACATGGAAGAGCCAGGCAGGCGGGTCATGGACGGAAAAGACTGGGACGGTCATCAGGGAAGTCCCATCTGGAGAGTCGGCAAAACAGTATGTGCCAGATGGGATAAAGAAATCCCACGTCAAATTTGACAATGTAAGCAAGAATGATAGGGTGCTTGTGGCCGTTCAGAATGGCAAGGATGGGAAGATTACCCATTATTATTGCCCGAGGAGCAGCGTGCTGACTGTAAAGGAGGATTAGGAGAGCATGAGTACACTATATGAAATCACAGGAGATTATCTCCGATTGCTGGAAATGTTGGAGGAAGAGGAAAACATTGACCCTAAGGCGTTTGCAGATACACTGGAGGGCATTGAAGGGGAATTTGAGATTAAGGCTGATAACTATGCCAGAATCATCAAGGAACTCCAGGCGGAATCAGAGAAGTATGCTGCAGAAGTCGGACGAATGCAGAAAAGGATGGAAACGCTTGCGAACAACGAGAAGCGGCTTAAACAGCACTTGTATGAGAGCATGAAAGTTATTGGAAAGTTGAAATTCAAGACGGATTTATTCAGCTTTGGCATTCAGAAAAACGGCGGATTACAGCCCATGGAGATTTTGCCGGACGTTGCAATCCCGGATGAATACTGCCGGAAAGAGCCGGACAATATGAAAATTCGAGAAGCTCTCAAAAACGGCGCAGAACTTCCATTTGCTGTGTTGAAAGATCGGGGAGACCATCTGGTTATCAGATAAAATCATAGGAGGATAGGGAAAATGAAGGTATCAAAAATCATCATCAAGAATTTGTTTGGAATCACAGAGCAGGAACTGGACAGCCGCAGCGTGGAGCTGATCGGCGGGAACGGAACCGGGAAAACGTCCGTGATTGATGCCATCAAGTATGCGCTGACCAACAAGTCGGACCGGGACTACATAGTGCGGAACGGCGAGACAGAGGGAGAGATAATCATTGAGACGGATACCGGCTTGAGCATCAACCGGAAGTCCCGGACAACACAAACAGGTTACAAGTCCGTCAAACAGAATGGAAATATTGTTCCCAGTCCGGAGGCATTCCTGCGTGACATTATCACACCGCTGCAGCTCCAGCCGATGGAGTTCATGCGCATGGGCAAAAAAGAGCAGAACGCCACAATCCTTAATATGATTGATTTTCCGTGGAACATGGAGACAATCCGAGGATGGTTCGGGGAGATTCCGGCAGATGTGAATTATGAGCAGAACATTCTGGCCGTTTTGAATGACATTCAGGCAGAGAACGGTACATACTTCCGTAGTCGGCAGGACGTGAACCGGGACATAAAGTCGAAGAAATCCGTTGTAAATGACATCAAGGCAGCCTTGCCGCAGGATTATGACGGCAGCCAGTGGGAAAACGTCAATGTTGGGGAACTGTATACTCAGATTGAGAAAATCCGAAAGTCCAATGAGCAGATTGAAAAGGCAAAGCGGCTGAAAGATGGATATGAGAACAAACTCCAGGCGATTGAAGCGGACAGAGACATTGCCTTGTCTGCCCTGAACAGCGAAATGGCAGCAAAGGAGCGGAACATTGACACGCAGCTTGCCACACTGAAAGAGCAGATTAATTCCCTTGAAAAAGAAAAATCCGGCTTATCTTCTGTCAGAGCAGACCGGGAAAAGGTTATACAGAGCGAATACCGGGAGAATGTGGCAAAGCATGAATCTACTGTAGCGGCTTATTCGGAATATGCAGACAAAGAGCTGCAGCCGGTGGACGCATTGTTGAAGCAGGCAGAGGAAACCGAGAAGATGAAGTCCCATATCAACGAGTGGCGCCGGATGCTGTCTTTGCAGGAGGATATCGCGGAACTGACAAAGAAATCCACTTCTTACACTGAAAAGATTGAGAAAGCCCGGAACCTGCCCGGCGAGATTCTGGAGCAGGCAACCATCCCGATTAAAGGATTGTCCGTCAAGGACGGGATCCCGCTTATCAACGGACTTCCAGTAAGCAACTTGTCAGAGGGCGAAAAATTGGATTTGTGCATTGATGTGACGTTGCAAAATCCGGCAGGATTGCAAATTATTCTTATTGATGGGGTGGAGAAGCTGTCCACGGAAATGCGGGAGCGGCTGTACAGAAAATGCAAGGAAAAGGGGCTGCAGTTCATTTCTACCAGAACCACGGACAGCAAGGAACTGACAGTGATTGAGCTGTAAGAAAGGCTATGCAGGGCAGTTTAAAAGCTGTCCTGCTGAATTAGGAGATTGGAGGATTAGGGAAATATGGCAAAAGTAATTTGTATCGCCGGAGAATCTGGCACAGGAAAGACAACTTCCATGAGGAATCTTAACCCGGAAACGTCATTCTACATTGATTGTGACAAAAAGGGTCTTTCGTGGAAAGGGTGGAAAAACCAGTTTAACGGGGATAAGAAAAATTATCTTGTGACGGATTTTCCCACTGTGGCATTAACGGCGCTGAAAAAACTGGATAAGGAAGAAAATTTCAGAAAGATAAAAGTGTGTGTAGTTGATACCCTTAATGGTCTTATGGTTGCTGATGAAATGCGCCGGACAAAGGAAAAAGGATATGACAAGTGGCAGGACTTGGCACAGAGCATTTATGAACTTGTGGACTATTCCCTTACCATGAGGAATGATATCACGGTTGTATTCATAGCCCACACACAGACAGACCATGACGATAATGGGTATATGTTCACGAGAATCAAGACTTCCGGAAGGAAACTGGACAAGATTACGCTTGAAAGCAAGTTCTCAACCGTTCTTATAAGTAAGTGTGTGGACGGGCGGTACGTGTTCGAGACGCAGGCGAATTTCTCTACCGCTAAAAGCCCTATGGGGGCGTTTGACAGCAGGGAAATTGATAATGACATCGTAACAGTAATTAAAGCATTGGAGGAATTTTAAGCGTTTTTTGGTGGAAAAGGCAATCAGGGATTATTATAAGGAGGAGTAAAAGTACATGAAAAAGTATACTGTAAAGGTTCCTATTGTTGCCGTTTGTTATATAGATGTTGAGGCATAGAATGAGCGGGAAGCTATTGAGAAAGCTTTTGAAAGTAAGGATTTGGACCTTAAAAACGTGGAGGAATGGGAGCCGCTTGAACACATAATACAAGGAAATGTGATTTACACATATCATAATGATGTGGAGATTATTGAGGAAAGAGAAATCGAAGAAAGCGAGGAATCTTAAATGAATAAGCCTAACGCATATGACGAGACGCAGGCCGGGGGAGAATTTACCCCCGTGGAACTTGGAGGGCATAAGCTGGTAATCAAGCAGGTCAACGAAACGAAGTCGAAAACCGGCAAGGATATGATTGTTGTGCTGTTTGATTTTGCGGAGGATGATAAGCAGCCGGGATATTTTATGGAGCAGTTCCAGAACGATATCCGGCCGGATAAGAAGTGGCCGAACCAGGCAACGCAGTACATATTGACAGAGGATGCAGAGGGGAAATGCACACGCAATTTTAAGACTTTTACAACTTGCGTAGAGCATTCCAATGCCGGATTCTCAGTTCAGTGGGGAAATAAGTTCTGCCAGTGCTTCAAGGGCAAGAAAATTGGCGGTGTGTTTGGGGAACAGATGGACTACTACAACGGCGAGGAAAAGAAAAAGAGGGTTCTGCGGTGGTTCTGCTCGCTTGACAGGGTTGCGGATGCTGGTGTGCCTGATATGAGCGAAACAAAGGCATATAAGGAGTACAAGCAGGGCGGCGGTATGCCGAATTATGGAACGCCGGGAGACGATGGGTTTATGAATATCCCGGACGGGATTGACGAGGAATTACCGTTTAACTAGGAGGGCGGACAGTATGAAAGTAAAAGCATTAGTCAGTGGGTTTGACCTTACAGAAGGAAAAATCTACGATGTGATTTTTGAGTATGACACTGTATATGAGTTAGAGTGTGACACTGGTACATATTGCCGCCCTAAATCATTCTTTGAAGTTGTAGAAGAAGATAAGGCGGTGTGAGTATGCAGGTACAAGTGGACACCCGCGAACACGCCAAAGAATGGGAGCGCATAAAAGGTCAATTTGACGCTTTGGGAGTACAGTATTTCCGCTCAAAAATGTATGTGGGAGATTATCAGTCTTTGGACAATCCGAGACTGGTAATCGACCGCAAAAAGGACTTACAGGAGATATGCGGTAATGTATGCCAGCAACACGAACGATTTAAGGCGGAATTGCTCCGTGCAAAGGAGCAGGGGATAAAATTGGTTATCCTCTGCGAGCATGGAGCAGACGTAAAGAGCCTTGAAGATGTGTATTTTTGGCAGAACCCCCGTAAGTATCAGATACGGTGGAAAACCGTCAACGGCAAGCGTGTAAAGGACGTAATATCAGCTAAGGCGGTGGACGGGAACCAGCTTTACAAGTCGCTGTGTACGATAAGAGACCGCTATTCGGTTGACTTCATTTTCTGTCAGAAAGAGGAAACGGGGCGGAAAATCATGGAAATTCTTGGTGGTGCGCATGACTAAGGAAGAAATAAAAGACCTCTATTCCATGAAAGATATTCTGGAACGGTACGGTCTTCCGAAGCCGAACAGGGCAGGCTTTATATGCTGCCCGTTCCATAAGGAAAAGACGGCGAGCATGAAGATATATAAGGATTCCTACAACTGCTTTGCCTGTGGCGCGAATGGTGATGTGTTCTCTTTTGTCCAGTCTATGGAAAATGTGGACTTCAAAACAGCATTTAAGATGCTTGGCGGCACCTATGCTGATAAGTCAGATTACCAACATAAGCTTTTTCAGTATAGGTGCCAAAAGCGGAAAGAGACAAAGAAAATCCGGGAAGAAAAAAGGAAAGCGCTCCATGCGGAAGTCCTGGAAGAAATCAAGCTAATGAAAGCTATAAAACTGCTTTCTTCGGTGTTTTCTGATGATTGGTGTTATGCCGTGAATAAGATTGAATATGATATTTATTTGCTTGGATATTTGATGACAGAAAAGGGGTGAGAAGGGATTGGACATTACGGCTTTGGACACAAAGGAGAAGCTCCTGTCAAAAGCTGTCCTGGATGAAGTATTTGAGATTCAGGACGAAATAGACAGGGCAATCATACTTCTCTCCCTGCAGGAAAAAGCAAAGATGCTGGGGGTAAAAGGGCAGTTTGATGACCTGGTAAGGGCATATAAAAGGGTGGATTTATCCTTTAAGAAAGCGGGCCAAAGAACGCCGGCGTCTGGAATGGATAATTACACTGATTTTGACGGACCATATGTGCCCATGTACTGCGGATCATGGCTTGCCAATGAAAACGGTGTTTATGCGCAGAATATGTCCCAGGTGGAGCAGATAGCCTGTTACCACCCAATTCTTCCAATAGAGCGCCTAAAGAACCTTGAAACGGGCGAAGAGCAGATCAAACTTGCCTTTAAGCGTAACGGACGGTGGGAGGAAATCATCATACCAAAAACCATGATAACCTCTGCCAGTAAAATAGTGGCTCTGTCAGGCCGTGGAGTGGCCGTAACGAGCGAAAACGCGAAGCTGTTGGTAAGATACCTGTCTGATGTGGAAAATCGTAATACGGGGCAGATAGCGGTGCAGTATTCAAGTTCAAAGCTTGGGTGGATTAAGAAAGAGTTTCTACCGTATGACACAGATATTACCTTTGACGGAGATACCCGGTTCCGGCAGTTGTTTGAGAGCATCGGGGAGCATGGGAACCGGGACAAATGGTATGAGCATGTCAAGGGGCTGCGGCAGTCCAACAGAATGGAAATAAAGCTGATGTTGGCGGCATCCTTTGCAAGCGTGCTAATCCATCAAATAGGAGCGCTACCATTTTTTGTTGACCTGTGGGGAGAAACAGAGGGTGGAAAGACTGTGACTTTGATGTTAGCGGCTTCTGTATGGGCGAACCCGGCAGAGAGTGCATACATCGGGGATTTTAAAGCAACGGATGTAGCACTAGAAGCAAAAGCCAATATGCTGAACCATCTGCCTATGATTTTGGACGACACGAGCAAGAAAAACCGGAAAATTGAAGAAAACTTTGAGGGAGTGGTATATGACCTTTGTTCTGGCAAGGGAAAGACACGCTCTAACCGGGATATCGGAATCAATGCAGAAAACCATTGGAACAACTGCATACTGACGAACGGGGAACGCCCGCTGACATCTTATGTTAGCCAGGGTGGTGCAATCAACCGTATTTTGGAAATTGAGTGCGGCGAAAAGGTTTATGCAGACCCGCAGCAGACTGCTGATATGCTGAAACAGAACTATGGTTTTGCCGGAAAAGACTTTGTGGAAGTCATAAAGGCCATGGGAGCGGATGCTGTCCGGGAGATTCAGAAAGATTTCCAACAGAAGCTTTTTGACGATGAAAAGATGCAGAAGCAGAGCATATCGCTTTCCATCATCCTGACGGCCGATAAAATCGCTACAGACACGTTATTTAAGGACGGGCAGTATATTTCTATAGACGAAGCTAAAAAGGTGCTTATTGACCGGAATGAGCTGTCTGACAATGAGCGGTGCTATCGGTACATAGTTGATAAAGTCTCTATGAATGAAATGCGTTTTGATGATGAAACGAATTGCGAAAAATGGGGAATTATGAAAGGAGATTTTGCGGTATTTTTTAATCATGCTTTCGATGAATTGTGTAAAGCTGGAGGATTTTCAAAGAAATCTTTCTTGTCATGGGCCGCAAAGAAAAATCTGATTGATAAGTATGGCGATAAAAACACGAAACCTACAAAGATTAACGGTACACTTGTCCGGTGTGTTTGGGTAAAAATTGAGAATGTATCGGATGATTCAGAATTTGAAACAGATGAAAATGGCTTTATCAAGGTTGACGATCAAATGAAGCTACCCTTTGATTAGGTCTTGAGGTTACACTTTTACACCAATTACACCATCGAATTTATGCTAGTTATAAGGTATATAAGTATGTATATATCATACACCAAACGTTATTTTTAAAAACAGTGACAAAATGGTGTAACTAGTGTAAACAACGCATAAATACTAGTTTTTTTAGTGTAACGTATTTGTGTAACTGAGTGTTACTTTTAATCAAAATGTGTAATTAGGAGATTATCATGCAGGAAAAAATAGAGGACATTAAAAATATCCAGAATACGCTATGGAAGATATACAAAGAGTTTCTGGAAGACCGCAAAGTAAAGGATTATACAGATAAGGCTGCGGCACTGGTGCGTCAGTATGATGGCAAAAAGGATATGATGCTGTTCGCGCAGACACTCATCCTGTCATGGGTTCCGGTGATAAACAGCCTGGCGGCTGATTTCAGAGGTGAAAGTGGTGATGATGTATGCAAATGACTGATGGAGAAATCAGGCAGGTATATAGATCTGCCAGGAACAGGAAGAAGCAGATATCTATACTGGCGCAGCTGAACTGCTGCAGCACTGGACGAATACTGGAAATCGTACATTCAAAAGCAGACATCCGGGAGGAAGAAGCAGATCAGCGCACCGTAGAATGCGGCAGCATATCTCCAGAACAGAAAGCGCTCATAGACAGGATGGATGAACTGGATTCCCAGATAAAGATACTGGAAAATGAATACAGGCGCACAGTAACTGAATTGGCAAGGATTGGAGGGAAGAATGTTAGGGAGAATATTACAGGAAATTGATAAGATGGGGTATCCTTCCGTGGGAACAGGATGTGGTTTGGAGGACGCAGGAATTACGGACAGGTATGACGCAGCGGCCTATGGATTTGAGGAAGCACGGAATAGGATCCTGGAAATTATCCGCAGCCACAGCAGTGACGGATGGACATACTGCGGAGACGGAAAGAACCTGCCAGAGGAGCCTGGTGATGGATTGAGGGATATGGATGAATTGGAAGAATACATAGTCATGATTGAAGACGCGGAAGTGCCTGCGGTTCTTGAATATGCTGGAGACGGTGAATGGTACAGGGACGGAGTATTCTACAGCGTCATTGCATGGCAGCCCCTTCCGTCTCCATATCGCCCACAGAAGGCCATGGGAGATGACTATAAGAACCGGATCATGGACAGGTTCTTGCGGATGGAATAAAGATTTCAGAAAGGAGCCGGAACCTTCCCGGGAATAAGGCGCGCCGGGGTCCTTGATGGAAAGTAAATGAGTGGGCAGTACAGAAGCAGGGTATATACAGACAGACCGGATTATGCGGATTTTGATGCGCCGGAAAAGTTCCAGGCGATAATTGGAATCATAATGACACGTCTCAGGCAGCATCCGAAAACCATTTGTTCTTATTCTGGAGGGGCAGACAGTGATATCATGATTGATCTGATTGAGACAGCGCGGAAGATCGCACCGTCCCTTCCATCAGTCAGGTATGTGTTCTTCAATACCGGACTGGAGATGAAGGCAACTAAAGATCATGTGAAAGCCACTGCGGAGAAGTATGGAGTGGAAATCGAGGAAGTCAGGCCGAAGGTTGGCATTGTGCAGGCGGTCAGGGAGCATGGTGTTCCGTTTGTGTCAAAGATAATGTCCGCAGGACTTGAGGGATGGCAGAAAAAGGAAATTCCCCTGTCAATAGCTGATGAATATGCAAAGGCAGGGGATAAAGCGGCAAAAAGGCGGGAGCTGAGTGAAAGGTTTCCAAAATGCGAAAGCATAATCAATTTTCTATGCTGCTGTAATTCAGCGGGAGAGCCAAGGCCGGATATACAGCTTGTGATTAACTCATCAAAGTATATGAGGGATTTTATCAGCGAGCACCCGCCGGATTTTCAGATCAGTGCACAGTGCTGTGACTTCTGCAAGAAACAGGTGGCGCATATGGCACAGAAAGGCTATGAAATGATCATCACGGGAGAGCGCCGGGACGAGGGCGGCATGAGGTCTGTTCCGCGGAAAGACAACACTGCACTCTGTTTTACGGAAACCAGTGAGGGGCAATACAGGTTAAGGCCGCTTTACTATGTCACGGACAGGGACAAGGCCTGGTACAAAGAGCAGTTTGGAATCAGATACTCCGATGCATATGAAGTCTACGGCCTTACAAGGACAGGGTGCTGCGGATGCCCGATCTCGTATAAGGCAGTGGATGACCTGGAACTGATCCGGCCATACGAACCGAACGTAGTGAAAGCCGCATGGAACATCTTCGGGAAAAGCTATGAGTACCGCAGGAAATATAATGCTTATAAGGATTCCAGGATGAGGGAAGAAAAAGAAAAGAAGAAAAACGTGGATGGACAGATAACGATGTTTGATATTTAAGGATTCTCATAAAGGAGTAATTGATGCCATGCGCACAAAATGCCACACCTGCTTATGCCGGACATGCCTGGATACATGCTGTGACCGTAAAAACTGCGGGGGAAAGAAGGAAGCCTGCGGGAAATACAGAGGATTCAGGCAGCTGGACATTTTTGAACAGGATGTAAAACAGAATATGCATATCCTTCTGGCCTGTGAGGAAAGCCAGCGCGTCTGCATTGAGTTCCGGCGCCTTGGGCATGAAGCATACTCCTGTGATATAGAGCCGTGTTCCGGCGGACACCCGGAATGGCACATACAGGCGGATGTGCTTCCCCTGTTGGACGGGGGCTGCAGCTTCCGGACGGCGGACGGGACGGAACACGGGATTAACGGGAAGTGGGACATGATTATTGCATTTCCGCCCTGCACGCATCTGGCAGCATCAGGGGCAAAACACTTTGGACAGAAACGGAGGGACGGAAGGCAGCAGCAGGGCATAGACTTCTTCATGCGGTTTGTGAATGCAGACTGTGAAAGAACAGCCATAGAAAACCCGGTGGGAATCATGTCTGGGCTGTACCGGAAGCCGGACCAGATCATACAGCCGTATGAATTCGGGGATCCGTTTGAAAAGAGGACCTGCCTGTGGCTGAAGAACCTGGAACCGCTGAAACCGACAAATATGGTAAATCCCCCGGAAAGGCAGAAACTGCCGGGTGGGAAAACAATGCCAGCATGGTACTCAAAGGGCGGAAAGGACAGGCAGAAAAACAGATCAAAGACATTCCCCGGGATTGCAAAGGCCATGGCGGAGCAGTGGGGGATGGTGGGCCGCCTGTCACCGCAGGAGCCGCAGTACCAGGGTGCGCCACGGCACCCGATAGAGTATTACGGCCTGACAGACGAACGGGTGACGGAATTAGAAAAGCTGATACAGTCCGGAATATATGCTTCTATCGCTTCGCAGGCGGCCCATACAGCCAATGAAATGATTGCAGAGTACATTTTACTTAGCATTACTCAAAACAAGTCCTATGACGCTTTAAGGGTGAAATGGGAGCTGAAAGAGCTGGATAGGATACCATACTGCAGGACAGATTTTTATGGGATTAGGAGATATTTCTTTAGTATCTTTAATGAGAAAATGAAGGAGATAGGGAAATGAAAGTAGGAGATAAAGTTGTTTGGTATAGTTCATGGACAGAAAAGTGCGGAACAGTAATTGCAGATGTTCCGGCAGGAGTAAGCGCAAGGAAATATATTCCGGCCAGCGCAAAGAAAAGCCACTCGAAGATTGATAAGGATAAAAGCACTATTGACAGAATGCTTGTGGCGGTAAAAGCTGGCAAAGACGGGCAGATTACACATTATTACGCGCCGAGAAAGAGTCTTTTGAAAGTGGTAGAAGAGGATTAGGAGATATTTTTATCATTTGTTTGATTTGGAGGTTAGGAGGATAGGGAAGTGAAAAGAGTAGAACATTATATCTGCGAAGTATGCGGAACGGAATACAACGATAAAAAGAAATGCGCTGATTGCGAGAAAGGACATCATAAGCCGCTTGAAATCAGTGGGGCGAATTGGGTATCAATGAGAAATAATGGGAGCGGATACCCTACGCAAATTCATATCAAAATGAGCAATGGGGAAACTATTACATATAAACGATAGCAATTTTAATTTGGTACAATTCCTATCTGAATCTACTGTACAATATCATTAGGGGATTTAGGGGATTGTGGAAAGGGAGGGAAACATTGAAGAAAAGGGATATAAAATGTTCTGAATGTGAATATAGAGAGTACTTAAATACGCTTGATTCATACACTTGCCGAAATTCTGAATGTAAAGATGTGCCAATATTTAAAGGCAAAACACATCCTCATTGCTGTCCGATTGCCGGAGGGAAAAAGTACTTTTCACACGGAAATCATAAAAACACTATGGAAGTGAGAATTCCTCTACGAGGTTGATTGTGGAGGGAAAGGGAAATATGGATAGATTGACAGAACGCACCGGGGAAGGACAGGCTATTCCCCGGATGGACTTAAAGAATAACGGGCATCAGAGATGCATGGAGCGTCTGGCAGAATACGAGGACTTAGAGGAACAAGGGAAGTTATTAAAACTTTGTGTTCCGATTGGAAGCCTGGTATATGAGCCGTATCAGTTTATGGGAAATGGTGCTTGGGAGATTGCTGTTCATAAGATCAGACTGGAGGACTTGGACGAGATTGGAAAGTCCGTTTTCCTCACCAGACAAGAAGCCGAAGCCGCATTGAAAGAATTGGAGAGGGGTAAGGGAGAATGAGATATAAGTGCATAAAAGAAATGTGTTTACCGAAATGTGATGGTGACGGCTTTGAAATTCCGAATGAATACGGATTTGTGACAGTCGGCAGCATTTGGGAAAGAGATGATAGAACAAGTTTTATCGGCGGTGATGTGCATTTGGATTCCCTGAATGACGATTCTGATTTTGGATGGTTGGAAATGCCGCTCGAAGAATTGAAAGAGAATTTTGTGCTGATTGAATGAAATCGGTAAGCATATGGGCGGTGGTTGAATGAATAAAAGAATTGCTAAGAAATTTGAAAAACGTTTGTGGATTAGGTCATGCCGTGAATATCGTGAGAAGATAGAAAATCCATATAAAGAATATCTTAGATGTTTAAAAAGACCAAAGACCGAGGAAGAAAAGTATTGGGATGAATTTTGGAAGGATTTGATTGGTTGAATGGATAGGATAACTCCAAAGCAGAAAGAAAAGGTGAGGATATGTGGAGTGGAATAGACTGTGATTTTGTGGAAGATACAGAACGTGGGCCATATTGTTGCTTGGATCATTGCGCTTGTGATTCTGCAAACTGTGAAATATTGAAGTATGGTGTTGGCAGTGAAGATATTAAACAGGCGCAACAGGCACAGTGGGAAATTATGAATCAACATTTATGATTGAGGTGATAGAAAGTGGCTGCCAGGCTGACGGATAAACAGAAAAAAGAAATGATTGCAGATTATGCTGAATCTGGCAGCTACAGGGCTACAGCAAAGAAATTTGGCGTATCTGCAATGACTGTAAGGTCAGTGTGTACAGGAAATCCGGAAACTGTACAGAAGTGTACACAAAAAAGAGAGCAGAACACTGCTGAAATTTTGGACTATATGGAATCCAGAAAAGAGAAAGCGAAAGACGTCTTAGATGCTTACATAGAAGCCCTGAAAAAGCCAGAGAAAATAGAAGCGGCGAAGCTGTCAGAGATTGCTACAGCAATGGGTATCGTGATAGATAAGTTCATCAACAACCCGATGAAACACCAGTTGGATAAGCAGAAACTTGAAATCGAACTCCTGAAACTGGAAAGCCAGGTCAAGGACACCCAGCCGGAGGAGGAAGCAGAGGATAATTTTATGGACGCGCTGAACGGGACAGCGGCGGAGGTGTGGGAGGAAAGCGAGGTAGGGGAAGATGGAATTCAGGAGTAATGCAAGATATAATGAGCCGGTGGAAAGTGGTACTATATTTGATTGGAAAGTTGGAAAATTGAGTATATCCGTACATAGGCTTATTCATTGCGAGGGTTGGTTTTTGTCCTGTCCAGACATGAAAATAAGTCGGATGAAATTAAAAAGTGACACTCTCATAGGTGCAATCGAGGAATCGAAGATGGTACTCAAAAAGACGGTTGAGGGAATGATGAATGATGTAAATGCTTTTTGTGAAGAAGACATAGAGGTGACAAGGTATTGAGTGACATCGACACAAGAATAGAAAACATCCGAAAAGGCATAACAAAACGTGCTGCCGCTATGAAATCTAAGGCGAAAAAGCAAGGATTCCAGTTTAAACCATTCTCCACAAAGCAAAAGAAAGTCCTTACATGGTGGTGCCCTGCCAGCCCGGTCAAGGATATGGACGGCATCATAGCAGACGGGGCAATCAGGAGCGGGAAAACGCTGTCTATGTCGCTGTCTTATGTGCTCTGGGCTATGAACAGCTTCAATCAGCAGAATTTTGGAATGGCAGGCAAGACGATTGGCTCATTCCGCCGGAATGTCCTCTTTTGGCTGAAACTGATGCTTGCGAGTAGAAAATACACAGTAATAGACAAGAGAAGCGACAATCTGCTGATAGTAAGCAAAGGGAACACTGTAAACTACTTTTACATATTTGGCGGAAAAGATGAACGGTCACAGGACTTGATACAGGGTATCACGTTGGCCGGAATGTTCTTTGATGAAGTGGCGCTTATGCCGGAATCATTTGTCAACCAGGCAACCGGGCGTTGTTCGGTGGACGGTTCAAAGTATTGGTTTAACTGCAACCCGGACAGCCCCCGGCACTGGTTCAAGGTCAACTGGATTGATAAGGCAGAGGAAAAGCGGCTTGTATATCTGCATTTCACGATGGACGATAATCTTTCCCTGTCAGAGCGGATAAAAGCGCGATACCGTGGAATGTATGTGGGGGTATTCTTCAAGCGGTATATAGAGGGTATCTGGTGCGTTGCAGAGGGGCTTGTCTACTCTATGTTTGACGAGGACAGGCACGTCAAAGACACGCACATGACCGGGGAAAAAGAATGGGTTGTGTCCGTGGACTATGGAACCGTAAACCCGTTTGCTGCCGGATTGTGGGCGTTTGACGGCAGGCGTGCGCAAAAGGAATCTGAATACTACTATGACAGCAAGGAAACCGGAATCCGGCGTGATGATGAAACACACTATCAGGAGATATGCAAACTGATAGGAGATAGAAAGGTATCATTTATCATAGTTGACCCGTCCGCAGCTTCGTTTATTGAAGCAATCAAGAAACATGGGAAGTACATTGCCAAGGGTGCAGAAAATGACGTATTGGACGGAATACGGGTGCAGACAACATTCCTAAACAGAGGGATAATCAGCTATCACGAGGACTGCGAGGCGACCATAAATGAGTACGGGCTGTATTCCTGGGATATGGAAAGCCCGGAAGATGTTGTTATAAAGGAGTTTGATCACTGCATGGATAGTGACAGATATTATTGCTATACATTCCTGCGGCGCCGGTT
This sequence comes from uncultured Lachnospiraceae bacterium, assembly GCA_947367855.1. GTDB lineage: Bacteria > Bacillota > Clostridia > Lachnospirales > Lachnospiraceae > Acetatifactor. The sequence continues at coordinate 31,212 of CANBFE010000009.1, read as the reverse complement.
GCGGTGGAAGTATTAAAATTGCTATGTGGTAGAAAGGGGAAGATATGAGATTGATTGATGCGGATAAATTGAAAGAAGATGTTTTAAAGAATCCCGAAAAGCTGTTTGCGAGGGGAATATATGGAACAATTGATGCACAGCCGACAGCTTTTGATATAGAAAAAGTTAAAGAACGCTTAAAAGAAGAAATTAGCACTTGCTTATGTGAAAAATATGATAAGCATACAGATTGTGATACTTGCAGAGCGGAAAGAGCAGTTGAAATTGTGACAGAAGCATTTAATCAGTGACTTTGTTAAGCATCTGCCAATGTGGTAAGGAGAGGATAGGGGAATGAAGAGCAAAGAAGTATCTCAGAAATTTTATAAAAATGGATACTTGCATAAAGTGAAAATTTTTTACAGAAATGGTTCTCACAAATACGCAAATCTTTTTAAGATAAGTGATTATGATATGGGAAAGAAAATTGGCAGTATTGTTAGATATAGGCATATGAATTTTATCGAAAAATTTTGGTTTAGAAATTGTCTTTGATTATATGGGAGGATTGATAGAATGAGCATGATTAGCGAACAGGTAAAGGAATTGAGGAACTTCGGAGAAAAGGCGATATTTGCACCGAGTACAAGAGATATATTCTCAAAAGCCGCCGACACCATAGAATCATTATCCGAAAAGTTGGCAGATATGGAGCGGTCAGCGGAGGATTGCGGCGGTGGGTGGATTGAATGTGAATCCGGAAAACTTCCAGATAAAGAAGTTATATGCTGTGATGTTTGTGGAGAAATCATTATCGGGTACATACATGAAACATACGAAAGCGAGCAAACAGGATTTTCAGCTGAGAATAGCCACGAGTATATGTATAACTGTGTTAAGTGGATGGAGAAGCCGAAACCATGATTTGGCAGGCGCAGGAGTTGGAAGAATATTACGGAGGAATGGGAAAATGTTAAGCGGAAATGCGAATTATGATATGGACACAGCATTGAATGAAATCAATGAAAAGAAACTGCTGTTAGATGTGAAAGTGGAAACGCAGTTGATTTTACAGCTTTTGGTTTCAAAAGGCATTGCCACAAGGGAAGAAGTGCACAGTATGAGGGAAAAAGTGAAAAACAGTCCGAACTACAAGCCTTTATACGAATATTTTGAGATGGCAGAGCAGAAAGCGGAATATTACAAAAACAATCCAGAACAGCACTTGAAAGATGTGTTTGCAGCAAAGATGAATGGAACGATTAAGTAAAGCAGATTGAGGCTTGATTAAATGGGACTGATAACATGGATAAAGGATAAATTTAAAATGCTGTTTAAATATTTCAAGATTGCGTTTATATGTTTGCGGCATGGCATAAATCCATTTTCTACTGTCAAGAAAAGCATAAATAAAGCTGCTGAAAGATTTTCGGAAAGTGAAAAGCAGTTTTACATAAACACTTGTAAAAGTGAGTATAGCAAAGAATATTTAAGAAATTTGCTTTATAGGTGATAAATGATGGGTTTAATCGCATGGTTTAAGGAGAAAATGAAGATGTTATTTAAAACGGACGCTGAAAAGGCTTTTGGTGTGGAAACGTACCTGTCGCCGGAAATGGATGCTGCTATTAAGCTGTGGGGGCAGTTGGAGAGTGGGAAGCCGCCGTGGGTAAAGGGTGACACCAAGACTATCCGCTTTTCAAACACCGTAGCACGCGAACTGGCTAAGCTGATTACACAGAATATTGACATCAAGGTGCAGTCAAAATATGGAACCGGGGAAACTGCAAAGAGAATACAGAAATGCATTGATGATTGTTTCCTAAAGAATGCCCAGAAAAACATGGAAAAGGTTATTCGGCTTGGCGGTGTGATGGCAAAGTGGAATGGGGATGGCATGGATTACATACCGCCGGACAGATTCCTTGTCACGGATTCTGACAGCAATGAAAATATCACAGGAGTGATATTCTTCTCTTTTCACCAGAAGGGTAAGAAATTCTATACCCGTGCAGAGTGGCACAGGTATGAAGGTACAGCAATGCACTTGAATGCAGACGGAACCGCAACGCCCGTTAGTCTGTACCGGGTATCAAACAAGGCCTTTGTGTCTGATGCTCAAGACCAGATAGGACATGAAATTTCCCTAAAAAATACCAAATGGGCGGATATCGTACCAGAGTTTACAGCAGAGAACCTTGAAAAACCTTTATTCGTGTACATAAAGAACCCATACAGCAACACCATAGACCCGGACAGCCCATTGGGGGTATCGTGCTTTTCGGAGTGTATAGAGGAATTGCGTTGGCTGGATATCGCAATGTCCACACTGGGGATAGAAACAGAGGATTCCGAACCGAAAATGATAATCGGTCAGTCCGCGATACAGTATGCAGAAGCGAACGGAATTGAACTTCCGCGAATGGTTCTTAAGACTGGCCTAGACGATATGACGGATAAGCCATTTGAACAGTGGCAGCCGACACTCCAAGTTGCGAGCCGGACAGAGGGAATAAATTTCTATCTTTCGATCATCAGCTATAAAACGGGCTTCGACCCTGGATATTTCGTATTTAACGGCCAGACAATATCCGTTGCCACTGCTACCCAGGTAGAAGCCACGGAGCGACGCACGATTAACACAGTGGGAGATTATCGGGACATTCTATCATGCCCTGACAGCAACGGAGACGGCCGTATAGGAGCGATTCATGATATAGCCTATATAATGGACGCTATGGCCGTTATTAACGGAGAATCGGCTCCTAGCGAGTTTGGGAACTATGAGATATATGCGGACTTTGCAGACCTCACAAGAAACGCCGAGGAAGATCGGTCAAGGGCGTTGCTGCTGACAGACAAGGGATTCTATCCTAAGTGGTATTATTTGGTGCATAACGAAGGGTTTACAGAAGAAGCGGCGCGGGCTATTGTGGCAGAAGCCAAGAGCGAGAATGAGCCGAAAGAGGGATTGTTTGGGGAGGAATAGGGGATGACATTACAAGAATTTGCTGATAAATTAGCGGAAGTATGGGGTGGAATTTCTGAAAGCCTTGAAAAGCTAGCAGAAGCATTGCGGAAAGCCTTTGATGAAGTCAATAGGAAAATAGAGCAACACAAGCGGTTACTGCGCCGACCGCCGAAATGGTACATAAAGGCGAATACTCCTTCTGTCCTTGTGATTAGAAACAAACTGTATCATTGTCGGAACAACTGTTAGAAAGCGTGATTTTATGAGAATCAGACAGCACATAGGGAATGTTGAAAGGGTGTGAGAGCGTGGCAAAAATAAATACAACGGTAGGAAACGTATCTGTCAAACTGGACACCAAACGCATTGACCGAAATGTTAAGGAGGCTCAGAGGCTTTTGAACATAGCTGTCCGCACGGACTGTGAGCCATTGGTGCCCATGCTTAATGGCCAGCTCCGCCGAAGCGCCAATTTCCCGGAGGGTGTGTATGGAGGGGTTCTGGAGTATAATACGCCATATGCTCACTATCAATATGTGGGCAAAGTATATGGACCAAATATCCCGAGAATAGACGAGACTACAGGAGAAGTAATAGGTTGGTATTCTCCGAAGGGTAAGGAAAAGCATCCAACCGGAAAAATGATGAAAAACTACAGCGAGTCAGGAACCGGGCCAGAATGGTTTGCGAAAGCAAAAGAGAGGCACGGCGATAAATGGCTGCGGCTTGTGCGTGAAGAAGCCGGAAAGGGGTAACAGAATGGTATTAGCATTTACAGAGGAGCAGAAAAAAGAGATTGAAGCAAGAGGAATAATGGTTATTGAATTTAAGCGCAGACTTTACAAAATGGTGAAAGGCACTGCTGATATTTGGCAGATTCTCAAAGAAGCAGCGGATAAAATCACTAAGGCATGGAATATATTCAAAGAAAGATTTCTTGAAGCTGTGGATGACGCCAAACTGGTATTTGAGCAGATATGTGAAGCGTATCACTATCCGACATCACGCAGATACAGAATCGTGAAGATATTCAGCAAATGCAAAGGTACAGATGTGCGCTTTTGGTGGAATCTTACATTTAGATTGAAAAGATGGCTTGCAAGGAGTTGTTGCTGATGCTGATGCCCGAATACTTTAATGGAAAAGAACAGCGCATGATGGAACTGTATCAGCAGTTATCTGAATTCATCCTGAAAGAAGCTGCCCGGTTCCTGATTACTGCCGGGAAGATAACTCCCACAGCTGACCGACTGCTTCAGCGGCTGCGGCTGATGGGAGAGACGCAGGCGGAGATTCAACGGAAACTTGAAATCCTGACGAAACTTTCCAGGAAAGAACTCCGAGCAATCCTGCAAGATGCCGCCCTGACATCGTGGGAGGCCGATGCGGCATCGTTCCGGGAGATAGGCATAAATCTACCAGACCCGCTCAAAAACCCCGCTGTAATCCGCATAATGGACGTACAGTACAAGCGGAGCCAGGGGGAACTGCAGAACCTGACAAGGACTACCATGAGACAGACCAACATTGACCTGATGAATATGTTGAGTGAAGCGGATATGCGGGTAGCCGCCGGGGTGCAGAGCTATTCTGCTGCGATCAGCGAAATCCTTGACAGGTATGCGCATCGTGGGATATACGTGGATTATCCGAAAACAAATACCAGGAGAACGCTTGAAGCGGCGGTGATGTGTTGTGTCCGGACAAGCATGGCGCAGATGGCCGGACAGGTGACGATGGAGTTTGTCAAGGAGGCTGGGACGAACCTTATCATCACATCAGCGCACACCGGGGCCCGCTTCACGGACAAGGACGAACCGGCTAATCATATGTCCTGGCAAGGGAGAGTGTTCTATATAACGGATGCTGACCTGGAGGAATTCACATCGGTGAAAGGGACAATTGAGAGCGCAGGACAAAAGGCAGGAGGTTTTCCCAATACAGGAAAGTATCCAGATTTTCGGAAGACAACAGGATATGGAACGGGAGAGGGGCTGGACGGATATAATTGCCGGCACAGCTTCGGCCCGTATGATGAGCGCATCGGCAATCCCTGGCGGGACAAGGACGGGAACCTGATAGACGGTGCCGGCAACCGGATAGACAGCGAGGAATCAAAGCAGAAATATAAGGACTCCCAGCGTCTCCGGGCAATCGAGCGCAATATCCGAGCGATAAAGCGGCAGCTGGTGGCAAAGGAGCAGCTTATGGATGGAGCATCCGCGGAAGAGATAAGCCGCCTGCAGCCAGAGTATGACAAACTGGCATATGAACTTTCCAGGGAGAACAAGAAGTATAACGATTTTGCAAAGGAGCATAAACTTACTCCGCAGTATGACCGCATAAAGGTAGCTGATTTCGGCAGGGAGCAGACAAAGCGGAGTAATGCCGGAGCGAAAAGGTACAAAAATGAGCATAAATAGTGTATAATATTTTTATAAATGAGAAGGAGATTGTGTACTATGATGTCATGCAAGGATTGCCCGTATTATAAAGATACAGACGAAATCAGAAAAGAAACTACTTTTGTTTATGATGGAAATAATTATAAATTTCATTTAGACGATTACACAAGGGAATTTGGATATTTACTGACAAGATTCCATATCATTACGAGTATTGAAAGCGCAAAGAAATTTATTGGAATTAAGCAGTTTTTCGACGGGATTCTTCTCGATACCAATATCCCGGTAAAATGTTATGTTGCAGATTTTAAACGTTGTGATATGCTGTTAGATAAATTTCAAATTACCATTGTCGGTGAAGAGAAAAGAGCAGACAAAGCAAGCGAATAAGGGCGCAAGGAGATATAAAAAGGAGAAGGACGATGGATAATTTCTTTAATAGATGTAAGTTATGCCCTAAATATGAACAGTGCGTATTCGCTGATACCACTATGAGTTGTGCTTGGGATGTAATAATAAGAGATGGGCCAGGAGTGATTGAAAAGTATCAGGAAGAAAAGGAAACCGCTGAATAATTGGTACAACCCCCGCCCGAATCTGTTGTAAAATTGTGGCAGGAGGCAGGGAAGATGGATAATCAACAGATTTTAAAACATTTAGATGATATATGGACTTTCGGACATGAGCCGACAGATGAGGAAAGAGAAGCAGTAAGAGCGGCTATGGATATCATTGAGGAGTATCTCAAAATCGGAGTTTGGATTCCATGCAGTGAGCGGTTGCCGGAGGACGGCGTTGATGTTCTCGTATGGTATGAGTATTTCAGATATGGCGAATACAACAGATTGTTTCAGACAACAGGAATTTCATTCACATATAACGGCGAATGGTCTGGATTTGTTGATGGTCAAAGTGGTTGGAGCCAATTAAGGATTATCTCATGGCAGCATTTACCGGAGCCGTATCATGGATAGGTGATTGAAAAAAATATCTCATATTGGTATAATATGGGAAAATACATACCGGAGGGGAAAGCCATGGGAAACGAAGAAAAGAAAGATGAAGTATTGAACATTGCAAACGAATTGCTTCAGGAAATGAAGATTTCGGCGGAAAGATCGCATAAAGCGCTGATAACTGTTGCATGGCTCTGGTTTGCGTCTGTTATCGCTATTGTGGCCGGATTCCTGATTTATCTGTACCAGTATGATTTTACGGCAACAGTGGAGCAGACTGGGGTATACACTCTTATGGACAGTCAGGGAAATGTCATATTGTCAGATCTGACGCCTGAGGACATAATCAAGATAGAGGAGATTTTGGAAAGTGGCAAAGACCAAGGTGACCAAGAGCAGAAGTAAGAAGAGCGGCAAGAAGAGAGGAACGGCGAAAAGGAAGAAGTAAGGAATGGCACGAAACATTATCCCGGATTTCAGCAGAGAGAAAAGAGAATATTTCAGGAGAGAATGCAATTTCACTCCAAGAGAAGAACAACTTTTTGATTTGAGGAACCAGGAATATTCTTTGGAGGAATGCGCCGAACTTATGCACTGCAGTGAATCCACCATAGGACGAATCAGTAAAAAGATGCTTCGGAAGATAATGGAGCAAATTTGACGGTTTTTTGAGAGACTTTTGAAAAGATTTAGAGGCTTATCTGACATGGTAAGTCTCTTTTTTGTATGCGAAAATATAGGCGTAGGAGGCATACAGATGCTTTTTAATCTTTGGAACTATACCCCGTCCTACCAGAGCGCGAGTGATGGGATGATGATAGAGGACGCAATTAAGTCAATGGAGGAGAAAGATGTATCCGAACAATTCCATGCTGAATCAGCAGATGGCGCAGCTCGATCAGGAGTATGCGCAGAGAAAAGCTAATATCATGCAGAGTTTCTACGACCAACAGCAGGGAGGTAACTGGGGGCGGCAGAACGCACAGGGGACACAGCAATCGCAGACACCGAGCCAAAATGTAAACTGGATATATGTTTCCGGCGTTGATGGGGCAAAGAACCAGATTGTACAGCCGGGACAAACCGTTTGGATGATGGATAACAATGAGCCGTATTTTTACGTTAAATCTGTTGATAAAATCGGAAGTCCTGAATTTCATGCATTTTTCTTTCAGGAAGTTTCGGAATCTGAAATCAATCAGCGGACAATGCCAACAGAGCAACCGCAAATAGACCTCTCTCAATACGTCCAGCGTAGCGAGTTTGACGCTTTAAAGGCGCAGTTGGAACAACTTACCAATACGCAGAAAAAGCAGCCACAAAAGGCAAATAAGGGGGTAGAGGAAAATGGCTAATCCTTTAATGGGAATGATGGGAGGCGCCCCGGCGACCAATCCGGCAATGGCTCCTATGGGAAATATGGGAATGATAAAGCAGGCTGCACAGTCTGCCAAAAATATGATGGGTATGCTGCAAGGCGTTAAGAATCCGCAGCAGGCTCTTATGATGGCGGCGCAGCAGAACCCTGGACTTAATTCTGTAATGCAGATGGTGGGCGGACGGGATCCTCGACAAGTTTTTTATGAGGAATGTAAGAAAAACGGAGTAAATCCGGAGGATATTTTAAAAGAATTACGCTAACACCACCAAAGACGGTGTTAAGAATAAACTGACGCACAAATCGAAAGTGCGCCACTAACCCCTAAAAGCTATGGGGTAGAAAGGAGAAGCTATGGATAGCTCTAACGATTTTGCAGTAGGATATGCAGTCGGTGACAATGCCGCAAACAGAAATTGCTATGGCAACGGAATGTTCGGGGCAGATGGAGGATTCTTCTGGATCTTCGCACTGCTGTTACTGCCCATGATGACCAACGGTGGTTTGTGGGGGAATAACGGTAGAGGCCAGGCTGTGACAGAAGCAGGTCTGTGCAACGCCATGAACTTCAACAACCTGGAGAACGCTGTGGGCCGTTTGAGTGACCAACAGAGTGCAATTGCACGCCAGACAGACAACGCGATTTGCAACCTGGGCTATGAGACCCTGCGGAACTTCAACAGCCTTGAACAGCAGTTAGCAGCTTGTTGCTGCGGTATCGAAAAGCTGGTTCTTGAAAACCGTTATCTGGCGGAAAAGAACGCTGCTGATACCAATGCGACTATCATTGCACAGGTGCAGTCTGTAAAGGACTTGCTCTGCCAGCAGGAGGCCGCAAGAAAGGATGCACGCATCTGGCAGCTTGAACTCAATCAGGCTATGTGCGGCGTAGTGCGTTATCCTTTGCAGACCACCTATTCCACCAACTGCAACCCGTTCTTCGGGGGCGGCTATGGATGCGGTGACGGCTGCGGAAGGTGCTGCGGAAGCGGCAACATCTAATCATTGGTCACTCTGACCGGGGAGAAAGGCGGGGTGGCTGAATCAATCAGCTGCTCCGTTTTATATATCATTTCGTAAACTCATGAAAATATTGAAAGGAGAAAATATATCATGGCAAAAGCGGCTATATACACAGCAAATCAGGGCGCACAGGAATTGCAGATTGGGAGTGTACTTTCCCTCGGCTCCATTATCCGGCGTTTTGGGTGCGGTGTGAATCTGAACGGAAACGGCATTGTAATTGACAGAGAAGGGTATTATGACGTGGACGCGTCCATTACAGCCACAGCGGCGGCAGCCGGCACTGTAACGGTAACTCTGCTTCGTGACGGTGTGGCGGTTCCCGGGGCGGTAGCGTCTGCAACGGCGGCAGCGGCCGGAACTGTTGCACTCCCTATCACCGCACTTGTCCGGCAGTCTTGCGGTTGCTCCGGCGGCTCTACTCTTACACTCGTCCTGGGCGGCACAGCGGCGACCATTAACAATGTGGCTTTAAAAGTCATTAAGCTGTAATGAATGAGGGCATAAAGTGGGCTGACATTCTTGGTGTGGCTTCGTTCATGCTTGGATACGAGAACCTACTCGAAAACCGCTCCCAGAGCGCCCAGAATGACGTAGGAGCGGCAAACGACAAGCAAGCGTCCTATTTACTATCTGAGATAGGAAAGCGCCTTGACGGGCAGGATAGGACGCTTGAAGCGATATTGAATAAGTTGGAGCAACTGGAAAGGAGATTGGACAATGCATAAGCTGATGGAACGGATTGAGAAAGAACTCCATGAGATAGCAGAAAAGGGATTCTCTCCCACAAACATAGACAATGCCATGAAGTTCGTGGACATGTACAAAGACCTTAAATATGTGAAGTATATGGGATTCACAGAGGGCGCATACCATGAAGTGAAAGAAGAGATGATGCCGGGCAAGACAAGGACCATGGAGCGTAGGGCAGACGCACGGTTTGACCGGAACATCAACGAACTGTACGACAAATATCTGTGGTGCAAGAAAGAGTATGCTAGGGATGGATCTGCAGTCCACCGGGAAAAAGTGACTGACGCTCTTGAAAAACTGATGTCGGAAATCTGCGATTTGCTGTTTGACATACACCGCGACTGCGATTTTCGGGAGGAACGTGAGGTTGTCGATAAGCATGTAAAGAGCATGAAAGAATCAATGAAGTAAGAAAAAGGGCGGTAGTGATGCCGCTCTTTTGCTTTAAGTTGGTACAAATAATTTTTGAAATCATGTTATTATAAAAATACGAGGTGTTGACTTTCATTGATTTCAAACCACTCGACAAAGGGAAGAAAATCAATCAAATGGTAATAATTTTCCCTGCACAGTCCTTGCAGACAGAAAATGGACAGTGGAAGAGGTCTGAAAGAGCGACACGGGTAAAATCCGTGATGGACGGCGGCGACTTATAGGAAGCAGACTATAGAACCGTGAGCTGTGTGGGTCTATTCGGTTCTGACGGTGGGAAAGACCATTACTTTTGCAAAAGTACCTGCGATAGCATAATTGGCAATGCTACGGTTGAGTACCGGGAATAGCTGGGTTCGACTCCCGGCCGCAGGGTGTGTGTCGTTGTTATCCTTTCTTGCCAACACACATCAAACTGAACTGAAAGGGGTTCTGCATTGGGAGAAAACGGTCAATAATATTCAAAAGCGATTCCGTACTATTATCGGTTCGATTCCGGTATGCAGATTATGCGTAGTCGCTCTACGCTAGACAGAAGAAAGCGGTCACTGCCCTGTCGAAAACAAAATAACTCTGATAGGGGAGTTTTCCCCTGTCGGAAACTGCAAAAGGGAGGATATGTGAATGGATATTAAAGAATTTGCAAAGTCAATCAGCGGAAAAGAATACGGTTATCCGCAGTTTACCAAAGAAGAAATTGAAACGGCGAAAGAAAATGGTTTTGTCATCGTTTACGGTTGTTCTGATGACCTTATGGAATTTGAGGGTTCAATTCAGGATGAGGGAGGTTGTTTTGATGGCGGAAAGGTTTATTTCAACAAAACGGAAGTATGCCAGGATGAAACAGACCGTTCCGCATTTGATAATTATAGCAACTGTATAAATGCTGTATGGGATAGAGACGAGGACGAAAACGGCAACATGATTACATGGACTTATGAAACCGAGATACCGCACGAAATCTTTATGATTTACGAGGACGGAGAGCCTTATTGCAGAGGGATTGTATTTAGCATTGATGATGTAAAATAGCCTTTAATTTGGTACAACTACCCCGCCAAACTGCGGTACAATATAAGCATAAAAGGCATTAGGAAATCGGGAGGGATAGGGAAATGGAAGAATTGAAAGCGTGTCCATTTTGTGGTGGAAAAGCGGTGTTTAATACAGTCAGCAATTCATCTTCACATCATGGGGTTGGATTTAACTTTGAAATAGAGTGTGAGGATTGCGGGGCAAAACTGCCAAAACAGTATAAAGTCGAATTTTCCTTGACTGATAGTGGCGGCATAAATCCTTTGTATGATGACAGAAAGAGAGCTGTTGAGGAATGGAACAAGCGAGTATGAAATCACAATACCAATGGGTACTCTGCCCCATATGCGGAGGAAAGACCCGGACGAAAATCAGGCCGGACACCGAGGCGAAAAACCTCATTGTGTTCTGCCCGAAGTGCAAGAGGGAGAGCGTGGTGGACATTAAGGATATGGAGGTAGTGAAAGATGATTGAGGGAAAGGCAGTAGCAAGGTTTGGAACGGGTGATATTTTGATAACTCCGCTTGTGAGGGAAGATTTGTCAAGCGGATGCGTTTCTTTGCAGAATAAAGGAACACATACTATCGGAGAATATACACAGGATTTCAAGCCGGAGGAAACGGATACGGTATTGCATTTTGACAATGTAGAGAGTTTGGGAGTGCTGATTGAGCGGTTGCAACACCTTGAAAAAATGATGAAAGGCGAATTGGGAGACTGCTTGCCGCCTATTCCATATGAATATTAAGTGAATATAGTTTAGTGCCAGTCACAAAGTTGCAGTGCCAGTAGATACGAGAAATCGTGTTTGCTGGCATTTTTATTTTGACATTATCTAATTTTCGATAAATTTCCTAACCCTCCTAAGAGGGTGCATCCGTCAGTAATGGTGCTGTAAAGGCGGTTCAGTTCCGCACGGATGCATTTGGGGAGAAATCCCCACATTTCCCTATCAAGCGTCTGCACCTTGTGGGTGGGCGCACTCCCTGCCAACGTACCCAAATGGTTATAAGGGCGCAGTCTTGAAAACTGATGTGCCATGGAGAACATGGTCTGTGGGTTCGAATCCTACCGTTGGCGCTACCCCGGCAAAGGTTTATTTGCCTAAATCCATCACCGCTGACGAGCGGTTAAAAAAATGTCGTTAAGGAGGATACGAAACTATGAAAATGCAGAACATTGAACAGATTCTGAAAGGCGCAGGAGTGGAAGTGTCGGAGGAACAGCTTAAGACAATCAATGCGGCTGTCACGGATAACTACCGTACAATCAATGATTACAACAATCAGGTCAAAAAGACGGAGAAAGCCGAGGGCGAGCGTGACAATTTGCAGAAGCAGTATGATGACGCCCAGGAAACCATCAAGGGATTTGACGGCGTTGACGTCGAGAAGCTGAACAAAGATATTGCTGACTGGAAAGAGCGGGCCGAAAAGGCGGAAAAAGACGCTGCGGCGAAGATTCTTCAACGTGACCAGCGGGATTACCTCAAAGGAGAGTTTGACAAGCTGGAAATCAAGTCCGATCGGACAAGGGATTCTCTCATGCGTGACATCATGGGCGAGGATGGCTTGAAGTGGAAGGACGGCGCATTTATGGGACTGTCGGACTATCTGGCAAAGGAGAATGAAAAAGACCACTTCTATCAGACCGAATCCGAAAAGGCAGAAGCCGAAGCCAAGCAGAAAGCCGCCGAAAGTGCGCCAAAAGGCCAGTTCACGGCTCCCACTACCGGAAAGCCCGCAGGGGGCGATGACAAGCCCACTTTCAATTTCGGATTCACCCCGATAAGGGAAGTTAAGAGAGGAGACTAACACATGGCAGAAGCATTAAACTATGCAGTGGAATACAGCCGGGAACTTGCCAATGCATATCCCTATGTGCTGCACTTTGCAGCCCTCAGAAGCGCGGAGAATGACCGCAGGTACAGATGGGTTGACGCAAAGACCATCAAAATCCCCATCCTGTCAACCACTGGACGGACGGATGCCGATAGGGACACCATCGGCGACACCCAGCGCAATTTCAGCAATGACTGGGAGACAAAGGAACTGAAATTCCACAGAAAGTGGAAGACCCTTGTGCATCCCCTGGATATCGACGAAACGAACCAGGTGGCATCCATCGCGAATATCACGCAGACATTTAACGAGGAAAAGAAATTCCCGGAGATGGACGCATATCTGGTATCCAAACTGTATGCGGACTGGATTGAGGCAGGCGGCACAGTCACAGAGCAGGCGCTTACCACGGAGAATATCCTGGAAGTGTTCGACACGCTGATGATGGATATGGACGAGAATAGGGTTCCGGCGACCGGGCGGCTGCTGTATGTTACCCCGGCGGTTGACAAGATTCTGAAATCCGCGGAGGGAATCGCCCGGCAGATGATGGTCACGAACAATGATGGCAGGATTGCGAGGATGATTGCCAACATTGATTCCGTGTCCATTGAGAAGGTGCCAAGCGAACTGATGAAGACCGTGTATGATTTCTCCACGGGCTATACTGCCGGAGCAAGCGCAAAGCAAATTCAGATGTTCCTTGCCCACCCGTCCTGTGTGATTACGCCGGAGAAGTACGAATTCGTGAAGCTTGACCCGCCGGGGGCAACCACGGAAGGCAAGTGGGTGTACTTCGAGGAATCCTATGGAGACGCATTCATCCTGAATAAGCGCATCCATGGATTACAGTATGTGACGGAAGCAGCGGCATAAGGAGGTACGCATGGACACAATCAGAGTTTTAAGGGGGAATCGGGAGCGTCTGGTTCCCTCCATCGAAAAAGAAAAGTATCTGGCAGACGGTTACAGCGTGATTGGCGAGGACGGCACTGTCCTGGAGCAGGGCGTGAAGTCCAACCACACGCTGAAAAGCGAACTGGAAGCCGCCAACAAGCGTATCGCTGAACTGGAATCAGAACTTGCCGCGCTGAAAGGTGAGGGCAAGAGGGGCAGAAAGGCCAGTGAAGCACCTTTGACAGAGTAAGGAGGAACCGGCATGGGATATGTTAATTATTTCATGCCGGAAACCGGATTGGAGAAACATAATGAAATTATTTTTTGATACAGAATTTACCGGATTGCATAAGGACACAACCCTTGTCAGTATCGGCATTGTGGCGGATAACGGACAGCGGTTTTATGCAGAGTTTACAGATTACAATGTATTCCAGTGTGACGATTGGATAAGGGAAAACGTGCTGAAACATACCATTCTTGCCGGAAATGATACCCTTGCCGCAAGGCTTGGAGAGGACAGCAACACAACGGTTGTTCTTGGCAGTAAAGCGGATATTCGGTATGAGTTGGGCGAGTGGCTGAAACAGTTTGATAGTGTTCAATTTGTGTCTGATGTGAGCCATTATGACTTTGTTCTGTTGATTGACATTTTCGGCGGTGCGTTTGACTTGCCGGGAAATGTGTCAGCGGCTTGTCACGACATCAATCAGGACATTGCAAGGCATTATGGCATTTCTGACAGAGAAGCATTTGATAAGAGCAGAGAGGACATTGTTTCTGAACTGTGCGGACAGCAGATTGAGGGGGAGAAGCACAACGCCCTTTATGACGCAGAAGTTATCAAGGCTATCTATGCGGAAATCTGCAAGGGGTAGCCTATGGGATATGTAACCTACGACTACTACAAAAGCATATACGGCGAGGATTCCATGCCGGAAACCGACTTTAATCGGCTGTCGTGGGAGGCTTGCCGCCGGGTGGACGCTCTCACGCTGAATAAGCTGAAATTCGCTTTTCCCACCAATGAGGATGATGTAGAAGCTGTCCGGCGGTGCGTCTGCAAGCTGATTGAGATTGCCGGGCAGATTGAAGCGGCAAACAAACGGGTATCAGAGGGACAGGGGTACATCACGGACGAATCCGGCGCACTCCGGGGGAAAGTGGTGTCTTCCGTTTCCTCCGGCAGTGAATCCATATCATACACCGCAAAGGCAGAGAGCGGCAGTACACTGATTGACGCTGTTTTGTCAGACAAGGCGGCGCAGGAGCGGCTATATCGTGACGCTGTAAGGGAATATCTTTCACTTGTGCCGGATTCCAACGGCGTAAATCTTCTGTATGCTGGAATCCCCTACCCACGCCGCAATGCCCCGATAAGCAGACCGCCGGAGGATAAGCCAGTGGATAAGCCGACGGAGCCGGAGGAAAGCGAGGGCAAAGAAAATGAATTGTAGACAGTGCGGAAAAGAACTTCCACGAATATCCAGTACAGATATATGTACTGACTGTGCAAGGACAAATTTGAAGAAATCCCTTGACGCAAATCCTGAACTTAAAAAGGCGTTCAATGAAGCTGTTGAGGAAACTTTCAGCCCCGAAAACAGAAAGAAAATGGTTGATACCACGGTTCGTTTTATGCAGGCTTTACAAGCGTTACAAAAGCAGAAAGAGTGACCGCTATGGGAATAGGCTATGTTGACAGCGTGGTTGTCTATAACCGGTACATAAACGGACTGATGGAAACAGAAACATATTTCGGCACACGGTTTGACAATGTGCGGATTGAGTTCACGCAGGAAGAAAACCAGACCAGGGCAGGAAAAGAGAATGTAAGTACTTGTCTACTGAAAATCAAAAATAACAGCACGCTTCCAAAGCCATTCAAAGACCCTAAAAAGTGGGAAAAGCTGACTACGGAAGAAATGCTTGAATACTTCACTTTGAATACTGGCGGTGATTTCTTTGTTATCGTAAAGCGAGAAGGACTTAACCTTGACATTGAACCCCCTACTGGATTGATAGAAAGCAGTACAAGTGAACTTTACAACGGTAATTTCTTTGAGTACATGAAAAAAAATTATGGCTATGTGTATTCCTTAAACAGCTTTGCACAGCTTGACTTGATTCCGCATTTCCAAGTGGGCGGATTGTAACATGGCTATGCGTTCAGCGTTGATACGGTGGACGTTTATACCTTAATACCAAGATTTGAAATAGGAGGAAGATAAAACGATGATTGAGATAAAAAAGAACCCAAATGGGGACACAAGGACGGCGCCAAAAGGAATTACCTTTGAGCAGTTTCAAGAAGCCAACGACATGCACATTGATGATGTGAGAGCGGTCATGTATGAACTGTCAAAGATGGTTGACAATGCCGGAGAGAATCACGATTGCACAAAGAAATCGCAGGAAAGAATGTTCTATCATGATTTTGTGGACACACAGGAGAATGGAGCGGATTTTGTAAATGGAGAATGGTATCAGCTTCATGTAAAGGCGGAACGTCACCACTTACTTTCCAACTGTCCAGATGACGTAAATTTGATTGACGTGCTTGAAATGATTGCGGATTGCACTTGCGCAGGACTGGCAAGAAGCGGCGAAATTAGAGATTTAGAGATTGATAATGACATTCTCAATCGGGCGGTCAGGAATACGGCTGAACAGATTAAAAGCATGGTTACGGTTAAGGAGTAAGCCTATGCACGAAGAAATCAAAGAACGCCTGTCAAAAACGGAATACGATAAAGTCGGAGAAATGTTGCTGGAACTGATTGCGGAGTGTCCGTATATACCGGCAGGAGCAAACATCAAATATAACTCTAAAGATGTTGGCAAGTGCGTGTATATCATAACCGCAGGCGGAAACATCAAGAGCCGGAATGTGCTTGGGGGATTCACGGCAGAGCTGACTATCCAGGTTGCCTACCAGAGTTTTCCGCAGGGCAACGGGCAGATGATAAACGCACAAGCAGTAGTGGACAACATTACCGGGTGGCTTGAAGATATTCAGAATTTGCCCCGGCTGACCGGAAACAGGACAATAACGAAGATTACCGCAGGCGGCAGCTTCCCGGATGTGGAAGAGGTTGAGGGGGATAAAGCCACCGTGTTTGCTGCCAATGTAGTAATGGAATATGAAGTAGAGTAGAGAGGAGAAGCAGACAATGAAACTACCAAGAGCAGCATATGCCATATGGCTGTCATTTGACCAGAAAGACTGGACATTGATCGGAAAGGACACGGATTCCTTGGCGTATGAGCTGAACCCGGATGTAAGCACGGAAAAAAACGTACTGGGTGAAACCATCGTAAACCACAATGGATTTGCGCCGGAGCTTTCCGTGGATACATACTATGCCAGGACGGAGGACAGCATTTACGAAAAGATACAGGATATGGCCATGAACCGGAAATTTGACGAGGAATCGACGGCGGCCTACCTGTTGGAGGCGGTGCTTGACGAGGAGGTCAGGAATTCCGACACCAGGACCCTGACCGGAAAGGGATGGATGGAAAATGTGGTTGTCGTGCCGCAGAGTACAGGCGGGGAGCTGACGGGATTCGGGCTTCCGTTCAATATCAATCCAAACGGCGGCAGGGTGGAGGGAACTGTATCTGTAACAGAAAGAGTGCCCACATTTACCCCTGGGACTGGTGGCGGATCGCAGCCAACAGCATTGAGCGATACAAAATCAGGCAGCAAGAGCTTGAGTGATTAAGGTATTAAGATAAATCTTAATATATCCGGGAGCGTACCTTTCCATCGTTCCCGGATTTGGAAAGGATGTTAAGTATGGAAAAAGAAAAGATCGGATTAAAAAGTGTAAACCTCACAAAAATTGAGCTGAATGATTCCGGAGATTACATAACCGTGTCTGCAGACAGCCCTGCATTTTTTGACGGGTTCGCCGCCGGATACAAGATGATCGCAGACCTGGCAGACAGCATTCCGGCCAGACTGGAGGAGATTGAGAGGAAATACCAGGGAAAGGACGACTTTTCATCCATCATGGATAAGACCCTGGAAATGTCGGGGGTAAATGTTGACTTCTCAAAAGAAGCAGCCGGGATTATTGACGGGATCTTTGGGCCGGACACTGTGAAGAAATATTTCCGCAGTATCTATGAAGAAATCCAGGACTTTCTTCCGGATGCCGACTATATCATTGATTTCTTTGAGCAGATTACCCCGGTTATCGAAAAGCTGTTTGACCGGAAGATCGAACGGCAGCAGGCGGCAAGTAAGGCCCGCATGGCAAAGTATCAGCCGCAGGACCATAAGAGGAAAGGCACAAAATGATAGGCGTATTGCCGGAGACATTGACGGTAGGCGGAGAAGAGTACCCAGTCAGAACCGACTACCGCAATATCCTCCAGGTATTCGAGGCTTTCCAGGATCCGGAGCTGCAGCCGGAAGAAAAATGGATCGTGGCCATATATTTATTGTTTGAAGACTTCACCTGCGATGATGATGTGCTGCAGGCGGCGCAAAACGGCTTTGACTTGGGCGAGGCCATGAAACAAATATCATGGTTCATCTCTGCTGGCCAGCCGGAAAAACAGGTACTTGAACAGCCTACATATAACTGGGCGCAAGATGAACAGATGATTTTCTCTGCGGTCAATAAGGTTGCCGGACGGGAGACAAGAGAACTGGAATATTTGCATTGGTGGACGTTCCTGGGATATTTCAACGAAGTGGGAGAAGGGACATTCTCCTTTATTGTAGGGATCCGGAATAAGCTGAATAAAGGCAAGAAGCTGGAAAAGCACGAGAAAGAGTTCCTGTTTCATAATAAGGAGCTCGTGAAGCTGCAGAAGCCGAAGACCAGGGAAGAGCAGGCGCAGGAGGATGTATATCAGGATTTGTTGAGTGAGGTATTGGGATGACAGACAAAGAGATCGGCAGGATCACCCGGGAGATTGCAGAACGCGGCAATACTGCGGAGGTCAAACAGAATAAGGACGGGATCGTGATTCTGGAAGTTAGGAAGAAGATTGTGGGGAAGGATCGTGTATCGGCAGGCAAAAAACTATGAAAACCTCCAAAAGCGCATATTTGACGGTGCGGGAGAATACGGCATACCGCAGATACAGCCGACACAGTACAAAGAATGTGACTGGATAGGGTTCAACTATGCCCGTAGCGAAAAGGATCGGTTCGGTAAAGGTGTACATTTTTTTCTGGATGATTACCAATTTAACGTCGTCTGGCAGTCCCCGGACAAGTACCTTGAGATGTTCAGGCAGTTTACCCACGTCATGTCCCCGGACTTCTCTACATACACCGATTTCCCGAAAGCCATCCAGATATACAACCACTACCGCAAACACTGGGTAGGAACATATCTGCAGGAAAACGGGGTGGATGTGATCCCAACTATCTCCTGGAGTACGACGGATAATTTTGAATGGTGCTTTGACGGGGAGCCGGAGGGCGGAGCTGTGGCGGTATCAAGTGTAAGTGCTGCCAACAGCAGGGAGAAGAAAGCATTGTTTCTGGCAGGATACAATGAAATGCTGTCCAGGTTACATCCAGAAACCATTCTCTTTTATGGGAGGGTTCCGGAGGAGTGTGAAGGGAATATAGTGCAGATACAGCCGTTTCATAAACGGTTTGAGAAAGAAGTGTGAGTAATGGGAGGCAGAGGGGCGGCAAGCGGATTGAGTAAAAAGGAATATGGAACCGAATATCGAACAGTTCATCAGTCTGGACAAATAAAGTATGTTGAGGTGACTGACGGGGCAAACGCTGCACCAATGGAAACCAGGTCTAAAGATAGAATTTATGTAACAGTTGATAAAAATACGCAAGAATTGAAATATGTAAGTTTCTATGATAGTGAAAATAAAAGACATAAGCAAATCGACCTGCAACATCCTCATCCGGTGGATGGCGTATTGAAACAACCACATGTCCATTTGGGGTATAATCACAACGAAAATGGAGACCGAATACTGACAGAAGATGAAGAGAAACTTATTGACCGAATAAAAAAAGAATGGTACAATAAGCATGGCAAGTAGTAGCTTACTAAGGAGAGCACCGAGAAATCGGAGGACACGATGCAAATTCGTGCGCTTGCTAAATGGCATGGCTTATGGCTGTGCCTTTTTTTCTTTGAGAAAGGGCAGTAGAAATACTGCTCTTTTAATTTGTGAAAATACCGCTTTAAAATATAATCCCCGTTTATATTCCCTTTTCTACAATATTGTGGTACAATGTGGGGTATCACAATACTTTTAGGAGGATTAGGGGAATGGGAAAAACAAATGACTATGGAAAAGAATTAGGTGCTGGCATAAAAGAGGGAATGAAAGGGCTAAACACAATGGCAAGTCCCAAGAAGAAAAAAACTTGCTTGATATTATCCTGTATGCCGTTTATTGCGGTAGTTATAGGAATAATAGGGGGATTGACAGAAAATGATGCTATTATAGGAATAACATTGATTCCGGTGCTTTTGAGCGGGGCATGTCAGTTTTATGTCGGAAAATTCAAAAAGGGACTGATTTACACGTTTACTATAGGCTTTTTCCTTATTGGAGCATTGATAGATATTTTTAAACTAGCAGTGACTGGGACTTTTCGTGATGCAAATGGGTTTCCAGTGATATATTGAGAGAAAAGGGCGGCGGAGAAATCTGCCGTCTTTCTGCAAATGTACGATGGAGGGGAAAGCGTATGGGTGGACAAAAGAAAAATGGAGGGTGTGGTAGTTGTTTAGTCTCTTTGATTGTCATATCTTTGGTAATAAAGGTATTTTCTTTAGTTGTTTCGCACATTAAACAAATTTTAACTGTTGTTTTATATGGTGTTCTTGCTATTCTTGTACTACTTTGCGTAATGGCAATATTGGAGACTATAAAGAAAAAGTATGCTGAAAAAGATAACATAGAAATGACTTTAGTGCAAAAGTTTCTGGATAAACTTAAGATGGGTAACCAAGGACAGAAAGGAGAAGTTAATGCAGAAGAAATCTCAATCATAGAAATTCCAATAGCTGAAACAGAAAAAGCGTTGGAAGAAATTATAAATGAAGAGGAAATAGTAGATATTCAAAGAAAAGATAAAACAGAGATTACAGTAGATGAAGTAATCGAAAGTTTTAAAAAGCAATATTATATTGTGGACGAAAATAAAGTGGATGAAATCGTGGATGATCTGTGTCCGGATTCAGTCAATGTTAATCCAATAGAAGATTTCAAGATGGAAAGCACAAGGGATAAAGAGAATAGTACTGCTAGGTCAAATAATCATAAAGAAATGTCTGTATCAGAAGCACTTTCCGAACTTAACAGAGCAAATAGATTAGCGGATATTGCAAACAAAACGACTGACAGAGAGGAATTTTATAATTCCATAGATGAAATAGAGAAGATATTGATGGAATTAACTAAATATGAACATAAATTTGACTTTTCATATCCTCCGTCTGCAAATTTGAGGGATTTAAGACGTGAGAGAGATAAGCAGATAGAACTTTTGGAAAAGAAAATAGAAGAAAAGGAAAAAGAAACTTATAAATCAACTATAAATAAAGAGCATGTCAAAGATGAAACAAAACCAGTTAAAAGAGAACTAAAGCCCAAATACACATATATGAGTCAATATGAAATAGAGAAATACGCAAGAGAGTGCAATGCATATGTGCAACGTGAGGAAAGAAAAGAACAGAAGGAGCAAAAGAATGATAAAAATGAAGAAAGTTCCGAAAAAAATGATTCTGCACAAATCCAATATAAATATGTATTATTTTCTGAATCTATTAACACAGATACAATAATTGGATTTAGAAGTGATTACATGAGAAGTGACTATACCATTGAGCCGATATTTTATGAGTCGCACCAATACATTTATAATGTATGGAAATTATCAAAAGATTTAGAAAAAGTCATAAAAGCAAAGAACTTTTTTGAGTCATTGGAAGAAATCGAAAAGGCATTAGAAATAATTGAAAAATACAACTATCCAAAATTTAATCCAGAGAAGGAAAAAGAGTACTTTTACTCCCAAAAAGATGAAGTATTGATAAACTTTTTAAATCGGTCATTTATGGATGAATATAGAAGTTCTTTGGAGTTGAAAACAGCTAAAGGGAAAATAAATAGACTCGGGAACTGGTTCTCTGTGATAGATTATTATAAAAAAGATTTCAATCCGAATGTATTAGAAGCTTTTGAATGCTTGGTTGATAAGTGGCAATTTGAAATATTACCATCAATATTAGAACCTGAGAACAAGAAAGAAATTTGAAATCAGAACAGTAAAGGGACAGTGGAAAATTCTGCTGTCTCTTTTTAGCATACAGGATCTAATCAGATCCCCCTTTTTGGAGGAGAAGGTTATCGTTCATTACACTCACCCTGAAGTTTCCGGGTGGGGTGCTCCTATAACCTTTTTTATTTCGGGTATTGACTAAATGTGTCACCATATGATAAACTAATTGTGTCACCAAATAGAAAGGAGGTTAAAATGTCACCAAGAAATGGTAGACCGCCATCAAAAGACCCTAAGACGCATGAAACAAGAATAAGAATGTCTGATAATGATATTGAGAAATTGGAATATTGCTGTAATCAGACTAGACTAACTAAGGCAGATGTAATCAGAATGGGGATTGATAAGGTCTATAAAGAGTTAAAAGAAAAGGAGTAATCGTCTACTTTGGCGAGCTGACCGATTACTCCAAACTCACAAGAGATAAACCCTTGTATGAAATATACTATCATATGAGGGTATCTCTTGCAACCAAAATTTTATCGCAGGAGGTACTATTTTTATGCAGGAAATGCAGATTTTTAATAATCCAGAGTTCGGAGAGGTTAGAACTCTTACTATCAATGGCGAACCATGGTTTGTCGGTAATGATTGTGCTAAGGCGTTAGGATATGCCAAACCCAAAGGAGCAATCCAAACTCACGTAGATTCTGATGATAAGAAGGTGGCCCCGATTCAGGACCCCCGCGGAAACATCGGAATGATGGTGATTAATGAATCCGGATTATACTCACTTATCTTCGGAAGCAAACTGGAATCTGCCAAAAAGTTCAAGCACTGGGTAACATCAGAAGTCCTTCCGCAGATAAGGAAAGCCGGAACCTATGTTATGCCGCAGGCGTGCAATCCCTCTGAAATCCCCCTGGGCGAACTTGCAAGCTACCTTAAAGCAATGGACAGAGTAGCCCGCCGCCAGAACCTTGCGCCGCACAAGATTGCAGAGAACTTCAAGAAAGTGTCAGCGCAATTCGGAGTGGAGCTGACAGAGGATTTTGTGAAGGTGCCGGAGTATGAGCAGTTGACGATTGAGAGTATTGGGAAGTAAGGGAGGAATAGCCATGGAATCAATCAGGAAGTATGTGGAAAGATTTTTTTCAAAGACAAAGAAGAATTCTGAATATGGAATGTCATTTAGCGAAATGGAGCATGGAATGGAGGAAGTTTTCTCTGCTAGTGATTATAACGGAGCATTCAAGGTTATCACCACGCTGTTTGATTTCGGCTATGCCAAAGGCTACCGGGCCGCAATGGCAGAGATGAAGAAAGGCGGTGCGGCATGAACATGGACAAGGAACGGCTTCAGATGATTTTCACATTTGTCCAGATTCTGGTAGCAGAGGTATGCGTATTCATCTTTGCAGTGGTAGTTATCTTGGCAATGGCCGGATTTTTCAGCAGATAAACTTGGTACAAATTAGCTTGGAATATGTGATACGATTATTTTGCAAAGGCGAAATGCCAGTTCATAGAGGGTAACGCATGGTGGGGTATGCTCCCACCGCCCTCTACAGTAGAAAGTAGAGGAAAACGTATGAACGAAATTATGATATTCTCCAACAGCGAGTTTGGAGAGATTAGGACTGTAACTATTGATGGGGAACCTTGGTTTGTTGGAAATGATGTTGCGAAACCACTTGGATACGCCGCTCCGAAAAATGCGGTGGCAAAGTTTGTTGATGATGAAGATAAGCAGAAGCACCAATTTGATTCCTCAGGTCAGGCAAGGGAAATGGTTATCATCAACGAAAGCGGCTTATACTCCCTCATTTTCGGCAGTAAGTTAGAATCCGCAAAGAAATTTAAGAAGTGGGTAACATCCGAGGTTCTTCCGTCCATCCGCAAGACAGGTTCCTACGGACAGCCGCAATTGCCACAGACCACCATGGAACTGTTGGAGCTTCACTACAAGGCCCTTAAGGAAGTCGGCGGCAAGGTGGAAGTCCTTGCGGATGACCTGAACGAAGTCAAGGGCGACTATGGAAAGCGGATTGAGCACCTGGAGAACAACATGACCCTGGACTACGGGCAGCAGAAAGTGTTGGAGGATGCAGTCAACAAAACCGTAACAGAAGCACTTGGAGGGAAAACATCTTATGCATATGAAGAAATCGGCAGAAAGGTATTCGCGGAATGCAACCGGGACTTGAAGCATTATTTCAACGTGAACGCAAGGGCAAATGTCCCGAGAAAGCGGTTCGATGAAGCCGTGGAATATGCAAGCAACTGGAAGCCTTGCACGAATACGGTAATCAGGATTCAGAACTATAATGCACAGCAGACATTGAACATATAGTGAAAGAGGGCGGCGTAACAACCGCTCTTTTCCTTTTAATTTGGTACAAATCTAATATCAAACAGTGTTACAATTATTATAATTAAATCAAAGCGCCCTATGGATTGGCATAGGGGAAGGACTAAAAGGTGTCATGGATGCGTGTAATGCGTGTCTGTGGCGCCTTTTTATTTTTAGGGAGGTGTAACATGGCTAACTTACCGTATGACCAATCTGTATTTTATCAGGAAATTGTCGGGATTAAAGAAGCATTAAAAGATATTGCAGAAATATTGAGGGTAGGACTTTTAAGTGAAAAAGAAACAGATGTGCCTGGAAAAGAAGGTTCGACACATCTGTCTCAACAAGATTAACTAATTGACGGCAAATCTGGATTTAAAAACTTGTGGCCTTGCGGGGTTAGGTCAAGGTGAAATTCACCAGTTGAATCTCCACTCACGCCATCGGGAGAGTAGACCAAATTTGCCATGAGCAAATAGCGAAGATGATACGACAGCATGTCACCGCCATATTTTGAAAGATTTTCGTATTTGCTTTTTTCTCCAAAGAATTTGAATGGTTCTTTGTAAGTTGATACTTTTTCGATGGTTTGCAGAATGTCACAAACACAATCGTTATCGATACGCATGTATCTTCCTCCTTTCTTTCGTACTCGGCGCTGCAACGCCTGTACTTAGATTATAGGAGAAATGAGACATGAAGACAAGTGGGAGGTGAGAACGTGGCGCAGTATGATGGAGCAATCAGAATAGATACAAGTATCATTACAAAAAATGTAAGACCAAAGGTTCAAGAAATTGCTAAATCTCTGGAAGAAATAGGTAAAGACGCTGAAAAAGCACGGGAGAAACTTGAGCTTTTGGACAAGGCAGGTGTGTCGCACGCATCTGAAGAATACAAAGCGGCACAAGCAGAATTGCAAAAGTATGTGGACGCATACAAAGATTCCATGTATGAGATTGCAGAATATGGGCAGGGAGTGTCAGATTCTTTACAATTTGACACATCTAAGATTGATGCTGCAAGGGAAAAGCTTCAGTCCATGGATGCGTCTGGAATTGACCATTCCAGTAAAGAATATAAAGAAGCTGAACGTGATTTAAAGCATGTGATTGATGCATATGAGCGATATCGGGAAGTAATTGATGAATTTGACTCATATACAAAAACCGCTTTTGATGGATTTAAAAAATTACGGGATGAGACTGAAAAGTACATAAATACTTCTGACACACAGGCTGAAAGCACAGATGAAGTTTCTCAACATTTAAATATATTAAGGATAGATGTAGAAGAGTATGCAAAGGCCTTAAAAGAACTTCATGACCAGGGAAAATTTTTTGGTGATGAAGATTATAACAAAGTTTATCTTGCTTGGAAGAATGCCACGGATGCTGTAAAGACATATCAATCGGAACTGAACAAACAGACAGAATCTGGCCAGGCAAAAATCGCACAACAGGAAGCAAAAGCGGCAGAAAAAAGAGAAGCAGCACAACGCCGCGCAGAAGAGCAGGCAGAAAAGGCTTTACAGAAAGAAAATGCCAGAATTCAGAAAGAAGTTGAAAACCAGGCAAAATTAGAAGCCAAAGAGGCAGAAAGGAAAGCAAGGGAAGAGGCCCGTATAAATGCTATTCAAGCAAAAGAAGAAGCAAAACGGGCGAAAGAGATCGCTGCGATTCAGGCCCAAGAGCAAGAAGAACAGCGCCTTGCAGCTATTCGGGAAAATGCTGTTGTCGGAAATCAACGGATTGTGGAAATAATGGAACGCAGGAGGCAACTGGCGCAGGAAATTGCCGATATGGAGCAGGCAGGTGTTGGGGTTGGGTATCAGCAACATGACACAGCAAAGCAGGAGATTGCTTTACTTGACCAGGAAATAAAAAATTATGCGGATGGAGTAGAGGAGGTTAAAGAAAGCTATAGCAGACTTGGACAGACAGCTAAAAAGGCATTTTCTATTGCACACTCAGCAATAAGCAAAGCCGGGTCCAGATTAAAAAGGTTTGGTGGATTTGTAAAAAGTGTATTTTCAAATCTTACCAAATCAGCGCATAAATCAAACAGTTCATTGGGAGCACTTGGTTCCAGGTTTAAAAGTCTTGCGCTTTCTTTGCTGATATTTAATCAGATCAGCAAGGCATTTAACGCTATGATATCCGGAATGAAAGAGGGCTTTGGAAATCTGTACAACGAGGTCGGCTCATTTAAGTCTGTCATTGACGGACTGAAAGCAAGTTCCCTGACGCTGAAAAACTCTTTTGCTGCAGCATTCCGTCCCCTGGTGGAGATTGCCATCCCGTACATACAGCGGGCCATAGATGCAATTGCAAACCTGATGAACATGATCGGACAATTTACGGCGGCGATCACAGGGCAGAAGACTTATACAAAGGCAGTAAAGCAAACTACCGCAGCAATAGAGGGGCAGACAAAAGCGCAGAATAAGCAATTGAGCGGCCTGGATAAATTGAACAATCTGACATCTAACAGTGGCGGAGGAGGAGCTGGTGGCGGTGCAGGCAATATGTTTGAGGAGGCGCCGATCGAAGGCGGGATCCTTGGGATATTCGAGAAATTAAAAGAGCTAATTGAAAATAAGGACTGGGAAGGCCTTGGGGCATATATAGCGGAAGCCATAAACAAAGGCTTGCAGAAGGTTTATGACGTAATCAACTGGAATAATGTCGGTCCCAGGGTAACAGCTTTCGTGGACGCATTTACCAGAACATTTAATAGTTTGATAGACCACTTGGATTGGGATTTGCTTGGGCGGGTGATCGGGGCCGGGATTAATACCATAGTCAATACCTTAAACCTCCTGATCGAAGGAATTGACTGGAAGAACCTGGGCACAAAAATTTCCGTTGGCATGCGCGGACTGATAAATGAGGTCGACTGGGGAAATCTTGGGAACCTGCTTGGCAGTAAGTTTATGATTCAATGGGACATTTTCACTGGTTTCGTTGATGACATGTTGCGGAAAAATGACTTTACAAAACTGTCCGGATGGGCAGAACTTGGGATTTCTCTTGGAAATGCACTTAACGGTGTATTTGAAAAGATAGATTTGGCACAAATAGGATCAACTCTTGGCAGGGCAATAACGGGTATGTTCCAGTCAGTAATTTACTTCTCTGAAACATTTAAGTGGAAGGAGCTTGGAGACAATGTAGCGAATGGAATTAATAACTTTTTTTCTGAAACAAACTGGGCTACCGTCGGACAGGGATTTAGTGATTTCGTTATAGGTCTTTTGGATTCCTTAATTGCTGCAATAGAGGGAACCAATTGGAGACAGATTGGTGAAAGCATAGGCGATTTCCTTGCAAGTATTGATTGGAACGGAATTGTGTCGAGGATTGCGAGGGCTTTTGGGGCGGCTTTGGGAGGATTGGCGACACTTCTTGTGGGGGCGATTCAGGATGCTGTAATTTCGATAAGAGATCACTTCCTGGGGTATCTTATAGATGCCATGGGCGGACTGGATAAAGATGCAAGTATCTGGGAAATTGGATGGGCCATTGTTCAGGGAATGTTTAATGGAATTGTTGATACTATTAAAGGAATCGGGACATGGATATATGAGCATATTTTTCAACCTTTTATAGAAGGATTTAAAAATGCTTTTGGAATACATTCACCATCTACGGTGATGGAAGAAATGGGAAGATTCCTTATGGAAGGTCTCTTCAATGGAATCTCTTCATTGGTAGATAAGGTTCTTTCTGTTTTTACTAATATTAAAGAAAAAATAACTGGAGCATGGGACTGGATAAAAGAAAAAGTCACTGGAACCACAACGGAATTACATGGACGTGTATCCGAAGATTTTGACGGAATGCAGGACAAAATAGCAGAAACACTGAGGACTTCCAGACAGACCACTGATACAGAGTGGGATGGAATCAGCGGAAGCGTGTCTAATCAAATGGAGTACATGAAAGGAAATTCCCGGCAGGCACTTGACAGTATAGGAAAGCACATTAGTAATACCTGGACAAATGTAGAATCTAATACCAGGAGTACAATGGATAAAACCGGGCGAAAGATCGTGGATACTTGGAATGAGTCACAAAAAAATACTACCAGAACTTTATCTGCTATGAAAAATACAGTTGCATCTAATGCTTCATTGATGGCAAGCAATATGAGTAGCAAGCTTATCAACATGAGGGGAAGTATAAATAGTTTTTCAGTAAACGCAAAGTCTACATGGTCAAATACCTATGACACTATGAAGGCGAAGAACGTTGCGTCGTGGAATGATATATCTAGAGTGTCAAATAATGGTATGCACAAAATAGGAAACACAATTTCATCTGAAATGAACCGGACAAAGAACACATGGGGAAATATCTGGGATGCAATTTTTGGTAAGGTAAGCAGTATTCTTGGAAGTATCCAGGGGGCGGTATCATCTGCCTTGAATGCGATATCTGGAATGATAAGTGCAATTAATGGAGCTTTAGACAGTTTATTTGCTAAAGCGGACTCGGCAAGCAAAATAACGATACCTTCCAAGGGAGGGGGCGGCGTATCTGGGAATAAGAACAAAAGAGAGACTGTGCCAAGGATGGCGTCCAACTATTCGGCGGATGTTTATGCATCCTTATCAGAGATGCCGATTCCCCGCCTTGCAACCGGAACCGTGGTTCCGCCGAACAATGAATTTCTGGCGGTGCTGGGGGACAACAAGCGGGAGCCGGAGGTAGTTTCTCCCCTATCGACTATTGAGCAGGCAGTGGAAAATGCAATGAGACGGAACGGCGGCATGGGCGGCGGAGAGATTACCATAAAAATCCCGGTGGAGATTGACGGAAGAGTTCTTTTTGAACTTATGAAAAAGTTTGACCTTGAACAGTACCGTCGTACCGGAAGGTCGTCATTCCAGATGTAAGGAGGAGCTATGGCATATAATGGATACTTATTCCAGTTCGGAGACTACATATTCCCGAACAAGTATATAAAATTTGACAGTTACGACATAGCCCCAGACCAGAGACAGGACATGGATTCCTATACTGATGGAAACGGTCTGACGCACAGAAATGCCTTGGAGCACACGAAAACAAATATCACTTTTACCACAAATCAAATGCCTGAATCCGAAATGGATGCGATTCTTTCCGGATTGGAGAGGAATTACATAAACCAGAATGAGACAGATGCGGATTGTGTGTATTACAATCCGCGAAAAAGGACATATTCCACCGGGCATTTTTATCTTGACCCGAGCGTGAAGTTCCGGGTCAAGAAAGTGGATGGAGGGAAAGGGATAGACTATGGAGAGACGCAATGGATTTTTATTGAATATTAGGTGATGAAATGATTGAACATGAATATTCTGACCTATTTGGGAAAGATAGTATCGACAAGCAATGGAAAATTGAATATGATGGCGGGATTTTCACAAACACAGAACTATTCTCGCAAAGCATAGAAATCTCTGAAAGCATATGTTCGGAAACAGATTTGCGGTTCGGATGCTGCGAGTCAAGCCACATTAAGTTCAAGGTGGGAAATATAGTCAAGCCGCTGATAGGTGAAGGGATTGATGTAAGCATAGTCCTCAACCACCATGACGATGCGCCAATGCCCATAGGAAGCTACAAAGTAGCATCGGACAAGCCGACAGCAGACAGGAGGCACAGGGAAGTTGTGGCCTATGACGCGATGTATGACATCATCAACGCGGACGTGGCTGGATGGTACAATTCCGTCCTCCCGGAAGAGGGCAGCACGATGTCCATGAAAGATTTCCGGGAAAGCTTCATCCGGCACTTCGGCCTGGAGGAAGTCGTGCCGGAGGGCGGCCTTGTCAATGACAGGATGGCCGTGGAGCGCACCATAGACCCGGGGCAGATGAGCGGGAAAGTTGTAATCACGGCCATTTGCGAGATTAATGCCTGCTTCGGGCACATCGGACGGGATGGAAAATTTCATTACATATATCTCCAGCAAGCTATAGGCGGACTATACCCGGCAGAAGACCTGTATCCGTCAGACACGCTTTTTCCAAAAGACCCGAAGGGTGCTAGGATTGGAGGGGGAACGTACGTATCTATCGAGTATGAGGACTACTCCACACAGGGAATCACAAAGTTGCAGATTCGCCAGGAGGAAAACGACATCGGCAAGATATGGCCAGAGACTCCGCTTTCCCCGGATGATAACTGCTATATCATCCAGGGCAATTTTTTGGTATACGGGAAGTCATCTGAACAGCTTCGGAGCATTGCTGAGAACATCCTGGGAAAGATTATAGGAATCTCGTACAATCCTCTGGCAAAGTGCGAAGCCATGGGGAACCCCTGCCTGGAGGTGGGAGACCCCGTCCGGATGTCCACGAAGTACCGCTTGATAGAGACATATATCCTGGAGCGTACGCTTAAGGGAATCCAGGCCTTGCGGGACACTTACAAGGCAAGTGGCGTTGAAAAATATTCAGAGAAGGTAAATGGCGTACATGCATCTATCATCCAGATAAAGGGAAAAGCCAATATCCTGGAAAGAACGATAGAAGAGACCCGGCTGGCGATGATAGACATGGGGGCTGGGCTGTCAACGGAGATAAAGGTCACGGCAGGACAGATAAGGGCGGAGCTGCAAAACACAAAGGAGGGGTTGGAGACTGCCATAGAGGTTACGGCTGCCGGTATACGTGCAGATGTCTCAAAGACCTACGAGACCAAGACGGACGCGGCCACAGAGTACACGAGCATCCGGAGCAGCATATCCGTGGAAGCGGGACGCATTACATCAGAGATAAACCGTGCCACCAAAGCGGAGCAGACACTTTCGGGACAGATCACTAGTACAGCATTGCTTAAATAACTATGAATTATACAGTTAATGGAATCCCCGCATAAGTCCAGCGGAATGCATGGGCAGTAAGGTTGTACTGTTCAATGAAACGCCGGATGCTTTCTTTCATTTCCTCTATGGAAGTGTA
>CANBFE010000008.1 GCA_947367855.1 uncultured Lachnospiraceae bacterium | reverse complement strand
TTCTGACAGATCATTGATAAAGTCAGAATATACAGTGGTATTGATATACTTGTTTTCTGCTTTTACCACCCTGAAGTATCGGAGAAGCCGGAGGAAGACGGGGTACTCCGGCTGCAGCGGGAGATTGTCTCGGGAAGTGGGCCGGATCTGATTGATTTCGGAAACGGGTATACCACCAGTGACATTGTGGGAATGTATACGGAGGATTTGTACGCCTGGCTGGGGGAGGAGGGCAGGAAGGCCTGTTTTGACAATGTTCTGACTGCATTTTCCTATCAGGAAGGATTGTATGCCGTTCCCCTGGGGTTTCTTCTGAAAAGTTTTGCGGGAAGGACGGAGAATCTGGGGGAGAGGAGCGGTTGGACCATCGGAGAGATGCTGGAATGCTTTCGGGAACAGGACAGGGAACGGCTTTTGTACCCGGGCGCTTTTAAAATGGATGTTTTCGGCATGATTCTCACAGGAAGCATGGAATACTACATTGACTGGGAGACAGGGGAATGTGCCTTTGACGGGGAGGAATTCCGGGCGGTACTGGAATTTTGCAACAGCTTTTCCCAACAGCTGGAGATAGAGGAGGATTTTTCCGTAAAGGAGACCTTCCTGGAGGACAGGGCGCTGCTGATGCCTGTGAGGATAAGCACGGTCTATGATATCTGCAGGACGGAGCTGATCTTTGGCGGGCAGGAGATTACCTTTGTGGGCTTTCCCGTGGAGAGCGGCTGCGGGACCATGATCGAGTCCTGCGGTCCGGTGCTTGCGGTGAGCAGCGGCAGCAGGCATAAGGAGGCGGCGTGGGAATTTATCCGCCGGTGCCTGGATGCGCCGGCCCAGAGGGAGCTGCCCTCAGGCTTTCCCATATGCCGCGGTGTTCTGGAAGAGCAGCTTGGGGATGCCATGGAGATGACTTATGAGGCGGATGAAAACGGTGTCAAATATCCGGTGGTGAAGCAGCAGGTGATCTTTGAGGGGGAGGAGCCAACGGACATCAACAGCATTACAGGGGAGCAGGGGGACCGGCTGCTTGGTTTGCTGGAGGGCGCCCGCGCCTGCAGCCAGACGGACCGCAGGATCTATCAGATTTTTCTGGACGAGGCCGCGAATTATTTCGGCGGGGCAAAGAGCCTGGAGGAAACCGCGGATGTGATTCAGGCAAGGGTGTCCATGTATGTGGCGGAGAAGATAAAATAGATGGGAAAGCCCTTGAAAACAGCGGTTTATCTGAAAACTTGTCCAGAAATTACACGGCAAAAATGGAAAAAAATATTTTTGTCA
This sequence comes from uncultured Lachnospiraceae bacterium, assembly GCA_947367855.1. Taxonomy (GTDB): domain Bacteria; phylum Bacillota; class Clostridia; order Lachnospirales; family Lachnospiraceae; genus Acetatifactor. Next base: position 119,906 of record CANBFE010000008.1, on the reverse strand, counting down.
AAAAAATTCACAAAAAAGCCTGTTCTTTATTTCGATTTTGTTGTATAATTTACTTATGCTTTAAAAATCAGGAGGGTATAATATGGCAAAAGAAATGATAGCAATGCTTCTCGCCGGGGGCCAGGGTTCCCGTCTGTATGCTTTGACAGAGAAGCTTGCGAAACCGGCAGTTCCGTTCGGCGGAAAATATCGTATCATTGACTTCCCGCTGTCAAACTGTGTCAATTCGGATATTGACACCGTAGGCATTTTGACCCAGTATCAGCCTCTGGTGCTGAATGAATACATAGGAAACGGCCAGCCCTGGGATCTGGACCGTCTCTACGGAGGGGTGCATGTTCTGCCGCCTTATCAGAAGGCAAGCGGCTCTGACTGGTACAAGGGGACGGCAAACGCGATTTACCAGAATATCTCCTTTATTGAGCGTTATGACCCCCAGTATGTCATCATTCTCTCCGGAGATCAGATCTGTAAGCAGGATTACAGCGATTTCCTGAAATTCCACAAGGAGAAGAATGCGGAGTTCAGCGTGGCCGTCATGGAGGTTCCCTGGGAGGAGGCTTCCCGTTTCGGCCTGATGGTGGCGGATAAGGATGACAGGATTACGGAATTCCAGGAGAAGCCCAAGGATCCCAAATCCAATCTGGCTTCCATGGGTATCTACATATTCAACTGGGATATTCTGCGCAAGTATCTGGAGGAGGACGAGGCGGATCCCAACTCCGAGAATGACTTCGGCAACAACATCATCCCCAATCTGCTGAAGGACAACCGCAGGATGTATGCGTACCACTTCAACGGCTACTGGAAGGATGTGGGAACCATATCCTCTCTCTGGGAGGCAAACATGGAGATTCTGGATCCGGAACACAGCGGAATCAACCTGTTTGACGAGGACTGGAAGATCTACAGCCGGAACAGTGGTATGACCGGACACAAGATCAGCGCAGGGGCTGTGGTGGAGAATTCCATGATCACAGACGGCTGCCGCATCAAAGGCAAGGTAAAGCATTCCATTCTCTTCTCCGGCGTCAGGGTGGAGAAGGGCGCAGTCATCGAGGATGCGGTTATCATGGGAGGCACGGTGATCAAGGCCGGCGCTACCGTGAAGCACTGTATTGTGGCGGAGAATGTGACCATCGGCGAGAATGCAGTTGTGGGTGCAATGCCCACGGAGACGGAAAACGGGGTGGCCACCGTGGGAGCGGGCGTGACCATCGGCGACAATGCCAAGATCGGTCCCAATGCCATGGTAAAAAATAATGTAGAAGGCGGTGGAGAAGAATGGTAAATTCAAATACAAGTGCACTGGGCGTTATTTTCCCAAACAGTTATGATGCGTTGGTTCCGGATCTGGTGAATGTGCGTTTGATGGCTTCCATTCCTTTTGCCAGCCGTTATCGCCTGATCGACTTTATCCTGTCCAGCATGACCCATTGCGGCATTGACAATATTTCCGTTATGGTGAACAACAATTATCACTCCCTCATGGATCATCTGGATTCCGGCCGTGAGTGGGACCTGGTCCGCAAGAACGGCGGCCTTCACATCTTCCCTCCCTTCATGGAGAAGAGCGCGAAGCCATACGTGGGCCGGGTGGGAGCGTTGGCCAATATTCTGGATTTCCTGCGGGATGAGCGGGAGAAATATGTGGTGATCACGGACACCAATATTGTGGTTAACTTTGATTTCAAGAGTATGATCCGGCACCATATCGAGAGCGGCGCGGATGTGACCATTGCCTACAATGAGCAGGTGCTGCCGGAGAGCTTTCTGAAGATGCAGGCCAATGACCTGGGGTATTACTATACCTTCGACATTGAGAACGGCAGGATTACAAAGATCTATGTCAACGCCAAGGACACAGGCGTACAGAATTTCTCCATGAATATGTTTGTGGTGGAGCGGGAAATGCTGATCGATCTGATCAATACCGCTTCTGTCCGCGGGCAGGAGTATTTTGAGCGGGATGTGCTGCTTCCCAGGCTGAATAAGCTGAATGTCCAGGCTTATAAGTATGATGGGTATGTGGCCCGCATCTGTGACATGAAGAGCTATTTTGACGAGAATATGAAGCTTCTGGACGACTACAATCTGGATGCGCTGTTCAATGGTCCCCAGATTTACACCAAGATTCGTGACGACAACCCCACAAGGTACATTGAGGGCGCAAAGGTGAGCAATGTGATGGTTGCCGACGGCTGCGTGATCGAGGGCGAAGTGGAAGACAGCATTCTCTTCCGTGGCGTCAAGGTTGCTAAGGGCGCAAAGGTTAAGAACTGCATCCTGATGCAGGATACCGTGGTGGAAGCCGGAGCAAATGTGGAGTATCTGATCATGGATAAGAATGTCACCATTACCGCAGGCAAGGACATGAAGGGAACCGGCACCTTCCCTGTATACATCGACAAATTCCAGGTGGTATAGGGCTGAAGGGGCGAATTTGACATAATATTCTGAATGTGGTTCAGAGGCAGTTTCAGAAGGCAGTTTCAGGAGGATTTCCAGGAAAATTTCCAGGAAAATATCCTTTTGAAGCTGCCTCTTTTCAGGGAAAACTGTGGGGAAGCGCCGGATTAAATACAAAGGGGTTTGGAGCAATGAAAAAAGGAATGTTCTTTCTGGCAATGGCATGTGTACTGCTTATGACCGGCTGCGCAGGCCGGGAAAAAATAGAGGATTGCATTCTGCAGTTCTCAGGGATTACAGAGGATGAGGACTATAGGCAGGCACAGGAACTGCAGGAAAAAGGACTGGTGAATGAAGCTGGCCAATATGAGGAAGAGGAATATAAAATCCTTGAGGAAAAGGAGCAGAAGCAGGTTCATGTCACTATTGGGGACAACAATTTCCTGGAGATCGAATATTTCCTTGACTCTGCACGGACGGAAAAGATTCAGGATTCCCATGTCTATCTGGACCCGGGAGACAGGCTGTACTGTTCCGGGCCGGAAAGTAAAAATGACAGGAACGCCTATGTTTTTTCCGGGTTTCGAATTTACGAGTATGATTCGGAGGGAAAAAAGGGAGAATTATATGCCACAGCATATGCCGCGGCAGGCGGGGAAAGCCTGGTGTTGGAAATCCCACAGGATTATAAGGGCACGGAACTGGCGGTTATTCCGGTGGGAAGATATGAAAAACAGGGCCTGACATTCCGGGCTTTTTATGTAGACGGCAGCGGAAAAGAGAAGAACGTTTCCGGAGTCTGGAGCGTGGACGACGTAGTATATGCTGACAGTGAAATTGAAATAGACGCCAGCAGGCCGTACACGGTAAAGTATGAGTATGACGAAAGTGCATATTATTACGTGGAAGCCCGGCCAACGCCCTTTAGCGCGGAGCAGCCGGGGGTGGTGGAATTTAAGAAAACAGACAGGGAAAGCACGTACTCGGTAACGCTTCATCCGTATCTTTCTGCAGTTTTTCTCCATGACAGCAGGGAGAAGAAGGGCATTGCTTCCGTTTCCGTAAATAACAGGGCTGTGGGAGCCGGTGGGGAAATTCTGAATCTCAGGGCAGGGGATCACATTGTGGTTACGACTGACGATCATTATAGATTGTTCAGCAGTAATTTCCGTCTGGATGAACCGGAGGAAACAGGGGATGGCTATCGTTATACAATCATGGTACCGGATGGAGGTCAGGAGAAGCTGGAATTTATGGCTGCAAGGTCGGAACTGGAGATTATCCTGAATAAAAGCGTGGGAGTCGATACCCTTTTTGATATAACAGCTTCCGGGCTGAATGAGAAGAACCGCCATTATTCGTCGGATGCAAAGGAAAATCTTACGGTATGCCGGGAAAGTATCGGAATCGAAGAGATAATTTCCATCACTGCCCGGGACGGCGTTTTGGATGCCGGAAATGTGCTGAAGGTTGAGATAGAGAAGACGGACGGCAACAATGAGAAGACAGAGGAGACAAAGTATATAGAAAAGCTGCCGGGGACTGTGGATATTGCGTTATACGACAAAGGGGAGGACATTGTCAACCTGGACAAAATACTCAGAAGCGTTAAGGTGAGAATCAGCCTGATCTCTGCGGAGGTCTACAGGCAGAAAACGGTTCAGAACGGCAGGGTTTCCGTAAAGCTGGCCGATTCCCCGGGGCAGGGAGAGGTGGCGGAGGGGAGTATCCTGGAACCTTCCCGGAGGGTGGAAGTATCCATCATTCCCCATGAAGGTTACTATGTTTCCGGAAGGAAGACGGAAGGCGGCCTGTATACGCAGACAATGAAATATGAAAAGTATATGTCGGACATTGATGAAATTATCAGGGAACATGAGATAAAGAAGCTGTATCAGATTACTTTGGAGACGAAGGATGACTACGGCGAATGTGTGTACAAATGGAACGGGGAGGAAATTACTGAAAAAACAACCATAAATGTACGGGAAGAGGATGAGCTTATTCTGGTGTATAAGCTGACGGATGAAAACTGCGAGATTGTGAGGGAGGAACAGGAGGGCTTCTGGAACAAAATAAATAAGTGGAGAAAGGATACTTTTTCAGGGAAAAAAGAGACGATAAAGATTCCCATAACCCAAAAGATTGACGGTACCGTCATAAAAAGAGAGGATTATATCAGGATCAAAAAGAAGGGGGAGTAGGTTATGAGGGACGGAAAGAAGAAAACCGGGGAGTCTGCATTGGTGAAGGCGGATGGAACGGGAAGGCAGCCGGAGCGGTGGATCTTTCTCTGCATTCTGGGCATTCTGGCAGTTTCCGGTGTGTTTGCGGTTTCCTTTGCAAAGGATTTTGGGGCAGGCGTGGGAACTGCGGCAGGTAAATTTGCGGGCACGGTGAAAGGTTCTTTCGAGGGAATTACCCAGGGGCTGGTCAGCGGCTATGAAGCGGGAGCGCAGCAGGGACTCAGCGCCGAAGATACAAATGTGGAGATCAGTGAGATCACTGCCATGGGAAAACTGGATGTTCTGGCTGCAGAGGACCAGATTGTAAACGACTTTGAGGAGGGCAGGGATTACAAGGCTCTGTTTGTCTATAAGACACAGGCTGTATTTTCCGTGGATTTAGGTCAGGCGGAAATCACGGAGGAGGATTCTGCGGTTACGATTACGCTCCCCGGTCCGGAGGTGGATTTCATCATAGATGAAAACGAATCTGAAAAGATGGCTGAATGGCAGAAATATTTCTGGAGCGGCAATACGGAAGCAGGATATATCGGATACATGAATTCCATGGCTCAGATAAAGGAAAAGGCTGCGGAAGAAATGAGAAAGAACGATTACCTGATGAGGCAGGCAGAAGAATCGGCCAGAAAGCAGGTGGAGGCGCTGGCCCGTTCCATATGCGTGGAAGACAAACAGATAACAGTCAGGTTTAAAGAGGAAGAGAAATAATGAAAAAGAAAGCGAAAAAGGGATCCGTTGCAGGCAGAATATTTCAGCGGAAAATAGCCGGAGCAGCCGTGGCCTGCGCTGCGGGATTGATGGTCTGCGCAGCCGTGGGGGAAGTCTGCTCCGCAGCAGGGGAGGCTTATCACCAGGCCCTGGAGGAACAGAGCAGGGAAACCTATGAGAGTTTCTATGAAAGCGCGTTCAGTGCAGCGGAGAAAAAGTACCATGTCAGCAATGACGTGAAAATTACCATTGAAAATATAAGGGAAGAATCGGAACTGGAGGTTCTGCAGGTCAGCGACATAGAATATGTTTTTCATGAGGACAACAATAAGATCTGGACGGCTGTGAGGGGTCACGGAGTATATACTGTGGATCTGGAGATAAGCGAATTTGTGATTGACAGTGAGCGGCAGTACGTTCTTGCCAGAATACCAAAACCCAGGCTCAATACTGCGGGACTGGATTATGAGTACGAGAATTATTTATTTAAGGACGGCATCTTTAACGGAAATACCTCAGAGGGAGTGGCGCTGGCAAGACAGGATCTGAAAACCGCGCAGAATCAGCTGCAGGAAAAGCTTCTGGCGACACAGGCATATTACGAGATGGCGGAGAATTCGGCACAGGAATTAGTCGAAAAGATGATAAGGAATTTTAATCCGGGTCTGCCCGGGCTGACAGTGGAAGTAGAGTTTATGGATTGAGCATGAATTGGGGAGAATGGATATTGTTCTTTTTTCCTTGCAATTCCTGTCATCATTTCATATAATGATACCAAGGACAAAAGGCTATGTATGATTTTGGGATGCGGGAGCACACAGTACGAAAGCATGCGCATGTCAGAACTTGAATGGAGGATATGAATTATGGCAAAGGACGATTATCTGAAAGCGTATAAGTCAGGAAAGAAAGATTACCAGACCAGGATGCTGCGGGGGGAGAAACCGACCCTGCAGGTTCTTGATGATATCATGCCGGAAAAGGGAAGTTACCATGAAGTATCCCTGGGAATGGTGCAGGTACCCATTGCGCAGATCATGGGGACAAAGACAGTGGGAAGGAGCAGTTCCTTTGCGGGAAACTTTATGCCCATTCTGCGGGAGGAGACGGAATTTGCATCTAAATGGATCAATTTGAGCGAGAGCCAGAAAGAGGAAGGTATCCGGGATCCCATCAAGGCCTATGAATATATGAATAAATTCTATGTGGAGGAAGGAAACAAGCGGGTCAGCGTCATGAAATATTTCGGCGCAGTGTCCATTCCGGGAAATGTGATACGTATCGTGCCGAAACGCAGCGAGGAAAAGGAAAACAAAATATACTATGAATTTATGGATTTCTACCAGTCTGCGCCCATCAACTATATCTGGTTTTCCCAGGAGGGAAGTTTTGCAAAGCTGCAGGAGACGGTGGGAAAAGCGCCCGGGGAGACCTGGAATGAGGATGAACTGCTGAAATTCAGCGCCCTGTATACGCGGTTCACTTCGGAATATGAGTCCAGAGGCGGCGGCAAACTGAAAATTACGGAGGGAGATGCTTTTCTGGCCTTTATCTCCCTGCACGGATATGATGAGGTGGAAGAGAAGACCACCAATGAACTGCGGGATCTGATTACTAAGAGTTGGGAGGAATTCGAGCTTCTGCAGGAGGAAGGGGATATTGAGCTGAAGATGAAACCCAGCAGCGAGAAGAAGTCAAAGCCCCTGCTGAGTATACTTCTGCCCTTGAGTTCCACCAGGCTGAAGGCAGCATTTATCTATGAAAAGACCCCGGGAACCTCAGCCTGGACCTATGCCCATGAACTGGGCAGGCAGTATCTGGAACAGACATTTTCAGAGGAACTGACTACGGTGTGCTATGAAAACGGCACGGAAGAGAATGTGGACTCTCTGATACAGGATGCCATAGATTCCGGCTGTAAACTGATTTTCACCACTACGCCTCCCTTTGTGCAGGCCAGTGTGAAGGCTGCCATTGCCAATCCCCAGGTGAGGGTGCTGAACTGTTCCCTGAATACTTCCCATCGGTATATCCGTACATACTATTCACGTATGCATGAGGCAAAATTCCTGATGGGGGCCATTGCCGGAGCAATGGCGGAGAATAACAAGCTGACCTATATTGCGGATTATCCTATTTTCGGCTCCATAGCCAATATCAATGCCTTTGCGCTGGGAGCAAAAATGATCAATCCCAGGGCCAAGGTTTACCTGGAATGGTCTACCAAGAAGGAAGTGGATATAGAGGAGAAAATAAGGGAGACAGGTTCTGACTGTATCTCTGGAAAGGACATGGTAATTCCTGAAGAAGCATCCAGGTTTTTCGGTATTTATCATATGGATGGGGAGCGTCCCAGAAACCTGGCCATGCCTCTGTACCATTGGGGGAAATTTTATGAGCAGCTGCTCCGGACGATTCTGAACGGCAACTGGAAGGATGACGATGATGCCCCTTCCACAAAAGCCATCAATTACTGGTGGGGCATGTCCGCAGGTGTCATCGACGTGGTCTGCTCCAGACAGCTGCCCATTGGAACCAGGCGTCTGGTGGAACTGCTGAAGGCAACCATCAGCTCTGATAGATTTAATCCATTTTCCGGTATTCTGTATTCCCAGACAGGTATTGTGCAGGATGATCCGGACCGCAGCATGCTTCCGGAGGAGATCATGACCATGGACTGGCTGGCGGAAAATGTAATCGGCTCCATTCCCGGCAAGGGGGAGCTGAAAGAGCAGGCGGAGCCTGTTGTAAAACAACAGGGAGTAAAGAACTGAACGGATCGCCGTATTGTTTTCCCATGTGTGTAAGAGACGGGGATGGTTGCGGAAAACGCAGAGTCGGCGTTGAGAAGAAAGGCTTGTTATGAAGATAATGGTACTTGCGGATGAAGAGTCCAAATATCTGTGGGATTTTTTCGATAAGAGTCTGTTGGAAGGAATTGATCTGATCATTTCCTGTGGAGATTTGGATCCGCGGTATCTGTCTTTCCTGGTGACATTTGCCTCGGCGCCGGTTTTGTATGTGCATGGAAATCATGACAAAAAGTATGAGCAGATTCCTCCGGAGGGCTGCACCTGCATTGAAGACCAGATTTATGTCCACCAGGGCGTCAGGATTCTGGGGCTGGGAGGTTCCATGCGCTATAAGCCGGGACCGCATCAGTATACGGAGAAGGAAATGACCAAGCGGATCAAAAAGCTCAGGTTTAAGCTGTTCCGCAAGGGGGGCTTTGACATTCTGGTGACCCATTCGCCGGCTTACCAGCTTAATGACGGCCGGGATCTGCCCCATCAGGGCTTCAAGGTTTTCCGGACCCTGATGGAGAAATACCATCCCAGGTATTTTCTTCACGGACATGTGCATATGTCCTACGGCAGACAGCATAAACGGTATGACAAATACATGGATACGCACATTATCAATGCCTATGAGCGCTGTGTGTTTGAGTTTGAGGATGAGAATCCCCAGGATCATATCCGCTGACCGCAGCATTCAGAGTATCAAAAGGAAACGGATTAGGAGAAGATAAGATGCGTTTGATTACGACAACGGAAAAAACAGCCGAGATTTTCGGTGATGAGGAAAGCGTCCGCATTCTGGCGGAAGCAGGATTTGACGCCATAGACTGGGGCTTTTTTGAGATGGCTGCAGGGAAGGGAATCTGGTGTACGGATGCCTGGAGAGAGCACGCGCTGCATCTGAAGGAACTGGGGGAGGAGTACGGCATCGGTTTCGGCCAGGCCCATGCGCCCTACCCTACCTCATACGGAAAAGAGCCGGAGGACTCTGTGGCCAGAGAGCGTATCCTGCGCTCCATGCACGCGGCTGCGTTGATGGGAGTACGCAATATCGTCGTACATCCCGTGCAGCACAGGACTTACGCCAGGGAAAGGCAGCGTCTCTGGGAGGAAAATCTGGTATTTTACCGTAGCCTGATTCCCTATTGTGAGGAATACGGCATCCGGGTGTGCGCGGAGAACATGTGGCAGTATGACAATAAGCGCAGGTATATTGTGGACAGCGTCTGCTCTCAGCCGGAAGAATTCTGCGGCCTTCTGGATGCGCTGAACTCGCCCTGGATCGTGGGATGTCTGGATATCGGGCACTGCGCTCTGGTGGGTGTGGAGCCGGAGGACTTTATCCGCGCCATGGGAAAAGACAGGCTGCAGGCCCTTCATGTCCACGACGTGGACTATGTGCGGGACTGCCACACCATGCCTTTTACGAAAAATCTGAACTGGGAGGCCATTACCGGGGCCTTGGCGGAGATCAGCTATGAGGGCGATTTTACTTTTGAGGCGGACAATTTTTATGAGGGATTCCCGCCCCGGCTGGTGCCGGATGCCTGCAGGCTGATGGAGCGTACCGGGCGGTATCTGATAGAACGGATCCGGAAGCAGGGATAGGGCAGGCAGGTCAGGAGAACACAAGGAGAAAAATCCATGAATTTACAACGGGAAATCCAGAACTATCAACCGGAAAATGAGCAGGAGAGGGCCGACAGGGAGCTGATGCTCCGTTTTATGGCAGATAATCCGGATTATCTGGACAGGGCCAACAGGATTGCGCATTTTACCGCATCCATATGGACAGTCAACCGGGAATACACCAGGACATTGATGGTGTACCATAATATCTATGATTCCTGGTCCTGGATCGGGGGCCATGCGGACGGCGTGGAAGATCTGCGTTCCGTGGCCCTGCGGGAGCTGAAGGAGGAGACCGGGGTGGGGAAAGCGGTGTTGGTGACTCCTGAAATATTCAGCCTGGAGATCCTGACGGTTGACGGTCATGTGAAGAGGGGCGCCTATGTCTCCAGTCATCTGCATATGAATGTTACCTATCTGGCAGAAGCTGACGATACAGAGGCGCTGGCCGTGAACCGGGCGGAAAACCAGGCTGTAAAATGGTGGTCTTTTGAGGATGCTGTGCGGGTGCCCAGGGAGCAGTGGATGACTGCGCATATATACCAAAAACTTAACGATAAGGTACGGCGCAGGATCCGGTAGCGCTGTGGGACTTTTTTACTTTTCCAGTCATCCTTCCACATCTTGGCTGTCCCGGGTGGGAAGAAGGCAGAAGTTGATGGCGATGGCATTCAGATGGGTTCCCAATCCTTCAACATACTCCGGGTCAGACGGATGGGTATAGGTCAGGCTCATGATTCTGTCCCCGTCCTGCAGCAGACGGACAACGTAGAGGCGGCCGTCGCTTTCCTTCTGCAGGATGGCATCGTCCCCTGTCTGGATATAGCCGTCTGCCGCAAGCGTCTCCGTTATCTGTTCCCGGGCAGTCCGGCCGTAATCTGTCACCCAGAACTGTACCATTTCATTGTATTCCCAGATCCAGGCGTCCGGGGCGTACATCCGCCACTCTTCCTTTGGAATCAGAATGATATAACCGCTTCCCCTGTATAAATCCGCAGGTTCTTCCTGGGGTATGCCCTCGGACATGTAGGAGATTGCATAGGCATCTGTATCGGGAGCGTCCGATTGGCTGTTTATTTCGTTTGTCCGGAGGGAAGCGCCTGATTCGAGATCTGTGCGATCTGCGTTATTTACTTCAATTATATCCTTCTGGACGGATGCGTCCCTGTCTGCAGATACAGACGCCGGGTCCTGTGTCGTGTTGACTGTTTTGGCGGATGTGGCAAAGCCCAGGGTTACTGCAAGTACCAGGACAAAGGCTGCCGCCACTGCTATATACCGCACTTTCCGGTATTTCATAATCAGATTGATTCTCTCTTCTATGGCATTTTTGCTGAATCCGTTAAAAACCGGCAGAAGGCTGCGTTTCTTTTCTTCCATTCTGATCAGGGCCATGGCGTATCCTACCCTGGCCTGGCTGCCGAAGCGCCGCAGTACATCTTCGTCGCAGGCCAGCTCAATATCGCGGTTCAGCATTCCGGCCATGATCCAGACAAAGGGGTTAAACCAGTGGGTACACAGGGCCGCCGCAGTCAGAATCTTTCGAACCGCATCCCGGCGGCAGATGTGCACATATTCATGCTGCAGAATATAGTCCAGATCCGCGCTGTCCTTCCACAGAACTTTGCGGGGAAGCAGGATCACCGGACGGAGGACTCCGTAGGTCAGCGGCGCGGCGATGCGGTCCGTCTGCCTGACGGAAATGGGGCGTCGGGCTCCATGGCGCTGCTGCCACTGTCTGATCTGCAGGTCATCCACCGGCAGAGCCTCCCGGAAGCGCTGCAGGCTGCGCGCATAGGTGATGACAAAGAAGGCTGCGCATAAAAAGCAGCCCAGGCCCCAGATCATGGGTAGCAGCCATTCCAGGTTTTCACCGGGCAGGGGGAGCCCGGGCTCATCCAAAAACTCCCGGAGCGGATATCCCTGGCCGTTCCACACGGGAGAGGCGTCTGCAGCCGTCATTCCGCCCTCCGCTGCGGCGCTGGCTCCGGATATCTGCCGCTGTCCTGCCTCAAGGAAGGAATACACGCTGCAGGCGGAGGAGACGGAAAAGGGAACCAGAAGCCGTAGCAGCGCAATGTCCCACAATACAGGAAACGTCCGTTTGGGCAGCTTATCCAACCAGAGCACCCTCACGGCCAGGATGACCAATATCAATACACTGCCGTAAATACTCATCTCAGTCAGACTCATGTTCTCACCTGCCTTCTTCCACGATTTTCTTCAGCCGTGCGATCTGTTCCTCCGACAGATTCTTTCTGTTTAACAGGGAGGCGAACAGAAGGTCCGCTGAGCCGTCGTACACTTTGTCGATCAGTTCAGTTGTCTCCGCATCCTGTACCTGGGATTTGGTAATCAGCGCGCGGCACAGGAAATTGGGTTCAAGGCGCTGGACAGCGCCCTTTCTGATGCATTTTTTAATGACCGTGTAGGTGGTGTTCACGTTCCAGCCGATTTCCCGGTTCAGAACATCCGAGATATATTTTGCGGTGGAGTCGCCCTCCTTCCAGAGTACGGACATTACCTTTAATTCAGAGTCAAATAGTTTTATTCCCATATGTGCTCCTTTGTGTTCCCCCGGATTTTATACTATCACAATAGTTTGCGTCTCCATACTATCACGAAAACCTGAAAAAGATTGACAGATACTATTTCATTTCGTACAATAAGTGTACGACTTATCGATATTTTTGAGGAGGAAGTTTTGCCAATAAACGGAAAATGTAAAATCCCGGGTGGAATTTCCCCGTCGGGCAGCTGCGACACGCTTCTATTCCGGGCTGTTCCATCGGCGGTTCAGGGGTAAGAGGGAACGGATTCAGGAACGAATTAAGAGGGAAAAGGTCTCACATGTATGGATGCTGCCGACATGTGGGCCTTTTTGTATTTCGGAGTATGGGACAAACCTTTTATACAGCAGGTAATATGGTGTGGCGGTGAGGCGGATAGCAGTGGATTCGGATTGTTGACAAATCGGAAGCAGGCAGGTAGAAGGGGAAGGATGCAATACAGAAAAATGCAACTTTCTATGTCAAAATGTTGCATAAATGAACAAAGGAGAAAGAAAAAGATGAGTGTGACACAGCCAATCAGAAACACCGAACAATTGAAACTGCTCAAGAGCTATTACCTTTCGGAAAAGCGAAATCCCCGAGACTATATGTTGATTATCCTGGGATTAAATACAGCTCTTAGAATATCGGATATCCTGCGCCTTACTTATGGAGATGTCTACGATTATCAGCGAAAAGAATGGAAAACACACATTGTGATAATTGAACAGAAAACGGGAAAACAAAATCGAATTTACATGAACCGGGAAGTGAAAACTGTTTTCCGGAACTATACAGATCCCTCCAGTTGTACTCCCTCCACATGGATTTTTACAAGCCAAAAGCAGAAGAAGGGACATTTAAGCCGTTATCAGGCCTATAGAATTGTAAAAGCGGCAGGAGCCTTTGCCGGACTGAATGAGAGCATCAGCTGCCATTCGCTCCGGAAAACATTTGGCTATCACGCATGGAAACAGGGAACTGCTCCGGCCCTTTTAATGAGTATATTTAATCATTCTGCCTACCAAATCACAAAACGATATCTCTGTATTGAGCAAGATGATAAGGATGAGGTTTTTGCAAAAATAAAAATATAATTACTTTTGATAAGATTGAATAAATAACTTGAAAAAAAATATAAAAAGTGCTAAAATCATTCTTAACACAGTAAATATTGCAATTCGATAAAAAATGCAACAATTTGACATAGAAAGTTGCATTTTACAAGTAGTTTTAATTTTCTGTACTGCCGAAGGGCAGAAGCTGTTACGGAATGGTCAGGCGTGACGATGTGTGATCATATCCATTCAGGGGAATTCCGGCAACAATAGTTGCAAAGCAACTTAACATGCTCTGCAAAAGAGCTGTATAACAAGGAGGTAGTTTTATGAAAAGAAAGTTTCTAAGAACAATGGCATGCGCAATGTCCGTATGTATGCTTTCCATGTCATTGGCAGGCTGCGGCAGTGACGCCGGCGACAGCAGCGCGCCGGAGAGCAGTTCCCCGGAGAGCGGTTCCCCGGAGAGCGGTTCCCCGGAGGACAGCGGGACGGAGTCTTCCGAATCCGCAGGAGATGAAGCATCCGAGAGCGGCAGCAGTCAGGCAGAAGGGGAAGAAGACGGGGCCTATGTGAATCCCAACGGGGATCTGTATCCGGCTTATGACTTCGGCGGTATTGAGCTGACGGTGCTTGGCCATAACGACCTGGGAAATCTGGATCCATCTGTAGAAAATCTGGAGCCTTATCAGGTTGCGGACAGACAGGCCAAGAAAGACTACATTGAGAAAAAGTATAATGTAAAGCTCACTTTTGTGCCCAATCCTACAGATGTGTGGGAGGATATTCCGGACGAGACGGTTAAGCAGTATATTGCGGGAACGCCGGTGGCGGATATCATGAACTGCAACTATACCTGGGTGGCGTCTTATGTTGCCAACAATATGCTGTATGATTTTACCGACAGCTTTGCCGGCAGCGATTTCTACATGGACAATTACAAGTTTTGGTGGGGCGGTAAGAACTACGGCATTTCAAGAAGCATGGGCGGCGAGGGACTTTACTACAATGCTACCATGATCAAGGAACTGGGCATGGAGTATACTCCGGCTGAAATGTTCGACAGGGGGCAGTGGAGTTATGACGACTGCTATAATTATCTGTTGGAGATGAAACAGTTAATGGGGGAGGATGAATATCCTCTGTTTGTTTCTCCGTATTACTGGATGCTCTTCGGCGCCGCCGGGAACGGAACCGAGATTATGGCTTCCAGCGGAAATCTGAACTACTGTACAGAACCCATGTTGGAGTGTCTGGAATTCCTGAAGAAGTGTGTGGAGAACGGTCTGCAGAATGTTCCCCGTAAACCCAAAGATGACGGAACTGTAGGCTACGACAACTGGAACTATCCTGGAGAAACTTTCGACAAGGGACAGACAGTGGCGATCTCACACCGCGCCGCATGGCAGGCAGATGCCGTAAAGGGTGTATTTGAGCTTGGCTTTGTTCCTTATCCCTGGGGCAGCAATGTGACCATCGACGAGAGTCAGGTGGGAAATCCCGGCGCATATAAGACGCTGAGCGACAATTATATGCATACATACTTCGACGGCTACCTGACCTGTCTGACCAACGGTATTGAAAGTAAAGCCGATCCTATGCAGGTACTCTCCATGGTGACCGAGTGGATTGGCTGGGATGATTCCCTGAGCGCTTATGTGGAGCCGGAACCGGAAGAGGAAGAGGAAGAGATCATCACCGCTCCCGGATGGCTTGAGGAAGATACCATCGACAAGGAACTGTACCATTTTGTCGAAGAGCGTCAGCGTTTGGAACTATTTAACCCGATTTCTGACGTGAAGGGACTGGAGCTTGGGATGGGAAAGAATCTGTCCGAGGCGATTTGCGAGGGCGGTTCACTCCGTTCCAATATGGAATCTGCCTATAATCAGGATATGCAGGCGCTGATTGAAATGAAGTTAGTGCCGGAAGACGTATTCAAGCCTCTTGGAAGCGGAGAAGGCAGCAGCTCTGCGGAAGGTGAAGACAGTTCTGCAGAAGGTGAAGACAGCTCTGCGGAAGGTGAAGACAGCGCGGAAGCCGAAGGCGATGGCTCCGACGATGCAGCTGAATAACGATTGAAGAACAAAAGGTTCTCCGCCTTGTATTCATACAGGAGGAGAACCTTTTTTGTTAAAATGGATGGGAGATGGCACCATGCGTAATGTATATAAGAAAACAATAGCGCTAGCGCTTGTTCTGGCAGGTTCCCTGTGTGTATCTGCCATACCCGCCAAGACTTCCGAGGCCGCGGCAGGCGGCACCGTGATGGGGCAGGTGCCGGAATATGCGGTGGCGGATTCATATGATGTGTATCTGAGCCGCTATGAATCCGCAGGAAGCGGATCGGACACGGTGACTTTAAAAGGCTCTGATTATGTTTCCGCCGACGGGATGGAGGTAACCGTGGACGGGGACACGGTAATGACCGGAACCGACGGACAAATCACATGGGACGTGGATGTGAACACGGCGGGGTTTTACCAGATTGATATGGAATATGCCGCGGTTCCGGACGGCGGCAACGATATTCAGATGCGCCTGCTCCTGAACGGCGAACTGCCTTTTGCCCAGGCTTCTCCTCTGGTCTTTTATCGGATGTACGCCAATGCGGATGAAAGCTACAAGGAGATGGAGGGCAACCAGTCTTTTCCTTCCCAGATTGAAGTGGCGGACTGGCAGAAGGTATCCCTGAAGGATGCGGAGGGATTCTTCGGAGACGACAAGGGATTGAAGTTTTACCTGGAGAAGGGAAAAAACACATTGACTTTCGAGGCGGTGAAGGACCGGATGATGATCCGCGGCATTACCCTGCGTCCGGCTGAGGAACTGCAGGACTATGCCTCCTGGCTTGCCGCAAGGCAGGAGGAAGGCGCTCAGATCATGACCACGGGCGCATACAGGATCCAGGGAGAGGATGCGGCGCTGAAGTCCAATCCCAGCTTTTATCCCCAGAATGACCGTACTTCGCCTCTTTCTGAACCCTATGACCCTACCTATATCGTGCTGAATACCATCGGCGGCAGCGGATGGAAGAAGGCGGGGGACTGGCTGGAATGGAAGGTGGATGTGCCCGCAGCCGGGCTGTACCGCATTGCCATGCGTTATAAGCAGAAGGACAGCGTAGGTTTTTCAGGCATCAGGGCGGTTTCCGTCAACGGCAGTGTTCCCTATGCGGAAGCACAGGATATTCGTTTCCCGTATTCCAATTCCTTCCAGACGAACTATCTGCAGTCTGTTGCGGGGGAAGATCTGTATTTTTATTTTGAAGAGGGAACGAACACTGTCCGTCTGACCTGTTCGCTGGGCGCATATGCGGAGGCGGCTTCGGAACTGAGGGAAACCATAGACGAAATTTCGGAAATTTATTATTCCATCACGGCGATCACCAGTACTGCGCCTACCAAATATCAGGACTATCAGCTGACCAGACGTCTTCCCAATCTCACCACGGAACTGCAGCATGCAGGGGAACGCCTTGCGGATATCTGCAGTCAGGTTATGGAGATTACGGGAGGAACCACTGACGTAAGCTCGTCCATAGACAGATCCGCGGACATGTTTCTGGAGATAGCGGAGTACCCCAGCAGAATCACGGACAAGATCACCACCATAGGAGACTCCATTACTTCCCTTGGATCCGCGGTGCTTACGCTTTCCCAGCAGGCTCTGACCATCGACTGGATGGAGCTTCAGGGAACGGAAGAAAAGCTGCCCCCTGCGGAAGGCAGTTTCTTCCAGAATGCAAAGCATGAGATTCAGTCCTTTATCGGCTCCTTTACCAATGACTACAATGTAGCCGCGGACAGCGAAGAGGCTGGGGAAGGCAAAACCATCACCGTATGGGTATCTACAGGACGGGATCAGATGGATGTGCTTCGCCGGCTGATCAATGAAAGCTTTACTTCCCGAAAGAATATCAAGGTGGAACTGAAGCTGGTGGACATTTCCATTATCATGACCGCTGTGGCCGGAGGAACCGGACCGGATGTATTGATCGGCGCTTCCAACACCATGCCCATGGAACTGGGATACAGGGGCGCGGCATACGATCTGAAACAGTTTTCGGACTACGGGGAGACGGCGGCCATGTTTGCTCCAGCGGCGGTTGACAGTTATGCGTTTGAGGGAAAACAGTACGGACTGCCGGATCAGATGAGCTTTCCGGTACTGTTCTACCGCAGCGATATTCTGGCCCAGTACGGCATTATGGTGCCGGAGACCTGGGAAGATCTGGTGAGCATTATTCCCTCTCTTGCCACCTACAACATGCAGGTGTATCTGGACAGGGAATCCATACAGACTCTGGGCGCAGCCTCCGGGGTAGGAACTTCCAAGGCCATCAACAGCGTATATCTGTCCATGCTGTATCAGAACGGCGGCGAGCTGTATGACGAGGCAGGGAAGGAGACGCTTCTGCTGAGCGAAGAATCCGTAGACTGCTTTGAGACCTGGACGGATTATTATACCAAGTACGGATTTTCCGCCACCATCAGTTTCGTGACCCGTTTCCGTCTGGGAAGCGTGCCCCTGGCCATCATGGATATCTCCAACTATAATACGCTGAGCGTCTCCGCGCCGGAGATCAGCGGCAAATGGGGAATCAGCCTGGTGCCCGGAACCAGAAGGGAAGACGGGACGGTAGACCACAGTATTCCTGTGACCACCAGTTCCGTGGTTATGATTAAGCCCACGGTGGAGAGGGACGGCACCATGAACGAGGCATGGGAGTTCATCAAATGGTGGGTTTCCGCGGATGTACAGACGGGTTATGCCCGGGAGATGGAAGCCGTGCTGGGTTCTTCCGGACGGTACATGGTGGCAAACCTGGAATCCTTTGAACAGACATCCTGGCCTGTGGAGATTGCGGCAGTATTGGACGACAGCCTTTACTGGCTGAGGGAGATCCGTCAGATCCCCGGTTCGTACCTGACAGGCCGAAACCTGGAAAATGCGTTCTACGCGGTAATTAACGATATCAGTCTGGACCCGCTCGATACACTGGCAGGCTATGTGGAATCCATAGATGCGGAGATCATCAAGAAGCGTCAGGAGTATGGTTTGGATACGAAGTGATATTGAACAGAGAAAGATGGTTTGGAAACGGAGTGGTATTATGAATAATAGAGGAAAACCGGTAAGCAAAAAAGTCCCGCTTCTCACCGAGCTGCGAACAAAGAAGGAAGTTTATCTGATGATACTGCCCTTTAGTCTGTTCTTCATTGTGTTCGTTGTGGCTCCGGTACTATTTTCCGTAGTGATGAGCTTTACGGATTACAATGTAATACAATCGCCGGGGTTTGTGGGACTGGATAACTATATTGATCTGTTTTTGAATGACAGCCTGTTTCTGAAGGCGCTGCAGAATACCTTTGTCATGGCCGTAATCGTGGGGCCGGTGGGTTATATGCTTTCCTTTACCATGGCCTGGATGCTCTGTGAGCTTCCCGACAAGCTGAGGGTAATTATGACCGTGATCCTGTACGGGCCTTCCCTTGCGGGCAATGCCTATGTGATCTGGACTTTGATTTTCGCAGATGATTCCACCGGATTTGCCAATGCGAGACTGATGAGCATGGGGATAACGGACGGCGCGATTCTCTGGCTTCACGACGCAAAATACATGATGACAATCATTCTGGTAGTGCAGCTGTGGATGAGCTTCGGTGTGGGATTCCTGAGCTTTATCGCCGGTCTGCAGGGCGTGGACCGCTCCCTTCAGGAGGCGGGGATGGTGGACGGAATCACCAACCGGTGGCAGGAGCTGTGGTACATTGTCCTGCCTTCCATGAAGCCCGTGCTTCTGTTCGGCGCAATCATGGCAATCACCGGCGCGTTCTCCATCAGCGGGTCCGCCCTGACAGGGTTTCCCAGTACAGGTTATGCGACGCACAGTATCGTGGATCACCTGACGGATTACGGTACCACCAGACTGGAGATGGGGTATGCCTCCGCCATTGCGGTGGTGCTCTTTGTCCTGATGGTGGGCTGCAACAGGCTGATTCAGAAAGTTCTGCGAAAGGTGGGAACTTAATATGATAAAATGGTTTGGACGTATCAGATCCACCGGCGGTTTCCGGAAAGCCTTTGTGCGTTATATTACCAAGGGCCGCAGCAACCGCAGCGTGGGAGGAACAGCATTTTTACTTTTATTTATACTGGCATTTGCCATATTCGCCGTATTTCCGGTAGCATTCATGGTGGGTAATGCATTTAAGCCCATGCGTGAACTGTACCGTTATCCGCCCACCGTTCTGCCGCAGAACCCTACGGGGCAGAATTTTAAGGATTTGCTGGTGTATGCCAGTGAGTCCCTGGTGCCTTTTACCAGATATCTGTACAATACGGGCGTTCTGGTGATACTGGGGTGTCTGGGGCAGATCCTGCTCTCCGCCATGGCCGCGTTTCCTCTGGCAAAGTCCGAATTCAGGGGAAAGAAGCTGATGAGCAGCATGGTAGTGTATGCGCTGATGTTCTCCGGGGCGGTAACGGCGGTGCCCAACTACCTGATTCTGACGAAACTTGGACTGGTAGACAGCCTGTGGGCCATTATCCTGCCGTCGTTCGCTTCCACACTGGGACTGTATCTGATGCAGAACTTTATGGAAATGCTGCCGGATTCCCTGATCGAAGCGGCTAAAATCGACGGAGCAAGCTATTTCCGGACACTGGTTTCGATTATTATGCCTGTGGTAAAGCCGGCGCTGATGACAGTGTTTATCTTTACTTTCCAGGGACTCTGGGGCAATACGGGAGGCAGCGTGCTGTACACGGAGAACATTAAACCGCTGAGTTATATGCTCTCCCGTATCGCGTCAACCGGTATCGCAAGACAGGGAATGGCATCTGCGGCCTCTTTGCTTTCGTTCTTTATCCCGGTGCTGATCTTTGTGGTCACCCAGAGCAATGTTATGGAAACAATGGCTACCTCCGGTATGAAGGATTAAGGGAGGGTGATTATGAGAGAAAAAATGAAAAAATGTCTTTTCTATGTGCTGGCGGGGCTGATGATGCTGGCGACGCCCTTAACCGTTTCGGCGGAAGGGACCGCAAACTACTGTTTCGGTTCCGGAGGCCCTTACAGGAAGGCGCCTGTCGCCTATGAGGTGGAGAAAGTTTATCATGCTGTCGATTTGGAGGGCGTGGAGAATCTGAACGAACTGGAATCCATGTTTGTGACAGAGGATTCCATCTATGTGGCGACGCTGAACGCCGTTTTGGTGTTGGATTATGATTTCAAGGTAAAGCATATTCTCTCCGAGTATGAGGACGAGAACGGGAATACCGTTAAAATTAACGCTCCCCAGGGTCTCTTTGTCACGGATGAGGGAGAGTTGTATGTCTGTGAGCCAAACGCCGGTCATGTGCTGATTTTTGACAGGAATTATAAACTTCTGCACAATTACGGGCAGCCGGAGGGACTGGACATCACGGTGGCCTACAAGCCCTCCCAGATTGTGGTGGACAGTCTGGACCGTATGTATATTATCGCGTCCGGTATTTATGAAGGAATTCTGGAAGTCAATTCCGACAATAAATTCCAGCGTTATTTCGGCTCTACCACGGTATCCATATCTCCCCTTGAGGTTTTCTTCCGGATGATTGCCACGGAAGAGCAGCTGAGCAAGCAGGCGCTGATTCTGCCCACGGAGTATTCCTCCATGACCATCAATGAGAAGGGATTTATTTATACCACAATCCGGTCGTCGGAGGTGGAAAACCCCATTCGTCTGCTGAATGTAAACGGAAAGGATATCATGCCGGAGGACTGGCAGGGAGAGCACCCCATGGGAGACTGGGGTTATGCTATAGCGCAGAGGGTTACGTCCGAGTCCGGCCCTTCCAATTTGTCCTACATTGACTGCAACGAGTACGGAATGTACATGGTGCTGGACAGGACCAGAAACAGAATCTTCACTTACGACGGAGCATCCAATGTACTCTTTGTATTCGGCGGCAGCGGAGACAAGGACGGATGCTTCAGAAATCCGGTGAGCGTCCGCTGGCTGGGAGACAGCAGCAGAGTGTTGGTTGCGGACAAGCTTGCCCAGTCAATCACTGTAATGAAGCCTACCAATTATGCCGGGGCCATTATTGAGGCGGTCAGGCTTGAGACGGAAGGCGACAGGGAGAACGCGGTCGTTGAGTGGCAGAAGGCCCTGGAGATGAACAGCAACTGCAGCGTGGCGAAGGATGCCATCGGCAGGGAGCTTTACTGGGAAGGACGCTATAAGGAATCTCAGGAGATCCTGGGGCAGATTTACCGGACCGATTACTATTCCATGGCGTTTGAGAAGACCAGAGAAGAGATAGTCCGCGCCTATGCACCTGGGGCGGTGGCGGTTCTGGTGGTCCTGATTGTGGCTGTCAAGGCGGTCCGGCATGTAAGGAAAGGCCGTAAAGGAGGGGACGCTTATGCAAAAGGCTAGCAGTTTTGATCTGAAGAAATGGTTGGACCGCGTGGTGGAGGAAGGCATTCGGTTCCCGCTGTATATGATGGGCAAGCCCTTCAAGGCTTTCAGTGATATCAAATATGAGGGGAGAGGAAGCGTGCCGGCCTGCGTTGTCTTTATGCTGATGCTGATGCTTTTGAGCATAATGCGTCAGTCCTATACGGGAGCCGTGTTTGTGGAAGTGGAACCCCGTTACATGAACATCTGGATGGTGATGATGGGAGCGCTTGCACAGACGGTGCTGTTGGTGGCGGCAAACTGGTCTGTATCCGTTCTGACCAACGGAAGCGGCAGCGCCAGGGAAATTTTCATGGTCGCCATGTACGCGCAGTATCCTTATATATGGCTGAGCGCGCTGTATCTGGCGCTGTCCCATGTGCTGTCGCTGAACGAAGCGGCGCTGCTGAATTTCTGTCTGGCGCTGGGATTGGTGTGTACGCTTTTTTATGGCTTTATCGGACTTGTCTCGGTGCATGGTTTCGGTTTTTTCCAGGGAATTGCCTCCGTGGTGCTGACTATAATCGCGTTGGTGATCATTATCTTCATTATCCTTCTGTTGGTGATGATGGTCAGCGAGCTGGGGGCATTTCTGTCAACCGTGTGGGAGGAGATTGTGCTGCATTATTTCTAGTACACAAGGGGGTACTGGTGTGCTGACATGCCGCACACGGATGCGTAGTTAATTAGTAAAAGAAAGGACGCAAGCAAGAGAATGAGAAGATTATGGCAAAAGAAAACAGCATTATTGTTTGCCCTGTTGTTCCTTGCAGCAGAAGTGCTGACTCCGATAAAGGCACTTGCTTATACAGTGGAATCGCCGAAGGAAGATACCGCCGGCATGGAGCTAGTGGCGCAGACTGACCAGGCGGAGCTTTATCTGAACAGAGAGGATGCGCTGCTATGTCTGGTGGACAAAAGCAGCGGCGCCGCGGTAAAGACCAAGATCATGGACGGCGACAGCGGCAATGCCAATATCAAGGCAAACCAGAAATCAGATTTTATCATTTCTTATTATAAGGATATCAAAGCGGCAAACACGCTGTCCCAGGCCAACTATACCATGGCGGTGGAGCCGGGCCAGATGGAGTTCACCGAGGTAGAGAACGGAATAAAGATTGCGTATACGCTGAAGGAGGATAAGCTTTCTCTGGACTGTGTGCCCAAGTATATTTCCGAGGAGCGGATGACTTCGCTGGTGTTGGACTACCTCTCGGTGAAGGAGCGTGAATGGATGTCGGATTTTTACCGCCTGTACGACGGAGTGTATACCCGTACCAGGGACGGAGGAGAGCTTCAGTCCACGATCCGCGCGATTTATAAGTTATTCTATGAAGTAGGCCAGTATACGGAGGAGGATCTGGAGGCGGACAACGCGGAAAGCGGGTATGAGAGCGAGTGGAGCAATCTGGAGATCCGGGGTTCCCTGGAATATACGCTTGACGGAGGCGATCTGGTGGTGCGCATGCCCCTGGAGGAGCTGACGACAAACAACGAGGATGTCATCCTCTATTCGGTTACCCTGCTTCCCTATTTCCTGTCGGCAGGACTGGAAGAAAAGGGGTATTATGTGATGCCGGACGGGGCGGGCGCGGTGATCAATTTCAATAACGGCAAGGTCTTCGCGACAGATTATAACACCCGGGTATACGGGGGCGATGTGCTTCTGAATACGGAGCCGGTGCCTGCGGCGGATTACTCTGCCATGATGCCTGTCATAGGCGCGGTGTATGAGGACTATGCCCTGCTCGCCATCGTGGAAGACGGTCAGGGGGCGGCGGAGATCAATGCCAGGATTTCCGGCAAAACGGACAATTACAACACAGCATGGTTCACCTTTTATCTGACGGAGAAGGAGAATGTGGCCAGTACCATCAGCTCCGGCGTCATGGTGAACCGCTGCGTGCAGGATCCCATTACGGGAGACCTTGCCGTCCGCTATAAGATGATTACAGATGCGGAGGAGACGAATTATACGGGGCTGGCCCATCTTTACAGGCAGTACCTGACGGACAAAAACGTCTTAAGCGTTCTGGAGGACCGGGGCGCGGAGCTTTATCTGGAGCTGTTGGGCTCCACGTTGGAAGCCAAGACTTTCCTTGGTTTTCCCTACAGAGGGGTTAAAAGTCTCACTTCCTTTAAGGAAGCGGCGGGTATTTTGGAGGATTTGAGCGGCCGCGGAGTGAACGACGCCGTAATTCAGCTGGACGGTTGGCTGGACGGCGGACAGAGACATGAAAACTTAAGCAAGGTTAAGCTGGAGGGCGAGCAGGGCGGCAAAAAGAGCTTCAACGCCCTGGCAGAGAAGGCGGAGAGCCTGGGGTACGGGCTGTACCCGGATGTAGCCATGCAGTATATCTACCCTTCCTTTGACCTGTTTCAGAAGAACAGCGCCAAAAATTATGCCAAGAAATACGGCAGCAGGTATCTGAGCAATCAGTATGCGTGGCATACGGAGATAGCGATGGCAAGCTTTACCTCCAGGTTCAGCATGATCTGGTCGCCTTATCTGCTTTCACCGTCCCATCTGGCGAATTATACGCAGAAGGCGGTGAAGGGGCTGAGCAAGCTGGACGTCAAGGGCGTGACAGTGACGGATATGGGTGTTGAGCTGATCGGCGACTACAATGACAAAGCTCCCGTGAACCGTGAAAACGCATTGGATAAAGTGGCGGAATCCATGGATATCCTGGAGCAGAGTTTCGATCTGGTGATGAAGGCCCCCTACCAATATGCATGGAAGGGCGTGCGGAAAATGAGCGATATGCCTACCAGAAGCACGGAGTATACCGTTTTTGATTATGATATACCGTTTCTGCAGCTGGTGTTGGACGGATGCGCTTCCTACTCTACAGAGCCTCTGAATTATCAGACCCAGAAGGATACGTCGGAATTACTGCTGAAATGTATTGAGACCCGCAGCAATCCCAAATTTTATGTGATGGAGGCGCAGATGGGAGATCTGCGGTATGCGCTGTATGCGGATTACTATTCCATCAATTACGGAGAATGGGCCGAGCGTATTGCCCAGGTTTACAATGAATACGCGGCATTCGCCGGCAAGGTGGCGGACAGCAATATCGCGCTGCACGAGACCATTGCCGAGAAACTGGTGAAGGTAACTTATGAGAACGGCCTTACCGTGTATGTGAACTACGGAGATAAGACGGTATCTGCCGACGGCAAAGAGGTGGCGGGACGCAGCTACCTGGTTGTAGAATAGGGGGTGAAAGAATATGCAGGAGACAAAAAAGAAACGGAAAAAAACCTCCGACTTTTACCGCAGGCAGGACAGATGGGCGCTTTTGATGATGACGCCCTGGTTGATTGGCGTGGTATTCTTCTTCGTGAAACCGTTGGTTGAGGTAGTGATCTACAGCCTGAATGACATCCAGGTGACACTTGGGGGATTGGACCAGACCTGGGTGGGACTGCAGAACTTTAAGTATGTATTGCGGGAACATGCCACGTTTTACCAGGATTTGATTCTTACCTTTTCCAATGCGCTGCCCAATACGGTGCTGATCATTTTCTTCTCTTTGTTCGCGGCCGTGCTTCTGAACGGGAAATTTAAGTTCCGGGGAGCGGCAAGGGTACTGTTTTTCCTGCCAATCGTGCTGGCGACGGATCTGATCAACGTGGAGCTGGTTGGCGTAACTTTAGAGGAGAGCGGGGCGGGAGCGGCCTCACAGTCCCTGAGCGGCGCCATGATGCTGGTGAATTTTCTGATTGACGGCGTGGGCCTGCCCACGGAAGTGATTGCCGCTCTTCTGGGCGTTATCTCCAATGTGTTTGAGACCATCAAGCTCAGCGGCGTGCAGATTTTGATTTTCCTGGCGGGTCTGCAGTCCGTCAGCCCCAGCATGTATGAGGTGGCGAAGATGGAAGGAGCGACGGCTTACGAAACTTTCTGGAAGGTTACGCTGCCCACCGTATCGCCCCTGGTGCTGACCAATGTGATTTATACGCTGACCGATAATCTGATGCGGACAAAGCTGATTGAAACGATTCAGACGACTGCATTCGGCAGCGCGCAGTACGGCTACAGCGCGGCAATGAGTGTTTCCTTCCTGCTACTGACGTTGGCAGTGGTAGGTGTTGTTTCCTTGATTCTGGGAAAGGTGGTGTTCTATAATGACTAAATCCAAGACCAGGCCTTCTGCCCGGGCAAAAGGCAGACGACTGCCCAAAACGGCGAATGAATGGGTTTTCTGGTTCCGGCGCAAGGGAGGACATATTTTGATGTCCATTCTGCGGTATGCACTGATTCTGAGCATAGGGTTTATTATTCTGATGCCCATACTGCAGATGATATCCAAATCTTTTATGTCGCCGGAGGAAGTGGGCAGTCCGGTTTCCACATGGGTTCCTTCAGCTTTTTCCATTGAGCACCTGTTTGTGGCGTTTCATCTGCTGGATTATCCCGCGTCGCTGGCGTATACCCTGGCGACTACGGCGCTGCAGGTGCTGCTGCAGATTCTGTCTGCGGCCATAACGGGCTATTCCTTTGCAAGACTCCGATCGAAGAAGCTTCAGAAGCTGTTTGCCGTGGTGATTTTGACCATCGTGGTGCCGCCGTCGGTTTTGATGCTGCCCCAGTACCTTTTCTTCAGGAACTTTGACATCTTCGGCATTATCAAGCTGATCACAGGCTCCAGCATCAACCTGCTGGGCAATCCCGTTGCGCTGTATATGCTGGATTTCTTCGGCATGGGCTTAAAGGGCGGCCTGTATATCTTCATCTTCCGTCAGTTTTTCAGGGGACTTCCCAGGGAGCTGGAGGAAGCGGCGCACATGGACGGCTGTAGTTTCCTGGGCACATTGTTCAAGATTATCCTGCCCAACGCTGTTCCCGGCATTATCACCGTGGGCGTGCTGAGCTTTGTGTGGAACTGGAATGATACCTATTATACGAATCTGTTTGTGGCAAATAAACTGAATCTGATGGTGAAGCTGAACTCTTCTTCCGCAGGAATGGACAATGCCCTGTGGGCAATTCACAAAAACGTTCCGGGAGATTTCTACTTCGAGCATACGAATATACTGTATCAGGCATCCATATTGACGGCCTCTTCACTGTTGGTTATCCTGCCGCTGATTGTGCTGTATATGTTTATTCAGAAGCGCTTTGTGGAGAGCGCAAGCAATGCGGGCATCGTAGGCTGATGTGCGGAAAATAGTTTATCTTTGATGTAATGCAAATTATTGTGTATGGGGTTGCTGCATGTGAAGACTAAAGTGCAGCAGCCCCATTCCAAATGGTCCGGCGCAGGACCGCGGACCTGGGAATGAGGACAGAGAGGAGGCCGGCGAATGGAGCAGGATGCGTTTGAGAGAATGCAGAATTCCCGCATATATCGTTTTTTTGAATTTCTATACATGCTTTTTCAGATAAATCTGTGTATGCTGCTGCTGACTTTATGCGGAATGGCCGTGTTTGGGCTGTTTCCCGCCATGTTTGCCGCAGCGGCTTATGTTAATGATGTGTTTGAGGGAAAGGAGGGAAAAGTATTCCGGTCCATGTGGGGTTACTTCAGGAAGTATTTTTGGACAGGGAATCTGCTGATGCTTCTCTATGCGCCGGCAGTGGCGCTGGGATTTTATGCGGTATATGGGCGGGAACTGAATACGGCGCTTTACTTTCTCCTTTTTTGCTGGCTGATTGGCGCTGTGGCGCTGCGTTGGTATCTTCCGGCTGTGAACGTATTGTATCCGGAATTTCCCGTAAAGAAGAAGATTTTGTTTGCGTTGGTGGTAGCCTGCAGCCGGTGGATGACGACGCTTTTGTTTCTGGTTTTTCATGCGGCGTGGCTTTACGCAGTGCTGCTTGCGCCGCAGTTAATGATGTTTATCGCATTTTCCACGCCGGTGTGGTTTACTCTGTGGAGGGTGAAGAAAGCGATGAAGCCGGAGAGCTTTTATGATCCGTGGGCGGAGGAAGAGGAGACTGGTGGGGGACATGACGAATAAAGTGACAATGCAGGAGATTGCCGATGCATTGGGAATCTCCCGCGTGACGGTCTGGAAGGTGTTTCACAATTACGAGAATGTTTCTGCAGCGCTCAGGTCCAATGTCTGGGATAAGGCTGTGGAGCTTGGGTATGTGAAGGGTGGGCGTGAGGCAGAGCGGAGCAGACAGGAGAAGGAAAGGAATGTCTCCGCCATAGTTGCCAGGCCTGACTCTGCCGCATTTTCCATGAAGATTATTCACAGTCTGGCCAGGGAACTGAGTCTGTACAATATCAATCTCATGTATACCTATATGCCTTCCCGCTATTCCGACAAATATAAGATGCCCCAGATGCTGTACAATAATATGGTTCAGGGAGCGGTGGTATTAAATATATATGACAAGAGGCTGACGGAAGGCATTAACGGGCTGAATCTTCCGAAAGTATTCGTGGATGTGACACGGCAGATCAGTCCGGAAGATCTAAGCGGGGATCTGGTGCTGTTGGAAGGGCAGGATACCATGCGCCGGATCACGGAATCTCTGGTGGCCAGAGGGATGACGAAGATTGGATTTATCGGGGATATCGGACATGCCAGGACGGTCTGTGACCGTTATGAGGGATTCTGCCGATGTATGAGGGGGCATGGTCTGAAGGTGGAGGAAGTGTTCTGTCTGACCCGGATAAATGAAATATTTTCCTGTGAAGAGGAGATTGCCGCTTTTCTGGACAGTCTCACCATCCTGCCTGAGGCCTTTGTCTGCGCCAGCGATTTCATTGCTCATTGTCTTTGGCTGTATTTCTCCAGGCATCGGGAGCGTGTTCCGGAGGGAATCGTGGTTACAGGCTATGATGACAGCGATGAATTTACGGATGTGAGCGGACTGCTGACCACGGCCAGTGTGGAGACAGAATTTTTGGGAAAACGCATTGCAAAGCAGATTATTTATCGTATGGAAAGCGGGGACGCGCCGTATGAAACGATCTATGTGAGGCCTTCCGTTATATACAGGGATTCCGTTTTGTGTGGGGCTTGACCTGGGGCGGCGGATATGCAATACTGAACAAAACTTGTAGAGAGAGGTATGTGTCATGTTAGTTTTCAGATGTGGAAGAATGCGCTGATTTCATTTTTATTATCAGTTCATATCGGCAGTCGGACAGGCTGTATCGGGCATTCTCCCGCATAGTGGGCATGACGATACCTTTGTTTCTATTAGGATTTCCTCATAATGACATAAGGTGTTTATTTGCTGCGGGCATACCGCAGTTTTTTTATGATTTTTATGATACCTTTTAACCCTGTGATACCAAAACACCTGAAATCTGCTCATTTTCGGTGTTCTGATTTTGGTATCCTAATCTGAATTGTGAGGATAAAAATGAAAATAAATCAAAAATCGAACTTCTGTTATCTGTTTCGTGAACTGTACTCATTCAGGCCGGGAAGCATCTTCCTTCCTTTTTTGGGGAGCGGACTGCAGGTGCTTCTTTCGCTGGCTGCCATATGGATTCCCAAAATGATTCTGGATCAGATTGAAGGCAGGGCCGGACTGCCATATCTTCTGCTGTGGGCCGGGGCAGGCAGCGGCGGGCTGTTTGCCGTGTCCGCCCTTAACGCCATTGTCCACAACCAGATTTCGGCCTGCTCCCAGGTTTTTCTGTTTACCGTGCTGAAACCGAAATGGGAAGCGAAAATGATGGACCTGGATTACGAGATATTTTCCTCCGGGGAGGGCAGGATCAGCGCGGAGAAGGCGCGGAATGCCGTCAGCAGTCCCAATTACGGCGCAGTCAGCTATCCGGGCAGGAAGACCACCTTTGTGAAGCTGCTGTGCGGACTGCTGCGGCCTACCCGGGGGGATATCCGGGTCAACGGAGTGGACTGTAGGGCCTTTGCAGGGGAGGATTACCGGAATCTGTTCTCTGCCGTTTTCCAGAAATCAGGTGTGCTGCCGGTGAGCATCCGGGATAATATCACATTGGATATGGACTGCGGGCAGGACGTTGCAAGGCAGGAAAAACCGCGGGAGAAGAAGCAAAGGAAGCCTGCCCGGGGAAGGCGGAAGCCGGAAGAGAGACGGGGGAATTGCGCAGAAAGCGATCAGCGGTTATGGAACTGCATCCGTCTGGCCAATCTGGAGGAAAAGGTGCGTTCCCTGCCGGAAGGGCCGGATACCTGCCTGGTAAAGCGGATTGCGGACCGGGGAACGGAATTGTCGGGCGGAGAACTGCAGCGGCTCCTGTTGGCCAGGGCGCTGTATAAGGATGCGCCCGTGCTCATTTTGGACGAACCCACCGCTGCCCTGGACCCCATTGCGGAAAATGAAATTTACCAGGCTTACGGCAGGCTGACGGAGGGGCGGACTTCCGTTTTCATATCCCACAGACTGGCCTCCACCAGATTCTGCGATCGTATTCTGGTGATGGAAGAGGGGGAGATTCGGGAAGAGGGAACCCATGAAGAGCTGATGGCGCGCGGGGGCAGGTATGCGGAGATGTTCCGGGTGCAGAGCCGGTATTATGAGGACGGAGAGACAATGTTTTAGAGAGTCTCCAGTCCGGAACGGAAAAAAAACAGGAGGTATAATCGGAAATGATGAAATATGACAGAACCATAAGAGAAGAATGGCGGCTGATCCGCAGAGGGATCAGGGAATTTGACAGGATATTGCCGGGGCAGATGAAGTGTTTATTCTGGAAAAGCGTGCTTGCGGCAGGGACACCCTGGCTGGCGATTGTCATGTCTGCAGGAATATTGAATGAACTGGCCGGTGAGAGGAACAGAATGCGGCTGTTGATTTTTGTCCTGGTGTCCGCAGGGGGAACGCTGCTGCTGTCCGTTCTGGGCCACTGGCTCAATGCATGGATGGCAGTGGGGTACGGCAGACTGTTTTCCACCCACGAAATCATTCTGACGGACAAAGCGTTCAGAATTCCTTTTTTTCAATTGGAAAAAGAGAGCACACGAAAACTTCGGGAACTGGTCTCCGGAAGCATGGGCCTCACCGGGGGCGGAATGGCCAGTCTCTATTGGGACATGGAAGTGCTCGCCACGAATGTATGCCGGACGGCGGCTGCGCTGCTGATCGGAGCGCAGTTTTTCCGTCAGGTAATGTCCGGAGTAAGAGCGGGCCTGGTGGGCGGAACCGGCGCTGCAGGAATTATGGTGTTACTGGCGGCGCTGACGGTTGGCGGGGCCTATGTTACCTGTAAGACTGCGGCCAGGCGTTTTGCAGTCAGCTTTGACGTCTTTGAGCATGGGGCGGAGTATAACCGCTACGGAGAATTTTATGATCTGACTTATCTGCCGGACGAAGATATGGCCACAGATATCCCACTGTCCCGTAAACCGCTGCGCCGCAGATGCCTGCACACAGAAACCGCACCACATCAAGTCTGCTGACAGCCCGCATCTCTCTGATCTTCCCCTCCGCCAGACGTCCATAGCATTTCTCCAGACTTTCCCGGAGAACCAGCTCTTTCTGTCTGAATATCCGTATATCCATAACCCTGAAAATCGCGCCCGGAGAAAAACTGGCCATCGCAGGGGAAAACGGTTCCGGCAAGACCACGTTGATCAAGCTGCTCTGCCGCCTGTATGAGCCCACGGAGGGCAGGATCCTGCTGAACGGCCGGGATATCCATACTTTTTCCTATGGAGAATACATTCGGAACATTGCAACCGTGTTTCAGGATTTTGCAGTCTTTGCCTTTTCCCTGGCGGAAAATCTGGCGGCTTCCAGGGTGTATGATCCGGAGAAGGTATGGGAAGCCCTTGCCCGGGCAGGGCTGCAGGAGAAGACAGAGAAGCTGCCAAAGGGGATCAGGCAGGCTGTGTCCCATGATTATGAGGAGGACGGGGTGAATCTGTCCGGCGGGGAGGCCCAGAAACTGGCCATTGCCAGGGCTGTGTATAAAGATGCCGGAATCGTTATTCTGGATGAGCCCACCGCCGCATTGGACCCTTATGCGGAAAAGGAAATTTATGAGCAGTTTTTCCGTCATCTGGCGGAGGAGACCATGATTTCCGTCAGCCACAGGCTCTCTTCCTGCAGGTTCTGCGATGGGATAGCGGTACTGGATCAGGGCCGCCTGGTGCAGCTTGGAACCCATGAGGAATTGTTGGGGCAGCCTGAAGGGAAATATGCAGAAATGTGGGCCATGCAGGCGCAGTATTATACTTCAGCTGACGCTTAGACCGGCATATTTTTTCGGAGACACCCCTACGGCCTTGGTGAAAGCCTTGAAGAAGCTGCTGTAGTCGCCGAAACCGCTTTTTTCAAAGGCAGTTCCCACACTGTCTCCTTCATTTAAGTGGGCTTTGGCAATGCTGATGCGGCGTGCCGTGATGTATTTGTTGATGGTGGTGCCGGTGGCCTGTTTGAAAATGCGGCAGATATAGGACTCGCTTAGAAAGAAATTTGCGGCAAGCTGTTCCACCGTAATATTCTGGCCGATATTTTGATTAATATAGGCCAGAATATCCTCCACCTGCTGATTGTATTTGTAATCCCTGACAACGGTTTCGGCGGCATTGGCATGGGAGAGGGAATTGATCATGACCAACAGTTCCAGGAAGGCCGCCTGTTCTATGATATCGTGGGCGTAACCATTGGCGGAGGTTATCTTGCTGATGTAGTAAAGAAAGCGGCGCTGCGCAGACTTATCCAGGGAAACCTTGTGCTGAAAGCGGCTGTTCCGGTTGGAAAAGCAGTAGTCCAGATCCGTATCCGGTGTGGATAGGCGCTTGACAAAATCCGGATAGATGGACAGCACAATCCGTTCGTGGACACTGTTGTCGATCTGGGTCAGCTTGTGGCTCTCATACTGGTTGATGATAAACAGATCTCCGGGGGCGATGGTGTAGAAGCGGTTG
The DNA here is from genome assembly GCA_947367855.1 of uncultured Lachnospiraceae bacterium. Lineage (GTDB taxonomy): Bacteria > Bacillota > Clostridia > Lachnospirales > Lachnospiraceae > Acetatifactor. The sequence continues at coordinate 87,226 of CANBFE010000008.1, read as the reverse complement.
TCAATGAGAAACTGCTTTCCCCCGGAGATGGAATAATACAGTTCATAACAGTCATGGATGTGCATGTCCATGGCTTTTTCTTCTTTGTAGAGATGGGCGATGGCAAAAGCCTTCTTCCGGAGGCAGTGCTCGATGGCTGTTTTGCAGGAATTCAGTTCTTCCATGGGCAGGTTCCTTTCCCTGTAACAGTATAAATGTCCTTCCCCATTTTTTCCTCAAAGTATGCCTTCAGGGCTAAATTACCATCCCATTTTTCCTGGGGGAAGGAGCCGTAGCGCCGTTTTACGTCGTTCATTCGATCCTCGATATTCATCACGCCTTCCGCGCCTGCAAGGGCGTCGCACAGCTGAATCAGTCTGTCGTAATCGTCGGGCACGGCGGTGTTCAGGGCATCACGGATCAGCGCCAGTTCCTCCGGGGTGGTATCGAAGTTTCCGATATAGTCATCCAATGTCATATTCAGGAAGGAATGGGTCAGGCATATCTTTGCGGCTTCGTCATAGCCCAGGGACATCATATAGGAATAACCGTCGGATACATGACCCAGGTGCCTGACGCCGAATTTTCGTCCGATGTCATGGAGCAGTCCCAGGATATAGGCCTTCTCCGGGTCCAGATCACCGCATTCCCGTGCAATTTTCTCGGCACAGCAGGCAGCGGTCCGGCTGTGGTTTCCCCAGGGGCCGGGGTTGCAGCTTTCCGCTTCCGCCAGAATTGATTGGGCTTTTTCTCTTGTGGGCAGCATAGAATCCTCCTTGTTTTTTGAAATTACTGTTTCATGCCTTCAGGCTGTATGGACTGTTTTTTTCTTTATTCTATCCCAAGAGTTCAAAATTTGCAAGGTTTTGAGAAATATTTGAATAGAAATGGAGAATTTTTTCGTTTATACTGGAATTACAGGAACCGCAATCGTAACCTGCAATATTCGGAAGGCGGAGATTTTAGAGAAAATTTATGGAAAAGCCTGCCAGGGTATGTTATAATGTAAGAGCTTACATAAACTACTTGTCTGCGATTGCAGCAGCTCATAAAATCCGAAAATCAGCCTTCCGGCTGCACACAGGCACAGGCCAGAAAGAGAGGTATGAAGGTGGAACTTAGAACAGCAGTATCCCCAAGAGACATGAAGTACTATACCACGGAACGTTTGAGAGAGGAATTCCTGATCCAGGATCTCTTTGTACCGGGGGAGATGAAACTGGTATACAGTCATATTGACAGAATTATCACAGGCGCTGCGGTGCCCACGGAGCCTATTTCTCTTACGGCAGGGGAGGAGCTTCGGGCAGAATATTTTTGCCAGAGGAGAGAACTGGGTGTGATCAACATCGGAGGTGCGGGCAGCATTTCCGTTGACGGAAAGGTATACAAGGTAGGCTATAAGGAGGCCATGTATATCGGCATGGGTTCCAGGGATATCGTTTTTGCAAGCGAGGATGCCGCCTGCCCGGCAAAATTTTATCTGAATTCCGCACCGGCGCACAGAACCTGTCCCACGGTGCTGATCCGGCCGGAAGGCACACCGGAGGAGGGCGTGGTCATTGTAAAGGATGAGAACAAGGTGGAGCTTGGCTGTCTGGAGGACGCAAACCATCGGGTGATCTGCAAGTACATTCTTCCCGGCCAGGTGGAAAGCTGCCAGCTGGAGATGGGCATGACCAGACTGGAGCCCGGCAGCGTGTGGAATACCATGCCCTGCCATACCCATGACAGGCGGATGGAGGTATATCTGTATTTTGAAATGCCGGAGGATGCCTTTGTCATGCATTACATGGGTGAACCCCAGGAGACCCGCCATATTGTCATGCGGAATGAAGAAGCGGTGATTTCACCCAGCTGGTCCATTCATGCGGGATGCGGATCCAGGGCTTATACCTTTATATGGGGCATGGTGGGTGAGAACCAGGATTTCGACGATATGGACGGCATTGCCATGAAGGATCTGCGGTAAAAACAGGGAGAGCGGGCCGCTGAAAGACAAAAAACAAAATCCTGAAAAAGGACAGCGGAGAGGCAAACTGCAAAAACCGAAAAAGAAGAGTAAATTTAAAAAGAAAAAGTAAATTCAAAAGGAAGCAAATTCTAATATAAAAGCAAATTCAAATATCATTTAGAAAGGAGAGCCGATTATGTCAGCATTTACAAATTTCTCACTGGAAGGAAAAGTAGCTTTGGTAACAGGGGCGTCTTACGGGATCGGATTTGCCATCGCATCCGCCTACGCAGAGGCAGGGGCGATAATCTGCTTCAATGACATCAATCAGGAACTGGTGGACAAGGGAGTGGCGGCTTATGAAGAGAAGGGAATCAAGGCCCATGGCTATGTGTGTGACGTCACCGATGAGGACGCCGTGAACGCATTGGTGGCCCGGATTGAAGCGGAGGTTGGTGTCATTGATATTCTGGTAAACAATGCAGGTATCATCAAGCGGATTCCCATGACCGAGATGACAGCAGCCCAGTTCCGCCAGGTCATTGATATCGACTTAAACGGTCCCTTTATCGTATCCAAGGCAGTGATTCCGTCCATGATCAAGAAGGGGCACGGCAAGATTATCAACATCTGCTCCATGATGTCCGAACTGGGACGGGAGACCGTATCCGCATATGCTTCCGCAAAGGGCGGCCTGAAGATGCTGACCAGAAATATCTGCTCCGAGTACGGCAGATACAACATTCAGTGCAACGGCCTTGGCCCCGGTTATATCGAGACCCCTCAGACCGCACCCCTGCGGGAAGTACAGCCTGACGGCAGCAGGCATCCTTTTGACCAGTTTATCTGTGCCAAGACCCCTGCCAACCGCTGGCTGAAACCGGAAGAATTGACCGGCCCTGCAGTGTTCCTGGCATCCGAGGCCTCCAATGCCGTAAACGGACATATCCTCTATGTGGACGGCGGTATCCTGGCCTATATCGGAAAGCAGCCGGAGTAAGAAAAAATGCTGCCGCGCAGCGGCTATCAATAGGAGACGAACAATATGAAAATAGCATTGATCAATGAAAACAGCCAGGCGGCGAAGAATGAGCTCATCTGTTCCACTTTGAAAAAGGTGGTGGAACCCATGGGACATGAGGTATACAATTACGGCATGTGCGGGGCGGAGGATCCCCATCCTCTGACCTATGTGCAGAACGGCATTCTGGCAGCGGTGCTGCTGAATTCCGGCGCTGCGGATTATGTGATTACAGGCTGCGGCACGGGGCAGGGGGCCATGCTGGCCTGCAATTCCTTTCCCAAGGTGCTCTGCGGACATATTGCAACACCACTGGATGCGTACCTGTTCTCCCAGGTGAACGACGGAAACTGTGCAGCGATACCTTTTGCACAGAATTTCGGATGGGGCGGGGAGCTGAATCTGCAGTATACTTTTGAAAAACTGTTCTGTGCACCCGGAGGCGGCGGTTATCCTCCGGAGAGAGTGGAACCGGAGCAGAGAAATAAAAAAATTCTGGATAAAGTGAAGGAAGTCACCCATACTGATATTATAACCATTCTGAAGAATCTGGACAGGGAACTGGTAAAGGGCGCTCTGGCCGGGGAGAAGTTTCAGGAGTATTTCTTTGCAAACTGTAAGTGTGACGAAATTGCAGCGGCGGTGAAAGAGGTCCTGGCATAAGCGGTTATCGTGGAAAGGGAATGGTCAAAGGACAGAGTTTCAACCCGTGGAAAAAGAATAAAAAGCATGGAAAGGCATGCGGAAAAGAGGGAAAATGAACGCAGTATTGGAGCAGATCAGCAAAATTGGCATTGTTCCCGTGGTGAAGATTGACAGAGCGGAGGATGCGCTTCCCCTGGCCAAGGCCCTGTGCGCAGGCGGACTGCCCTGTGCGGAGGTGACCTTCCGTACAGGGGCGGCAGCGGAAGCAATCCGGATTATGACAGCCAACTTCCCTGATATGTGCGTGGGCGCAGGCACGGTATTGAATGCGGAGCAGGTGGATGCCGCAATGGAAGCAGGCGCAAAGTTCATTGTCAGCCCGGGATTAAATCCCAGGACAGTGAAGTATTGCATTGAGAAAAATGTACCGGTTACGCCGGGGATCTCCAGTCCTTCCGAGATCGAGCAGGCCATGGAGCTGGGCCTGGAGGTGGTGAAATTTTTCCCGGCAGAGCAGTCCGGCGGTCTGGCGAAGATCAAGGCCATGGCTGCACCTTATGGGAACATGAAATTTATGCCTACCGGGGGCATCAATGCAAAGAATCTGACTTCCTATCTGGATTTCGGCAAAGTAATCGCCTGCGGTGGTTCCTGGATGGTTCCCGGAGATCTGATCAATGAGGGTGCATGGGACAGGATTGAGCAGCTGACCAGAGAGGCTGTTCAGACCATGCTTGGTTTTGAGCTGGCCCATATCGGCGTAAATTCCGAGAGCAAGGAAGAGGCGGACAAGACTGTGAACCGTCTGGCCTTTCTGTTTGGCCTTCCTGTAAAGGTGGGCAGCGGCGGCAGTTTTGCAGGTACCATTGTGGAAGTGCTGAACAGCCATGGCAGAGGCTCCATGGGGCATATTGCCATTCGCACGAATTATATTGAACGGGCCATCAACTATATGCGCACGGTGCTTGGGGCGGACTTTGAAGAACCCATCCTGCGGCCGGACGGCAAGATCAATGCCATCTACCTGAAGGAAGAAATCGGCGGGTTTGCAGTGCATCTTCTGCAGAAATAGCAGGCAGAGACTTCCGGATTCTTTTTCAGGGAAGAAGCAGGGTTAGGGACTTTGACGGAAAAGCATATCACAGGAAAGGATTAGAGAACAATGGCAAAAGTAATTACCATGGGGGAGATCATGCTGAGACTGTCCACCCCCAATTTCGAGAAATTCATCCAGGCGGACGAGTTTGACATTAACTATGGCGGAGGGGAGGCCAATGTGGCAGTATCCCTGGCAAATTACGGACATGATGCGGAGTTTGTGACGGCAGTGCCGGACAATGAGATCGGGGAGTGCGCAGTGGCAGCCCTCAGGAAGTACAATGTGGGGACAAGGCACATCGCAAAGTGCGGGGAGCGCCTGGGCATTTACTTCCTGGAGAGCGGTTCGTCCATGAGACCCTCCAAGGTGGTTTACGACAGGGCTCATTCCTCCATCTCCACAGCCACGGCGGCTGACTTTGATTTTGACGCCATTTTTGAAGGGGCGGACTGGTTCCATTTTACAGGCATTACCCCTGCCATATCCGACGTTGCTGCGGCACTGACAGAGGACGCGCTGAAGGCGGCCAAGAAGCATGGCGTAAAGGTGTCTGTGGACCTGAATTTCCGCAAGAAGCTCTGGACTTCCGAGAAGGCCCAGAAGGTGATGAAGAACCTGATGCAGTATGTGGATGTGTGCATCGGAAACGAAGAGGATGCGGAACTGGTGCTTGGATACAAACCCGGCAAGACGGATGTGACCAGCGGGGACCTGGAGCTGGCAGGATATCAATCCATATTTGAGCAGATGGTTGCTGATTACAACTTTGAATACTGCATCTCTTCCCTGCGGGTAAGCCATTCCGCTTCCGACAACGGTTGGTCCGCCTGCATTTACGCCAGGGATACCAAAGAATTTTATCACTCGAAAGAATACAGCATCCATCCCATTGTTGACCGTGTGGGCGGCGGAGATTCTTTCGCAGGGGGCGTGATCTGCGGACTTCTGGACGGAAAGGATTTCAGGGCTGCATTGGAATTCGGCGTGGCTGCTTCCGCACTGAAGCATACCATTCCCGGTGACTTTAATCTGGTATCCAGAAAAGAAGTGGAGACACTGGCCGGCGGCGACGCGTCCGGACGGGTACAGAGATAGAGTTATAGCGTTGAAGGATATACGATAAGGCAGATGCCGATATGGGGTATATAAGTGGTCGGGTTGAAAGTATAGTCCTTCGCCGTAAGGCGGAGGACTTTTTCGGTATGAGGGCAGGCAAATGAAGAAAAAACTGATTGAAATAAATTGGTAGCTTGTAAATTGCGGTTTCCTGCAATATAATAGAATTTGTATTAGGCAGTCCGTTATAAAATGGTGTTATTCTCCAACGATCGCATTTGGGGGAACAATAGACCGGAACAACAACACCAATTACAGCGATAAAGGAGGACATATTATGAAGCTAACTTTGAGAAATATTGGAAAAATAGAGACGGCTTCAGTTGAGATCAATGGCATCACTGTAATTGCCGGTGAAAACAATACAGGAAAAAGCACGGTTGGGAAAGCATTATACTGCTTGTTCAAGGCGTTTCATGATATAAACCACAGAATAGACCTGGAACGGAGTCTGTTTGTTTATTGGACTATTTACAGCCAATTTCGAAAAAGAGATATCGATATAGATTCCATTAACTTCAGGAAAATCGCAGAAGAAATATGTAAAGACCGTACAAAGTATATTGAAAACACAGACGAACTAAGGAACCGTCTGGAAGAGATATACGAAACTTTCGCTTTGCATGATATGGCAATGGAAAGTGTTGCCGAAGATGACATAGATACGATTTATAATAATGTTCTTTCGTATTTAAAACTCGAAGATAATACGATTACAGCGAATGTTTTAAAGCATATCCTGCAGTTAGAATTTAATATGCAGATTAGCCATGTGAACGCCCGGGAGCCGTTAAGTTCAATGGTATTGGAATTTCATGGTGAAAGGTCTATAGATGTTGAAGTAACAGATAACGAAGCGATCAATATTAATTCTTCCATTGATATTTACAGCAGCCTGGCCTATCTTGAAGATCCTTTTGTGATCGATGAATTGGCGAATGATTTTTCATATACACATACTCGAATTAATAATCACAGGAATGACTTGATAAAGATGCTTACACAAAAACGCAGCAGGTCTATTGTGAGCAATGTTATGGAGGAGATGATTGTATCTGAAAAATTAGAGCAGCTTTTTAGCATGATGAACCATATATGTGAAGGAAAGCTGATCAAGAAAGAAGATAGGTATGTTTATACATCATCTCAATATGATGCGCCTTTAGCTTTGTCCAATATATCCACAGGGTTTAAGACATTTTTGATTTTGAAAACCTTGTTGATGAATGGGGCGATTGGGGAAGGAGGGACTATTATTTTGGATGAACCGGAAATTCACCTTCATCCGGAATGGCAGCTTGTATTTGCGGAACTGATTGTACTGATTCATAAGAAATTTGGTATTCATGTCCTTTTGAACACCCACAGCCCATATTTTTTGAATGCCATAGAAGTTTATTCAGTAAAACATGGTATAGACGATAAATGTAAATACTACTTGGCCTCTTCACAAGCTGAGTTCTCTCGAATTGAGGATGTCACAGATCATATTGAGCGTATTTACAGCAAATTAGCCAGACCCCTGCAGGATTTAGAAAACAAAAGAGGCCAGTTATGATCAATTTAGATTTATACCCGATTCTCCGTGATAACAGAGAATCACTGAAAGAAACATCCAAAGATGACAGCGATCCAAATGATATTCAATACATGACATCTGCAGAGACAGAAGTTGTAAATTTTGACTTGGTCAAAAGGCTTTATGTAAATGGATTTGGGCTATCTGAAGAAGTCGCAACATCAGTTGATGCCATTGTCCCCCTTGAGGATGGAATATTATTTGTCGAATTTAAAAATGGGAAGGTCAATAACCGCAATATTAAAGATAAAGCGCGGGACAGTTTGTTGATTTTTCTGGAGATTATCGGGGAGAATATAGCATTTTCGCGCAGTAATATTGATTTGGTTGTGGTTTACAATCTTGAAAAGAATCCTTTGCCCAGACAAGTTCAAAAAGGGCAATTGCAGGAAACACCATCAAGAGTTTCCATAGCCGATCATTTTATGAAGAAAGCTAAAAAAGAATTTATTTGCTTTGACCTGGAACGGTATGAAAGACTGTATTTTAGAAATATTCATACATATTCCAGGGAAAGATTTGAAGCGTATTTGCAGGTTTTGCGGTGATAATATAAAGTAAACTTGGAGCATCCGCTTTGGAGTGGATGCTTTTTTGCGCAGGGGCACACAGACTTACGCAACGTGCGCCCCGCGCGGCGAGCAGGGAGAAATTCTTCCCTGCTCGATTTGAACAGTTCCCGGTAAATGGTTACTGCCCCTTCGCGCCTTCCTCATAGGTAAAGCCCCGCAGGGCCAGTTCCTTGGCCCGGTGGCAGGCGCAGAGCCGTCCGTCCGGCATTTCGGCCAGAGCCGGGGCCTCGGTCCTGCATTTGTCCGTGCAGTAATGGCACCGTTCGTGGAAGTAACAGCCGCTGGGCGGGTTTGCGGGATTGGGGATTTCGCCTTTCAGGGGAATCCGCTCCATGCGGATGGCGGGGTCCGCCACAGGTACCGCGGAGAGCAGGGCTTCCGTATAGGGATGCATGGGTTTTTCAAACAGATCCTCCGCCGGGGCGAATTCCACCATGCGGCCCAGGTACATTACGCCCACTTTGTCGGAAATGTGCTCCACCACGGACAGGTCATGGCTGATAAACAGATAGGTCAGCTTCAGCTCCTTCTGCAGGTCCCGGAGCAGATTGATGACCTGGGCCTGGATGGATACGTCAAGGGCGGACACGGCCTCGTCGCAGACGATGATCTGGGGTTCAATCACCAGGGCCCTTGCAATGCCGATACGCTGGCGCTGTCCGCCGGAGAAAGCGTGGGGATAGCGCATCAGGTACATGGGATTTAAGCCCACCTTCTCTGCCATGGCTTTTGCCTTCTGGTCCATCTCCGCTTTGGGCATCTTGGGGTAATTTGCCTTCAGAGGCTCCTTGATGATGTCAAGGACAGTCATCCTGGGGTCCAGGGAGGAGTAGGGATCCTGGAAAATCATCTGGATTTCCTTTCGGATTTCCTTCATTTTGTTTTTATCCGCCTTCAGGAAGTCCAGTACTTCGCCGGCTTTGGTGCGATAGAAGACCTCCCCCTGGGAAGCGTCGTAGGCCCGGACGATACAGCGTCCCAAAGTGGTCTTGCCGCAGCCGGATTCCCCCACGATGCCGATGGTCTCCCCGGGCCTCACGCTGAAGCTCACATCCGTTACTGCCTTTACCGTGATGCCTTTGGATGTGAAGCGCTTGTGCAGTCCTTTGACTTCCATGATATTTTCATTCTTCATTTCCTGCCGTCCTCCTTGTTCCCGGGGATAGACTTCACCGTATCTTTTTGCCTGGCCGCAGTGGCTGACGCATCCTTTTCCGGGGTGGAGGCGCTTTTTCCCGCCAGGGAGGCTTCCACCCTTGCCCGCTGTTCCCTGCAGGCCTCATGAGGGCAGTTAAAGCAGGCAATCTTGTGTCCCGGCGCGATCTCCACCAGTTCCGGCTCCGCCCTGTTGCAGAGGCCTTCCACGCGGACGTCGCAGCGGTCATAGAAGCCGCAGGCCTTGGGCAGGTTCATGGCCAGGGGAACCGTGCCCTCAATGGAAAAGAGCCGTTCCTCCTTCTTGGAACCGATTTTGTGAACGGAACCGATGAGCCCTCTGGTGTAGGGATGCTGCGGGTTTGCGTAGATTTCCGACGCATCCGCGCTCTCCACGATTTTTCCCAGGTACATGACCGCCACCCGGTCGCACATTTTGGCTACCACTCCAAGGTCATGGGTGATGAACAGGATTGCCATGTTGAAATCCTTCTGCAGTTCCTTCATCAGCTCCAGAATCTGGGCCTGAATGGTAACGTCCAGGGCCGTAGTAGGCTCGTCGGCAATGAGCATCTTGGGATTGCATACCAGGGCCATGGCAATCAGGGCGCGCTGCAGCATGCCGCCGGAAAATTCATGGGGATACTGGTTGTAGCGTTTTTCCACATTGGCAATGCCCACCTTGCGCATAACCTCCATGGAGATTTCCTTTGATTTTTTCTTGTCCTTGGTGATATGGAGCCTGGTGGCTTCGTTAATCTGGTTGCCGATGGTATACATGGGGGAGAAGGCCACCATTGGCTCCTGGAAAATCATGGAGATTTCCTTGCCCCGGATGGAACGGATTTCCCGGCCTTTCTGGTCCAGGGAGAGAAGGTCCACTCTGCCCAGGCCTTCCGAGTCGAACAGAATCTGCCCACTGGGTTTGCACTTTTTATCATTGATGCCCAGGATGGCCTTGCAGGTCAGGGATTTGCCGCAGCCGGATTCGCCTACCAGTCCCAGGGTTTCGCCTTTTTTCATCTCAAAATTGACGCCCCGGACTGCTGTGAGAAGTCCTTCCGCCATATGAATGTCCACATGGAGGTCCTTGACTTCAAGAATATTTTCTTCGTTCATCGTTTTCTCCATTTCCGCGCCGTTGTATGTCCCGAAGGGGCTGTCAGGAGTGCTGTTCCAACCTGTCAGGCGCCCGGAATGCCGGGAAGGGAGGGAACAATCCTGTCTTAGACGCCCGGTTACGGGTCTGCGGAGAAACAGCGCTTTACTTATAGGGGTCCGCAGCGTCGCGGATACCGTCGCCCAGGAAGTTAAAGGCCAGAACCGCGATGGTCACGAAAATAATGGGAATCAGTTTGTGGGGATTGCTTGCAACGTCGGTGACGGAGCTTGCTTCCTGGAGCAGTACCCCCCAGCTTGTGGCAGGTGACTTAATGCCCAGTCCCAGATAGGACATGGAGGTCTCGCCCACAATGGAGCCGGGAATTCCCAGGGTGATGGACACAATGAGATAACTCATGAAGCCCGGAACCAGATGCTTCCAGATAATCTTCCAGGTGGACACGCCGGAAAGCCTGGCTGCCATGACATAATCTTCATTTTTCAGGGACAGGAACTTGCCCCGCACGATACGGGCCATTCCGGTCCAGTTGATAAAGGACAGAATGATGGTTATGTAAAAGTACATCTTCACGGTGGAGATTCCCGGAGGAATCGCAGCGGAGAGCGCCATCCAGAGGGGAATCTGGGGAACGGCCCCGATGACCTCGATGATTCTCTGAATGACAATGTCCAGGGCGCCGCCGAAGTATCCCGACACGGAACCGATGGTAACGCCCAGGAAGAAACTGATAATGGCACTGGCAAAGGGGATGGTCAGGGAGATCCGGCTTCCCAGAAGTACCCGGGAGAAGATATCCCGGCCCAGGGAGTCCGTGCCGAAGAGCATGACCTTGGCGCCGCTGCCGCCATTGCTGCCCTCATCCACGCCGAAGAGGTGGATGTCGCAGGGAATCAGTCCCAGAATCTTGTATTCCGAACCGTGTACGAAAAACCGTATTTTATAATACTCTGAAGTGTCCTCCGTGATGGTCACGGAAAAATCCTTCCGGTCAATGGTTTTCTCCAGTTTATACACATGGGGACCGATGAACTCGCCTTCGTGGACCCAGTGGATTTTGGATGGGGAGCTGTCCTTGTACAGGGCGTCAAACTCATCCAGGGAGTAGGGCGCCAGGAAATCCGCAAACAATGCGCCCAGGTATAACAGCAGGAGAATCAGCATGGACAGTTTGGCAAGCTTATGCTTTTTCAGCTTTCTGCCCATTAGGGTCCATTGGGAAGCAAGATAATAATCTTCATTGCTTTTTGTTTTCTTTTTCCACATTATCTGCCACCTCCTGAGTAACGGATTCTGGGATCCAGGAATGCCAGTGCGATGTCGGAGAACAGGATACCGATCACCACCAGGACAGCCTGAACCATAACAATTGCCCCGGCCAGGTACATATCCTGGGCCTGGAGGGCTTTAAAGAGCACCGGTCCCTGAATCTGCATGTTCAGCACCATGGCAGTTACCGTGGAGCCGGAGAACAGACTGGAGAGCACGCCGCCCAGTCCGGAGACGGTGGGGTTGATGGCTGCGCGGAAGCAGTATTTCATAATGATGGTACGCTCCGGCACGCCCTTGGCCCTGGCGGTGAGGGTGTACTGCATTGCCACTTCGTCCAGCATCTGTGCCCGCACGGAACGGATGATGCCGCAGGTGCCGCTGGTGCCGATTACCAGGATGGGAATGATCATTCTCTTTAAAAATTCACCGAAGTTGTACAGATGGATGCCGTTTTGGAGCATTTCCTGGGAAAACAGGCCCACATTTGCGTTTCCGGTCCATTTGTAGGACAGGTACATCAGCACAATGGCCAGAATGAAGTTGGGTATGGCCGCCCCCAGGAAACCGATGATGGAGGAGATATAGTCCCCCACGGAGTACTGATGGGTGGAGGCATAGACTGCGATGGGCAGGGATACCGCATACTGGAAAATCATAATGATGGCCGTAACCAGAATGGTGAGTCCCAGTCTGTCGTCCACCACGTCCCACACGTCCCGGCCATAGGCGAAGGAGTATTTCCAGTTGTGATGGGAGCCGTATAATCTGTAATAGGTGGAGTCGGTGGGAGTCCAGATGATATCCTTGATCCATTTGATATACTGCTCATGGACAGGCAGGTCAAGGCCGTAATCCGCGCGCAGCTGTGCCGCGTAGTCCGCGTCCACGAATTCCCCCTCCGTTGCAAGGGCTGCAATATGGGCGGAAACATAATCCCCGGGAGGGAGCTGAATAACGAAGAAGACCAGAACCGAAATCAAAAGTAATGTGGGAATAAACATCAGAAGACGTTTCACGATATATTGAACCAGGTCTTTTTTGAAGAAGTCACCCACAGTCTGTATCAGGGGTTTCTTCGGGGCGCCTTCGTGCATGCTTTTCTCTTTGTAAGCATTTTCTTCCATTGGAAAAATCCCTTTCTTAAAAATCCCTTTTTTAAAAAATCCGGAGGCATGGGAACCGGGTTCCCCGCCTCCGGAAGTTGCATCATCGTCATTTATTCAGTTTTGAACAGGGTCCAGTAGTGGATAATGTTCTGGTACTGATACAGGTCATCCGATACCAGGAGGTCCGGATAGTTGTGGATCTTGGAGCTCACCAGGCTGTATGCGCCGGCTGCCTTCAGGTAAGCGATGGTCCAGAGATTTTCCTTGTGGACATTGTAGATGTCCAGGGTATACTGATCTCTTTCCGCGGAATCGGGAGTGGATTTCCACTTCTCGTAAATCTCTATCAGTTTAGCCATATCGCCTTCGGGAGCTACGCCCTGCTGGCCGCCCGTTCCGTAATAGGTGCCGTACTCGCCGTACCACTCCGCGGACTGTGCGATGGGAACAAAGGGCTGTACCCTGGATTTCAGGGAAACGCCGCCGATAGCGGTGTGGGGTCCCAGTACCGCATACCAGTCATTGTTGTCGATTTCCGTGTCAAATGCGGATACTTCGATGTCCTTGGTTGCGCACTTGATGCCTGCCTTGTTGTAGTACTGCTCGAAAACAGGGAATGCGGCGTCAGCGCCGGAATCCGTATAAGTATAGAGGGTCAGCACGAAGTCCGTGCCGTCTGCAAAATCGTAGAAGCCGTCTGCGCCCATAACCAGGCCGCACTCTTCCAGAAGCGCCTTGGCGCCGTCCACGTCATATTCCGTCCACTTGGTCTCCCATTCCGGGTCATAGCCGAAGTTTCCTTCCTGGGGAGCGCACTGGCCGGGTTCCAGGAAGCCTTCTGTCAGGAGGCCGGAAACCTGTTCGCGGTCCACGCAGATGGAGATGGCCTGACGGAATTTGGGATTCTTGAACAATTCCGCGTAGTTCTCTTCCTTGCAGGTGTAGTTGAAGGTGATCAGGTAGGAACCCCAGTTTGTACTGGCAAGCTCCCGAAGCTGTGCCTGATCGCCCAGGTCAGCCAGAAGGGAAGCGATGTCCTGCATGGCCACTTCGATGATATCCAGTTCCCCGGAACGGAACATCAGCTGATCCTGTCCCTCCTCGGAGGTTGCGTTGAAGTGGATTTCGTCACAGTAGGGAAGCTGATTTCCCTGTGCATCCACCTTCCAGAAATAAGGGTTGCGTTCCAGAATGCACAGCTGGGCATCCCTGGAGTTGTTGCCTTCCTTTGTGGTCAGCACATAGGAGTTCAGGTTGGGAATGCCGTCCTCGTTCCACCAGTAGTAGGCAATGGCCTTGCCCAGGTCACCCACGGTTGCGGCATCGATGCCCTTTGCCTGGGCATTGAGAAGCACCTGCTCGTCGGATAATCCGGTCTTCTCCCAGTACTGGTTCTCCACATACACGGAATCCGGAATCATGTCAAGGAGATAGTGGGAGGGTGCCCAACACCACTTGAAGTCGCCGTTTTCGATAAAGTCAGCGGGGAATTTGGGATTTACAAAGGTCCAGGTTACGGTGTAATCGTCAACCTTTTCCAGAGTGGCCCATGCTTCCGCGTCGTCCACGGTTTCCATCAGGGCCGGCCAGGATTTCTTGGTGTCATAGTCGGTGAGGTGGCACATGTAATACCAGAAGGTAATGTCGTCCGCGTTGAAGTCTTCGCCGTCGGACCATTTCATGCCTTCTCTGAGCTTGAAGGTCCAGACCGTGTAATCGTCATTGTGCTCGAAGCTTTTGATGACATTGGCATAATAGGTGCCGTCGGAATTGTAGTGGATGATGCTCTCCAGTACGGGCCTGGACAGTCCCCAGCTGCCGCCTGCGCCCAGAAGATTGATCACACCGCCGTAGGTGCCGATTTCCAGGGGATTGCCGCCTGCGTCAACCTGTTCCACATACACATCCTCTGCTGTGGGGATTCTCTCCTCCAGTGCGGGAAGGGAGCCTGCCTGTACCAGATCGGCAAGCATGGGCGCCTCGCTGAAAGCAGTAACGTCAGCAGGGGGGGCATCTTCCGGTGTGGATTCTTCCTGAGAAGATTCTTCCTGGGAGGATTCCTCCTGGGTGGATTCTTCCGCAGAGGACTCCTGTGTGCTTTCCTGAGATTCGGCGGGCGAGCTGCTCTGGCCGTCGTTTGTGTCGCCGCATGCTGCCAGAGACAGGGTCATTGTGCCTGCCAGAAGCAGTGCAATGAGTCTTTTTTTCATAAAATATCCTCCTTCTTCTATTTGAGTACGCCGACTGGGTCAGCGCTTTCTATTAGTCAGTATAACAATAACAGGCTAAATCCGGCTACGCATCTATTGCTTTTTTTATATACATATTGCAAATTTTGCTTTTTTGTTATATAATTTATTTGTGATTTGCACAATATATACAAAAACAAAGTATAGTATTTGTGCATTACATACAAAAATGCTTCTGTTTTATGCAATGAAATCACTTAAAAAGCGCCGTCAAAAGCAAGACAGGCAAGATGGCTCCCCGGCGGAGGGGATTCCGGCTGCGGGGCGGCGGGGAGGTATGTGATATGATGATTGACAATTCCGTAATATATGAAGAGAAATACCTGATCGAGATTAACAGGCAGGGGGCGCCTTTTTTCTATTTCTTTGACTGGGATGAGCGTTCCTATACGATTAATATGGAGTTTCAGCATTTCCATCAGTTTTATGAGCTGTGCATTTTCCTGGACGAGCACGCGGGCCATCTGATCAACGGGGCATGGCATGACCTGCGCTGCTGTGATATCGTTGCCATCCGTCCCTCC
Source organism: uncultured Lachnospiraceae bacterium (assembly GCA_947367855.1). GTDB lineage: Bacteria > Bacillota > Clostridia > Lachnospirales > Lachnospiraceae > Acetatifactor. Next base: position 71,835 of record CANBFE010000008.1, on the reverse strand, counting down.
CTGCTGCACAAGACCGCCTATCCGGAAGGGGCGCCCAACAAGCGGCTTATTATCAATTTTGCCATTCCCGCCCTGCCCGCAGGCCTGGAGTCTTATATGAAGACGATCTACAGCATTTTCCAGGGAGAGGTTCCCATCTACCGCTTTGAGGGGCGTATCAAAAAGATGATCTTCGAGAAGCTGAATGATATTTATTATCTCTCCCAGGCTCCCAACGAATTGTCCAATCTGGCCATTCATCACAAGTTCACGGAATTTTTAAGCCTGATCTATCTGCACCGGGACAAGAATGTGTACACGGATCAGGTGGATTTTGACAATATCACCAATAAAATATACAGCATCACGGCCTGTATTCACAACCGCTATACGGAGGATCTTTCTCTGGCATCCCTGTCCAGGGAATTCTACGTCAGCAGCTATTATCTGTCCCATCAGTTCAAGCGGATCACCGGATTCACCCTGACGGACTACATCTCCATGACCAGAGTGCGCAATGCCCAGACCCTTCTGCTGTCCACGGACGCGCCCATTACGGATATCGCCCTTCAGAGCGGTTTCAAGAGCTTCTCCCAGTTCAACCGGGCCTTCAATAAATTTCTGCAGATGTCTCCTTCCAGGTTCCGGCAGGAGGGCGGCAAGTAGGGGACGGGAGGCAGGGGTTGCGTTTTTTGCCCTTTTCCCAGGGACACCCTGGCGTAAAACAGGGATAAATGACTATGGCTTCATGCAAAATGGACAAAATAGGGGAAACAATACACAAAATGTTGTACAATGAAGAAGGAAACAGAATGCAATAATGACAAAAAATGCAATGTAGCAGGATAAAAAAACAAGAGATGCGTGGAAATAAGGGCTGACCTTTGGTAAGATTGATTCAATGGCAGCAGGATGGAGGTTGGAGCGGCTTATGGAAAAGAATTTAATCTTATTTACGGACAGCGGAGATACGATTATTGACGAGGGCACCCAGATTTTTGACGAGAGAGGAATTGTTACCAGAGCAGAGTTTATCCCGGGAGCGGGGGAGGTGCTTCGGCAGCTGAAGGAGGAGGGCTACCGCATCGCGTTGGTGGCGGACGGTGAGTGGGAGTCCTTTCAGAATGTGTACAGGGAGAACGGCCTGGGATATTGCTTTGAGGAGTGGATTGTGTCTGAGGTGGTGGGAGAGCAGAAGCCTGCCAGGTCCATGTTTGACACGGCCATGGAGGCGATGAAGCTGACGGAAGCTGATAAACCCTTTATCGTGATGATCGGCAACAATCTGAAGAAGGATGTGGCCGGGGCCAACCGTTACGGGATTACCTCCGTATGGCTGGACTGGTCACCCAGGTATTTTCACAGTGCGGAGGAGCCGGACTGGCAGCCGGATTACATTGTGAAGACCCCGGAGGAGCTGAAGCGCCTGATCGGAGAATTGGAGGAGAAATGCGGGGAAAAGAGGGAGCTTCTCCGGCGTGTGAATGGCAAAATCCACAAGATGGTGGAGGCCTTTACCGGGATTCTGTATGAGACGGACGATATTTTTCTGAAAAATATGGAGAGCAACAATCTGGCCGGAGACGATATTGCCAGGTACCGGTACTGGGAGTGGACCCAGGGGGTGGGGCTGTTCGGCCTGTGGAAGCTTTTCTGTTATGAGAAGAAGGACAGTTATCTGGATACGCTGAAGAAATATTATGACAGGCAGATTGCCATTGGATTTCCGGCTTTAAACGTGAATACCGCAGCGCCCTATCTGACCATGTCTTTTCTGGCGGAGTACACCGGGGAGGAGAAGTATTTAAAGCCCTGTATCGCGGCAGCGGAGGAGATTATGGAAAGCTTTCCCCGGACAAAGGAAGGCGGGTTTCAGCATAAGACTTCGGACAGCGTCAACGAGGAGGAGCTGTGGGACGATACGCTGTATATGACGGTGCTGTTTCTGGCCAATATGGGGCGGATTCTGAAGAATGAGAAAATGAAGGCGGAGGCGGAGTATCAGTTTCTGCTTCATGATAAGTATCTCTCCGACAGGACTACGGGTTTGTGGTATCACGGCTGGAGTTTCCGGGAGAAGAATCATTTTGCGGGAGCTTTCTGGGGGCGGGGAAACTGTTGGATTACCATGGCCATTCCGGAATTTCTGGCCATCCAGGACTGCAGTGAGCCGGTCCGAAGGATGCTGACCAATACGCTGCGGGCGCAGATTGAGAGTCTGCAGAAATACCAGGAGCCAAACGGTATGTGGCACACTCTGGTGGACGACGGGGATTCCTATGTGGAGGCAAGCGCCACCTGCGGATTTGCCTACGGTATTCTGAAGGCGGTGAAAGACGGCCTGGCGGACAGAAGTTGTCTGGAAACCGCAGTAAAGGCGGCGGCGCCCATTCTGGATTACATATCCCGGGAGGGGGTGGTGAACCAGGTTTCTTACGGAACCCCCATGGGGCGGACTTCCCGGGATTTTTATAAGGAAATCCAGTTAAAGCCCATGCCCTATGGCCAGGCCCTGGCGATTTTGTTTCTGATGGAGTACAGGACGGTGCTGTAAGGACGGGCAGTCTGTGCCATGTCAGGGTCTGTTCCATTTTACAGAGGGAAATGCAGGCAGGTTGTCAGGCGGAATGGCAAAGGATTTCAACGCAGGGAGGTAGCGCATGAAGCTTGGAAGGCAGTGGGATGAGCGGCTGAAGATATGGGATGAGGCCTTTGAGCGGAATCTGTACAGGAAACTGGGGGAGGCGGAGCTTTCCGGTTTTACCACCATGGAACATTTGTCCCTGGAGCAGGCGGCTGTCCGGGAGTTTCAGCCGTTTCCAGTGGGAAGGGAATGGGGGAAGAAATGGGAGTACGGGTGGTTTCGGACCTGTGTGACCATGCCGGAGGAGGCGGCAGGGAAGCGTATCCTGCTGCATCTGGGACCGGGACCGGAGATGCTTGTCTATGTGAACGGTCAGGAAGCGGGTTCCATTGACAGCAAACATGGAGCGGTGGAGCTGACGGCCCGGGCCGAACCCGGAGCGTGTTTTGAAATCTATGGGGAATGCTATGCAGGGCATGGCGTCAGGCAGGAGGGAGCAGGGATCTGGCAGAGGGGAGAGGAGCCGGTGCCGGAACCAGGGTGCTGCCAGTGCCGGGTGAAAAGCAGCCATTTCGGTATTTTTCAGGGGGAGATTTTCGGGGCCTACGCGGATTATCACACGTTGTATGAGCTGTGGAAGGCGCTGCCGGACAGTGGGCTGCGGAGCATGAAAATCGGTGAGGCGCTGCAGCGGTTTACCTGTATCGTGGATTTCGAGGCGGAGGAGCCAAGGCGCAGCCGGAGCATCAGAGAGGGGCGGGAACTGCTTCGGCCCCTTCTGGAAAAGCGGAACGGGGATACCATGCCGGAATTCACGGTGTTCGGACAGTCCCATCTGGACCTGGCCTGGCTCTGGCCCCTGGAGGAGACAAAGCGGAAGGCGGCCAGAACCTATTCCAATCAGCTGGCGCTGATGAAAAGCTATCCCGATTATAAATTTCTGCTTTGTTCCCCCACCATTCTGGAATATCTGAAGGAGTATTACCCGGGGCTTTTCCGGCGGGTGCGGGCGGGTGTGCGGGCAGGGCAGTTTATACCGGAGGGTGGGGTATATGTGGAGAGCGATACCAATCTGCCGGGGGGCGAGAGTCTGGTCCGGCAGTTCGTTCTGGGCAAGCGTTGGTTTCAGGAGAATTTCGGCGTTGACAGCCGTGTGGCCTGGCTGCCGGACACCTTCGGCTTTTCCGGTGCGCTGCCCCAGATTATGAAGGGCTGCAGGGTTCCTTATTTTGCCACCCAGAAGCTGCTGCGCTGTGACCCGGAATGTGAGCAGTTTCCCTATAATGTGTTCTGGTGGGAGGGAATCGACGGGACCAGGATTCTGTCCCATATTTATAAGAAGAACAATGCGGTATTCAGTTCCGGCGCCCTGCGGGAGCGTTGGGAAAAGGACAGGAATCAGAAGCAGGGAATCGACACTTTCCTGTTCCCCTTTGGGTATGGGGACGGGGGCGGCGGTCCCACGGAGCTGATGGTGGAGACGGCGGCGCGCTGCCTGGATCTGGAGGGCGCCCCCAGGTGTACCATGGAGGGTCCGGCGGAATTTTTTGACAGACTGGATGGGGCTTCCGTGAGAAATGTTTATTACGGAGAGCTGTATCTGGCTTGGCACAGGGGAACCTATACTTCCCAGGCAGGCATTAAGAGAGGTGTCCGCAGGGCGGAGTATGCCTTGCGGGAGGCGGAGTACCTGGCCGGGCTGCTGCGGCTTTCGGGGGCCTGGAGGGAAGAAACAATCTGCCCGGAGGAAGGGGTACTTGAGAAGCTGAAAGCCTTGTGGGAACTGCTCTTGGTTCAGGAGTTTCACGATATTCTGCCGGGAACTTCCATCCGGCGGGTAAATCAGGAGGCGGAGGAAGCACTGGAGCAGGTGGAGCGGGAGAGCCGGGAGCTTGGGGAAGCTTTGCTCGGCAGGTTGGCCGGGGGAAGCGCCCTGTTCAATTCCCTGAGTTGGGAGAGAGACTTAGGAGAGCTGCGGCTTCCGGCCTGCGGTTATGTAAGGCTTGGGAGGGACGAGGGCGTCAGGTTCTTCCGGAGCCGGGAGGAAGACCCGGGGAAAGGGCCTGAAGAGGAAAGGCATGATGGGACAGAGAACCGGGAACTTTCCGGAGAAATAGACAGTATTTCTTTTGAAAATGAATTTTATTCCATACATATGGATTCCCGGGGACGGATAACCAGTCTGGTGTCCCGGCCGGAGGGATATGAATATGCGGCGGAGCCTTTGAACCAGTGGAAGCTTTATCGTGATGTAAATGTGGACTATGATGCCTGGGAACTGGGGCGGATGTATGAGCAGGCAACCGAGGCGCTTTCGGGCAGCGCTGTCCTTCGGAGGGAACTGCATGGTGACGGCAGTGTGACGGCTGTTGTAGAGCTGCAGGAGGAATATTTTACCGCAAAGCAGAGAATCCGGTTTCGGAAGGACAGTCCCCGGATTGATTTCGAGACGGTAATTGACTGGAGGGAACGGCACAGGATTCTGAAGGCGGATTTTCCCACCACGGTCTACACAAAGGAGGTGCTTCAGGAAATCCAGTTCGGTTATATCCGGAGGCCCACCCATAAGTCCAGGCAGTATGAGCAGGATCTGTATGAGACCTGCCATCACAAGTACGCCGTGCTGACGGACGGGGAGAACGGTTTTGCGCTTTTGAATGACTGTAAATACGGTTTGTCTGCGGAGGACAGCAGGCTTTCCCTGACGCTGCTGCGTGCGCCTGTGATGCCGGACAGCACCGCGGATCAAAAGGTGCAGCGATTTACCTATTCCATCCTGCCCTTTTCCGGGCCTTTTGTGAACAGCAGGGTGACGGAGGAAGCTTATGAGTGCAATGTGCAGGTGACGGCTGCGGGCCTGGAGAACAGGAGGCCGGAAGAGATGGGAAGCGTTTCCGGAAGGGTATTTCCGGAGGCGGTCTCCTTCTTTCATTTGGAGGGCGGTCATGTCATTCTGGAAACCTGCAAGCCTGCCTTTGACAGGAGGGACGGGGTGGTGCTCCGGCTCTATGAGGCAAAGGGCTGTGCCGGGGAGACGACGCTTTTTGTTCCGCATCAGGTGAAGCGGGTCTTTGCCTGTAATCTGTTGGAGGAGGCAGGGGAGGAACTGGCGCTGAGCGACGGGAAACTGCGGCTGCGGTTCCGCTCTTTTGAAATCAGGACACTGCTGCTTGTGGTTTCGGATGGAAGCAGGGACTAAAGGGGCAGGTTTGGCAGGAGACCATCGTACACGGTTGCATTCCTTTCCGGGTAAGCAGTGCTGATTGGGAAAGAATTCATGGAACGGTGTACCGGGGAGAAGGAAAAGTAGGAATGCCCGGAGGGGCACAGGGGTGTGAAGCGATGTATGATATCGGAATTGATGTGGGAGGGACCGGCATTACCGCCGGACTGGTGGATGAAAAGTGCAGGCTTGTGGCAGGAAAAAGCATTGCCACGGACAGAAATATGACAACCGGGGCCCTGGCGGAGCTTTTGATGAGGCTCATCAGGGAGCTAATGGCGGAGAACGGGGTAAACGCTTCCGGCATACAGACCATTGGGGTGGGGGTACCGGGGACGGCCAATGCGGAGACAGGGCGGATAGAGTATGCCAACAATCTGCCCTGCTGTCAGGGAGATTTCAGGGGACTTCTGCAGGGACAGACTTCCAAAAAGGTGTATTTTGAGAACGATGCCAACGCGGCGGCCTGGGGGGAATATCTTGTTCTTGACAAAAAGCCCCAATCCTTTCTCATGGTGACGCTTGGAACCGGAGTGGGAGGAGGTATTATTCAGGACGGCAGAATCCTGCGGGGCGTCAATTATGCGGCAGGGGAACTTGGGCATATGACCATCCGTTATAACGGGATTCCCTGCAACTGCGGCAGGCGGGGGTGCCTGGAGGCTTACGCTTCCGCAGAAGCGCTGATTGCCCGTGCAAAGAGGGCCATGGAGAAACAGAAGAAGAGCCTGCTCTGGGCGCTGTGCAATGAAAATCAGGGAAATATGAACGCGAAGCTTGTGTTTGACGCCTACAGACAGGGAGACGAGACGGCGCAGAAGGTGATCGGGAAGTATGCGGAGTACTTAAGCGAAGGCCTTGCCAATATCATCAATATCCTGCAGCCGGAGGTACTCTGCATCGGAGGCGGTATCAGCAGGTCCGGGGACATCCTGCTTCCCCTGCTTCGGGAGCGGGTGCGGGAGAAGATTTATTCCAGGGACTCCGCCCGGAATACGGAACTGACGGCGGCAAAACTGGATAACGATGCGGGAATTATCGGTGCGGCAAAGCTGCGGCTTATGCTTTCGTGACAGAACAGAGAGCAAAAGATAAAGTTGCGAGGCACAGAAGAGTGTGCCGACGGAACTTTATACTTTCTCCCTTTTCAGAATTGTGTAGCCATTAAAAACGAGCATGTAAATATATATTTAGGAATTCCAACTATTTCCCATATTTTGTACTATACAATTGAATAATGTATGATATAAAGCACAATGAAAAACAAAGCGGTAGTTAGGAAAATGGGAAAGAGTTAAGATAATTGGACTTTAGCGGAGGAAATTCATATGGATTTTTTCTTAATGCTACTTGTTACAGTAATGGTTCCCACATGGTATATATTGCCAAGCAGAATAATTTCTATGACATTTAATTCATTCAGCAAGTCAATCACCATAAAAAATGATAAATGGGCTGAATTGTTAATTGCAGAAAAAAATACTTGGGGGATAGCAACTAATCCCAAGAAAAGGAACAAAATGTCATTATGGGGCTTAATCGGATACGTGATATTCCTTCCCCAAATTGTCTTTATGCCATATAACTGGTGGTTTTATATTAAGACAGGGTCAGGGCAATGGTGTGAGGCAGAGAAATTATATCTGGCGGTAACTATGCTATATTATTTTGTTGCGTTATTTATAAAGATGAAAGAAGCAATCAAGTTTAGCAAAGGAGAGGTATGGTGACATATCAAAAGCTGTTTTTAAAGAGAAATGCAATGGTTTGTAATGCAGGCAAATTTTATTTGTACGGAAAAATGTATGAATATTCATTAAAATTTTCCAGATAGATAATGGGAACACTTTTCCGAAAAGGGGGTATACGTTAGAGTCGTCGCGCAGCGGCTTAACAGACCCGAAAGCTCCATGCCCGGGAGAATTTGCAGATGCGTATTTTGCAGCTGAAAATACTCCCCCTATATGGGCAAGGGCAATGGATAACGGAACAGAAAGCAAAAGATAAAGTTGCGGGGCACAGAAGAGTGTGCCGAAGGAACTTTATCCAATTGCCGAAGGCAATTTGAGCCGTCGCGCAGCGGCTTAACAGACCCGAAAGTCCCATGCCCGGGAGGATTTGCAGATGCGTATTTTGCAGCTGAAAATACTCCCCTTATATGGGCAAGGGCAATGGATAACGGAACAGAAAGCAAAAGATAAAGTTGCGAGGCACACGAGAGGAACTTTCATGAGAGAACTTACGAATGAAAGTTTCTCTCAAGAAGAGTGTGCCGAAGGAACTTTATACTTTAGAGCCGTCGCGCAGCGACTAAATTAGGAGGAACTGCTATGGAGAAGCATTATCGGAAAATGATTCTGGACACCCAGGACAGGGTAGTGAAATCCCTGCAGATTCAGATTCTGGACCGGGAGAGTCCAAGATATGGAGGTTTTGCGGACCCCACAGGAATCGTCCAGGCAAAGTTTGCGATTTACCGGATTGCAGGGATGATTGCGGCCTACTGCAATGAGGATACCTGCTTTTACCGGGACGGGAGAGTACTGGAAAGGATTATGACAGGACTGGACTATGTGGCCAGGGTGCAGCACGAGAGCGGATTATTTGACTACATTACCTGCAATTTCTTTTCCGCGCCGGACACGGCCTTCTGCGTGAAGAAGCTGCTGCCCGTGTACCAGTATCTGCGGGACAGGAGAGAGGGAAAGGCTGGAGCAGAGCTTACCGCCGAGGAATGCGGTATCCTGGAGAAGGTGGCGTCCATTGTGGCTTTAGGCGCCCGGGGCCTTCTGCAGGGGGGCTTTCATACGCCGAATCATCGTTGGGCCATTGCCTCCGTGCTTATGAGCTGCAGCAGGCTGTTTGACTGTAAGGAAATGGAAACGGCGGCTTTTACTTATTTGAATGAGGGCATTGACTGTAATGAGGACGGGGAATTCGCGGAGAAGTCGGCGGGAAATTACAACAGGATTAACAATGATGCCATGATTCTGCTGTCGGAGGCCACCGGGGACCCTTCCTATGAACAGAATGCCATTCGGAATCTGCGGATGATGCTGACCTACTGGGAGCCGGACGACAGCGTTTTCACGGCAAATTCCACCCGGTTTGACAAGGACAGACTTATTTTTCCCAAGGATTATTACATGGAATACCTGAAAATGGGAATGAAATATGAGATTCCGGAATTTCTGCAGATGTGCAATACCATTTTTGAGATTGTGGACAGGCGGCAGATTACTTCTCCGGATTTTCTGATCTGGTTTATGCTCCATCCGGAATACCGGAAACTGGAGTTTGAGGGCAGCTACCAACGCCCTGATTTTGAGAGTTTTTATCAGGAATCCGGCATTGCCAGAGGGCAGCAGGGCCGCTTTACCTATACGGTGATGAAGGGGAAATCCAATTTTCTCTATCTGCACAATGGCAGCATGAAGCTTGAGATGAAGGTGGCCGGAAGCTTCTGTGAACATCGTGCCTTCAAGGGACAGCAGATGGAGAGAATAGCCAGGGGGACGTATCATTTGCACCAGACCATGGGTGGGTGGTACTATCTGCCCTTTACGGAAAAGCCCGCTACCAGTGACTGGTGGAAAATGGACAATGCTTCCCGGGAGAAAAAGCTTGGCCCGGACATGCAGATTGATGTGTGGGTGAAGGAGGTGGAGAACGGGCTTGACGTGCGGGTGAAAACCTCCGGCGTGGAGGGCGCTCCCTGGAGAATTGAGCTTGCCTTCTCCGGCGTGGATTTTCTCACCAATGATTATGTGGACTTGCCGCTGACAGGAAGCGAGGTCATTGTGGTAAAACAGGGCCATACGCAGATCGGCAACGGGAAAGACGCTTTGACGGTGGGGCCCTGCTTTGGAGAGCACCACTTTACCGAGGGCAAGGAGGACAGTGAGGAAAAGACGCCCGGCGCAGCCACGCTGTATCTCACCGCATATACCCCTTTTGACAGGGAGATACAGATTCGGGATAAGGTAAGCGGTTACTGCTGAAGGAGCCAGGGGCCTGGAAGGCGTCTTTGAGCCGTCCCGGGAATTTTCAGAGCCAATCCGGAGGAATCCGGGAAATGAAGAACGTATGTTTGCATTGGCCGGAAGACCGGGGCTGATTCCAGGGTAACGGAGAGCGGGAACAGGAAGAAGGAAGCAAAAAGGCCTGCTGAAGCGGCGGGAAGGGGAGAGAACAAAATGCAGTATATTACATTTGACCAGGGGAAGGCATATGACCTGATATTGCTTGGCAGAGTGGCCATTGATTTCAATCCGGTGGACTTGAACCGTCCCCTGGAGGAAAGCGCGAATTTCAATAAATATCTGGGAGGCTCCCCCGCCAACATCGCGGTGGGAATGGCCCGTCTGGGGAAAAGGGTGGGTTTTATCGGAAAGGTGTCCGATGACCAGTTCGGAGACTATGTGACCCATTATTTTCAGAAAGAGGGCATTGATACCAGTCATATCACAAGGTGCAGGAACGGGGAGAACCTGGGCCTCACATTCACGGAAATCATCAGTCCACAGGAGAGCCGGATTTTGATGTACCGGGACGGGGTGGCAGATCTGATGTTGGAGCCGGAGGATGTGGAGGAGGCGTATATCAGAAAGGCAAAGGCGCTTCTTATCTCCGGCACGGCGCTTGCGGCCAGTCCTTCCAGGGAGGCGGCGCTGAAAGCGGTGATGTTGGCCGGGAAAAACGGCATACCGGTGATATTTGATATTGACTACAGGGCCTATACCTGGAAAAGCCAGGATGAGATTTCAATCTATTATTCCCTTGTAGCCGGACAGAGCGATATCATTCTGGGTTCCAGAGAGGAATTTGATCTCACGGAGCGCATGCTGGGGCTTGACGGGGAGGACAGCGGGAGTGCCAGGTACTGGCAGGGCTGCGGCTGCAAAATTGTTGTGATCAAGCACGGCAAGGAGGGTTCCACGGCCTATACCTGCGACGGCAGACAGTATACGGTAAAGCCCTTTCCCACCAACGCCCTGAAGGGATTTGGCGGCGGGGACGGTTACGCATCTTCCTTTCTCCGGGCATTGATAGACGGCTGCAGCGTTCCGGAAGCTTTGGAATACGGCTCCGCCTCGGCTTCCATGCTGATTTCCGCCCACAGCTGTTCCGCAGCCATGCCCACTCTGGAGGAGGTGGAACGCTTTATCCGGGAGGAAAAGGAAAAATACGGGGAAATGGTGGTGCGGGGCAGGTAGTGGAGAAGGCAGTTTCCATACTGGATTGAATACAGATAGGGAACGGATAGGAGTAGATATGTACGAGAAACCGGAATTTAATGAAAAAGGAGAAAAAATTCTCTGCGAAGAGAAGGGAAAAAACGCTCATATGCTGATGGATGTGAGTGTCCGGAGGCTGAAGGCAGGAGAGAAAGTCAGAATCATGGAGCAGGAGAAGGAGACGGCCATTCTGCTGCTTGCGGGGAAGGTGCTGTTTGCCTTTCAGGGCAGAAGAGAGGAAGGGGAAAGACGCAGTGTCTTTCAGGATAAGCCCTATTGCCTGCACTGCGGATGCAGAAGAGAGATGATTGTCACGGCTTTGGAGGACAGCAGAGTGCTGATTCAGCAGACTACAAATTCGAATACTTTTGCCCCGGTGTTCTATACGCCGGAGCTGTGTACCCTGCAGGAGTTTGGAAAGGAGCAGTGGGAGGGCACTGCCCACAGACAGGTGCTGACAGTGTTTGACTATGAGAATGCCCCCTATTCCAACATGGTTCTGGGAGAGGTGTTCCACAAACCAGGCTGTTGGTCCAGTTATCCGCCCCATTTTCATCCCCAGCCGGAGCTGTATTATTATGAGTTTGACAAGCCACAGGGATTCGGGGTGGGCTTTGAGGGGGAGCAGTGCTTCCGGGTGGAGGACCAGGGCTGTCTGACCATCGCTCCCATGCATGCCCATCAGCAGGCGGCAGCGCCTGGATACCGGATGTATTACGCATGGCTGATCCGGCATCTGGAAGGGGATCCCTGGCGCAAAACGCGCATTGTGGAACCGGCCCATGAGTGGTTGGCGTGAGAAGCTGCCGGAAGGGGGAATTTTTCCCAGGGCGGCCAGGCAGAGGAAAGCAGCAGATAAATACGGAATTATGAAGGATATCAAGCAATATGCAGACAGCATATAGACAGCATACAGAGAGCATGCAGACAGGAGGCATTGGATATGGAAAAACAGAAAGAACAGGCACCAGTAGTTCATGACGGAGTTTCTCCGATTCTCATTACGGAGACAGAGGAGAATGCACAGTTTCAACAACTTTGGGATTATCTTGTCCCGCCGTCGGGCCGGGCCGGAACCGCCCAGGGAGAAATTATCCGCATTGCGGGACGCGTCCGGCATGAACTGATGAACAATGGCGGTATGAACTGGGATGATGATTTCCGGAAAATGCTGCGGGCTTTCCCGGAATATGTCCGCCTTGGAAATGCCTTCAATGAAGATGATATCAAGTCCGCAGAGCTTTTGGCCAGGCTGTTGACAGAGGCAGGCGACAAGGGCTGCGCCATGGATTCGCTCTGCGCGGCGCTGTGTGCCTGTGCGGTTGCCTGGGTGGGGCAGAACCCGGAGGTAATTGCACCCCTGGAAGCGGATTACAGCCGATAAACAGAAAAGCTCTGCGGCCGGGGGACCGGGTCAGGAATGCAGAAACACAGAGAATAAGAGTGTACAGAGATACAAAAGTACCGAAATGAGAGTGTGCAGGAATACAGAATCACAGAGAGTCAGAATGTACAGAGATACAAAAAGTACGGAAATGAAAATGCACAGGAATACAGAATCGCAGAGAGTAAGAATGCGCAGAGATACAAAAAGTACGGAAATGAAAATGCACAGGAATACAGAATCACAGAGAGTAAGAATGTGCAGAGATACAAAAGTACCGAAATGAGAGTGTGCAGGAATGCAGAATCACAGAGAGTAAGAATGCGCAGGGATGCAAAAAGTACGGAAATGAGAATGCACAGGAATACAAAATCGCAGAGCGTAAGAATGTACAGAAATAAAATCAGGTCAGAGAGAGTGGATAGAAAGGTGGGAAAAGTATGGCATATATGACTACCGCACAGGCACTGGTACGGTTTCTGGATAACCAGTACGTGTCCTTTGACGGGCAGGAAAACAAATTTGTGGAAGGTATTTTTACCATATTCGGCCATGGAATTGTATGCGGACTGGGGGAGGCACTGGACAGCTGCCCCGGCGGGCTGAAGGTTTACCAGGGAAAAAACGAGCAGGGGATGGCTCATGCTGCCACGGCCTTTGCCAAGCAGAACAACCGGAGGAAGATTATCGCCTGCGCCTCCTCCATTGGGCCGGGGGCTGCCAACATGATTACGGCGGCGGCTACGGCCACGGTGAACCATATTCCCCTGCTGCTGTTTCCTGCAGATGCCTTTTCCACCAGACAGCCGGATCCGGTGCTGCAGCAGTTTGAGCAGGTGAATTCCCTGGCAACCACCACCAATGACGCCTACCGGGCGGTGTGCCGGTACTGGGACAGGATTGCCAGGCCCGAGCAGCTGATGTCCGCCATGATAAATGCCATGCGGGTGCTGACGGATACGGCCCAGACAGGGGCGGTGTGCATCTCCCTGCCCCAGGACGTGGAGGGGGAATGCTGTGATTTCCCGGAGGAATTCTTTCGGAAGAGAGTGCACCGCATTGTGAGAGGTGTGCCTGCCCGGGAGGAACTGGAAGAAGCAGCGGAGGTGCTGGCAAAGTCGAAGAAGCCTCTGGTGATCTGCGGCGGAGGCGTCCGTTATTCGGAAGCGGGAGAAGCATTGGAGCAGTTCTGCGAGGAATTCGGGATTCCCTTTGCGGAGACCCAGAGCGGAAAGACGGCATGCCTGTCTTCACATCCTTATAATCTGGGCGGACTGGGGGTTACGGGAAACAGTGCGGGAAACGGCATTGCCGGGGAAGCGGATGTGATCCTGGGAATCGGCACACGGTTTTCCGATTTTACCACAGCCTCCAAATCTCTTTTCAGGGCGGATGCCCGGGTGGTCACCCTGAATACTTCCCGCTTTGACGCCTACAAACTGGGGGCGGTGAAGGTGGTGGCGGATGCGAAGCTTGGCATTCTGGAACTGGGGAGACTGCTCCGGGAAAAAGGATACCGCAGCGGCTACGGAACCGAGGTCAGGGAAGCCAGGGCGGAGTGGGCCAGGGAGATGGAGCGGCTGTCCGCCTATTCCTACGGCCAGGGATTCAGGCCCCTGATTGCGGCGGGAGACCCCGGGACCATACCGGAATTCCACCAGATGACAGGCAGCGGTCTCACCCAGACGGCGGTGGTGGCCAGGGTGCGGGAAAAGATTCCGGCGGATGCCGTCTGCGTGGGGGCAGCAGGTTCCCTGCCCGGGGATCTGCAGCGCATGTGGACCTCGGATGAGCGCTGTTCCTACAATATGGAATACGGCTATTCCTGCATGGGCTATGAGATTGCGGGAGCTTTGGGTTCCAAACTGGCACAGCCTCACCGGGAGGTCTATGCCATGTGCGGGGACGGCAGCTACCTGATGCTGCATTCGGAGTTAGTCACATCTATCCAGGAGCATCAGAAGATCAATGTGCTGCTCTTTGACAACAGCGGCTTCGGCTGCATCAACAATCTGCAGATGTCAAACGGCATGGGCAATCTGGCCACGGAATTCCGTTTCCGGAACCAGGAGGGGGCGCTTTTGGGAGAGCTGATGCCCATTGACTTTGCAGCCTGTGCTGCCGGGTACGGGGTAAAGACCTACCGGGTGAAAAACATGGAGGAACTGGACGCAGCCCTGGAGGACAGCTTAAAGCAGCAGGTGTCCACCCTCATTGACATCAAGGTCCTGCCCAAGACCATGACGGACGGCTACGGGGCCTGGTGGCATGTGGGGCTTGCAGGGCATTCCCGGAACGAAAAGGTGCGGGAGGCCCATGAAGAGATGCGGAAAAATCTGGAGAAGGCGAGGAAATACTGATGTTAGACAGGAAAAAGGTACGTTTGGGCATAGCGCCCATCGGATGGACCAATGATGATATGCCGGATTTAGGGGCGGAAAATACCTTTGAGCAGTGTGTGTCGGAGATGGCCCTGGCAGGATTTACAGGCTGCGAGGTGGGGAACAAATATCCCAGGGATACGGCGGTGCTGAAAAAGGCCCTGGAACTGCGGGGCATGCAGATCTGCAATGCCTGGTATTCCACCTTTCTCACCACGGCGCCCTACGAGGAGACAGAAAAGGGCTTTGTGGAACACATCACTTTTCTCAAGGAGATGGGGGCAAAGGTGGTGGGCGTTTCCGAACAGGGACATTCCATCCAGGGGACGGAGAAATCCATTTTCCGGGACAAATATTGTATGGACGACAGAGAGTGGGACCTGCTGTGCAACGGCCTGAACAGACTGGGCAGGGTGGCCAGGGATATGGGAATCGCCCTGACTTTTCATCATCATATGGGAACCGTGGTGCAGACGGCGGCGGAAATTGACCGGATGATGGAACATACGGACCCGGAACTGGTGGGACTGTTGTTTGACAGCGGCCATCTGGCCTATTGCGGGGAGGATTATCTGGCGGTGCTGAAAAAGTATGCCTCCAGAACCAGGCATGTCCATCTGAAGGATATCCGTCCGGAGGTGGTGGAAAAGGTGAAGGCGGAGAATCTAAGCTTTCTTCAGGGGGTGAGACTGGGGACCTTCACGGTGCCCGGGGACGGCAGCCTGGATTTTGCGCCCATCTTCGATATTCTTGAGAATACGGGCTATGAGGGATATGTGCTTGTGGAGGCGGAGCAGGACCCGGCGGTGGCCAATCCCCTGGAATATGCCATTAAGGCCAGGCAGTATATTGCACAGAAGGCAGGGCTGTGAGGGGATTTTGGCAGAAACAGGAGCGTGTAGACGCGGATTTTGCGGATGCGGGAGTGAGGCTGGATGCTCTATAGAGCGCCTGGCCGCACAAAGGGAAAGGATGCCTGGCCAAGGGAACCCGCCGGAAACCGCGGCTTACGGGGCGGCATGGGAAGGAAGAGAATAGAAAGACGGATTGGCCGTGTAAACCGGCAGAATGGAGGAAGAAATGATCAATATCGGTATCATCGGTGCGGGGCGCATCGGAAAGGTACATTTGCAGTCTATAACCTATCATGTGAAAAATGCCTGTGTGAAGGCAGTGGCGGACCCTTACATAAATGAAGAAACGGAGAAGCTTATCCGGAACCTGGGTGTGCAGAAGGTCTGCAGGGATTATAAGGAGATTCTGGGCGATCCGGAGATAGACGCGGTACTGGTTTGTTCTTCCACGGATACCCATGCGGCTGTCTCCATAGAAGCCATTGAGGCGGGAAAACATGTGTTCTGCGAGAAGCCGGTGGACCATGCCCTGGAGCGGATTCAGGCGGTGGCGGACGCCCTGGCAGCCCATCCGGACTGTAGATTCCAGGTGGGCTTTAACCGGCGGTTTGACCATAATTTTGCGGCGGTGCGGAAGGCTTATGACGAAGGCAGGATAGGGGAGGCCCATATCCTGAAGATTACCTCCAGGGATCCGGAGCCTCCCAATCCGGCTTATATCAAGGTTTCCGGCGGCATGTTCCTGGATATGACCATCCATGACTTTGATATGGCATGTTTCCTCACAGACAGCGATGTGGAGGAGGTTTATGTGCAGTCTGCGGTACTGGTGGACCCGGCCATCGGGGAGCAGGGGGATGTGGACACGGCCATTATCACCCTGAAAATGACAAACGGCGCTCTGGCGGTCATTGACAATTCCAGGCGGGCTGTCTACGGCTATGACCAGAGGGCAGAGCTGTTCGGCTCAAAGGGCATGGCTGCCACGGCCAACGATACCCTTTCCACGGTGGTGATTTCCAACGGGGAGGGCGTTACCGGGGAGAAGCCGCTGTTTTTCTTCCTGGAGCGGTATATGGAATCCTTTGCGGAGGAGATGAGACAGTTTGTAAATGCCTGTGAGACGGGGGGAGAGGTGCCGGTGGGAATCCACGCGGGAATGCAGTCCGTAAAGATCGGCCTGGCAGCCAGGCGGTCCGTGGAAGAGCACAGGCCGGTAAAGGTTTCGGAGATGGACGCTGTTTGATGCAAAATGTCCAAAGGGGCGCAGAGCAGGCGGACGTTTCAATGCTGCTGCGCCGCGGTGGGAAGAAGGGAGAAGGAGACATGTCTTATCAATTGATCATGCCAAAGCAGATCTTTTACGGGGAGGGCGCATTGGAGCAGGCTGCCCCGGTGATTGCAGGCTGCGGCAGCAAGGCTTTAATTGTCACGGACCCGGTGATGGTGAAGCTGAAAAATGTGGAGGCGGTTCAGGAAATGCTTGCAGGGGCAGGGGTGGAGTATGCTGTCTTTGCGGGGGTCACAGGAGAACCCACGGACAGGATGGTGGAGGCAGGAAAGACAGTCTGGGACCAGGAGAAATGCGACTTTCTCATTGCAGTGGGAGGAGGTTCCCCCATTGATACCATGAAGGCCATCGGCGTGGTGGCAGTGAAAGGCGGTTCCATCAATGACTGGTATGGAAAGGAAATCACGGGCACCCTGCCTCCCATGGCAGCCATTCCCACCACCAGCGGAACAGGCTCGGAAGCCACCCAGTTTACCATTATCACCAATACGGAGGCGGATATCAAGATGCTGCTGAAGGGCAGGAATCTGATGCCGGATATGGCGGTGGACGATCCCAGGTTTACGCGGACAACGCCCCCTGCCATTACGGCCGCCACCGGACTGGATGCCCTCTGCCACGCGGCGGAGGCTTATACCTCCAGAAAGGCACAGCCCATGACCGATACACTGGCAGTCAGCGCGGTGAAGCGGATTTTCAAGTACCTGCCTGTATGTTATGCCGCGGCGGAAGCAAATGGCTGTGAAGCTGCCATATCGGCGGAGGAGGCCAGAATGCAGATGAGCCTGGCCGCATTGGAGGCGGGCATTGCCTTTAACAATGCCTCCGTGACGGTGATTCACGGCATGAGCCGCCCCATCGGCGCCCTGTTCCATGTGCCCCACGGAATCAGTAATGCCATGTTGCTGTGTACCTGCTTTGCCTATGTGTACCGGGAGGCTGCGGACCGTTTTGCGGACCTGGGAAGGGCCATGGGAGCAGCGGGCGGGGAGGACACGGATCTGGAGGCTGCGGAGAAGTTTATCCGGGCCTGCAGGGAACTCTGTGAATTCTGCCGCATTCCCACGCCGGAGGAATACGGCATAGACAGGGAGGAATTTCTGGAAAAGATACCGAAGATGACCCGGGATGCACTGGCTTCCGGTTCCCCGGCCAATACCCGGAAGCTGCTTTCGGAAGAAGACATTGCCACAATATACAGGTCGCTGTTGAACTGACGGCTCTGGAAGAAAGGTCCTGCTGTGGGGATTGCTGCGTCAGGACTTTTCTTTTTTCTTGACTTTCAATTCTTACTGTTGTAATATTAAAAAGGCAGATAATGCTGCAATTTTTTTGGACATAAATATTACATATGTAAGATTTGAAAAGAGGAGGATGCTTATGAGAAGACATGGAAGAAGACGAAATAACAGAAAAGGCCGTATTTTGACAAAGCTCATGATTTTTGGGGGCATTCCGGTAATCATTATTCTGTTGGGGACGGTATATTTTATGGCAAAACCAGACGCCGCGGGGGAAGAGGAACTGCCCCTGGTTTCCCAAAAGCAGGAGGAGACTGCCCCGGATCTGCTGAAAAAGTATATGACGCTTCTGTCCCTGGGGGAATATGAGGAAATGTATGCCATGTTGGATACGGAGGCATCCGGCAATCTGTCCAGGGAAGATTTTGTCAGCCGCAATTCCGCTATATATGCAGGCATGGAGATGGATAATCTGGAGATTGAGATAACCGGATACGACCCGGAAGGGGAAATTGTGACATATCACGCTTCCTTTGACACAGTGGCCGGAAATATCAGCTTTGAGAACGAGGCGCTGTTTCTGCCCGGGGAGGAAGGGCTGCGTCTGGTCTGGTCGGATTCCCTGATTTTTCCGGGGCTGGGTTCCGGGGATAAGGTCAGAGTCTCGGCGACACAGGCGGAGAGAGGGCGGATAGTGGACAGGAACGGGGAAGTTCTGGCGGGAAAAGGGGTGGTATCCTCAGTGGGCATTGTGCCCGGAAAGGCAGAGGAGGAGGTGACGGTTCAGAGGGTTGCGGAAATCCTGGGGATGGAGGAGGAAACCATCCGGAAAAAGCTGTCCGCAGGATGGGTGAAGGAGGACTCCTTTGTCCCGCTGAAACTGATTCCCAGGGTGGATGAGCGGAAACTGACCTCTCCGGAGGCGGATGAGGAAACCGTTCGGGAACTGGAGCGGCACGAGAAGCTTCTGGAGGTTCCGGGCGTGATGATACAGGATCAGACAGTACGCAGCTATCCCATGGGGGAGGCGGCTGCCCATTTGGTGGGGTATGTCCAGGGAGTCACGGCAGAGGATCTGGAGAAGCATGCGGGGGAGGGCTATACTGCAGCCAGCGTCATAGGCAGGAGCGGTCTGGAGAGCCTGTTTGAGACGGAACTGAGGGGAAAAAACGGGTATCGGATCTATATCACGGATGGAGACGGAAGGGAGAAAAGGGAACTGGCATGTACGGCAGTGCAGCATGGGAAAGACATAAAGCTTACAATAGACGCCGGACTTCAGCAGGTGCTGTATGAGGAATTCCGTGGGGACAAGAGCTGCAGTGTGGCCATGGATCCCCATACAGGGGAGATTCTGGCCCTGGTCAGTACGCCCGCCTGTGACAGCAATGATTTTATCATTGGAATTTCGTCGGAAAAATGGACAGAAATGAACGAGGATGAGAATATGCCCCTGTACAACCGCTTTCGCCAGGCCTGGTGTCCGGGGTCCACGTTTAAACCGGTGACGGCTGCGGTGGGACTGGACGCCGGAGCCATTGATCCCCTGGAGGATTTTGGGAATGACGGGGCCAGATGGCAGAAGGACAGCTCCTGGGGCGGTTATTACGTGACTACGCTGCATCCTGCCACTCCGGCAAATCTGTACAATGCGCTTATTTACTCAGACAATATCTACTTTGCCAAGGCGGCGCTGGAAATCGGTGCGGAGGAGTTTGAGGGCGCGCTGGGGAGACTGGGATTTGGGGAACCGGTGCCCTTTACGGTAAGGATGGCGGGCAGCCGCTTTTCCAACGGAGAGACTATGGAGTCGGAGATTCAGCTGGCGGACAGCGGTTATGGACAGGGACAGATACTGGTCAATCCGCTCCACCTGGCCTGCCTGTATACGGCATTCTGCAATGAGGGGAATATGGTACAGCCCTGGATCTGCCGGGAGGAGGAGCCTGCGGAGTACTGGATTCCCGGGGCATTTTCCGAGACGGCGGCGCAGGAGGTTCTGGAGGCCCTGAAGGGAATCGTCAACACACCGGGCGGCACGGGATACGGGCTGCACAGGGAGGATGTGGTACTGGCAGGGAAGACGGGAACTGCGGAGATCAAGTCCTCCCAGAGTGATACCACCGGAACGGAGCTTGGATGGATGGCAGTATTTACGGCGGAAAAGACGGCAGAACGGCCTATAATGATCGTTAATATGGTAGAAGATGTGAAGGGCAGGGGCGGAAGCGGATATGTGGTGCAGAGGGACAGGGAGGTACTGGAATACTGGTTTGGCAGAAACATACCGTGAGAAGGGCGCCCTATTGCGCCCAAATCCCCAGTTCACACAGAATCTTCAGGGTCAGCTCTGCGGCAGTGGTACCGGAGGCATAGTCATCCTTCTGCATGTATGTGGCAAAATAGTATGTCCCCTCCCCGTGCTCAAGGTATCCCACAAACCATCCGGAGAGATTCCGGCCGTTTGCCGATTCCGTGCCGGTTTTTCCGTAGAGTGTGCCCTGTTCCGTGACGGACAGACGGATGCTGTCCTCAACGGTGCGCACATTTTCGGAGGAAAAGGGAAGCGTTCCTTCATGAAACTTCTGCAGCAGCTCCACCTGTTCCACAGGTGAGATTTTCAGGGAGGAATTGAGCCAGTAAGTATCGGCATCCCCCTCCGCAAGCTGGTTTCCGTAACCGATTTTCCGGATAAATTCCCGGATGGATTCCAGGCCCATCTGCCTGTCAAGTGTCTGGAAATACCATGTGACGGAATCTGTCATGGCGGATTCCAGAGTCTGGTCCGCATTCCAGGTATCGTAGGGATAGCGGAGCCCGTTCCAGGGCAGCAGGGAGGCGCCGGGGGTGATAACGCCGCTTTCCAGGGCGTGCAGGGCTGCGTAGATCTTGTATGTGGAGGCCGGGGGAACACGCCTGAGGGCGGCATCCCTGTTGTAGATCATCCATTGCCCCCGGTCTGCGTCGTAGAGCACAAAGCTTCCATAGGCATCCTTGAAATCAGCACTGTAGTCAACATAGGCAATGCGGCTGTCATCTTCCTCAAAGACATAATATCCATGGTCTGCTGATACTGCGGACAGGGCGGGGAGGAAGGCGGACAGAAGGAGGCAGGTACAGACAAATGCAGCTGCGCTTCCCAGTTTTTTGCGGAGAGAGACCGGCTGGTAGCCGACAATATTCCGGATTCGCCTTTCCATCTGTCCCATGCTTCCGCTCAGTCCTGCTGCCAGGGGAAAGGGGGAGCGGGAGATCTGTTCCGCATAACGGAGCAGGGTACTGCCATAATTCCTGTATTCTTCCCTGCGCAGCATCTGTAGAACCGATGTATCACAGGCGATTTCCCTGTCGTTCTGCATTTCCCGCAGGGCATAGCGGACCAGGGGATTGAACCAGTACAGGATACAGGCCAGGTTCATCCAGACATTGGGCAGGGCGTCCCTG
Organism: uncultured Lachnospiraceae bacterium; assembly: GCA_947367855.1. Lineage (GTDB taxonomy): Bacteria > Bacillota > Clostridia > Lachnospirales > Lachnospiraceae > Acetatifactor. Next base: position 50,217 of record CANBFE010000008.1, on the reverse strand, counting down.
TGTTTATAGTGCTGAAGCTCGTGGAGCAGCATGTAGCGTATTTCCACTGCATGAAAATCCTCCGCCAGCTGGATGGGGAGGTAAATCTGCGGCAGAAAAAGGCCTGTAATCATGGGAGATTTGAGAAATGCAGAGCTGTATATGGGAATCCTTCTGCGAATCTTCATCTCCTTCAGACAGTTTTGGTATACCATGCCTATATGGGGGTTCTGCAGGGGCAGCGCGGATTTTTTCACGGCATGCAGAACGGCAGCGGACCGCAGAAGCCGGATTCCTGCGAACAGGATTCCGGCAGCCCAGAGAATGCCCAGAAAAGTTCCTGCGCAGGAAGGCATGCGGCTGCCCGCGGACAGGCTGAAATCGTTCATCCAGTCCAGGGCGCCGGAAGCGGCTGCTGCGCCCTCCGCCGGAAGCGCCCGGGGCGCGGAGGGAGAATTCCAGGCTCCGGAAAGGGAAAGCAGCCGGGGTATCCGGATGGTTCCAAGTGGCAGAAAGGGAACGGTCAGGGCGCCCAGAAGCAGGAACCACAGATGGTAACGGGTCCGGTCCGTGAGCCGCAGCAGGCGCCGGGCTGCCAGCAGAATGCAGATTATGAGGCCAATCACAATATTGGAAATGAAAAAACGTATTATAAAATCTGTCATTGCATTTATTCCTTGTCCTGTTCCAACTCTTGTCCGGGTTTCGTTTTCCGGGGCGGCTCCGCAAGGAGCGCGCGAAGCGTTTCCAGTTCCTCCTGGGACAGTCTGTCATTGCCGATATAGGCGGAGACCATGGAGGTCAGATCGCCGTTGTAGAACCGTTTCAGGAAGGAGCTGCTCTCCTGGCCGATGTATTCATCCTCTCCTACCAGGGGGGTATAGACAAATACCCTGCTCTGTTTTTCATAGGAAAGAGCCCCCTTGTTCACCAGACGCTTGATAAGGGTCTGGATTGTTTTTGGACTCCAGCTTGTGGTTTTCACCAGGCGGTCCGTGATCTCATTGGTGCTGACAGGGGCGTGTTTCCATACGATTTTCATGACTTCAAATTCGGCTTCGGAAATCTGGGGAAGGGATTTCATAGGAGTTCTCCTTTTTACTTTATAGGAAAGTCCGTCGCCAGACGGACATCACTATTTTACTTTATAGGAAAGTCCTCTGCGGGACAGATGCAGGAAAAGCATGTTCCAAGTATATCCCGCCCGGCTGCATTTGTCAATTTGAACCGTATTTTATAAAATATTAATATTTATTTTTAAATAGTATATTGCAATAAATAATAGCGTATGATACAATGAACCAGTCAAAACGAAGTACAGGGAATCAGAAAATACAATACACGGTTAAAAATTACCGTTACCGGCGGTTCGGGCCGGGTTCCCGGGCGGAAAGGAAGGAGGTCATACATGAATACACAATTTAAGAAGGGTGCACTGGAACTCTGCGTGCTTTCCCAGCTTGTGTGGGGGGATAAATACGGATATGAGCTGACGGAGCGGATATCCGGTGAAATGTCCATTGCCAGCGGTACATTGTATCCTATTTTGAGAAAGCTGAAGGAAGACGATTATGTAACCACATATCTGGTGGAGTCGGAATCGGGCCCTGCGAGAAAGTATTATAAGCTGACGGATAAGGGAAAGGAGTACCAGGCATCCGTGAAGCAGGAGTGGAAGGTATTCATCGGAGCGGTAAATCAATTGATCGGGGAACAGGAGGGTTGAGGTCATGACGAAGCAGGAATACATGCAGAAGCTGCAGGAGAAGCTGGAGAGATTCGGGCAGGAACTGCAGGAGGAGATTCTGGAGGATTACAGGCAGCACTTTGCCGAGGGAGAGAATGAGGGAAAGTCCCAGGAGGAGATCATTGAAGAACTGGGCAATATCGAGGATATGATACGGGAACTGTCCGAGGAGGACCTGCCCGAAGGATTTCCCCAGAGGACACTGGAACCTGGAAGCAGGTCTGACGCTGCGGCGCAGGAAAATCCGGAGAGGTACGGCAGCCGGGAGGGCGGGGAAAGCACAGGTTCTGAGACGAAGAGAAGCTTTTCCTACTCCGGGGCTTACAAGGCAGTCATCCTGGAGGGAAAGTCCGCAAATGTCAGCGTGTCAAGGTCCGAAGATGACAGGATTCATGTGGACTATGAGGTAAAAGGAGTCGGCAACCAGCTGAACTATGAGTATTACCAGTATGAGGAAGACGGCACCTTCTATGCGGGAGCCAGGCGCAAAAAGGGCATACGGGAGGAGGACGACGGCGAAGAGAAGCTTGTGAAAGTGACTCTGTTCGGAAGGACAATTATTTCCTATGGAAATATCGGTAATTTCGGCAGTGACGGACAGTACATCAGGCTTGCCGTGCGCGTGCCGAAGGGGATGCCCAGACTGGTGGTAAAAGTGGGCAGCGGCAATATCAGCGTATCCGGCGTGGAACTGGAGTCGCTGGAGGGAAACAGCGGAAGCGGTAATGTGAAGCTCAGCGAGGTGGTGGCAGACAGGCTGAAGGCCCACACCGGGAGCGGCAATGTCAGCGTGGAGCATACGGAATTTATCTCCGGAAGCCTTGACACCGGAAGCGGTAATGTGAAGGGGGAGAAGATCAGGGGCAGGGAATTGAAATGCGGCACGGGAAGCGGTAATATCAAGGTGGACTCCGCAGTGGCGGAATACCGGCTCTCAACCGGAAGCGGCAATATCAAGGCAAGGGCAGTGGGAGCAGTGGAAAGGGTTGACATGTCCTCCGGAAGCGGCAGCATCAAACTGGAGCTGGAAGGCGTCAAAGGCATGGAAACCGCGGTCAGGAGCAGCTGTGGAAACATTTATCTGGCATGGGAAAACCAGGACGAGGAAAAAGTCAGGAACGGTACCTATGCTTACGGGAACAGTGACTGTAAGGTGCGGGCAAATACCGGAAGCGGCAGTATCCGGATTTCAGGCCGTCAGAGTTAAGGAGGAGGCAGGGCAGTGGCTTCGGTTACGGAGGGCTGTCCTGCCTTCCCTGGAAGGAGATAAAAAGAATGGAAATTCATTACAAAGACATTATACTGCGTGATTACCGGGAGTCCGATATAGAGGATGATATCCGGTGGAATACAGTGGAGACAGAATGGGCCCTGTGGGATGCGCCCTGGGAGACGGAGGAGGATCTGGCATCCTTTGATCCTCAAAGCTTTCGGGAAGAGGAAATGGAAGGGCTGAAAAAAACGCCCCAGGGGTTTCGTTGGTCCCTTGAACTGGATACGTCAGAGGGAGTGCACATCGGAGGAGTCAACGCTTACCTGATTGACGAGAATTTTCAGTGGATTCATGAAAAAGACCTGAAGCCCGGGCAGAAGTCTTTTCCGGCACTGGGAATCGAGGTGAACGAGTCTTCCTGTTGGGGAAGGGGGCTTGGAACCCAGGGGCTGGCAGCCTATATCCGTTATTTTCTGGACAATGGCAAAAAGGAACTTTATCTTCAGACCTGGTCTGGCAATTTCCGCATGCTGCGCTGCGCCGAGAAGCTAGGATTTACCGAGTGTGACAGAATTGTGGGGCTGCGCCGTGTAAGGGGAGAGGTCTATGACGGGCTTACATTAAAGCTGGATGTGGAGAAATTCGAAAAATTGTCTTGACAAACAGGAAACAGGGATTTACAATAACAGATAAATACTTCAAACCGTTGAAGCGGAGATAACGGCAATGATGCCCTTACAGAGAGCCTGGGGCGCTGAGAACAGGCAGGAAACAAGTTGTCAAATGGACCGCTGAGGGCGCAGGGAAATGTTTTTACAGAGTATTCTGCGACGTTTGGGCAGGCGTAAACTGCCGGGGATATGTTGGTATCCTGCTAAGGGCACGGCTGAAGCCGTGAAACAAGGTGGCACCGCGGATCATTTTGTACGATTCAGTACAGTATTCGTCCTTGACAGATCTTATTTTCTGTCGGGGATTTTTTTATGCGCAGGCCCGTGTAAGTTTGCCGCTAACGATTATTTCAGAATTCCCGGCGGAAGCAGAGAAATTTTCGGGCTGAAGGAGGAAGGGAAATGCTGATGACGAAGCGATGGCGTCCCAAAAGGATTCCGGCGAATTAAAAAGATGGAAACAGGTATAAGAATACGTGCCGAATATGGAGGAAACAATTATGAGTATGGAAAGAGTGCATTCCAACGAAAAAATCCCTTATAAAATTTATCTGAACGAAAACGAGATGCCGAAAGCATGGTATAATCTGCGGGCCGACATGAAGCGCAAACCGGCGCCGCTTCTGAACCCGGAAACCCACCTTCCCATGAAGGAGGAGGAACTGGCAGGTGTTTTCTGTCAGGAGCTTGTGAAGCAGGAACTGGACGATACCACGCCTTACTTCCAGATTCCGGAGGAGATACGCAGTTTTTATAAAATGTACCGTCCCTCACCCCTGGTCCGGGCATACTGTCTGGAAGAGAAACTGGGAACCCCTGCGAAAATTTACTATAAGTTTGAGGGCAACAATACCAGCGGCAGTCACAAGCTGAATTCCGCAATTGCGCAGGCTTATTATGCAAAGAAGCAGGGGCTGAAGGGAGTTACCACGGAGACCGGGGCAGGACAGTGGGGGACTGCGCTTTCCATGGCCTGCGCCTACCTGGGACTGGACTGTAAAGTGTATATGGTAAAATGCTCCTATGAGCAGAAGCCTTTCCGCCGGGAGGTGATGCGGACCTACGGCGCGTCCGTGACCCCGTCCCCTTCCATGGATACCAGAGTGGGAAGAAAGATTCTGGCAGAGCATCCCGGCACTACGGGAAGCCTGGGCTGTGCCATATCCGAGGCTGTGGAAACAGCAGTTTCAAGCGAGGGTTACCGCTATGTGCTGGGCAGCGTGCTCAATCAGGTGATGCTGCACCAGTCGGTGATAGGCCTGGAGACCAGGACGGCTCTTGAAAAATACGGCATTAAGCCGGATATGATCATCGGCTGCGCAGGAGGCGGATCCAATCTGGGAGGTCTCATTGCTCCGTTTATGGGGGAAAAGCTCAGAGGGGAAAATGACTACCGTATCATCGCCGTTGAGCCGGCTTCCTGTCCCAGCTTTACCAGAGGCGTGTATGCCTATGATTTCTGCGATACAGGCATGGTATGCCCTCTTGCAAAGATGTATACCCTGGGCAGTGACTTTATCCCGTCCGCAAATCATGCAGGAGGACTTCGGTATCACGGCATGAGTTCAACGCTTTCCGAGCTTTACCATCAGGGGCTTATGGAGGCTGTCAGCGTAAAGCAGACGGAGGTGTTTGAGGCAGCGGAATACTTTGCAAGGGTGGAGGGCATCCTTCCTGCACCCGAAAGCTCCCATGCCATCCGGGTGGCCATTGATGAGGCCGTAAAATGCCGGGAAACCGGGGAGGAGAAGACGATTCTGTTTGGTCTCACAGGAACGGGATACTTTGACATGGTTGCCTATGGAAAATTCCATGACGGCCAGATGGAGGATTATATTCCCACGGATGAGGAACTGGAGGCGGCCCGTAATAAACTTCCGAAAATGAATTGACGCTTCCCGGGAGAGCAATAGGAGGATTCCGTAATGAAACGCATGGCAAATCTGGAGCTGCTGCGCTGTGTGGCCATGATGATGGTGGTGGCTCTGCATTATCTGGGAAAGGGAAATCTGCTGGCTGACCTGGCGGGAGAAGCACTTGGCGGTGCGGAGGCTGCGGCATGGCTGTTGGAGAGCTTCTGCATTGTGGCAGTGAATGTGTATATGTTTATCAGCGGCTATTTTCTGTGCACTTCCCCGTTTAAGCCGGGCCGCCTGATACAGCTGTGGCTGCAGGTGTGGGTATATTCCGTGGTATTTGGAATGGCGGGAGCGCTTACGGGAGTGATGCAGGAGGCTGCTTTTGACACCCATTTTCTGCTGACGCTGCTGTTTCCGGTGTCCATGGGGCACTACTGGTTTATGACGGCCTATGTGTTTCTCTCTTTGCTCCTTCCCTTTGTGGGGGCTGCGGCCGGAAGGATGACAAGGCAGCAGTTCCGGATTGCCGTGGGCCTGCTGCTGCTGGTCTTCTGCCTTATGAAAAGCGTATTTCCGGTGCGATTTGAGATGGACAGTATGGGGTATGACTGTATGTGGTATCTGTGCGTGTTTCTGTCTGCTGCCTATGTACGGCGGTTTGGAAGCGTGCTGCTGGAAAAAAAGGGAATGGGGCTTTGCCTCTATGGCGGGTGCTGTCTTCTGATTTTCGGGGGAACCATGGCGCTGCGGGTCATTTACCTGAAGACCGGAAGCCTGGGACAGATGCTGAACCTGTTTCTGGAGTATAATCATATTCTGCCCTTTCTGGCGGCAGCGGGACTGTTTGCATTCTTTTACAGGATGAAGATAAACGGAAGAGCGGCGCTGCTGATTAACCGGATTGCCCCCTACACGCTCGGGGTGTATCTGCTGCATGAGAACCTGGGGCTGCGCTATTCCTGGCAGAAGTGGCTGAAGGCGGATGCCGCGGCTGCGGCCGTGGGCAAGGGGGGAATTGGCGCAGTGGGGGTTTTGCTGCTTTGTACAGCGGGTGCAGTGCTGTGCGTGTTTGTATGCGGAGTTCTGACGGATATGGTGAGAAAGGGGCTCTTTGGCCTGGCGCACCGGGGATTGCTGCGGCTGCGGCCATACAGGGCATTGTGTGGGCGGATAGAAAAGGCGGACGGGATTTTCCGGGGGGATGAATGATGGCAGCAGTGCAGGGGAAGGCAGGAAGCGGAAAACAAAGCGTCCGGAGGATGGGAGCATGATGGGAGATACTGGGAAGATGGCAGGAGAGATGAGGAAAACGGGTATGGCAGGCAGAACCCGGGGAAATCTGATGGAAAATCTGATGATTGTGGTTCTGGTTTTTTACCCTCTGCGGCACATTGCCAAGGGGATAGATTTTTGGGATACCGGATATCATTATGCGAATTTTCAGAATATGGGAATTCGGCACATGGATCCAATGTGGCTTTTTTCCACTTATCTGTCAACTGCAGCGGGTAATTTCCTGACAAAGCTTCCCCATGGGGATACCCTGATGGGGATGAATCTGTATACCGGGCTTTTTGTCAGCGTGCTGGCGCTGACAGGTTATTTTTTCTGTACCAGAAAGCTGAGGATTCCCGGATGGATTGCCTTTGTGGGTGAGATGACGGCCATCAGCCTGTGCTGGTGCCCTCCTGCCGCGCTGTATAATTATCTGACCTATCTGCTTTTTCTTGCGGCATTTATTTTCCTGTATGTGGGCCTGACAAAGGAGAAAAAGGGCTGTCTGACGGCTGCGGGGGTTGTGTTGGGGGCAAATGTCCTGGCGCGCTTCCCGAATCTGGCCCAGATGGCTATGATTGTCGCGGTCTGGGCGTATGACCTGATTGTGTGGCTGGAGGACAGAAGGCAGAGCGGAGGAGCCGCAGCTGCCGGGGAAACGCAGTCCGGTGAGGCTGCCCGGGGCGGGGCGGGCTTCTGGCGCAGGACGCTGCGTCATACAGGATGGTGTCTGCTGGGGTATGTGTCTGCTTTGGCTGTGCTGCTGCATTATATTCATATCTGTTACGGGATTGACGAATATATAGCAGGAATCACCAGACTGTTTTCCATGACAGAGAAGGCGGTTGACTACAAGCCAACCTCCATGATCATGGGAATTGTGGGCAGGTATGTGGAGTCCATGTACTGGGTGGTCCGTGTGGGCGTGATTCTTCTGGGTGGGATGGTATTGTTTGCAGTTGCCGGCTGGCTGGAGGCGCTGCAGGCAGGGCGCGCTGCCTCCGGGGAAAAGAAGGCTGCAGCAGGCAGCGGACGACTGATTTATACAGCAGTCAGAATTCTCTGGGCAGGTGTCTGCGTGGCCATGGTGGTATGGCTGTATATCAGGCATTTCTTTTCCTTTACGTATTACAGCTATGATTCCATATGGCATCCCGGCCCCATGTTTCTGATGCTGACCATGTTGATTGCCCTTGTCAGGATTTTTCACAGAAACAGCCCCAAAGAAGAGAAGCTTGTAAGCGGCATGCTGATACTGACTATCCTGCTGACTTCGATTGGGGGAAATAATGGTATTTTTCCAAGCCTGAACAATCTGTTTGTGGCAGCGCCCTATACTTTGTGGGAAGCCTGGAGGTTTCTTCGGAATGTGGGGGATAAAAGAATCGGTAGAGGCCTGGTTCTGGCCTGTTTTCCGGCCAGGAGCATTCTGGTGACGCTGACAGGGCTGTGTCTCTTCCAGTTTTGGGCCTTCGGCGCGAAATTTGTCTTTGCCGAAGCCACGGGTATCCCGGAAAACAATGCTTTTGTGTATAACAATCCTGTCCTGAAAAATATCGGTATGGAGTCCCACAAGGCCCAGTGGATGACGGAACTGAGCGCCTTTGCCAATGAGAACGGACTGCAGGGAAAGGAAGTGATTCCATACGGAAAGATTCCTTCGGTCTCCTATTATCTGCAGATGCCTGCTGCATTTAATCCCTGGCCGGATCTGGATTCCTATAACCTGAAGGTGATGGAGGCAGACCTGGCGCGGCAGGAAGCCATGATTGGGGAAAAGGGGGCGGAGAAGCCGGTGATTATCCTGGAGGACAGATATGCCCTGTACCTGGAGGAAAAAAACGGGGAAAAATCCCTGTTTCCTCTTTCCGTGGAGGAAAGGGAGGATATGGGGGCCGATCCGAAGTGGAGTCTGCTGATGGATTTTATGGACAGAATGGGGTACCGGAAGACCTTCCGGAATGAAAAATTTGCCGTTTACCAGTAAATCAGACGAAAAACAGCGCGGAAGACAAAAAGCAATACATGGTGTGTTTCTTTTGCCGTCCAGGCTGTTTTTGCGTTATCATGGTTTCTCTCCATCCTGGCAGATCCAAGGAAATATTTTATCCAGGGCTTACAGCAGCTGTACACCTGCCTTTTGGGCTATTTCCACCACATCCGCAGGCCACAGGGAGCACTGTACTTCTCCGATGTGGGCCTTGCGCAGGAAGAACATACAGATGCGGGACTGGCCGATGCCGCCTCCGATGGTGAAGGGCACTTCTTCGTTGATAACCGCCTGGTGGAAGGGAAGTTCTGCCCGTTCCGGGCAGCCTGCTGCCGCAAGCTGGGAGAGCAGGGCTTCCCTGTCCACGCGGATGCCCATACTGGACAGCTCCAGGGCGATATCCAGAACGGGATAGTAGACAATGATGTCCGCATTCAGAGCCCAGTCGTCATAGTCAGGGGCGCGGCCGTCATGAGGTTTGCCGTCTCCAAGGGGGCCGCCGATCTGCATGAGACAGACTGCGCCCTTTTCCTTTGCAATGCAGTATTCGCTTTCCTTAGGGGTCTTGTCAGGATACATTTCCTCCAGTTCACCGGTGGTGATAAAGAAAATGTCGTGAGGAAGTATCTCTTCTATGTAGTCATAGTGAATGGACATATACTTCTCTGTTTTGCGGAGCACTTTGTAGACAGTCCGCACAGTATCCTTCAGGGTGTCCAGGCAGCGGTCTTTTTTTTCAATGATTTTTTCCCAGTCCCACTGATCCACATAGATGGAATGGATATTGTCTGCTTCTTCGTCCCTGCGGATGGCACTCATGTCCGTGTAGAGTCCTTCCCCCACGGAGAAGCCGTATTTTTTCAGGGCGAACCGTTTCCATTTGGCAAGGGAGTGGACGATCTCAGCTTCTCTTCCGTCCTGGTATTTGACATCGAACGAAACCGGGCGCTCCACACCGTTCAGATTATCGTTCAGGCCGGACCTTGGGTCCACCATCAGGGGAGCAGACACTCTGAGAAGATGCAGACGTTCCGCCAGAAGGGTCTGGAAGAAGTCCTTGACGGTTTTGATGGCTACCTGGGTGTCGTACAGGTTCAGGCCGGATCTGTAATCTTTTGGTAATATAAAGTTTGACATGATATTATGTTCCCTTCCTGTTTTATTCATACAATAGAGGACTCACGGAGCCGCGGCTGCTGAATCCTTTCTTATTTAACCGCTTTTTTGGGGATTTTGCAATCCTTTTTTGGATTTTTTTCACATGTGCGGTTGCACAGGCGGACTTTGGCAAAAGCTGTGTACAACTTGGAAACAATATTATATCATATTATTTGTACAGAAAATAATGCAGGGAGGTGGAGGTTTTGGCGGATATCTTGATTGTGGAGGATGACCCGGCGATTGCCGAGCTGATCTATATGAATCTGACTGCGGAAGGGTATCGCTGCACGCTGGCCCATGACGGCCTGGAGGGTGCGGATTATATTGAGCAGGGGAGGTTTGACCTGGCGCTGCTGGATATCATGCTTCCGGAGGTGGACGGCTACGAGCTGCTGGACTACATCAGGCCCCTGGGGACGCCGGTGATCTTTCTCACCGCAAAGGGAGCCGTGGAGGACAGGATCCGGGGACTGAAGGCAGGGGCGGACGACTATCTGACCAAACCGTTTCAGGTAGGGGAGCTTCTGGCCAGAGTGGAGGCTGTGCTGCGCCGTATGGGAATCGGCGCCAGACAGTTGGAACTGGGGGATGTGGTGATTTCCACGGATTCCAGGCAGGTGATGAAAGGCGGTGTTCCGGTGACGCTGACAGTGAAGGAGTTTGACCTTCTGGTGGAACTGGTCCAGAACAAAAACATTGCGCTGTACCGTGATCAGCTGTACGAAAAAGTGTGGAAAGAACCCTTTATGGGAGAGACCAGAACTCTGGATGCCCATATTCAGCGGCTTCGCAGAAAACTGGGATGGGAGGACCGGATTAAGACGGTGTTCCGGATTGGCTACAGGCTGGAGGGGTAGAATGCGGCTTTTTACGAAATATTTTCTGTTTGGCATGCTTTTGTTCGGTCTGGCCATCTCCCTGTCGGGTTATTTTCTGCTGCATTATTCCATGGAAAGCAGTATGGCCAGGGAGGCGGATTTCGCCCTGAAGCAGTACCAGTATGATAAATTTACGGTTCAGTCTGCGCTGCTGTCTTATACGGATGTTTCCGTGGTTGTGGATATGGAGGAGCCCTTTTCGGATGCAGGGCAGATTCTGACCGTCAGACAGGCGGAGTCGATGGGTTCCCTTTTCGGCGTTCTGGCAGAGGAGATCAGCGTTCCTGCGGCCTTCTATTCGGAGGAGGGAACCCTTCTCTATTCGGAGATAGGGGATCTGGACCCGGGTTTTTTGGAGGGGCTGTCGGAAGAGGCCCATGTCTATCAGTTTCTGGACAGGCCGGAGGGCAGTTCCATTTTGGTGGGAAGCGTATTAAAATACGATAAAACCGTATTGCCTGAGGTGACGTGGAGTTTCTGGAAGGAGGACCAGGACCAGACCCGGGAGGGGGAGGTATGGGTTGAGATGCCGGAGGAGCAAGTGGCGGCTCAAATAGAGGAAGCCCAGGGGAAGGTCTGTTTTGTCACCCAGTGGGATATTACCAAGGCTATACAGCAGCAGGAAATTATGCGGCAGTATTTTGTGCGGTGCTATCTGGGGGCCATGGCGGCGGGCATGGTGCTCATGGGGATGCTGTCCGCTTTTCTGACCAGGCCTTTAAAACGGATGTCCCGGGCGGCCCGGCGGATGGCGGAGGGGTATTATGAGGAGCGTCTGGCCATGTCAGGCAGGGATGAAATCGGGGAACTGGCGGAAAGCTTTAACCAGATGGCAGGGGCCGTGGAGGACAAGATCGGGGAGCTGTCCCGGGCGGCAAGGGAAAAAGAGGATTTTGTGGCGAATTTTGCCCATGAACTGAAGACGCCTCTGACTTCTATTATCGGGTATGCGGATACCCTCTATCAAAAGGAGCTCTCCCGGGAGGAGATCCGCAAGGCCTCCTGGCATATCTGGAATGAGGGGATGCGCCTGGAGTCCCTGTCTTTTAAGCTGATGGAGCTGACGGTACTGGGACGGCAGACATTTCCCCTGGAGGAAATGCCCGCGGAGGAACTGCTGAAGGATGCGGCGGAGGGGCTTGGCCCGTTTCTGGCGGAGAAACAGGTGGATTTGTGCCTGGAAGCCCAGGCCGCCTATGTCATGGTGGATTATGATCTGCTGAAGACCCTGCTCATCAATCTGGTGGACAATTCCGTGAAGGCGGGCAGCAGCAAGATCACGCTTCAGGGAAAGGAGGAGGCGGGCAGCTACCGGATCAGTGTCCGGGACAATGGCTGCGGTATGGAGGAAGAAGTCCTGTCCCGGATTACGGAGGCGTTCTATATGGTGGACAAGGCGCGCTCCAGGAAGCAGCACGGGGCAGGCCTGGGGCTGGCGCTGGCAGACAGGATTGCCAGGATCCACGGAAGCAGTCTGCAGTTTCAAAGCAGCAGGGGCGCGGGCACGGAAGTGACTTTCTGCCTGAAATGTGCGCAGGAAGAGGAGGCGGATAAGGATGAGTGAGGACAGGCAGGGAAGCAGGATATCCGGGGCAGGAAGCCTGCTTGCCAATGGGGCAGGGATCTTGGCTGCATTGGGAATCGGGTTCGGGGGACTGTTTCTGGTACAGAATATCCTCTCCGGAGAGGCGGAAAAGCTGCTGCATTCCGGAGGGAGAGTGGAGATCCCGGTTCAGGGGGAAACCATGACCACCTGGGAGACGCAGGATGTGGAGGCAGTACAGGCCCTGCTGACAGGGGAGGAACTGAGGCAGGTGGTGGAGAGACTGGAGAAGGGCACGGATCCCTGGCCCCATGAACCCTGGCAGGGTCAAATGTCCATGGCTGAGGCCATGGAATGCGGCAGGGACTGGACGGAGAACTTTTTAATGCCCCATCTGGGCATGGCAGACTACACACTTCAGGAGATTACCGCCAACTGCTACCTCTGGAACTGGCAGGCGGATGTGGAAAGCGGGGAGGGAAATCCCCTCTTCGGCTGCTGGAGTGTATGGCTGTATGTCCCGGACCTTACGGTGGCGCTGACCCTGAACGGAGTTACAGGGCAGGTGCTGCAGGCGACTGTGTCCATCAGCGGACAGATGCCGGTGGAATATCAGGAAAAAGACGGAATCATGACTCTGCTGACGGACTACGGAGATTCCTTTGGACTGGGGGGAAGCTATGTGATGCTGAACTCGGAAATGGCTGCAGACGGTTGGGAAATGCGGCAGACCGTGGGAGAGGAAGGAGTATATGCCTCCGTGAGAACCAGTACCATAGCCATTGCCGATATCTCCGGGGACTATGAGGGAGTTTCGGAGATTTTTACCGTTGAACTGGGCCTTGGGACAGAGTAGGCATGCATGAGCGCGCAATGCTGAACGATTGCCGAATTTACAACTTAGGCACAAGTAGGACACAGGCCTATGACATTTTTCTGTTACCATCATAGACATGGGAATTCCGGGAAGCCGGGAAACAATTCCAGAAAAAGGGGCTATGATCCCCGTTGGGAGGTAACGGAAAATGAGAAAAACAAAACCAGGAAAGTGGTTGGCGGCCATTGTGGCCGGTGCGTTGGTTGCAGGTCTGTTGGGCGGCTGCGGAAAAGCGGGACAGGAGAGCGGCAGCATGGGCAGTGAAGGCAGCGTGGGCAGCGGTAGCGCAGACAGTGAAGGCGGCAGCGGGGCCGGGCAGGCAGGGGGAGAGCCGGACCAGTTGGGAAAAGGGCGGTATGTGGAGAAGCAGGAGACCCTTCCCCAGGAACTGCAGGATCGGTCAATCATACAGATGTATACGGCAGAAGGGAAGCTGCGCCTTTTGGCAACGGAACAGGAGAACGGCAAAACCATAGTAAGCGAGTGGGAGAAACAGGGAGAGGGCTTTGCGGAGGTAACCCAGGGGTGGCTTGCGGCCATGGACCTTCCTGCAGCGGACTGGATAGAGCTGGGGATTGCCCAGGGAGAAGGGGGCACCCAATATCTGTATGCAGGATATCAGGCGGAGGATGAGGAGTCTTTCCGGACCAGGCTCTGGAAGGGGCAGGGAGATACGGCCCTGGAGATTACGCCCCAGGAATGGACCGTGCCCAATGAAAGCACCGGCGGCTACGAGATTGTCACCAGTCTGGCGGCATTGGATAACGGCAGTCTGGCAGCGCTTACTATGATGTCCATGCAGGTGTTGTCCGGGGAGGACGGCAGTATCCTGGAGACGGGAGATATGCAGGCTTATTACGAGGGCGGCATTGTGGTTCACGGGAGCGATTTCTATCTCCGTTCACCGGACGAAAGCGGCCATATCGAGAAATATACCGGAGGGAAAACGGCAGATGCCCAGAGCATTCCCTATCCTTCCGTCCAGGCAGCGGAAGGCGGGGTTACAGTGGGCGGTGTGGGAAGCCTGGCCCTGGCCGCTTTGCAGGACGGCACTTTGTTTGCAGGCAGCGAGGAGGGAATCTTTAAGCTGTCAGGGGGAGCTGAAGGACAGTGGGAACAGTTGGCCCTGGGAATGGACACGGATTTTTCCGTATCGGACTGTTGGTGCATTGATTTTGCCGCAATGGAGGACGGAACACTGTACGCCCTGTTCCAGGTAGAGGGAGGAATGAAGCTGAACCGGTACGAGTATGACCCGGATGCGGTTTCCGAGGTGACGGAAGTTCTGAAATTGTACACGGTTTATGAAGATCCCCTGCTGAAACAGGCCGCCACCCTGTACCACAAGGCCCATCCGGAGGTGCTGATCAACATAGAAAGCGCCTATCCTCAGTACTACTTTGACACCCCGGATTACGATGCCGTATACCAGAAGCTGAACACCATGCTTATGGGGGACCAGGCGCCGGACCTGGTGGTGATGGACCATCTGAATATGGATTCCTATGCGGACAAGGGGCTTCTTGCGGATGTGGAGGATATTCTGAAACCCCTGGAGGACGGGGGAGAACTGCTGTCCAATATTACGGGGGCTTATGTGCGGGAGGACGGTAAGAGATATGTGGTGCCTCTTCAGTTTGGCTTCCGGATTGCCATGGGAAGGGATATTGCCGTGGAGGATATGCGCTCCATGGAGGCACTGGCAGGATTTTTGGCCCAGAAGCAGGAGAGTTATCTGGGAAACCGCACAGCGGCGGAACTGGTGGCTGAATTTTATCCTTATTTCTGCGCAGAGATTGTCAGCGAAAAGCAGCTGGACCGGGAAGCTATGGGAAAATACCTGGATTATCTGAAGGCAATCGGGGATAACTGCGGTATCATTCAAACCCGCTCCGAGAATGAAGTCACCCCTGGTATGTGGGAGCTGTCTTCCGAAACAAAACTGGCCTTTGAAAAGGCAGTGGGATTTATCGACTGCATGTTCCCCATGTCCATGGTGGATTATATCAAGGGGGTATATACTGCCTTTGACAACCGTTTCATTCCCTCTCAGCAGATAGGAATCAGTTCCAAGAGCCAGCATATGGACACGGCCAGGGATTTCCTGCGCTTTGCCCTGTCGGAGGAAGTGCAGAGCATGGAATCCTACAGCGGTTTCCCGGTAAACCGGGCGGCGCTGCAGAAACTGGCGGCAAAGGACCGTTCCATGTACGCCGCGGCCACCATGATCAAGGGAGACGACGGCAGCTATCTGGAATTTTCCAGTGAGGCCTATCCTCGGGAGACGGCGGAGAATCTGGCCGCCCTGTGCGAAGGACTGGATAAGCCTGTGAAGGAGGACGCCAAGATTCTGGAAGTGCTCACCGAGTGTGTGGGCGGATTCCTGGACGGCTCTCAGTCCAAAGAGGATACCATTCAGAAGATTGAGGACGGGCTGAAAATGTATCTGGCTGAGTAAGGCGCTGTTCCGGCATGTCGTCTGAGGCTGAAGGCAGGTCCCGCAAAACGCAACTTAGGATTGCAGTTTCCGCCTTTTTCCAGTATAATTGTTGATGGTTATCAGCAAGAAAGGGAGCCGCTTTTTCAGGCAGCGGCATTCCCGGAAAGAAAGGCAAGGTTTACGATGGACATTTTTCAGACGATCAAAGAAGAACTGAAGGTGGAAAAGTGGCAGGTGGAGGCTGCGGTCAAGCTTATTGACGAAGGCTGTACCATTCCCTTTATTTCCCGATACAGAAAGGAAGTGACAGGCTCCCTGAATGACGAGCAGCTCAGGGATCTTCATGAGCGGCTCACCTACCTGCGCAACCTGGAGGAGAAGAAGGAGCAGGTCCTGGGCAGCATCCAGGAACAGGGAAAGCTGACGGAGGAGCTGCGGGAGAAAATCCTGGCGGCCCAGACCCTGGTGGTGGTGGAAGATCTGTACCGTCCCTACCGTCCCAAGAGAAAGACCCGGGCAAGCGTGGCCAAGGCCAAGGGACTGGACGGACTGGCTGAGTACATTCTGGCCCAGAATGCCCAGGCGCCTGTCCTTGAGGAAGCGGCCAAATACGTCACAGCCGGTGATGTGGAGGAGGAAAAAAAGGTTTCCACACCCCAGGAGGCTCTCCAGGGAGCAAAGGACATTCTTGCGGAGGCCATTTCCGATAATGCGGATCACCGCAGCTATATCCGGGAGGCCACTGTGGAAGAAGGAGTCATAGTCAGCGCGGCCAAAGATGAAAAAGTCCAGAGTGTTTATGAGATGTACTATAATTTTGAAGAGCCTGTGAAAAAGGTTGCAGGCCACAGGGTACTGGCCCTGAACCGGGGTGAGGCGGAAAAGATGTTGACCGTGAAAGTCAATGCCCCGGAGGAGCGGATTCTGCGCTATCTGGAGAAGAAGACCGTCACCGGGGAAAATCCCTACACTACCCCGGTGCTGAGAGAGGTCATTGAGGACAGCTATCAGCGGCTCATCGCCCCGGCCATTGAGCGGGAGATCCGAAGCGACATGACGGAAAAGGCGGAGGACGGCGCTATCACCGTGTTCGGCAAGAATCTGGAACAGCTCCTGCTGCAGCCTCCCATTGCGGGGAAGGTGGTTCTGGGATGGGACCCGGCCTTCCGCACCGGCTGTAAGCTGGCGGTGGTTGACCAGACCGGTAAAGTCCTGGATACCAAGGTGATCTACCCCACCGCGCCCCAGAATAAGGTGGAGGAGTCCAAACGGGAACTGAAGAAACTCATCAGCAAATATCATGTGGATCTGATCTCCGTGGGCAACGGCACAGCTTCCAGGGAATCGGAGCAGATTATTGTGGATCTGCTGAAAGAACTGGACAGACCTGTGCAGTATGTGATAGTCAGCGAGGCCGGCGCCAGTGTATACTCCGCCAGTAAGCTGGCCACGGAAGAATTCCCCAATTTTGACGTGGGACAGAGGAGCGCAGCCTCCATTGCCAGAAGACTGCAGGATCCCCTGGCGGAACTGGTGAAGATTGATCCCAAATCCATCGGCGTGGGACAGTATCAGCACGACATGAACCAGAAAAAGCTCAGCGAAGCCCTGAGCGGCGTGGTGGAGGACAGTGTGAACAAGGTGGGCGTGGACCTGAATACCGCCTCAGCCTCCCTTCTGGAGTACATATCCGGAATCAACAAGACAATTGCACGGAATATCGTAGACTACAGGGAGAACAACGGACGCTTTACCAACCGCAGACAGCTGCTGAAGGTGGCGAAACTGGGACCCAAAGCTTTCGAACAGTGCGCGGGCTTTATGCGGATTCTGGACGGGGACAATCCCCTGGATGCCACCAGTGTCCACCCGGAATCCTATGAAGCGGCCATGAAGCTTCTGGACAAACTGGGACTTACCATGGAGGATGTGCGGGAACTGCAGCGCAAAGCTGCGCAGGAGAGGAAGGCAGGAAAGCCTGCCCAGGCGGAGGCACAGAAGCGCTCCGGGGAGAAAGCGGAAACAAAGGCCCAGGATGCCCGGAAAAAGCAGAAACAGAAGGAAATCCGCATATCCAACACTAACACCGCCATGGGGAAGGCTCTGGCGGCGGCCATGGGCGGATCACCTTCCGCAGCCGAGAACCGGAAGACGTCCGGGGATGCGCCTGAGGGCGGCAGAAGGCAGGATGCAGGTGAGAACGCTGCCGCCACAGGCGTTCTGGCCAGGTTTGCAAGCCGCATTAAAGACAGAAAGCAGCTGGCGGAGGAACTGGGCATCGGCGAGATTACCCTGACGGATATCCTGAAAGAACTGGAAAAGCCCGCCAGAGACCCCAGGGACGACAGCCCCAAGCCCATCCTGCGCAGCGACGTACTGGATATGAAGGATCTGAAACCCGGCATGATTCTCAAGGGAACCGTCCGGAATGTCATTGA
Source organism: uncultured Lachnospiraceae bacterium (assembly GCA_947367855.1). Classification (GTDB taxonomy): domain Bacteria; phylum Bacillota; class Clostridia; order Lachnospirales; family Lachnospiraceae; genus Acetatifactor. The sequence goes on along the minus strand of CANBFE010000008.1, from coordinate 32,146 downwards.
CTTTGGCGTATTTGTGGACATCGGGGTACACCAGGACGGACTGGTGCACATCTCCCAGATCACGGACCGCTTCATCAAACATCCCCTGGACGCGGTGGCAGTGGGGGATATCGTGGAGGTTCAGGTACTTGGAGTGGACGAGGCCAAGAAGCGCATCAGCTTGACCATGAAAGTCAATCAGGAAAAAAATAAGAAATAATCCCATGGAAAATCATATTATGGAAAAAACAATGTCGCAGAGGACCGTACTCTGCGACATTTTCATTTTACGTATCTGTCTGAATCCATTATACTCAAATATCCCTTCCTTTGCAACCCCAACAAACAGTAAACTAATAGTTATACCAAAAGAGGAGGTGCCGTGATTATGGCAAGAGGAGAAAATGTATTCCGCAGAAAGGACGGGCGCTATGAGGCCCGTTATATAAAAGGAAGAAAGGCAGACGGAAGGCCGCTCTATGGCTACTGCTATGGAAAGACGTACGAGGAGGCAAAGAGCAAGGCCGACATTGCCAGGAACAGGCTGCATTTCCCGGAAGCTCCGGGGCAGGACGGCGGCAGGAAACTTGCCGTTTTCTGCGACAACTGGCTGCGGGCTGGCAGCACCAGGCTGAAGCCCTCAAGCCTGGCAAAATATCATGGGGACATTGAGAATCATATCAAACCCTTTTTCGCAGGCAAAGGTCCCGGAGACATTAACCAGGATGAGGTGGATGCTTTTACCAGGGCGCTTCTCCATGAAAAAAAGCTGTCTCCCAAAACCGTGCGCGGAATTCTGGCGCTGCTTCGTTCCATTTTTTCCTATATAGAAAAAGATTCCGGGGAACTCCGCCGGGGACTGGAGATCACATATCCAAAAGACTATAGAAAGATGGTAAAAACACTGGATGCAAAGGAGGAAAAGGCTCTGCTGCGGGTTCTGGCAAGGGAGATGGATCTGGAAAAATTCGGCGTCTACCTGGCTCTTCGCACCGGAATGCGGATTGGGGAACTATGTGCCCTGAGATGGTGCGATATTTCATCGGAAGATGAGACGATTTATGTGGCCCACACTGTCCAACGGCTGCCAAGGGGGATTGGCCAGCCGGAACAGCCGGAGGCCCCCGGCGGAAAGAAGGATGCCAGAACCGTTCTGGTGATGGGAACGCCAAAAAGCGGCAGCTCCCTTCGCCTGATTCCGCTTATGCCGGATATTGCGGCCCTTTGCAGCCGGTTCGCCCCGGGGGCATCGGAAGCCTTTGTCCTTACGGGTACGGATAAGTGCATGGATCCCAGAAAGCTCCAGCGGCGGCTGAAAAAATATCTTCAGGAATGTCAGATCGGTGAGGCTCATTTTCACACCCTGCGGCATACATTTGCCACCCGGTGCATAGAGGTTGGGTTTGATGTAAAGACCCTGAGCGAGCTGTTGGGACACTCCAGTATCGGCATTACCATGAATCAGTATGTCCATCCCAATCTTGCCCTGAAACGGGAAAACATGGAGCGCCTGAAAACCGTTATCACCATCTGAATTTTACCTGCGTCTGAGGCTGACTGCCTGGCAGTCGGAAAAGCAGTCGCCCCGGCAGTCAGAAATTAATATCCCTTCGCTTCAATTTAATAAAAAAGAGCCTGAAAACCCCGGACAGCAGCAATGTCGCAGAGTACGGTCTTTTGCGTCATTCTGCGGCCTGCAGACGCAGAACGGAAAATCTGCGGATACGGACAGACTGTGAATCTAAAAACAGGAAAGAAGGGGTAGCTTGCACAAGATCGGGATAGGAAGCAGAATTGGAAAACTAACTGTGGAGGAACCGACCAGGCAGCGCAGGGCAGGCTATATGGTGTGGAAATGCCGCTGCGACTGCGGCGGAGCGATTCTGGCGGACACAAGAACCCTGCAGCGGCAGAGCCTGAGGGATTGCGGCTGTGTCACGGTCACAGGGCCTGGACAGCGGGACGTGACGGGGCAGCGCTTCGGCATGCTGACCGCCCTGGCTTCCACTGAAGAGCGGGGCAGGAAGGGCAGCGTCATGTGGAGGTGCCGCTGCGACTGCGGCACTGAGATTCTGGCAGACTTGGGAGAGCTGACAAATGGAAACCGGAAAAGCTGCGGCTGTATGAGCCATCCTCCGCGGAAGGAATTCGAGGGAAGGCGTTTCGGCAGACTGACGGTAACTGCTTATGCCGGCAAGAAGGCCGGTATGCACAGATGGAGATGTGTCTGCGACTGCGGAAAGGAGACCATAGTGGGACAGACGCTGCTGCAGAGCGGCAAGACCAGGAGCTGCGGCTGTCTGCAGGCCATGACCTACAGGGACAATCTGAAACTGATGGAGGGAACTTCCGTCACCATGCTTCAGGCAGTGAAAGGCGGACGTCTGATCAAGTCCAATACCAGCGGATACAATGGAGTCTACTATGACAGGAGAAGGAAGCGCTGGGTGGCACAGATTACCTTTCAGGGAAAGACAAAATATCTGGGGTCTTTCAGGGAGTTGAAAGATGCCGTGAAGGCCCGTCGGACCGGGGAAGAGATCTATGACGAATTTCTGGAAAGAGTGGGAGGCACAGGCAGCGCTGAGGATGATTCAAAGGAAGGAGGAGTCCGGAAGGAAAGCTGAAAGCGGGCGCAGGCTTTGCTTCGCTCGGCTGCGGGGGTTTGGCAAATGGAAAGGGAAGAAGGGAAAGTTTTGTATTTTAGTCTGTTGGGAGGGTTTTCCTGCGGACACACGGAGGAAGAAAAGGCGGCAAACAGTGCGCTTATGGAAAAAACGGGGAGAAAGGTGCTGTCTTTTCTGCAGTATTTTATTGTAAACCACGGGCGGAATATTTCCTCGGAGGAACTGATCGGGCAGTTTTGGGCGGACAGCAGCGATCCGGCCAGCCTGCTGCGGAACATGCTGTTTAAGACCCGGAACCTGCTGAAGGAGCTGTATCCGGAAGGGAATAAGCTGTTGGTCACGCTGCAGAGCTGCTACAGATGGGGATCGGATATCTGTTTTAAAATAGACGTTGAAAGATTTGAAGAATTATGCCTGAAGGCCAGGGGACTGCCGGAGGAGGCATATTGCAGGCAGCTTGGCCGGGCCATCGAACTGTATAAAGGGGATTTTCTGGCAGGAAATGATTCGGAGTGGGCCAGGACGCTGCGGCAGTATTACCGTACACTTTATCTGGATGCCTGCAGGGCGGTGCTTCCTGTATTATATAAAAAAGAACAGTGGATGGAGATCATTTCAGTCTGCAGTCAGGCCTATGGGGTGGATTTTGGACAGGAGGATTTCACAGTCTACCATATGCAGGCACTTATCGCCCTGGGGCAGCCAGGGCAGGCGGTGGAAAGATATCAGACCTTTCGGGAGAAAATGCTAGAGGAATATGAGATGCCGCCCACGGAGCGCATTGAACAGATCTACCTTCTGGCGGAAGGCCTTCTGAAAAACAACACGGAAGAAAGGGATGTTTTGAGTCTTGTCTGCGAGATGGAGGAGCATTCCCAGGCTTTTTTCTGCACCTTCGGTGTCTTTCAGAGCATTGTCGCCCTGGAGAGACGGCATATGGAACGTTCCGGGCAGCCTTCCTCCCTGATGGTGATCAGCCTGGACAGCGGCGCCGTGCCCACCACGGACAGCCGGAGACTGGAAAGGATTCTGCTGGAGAAGCTTCGGACAGGGGATCCCATTGCCAGACTGGAGGCAGGCTCCTATGTGGTTATGCTCACAGGCGCAGATGAGGAGAATGCCCGTCTGGTATTTGGACGCATTGACTGTGCCTTTCACAGGACATACCGTCATTCCGGCGCACAGCTTTCCTTTCAGGTGGCGGATTTGCGGCGGAGGAAAGGCAACCGGGAAAATGAGACGGGATAAGGTCCGGGGGGACAGCCTCCAAAGGATTTGGGGCGCAGGATGGAAAAGTGGAAATTTGTGCCTTGATTACAGGGAAAATAAACGGCCTGTAAACAGCAGGCTGATAAAGTATAAACAGAAACGTAAGAGAGGTGGCGGATATGATGTTATGTGGGAAAATGCTCCCCTGCCAAAGCCGGGAGGCGTTTATTACCGTAACGTCTTACCGCAGCGGGATCATGGATGCTTATCTGCAGCATCCAAGACTGGAAGGGAAAACAGTCAGGATCCAGAGCCTGGCACAGCTGATTTTGATGTTGGATGCACTGCTTGACATGGAGAACTGCCCGGGCAGTCCGCTGCCGTTGGTAGCAGGGGAAGAGGTTGGAGACCGTAAAGCGGTCTTCCGGATACAGGTTCTGTTCAGGGAGCACTACACCTGGCAGGGAAAGCTGGTCTGGCAGGATGAGGACCGGGAAGCGGTGTTCAGAAGCGTTTTGGAACTGATCCAACTGATTGACGAAATTCTTGCGGAATGAAAGGGAGGGCGAAACAGATGAAACTCCATGGATATAGGAAATACAGAAAGAATGTGCAGCGTATTGTCAGCATACTGCTTGTGGCCTGTATGGCATTTTCCGGCAGTTCCGCCTACCATGCCAGTGCCGAGGGGGCAGATGAAGGGCAGGGGAGCAGGGTAAATGATCATGAGCATACCGAGAGCTGCTATGAAACAGCCCTTGTCTGCGGAATGGAGGAGTATGCAGGAGGCATTGGAGAGCAGATTTTGATCTGTGCCATGCCGGAAGGGGAAGGCCATGTTCATACTCCGGACTGTTGCGCAGAGGACGGAACAGTGGTCTGCGGTTTGGAGGAGCAGGAGGGGCATGCACATACCGACAGCTGTTATGCGATGGAAGAAGTTCAGGAGTCCCATGCCCATACGGAGTCCTGCCATGACCATATTCTGATATGCGGCCGGGAAGAGAATGCCGCGGAAGAGGAAGCGGACATACAGCAGCCGGGTGATGCGGACCAGGAGACAGCACCGGCAGAAAACGGGGAGAGCAGCAGCCAGGAAACCGGAACGGAAAATAGCGGGGAAGCGGCTGTTGGGGAAGGCAATGCCGAAGCCGGCGCCCACCAGGAGGTGACAGAGGCGGATTCCGCCCAGGGTGAGGAGACAGCAGATGAAGAGTCCCTCCAAAATGCGCAACGTATAGACACTGTGAACCAACTGATTGCCGCAGTGCCGGACCGGGCAGAGATGGAGAGACTGCTTTCAGAAAATGCAGGAAACCGGGAAAACTGGTATCAGTGCCTGGGAGAGCTGGGCAGTCAGATGCGGGAAGCCTGCAGGGCCTGGATGGCGTTGGACGCGCAGCAGCGCGCGCAGACGGAAGGAATGGAAGAACTGCTCGGGCTGATGATGCTTTGCAGGGAAATGGAAAACAGCTTCCTGGAGCGTCCTGTCTACTGTGGGAAGGAATCCCATCTCCACAGGAACGCTGCAGGCTGCTATAACGGAGACGGCATTCTGAACTGCGAAAAAGAAGAACATATCCATGATGACAGCTGTTTCCGGATTCCGGGCGTGACAGAGGAAGAGCAGGCGGCGGTGGAAAAGGCAAATATCCTGCTTGCGGATCTTCCTGCTGCGGAAGAAATCCGGAAGGAACTGGAAACATATGAAGAAGGCCAGGCGGCATATGCAGAATGCCTGTCCGATACGGAAGAGAGATGCAAAGAGGCCCGGAGCGCTTACGACGCGGTGGCGGAGAACGTCAGAATCCATATTGCCGGTGGGGAGAAGCTGACAGAGATGGAAACCCTCCTGGCGGATCTGACAGCGGAGATGCCGGATACAGAACCTGATGCAGATTCTGAAGAACAGACATCCTGTGGGAAAGCAGAACATACGCACACGGAAGACTGCCTTGACAGGGACGGAAACAGCATCTGCGAAACAGAGGAACACAGCCATACCGGGGAATGCTTCCTGACAGAAGAGGAAAGAGCGCAGATTGCGGCAGTAAAGGAATTGATTGCAGTCCTGCCTTCCGAAGAAGAAATCATGCAGAGAATGGCGGAGATGGAGGGAACGGAAGACGAGGACGCCTGGGCGGTATATATGATTGCTCTGACCGGGCAGATAACGGAGGCCTGTGAAGCATATGAGGCGCTGCGGCCGGAGCTGCGGCAGTACGTGGAGGGAGCGGCGTATCTGATTCTGTTGAGCGGGATTCTGGAGGGCGTCACCCTGGAGACAAATGAGGCTGCTGTGATGGGAGAGGACGAAGCCTATGTGAACAGCATTATTGTCACAAGTATGACTACGGGAACTGCTCCTTTTGATGCGGAAGAGGGCAGGGGAAATGATACCACTGCGGACGACAAAATTGTCCGGACCTTTGACTCGGTGACGTACAATTTCAGCGTCAATATGAAATCCTGGGATATTAAACAGACCTTTAGGGAAGCCAGGGTAAAGCTGGAGTTTGTCCTGCCCAGGACGGAAGGAGAAGCGGTGTTCGACCAGAGCGCCATGACCTGGATGGATACAGCAGAGGGCTATGCGCCGAAGCTGACTACAGAGACACGCATCATTGACGGAAAGGAAACGGAATGCCAGGTGCTGACCTGTTATAAGCGTCTGCTGCCTGCGGAGGGAAGTCTGTCCGTGGTACCCGGCGATTTCGGCGAGAACCTGACCATCTACGTGAGGTCCATGCATAACGGGGAGACCTTTGCTCCCATCATCAGCGCGGCCATGGAAGGAGGCACCTGGGAGGGCGGATGTGAAAACGAAGAACACAAGGACGAGAACGGACAGCCTGTGATGGAGAAGAAATCCGTGACCCCGGAGCTTGTCACTGTCACAGCCGCCCCCAGATACAATGTCAAGCTGGACAGCGAGAGCAGTTATCGGGGAGTCTTTGATTTCCAGGGCGACGAGGAATGGATGAATAAGTATGAAAGCATCGCGGCCAATACCAATATCGCCACGCCCATTCCCGGCCGTTTGATGAAGCTGGGTGTCACTCTGCAGCTCTACAATGCGGAGAACCCGGCCAAGGGGCTGAAAGGAATCGAACTGCCCAAGGGACCCATCAGCTTTGACCTGGACGTATCCTCCGTCTATACCCCCACGGCCACCAGCGAGCAGGGCACGACCATTGATACCACGCAGGACTACACACCCCTCCTGTGGAGCTACGGGGAGAACAGGGAGATACAATACGGAAAGAGCAATACCGACGGCCGTGTACTCTACGAAAGGAACGGCTGTCTGGAGTTGGCGCCCTATTTTGAGCATAACGAAGACAGGGAGGGGAGCGACTGTTGGGACAGCGGTACATGGAAGGCTGTCCAGGAGGGGAGCACCATCCGCATTACAGTGGAGGATTATGAAATCAACCTGGATCACATGCCCACAAAGAACCTTCCGGGCGGGGCGGATTTGTATGGAAAGAATATAGGCTGCTTTTCCACCGGGGGCATCTGGCTGCTGCAGCCTTTTAATAAGAAAGAGAGTGAAACGGATGTCAATGGGCCGGAGTACGATGTTGTAAAGGACCATGGCGCGGGCGCTTTTGCCACCACCGCAGAGGTAAAAAATCTGAAGGGAACTACGGAGTCTGATGAACCGTTTCAGGAAGGAACAGACGGATTTCAGCAGGCGGTCAGTACGGATGACCGGGAAGTGCGCACACTGGAGCTGAATCTCCCTGGAGCCATGCAGAACAGGGTTCGGTATGCGGGAGACCATGATCGTTGGTGGCTGGGGTCTGGCGTGGATGATATTTACGATGGAAACGACTATGCAACAGTAGGAGATGAACTGTACCTGGTAGGAGGCTTCAGCTACGATTCCAAGAAGAATGATGGGAATCAGCTGTACCTGGGAACCAATTTGCTTCGGTTTTATGGAAGCGCCATTGAACTTACCGGAGAGGGAGCTTCAAATCTGGTGGATGGAGCTTCCCTGGACGGAAAGAATGGGCAGAAGGAAGGGGACCAGAGTAAAGGCTCCATGGCGCAGTGGTGGGAGCCTGACCCGGTTAAGTCCAATATCCGCATCTACTATGCCGTTAAGGCAGACGGTACAGACTGGGCAGACGATTGGGAAATGCAGCACACCCATGAGGCTGAACTTCAGTTCTATGACAGTCTGGAGAGCATTCCGGCAGAGAAGGTGTGTGTGGGCATTCTGACCTGCTTTATCGGACCAGGGCCTTTACCGGAGACAGACACGGACAGCGGCTCTTATTACTATTACCACAAGGCTAAGGTCAGGGAGAATAAAGATCTGGCAGGAAAGAGCTTTGCGCTGGTATCTACCTCCCGTGTCTGGACCAGGGAAATGTTTGAACAGGCGGGGAAAGCGCTTTCAGATATATGTCTTGGCACAGAGCAGGAAGCAAATATCCTGGATTGGATTATGGAAGCCAATATGTTGGAGGACAGCCATTACAAAAGCGCCAATATTGATGGCTCTGTATGGTATACAAGGGAGGAGTATAAAGAGGACGGAAGCGGTGCGCTTGGAAAGCATAACTCCGAGTGGGAGCACTGGGGAGATACCCTGCTGATTATCGGCTACCGGACGTCCATTACCAAGCATCTGATGCAGAAAGTCGCGAATGGGGAGGAGAAGAAGAACTTCAACCTGGACGCAGGCCAGAGGGTGGCGGATTTCATGCTTCAGCCCAGAACCTACTATGAGAAACAGGGCCAATACAACCATACCGCGCCCATCACCATAGTGGATACCCTGCCCAGGAATATGACCTACAAACCGGGAACGGCCTATTTTGGAGGCCAATACCAACAGACATCCACAGACGGAGGCACAAAGGGGAACATTGTGACAGATACGGCCCAGGGCGCGGCTTTCCCTGAACCGGTGCTGACAGAGCCGCAGGTTGTTAACAATGAGGACGGGACACAGACTCTGACCTGGGTAATTCCGGATGTGAAGATTGGGGAACCCATGGCGCCCATCTACTATTCCGTGGACATCGGCAATGCCGATCCGGCGAAGGATGTTCCCGTAGGGACTACGGATCTGAAGAATACGGTGTATATTACCGCTCCTGAAGATTTGCGGGATCCTCTGAAAACAGCGGAGAAGCATTCTGAGGCGGGCATAGCAGTGAACCGGGGAAGCGCCAGTTCCTTCGGCAAATATACAAAGCAGAAGGTAGTGGAAGAGGACGGAGAAATAGACTACGTAATCTATTTCAATAACAATGCGGACACACCGGCAGAACTGACTGTCATGGACACCATGCCTGCCAGCGGAATAAACGGCAGCGAGTTCACAGGGACTTATGCCTTTGCCGAATGGAAGTTGGATATTACGAAATGTGACATGAACAAATTAAAGATTTACTACACCTTTGAGGAGGAGTATAAAAACAAAACCACCAGGGAGGTGGACAAAGCGGAGATAGAAGGAACGAAAGAGGGAAGCAGCGGGAAATGGATTGAGACCATGATTTATGAGGATGGAACGATTCAGATACCCGAACCGCAGGAAGGGAAGGAGAATCACCCTACTGCCTGGGCAGTGACAGGGACATTAGACTCTGCAAAGAGCGTCTACATTGATTTGAAGATCAAACTGGACCCGGGGCCCTCAGCGCCGGACAGGGATAAGAGCAATTACTTCGTAAACCTTCTCTCCAAGGGAGATACCACCACCATCACCGAGAATCCTACGGTGAGACGCACCCTGGAAGGCCTGGCCTGGATGGATTACGACAGGGACGGAGTCCAGGGAGCGGGAGAAGACGAACCCAGGATTGACGGAGTGCAGGTGGAGCTGCTGAAATTAAAGGAAGGCGTGGATGCGGAAGGAAACCCCTGGAATCCGGAGAAGGATGCTTCCTATGAAAACGTCTGTTTTCCGGACACAGACGATCCGATTGTTGTCCGGACCGGATACCAGATCAGTGTCAGAGCCGGGAGCGCAAAGGATGCAGTCTTGTATAAGCCCCAGGTTTCAGGTAATACGAATGGTGAAGCGGGACATTATAAATTTCTTGATCTGCCCGCCGGAACCTTTGCGGTACGTTTCACGGACGAAAGCGGCAATCCGAAGATTTCCAAGCTGAATCCCACCCGGAGCAATGTGGGAACAGACGATACCAAAGATTCAGACGGCATCCCCGCATACGGAGACGACGGCAAACTGCGAGAGACTGTGATTTTCAATCTGCCCATGCCAACGGCGGAAGAGATGAGTGTCTCCCTGTATGAATCAAAGTACCACGACAGCGGCTTTTATCCGGATACCCTGATGGCGGTACAGAAGGTGGATGATGAAGATAAACGTCTGGCCGGAGCCGTGTTCACGGTTCAGAATGCCCAGGGAGAGACGCTTACCTTTACCTGCAGAGAGGGCGAGGGCTATTACCTGAAGGGATATGAAAAGCGCGGGACATCAGACGGCACGGCGGATTTACAGGAGACAACGAGATTAACTGCAGATGAGAACGGGAAACTGAACATTCGCAATCTGCTGCCCGGCGATTACACCATTACAGAGGTGGAAGCGCCTCAGGGATACACCCTGTTGGGCGAACCTGTGGCATTTGCCCTGAAAATGAACGGAATGAACAGCTATATTGAACTGCGGGGCCATTCTGCAGACAGCAGTATGGTGAGCCTTGAAACAGCGGAAGGAAATCCGGTTCAGGAAGGTGTGCCTGCAGTATGCCTGAAAATTAAAAACAACGCCATGTATCGGCTGCCCTCCACGGGAGGTCCCGGCACAGGGGCTTATGCCGCCGCAGGCGCGCTGCTGATGACCATTTCCGCGGCATACGTTTTCCTCCTGCGGAGGAAGCGGAATTCAGAAACAATGCAGCAGTTTTAAGACCGCCAGCCATATGGGCTTACCCTGGGCAGAGGTGTAAACGATGGCGGTGTTGAGTGCAAATATAACCGGTGGAAGAATTACTTTCATGAGTATTTACTCCTGGCCTGCAGCGTATTGGTTTTCATTCCCGCGCTAAGGGGCAGGGGGCCGGTCTATATAAAATAAAAGAGGGAGGTGCCAGGGAAGACAGCAAAGTGCAGAAGAGGGGCATTCCGTTACAGGAATACTCCGGCGGCCTTCCAGACCGCAAAAGCAACTGTAAATCATGGGCGATGCTCATAAAAAGAAAGGAAAAAATATGAAAAAGATCAAAAAGATTTTAGCCATGCTTTTGGCAGTGGTGATGGTCATGGGGATGTGCATGACTGTGTTCGCGGAGGAAGGGGACAACACGACGGCCCCGGGTACAGAGAGTTCGAATGACGCTGATGGGACGCCGGAGACGGTAGCGCCTCCGGCCACAGGTACAGAAGGGTCAGGTGGCGGAAATGGTACTAAGCCAGTAGAGGGAGATAAAGCTACAGCAACTGTAAACAATGTGGAAGCAGGGGCTACTGTTACGGCTTACAGGATTGTAGAGCCTACTTACAATGATAAAGGATTTACCGGATATAAGCTGGCGGAAGGGGTAACCCTTGCGAATATGCTGGAGCCTACCTCTGACGAGGTAACCGGCATCGCTGCAAATAAGACCTTGCTTGCCACTTTAACAAAAGAGACTCTTAGCGCTCTGGAAGGAGCTGCAGGTTTGACCACATATACCGCTAAGCTTAACGCAGGTTACTGGGTGGTTATTGTGGAAGGCTCCGACATACAGGAAGTCTACAATCCCATGCTCATCGGTATCTATTACAGTGTAGAGGGAAGCGGTGACGATAATACACTGGTAAATGGCACGGTTGACGCTAATAGTAACTGGAGCCTTAATTCCACACCTGCCTATGCAAAATCCGAGAAGCCCACTATCGACAAGAAGATTACCGGAAGCACCGGCAAAGACACAAGCGATGGCAATGAGAGCGGAAACGACGTTGCAATCGGCGATACCGTAAACTTTGAGATTGATACCGTGATTCCTTCTTACAGCAAGAGCTATACAGAAGTAACAGTAAAGATCAAGGATTCAATGGGAAAAGGCCTGACATTGGCAGACCCGGCTAATCTGGTGGTAAAGGTTAACAATGTGAAAGTTGAAGCAGGCGAAGCCACTTTTACCTATACAGAGGCCGGTGATAAAAAGAGCTTTGAAATCTCCTTTGCATCCGCTTACGCATTGGCGCACAGCGGAGAAAAAGTGGTTGTAACCTATGATGCAGTATTGGGAGAAGACGCAGGACTTAACTTTGATGCCAATACCAATACGGCAAAACTGGAATACACCAATGACCCCAGCGGTGAGGCAAATGAGATTGAAGACAAGACCTATACCTATACCTTTGGTATTGACGCGAATCTGTTTGGATCTGACGGCAGCGGGTGGAACAAATTTACAGAAGAGCTCTTAAAGACCGGGGAAGTTAGAAAAGTAATTTTAGAGAGTGGAGAAGAGGTAGAGACAATAACGCTTCCCGGAGCAGAGTTCACCCTGACAAGAGCAGATGGAAAGACCTATACTACTGTTTCTGACGAAAATGGTTATTTGTCCTTTACAGGTCTTGATGCAGGAACTTACACTTTGCAGGAGACCAAAGCGCCGGAGGGATACTCTCTGAATGATACCAAGATTCCGGTTGAAATTACAGCAACGTACAATGAGGACGGAACCTTAAATAGCTATACGATTAAGGTAAACAATGAAAATACTTCCACTTATACAGCGACTTATGATGCTAATGAAAAGGGAAAAGTGACTGACATCGACTGTACACCGGAACATGAAAATGACTGGTCAGATGTATCCGATACCCATGAAATTAAGAATACCAAACTGGCTGCCCTTCCTTCCACCGGCGGCATCGGCACCACCATCTTCACCATCGGCGGATGCGCTATCATGATCATTGCTGCAGGTCTGTTCTTTGCAACCCGCAGGAAGGCTGACAAATAAGGGCCAAAGCGGCAGGAAGAGACAATGTATCAGCACAGAAGAGAAAGCAGAAGGTTACGTCCGGAGGGGCTTTGGCCCCTTCGGACGGATACACGAAAACAAAAGCGGCGGATTTGGCGTGGTGAAAGCAGATCTGCCGAAAAAAGATCACAACAGCAAGGAGAGCCCGGATGAAAAACAAAATGACGAAATTGATATTTGCATTCCTTTTCCTGGCCGGTCTGTCCCTGCTGCTGTATCCCCTGTTTTCCAATGAGTGGAACAATTACCGCCAGAGTCAGCTGATCTCCAGTTATGACAAAGCGGTGGCAGCTCAGACATCGGAAGGCAAGATTGACTATGCGGGGGAACGGGCGCAGGCACAGGCTTATAACGAGGCATTGAAGCCCTATGTGCTGCCGGATTCCTTTGCGGCGGCAGCCATGCAGGTGGAGCCGGACAGAGCGTATCTGTCCTGTCTGAACCTTACCGGAGACGGCATGATGGGATATGTGGAGATTCCGAAAATTGACATCAAGATCCCGATTTTCCATACCACGGAGGAAGAGGTGCTTCAGACGGCGGCAGGCCATCTGGAAGGCAGCTCTCTTCCCGTGGGAGGCGAGGGAACCCACACCGTGATTTCCGCCCACAGAGGCCTGCCCAGCGCAGCTCTTTTTACGGATCTGGACCGCCTGGAGGAGGGAGATTATTTTTTCCTGTATATTCTGGACGACGTACTCTGCTATAAGGTGGACAGCATTACCGTGGCGAAGCCGGAGGATACCACGGCGCTGGCGGCGGAGGATAATAAGGATCTGGCTACCCTGCTGACCTGCACTCCTTACGGCGTCAACAGCCACAGACTGTTGGTGAGAGGGTATCGTGTGAACTATGAAAATATAGAAGATGTAATGGTTGCTGCCGCAGGGTATGCCGGTCCCAGTGTCCATACCAATTATCTGCTGTGGGTGATTGTGGGACTGTCGGTTACAGGAGCCTTTATTCTCTGTTTCTTTTTCTATGATAAAAGACAGAAAGCAAAAAGTGCCGGTCCGGACCAGACTCCCGGGAAAGCAGAGGGAGAAGGCCGGGAGAGCAGCCCGGCGGAGGGAGAGTCATGATCAGGAAAATAGCCAATGTTCTCTTTGCCCTGATTTTCCTGGCCGGATTCGGTATTTTTGCCTATCCCCTGGTGTCGGACCAGTGGAATGCCTACCGCCAGAGTCAGCTGATTTCCACATATGAGCAGGTGGTGGCGCAGATGGAGGAAGCGGATTACAGCCGGGAATGGGACGCGGCCAGGACTTTTCAAAGTGCGGTGAAACGGAATGATTTTTACGGTGATGCCTTCGGCGGGGAAGGGACAGACCTGGAAGACACGGAATACTGGAAGATTCTCAATGCCGCGGAAGACGGCGTTATGGGGTATATGACCATTCCGGAAATTCATGTTAAGCTTGCCATATACCATGGTGTGGGGGACGAGGTGCTCCAGACAGGCATCGGTCATCTGGAGGGGACCGGTCTTCCCATAGGCGGGGAGGGCAGCCACAGCGTGTTGGCGGCGCACAGGGGACTTCCCAGCGCAAAACTGTTTACGGACCTGGATCAGATGAAGCCGGGGGATACATTTTATATCCATATCCTGGATGAAGTACTGGCCTATGAGGTGGATCAGATTCTTCCCATGATAGATAAGGATGATCTGGAGGCTCTGATGTCCGCCATGCAGGTGATTCCCGGGGAAGATCATGTGACTTTGCTCACCTGCACCCCTTACGGCGTCAATTCCCACAGACTCCTGGTCAGGGGCATCCGTACGGAATATAACGGGGAAGAGGAACCCAAGGACCAGACGCCGGTGGAAAGCATGGTGGAAGCAGTACGGAATTACTACATGCTCTATCTGGTTCTGGTGATTGCCACGGTTCTCCTCATCGGCATTATGGCCATGGCGTTCCGGAGGGCAGGACGGAAGCGGCGCAGGAAACAAAACCGTGCGGAGGGCAGGACAACCGCGCCGGATGACGAAGCGGAGCAGGGTAAAGCGGCCCCGCCGGACGGCGAATCGGAATAAGGAAGAATCTATTGATGCCGAAAGCAGTTGAGAGAAAAGCAGCATTGAAATAAGGAGGAGCAGAGTATGCATGTGATAAAAAGGAAGTACAGGATCCTGACAGCCTGTGTTCTTGTCGGCCTGCTGACAGTCGCCCTGCCGGGTATAGGCAGGAGCATCCAGGCGGCGGAGAGAGTGGACCTGACAAAGACCGGAAGCCTGAAGCTGTCCCTTGGCGCAGAGGACTCCCGGGAGATGGCCCTGGATATGGCACAGACCGGGGAACCGCTGCAGGTGCACCTCTGGAAACTGGCGGACATGACAGAGACGGGAACCTATGAATTTCAGGGTGAATTTCAGGGACTGACCATGGAAGTGGACAGTTGGAAGACCCTGCCGGAGGAGGCCTTTGCTTTGGTATACCAACTGGACGAAGCGGGGAAACCGGAGGGAGAGCCGAAGGTTGAGCCTGCAGTCACAACAACGGCGGAGGTGTCGCCGGAGGGAGGTCTGACTCTGGGGGAAGAGCTGTCCGGACTGGAGCTGGGGTTGTATCTGGTGGCTCTGGACGCAGCGGAAAGTCCCAGGTACGAATACAGCTTTACACCCATGGTGATTTCCCTGCCCTGGTCTGAATACCAGTACCTGGGAGGAACTGCTTCCGATACCTGGCAGTACGACCGGGAGGCGACATTGAAGCCTGCCCGTACCCCGCGCCTGGGAGATATCAGGATTGTGAAGACACTGACATCTTATAATGCGTCCATGGGAGATGCAACCTTTGTGTTTGAGGTGACGGCCGCCGACCCGGAAAGCGGGGAAGTCCTGTACAGCAATGTCTTTTCCGCCACCTTTTCCGCCGTAGGCACAAAGGAAATCCTGGTGGAGGGACTCCCGGCAGGAGCTAAGGTGACGGTGCAGGAGGTATACAGCGGTGCAAACTGTCAGATTACGGCGTCGGAGGAAGGGCCTAAGTTTGTCGCGGCCGATGAATTGGAGGGGACGGCGGATCCTGTAACCTTCCGTTTTACCAATGCATATGACGAGGAGGCGAAGAACGGTTACGGCGTGGAGAATCGGTTCCGCTATGATACGGAAGCAGAAACCTATGTGTGGACCACGGACCGGGAAGAAGACAGGAGGCAGGAATGAAACAGTCAAAGAAAACAGTATTGGCGGCAGCCATGACAGGAGCCGTCGCCCTGGGGATGATATGCGCTGTCTCCGCAGGCAGCGCAGCCGCCTACTTTACCACATATGCCACTGCCCGGGGAGGTCATACCATTCACCTGGGGAACAGAAGCCAGATACGGGAGGAATTTTCCCAATGGACCAAGCATGTGAGCCTGAAAAATACCGGGGAGAAGGAAGCCTATGTCCGTGTTAAGGCGTTTGCAGGCAGCGAATACGGCCTGACATATTCCGGAGGAGGCAGTTGGAGCGCCGGAGAGGACGGGTACTGGTATTACGGGGAAATCCTTCCTGCGGGAGGGGAGACGGAGATTCTGGACATACGCATTGAACTGCCCGTAATCACGGATGAAGCGGGCAACAGTGTGGCCTATACGGAAGACTTTAATGTGGTGGTGATCCAGGAATGCACGGCAGTGCGCTATAAGGAAGATGGTACGCCGTATGCGGACTGGGATGCGGTCCTGGAGAGCGGGGAAGACGGTTATGAATGGGAGGAGAGGCAATGAAGAAGAAAAACAAAGGCCTGCCTGCCGCGCTGCGGACCACAGCCCTGTTTGGCCTGGCCATCGGCTGCCTGGGCTTCAGCGCAGTGGGAAGCACCCGGGCGGCATTGACCTATTACTCAGAGACCTACACGGCCCAGATTGACGTCCAGAGCATTGGCGTGACCTTGTTGGAGAACGGCGTGGGAACGGGCTACCGGGACTATACCCATGCAGATAATGAGTGGAACGAGTCCGCCGGAGCGCTTCTGGCCAACACCCTTTCGGAGGGGGAGGAATGGCAGCCGGGCAGAACCTACCGGGCGGAACTGGCTGTGCGCAACAGCGGCGCCATTGAGGAATATGTCAGAATCAAGCTGTATAAATACTGGGCAGATGAGGACGGAAACAAGCGGCCTGACCTGTCCCCCTCCATGATTGATCTGAATCTGACGGGAAACCGTTGGATTATAGATGAAAGAGCAACCACGGCACATATATGGGAAGGGGACGGCAGGGATGGAGAGCGTATTGTGGCTTATTATGACAGCATTCTCGCGCCGGGAGCGGACACGGAGCTTTTTGCCGATACCATTACCATAGACGGCCGCATCGCGGACCGGGTGACGGAGACCAGGGAAACCGATGCCAACGGATGGACCACGGTGACTACGGTTTACGAATATGACGGCGCAATGTTTGTACTGGAGGCGGAAGTGGACGCAGTGCAGACCCATAACGCGGCAGACGCCATCCGAAGCGCATGGGGTGTGGAGGTGACGGTGGAAGAAGACGGCACCCTGGGCCTGGTGCAATGAGGGGAGGGCATAGGACATGAAAAAGAGAAAGTCGGCAGCGATGCTGTGTACCTGTGCCCTGCTTCTGGGAGCCGGAAGCAGGGTACAGGCGGAGGATTACCAGGGGGAGGACGGATGGTCCGTGCGCTTTCTGGGAAACGGCCTGGAAAGCAATTTCAAGACATCGGATATCAACGACGCCATCTATAACCTGCAGCCCGGAGACAGCATTGCCATCACGGTGGCTCTGGAGAACGGGGGCGGCAAATCCACGGACTGGTGGATGACCAACCGGGTGCTGCGTTCCCTGGAGGATACCCAGGAGGCGGCATCCGGCGGCGGTTATACCTATACCTTAATTTATGAAAATCCGGAAGGAACCGAACAGATCCTCTTCACCAGCGATACCGTGGGAGGGGAAAAGGAAGGCGGAGACGGAGCCGGACTGAAGGAAGCCACGGATTCCCTGGAGGAATATTTCTTCCTGGATGCCCTGGATACAGGGGAGAGAGGATACATTTACCTCACGGTGGCCCTGGACGGGGAAACTCAGGGAAATGCCTACCAGGACACCCTGGCGGATCTGCAGATGAACTTTGCGGTGGAAGAGACCACAGGGCCCCGCCTGGTTCCGGTGGAGGAGGACGATCCGGGTTCCGGGGAGGATCCGGATTCTCCGGACAGTCCCGGCGGAAGGGGAACCAGACGCCCGCCGAAGACATCGGATGACGCGGATATCTTTCCGTATGCGGCCCTTTCCCTGGTTTCCGGGACAGGACTGCTGTTTCTGGCCCTGTACAGCATGAAACAGGCCCGGAAGGAAGAGAAGGAGAAAGGAGGCGGGGAAAAATGAGAAGAGCAGCCAGAATTCTTTCCCTGCTGACGGCGGCGGTATGGATGTTTTCCTCTCTGCTGACCGTCTGTGCAACGGAGAAGATGTCCTATACCTATACGGTGACCTTCAGCGCGGGATCCCAGGGAGTCATCAGCAGCGACGGCATTTCCGTGGACGGAGGCGGCAGTCATGAGATTACATGTGACGGACAGCATGTAGTCATTACGGGGCTGACGGTGGAGAATTCGGTCCGCTTCCTGAACAGTGCGGTGACACTGGAAGAGGACAGCAAATATTATGTGAAGGGCGTCCGTATGGGCGGACGTGACAACAGTACCGTGGATCTTTCATATTTCCGGGTGGAACGGGACGAGGACTATGTGGTGGCATATGGAATCCGGGGAAACCTGGTACAGTATACCGTATATTATCAGGATGAGGCGGGAAACGACCTGTATCCGCCCCAGACCTATTATGGGAATGTAGGCGACAGACCGGTGGTGGCATACCTGTATGTGGAAGGCTATCAGCCCCAGGCCTACAATCTGACCCGCACTCTCCAGGAGGATGCAGGCAGCAATGTATTTATCTTTGTGTACACGCCCATTCCCGTGGTTACGGTGCCTGTGCCGGGAACCCCCGGGGCCACGCCCGTACCGTCTCCGGGAATACCGGCGGCGACTCCTTTGCCGGGCGACTCGCAGCAGGAGGTGCCGGTTCCGGAAGAAGATGCACAGCAGGAAGCCGGAGACGGACAGACGCAGGCGCCTGACGGCAATGTCCCTGATTCCGGGGACGGCCAGGAGGAACAGGAAATTCCGGACAATGAGATCCCTCAGAATGAAGGACCTGCGGATGTGTTGGACTTAGACGACAATGAGACGCCCCTGGGCGCCTATGAGCCCGGGGATGAGGGAACCATAGCCGCGGCAAACCGGGAGAAGTTCCGTTATGCCCTTCTGGCGGGAGGCATCGGGTTGGCGGCGCTGATTGCCCTTGCGGCAGGGGTATATACCTATCGGAAGATGCATAAGGCCGGGACCGGCAGAACCGAAAAGCCCGGTGACCGGGAGTCTGAAAAGTGAGAGGGGTAGGGCAGGCAGGAATGGATGAAAACGGAAAACCGGGCACCGGAAGCAAAGGCGTCCAAAAGCCCGGAGGTTCCCGGAAGAGAGGTGTCCTGCCCGGTCTCTGCAGTGCTCTGTCAATTCTTTTACTGGCGGCGGTGGTGGGGATCTGTATCCCCATGACCGTCCCCCGTCTGTTTGGGTATGAGGCCTACACGGTGGTCAGCGGCAGCATGGAACCTGCAATTCCTGTGGGCAGCGCAATTTACCTGGAGGCAGCGGTGCCGGAAACTGTGGTGCCCGGAGATGTGATCGCCTTTTATAAAGGCAGGGGTGTGGTGACACACAGGGTGGTGGAAAACCGGACAGTATCCGGGGAATTCATCACAAAGGGAGACGCCAATGCGGAAAACGACATGGAGCCGGTGCCCTATGCGGCCATGATCGGAAAGATGACCCTATCGGTGCCCATTCTGGGAACGGTGATGGCGGTCTGCTCCGGCAGCATGGGCAAGGCCTATCTGGCAGGGGGCGTGGCAGGCGCCTTGTTTCTGCAGCTGTTGGCGGCTATGATGCGGAAGGAACGGGAGTGAAGGTTTCTTCCGTATTTTTGTGTCTGTTCTTTTTTCGTGTGAGCACACATTCCCGGTTCACAGATTTTTCATAAAATTCTCACAGGAAATCATTGACAAATTTTGTAAAATAAGATATTGTTAGTACACTAACATGTTTGTTAGCGTACTAACAATATTTTTCTGTTTACGGGAAGGAAAGAGCTTATGGAAGAGAAACGTAAAATTGCATTTGTGCTGCGCGCCATCCAGAATCAGATTAAGCTGATTATCCGCTATACCCTTCCAAAGTGTGAGAAAGGTCCCAGAAGCCAGCTCCAGGGCGGTATCCTGGGATATCTGTATCATCACCAGGAACAGCCTGTGTACCAGAGAGACCTGGAAAAGGAATTCCGCATTTCCCGGGCCACGGCCACCAATACCTTACAGGTGATGGAGCGGGAGGGCCTGATCATGCGCAGGGCCCTGGACAGGGATGCCAGACTGAAGAGGATTCAGATGACGGAAGAGGCCGTCCAGGGGCACAGAAGGATGGAGGCCCACATGGAGATGATGGAGAACTGTATCACCAAAGGGATGACGGAGGAGGAGGTTCGACAGCTGTCCCGGCTTTTGGGAATGGTGATGAGGAATCTGGAAGAGATTGCCGCGGAGTACGAAGAGCAGCCCCCGGAGGCAGATCTGCCGGAGGAGGAAGAACTTCATCCATAAGGCGGAAGCTGTTATATAAAGTTCACGGAAAGAGAGGAAATGAAAAATCATGTTAAAGACACTGGGAGCCCAGATTAAGGAGTTTAAGAAAGACTCCGTCCTGACCCCCGTATTCATGATCGGAGAGGTGATCATGGAAACGATTATTCCGCTGCTGATGGCATCCATTATTGACAACGGCGTGACGGCGGGCAATATGAAGCATATTTATCTGATTGGAATCCTGATGGTGGGGACTGCCCTGTTAAGCCTTACCTTCGGCATCCTGGGAGGGCAGTTCGGCTCCAGGGCTTCGGCCGGGTTTGCAAGGAACCTGCGGAAGTCCATGTATGAGAACATCCAGACATTCAGCTTTTCCAACATTGACAGATTCAGTACCTCCGGACTGGTGACCAGACTTACCACGGATGTGACCAACATTCAGAATGCCTACCAGATGATTCTGCGTATGTGCATGCGGGCGCCTGCCACTTTGATCTGCGCCATGTTCATGTCCTTTATGATCAGTCCCAGACTGGCAAGCGTGTACCTGGTGGCTGTGGTGCTTCTGGCCTGTGTGCTGGGACTGATTGTGAGCCAGGCCACAAAGCATTTTTCCCAGGCGTTTCCGAAATACGATGCACTGAATGAAAGTGTGCAGGAAAACGTATCCGCCATCCGGGTGGTAAAGGCCTATGTCCGGGAGGACTACGAGGTGGAGAAATTCAAGACTGCCAGCAATAATATTTACAGGATTTTCTGCAAGGCGGAGGGCATCGTCATCTGGAACAATCCGGTGATGAACTTTACCGTATATACCTGTATCCTGGCCATCAGCTGGATGGGAGCCCATATGATCGTGCAGGATTCCCTTACTACGGGACAGCTGATGAACATGCTGACCTACTGTATGAACATTCTCATGAGCCTGATGATGCTGTCCATGATTTTTGTCATGATTACCATGTCCATGGCCAGCGCAAAACGTATCTGCGAAGTTCTGGAGGAAAAGCCGGAGCTTCACAATCCCGGAGAGCCTGTGGGGCAGGTGAAGGATGGCAGCATCCGTTTTGAGCATGTTTCCTTCAGCTATAAAAAAGATGCCAGGGACCCGGTTCTCAAGGACATTGACCTGGAGATTGAATCCGGACAGACCATCGGCATCATCGGCGGCACCGGAAGCGCAAAGTCCAGTCTGGTGAACCTGGTCAGCAGGCTCTATGACGTGACGGAGGGAAGGCTGTTGGTAGGCGGCGTGGATGTGCGGGATTACGATATGGAAATCCTGAGGAACCAGGTCGCAGTGGTGCTTCAGAACAATGTGCTCTTCTCCGGCACCATTCTGGAAAACCTGCGCTGGGGTGACCGGGATGCCACGGAGGAGGAATGCAGGCAGGCCTGCGAGATGGCCTGCGCGGATGAATTCATTCAGAAGATGCCGGAAGGCTATAACACTTACATAGAGCAGGGCGGCACCAATGTGTCCGGAGGCCAGAAGCAGAGACTCTGCATTGCCAGAGCGCTTTTGAAGAAGCCCAAAATCCTGATCCTGGACGATTCTACCAGCGCGGTGGACACGGCCACGGATGCCAAAATCCGGAAGGCCTTTGCGCAGGCAATTCCCGGCACCACAAAGCTGATCATTGCCCAGAGGATTTCCAGCGTGGAACATGCGGACAAGATAATCGTCATGAATGACGGAGAGATAAACGGCTTTGCATCCCATGAGGAGCTGCTGAAAACAAATGAAATCTACCGGGAAGTCTACGACGCCCAGATGAGCGGCAGCGGCGACTTTGACGAATAAATAAAAAGATGAGAAACGCGGAACTAAAAAACAGCGGATCTCAGACCAGAGCGCGAAGAATGAGTGGATGCCGGGTTGTGGCAGCCAGGAATTCTTCGAGAAAAAAAGCTCTGGAATGAGAAACGCGGAACTGGAATAGGAGGTTAAAACAGTATGGCGGAAGATAAAACCATAAAGGCAGCTCCGGGCCATGGTCCCGGAGGACCGGGGCCAAGAGGAGCCCGGGGACCCAGGCCCAAGATCGAAAATCCCGGCAAAATTTTCAAACGAATCATGCACTATACCTTAAAAGACTACGCAATTGGGTGGATAGTAGTAGTCATCTGTATCCTGGCATCAGTGTACTGCAGTCTCCAGGGAACCATGTTTATGCGGACTCTGATTGACGACTATATCCTGCCACTGATGGGGAAGGAGAATCCGTCCTTTGACGCCCTGGCGGCAGCTATTTTCCGGGTGGCGGTATTTTATGCCATCGGCGTGGCGGCATCCTTCATCCAGTCCAGGGTTCTGATCAACATCGGCCAGGGAACCCTGCGGAATATCAGGAACGATATGTTTGAGAAGATGGAAGCTCTTCCCATCAAATACTTTGATACCCACGCCCACGGCGATATCATGTCCATCTACACCAATGACATTGACACCCTGCGCCAACTGATCAGCCAGAGTATCCCCCAGATGCTCAACAGTGTCATCACAGTGGTAAGCGTTTTCGTGTGTATGCTGGTGCTGGACATTCCACTGACTATAGTGACTTTGCTGATGGTGGGGCTTATGCTCTTTGCCACAAAGAAGATCGGCGCCCAGAGCAGCCGCTTTTTCCTGTCGCAGCAGAAGGCCATCGGCGCCCTGAACGGCTGCATTGAGGAGACCATGACAGGCCAGAAAGTGGTGAAGGTATTCTGCCATGAGGAGGAGAGCCTGAAGCAGTTTAACGAGCTGAATGACCAACTGTTTGAAAGCGCCTACCAGGCCAACCGTTTTGCCAATATCATGATGCCTGTGAACGCCCAGCTGGGCAATTTAAGCTATGTGGTCTGCGCCGTGGTGGGCGGCATTCTGACCATCACCGGCGTGTCCGGACTGACCCTGGGAGGCCTGGCCAGCTTCCTGAATTTCAACAAATCCTTTAATATGCCCATCAACCAGGTGAGCATGCAGTTTAACAGCATCATCATGGCCCTGGCCGGGGCGGACAGGGTATTTAAGCTCATGGACGAGAAGCCTGAGGTGGACGAGGGCTATGTGGAGCTTGTGAACGCGGTCCGGGGCCCTGACGGGGAACTGACGGAGAGCAAAGAGCGCACGGGACTCTGGGCCTGGAAGCATTACCATAAGGCGGACAATACCACCACCTATGTGGAATTAAAGGGTGATGTGGTATTTGACCATGTGGACTTTGGCTACAATGACGACAAGATGATTCTGCACGATGTGGAGCTGTACGCCAAACCCGGACAGAAGATTGCTTTTGTGGGTGCTACCGGCGCAGGCAAGACCACCATCACCAACCTGATCAACCGTTTTTATGATATTCAGGATGGAAAAATACGGTACGACGCTATTAATGTAAACAAGATCAAGAAAGCGGATCTGCGCCGTTCCCTGGGAATTGTGCTCCAGGACACCCATCTGTTCACCGGAACCGTTATGGAGAATATCCGTTACGGCAAGATGGATGCTACAGATGAAGAGGTGAAAAAGGCCGCGGTGCTGGCCAATGCCCACAGCTTTATCCGCAGACTTCCGGACGGCTACGACACCATGCTTCATGGAGACGGCGCCAATTTGAGCCAGGGACAGCGCCAGCTCCTTGCCATCGCCCGGGCGGCCATTGCGGATCCCCCTGTGCTGATTCTGGACGAAGCCACCAGCTCCATCGATACCAGGACGGAGAAGCTGGTGCAGCAGGGCATGGACGCCCTGATGAAGGGGCGCACCAATTTCGTTATTGCCCACAGGCTTTCCACAGTGAAAAACAGCGACTGCATCATTGTCCTGGAGCAGGGCCGCATCATTGAGAAGGGCACCCATGACCAGCTTATCGAGCAGAAGGGCAAGTATTACCAGCTCTACACGGGAAATGCGGTTACGTAAAAAAAGCTTGCTTTTCCCGGAAAGCCGTATTATAATAACAGACGTAGAAAAAAGAGAAAATTCTTCGGGGTCGGGTGACCCGCGTCAGGCTTTCGGGCCATGGAAGCGGGAATTCCCTACTGGCGGTACAGTCCGCGACCCATGACGGAGGGAGATTTCCATGCAGGAAAGCTGATCCGCCATGGCTGACCCGGTGCAACTCCGGGACCAACAGTAAAGTCTGGATGAAAGAAGAAGTTATGGCTGCAGCAGGAAAGACTTCCACTGTCTGTTTTCCGTGCCTGCAATCAAGACAGTCTAAAACCACCCCGGATCAGAATGATTCGGGGTTTTTTAGTGGACAAAGAAGAATTTTCCGGAAAACGGAGGAAAAGAAAATGAACGAACTGTTCCAAAACATTGCGGAAAACGCATTGTACGTACTTAGCTTCTTTTTGATCATCCTGCTGATGTTTGGGGTGGCGGTGGGCCTGGAGAAGATGGCGAGGAAAAAGAACGGCATCACGGAGCCGGTATTCAGCACGCGGAAGGTTGCGGTGACGGGCATGTTTTCCGCAGTTGCCATGCTGCTGCATCTGTTTGACTTTGCCCTGCCCTTTGCCCCGCCCTTTTACAAGCTGGATTTCAGTGAACTGCCCATACTGGTGGGAACCTTTGCCTTTGGCCCGGCGGCAGGGGTTATGATGGAATTTATCAAGATTCTGCTGAAGCTCTTTATCAAGGGAACTTCCACTGCCTTTGTGGGTGACCTGGCCAATTTTGTCATCGGCTGCAGCTTCATTCTGCCTGCATCCGTCATCTATATTTTCCGGAAAAACAAAAAGACGGCCGTTATTGCCTGCATCACAGGCACACTGATCATGACCGTGTTCGGAACCGCCTTCAATGCCATTTACCTGCTTCCGGCCTTCTCAAAGCTGTACGGCACGCCCCTGGAAAGCCTGCTTGCCATGGGAACCGCGGTAAATCCCCTGGCAAAGGAGGGGAGTATTGTCAGTTTTGTGGCAGCCTGCGTGGCTCCTCTGAATCTGATCAAGGGAGCCAGTGTGTCACTGGTCACGCTGCTGATCTACAAGCCCTTAAGCCCCATTATCAAAACGGGACACAGGATGTAGAGACAGAATGTGGCCTGCAGATCGGGTTTTGCACTTGCTTTTTTCAAATATTTAGAGTAAAATTGGTAACAGTTCAGACTGCGGTTCGGACTGTTACTTTGTTTTGGAGAAAAATGACTGGCTTAGGCAGGTGGAGAGAGATGCTTGAATTAACAGTAAAGATTGAGGCGGGGGATTTATATGATTACATGCTGATGCACTCCTATAACAGTCCTGCAGGGCTGGTGGGAAGCGCCTTTGGCGCCATTCTGATTCTGTTTGCCATTGCCACCAGGCAGTGGATCTTTATCGTTCTGGGACTGGTGATGCTGCTGTATCTGCCCTGGACCCTGTTCCTGAAGAGCAGGAGCCAGATCCTGAGCAATCCCTGCTTTCAGGAACCGCTGCATTACATCCTGGACGAGGAGGGACTGACGGTTTTTCAGGGGGATGTCCGGGAGACGATGGCCTGGGAGGACATGCATAAAGCGGTTTCCACAGGCAGGAGCATTATATTGTATACATCCCGTGTCAATGCCACCCTGTTTCCCAGACGCCAGCTGGGGGACAAAAGGACGGCAGTGATAGAGATCATTTCCACCCACATGCCGCCTTCCAGGGTAAAGATCCGTTCCTGAGAGGCATTTTTGCAGGAAGAGCAGAGGGTTGGAGAAAGCAGGAGGCGGACGGAAAATGAATTTAAATGAGAACGAAATCCTGCGGAAGCTGGAGAATGAAGGAAAGGCCGTGGTGGAGACCCTGTCACCGGAAGAAACCTTTCGGCTTGGGCAACTTATGGGAGGCAGAAGCCTGCCTGGAGAGGTCTGTACTTTTTCGGGGGACCTGGGGGCGGGCAAGACCGTGTTTACCCAGGGATTTGCCAGAGGCCTTGGGATTGACGAACCTGTGAACAGCCCGACGTTTACCATACTGCAGATCTACGAGGGAGGAAGGCTTCCCCTGTACCATTTTGACGTGTACCGGGTGGCTGATGCGGAGGAAATGGATGAGATCGGTTATGAGGACTGTATTTACGGGGAGGGAGTCTGCCTCATCGAATGGGCGGAGCTCATAGAAGAAATCCTGCCGGAATCCCGGATAAAAATAGACATAACAAAGGATCCCCGGAAGGGGTTTGACTATCGCCGGATAGAGATTTCCGGTTGGAAGACAGCACAGGTGGCGGAATGAAGATACTGGGAATAGACAGCTCCGGACTTGTGGCCAGTGTGGCCGTGATCCAGGACAATGAACTGATAGCGGAATATACCACAAATTATAAAAAAACACATTCCCAGACGCTTCTTCCCATGTTGGACGGGCTGCGGAATATGATTGAACTGGATCTGAACAGCCTGGATGCCATTGCCGTAGCTTCGGGCCCGGGTTCTTTTACGGGACTGCGCATCGGATCGGCAACTGCCAAGGGACTGGGGCTTGGATTGGACAAGCCTCTGGTGGAGGTGCCCACCCTGGAGGGACTTGCCTGGAATCTGTACGGAACGGACCGGATTGTATGTCCCCTGATGGATGCCAGGAGAAATCAGGTATACACGGGAATCTACGAATTTCTTTCCATGGGGGAGGGATTCCGGCTTCATACGCTGACAGGACAGAGTCCCATGGAGATCGGGGAGATTCTGGACAGGCTGTTGGAGCTGGACAGGGATGTGGTCTTTTTGGGGGACGGCGTTCCGGTATACCGGGAAAACATCCAAAAATGCGCGGGTTTACGATATGGTTTTGCCGGTCCGGCCAATAACCGGCAGCGGGCTGCTTCGGTGGCTGCCCTGGGAGCCATATACTTCCAGGAGGGCAGGACGGTTTCACCGGATGTGCACCATCCGGAATATCTGCGAAAAAGTCAGGCCGAGAGAGAAGCGGATCAGGGCAGGGTATTATAAAAACGGAGGATCCTGCCGAAATAATAAACGGAGGATTCATGCAAGTTGAAGTCAGGGAATTGCGGGAAGAGGATATAGGGATTCTTGCGGAAATAGAGGCAGAGGCATTTTCCATGCCATGGACGGAAAGGGATTTCCGGGAACTGTTGGAGCATTCCTATTGTTTTTACTTTGTGGCGACTGCGGACAGCCGGGTGGCCGGATGCTGCGGATACACCGAGAGCTGCCGGGAAGCCACCATTGACAATGTGGTGGTTGCCGGGGAGTACCGAAATCAGGGGATCGGGCAGATTCTGCTGGGGGAGGTGATTGCCAGGGGGGAAGCCTCCGGCGTGGAAGCGTTTACCCTGGAAGTGCGGGTCAGCAATGCGCCGGCAATCCGTCTCTATGAAAAATTTGGATTCCGTTCCGAGGGAATCCGGCCCGGATTTTATGAAAAACCAAGGGAAGATGCCATGATTATGTGGCGGAGATGATTTCCATGTATTTTTTGCATGAAAAAACCAACAATTACCACACGTATTTATGTATATTTTTAGTATAATGGTTATGGCTCGTGGTTCAGACAACCGGAGCGGAGGCTGTTATGGCAGGTGTATGCATGAAGGGAGAAAAGTATGCGTAAATACGGAGAGGGACAGGACAGAAAACTGATTCAGGTGGTTTGCAACAAATGCGGCAGGGAATTAAAACTGGAAAACGGTTATCTGAAAGAGTATTGTTTCAGCGCAGATACCGCTTTCGGATATTTCAGCCATAAGGACGGCAGAAGGCACCATTTTGACCTGTGCGAGGACTGCTATGACGATGTGACCGCGCAGTTTGCCCTGGCCGTTGAGGAACAGGAAGAGACAGAACTTCTCTGAGAACAGATTTTGCGTAAAAAGGAAAGAAAGAAATGCTTGATATAAGTCTGCTGGGTACGGGAGGCATGATGCCGCTGCCTTATCGGTGGCTCACCTCCCTGATGCTCCGCTATAACGGAAAGAGTATATTGATCGACTGTGGGGAGGGCACACAGATCGCGCTGCGGGAGAGAGGATGGAGTCCCAATCCCATAGATATTATCTGCTTTACCCATTACCATGCGGATCATGTCAGCGGACTGCCGGGAATGCTTCTCACCATGGGAAATGCCGAGAGAAAGGAGCCGCTTCTGCTGATAGGTCCCAGGGGACTGACGAAGGTGGTCAGCGCGCTGCGCACCATTGCGCCTGAGCTGCCCTTTGAAATTCAGTATCAGGAGATTGGGGATGAGCAGCAGACATTCTCCTTTGAGGGCTTTCAGATCAGGGCATTCCGGGTCAGCCACAGTGTAATCTGTTACGGATACAGCATGGTGGTGGAGAGAGCCGGACGGTTTGACAGGGACCGGGCATTGGAGCAGCAGATTCCCATGAAGCTGTGGAGCCGTCTTCAGAAGGGGGAAACCATCACGCAGGACGGAGCTGTCTACACTCCGGACATGGTGCTTGGGCCGCCCCGGAAAGGGCTGAAGGTGACCTACTGCACTGACAGCAGGCCGGTGGAGGCCATCAGGGCGAATGCGGAGGGATCGGATCTGCTGATACTGGAGGGGATGTACGGAGAGCCGGATAAACTGGCCAAGGCAAAGGAAAACAGGCACATGACCATGTACGAGGCGGCCAGAATAGCAAGAAACGCAGGAGTTCCCGAACTCTGGCTGACCCATTACAGCCCTTCCCTGATGCATCCGGAGGAATACATCGGGGATGTGAGGAAGATTTTCCCCAATACCATTGCCGCGAGGGATGGCAGGACGATAGAGCTGAAATTCGACGAGGAATAGGCGGCACGGAGGTGGAGTATGAAAAAATCAACCATGAGAATCACAGTAGTGTTTGTGATAGTCATTGTCCTGGTGGTGGGCTACTATGCCTATTTGTCGGGAAAATCCAGGAATACCGGGAATGAGGCAAAGATGACGGCAGTTCAGATCGTGCTGAGCCGGGATATGCTGAAAGATTATCCTCCCACCGTGAAGGAAGTCGTAAAGTATTATACGGAAATCCAGAAATGCCTTTATAATGAAGAGTGCACGGACGAGGAAGTGGAGCTGCTTGGGCTGCGCGCCCGGGAACTGTATGATGAGGAGCTTCTGGAGAACAATGAGGAGACCAACAATCTGCTGCAGCTGAAATCGGAGGTGGCTTCCTTCAGAAGCGAGGAAAAAAAGATAAACTCCGTGTCCGTTGCTTCCAGTGTCAATGTGGATTCCTTTACGGAGGACGGCTATGAGTTTGCCAGGATCCAGTGTAATTATACAATGCTTGAGAAGGGCAAGAGCACGCTGAACTCAACGGTTTATCTTCTGCGGCGGGACGAGGACAGACGCTGGAAGATTTACGGGTGGGACTTTGCACAGAATGTGAATCCGCAGTAATTCCTTATACCCTTGCAGTATTTTGCAGGGGTATGCATTTGCAGTATTTTGCAGGGGCATGTTCTGCAGATAAGCCGCCGTGCGGCAGAAGGGAAGAAAAGAAAAAGTGGGACAATATGATGATAAGGATGTCTTAATTCTTGCGATTGAGACATCCTGTGACGAGACAGCAGCTTCCGTGGTAAAAAACGGCAGGAAGGTGCTGTCAAATGTTATTTATACACAGATTGCGCTGCATACCCGGTTTGGCGGCGTGGTGCCGGAGATCGCTTCCAGAAAGCATATAGAGAAGATTAACCAGGTGATTCGGGAAGCCCTGGACCAGGCGGGGGTTACGCTGGCGGATATTACGGCTGTGGCAGTGACCTGCGGGCCTGGACTGGTGGGGGCGCTGCTGGTGGGTGTGTCCGAGGCAAAGGCAATCAGTTTTGCGGCGGGGATTCCCCTGGTGGGGGTTCACCACATCAGCGGACATATCAGCGCCAACTATATCCAGTATGAGGAGCTGGAGCCGCCATTCGTGTGCCTTGTGGCATCCGGCGGTCATTCGCATCTGGTGGTGGTCAGGGATTACGGACAGTATGAGATTATCGGAAGAACCAGGGACGACGCTGCGGGGGAGGCTTTTGACAAAGTGGCGCGTGCCATCGGACTGGGATATCCGGGCGGACCAAAGATCGACAAAATCGCAAGGGAGGGCAATCCCGATGCCATTCCTTTTCCCAGGGCAAGGGTGGCAGAAAACGAGTATGATTTCAGCTTCAGCGGTCTTAAGTCCGCAGTGCTCAATTATCTGAATTCCTGTCAGATGAAAGGAGAAAACTACTCCCAGGCGGATGTGGCGGCATCCTTTCAGAAAGCTGTCATTGACGTGCTCGTGGAACATTCTCTGCATGCGGTGAAGCAGTACGGTTATGATAAATTTGCCATTGCGGGCGGCGTGGCTTCCAATTCCTCCCTGAGGGAGAATTTTGAGAGGGAATGTGCGGAACAAAACATTGCCTTTTACTCCCCCTCCCCCCTGTTGTGTACGGATAATGCGGCGATGATCGGGGCGGCAGGCTATTACGAATACATCCGGGGAGTGCGCAGCGGCTATGACCTGAATGCGGTTCCGAATCTGAAACTGGGCGGAAACTGAGGAGCGGGAAGGTCCGGTTAAGAAATGGGGGAAAAATATGACATCAAAAAGATGTACGGCCGTTGTGCTGGCAGCAGGAAACGGAAGCCGGATGAAAAGCAGCGTGGCGAAGCAGTTCATGCTTTTGAACGGAAAGCCGTTGGTCTGTTATGCGCTTCAGGCCATGGAGGATTCGGAGATAATTGACGGCTGCATTCTGGTTACGGGGCAATCGGATATTGATTATGTGCAGCGGGAGATCGTGGAGAAATACAGATTTCGCAAGGTGGAGGCCGTGATTCCGGGAGGCTCGGAGCGCTGTCTTTCTGTGGCAGGGGCCCTGCGGGAGGCAGAGAGGAGGGGGCTTTTTGATTATGACGGCTATATCTTTATCCATGACGGCGCCAGACCCTTCCTTACCCAGGAGATCCTGGACAGGACTTATGACGGGGTCAGAAAGCATCATGCCTGTGTGGCGGCGGTTCCTGCAAAGGATACCATCAAAATTGCGGACCCGGAGGGATTTGCGGCCACTACACCGGCAAGAAGCCTTCTCTGGAGCATTCAGACGCCCCAGGTGTTTGACGCAGGACTGATTCTGAAAGCGTATGCCCGGCTTATGGAAAAAGAGGAAGAGCTGAGGCGCCGGGGAATCCAGGTGACAGACGATGCGGGCGTAGTAGAAATGTTTACCGACACAAGGGTGAAACTGGTGGAAGGATCTTATGAAAATATAAAGATTACCACGCCGGAGGACCTTGTTATAGCCGAGAGTATGTTGCATTTTCGCAGGAATTCCGGGAACGAAATTCCGAAATAAAAAGAATGTAAAAAAATATCGAAAAAAATTTCAAAAAAGTAGTTGACAGAAAAAGGTTTTTTTGGTAAGATAGTCTCTGCCGTCAGGGAACAGCGGTGAACAGCAAAACATGGAGAGATATCGAAGTGGTCATAACGAGGCGGTCTTGAAAACCGTTTGTCCGAAAGGGCGCGTGGGTTCGAATCCCACTCTCTCCGCTCAGAGGACAGACAGAGAGCCTCTGATAGAATAAAATAAGAAGAGATTAAAGTTCTGCATGCTTGGAGAAGTACCCAAGAGGCCGAAGGGACACCCCTGGAAAGGGTGCAGGTCGTTAATAGCGGCGCGAGGGTTCAAATCCCTCCTTCTCCGTTAGCGGTTAGGTTATAACCGCAAAACTTGAACCTTGACAAATCAACAGTAATGCAACCCTGAAAATTCCAAAACGGAAAATTCAGAGAACGGAGTCTGAAAAGA
>CANBFE010000007.1 GCA_947367855.1 uncultured Lachnospiraceae bacterium | reverse complement strand
ATGCATTCCGCTGGACTTATGCGGGGATTCCATTAACTGTATAATTCATAGTTATTTAAGCAATGCTGTACTAGTATTATTATACCGACTGTCAGTCGATTGCTTTTGCTGTTTATGGGAAGGAAGTGGGGGGCACGGGATGAGAGTTGTGAAGGAAGCGGAGGAACGGCGCAATGAAATACTGGATGTATCAGAGAAACTGTTTCTGCAGAAGGGCTTTGACAGTACCAGTATAGCGGATATTCTGAATGAAGTCACCATTGCCAGGGGAACGCTGTATTATCATTTTAAATCAAAAGAGGAAATTCTGGACGGAATCATCCACCGGCTGACGTCCGGGCTTGTGGAAAAGGCCGGGGCCATTGTGGAGCAGAAGGAGGTTCCCGTTCTGCAGCGGCTGACAAGGATGATGCAGGCGCTGAACATAGAGGATGACCTGAAGCATGAAATTCTGGAGCAGGCGCATAAACCCCAAAATGCCCTGATGCACCGGAAGATGCAGGATGAACTGTCGGCAGGCATACTTCCTCTTATCACCATGCTGATAGAAGAGGGAATTGCCCGGGGAATATGCCGCACCGCCTATCCGGCGGAGGTGGCAGAGATGACCTTTCTGTACTGCAGTACTGCATTTGACGGCCTTGCAGAGGTGGCCGGGGATGCGCGAGACAGAAAGATAGCGGCTTTTATCTATAATCTGGAGCGGCTTCTGGGCATGGAGGAAGGAAGCATGCAGGAAGCAGTACTTCCGATTTTTAATACGAATCAGTCTTAATAAAAAGCAAAGGGAAATATCATGGTAAAGAATCTGATATGGAATGATATCAAACAGAACAGGCTTTCCTCAGCTGCCACCATCTTTTTTATGGCGGTTTCGGCAATGCTGCTTTCCCTTGCCATGCTGCTTGCCTGGGGCCTGCTGGGGGCCATAGACGGCTTGATGGAGCGGGCGGAGGTTCCGGACTACATGCAGATGCACGGAGGGGATGTGGACATTACGGCCCTGTCCGGTTTTGCCGGTGATCACGGGGAAATCAGGGAGTGGCAGGTATGCGGCTTTCTGAACCTGGATAACAGCCGGATTGTTTTGGGGGGCAGAAGTCTTGCGGACAGCACCCAGGACAACGGGCTCTGTCTGCAGGGGGAGAAGTTTGACTTTCTGCTGGATATGGAGAATAAGAAGCCGGAGGTTTTGCCGGGGGAAGTCTATGTCCCGGCCTGTTACCGCCTCCGGTATGACCTCCGTGCCGGGGACAGTATGGAAATCGGAGACCGGAGGCTGCGCATTGCAGGTTTTCTGCGGGATGGGCAGATGAATTCCATGATGGCTTCCTCCAAGCGGTTTCTAGTACATGCAGATGACTACGAAGCTGTGAAAACAGGGGGAAATGCCAGGGAGGAGTATCTGATTGAGTTTCTGCTGCGCAGGGAAGCAGATACAGCTGCGTTTGGCGCGGCCTATGCCGCGGCAGGACTTCCGGCAAACGGCCCTGCCATAACAAAGGCTCTGGTTCGCATGATGAATGCACTGTCTGACGGAACCATGATCTGCGTGATCTTTCTGCTTGGGATAGTGGTTCTGCTGATTTCCATGCTCTGCATCCGGTTCCTGCTGCTTTTGCAGATGGAGCGGGACCGGAGGGAGGTTGGGATGCTGAAGGCCCTCGGCATAGGAAAGAGGGAGATCAGGAAGCTCTATTTTGCGAAGTACCTTCTGTTTTCCGGCTGTGGGGCACTGGCAGGGCTTACGGCTGCTTTTCTGCTGAAGGTACCGCTGGCCCGGCAGCTGCAGGAGCTCTACGGCATTAGGGATGGAGGCCTCCGGTCGGAAGCCATGGCCCTTGTGGCTGTGGTTGCAGTGGAGGGGATTCTGCTGCTTACAATTGGGCGTACCCTGAAAAAGATGGAGAAGCTGTCTGTTCTGGAGGCTTTGTTCTCCGGGACGGCAGCGTCCGGGTCAGACCGGGTTGGACTGATTGGCTTTGTGGCGGCAGCCTGCACTCTGTTGGTGCTGATTCCCCGGAATCTCTATACCACCATGTCCGATTCCGGCTTTGTCACTTATATGGGCATCGGCAACAGCGAGATTCGCATGGATGTGCGCCAAAGCGAAAGGATTGACGGGGTGACGGACAGGATTGCGCAGGCCCTTGGCCTGGACGCCCGGGTAGAACGGTATGCCGTACTGCGGACAAAGGCCTGTCCGGTTCTCCTGGAGGAGGGCGGGACCGCCATTCTGACCGTGGAGACAGGAGACCATGGGATCTTTCCTGTGAGCTGCCTGGAGGGAGAGCTTCCGGAAGGACCCGGAGAGATGGCGCTTTCCGCCATGAATGCGGAAGAACTGGGCGCAGGGGTTGGCAGTACCTTACGGCTGTTGGAGCATGGGAAAACAGTTGACTACAGAGTGTGCGGCATTTATTCCGACATTACAAACGGAGGGAAGACGGCAAAGGCCTGCAGCGCGGGAGAAGGTCTGCCCGCCCAGTGGAGCGTTCTTTATGTTTCCCTGGAGGAGGGGACAGCGTCGGAATTCTGGATGGAGCAGTACCGGGAGATGGGGGCAGATGTAATCGCTCTGGAGGCATATGTGAAGGAAACCTATGGGCAGACCCTGGGACAGATTCTGTTGGCATCCAGAGTGGCGGCTGGCATTGGAATGATGGTCATTGTGATAGTGGTGGCGCTGTTCATGCGGCTTCTGGTGGAGAGAAACCGCCATGCCATATCCCTGCACAAAGCCCTTGGCTTTACAGGAGCGGATCTGCGGAGGGCCTGGTTCCTGAGAGGCATTGTTCCTGTGGCTGTGGGGATCTGCGCCGGGCTTGCAGGGGGAAACCTGTTGGGGGAAGCTCTCTGCGGGGTGGTGCTGAAATCTTTCGGCGCGGACAGCTTTCGTTTTGTAACTGACTGGACAGGGATGCTGGCAGGGATAACGGGGATATTGGCAGGACCGGCTGTTCTGGCAGTTTTGGCAGGCATTTCGGAAATCAGTCAGGTGAAAGCCTGTGAGTGCTGCATGGGAAGGGATTAGAGTTGGCTCTGCAGCAGGAAAAGACAGGGGCAGCAGGAGCCCTGGTCAGGCAGAAAAGGGAAGGTGGGGAGCGGAAATGGCAGGATTATTAAGAGCTGAGAAACTGTGTAAGGATTCCATCCTGCATGAAATTTCTTTTGAGATGGAGTCCGGGGAGATGCTTGGGATCATGGGCCCCTCTGGCTCCGGAAAGTCCACGCTGCTCTACCAGGTGGCAGGAATGGACCGGCCTTCCTCGGGGAAGGTGTGGCTTGGGGACGTGGAGATCACAGGGCTGACAGAGGATGAAAAGGCTGGACTCCGCCTGCGCCGGATGGGATTTGTGTTCCAACAGATGAATATGATGGCAAATCTGAACTTACTGGACAATATCCTGCTTCCGGCCCTTCAGGCCAACAGGGGCAGAAAGGGAAGGTCAAAGGCAGAGCTCACGGCAGCTGCCAGAATGCTGATGAAGAAGCTTTCCATTTCCGGTCTGGAGGAGCGCAGGATTACTCAGGTTTCAGGCGGACAGCTTCAAAGGGCCTGCATCTGCAGAAGCCTGATGAATGCACCGGAGATCCTGTTTGCGGACGAGCCGACAGGCGCCCTGAACAAAGGCGCAGCGGCAGAGGTCATGGCGGAGCTCATAAAGCTGAACAGAGAGGGAACGGGCGTTCTGATAGTGACCCACGATGCCAGGGTGGCAGGAAGCTGCCATCGTATTCTCTATCTGCTGGACGGGGAGATCCGGGGAGAACTGCAGCTTGGCAAACCACTGCCCGGAGACGAAAAGCTGCGGGAAGATAAGGTGAACAGATGGCTCGGGGAGATTGGCTGGTAAAAAGAGAATCTGTTTTTTGAGGTATAAAATGCCACCAGTTACAGATAATAGTATCAAAATCTACATTACAAAGATAAGTAAATGGAGGCATTTTTTATGAAAGCAACAGGAATTGTGAGACGTATAGATGATTTGGGCAGAATTGTCATTCCCAAGGAGATTCGCAGAACCCTGCATATCAGGGAGTCGGATCCCCTGGAGATTTTTACAGACCGGGAGGGACAGGTGATCCTGAAGAAATACTCCCCCATCGGGGAGATGAGCACTTTTGCAAAGCAGTATGCGGAGAGCCTTGCCCAGGTGTCCGGGCATGCAGCCCTGATCGCGGACAGGGACCAGTTCATTGCGGCAGCAGGAGGGTATAAGCAGATGGTAAATAAGTCTGTCAGCAGACAGATGGAGGAGAAAATCCATAACCGTGAAACCATCATGGCTTCCCGTGGAGACAGAGGCTTTATTCCGGTCTGTGACGAGGGTGGGGACGAGTATCAGCATGAGGCAATCGCCCCGATTCTCTGTGAGGGTGATATCATCGGCAGCGTGGTACTGCTGCAGAACGATAATAAGAGCCGCATGGGCGAGGTGGAGCAGAAGCTCCTGATGTCGGCGGCAGGCTTTCTGGGACGCCAGATGGAGCAGTAGGCACCGGCGTCCAGGTGGGAATTCCATATGGAAAGGAAAAAAACAGGACATGACATTTCACATGGGTGATTTGTCATATCCTGTTTTTTCGGATTTTTATGGTTCAGTTCCCGCTCATTTCTTCCAGCAGCCGGATTTTGGTATCGTACAGCTTCTGGGACAGGTCCACATATACCTCATGGGGATTTACCAGACGCTTGGTTTCATCCCAGAGGGTATCCAGTTCCTGCTGGCAGTAAGCCCTGATATCCATGACCTTCGGGGAGGTGTAGCAGCACTGGCCATTCCGGAAGACAGGCGCCATCAGGGATCTGAGGCTGTAGGTACCGCCTTTGAGCCTGGTCTTTTTCCAGGGCTCCCCGGGATCAAAGAGCATCAGGTCATCGCTTTCGCTGTATTCCTCTTCTTCCAGGCAGATCAGGTCAGCCTTGATCTTGCCGGTTTCCTTCTCGTAGATGCGGTAGATTTTCTTGTTGCCGGGATTGGTGACTTTCTCGCTGTTCTCGGAGAGCTTGATCTTGGGAACGAAGCGTCCGTCACGGTCCTGGATGGCAGCCAGCTTATAGACTCCTCCAAAGGAGGGATTATCCTTGGAGGTGATCAGGTTGGTGCCCACTCCCCAGGAGGTGATGGCAGCGCCCTGAACCTTCAGGCTGTCGATAAGGTATTCATCCAGATCATTGGAGGCGGAAATCACCGCGTCCGGAAAACCCGCCTCATCCAGCATTTTCCGTGCCTGCTTGGAAAGGTAGGCAAGGTCTCCGCTGTCCAGGCGGATGCCGTAGAAGGTCAGGGGGATGCCGTTTTCCCGCATTTCACGGAATACACGGATGGCGTTTGGCACACCGGATTTCAAAGTATCATAAGTATCCACCAACAGGATGCAGGCTCCGGGATACATGTCCGCATAGGTCTTAAAGGCAGTGTACTCGTCCGGAAAGCTCATAATCCAGCTGTGAGCATGGGTTCCCTTTACCGGCACGTCGAAAAGCTGGCCGCAGAGCACATTGCTGGTGCCGATGCAGCCTCCGATGACAGCTGCCCTGGCTCCGTAAGTCCCGGCGTCCGGTCCCTGTGCCCGGCGCAGGCCGAATTCCATAATGCCGTCCCCTCTGGCGGCATAGCAGACCCTTGCTGCCTTGGTGGCAATAAGGCTCTGGTGATTGATAATGTTCAGGATGGCGGTCTCCACCAGCTGGGCCTCCATGATGGGGGCGATGACCTTGATCACCGGCTCCCTGGGAAACATCACCGTTCCCTCCGGAATGGCATAGAGATCACCGGAAAAACGGAAGGATTTCAGGTATTCCAGAAAATCATCCTGAAAGATATGAAGGGATGCAAGGTAATCAATGTCCTCTTTGTCGAAACGCAGTTCTTTGATATATTGGATGACCTGCTCCAGTCCGGCGGAGATGGCATATCCCCCGTCACAGGGATTTTTGCGGTAGAAGGCGTCAAAGATCACGGTTTCGTTCTGGTCTTTGTGCCGAAAATAGCCCTGCATCATGGTTAGCTCATACAGGTCGGTCATCAGTGTAAGATTTTGTCTGTCCATGGATTCCTCGTTTCTGCCGTTTCAGGCTTTTTCCTATTCTATCACATATTTTGCGAAAGTTCCAATAGGAAAGTCTATTTCTTTTTGTCTGGACGGCGTGCTTTGCTTTTTATGTAATTATAAACATGCTCATCTACTTTTGCGCTGATTTTGTTATATCGGTCAGAGATTGCATATTCACGGAGGAGTGATAAAAAGGATAGCTTTATGCCAACTGGAAGTTGTGCATTTCTGATTTTGTCTTCGTTGATACTATATACCTGGTCTTCGGCACGGCCTTTCTGGAACTCTTCAAGAAGGGCCTGAAATTCAGGTCTGGAAAACTGTTTTGATTCAGCCGCCTGCATTTCCTCATAGGCTGTTTTGGTGATATGGATATCGGAACTATTTAGCATCAGCTGACCGTGAAGGAATTTAAAATCATCGCTGTGGGGATCCGAGATATCCAATGCCTCGCGGCAGATGAGCAGGCGGTGCATTGTTGGCCGTCGGTTGCCGCCGGCTGAGATGGTAGCAGCGCATGCCATTCTGCAGATTAGAGTCTGGTTAAACAGGAATAGGTGGTTAAATACAAGAAAGCATATTTCCCCCAGTTCTTTTGATGTCAGGGTACAATAGCATGCCGACATGGGAAGGGAGATAATAAGGGTACCAGTGTAGTGTTTTTGGATTGGAAGTCCATCGGCGGTTTTCTTTCCTGTATCAAGCAGCAGTTCTGCGCTACAGGAATTATGGTCTGCGGATTCTCTGAAGGTGAGTGTTCCGCACAGAATATTATTTTCGGAAGAAACCGTAGAACCAAAATACAGGTTGAACTGTCCAAGATATCCTTTGAAGGCTGTGGGGGATTGAGCCGGGCTGAGACATACAACATTATTGTCTGTTGCCAGTTCTGTTGACAGCAGATAACTTTGAAGTGCATCCTGGTTTTGGGAAAGGATGTCAGAGGGCTCTACGCCTAAGGCCCAACAGATTTTTGCAATTTGGGCAAGTGAGGCTTTTGTATCACCGTTAAGGAGTTTTGATATAACGGGTTGGGAAATCCCGCTCTTTCGAGCCAGGGATATCTGGGAGATCGCTTTTTTCTCCATAATATCCCGTATATTTTGGAAGATGGTTGAACAGTAGTAATCGGCATATTCCTCAGGGGAACAGGATAGTGGAGTTGCCATTTTTTCCTCCTTAAAATATAAATATTTCTATTAATAAATTATAATACAAATATCATAAAAAGCAAGAATATATTTATTCTGTTTCTGAATAGTTCATTCCTGAAAACAGAGATTTAGTATTCTGATTTCAACAATATTATTGACAATGCCATTTATCTCTTCTATAGTAAATGGTAAGTACATATTAGAATTTTAGTTTTAAAAGAGGAGCGGTTGGGAACAATAGTTATTGAAGAACATAGAATGTACGAATGAGTGTTCTTTGACGGACATTGGATTAGTATTTAGGAAGGAAAAATATATGGAACGGAAGTCGAGGGGAATTTTATTTGATCCGACACAGACAGAGAATGTTCTGCGCGGAGGAGAGGAGAACAGTACTTTTCTGAAAAGAATGAATCCAGGAGATTCATTGGAGGAAATCCTGGCTGATGCGGAAAACAGCTATGTGACTCAGAGTCTGCGCTCTGGACTGATTAAAATAGAATATTAAACAACAAAGGCCTGTAAGACGGTATACGGAAAGAAAAGGGGATTCATATGCATAATGTATGCAGACCGTTTGTGCTATACAATGATTTTCTTCCACCAGGACGGGAGATCCATAGTGAGTGGGATTATTTTGCGTTCGGATATTATGACGGCATATCGGTGGGAGATAATTTATTTACAGAGGGAGATTGTTCCCTTGAATTGCTTTGGCAATATGAAAAAGAAAAGCTGAAAAGACTGGAGGGAAAGTATTCGGAAAAAATTGTTTTCGGGTTCCGCAGTGAAGAGAAAGAATCCGAAGACGTATCTGTAAAGGATGAAGAGTTTTGGAGACTTGCAAAAGAAAAAGGGACAGAGTACCCTTTTATTTTTGTGACTTTATTACAGATGAAAACGGATATAGAGAAGCTTAATCTTAAAAATCGGCAGAAACTGGAGAGAATGCTGACAAATCCGAGTAGAATTGCAATTTCTTATCTGACTTTGGATAATAGTGATATTATCCTTGTTTTGTTGTGTAAATGCTATGAGGACGGAACGCATCTTCTGGATTGTTTTCACAGGCAGGAGGCCCAGTCTCCTTTGACGGAATGTGGGTTGGCTCTTACTTACAGTTTCACTATAGCGGGGATTCACCGCGAAAGCCTGAATACAAATTTGGACGCTATAGGGGAGGCACAGAAAAGTCCTGTAAGACAGGCCTATGTATATGTGATAGAGAAAAGGCCGGGATGCATTGATTATATCAGGGACAGGATAATTGATATGATTGATGTGAAAAAAGAGGAAAAGAGGGTAAGCAAAGAGTCAATACTTGGATGTAATGATGAAGTAATTGTAATAAAAGATGTTCCGTGGAAATCATTTTTAAAGCTGTTTCAGGATTCCAACGGCGTACTGAATAACAGCTGCCCTGACTATCAGCACAATCTTATCGGTGTTACCACGATTATCGCTCAGGAACAGGCAGAGTTTTTTCACGGGGGAAGACAGAGGGGGATTTTGGCGGAAATGAGAATAAGATTCCTCTTCTTAGTGTTAAACTGAGAAATTTGACAGGGGAGCTGAACAAGAAAGAGATTCCTTATACAAGACAATTTGAAAACCTGAGCAGATATTTGTATCAAATTATTAATTCTCTGCAAAAGTTCGAGAGATCCCAGTTTCCGGATTACATTTTTATATCCGCATTTCTTCCCTTGAACCTTGTGATGCTTATGTCAAGGGTTGTAGACGAGAACACCGCGGAGAGATTTTTCGTATCTTTTTATGAACTTATAAAAGGATTGAACCTGTATGTGCAGAATGCGACACATTCTGACAGACAGTTTACCCAGACTGTTAATTTCGATGTAAGGATATATAGTACTCCCGTTAAAATGATTGCCTTTTATAATGCCTTTATTTATCTGCTTAAGACTTGTCTGGATACGGAAAAAAATGTGTCTGAAAAGCATGAGTATGAATTTCTTACTTGTCTTGGAGTTGCAGACAACATGAGAGTGCAGGAATTATTTAAAAATATATCAGAAAAACAAAGGCTGTTTCTGGTTAATATTCCGGAAAACCAGGCGTATAACCCCAAACAGATGCTGATTATGCTTAGTCATGAAGTAGGGCATTTTGTGGGCAATAAGGTTCGTGACAGAGAGGGAAGGTATGAACATGCAATTTCCATAATGTCTAAAACCATTGTTGTTTATTTTCACGTTTTTATAAAAGAGAATATAGAAGGAGAGGAGTATGACTTCATTCAATGCAGGGAATATACCTCGGGAAGCTGGGAGATAAGGAGTATCTGAAGTTCGAGAAATTTCAGGGGTGTGGAGACCATGAGGCAGAGGCTTTCTGCAGGAAGTATGAGAAATATAAGACATACACTCATCTGCTTAAAGAAGCGTTGATTGACAGCTGTACAGAGATTTTTAAGCATCATAAGGAGGAATTGTTCGGTTATCTGATTGAAAAGTATTATATCTTCTGCATCATGAATG
Organism: uncultured Lachnospiraceae bacterium; assembly: GCA_947367855.1. Taxonomy (GTDB): domain Bacteria; phylum Bacillota; class Clostridia; order Lachnospirales; family Lachnospiraceae; genus Acetatifactor. The sequence continues at coordinate 117,551 of CANBFE010000007.1, read as the reverse complement.
GAGATGCCGATGCAGAAGACAAACGGCGTCAAATGGATATGAGGCTGACATCAGCGGCAGAATCCTTGCTCCAAACATCCGTTTGGAGTAATTGGGAATTATCCCTAAAGACAATTTCTGAGGATATGATGTATTTATTTAAGGAGTGTGTGGCGGATCTTATAGGAATCCTGACATTGAAGATCTCCATGGATGATTACCTGCAGGCCCTGATAAATAGTGCGGGGGAACAGGGGCAAAGAAAAAACAGGATAGACGATATTAATTTGGTGCGCAGTGCACTGGTGGTTTTCTGTATGACAAGTGTGAACGGGGGGACGGGTTCAGCAGGGAATTCGTATATCTGGGACATTGGAATGCTTAATAATACAGACAGTCTGTCTCCTGAGGCAAAAATTCTGAAAAATAAAATTCGAGTATTTATTAGCAGATATCTTACAGTTTACAGCAGGGAAAAATGTGATACAGAAATTCATGCCATTCACAATAGGCTCTATGTATTTTTGAGAACTGATATACTTGAGGCGTTTGAAAAGTATTTTTTGAAATGCAGAGATGTGCTAAACAAGCATTATGAAGAGTGGCAGGATATGCCGGATATGCGGATGAATCGGGTGTACAAAGTGTTTCAGAACAGCAGCGCAGAGGAAATGGTACTTGAAATACAGAAATATATTGCGGAGTATTACAAAAAGGTACAAACACAGATAAGACAGTGTGCTGAGGATGAAGGCAATGGTGATAATGGATAAAAAAACGGATGCTGTTGGGCAGAAATTATGCTCCTTTCTGACACAGGTTCTTGGACAAAGCTTTGGAGGCTTAAATAGCAAGGCTGAACTGCGGTTTTCGTTGCATCCACTCGACGAGGAATCCGAAGTTAAAGGGGGATGGATTAGCAGAAAACGTCAGGGAACAATTGCGGACTCCAGGCTGGGGCATAATGGTAAAGTGTCGGTATGTTGGAAATTTCTATATCAAAGTCTGGCTGGGGAGGTTGAAGGGAAGACAGTAACACAGAAGAATAGGGCATGGGGGTTTCTGGGGGATCTGTTGGTAGATATTTTGTATAAAAATTTCTCAGATGTTTTATATTTGGAAGAAGTGGAAAAAAAGCTTCAAGTTCCTGAATGCAATGAATTTCGATACAGGGATGCTGTGGAAGAGGCGTTGTCGGATCCCCTGTTGAAGTATTTTCTGGAAGAAATTCTGGATGATAAAAAGCTGAGAGAACGCTATTCGGCAGGAGTAATGGAAAAATGCTCTTTTCCTGAATGCAAACTTTTGATACATATATCTGCGCAGCTGTATGAAAAGCGGGCTGTGAGGACCAGGATATATTTTGCGGGGAAGGATACAGAAAAGTGCCGCACCGCAGGTATTAAGCTGGAGTTTGGAGAGGATTTTGGGAAAACCAGAGCTTGTATAACCATGGATAATCTGCGGACTATCAGGAAGCTGATGGAAATGTCCGGAGAAGAGCAGGGCCTGCTTGCAGGAAAAGAAGGAATGACCTATGCAATTGAGGGAGTTATTTCCAATGGCATGGAAGATTGGGACTGCTATATCAGATTCAATGGTTTTTTAAACTGGACAGCAGTTTTTCGTGGAATTCCTATACTTGAATACGAGAACGGCAGCTTTAGGATTCCCATGGCGGATTGCGATGAAAATAAGGACGGATGGTTGATGGAACTGGATCATTTGCCTTCTTCTGTCAATAAAGATATTATCCGGGAAACTGTGCAAAGCCTGATCGAGAACCAGACTCATGGAACAGCTGTACTGTTTATGGATAATGAGCTGCTTAAAACGGAGGTAAGGCGGTTTCAGAAATATGAGAGAGCATATAGGGTGGATCCATTTTGTATAAGAAAGACAGGAAAGGCTCTGAAAGGAATTACATCAATAGATGGAGCTTTGCTGGCAGATTTGAATGGATACTGCCATGCGGCAGGCGCAATTGTTGATGGAGAACTGAAAAAGCAGGGGGATCCAAGTCGTGGCGCCAGATATAATTCTATAGAGAATTACATTCACTGGATAATGTTACGTAAGGAGAAAACGGAGAGGGCGGAAGAAAAAATATGTTTTGCAGCAATTCTTTCCGAAGATGGAATGGTAAATTTAAGGATGACTGATTCTGGGAAAACAGATCAAAAACTTTGATTCCTAAGAAATAAGTTTGAAACTGCCGCATTCAGGGTGAAGGAATACGGCAGTTTCCAGAAATATTTACGCCGGCAGCATTTCTGCCGGGGGTTTGGGAATCAGAGCAGGGAAGCCCGCAGTTCCTCTCCGCTTTTTGCGCTTAAATAAGCCGGCGCAATGTCAAATACTGTTTTGCATCCAGTTATTCTCTCTGTGGAAAGCCGGTATGCGGCTCTTGCATAGGCGGCAATCACACTGGCAGTAAATTCGGGATTGGAATCCAGCTTCAGACTATATTCGATCAAGTGATGATTTTCACTCTCCCAACCGGTAACGCCGCTGCGGAGGACAAATCCGCCATGAGGAATCCGGCTGTGGTCCCGCTTCAGCTCTTCCTGGCTGATAAAATGTACCGTGGTGTCGTAATCGGCAAAGTAATTGGGCATTGTCTTGATGTCCTCTTCAATTTTTGCCCTGTCGGCGCCTTCTTCTGCTACAACGAAGCATTCCCGGGTGTGTTTCTGTCTGGTGGTAAGTTCCGGGTTTTCACCTGCTCTTACTGCGGACAGGGCGCTTTCCACGGGAATGGTATACTGTTTTGCATCCTTTACACCGGGAATCCTGCGGATGGCGTCAGAATGTCCCTGGCTGACGCCCCGTCCCCAGAACGTATAGTCCTTTCCTTCGGGAAGGATGGCATTTGCATACATTCTGTTCAGGGAGAACATGCCCGGATCCCACCCAACGGAGATGATGGCGGTTTTTCCGCTTTTCCTTGCCGCGGCATCGACGGCAGCAAAGTGCATGGGAATTGCGGCGTGTGTGTCAAAACTGTCTACAACATTGAAGAATTTTGCATATTCCGGGGTCTGACGGGGAAGATCCGTTGCGCTGCCCCCGCAGAGAATCAGCACATCCAGCTTATCCTTCCACTCTTCTGCCTCCGCCACGGAACAGACCGTTGCGGTATCCGTGAGAATCTTCACATCAGCAGGATTTCTCCTGGTGAAAACAGCTTTCAGTTCCATATCCCGATTCTGGCGGACAGCGCATTCCACGCCCCGTCCCAGATTGCCATACCCTAAAATACCGATTTTTATGCTCATAGTGTCTCCTTTTCTGCTTGCGGTTGATTTTGTACGTCCTCATTATATACGCTGTGTGCCCGTTGTGCAAGAAGTTTGGGGATATTTAGTGCCCGGAAATATAAAAAACAGCCCTTCAGAGAAAGTTTTTTATTGTGAATTGGCACGATTTGAGGAAAAATGGAATATTCTTTTACAGCCTGTCTGTTCTATAGTAAAATGAAGGTGCGCCACATTATGTTTTGTATAAAGTGGTTGACCAGAGAAATTATCTCAAGTAAATTTAAATTATTACAGATTGATCGCCGGTAAAAGGAGGAATCCGGAACTTTTGCTTGTGGAAAATCTGATTTTATTTGGTATATTAATGACTGGGAGGATAGGAACAGAAACAGAAGATAAGGGAGCATGGGATCATGGGCAATACAGATGATAAATTTGAGGAGGTTTACAAAACCCATTTTCGGGATGTTTACAGGTATGTGTATCAAATTGTTCGGAACAGGCAGATGGCAGAAGACATCACACAGGATGTATTCTGTGCGGCATTGAATCTCGGAATTACATTTCTCGATCATCCAAATCAAAAAGGATGGCTTATGATTACTGCCAGAAATAAATTATGTGAAATGCGCCGCAGGATGAAGTACCGGGTATCACTGCCGTTGGACGAGAAAGCAGAACTGGAGGTAAGGGAATCCGGCTTTCGGGAGATTGATCTGGAAATGACTGCGCTTTGTGCCGTGAGCAGAGAGGAATGGAAACTGGTGAAGGAGTATTATCTGGGTGACGCATCGGTCAAAGAGCTGGCGAAGAAGTATGGAATAACCGAAAACAATATGAGAGTGCGCCTGCACAGACTGAAGGTGAAGGTGCGGAAAGCGATGCAGTGAAGCTGGTATGAATCGGACCGGGGAGGTGATGCGCGCTTTTTGAAGGGAAGTATTTTTATTCCTGGGATTTTTTTGTATAATAGAGGCGGAAGACCATTGACCATCTATTGTTGTTGGAATCCGGAACTATTTCCTGTTGAGAATTTAGACTACAAAAAATACAATGTTTATTGTTCAGGAAATCTAAATTTTTAACAACAAAGCGGAAAAGAATGGTAAATTATAAGAAAGGAAACAGATACTGTATTTCTGCGAAGTAAAAAAACAGGAGAAGAACACAGGATAAGGGAGTTAGGAATGATGGACAATAGGGATGACAAATTTGAGGAGGTTTATAAAACTCATTTTCGGGATATATACAAATACGTGTATCGTCTGGTCCAGAACTCAGAAGTGGCGGAAGATATTACGCAGGATGTGTTTTGCGCGGCATTGGATCTTGGAGAAAAATTTATGAGTCACGAAAACCGCAGGGGTTGGCTCATGGTTGCTACGAAAAACAAATTGCGTGAAATGCGCCGTAAGATGAGATGCCATGTGTTACTGCCATTGGACGAGAAACTGGAACTGGAAGTTGGGGAATCTGATTTTCGGGAGATTGATCTGGAACTGACAGCGCTTTGCGTTCTGGACAGGGAGGACTGGGAGCTTGTGAAGGATTATTATCTGGGTAAAACTACGATCAAAGAACTGGCGAAGAAATATGGAATAACCGAAAATAATATGAGAGTGCGTCTGCACAGGCTGAAGGTAAAGGTGAGAAAAGCTATGGAATGACTATTGGCAGCAGGGCATAAACGGAACCGGATATAAGCAGTCAGAGCCTGGGACGCAGTATACTTTGCAATATGCCGCATTTGGCGGTCTGGCCAGGGCGGAGGAATGGAGGATAGAATGGGAAGTGTATACAAAATGAATAAGGGCAATTCGTTAAAGAAAAAACTGAGGAAGAAACTCAACTGGTATACCATGTACGCATCCGGAGAAGAGTATGACGAAAAGGCAGTGGAGTCCATACTGTATCTGCTTGATACATTGGATCCGCTGGATGAAGCGGACATACCTGATGAGAACATGGAATGGGAAAAATTTCAGAAGCTTGCAGGGCAGAAGGAATTGCTGCCTCTGGGGGAAGCTGTGACTATGGAGTCCCTGTCGGAAAGCGAAAAGGTTTTGGCAGGATGTACAATACAGGGAGAGGATTTTATGACAGGAGAAGAAACTACAATGGATGGGGAGAATACTTTTTCAATGGGAAGTGCGGTTGGAACAGAGAGCGGCCGTATGGCGGCACTTTCGGGAGTGCCGGGTAATTCCGGAAAAACCGCATGGAGGAAGAGAAAGCTCGTTGCGTTCATTCTGCGTCATAAGGCTGTCGTGGCGGCAGCCTGTGTTTTGCTGCTTTTTACCGTGGGAAATTCCATCCATGCAGTGGCCAATCCGGAGACCGGCTTTTTCTTCTGGTTGGAACGGGATGAGTCTGGTATTGAAATGATGACTTCGCCGGAAGAGATTGTGGATTTGACGGATACGAAGGGAAATGCTATATATAGTAAAGAAGAGGTTCCTGAGTGGGGACAGGAGTGGTTGAAGATCGAGTCAGAAATTGAAATGCCAGAAGGTTATCAATGGCAATATTATGAAATGAATGATCTTGTAAATAGGAAAATGTTGATAAGTTGTTATACTAATGAAACTGAAAATAAGGAAATTGTCTTAGGTGTGTTAACCTATTTAGATAAAATTTCGTATTTTCGAGAAGAATTTACTGGCTATACTTATATTGAAAGCTATAAACAAAAAGATAGTAAAATGATGGATGTTTATAGTAGACAAGAAACTGGAGAAAAATTCTATATTATTTCTTTTTATGAAGGGAACTGTAAGTATTATGTTAATGGACAAGATAATTTAGAAGAGCTAAAATTGTTGGCTAAAAAGTATTGGAATGTAATTTGCAATAATATTTGAAAATAATTTGTAATAAAATGGCTCTTTAAGTCATGTATATATATAGAAGGATAATTTTTTTAAATTAATGAGGAAAGGAGAGAGAGCATATCCTTCTAAAATATACGTTAAGGAGAAAAAATATGAAGAGATTTAAGAAAGTTGTAAGAAAGGGTAAATGTACTCTAAATGTATTGGTAATGGTTGCGTTACTGATAGGGGCTTCAGGTTTTTCTAGCAAGGCGGCATCTGACATATTAATGGACAATGCAACTGCGGTAGAATATATGGAAGCAACAATTGTCGAAGAACCCAATTTATCTGGTGAGGGCGTGCCCTATACTATGTTGGTAAATTGCATAATTGGAGTTAGTAAATGCAGTGAGGGTATGGCTATCGACATTTCTACAGAGACTGTTGGTAAGTCTTCAGTATTAGGGGTAAAAGATGTAAAAGTTTTGAAAAAAACTTGGTACGGAGGATGGGAAACAGTGGCAGTTAGCGATGGTGGAGAAGTTAAGGACCGTACCACTATGGGAATCTCACTTGTTTACAAAGGGGCGGTAGAAGGAGCTACTTACAAAATTACATGTGTTCATTATGGCAATGTAAACGGATACATTGAAGGCGAGAATGACAGCGGTGAATTCGTCTATTCCTTCTAAAAACCACATGAACTGAAAATTGTAACTATAAACCAATAACATATGGAGGGTAAGACAATTAAACACATCAGTTTCTACAGCACACTCATTGAGACGGTGGGTTATGATCCGCAATGTGCCCTTCTGGAGATAAAGTTGTTATGTGACGGGAAGATCAGGCAATACAAGAATGTTCCTGAACACATATGGTATCATCTCCGGGAAGACTACCACCCGGACACCTATTACAGAAGACAGATATGCGGTCGGTATACTGAAACCATCCTTTCGGTTGAAGAAGAGCCATAAATTCGGGTTGGGGTTATCGTTATGGCCAGGTTAAAACTTTATGATCTCTGGGTGAAGCTTGAAACTGCCGTGCGAAGGATAAAGACCTGGAATATGATTTTGGGTATCATGACAGGACTGCAGAGGAAAGATGGGGATATCCGGGTGGAATTGTCACTGTAGATATCGGTTTTCCTTACATAGGTGTCGGGACAGACAAAGGAAAAAAGGTAAGATATGAACAATACAAAGAGGAATAGTGTAACTATAGGAACAACAGTTTATGGAGGGCAGAACAATTAAACACATCAGTTTCTACAGCACACTCATTGAAACGGTGGGTTACGATCCGCAACGCGCCCTTCTGGAGATAAAGCTGTTAAGTGACGGAAAGATCAGGCAGTACCAGGATGTACCGGAAAACGTGTGGTATCGTCTCAGGTGGGAGTATCATCCGGATAGCTATTACCGCAGGTTTATATGTGGCAGTTATGAGGAAATCATTGTTTCCGATGTAGAAGAGCCATGAATTTGGAAATAGCTTTTTGCTACAGTCCAACTAAAACTTTATAATGAGGAGCTCCAAAACTGCCGTGCTTAAGATGTAAACCTGAAGCGCGGCAGTTCTTTTGTGTAAAATTGTTTGACGCGGTATCGGTTTGGTGGAATCCGGGACTGCTGATGCAGCAGGTAATTTCAAAATATGTAAAACAAACGTTCGACAATTGGGAATGTTTGTGGTATACTGAGAGTACATAGAGGTGATAAGTGTTGAGACCTTCAGAGTTGTTTTTTAAAAAGACAAATCAGACAGGCCTGTATAATATTCAATCCATGGATAATATTCCTTCCATAATGAGGGAGGGGCTGTTATCGAATGAAAGGGCAGAGCAGATTGCGCATACGTCAATTGCGATGAACTCTGTTCAACAGAGGAGGGCTGCGGTGGTGGTTCCTGACGGGTTGAGGCTGCATCAGTATGCGAATGTATATTTTGATCCGCATAATCCGATGCTTTCCGCGAGAAGGAATCATAATCTGAATATTTGCATATTGAAGTTCAACTGTACGATTTTGGATATACCAGGAGTCATAATTTCAGACAGAAATGCTTCCAGTGAGTATGCAACCTTCTATCCACCTGCAGTGGGGATGGAGTCGGTTAACTTTAGATTGGTATACGCAAAATACTGGACCGATGAGGATTATTTTAAGCAGATGGAAAAAAAGTCAGTAAAATGCGCAGAGGTTCTTGTGCCACATTTCATACCTTTCAGCTATGTAACCTGTGCGGCAGTCATTAATAATGTGGCGGCACAGAAGCTCAGGGACACAGGATTTGACAGGAATGTAGTAGTCTTTCCCGAAATTTATTTCTAAGGAGATGATGATATGATAGTCAAAATAGGAGATTTGTTTGAAAGTAAATGTACTGCTATTGTCAATACCGTGAATTGTGTAGGGGTGATGGGGAAGGGAATTGCACTTGAATTTAAAAGGCGCTATCCGGAGATGTATGATGATTATGTGGCCAAATGCAGGTCCGGGGAGGTCAGGCCGGGTAAACCCTATGTTTACACTGGCAGGGACGGAACGAAAGTTCTGAATTTTCCCACGAAGGACCATTGGCGTTCCCCGTCACGTTTATCTTACATCATAGACGGTCTGGACTGGTTTGTAAAGCATTATCAGGAATATGGAATAGACAGTATTGCGTTTCCGCCATTAGGCTGTGGAAACGGAGGATTATCCTGGAAAACTGTCGGACCGCTGATGTACAGTAAATTGTGTGAGCTGCCTCTTGCCATTGAGATATACGCCCCGTTTGGAACAAATCCGGGAGAGATTAGCCTGGATTTCCTGAAGAGGGGAGCTGTCAGTGGGGAAGTTTCCGGGGGCAGGCAGGTGCAGGTTAATCCCAGATGGTACCCGATCCTTCAGGTCATTAAGGAGTTAAATGAGAGGAAATATTCCTTAAAAGTCGGCAGAACCATCTACCAGAAGATATGTTATGTCCTTACGAGGAACGGAGTTGACACGGGTTTTACCTTTTCCAAAGGGGAATTCGGACCATATTCCATTCAGGCAAAGGAAGCGATTGCCGCGTTTGCCAATGCAAATCTGATTGTGGAGAAGCAGTTGGGCAAAATGATATCCCTAAGTGTGGCTGACAGCGTTGTAATCAAGAGTGACAGGTTTACAGAGGCTGAGTGGGATGCCGTAAAGAAGACCATTGACTTGTTTGGCAGGGTAAAGAGTACCGAGCAGGCGGAAATGGTTGCAACGGTTTTATATTCCTATGACCAGCTTGTCAGGGAGAAATCCTGCGTATCCGATAAGGATGTGTATGATTTTGTGATGGACTGGAAGCCGCGGTGGAAAGAGGAGAAGGAATTTGAAGTATGTGATGCCATTCATAATATGGCCATGTTGTCATTGATGAAGATTTCGCACAGTGCACAATTGATGGATACCGTGATCTTTTAATGGTGGAAGGGCTGCTGAGGCAGCCCTTTTGTGATGAAAAGGCAGAGAGCGTAAACGTTAAAGTTCTGCTTTCACTCCCTTGCTTTTTAAAAATGCCACTATGTCACTGGCGTCCGATGTATAGTTATCGTCGAAGCGCATCAATACCTTGCCGTCCGCCGTATAGAGGCAGTAGCTTTTGCCTCCGGTGGTAATTTTCTGCAGATCGCTGTAGGACATGGTCCGGGGAGCGCCCAAAAGCGGGATATAGACCAGGTCGTTTTCGTGGAGTGTCAGGCTGCGGCGGTGCATCTTGAATGACAGGAAGCCGAAGGGAATCAGGAGGATGGTGGCCAGGACAGGGTTGATCCATTGGGGCTCAAACTGTCCTTCCACCGGAATGGGGAGGATGTTCAGGATGAGCCATGCGGCAGAGAGCACTGTGATAAACACTACAGGGACGGTAAAGGAAGAGTTTGCCGAAATCTTATAAGTTCTCATAAATAAATACTCCTTGTGTAATTATATTTTGTTTGGAGCCAATGGCCCCTCAACAAGTCCATTATACCACATGGATAGTTAGAAGCCAAGAAGGGGCGGCGATTTTTGGTTATTGTTTACAGGTGCCTCCGCGAAGTGTTTTCGTGCGTATTTTGCACGAAAATCACGAGACAGCAGGCGCCAAAATGAGCGTACTTTGCTCATTTTGTGTGCATCAGTTACTGTGAACGGAGTGAACAGTAACGATTTTTGTGCAGTCCGGTATGTTTATAGACGGGGTATATCTTGCATTTCTGCCCGGTGGGGCGTATACTGAAAGGGCGCGGCGGGTGCCGATGGTTCCGATGGGAAAAACACTGAAAAAGAAAGGTACGGATAAAACATGATTACAGATATGTTCGGAAGAAACAGATTGAAGATAAATCTTCATCTTCACACTACAGAGTCTGACGGCTGCAAATCGCCTGGGGAGGCGGCAGCTATTTACAGAGAGGCAGGTTATGACCTTATTGCGATAACGGATCATTGGAAATACCGGTGCAGCGGGGAGATGGACGGTTTACGGATTTTGTCCGGAGCGGAATATAATATCGGAGGCGGAAACGGCGCAGAGGGTGTTTTCCACTTTCTTGCCCTTGGCTGTGAGAGGGAGCCTCAGGTGCGGAAGGAGGATCCTGCCCAGAGGATCATAGACGAGATCAATCAGTGCGGGGGAATGGCTGTGCTGGCCCATCCTGCATGGTCGATGAATACTGTGGAACAGGCTGCAGGGCTGAGGGGAATAGGGGCCACGGAGATCTACAACACGGTTTCGGATGCGGGGGAATCCTCTCGTCCCTATTCCGGGCATTTTGTGGACTGCGCGGCATGCAGGGGGCTTCTGTATCCTCTGATTGCGGATGACGACACTCATTATTACGACGGTTCGGACGAAACCTCTTCCTATATTATGTTGGCCTGCGGGGCGGATGCCGGGGACGGGCAGATACTGGAGGCCATTCGAAGGAAGGATTTCTATGCAACCCAGGGACCGGAGATACATCTTATCCGGGAGGGAAACCGGGTAAGCGTGAAATGCAGTCCGGTTTCCCGTATCAGCTTTTTCTCCAATGCGGTGTGGGCCAGGGGACGTTGTGTCCGGGGCAGGAACCTGACGGAAGCTTCCAGTGAGATTCTGCCCTTTGAGACCTTTATCCGTGCGGAGGTGACGGATGCGGAGGGAAGGAAGGCCTGGAGCAACAGTGTGGAACTGGGAGTCTGATTAGGGCATTACGGATGCGGACAAAAGGCAGCTCAGGGATTCTGGCCATCCCAGAGATCAATCATTTCCCTGGCAAAGTTCAGCTCCTTTCCCGTCCATCCGTAGAGGATGCAGGTACGGTAGGCATATTCCGGTATGCAGACATTATTGTAGCCTGCAGTCTGTATGGAAAATACATTTACATCAGGATTCACTTTCCTGCGGTAGGCCAGAATCAGATCAAACACATTGATATAGGTGCCGTCGCCCCTTCGGCCGAAGCCGCGGCAGCCGAAGCCCTGCTCCCGGTAGACGATCTGTTGGGCGTTGGTGCCGTACAGCCCTCCATGTCCTGCCTGTTGATCGGAATAGATGAAGATCTGATCCCAATGCTCTTTCTGTTCAATGGCCCGGGAGAAAAATTCCCAGATACCGCCCTCGGTGGCGCCGCCCACATCGGCATTCATGGTCTGGGAAATGGCCTGGCACTGGCGCAGGATCTGGCCCCGGCGGGAAACGGGAAACACTTTAAGCCGGTCGCCGAACTTGCCCACATATCCCTCATCCGAAGCAGCGGAGGCAATGACGGAGGAGAGATTGTCAATGACAGCTACCTGGACCGTGCCGTATTCGGAAGGGATGGCTCCCCAGGCAGAGCCGGAATTGTCCGACAGGCACATGGTCTTGCCGCGGAATTTCGGCAGATTTTCCATGGACAGATCCATGCACTCCTCCAGGGCATCCAGAATCAGCGGTTTGTGGAAACAGCCGCTTTTTTCCACTGCCGTATAGGCGCTGTAGTAGCGGAAGGGAAACTGTCTGCCTCCGGCTACGCCTGCTTTAAGGCGTTCCAGATATTCCCTGCAGAAGGCGGCGTCCTCCGTCTCGGAAAAGACGCCCCTGAGATTCCGCAGCAGGGCCATATGCCCCATGGAGATCTGGCGGAAGATGTCTTTCCAATTCATTCCCTGGGAACGGAGGTTCTCCCAGGTCTTTTTTTGAGCGGGCAGATTCAGGGTTCCCGTTGTCATGAATTCATCAATGACGGGAGAGTGGGCATGGGTAATGCGCACGGCGTCCCGGAGACCTATTTCCGCATTTTTGTATTTGGCAGCCTGATAAGGGTCCAGGCTTTCCAGTTTTTCCGCAAGGGAACGTTTCAGAAGACTGGGCATATTCCGTTTACCACGATTCCGGTATAAAAAGTATGCCAGTTGGGATAATGCATCGTCGCCCCGGCTCATGGTCAGGCGCTGCAGTTGGGGAAAAAGTCCCGGATTATTCTCGGTAAAGGTTTTTCTTCCGGGATGTATCGCTGCCCGCACCATGATTACCTGGGGATTCAGGCGCATGAAAAAATCCTGCCTCAGGGTAACCGCCCAGCGAAGGGTGCCTTCAAAATCCGCAGTCAGGGCATCGTCTATGGCCTGCTCCATGATTTCCGTTGTAGTGCGGCCGTCCCAGTCATCTGCAAAAAGCAGGTATCCTTCCAACAGATCACAGCGCCGGTATTGGGCATCCCGGACCTTCTCCCCCAAACCGCCGTTCCGGTAATAGGAAGGCTCACCGAAAATGGAAGATGCGGTGATCATCTTCAGGGTATCCAGTGGGTTGATGCGGTAGGATTCCCCATCCATAAAGTTTTTCACGGTTTCGCTTTTCCTGGCATTGTTCAGGACATTTCGAAAGCGACTCAAGTTTATCCCCTCCTTTTCCCGGCACCAGGCTTCTGCGCGGCAGTTGGGAATGCTTTTTCAGGAAGCCGGGTTCTGCTTTTCTGGCGGGCATTTTCCGGGTTAAAATTTCAGATGAAAAACTGCCCCGAGAAAGGGCGGAAACGGTATACGTGCTCTACCATTGAGCTACTGCCGGTCTTGCATGGCAGGCGGGGGTCGAACCCGCAACAACGCGATCCACAGTCGAAGTAACCGTATCCTACGCATCGGGACAGTTCATCAATATTATCGTCGCGATACAGGACTTTGTTAAGATATAGTTTAGACTTTTTTCCAGTATTTTTCTATTTTGGCTATTGCGGCAGCTTCTTCCAGGTCCAGTTCATTTATCAGCTTTTGCAGGGCGTCATTCTTGGACATGCCCCCGTTTTGATAACTGACCAGCAGCAGGGAAATTACGGTTTCCATCTTCTTTTCGGCCATATCCGCTTTTTGTTTCGCAGCTTCTGCTTTTTGCTCTGCAGCATCCGCTTTTTGCTCTGCGGCGTCTGCCCTCTGCCGCTGTTCTTCCGTATTCCTCCGCTCCGCCTGAATATCCATTTTTTCCATATTTTCAAATAATTCAGCCACTTTCTTTTCCCTCACTTTATCCGTCAGGCTCTCCGCCTCGGAGACCGGAATATTGATTTTCAGCAGGAAAGCCAGTAAAACGTCCGCTATGGTGTCTACCAGGTGTTTCGGGGAATCCCGGACAATGGATTCCACGTCCCGGGCGGGAAGCATTCGGAATGTCTCCACATCTTCCCTGGTCTGCAGCTTGTTGATCAGCATCACCAGCGATATCTCGTCTTTTTTGTCCATAAGCTCCTGGTTGCTGTAATCCTTCAGCGGCACCAGGTAATACTGAAAATCCGGCAGGTATTCTCCGAAATTCCGCCCATTTGAGATCCTGTCCACAAAATGCAGCGGAACAGTCCATTCTTCCTTTCCCTCATAATAGACAATGGGCAGCACGGGCGGATACCGGAAGCTTTCCTGCCGGGAGATTCCTGCCTGCAGCTTTTCAGCCTCCTTCTCGTAGGCGTCCCAGATCAGGAACATGTACCGGAAAATCTGCATACATACATTATAATCGATTTTTGTTTTGTGTTCAATGAGGGAAATCACAAAAAAAGGCTTTTCTCCCTGAATGTGGACCCGCTTTACCCGGTCGGCGTTGCGCTCCTCTGCCACAAGGGGCACAAACTGGGCCGAAACATCCTCAATATCCTCGGGCCTGATTCCTTTCATATAGGGCAGGTCTATGTAATCCCGAAGAAACTGGGAACACAGGATGTTGTTGTCGAAAATGATTTTGCATCCGCTGTCCCGGAGCCTGGAATTCCGGATTAACGGCGAATTGTCCGGGGGCAGACCTGTGTTTTGGCTGTTGTGCATAAAGATTCCTCCTGGTTCTGCTGTTTCTGGCAGCGATGAGTATTGTTTCCAACAGGCTGACAGCAGACGAAGACCCCTGTAAACCTGTTTTTTCATAGATTATAAATGGGTGGCAAATAGCTTTGGGCAGGGCGCCCGAAATTCATATTCTTTCAGAAGCGTGCAAAGAATTGATGAAGTGAGACAAGTATACCATGCCGACAGCCTGTTGGCAAGTTTTTTCGGAATCTGCTTGACAAACGAAAAAACATAGGTCTATAATGGCATAATACAGACAGTTGTCAAGCACAGAGAAGAAATGCCATGACGAAGAGAGTAGCTGTGTCCGGGAAAGGGACAGCGAGCCGGTGACGGTGGGAGACCGGTGCGAGTAGAGGGACAGCGAAAATCACTTCCGAGCAGGCAGGGCGAAAGAGGGAAGGAAAACGGTCCGCAGAAAGGATGGTTTGCCGTTCCGGGGCAGTAGTCCTGCACGAGATTCCCGCGTTACGGGAAAGCGTATTATTCATGACGGCAGAACGCCCTCAGGGGAAGTATCGGTCTCGTGAAATGTACGTTGTAAGAGGTGGTTAAACGAAGAGAATGCTTCGTCCTATTACAGGACGGGGCTTTTTTTGTCTCATGGGAATGGGTGTTTGGAAACAAGTCTATTGAAATGGAATAAACGGCTTTTCAAATGGCAGCAGGACTGAATTTGGGAAAGGAGACAAAATATGTACAAACCGGTTTCGGCGAATTTGAGTTTAGTAGAACGTGAAAAAGAAGTGGAAAAATTCTGGCGGGAGAAGGACATCTTCCGAAAGAGCATGGAGAGCCGGAAGGAGGGCCCGATCTACACCTTCTATGACGGCCCGCCCACGGCCAACGGCAAACCCCACATCGGCCATGTGGAGACCCGGACCATCAAGGATATGATCCCCAGGTACCGCACCATGAAGGGGGATATGGTGCCCCGGAAGGCGGGGTGGGACACCCATGGCCTGCCTGTGGAGCTGGAGGTGGAGAAGCTTCTGGGACTGGACGGCAAGGAGCAGATCGAGGAATACGGCCTTGCCCCCTTTATCGACAAATGTAAGGAGAGCGTGTGGAAATATAAGGGAATGTGGGAGAAATTCTCCGGTTCCGTGGGCTTTTGGGCGGATATGGACAATCCCTATGTCACCTATCATGATGATTATATCGAGTCCGAGTGGTGGGCGTTAAAAACCATCTGGGACAAGGGCCTTTTGTACAAGGGCTTTAAGATCGTGCCCTACTGCCCCCGCTGCGGCACCCCGCTGTCCAGTCATGAGGTGGCCCAGGGCTACAAGGCGGTGAAGGAGCGCTCCGCGGTGGCAAGATTCAAATGTGTGGGGGAGGAGGCTTATTTCCTGGCCTGGACCACCACTCCCTGGACCCTGCCCTCCAATGTGGCCCTGTGTGTGAACCCGGAGGAGACCTATGTGAAGGTGAAGGCCGCTGACGGCTATACCTATTATATGGCCCAGGCCCTGTTGGACACGGTTCTGGGCAGCCTGGCGGAAGAGGGAAAGGCCGCTTATGAAGTGCTTGAGACCTACAGGGGCACGGATCTGGAACATAAAGAGTACGAGCCTCTGTTCGCCTGTTCCGGAGAGGAAGCTGTCCGCCAGGGCAAAAAGGCCCATTATGTCACTTGTGACAACTATGTCACAATGTCCGACGGTACAGGCATCGTGCACATTGCCCCTGCCTTCGGTGAGGACGACGCCAATGTGGGCAGAAAGTACGGGCTTCCCCTGGTGCAGTTTGTGGACGGCAAGGGGCATATGACGGAGCAGACTCCCTATGGGGGAAAATTCGTCAAGGATGCGGATCCGGAGATCATCAAGGATCTGGACAAAGAGGGGAAATTGTTCTCCGCGCCTAAGTTTGAGCATGATTATCCCTTCTGCTGGCGCTGCGACACGCCGCTGATCTACTATGCAAGGGAATCCTGGTTCATCAAAATGACCGCGGTGAAGGATGACCTGGTGCGGAACAACAAGACCATCAACTGGATCCCGGCAACCATCGGAGAGG
Source organism: uncultured Lachnospiraceae bacterium (assembly GCA_947367855.1). GTDB lineage: Bacteria > Bacillota > Clostridia > Lachnospirales > Lachnospiraceae > Acetatifactor. Next base: position 101,180 of record CANBFE010000007.1, on the reverse strand, counting down.
GCCGTTTCGGCAACTGGCTGGAGAATATTCAGGACTGGGGCATCTCCCGGAACCGTTACTGGGGCACACCCTTAAATATCTGGGAATGCCAATGCGGGCATACTGTGTCCGTGGGCAGCCGTCAGGAGCTTGCGGATTTGACCGGGGATGAGAACACCAAGAAGGTGGAGCTTCACAGGCCTTACATTGACGAAGTGACCTTCCCCTGCCCCAAGTGCGGCAGTACCATGAAGCGGGTGCCCGAGGTGATCGACTGTTGGTTTGACTCCGGGGCCATGCCTTTTGCACAGCATCATTATCCTTTTGAAAATAAAGACCTGTTCGAGCAGCAGTTCCCGGCGAAATTCATCTCCGAGGCCGTGGACCAGACCAGAGGATGGTTCTACTCCCTGTTGGCGGAGTCCACGCTGCTGTTCAACAAGGCGCCTTATGAAAATGTCATTGTTCTGGGTCTGGTGGCGGACGAGGACGGCCAGAAGATGAGCAAGTCCAAGGGCAATGTGGTGGATCCCTTTGAGGCTCTGGAAGAATTCGGCGCAGATGCCATAAGGTGGTATTTTTACAGCAGCTGTGCGCCCTGGCTGCCCAAGCGCTTCTCCGGCAAGACCGTACTGGAGGGGCAGCACAAGTTCCTGGATAAGCTCTGGAACACCTATACCTTCTTTGTGCTGTATGCCAATATCGACGGATTTGACGCGTCCAGGCATACATTGGAATACGAAAAACTGCCTGTGATGGACAAATGGCTCCTGTCCAGGCTCAATACTGTGGTGAAAGCGGTGGACGGCAATTTGGACAAATACCGCATCACCGAGGCGGCCAAGGCCCTGCAGGATTTCGTGGAGGAGATGAGCAACTGGTATGTGCGCCGCAGCAGGGAGCGCTTCTGGGCAAAGGGCATGGAGCAGGACAAGATCAATGCCTATATGACTCTGCATACGGCTCTGGTGACGATCTGCAAGGCGGCAGCGCCCATGATTCCCTTTATGACAGAGGAAATCTATCGGAACCTGGTGTGCAGCACGGATTCCGCAGCGCCGGAGAGCATCCACCTGTGCGATTTCCCGGTTGCGGAAGAACGCTTCATTGACAGAAAACTGGAGGCGGATATGGAGGAAGTTCTGGAGGCTGTGGTACTGGGCCGGGCCTGCAGAAACGTGGTCAGCATCAAGAACCGTCAGCCCATCAGCAGAATGTACGTGAAGGTGGCTGACAGGGCGGAAGAGGCTGTGTCGGAACAGGGGGACAAAGCGGCGGCAGGCAGCGCAAAAGCCGGATTGGACAGCTTCTATACCACCATCATCGAGGAGGAGCTGAACGTGAAGGAAGTGGTTTACACGGAGGATGTCCGGGACTACACCACCTACACCTTCAAGCCGCAGCTGCGCACGGTAGGTCCCAAATACGGAAAACAGTTGGGCGGCATCCAGAAAACCCTTGCAGCTTTGGACGGCAATACCGCCATGGATGAGCTGAATGCAAACGGGAAGCTTGCCTTTGAGGTGAACGGCGTAAACGTAGAGCTGACAAAGGAGGATCTGCTCATTGATATGACGCAGAAGTGCGGCTACGTTTCCCAGGAGAACGGGAAGATGACCGTGGTTCTGGATACCAATCTGACGGAAGCGCTTATCGAAGAGGGCTTTGTCTACGAGCTTATCAGCAAGATCCAGACCATGCGCAAGGACGCGGGCTTTGAGGTTATGGATCATATCCGGGTATCCGTGAACGGCAATGCAAAACTGGCGGAAATCGCCGCCCGGAACAGAGATTCCATCTCCGGAAAAGTGCTTGCGGAGGAGCTGACAGAGGGGAAAGATTTCGCAGTGGCAAAGGAATGGAATGTGAACGGCGAGAAGGTTACCATTGCCGTGGAAAAGGTATAAACACACTGGGGCAGACAGTGTCAGGACCCGTCAGAGCGCGGCTTGCGGCTAACGCTGACGGGTCCATGGCTGCTGTTTTTTCAGGTCAGGCAGAACGCTGAAGGGCTTGGTTTTTCCCTGTTTTTCGGGCTTCCAGACGCAGGATTCTCCGGTAAACTCTGCATGCTTCCTAAGCCATCTGCCGGAGCGCTTCCTGTTCTGCCTGCTCTGCTGTGCGCAGGCATTGCAGGATCTCTGCTCTCACATCCTCCCGCGTTACGTCCTGTGACTGTTTTATATCAAATGCCTTTTTCCACGCCTCATATACGGTTCTGTAAAGCCCTGCCAGTTCTGTCTCTCCATACCGCTCAAAGAACTTCCAGGCGTACCATTTCAGTGCCCCATAGGTTCCCAGATAATACTCCAGATTCCAGGCTGTGTCCGCTGTCAGCTTATCCCGGACAAAGGAGATCAGCGCCTCATAGGCAGCCAGTCCTGCTGTATTTTCACACCATTCTTCCCCTTTCAGATGGGATGCGGCAGTGCGTTTGGTTTCTGCAACAATATCGGCTGCTGTTTTTTCCTGTTTTCCCGAAATCGTCAGAACGGATAAGATCGGAAGCTCCAGTTTTCCAAGTTTTTCATAGGGCACCTGGTTTCGGCTGCCGTCAATTTTCAATGTATCGAAGCAGGCGGCTTCGTCATCATAGCCGGTGAGAATTCCCCACTCACAGCCGCTGATGTCCCAGGCAACAGCCCCGCATCCGCTGTCAATAGACATCCTGATCTGCTCCACTGCAGCACACCTGCGTGCTTCTTCCACTGCGTCCTCCCCCCACAACCGCTCCGTATAGCCGCAAACCAGGCCGCTGTTTTCAAACCACTGCTTCTGCTTCTTGAATTCCCAGATACTGGTGGCACTGGGACACAGCTGCTTGGGATCCGCCCACATGCGGAACGCAAATCCACTGGCGGCAATGATATCCTCCGCATAGGACTCATATTCGCTGCTCTTTAACACTGCGGCAACGCATTTTGCCAGGGAAAACAAATATCCCGTAGTGTCTGCAATGCCGTCAAAAGTTACGTTTAATTTTGTCATATCTGTTCCTCTTTTCTTATTATTTTAAATGGCTGTCAACGCTTTTTTGCAGGGGAATATAAATTTCCTCCGAGAATGTGCGGCTGGTCTCCACATAAGTCTCAAATTCAGCGCCGCCTGTCCTTTCGTACCCGTTCTCCGGCAGCCATACACCGGCAATATACTGCCACGTCCGTTGAATGGTGTTCACAAAATTGGCATGTGTGCTGTCCAACGTTCGAAATCTGGCATACAACCCGCCCTCCACAGGAATCCGAATCGTGCCGGCAAGGTTTCCCTGTGCTTCTTCAGAACGGATGCCGATGTAATAATCCAGTTTATTGCAGCTGGCATTCCAGATACTGACGCCGTAATCTTCCACAACCTTACCGCCGGAAAGCCTGGCAGACCATCGCCCGGCATTGTACTGGTTCCAGAAACTGGTGGGCAGCGCCTGGTCACAGGCATATGTCACAAGTTCAAAGGGACGCAGTTCAATCAGTTCCCCATCTGCCCTGAAGGGACTGGGCGCAAGTTTCAGCGGTCCATAGAGCTTCAGGCTGTTTCCGGCGGCTCTGAATTCTGTGGGGAGGATGCCGTGTTCCCTCTTAAAGGCCCGGGTAAAATTTTCCTTTGACTGAAATCCGTAGGCAAACGCAATAGCCGAGGCCGGTCTGCTGTTTTCCGCCATCCGGCAGGCGATTTCCGTGAGGCGCCTTTTGCGGATATAATCTGCAGGTGTAAGCCCTGATACTTCCCGGAACACCCGCAGAAAGTGATACTCGGAATATCCCGCGGCCCGTGCCAGTGTCCTGTTGTCCAGAGCGTCCGTCAGGTTTTCTTCGATGTATTCTATTGCTTTCCGAATATGATCCTGATAATCCATTTATATGCCTCGCTCCATTTGACAACGGAAAAATTCCGCCGCAGTTTTTCTGCCGGAATGCTGTGCGCTTCGGCGCATCCGGAACCGGAAGTTGACGATGGTTACATTCTACCACATAATTCAGATTCATGATTGATAAAAATTGCTGAACAGTGGCTTTATGATACCCGGATCGTGGCAATGCTGCGGTATAGGATTACTGTTTACAGTAACGGAATAGGGACTGATAAAAAGATACCGGGCCTCTTGCCCTGCGGGCCTGTTTCGTATATACTAAAGATAAAGAGATACATCCGTGGATTTTTTTCACAGGTTGCCAGGAGATCGAAAAGGGATTGACTGGCGGCAGATTTTGGTGAAAGCGGGACGGAAACCGAAAGGGGAGGTGGGTCCCATGGGGGGTAATCTGGAAAAGACAGAGATACAATGGCATCCGGGCTTCTACGGGGCAGCGGAACTGGAACTGATTTCCAACAGGGAAGAGTTGGAGTTTCAGCGGGAGTACAACCTTAGCAAGAAGCCGCTTCAGATGGACTTATTGATTATCAAAAAGCTGGCGGATGTGCAGATAGAGAATGAAATAGGGCGCATTTTCAAAAAATATAATGTAGTGGAGTATAAGAGTCCGGAAGACGGCCTTACGATAGACGATTATTACAAGACCATGGGATATGCGTGTCTGTATAAGGGACTGGGAGAGAGGGTGAACCAGGTGCCGGAGGAGGAACTGACCGTATCGATTTTCCGGGAAGCATATCCCCGGGAACTGTTTGAAACATTCAGAAAGTCAGGAAGGACACCGGAAGAGCGCTTTCCGGGGATATATTATATTCTTGGGAACGGTTTCTTTGACACCCAGATTGTGGTGACTGGGCAGTTAAGCCGGGAAACCCACAGCAGCCTGCGGATACTGTCCAGGAATGCAGAGGCGGAGGATGTAAGGGCCTTTCTTGCCGGGGTGGAGAGACTGACAAGACCGGGAGACCGGCATAATGCGGATGCGGTGCTGCAGGCGAGTATTTTTGCAAACAAAAGCTTATATAACAGGATCAGGAGGGAGTCGGGTATGTGTGAAGCATTGAGAGAATTAATGAAGGATGAAATAGATGCGGCAGTAGAGGAAGGCATGGTTTCTGCAGTCAGGAATTTGATGGACAGCATGAAATGGACGGCAGAACAGGCGATGGAAGCCATAAAGATTCCTGCGGAGGAGAGGGGGAAGTACGCTTCCCGGCTTTAGATTAGGAAGCAGAAGACCTTGCAGCGGGACGGTCCGTCACTGCAGGCGGCAGATTCCGGTGAAAGCGGGACGGAAAGGGGAGGTGGGGCCCATGGGGGATAATCTGGAAAAAACAGAGATACAATGGCATCCGGGCTTCTACGGGGCAGCGGAACTGGAACTGATATCCAACAGGGAAGAGTTGGAGTTTCAGCGGGAGTACAACCTTAGCAAGAAGCCGCTTCAGATGGACTTATTGATTATCAAAAAGCTGGCGGATGTGCAGATAGAGAATGAAATAGGGCGCATTTTCAAAAAATATAATGTAGTGGAGTATAAGAGTCCGGAAGACGGCCTTACGATAGACGATTATTACAAGACCATGGGATATGCGTGTCTGTATAAGGGACTGGGAGAGAGGGTGAACCAGGTGCCGGAGGAGGAACTGACCGTATCGATTTTCCGGGAAGCATATCCCCGGGAACTGTTTGAAACATTCAGAAAGTCAGGAAGGACACCGGAAGAGCGCTTTCCGGGGATATATTATATTCTTGGGAACGGTTTCTTTGACACCCAGATTGTGGTGACTGGGCAGTTAAGCCGGGAAACCCACAGCAGCCTGCGGATACTGTCCAGGAATGCAGAGGCGGAGGATGTAAGGGCCTTTCTTGCCGGGGTGGAGAGACTGACAAGACCGGGAGACCGGCATAATGCGGATGCGGTGCTGCAGGCGAGTATTTTTGCAAACAAAAGCTTATATAACAGGATCAGGAGGGAGTCGGGTATGTGTGAAGCATTGAGGGAATTAATGAAGGATGAAATAGATGTGATAATAGAGGAAAGCAGGGAAAAAGGTATGGAAATGGGTATGGAAAAGGGTATGGAAAAGGGGATGGAAATGGGGATGGAAATGGGGATGGAAAAGGGCATGGAAAAAGGCATGGAAAAAGGCATGGAAAAAGGCATGGAAAAGGGGACGGATAATGCCATTCTCTCTGCAGTCAGAAATTTGATGGACAGCATGAAATGGACGGCAGAACAGGCGATGGAGGCTATAAAGATTCCTGCGGAGGAGAGGGGGAAGTACGCTTCCCGGCTTTAGGAAGACGGATGGCGGCAGATAAGAATAATTTATCGTGGAAAGGTAGAATCTTAAAATCTACTACGTCCAGTAAGTATGGCACGTCCTTTGGTTTTACAGAGGATGCAGTATTTGCTGCGATGGATGAATTTGGATTTGCGGAGAAAGAAGAAGTAAAAAACTGATATGACGGCGTTGTATTCGGAAAATGGAAGGATATTACAAAAGGGATATCCCGGGAGAGATTCCGGAAATACGGGTTTGCTTTTGCAGGGAAAAAGGTTCTGATTGATTGAAGGGGCAGATTTTGTTGAGGCAATTCTGCCCTTTTTTTAATTTTATAAAAAAATCAGTTGGAAAGAGAGCTAAATTTTGGTATAATAGGGACGGCGTTTCTATAGACGAAGGGACGAAAGGAGAAAAGACGTGGAAAATAGGAATGTGACAGATTCGGTTGAACTGAAAAGCAGTACCTGCACCGCCTGTGAAGAGGGGACGGTAAATGCCGAAAACGCGGCGGCCGTAAAGGAAGCGGAGGAGAAGCCTGTTTTTGACAAAGAGCTTTTCAAGAGAAGTATCCTTTACAACGTAATGAATATGTTCCGCAAAAATCTGGAGGAGGCTACGCCCCAGCAGATTTTTCAGGCAGCATCTTATTCCATAAAGGACAGGGTGATCGGCAATTGGATGACTACCCAGGAGGCATATGACAAGGAAGATCCCAAGATGGTCTACTATATGTCCATGGAGTTTCTGATGGGACGTGCCCTGGGCAACAACATGATTAACCTGCAGGCTTACCAGGGGGCGAAGGAAGTTCTGGAGGAGCTTGGCGTGGATATCAACGTGCTTGAGGACCAGGAGCCGGATGCCGCTCTGGGCAACGGCGGACTGGGACGGCTTGCGGCCTGTTTCCTGGATTCCCTGGCTACCCTGGGATATCCTGCTTACGGCTGCGGCATCCGCTATCGTTACGGCATGTTCAAGCAGAAGATCGAGGACGGCTTCCAGAGGGAAGTTCCCGATGACTGGCTGGCGGACGGCAATCCTTTTGAGCTGCGCAGGCCCGAGTACGCAAAGGTGGTGAAATTCGGCGGCTATGTGTCCGTGCAGTGTGACGAGAACGGCAGAAACCATTTCGTGCAGGAGGGGTATCAGGCAGTAAGGGCCATTCCCTACGATCTGCCCATCGTGGGATACGGCAACGGTATCGTGAATACGCTGCGTATCTGGGATGCGGAGTCCATGGCAGGCTTCCGTCTGGATGCGTTTGACAAGGGCGACTACAGCAAGGCAGTGGAGCAGGAGAACCTGGCCAGGAACCTGGTGGACGTGCTCTATCCCAATGACAATCACTATGCAGGCAAGGAACTGCGTCTGAAGCAGCAGTATTTCTTCATTTCCGCGTCCGTGCAGGAGGCAGTGGAGAAATATATGAGAAAACATGATGATATTCACGGTTTCCCGGAGAAGGTTACCTTCCAGCTCAACGATACCCATCCCACGGTGGCGATCCCTGAGCTGATGCGCATCCTTTTGGACGACTACAATCTGGGCTGGGACGAGGCATGGGATATCACCACCAGGACCTGTGCGTACACCAACCATACCATCATGGCAGAGGCTCTTGAGAAATGGCCCATTGACCTGTTCTCCAGACTGCTTCCCAGAATTTATCAGATTGTGGAAGAGATCAACCGCAGGTTTGTACAGCAGATTGAAGAGAAATATGCGCATATTTATAATGTCAATGTAGGGGAGAAGATCCGCAAAATGGCTATCCTCTACGATGGACAGGTGAAGATGGCCCATATGGCAATCGTGGCAGGCTATTCCGTCAACGGTGTGGCAAGGCTGCACACGGAGATCCTGAAGAGTGAGGAGCTGAAGGACTTCTATGAGATGTTCCCCGAGCGCTTCAACAACAAGACCAACGGCATTACCCAGAGACGTTTCCTGCTCCACGGCAATCCCCTTCTGGCAGAGTGGGTGACAAAGCAGGTGGGAGACGGCTGGATCACGGATCTGCCCCAGATCGCCGGTCTGAAGAAGCTGGCGGAGGACAAGACAGCCCAGAAGGAGTTCATGGAGATCAAGTACCAGAACAAGCTTCGTCTGGCAAAATATATCAAAGAACACAACGGCATCGAAGTGGATCCGGATTCCATTTTCGACGTGCAGGTAAAGCGTCTCCACGAGTACAAGAGACAGCTGATGAACATTCTCCATGTGATGTACCTGTACAACGAGCTGAAGGCTCATCCGGAGATGGAGTTCTTCCCCAGAACCTTTATCTTCGGCGCAAAGGCTGCGGCAGGCTACCGCAATGCCAAGCTGACCATCAAGCTGATCAACGCCGTGGCGGATGTGGTGAACAACGACGCATCCATCAAGGGCAGGATCAAGGTGGTATTTATCGAAAACTACAATGTGTCCAACGCGGAGATCATCTTTGCCGCATCGGATGTGTCCGAGCAGATTTCCACGGCCAGCAAGGAGGCTTCCGGCACGGGTAATATGAAGTTTATGTTAAACGGTGCCCTGACACTGGGAACCATGGACGGCGCAAACGTGGAGATCGTGGAGGAAGTAGGAAGGGAGAATGCCTTTATTTTCGGTCTGTCTTCCAACGAGGTTATCCACTTTGAGAACAACGGCGGCTATGATCCCATGCAGATTTTCAATGCCGACGCGGATATTCATAAGGTGGTGACACAGCTGATTGACGGCACCTACGCTAAGGATAAGGAGCTGTTCCTCCCGCTGTACAATTCGCTGCTGAATACCAAGTCCACCTCCAAGGCGGATATGTATTTCATCCTGAAGGATTTCAAGGCCTATGCGGAGGCACAGAAGAAGGTGGAAGCGGCGTATCGCGATACGGCAGGCTGGGCAAAGAGCGCCATCCTGAACGTGGCATGCTCCGGCAAGTTCACCTCCGACAGAACCATTCAGGAGTATGTGGATGAGATCTGGCATCTGGGTAAGGTGACTCTGGACTGAGCAGAAAGTGAGAACTCTGTTCCATGGAGAGAGCTATGGAGTTAAAGAAGGAAAAGTTTATGCGAGGGCGTGCATTATGGCACGCCCTTGCGTCCATTGGCATGATGCTTACGGTACTGCCCCTGTCTATGGGCTGCGGCAGAATTGATTCCGGACAAAATTGGGAAAAGCATATTACGGAGGAAACCGTTTTCATAGAAGGACTTGAGAGGGAGTACACCCTGTTGTTCCTGACGGATACCCATGTGGTAGTCAGAGGAGAGGATGTCTCGGCGCAGGAAAAGGAAAATGAGGATCTGCGCTTTCCGGAATTTGTCAACGAGGAAGGGGTGCCCTCCGCAGAACAGTTTCCGGAGTGGATTCGTTACGCCAACGAAAAGGAAGTGGATGGAGTGCTTTTGGGCGGAGACATCATTGATACGCCCTCGGCGGCAAACCTGCAGTGGCTTGAGGAACAGTTGGCAGGACTGGACATGCCCTGGCTCTACGTCAACGGCAACCATGACTGGACCTATCCCTGGGAGTATATGACGGAGACGGGAAGAGAGACATATCTTCCCCTTCTGCAGACTTTTACACAGGGTGGCAAGGCCGTCCAGAGCCTGGATTTCGGCGAATTCCTGGTGGTTGGGATAGACGACAGCACCAATCAGGTGGAGGGCGCCGCGCTGCCGGAATATGAGAAAATTCTGGAGGAGAACCGCCCGGTGATTGTGATGGCCCATGTGCCTTTTATGACCCAGTCTGTTCTGGCCAGATCCAGGGAGGCATGGGGAAGTCCAGTTGTCATTGGCGCAGGAAATTTCGGAGGGATCTACCCTAACGAGGATTCGGAAAAGTTTGTCAGCCTGACTACGGCTTCCGCAAGCCCGGTGGAATTGGTTCTGGCCGGACATGTCCATTTTTATGACAGGGATGTCATAGAAGGCGAAAAAAATGTACTTCAACTGGTGGGCGGCGTTGGCTTCCAGGGAAATGCCATTTTACTTCATGTGACTGGAGCGGAGCAAAGCGCGGCAGAATAACGGAACCGGAAAGCAGTATCCAAGGCGGAACTGGAAAGCAGTGTCAAAGGCGGAACTGGAAAGCAGTGTCAAAGGCGGAACTGGAAAGCAGCCGGACCGAAGCGCGCCCGGGAAGGAAATTGAGGCAGAGCCCTATCCGGCAGAAATTTCCTTCCAGAGGAGAGGGCGTGCAAGGGAAGGCGGAACTGGAATAGGAGAGAATATTATGATAGAATTGATGCAGAGTGGCGCATATCTGGTGAACGGCAGGGAGATCATCCCCGACGGTCCGGAAGCGCAGCAGGCTCTTTTGCACAAAACAGGTAAGGAAGTTACCAGGTCTGAGGCGGCAAAGCAGACAATCTGTTACGGTATCCTGGAGAGTCATAATACTTCAGGTACTATGGATAAGCTGAAAATCAGGTTCGATAAGCTCACCAGTCATGACATTACCTTTGTGGGCATTATACAGACTGCAAGGGCCTCGGGACTGGAGAAATTTCCCATGCCCTATGTACTGACAAACTGTCACAATTCCCTGTGCGCTGTGGGTGGAACCATCAATGAGGACGATCACATGTTCGGACTTTCCTGTGCCAAGAAATACGGCGGAGTCTATGTGCCTCCTCATCAGGCGGTGATCCATCAGTATGCCAGGGAGATGCTTGCGGTCAGCGGCCAGATGATTCTTGGATCTGATTCCCATACCCGTTACGGGGCATTGGGCACCATGGCAGTGGGCGAGGGCGGACCGGAACTGGTAAAGCAGCTGCTGAACCAGACCTATGACATTAACAGACCACAGGTGGTGGGCGTGTATCTCACCGGAGCCCCGGTGAAGGGGGTTGGGCCCCAGGACGTGGCGCTGGCCATCATAGGAGCCGTTTTCAGATTAGGCTATGTGAAGAATAAGGTGATGGAGTTTGTGGGGCCGGGTGTGGCTTCCCTCAGTGCGGACTTCCGTATCGGCATTGATGTGATGACCACAGAGACTACATGCCTTTCTTCAATCTGGGAGACAGATAAGGAAATTGAGGAATTTTATGAAATTCACGGACGCAAAGAAGACTATAAGCAGCTTGCGCCCGGGGAAACGGCATATTATGACGGCATGATCAAAGTGGATCTTTCCGCAGTGCGGCCAATGATTGCCATGCCCTTTCATCCCAGCAATACGTATACAATCGAAGAATTAAACGCCAATCTGATGGATATCCTGGATGAGACGGAAAAGCGGGGGGAAGTCAGCCTGGATGGCGCAAAAGGAGCGGACGGCGAGGCTCTGTTCCATTTGAAGGACAAGGTGAAAAACGGCAAATTTATGGTGGACCAGGGCATTATAGCAGGCTGTGCAGGCGGCGGATTTGAGAATATCTGCGCTGCGGCGGATATCCTGAAAGGATCCTCCATTGGTTTTGACGGTTTTACGTTAAGCGTATATCCTGCCTCCATGCCGGTTTACATGGAACTGGTGAGAAACGGATGCGCTGCGGCCATCATGGAGACAGGCGCCGTCATGAAGACCGCTTTCTGCGGTCCCTGTTTCGGCGCGGGAGATACTCCGGCCAACAATGCTTTCAGCATCCGCCATTCCACCAGAAATTTCCCCAACCGTGAGGGCAGCAAGCTCCAAAACGGCCAGATTTCCTCCGTTGCACTGATGGATGCCCGTTCCATAGCAGCTACTGCGGCCAACAAGGGGATACTGACTCCTGCCACGGATTTTGACGGAGAAATCGGAAAATATAAATATCACTTTGACAGCAAAATTTATGCAAACCGTATTTTTGATTCCAAAGGCGTAGCGGACCCGGATGTAGAGATTCAGCTTGGCCCCAATATCAAGGACTGGCCGGAGATGGGGGCATTGCCGGAGAATCTGGTTCTGCAGGTGGTCAGCGAGATCCATGATCCGGTAACCACCACAGACGAACTGATTCCTTCCGGAGAGACTTCTTCCTACCGCTCCAATCCCCTGGGGCTGGCGGAGTTTACCTTAAGCCGCAAGGATCCCGGGTATGTGGCCCGGGCCAAGGAAATCCAAAAGGCAGAGAAGTCCCGCCTGATGGGAGAGCATCCCTGCCAGGTGATTCCTGTGCTGAAGGAGATAATCGGCGAGATCAAACAGAAGTATCCGGAGATAAACCACAATAACACAGGATTCGGCTCCACCATTTTTGCGGTGAAGCCCGGAGACGGCTCCGCCAGAGAGCAGGCCGCCTCCTGCCAGAAAGTGCTTGGGGGCTGGGCCAATATTGCCAACGAATATGCCACAAAGAGATACCGTTCCAATCTGATCAACTGGGGGATGCTGCCTTTTCTCATTGAGGAGGGTAAGCTGCCGTTTAAGAATCTGGACTATCTGTTTATTCCGGATATCCGGAAGGCTGTGGAGGAGAAGACCGAGGTTATTACGGCCTATGTGGTGGAGAAAGGGGGACTGGAACCCTTCGAACTCCGTCTGGGAGAACTGACCGGCGAGGAACGGCAGATTATCCTGAAAGGCTGCCTGATCAACTATAACCGTGTGGGATAAAAGGAAAGAAAAGAAATGAAAGATTTTATCTTTGCACTGGCTGCAGAGGAAGACCGGAGGGAGATTCTGGCGCTCTACCGGTCCCTGGCAGGCACGGAATGCTGCGCGTGGACAGAAGACTATCCGGGTGAGGCGGATGTGGAAAATGACTTGTCCCGGGGAGATCTGTTTTGTCTGAAGGACGCAGACGGAACCCTGGTGGGCGCCATCTCCATAGACCGGGATGAGGAAGTAGGGAAGCTGCCCTGCTGGGACGAAGCATTGAGTCCTGCAGGTGAGCTGGCCCGCTTAGGGGTAAACAGGGCATATCAGAACAGGGGCATAGCCAGGCTGCTGCTCTGGCATGGAATGGAGGAGTTAAGGCGCAGGGGCTGTAAAGGCGTTCGCTTCCTGGTATGCAAAACCAACACCAGGGCAGAACGCTCCTATGCAAAATTACACTTTAATGTGGTGGGAGAATGCAGCCTGTTTGGAGAAGAATGGTGGTGCTATGAGAAAGTCCTGAAACCGGATCTGCCGTCTTTATAACAAATTTCCGGTTGCGCCAGACCCTGTCGGCGGTTATAATAGAACAGACAGCCTGTTAAGGCTGTAACTTAGCAGGAAAAAGACAGATAAAAAAGGAGAAATCATGGAATTTAATAAATCGGTATCTAATCCCATGCTGATGGGAGCCATTGAGCTGATGCGGGCGGAAGACACGCCGGATCATCGCAATATGTTTGTGGGAGAGCTGGCAAAGGCAAGTTTTATCTCTCCGGCTATTATAGAACCGGCTCCAACGGAAAATGAGGAAGGAAAGCTGACTATTGCGCCGGGCAGCAAGGTGCAGTTCCCCATGCTGACAGGCGCGGAGGGGATGCGGTTCTTTATGGCCTTTACGGACCTGGCCGAGTATGAAAAATGGCAGGAGAAAAATCCGGAGCAGAAACTTCCGTATTTTGCGCTGAGGATTGATGACTACGCGGCAATGGTACTGCGCAGGGATGCCAAGGGAAATATCTGCCCCGCGCTGGGAATTGCCATCAACCCCTTTGGGGCGAACATTATAGTTCCCAGGGAAATGCTGGCGGGAATGATGTCCGCAAAGGCGGCCCAGGCCAAGCAGGCTGCTGCGCGGCAGGCTGCGGGAAATAAGGTTACCCCTTTCAAAAGTCCCAAATAACGAAAATCAGCGGAGACAGACTCTAAATAATATAATATTTGTGTCGATATAATAAATACAGGAAGGCAGTACGGCCGACTGCCGCCGAGTAATATGGACACCACGGATGGTACACGGACAGGAAAAGGATTTTCCTGTCATGTACCATTTTTTATCTCACAGGAAAGTGTGGCCCATGAGATAAAACCCTCTGGGGGATCTGCCCCCTGTTTTGCAGGAGGAGTGTGTATAATGAGGTGAAAAGGATTGAAGATTGATTCCAGTACAATGGGGATGGAGTCTGCCAGAAATTACAGGGCAAATTCCGTTACCATCAGGCGTTTTACCATAACGGATTTCAGACAGGGACAGGCGGGGAACAACGGAACCTTAAACAGCGCGGCAGACGGGGATCCGGAAAACAGCGGAACCGCCGAAAACCGGAATACAGGCGCAGAGGAGACATCCAGACAGGCTGAAACCCTGACGGACTGGCAGAACCGCATGCAGGCCTCCGGTTCCGGTTACACCCTGAGGAGTTCGTCCAGCCAGACTTACGCGAGCATCCGTCAGACAACCATCCGCTATATTTTTAATCTGCTGTTTTCGGAGCGGAGAAACCGCATGACCCAGTGGCTGAAAGATAACGGAATTCCGACAATAGATTACGGACAGACAGGACAGAATATTCCACGGAACAGCGGTTCCGGACAGCTTCAGCAGAACGGGGCCGGGGAACCGGGAGCCGTCAGCCTCAGGGTTCTGAACTACAATCAGGCAGTGATCCGTACAGAGGTTGAAAATACGGCTTTTTCCACCATGGGAACTGTGCGCACTTCCGACGGCAGGGAGATCAGCTTCAATGTAAATGTGGGAATGAGCCGCGAATTTCAGCAGTACTATGAGGAGAATACCATCCTTCAGACTTTTACCATGTGCGATCCACTGGTAATCAATCTGGACACGGAACTGGCAGAGCTTTCCGATCAGACCTTCTATTTTGACATTGACGGGGACGGGGAGCTGGATCAGGTGTCTCAGCTGGGGACAGGAAGCGGTTATCTGGCGTTGGATAAAAACGGGGACGGAACCATCAATGACGGAAGCGAGCTCTTTGGTACGGCCAGCGGCAATGGCTTTGCGGACCTGGCAAAGTATGACCAGGACGGCAACGGTTGGATTGATGAAAATGACGCCGTCTGGAAGCAGCTGAAAATCTGGTGCAGGGACGAGAACGGAAATGATGTTCTCTACAGTCTGGCTGACAAAGGGGTGGGAGCCATCTGCCTGCAGAACGCTTCCACGGATTTTACCATGAAGGGTGAGGATGGCAGAACAAAGGGAGCCGTGCGCAGTACGGGAATCTTTCTGTATGAGAACGGAAGCGCGGGTACGGTTCAGCATATCGATGTGGCAAAGTATGATGCCCAGGCATAGCGTGCTGTGCAGGGAACTGTTTTATTCATAGAAACAAAATAACGGGAGGACTGTCGAAGAGGGGAAACCGGCTTCGGCAGTCCTTTTTGCATGCCCTCTTTTCTTTCTGTAAATATCTGCATAATTTTTTTCCAATGGGACAAACTGATAGCAGGTCATTAGAAAGCGGGTTAACACCGCGAAGTCATTACTGACAGGTTTGACGATTGAATGATTTTTTATAACCGACATTTGGAAAAAATGAAATGAAGGAAGGGTAAGCAGCTATGAGAAGAAACAGAAGGAATAATGTAAAAAAAGAGCGGATCATTATGATTGCATCTTCTGCGTTTGTGCTTTCTGCACTGACCATGACAGGAATTTACATGAAGTCAAATAATGAGTCGGAACAGGACGACGGCTATATGCTTGACTTTACGGCATTGGAGGAGGATGTGGAGAATAAGGCGCAGGAGATCGCCGGAAATAATCAGGCCGAGAGTCATGTGGACAATGGAGTCAGTGATTTTTCCGGTGAACTGGCCGGGCAGATTGGCAGTCCGGACGACGATCTGGATTATCTGCCCATGGAGGCAGGTTCCGGTATGGTAACCATCCCCGGACTGACTGACGGCATCCTGGACGATACAACCCTGGGAGATGTGGGTACGGATTCTGTGGGAGGCATGGCTGTGGAAGGGGAAGTGAACCTGCCTGCAGGGGATACACCGGCGACTGCAGATCTTCCCCTGGAAAACACACCGGATACAGAACAGGACAATGCTGCGGAAGAGTCTGTACCCACAGCAGGGGAAGCGGATGCGGCAGCGGAGCCGGATTCCGGCAGCGGGGAGAATCAGGAACAGGAGAGCTCCGACGTAAGCGAGCCTGTGGTTGAGACGATGCATTTCGCGGAGAGCGACGGGCTGCTGCGCCCGGTGAGCGGGGAAGTATTGATTCCGTTCAGCATGGACAGCAGTGTATATTTTTCCACCCTTGACCAGTTTAAATACAATCCTGCCATGATGATTGCTGCCGAGCAGGGAGCAGGGGTGTCCGCCTGCGCCGAGGGCGTGGTGGTTGACATTTTTGAGAATGAGGAAATCGGCCATGCCGTTACCATGGACCTGGGAGACGGTTACAGGATCACTTATGGACAGCTTTCCGATATTAATGTGGGCATGAACTCCCATGTAGAGCCCGGGCAGACCATTGCGTCCGTGGCTGCTCCCACCAAATATTTCAGCGTGGAGGGGAGTAATCTGTATCTGAAACTCACTGCCAATGGGGCGCCCGTAAATCCGGAAGCGCTTTTCCGCTGAATGGGCCTGGAGAGAAAAGCATGTATATAATCGGAGGAACGGTCAAGACAATGGCCGGTGAGGATATTCGGAACGGCTGCATCCGTATTGCGGAGGGCAGAATAGCGGAGATCGGAAAGCGGGATGAGGTGGCATTTCATCCCGCTCCTCATGAAAGGGTAATCCGGGTTCCGGAAGGGCTGATTATGCCGGGTCTTATAGAGGCCCATTGCCACATGGGCATTACCGAGGAGAAAAAGGGAACGGAGGGGGACGACTGCAACGAGACAGTGGAACCTGTGACTCCCTGGCTGCGGGCGGTGGATGCGGTAAATACCATGGATGCAGCCTTTGATGATGCTGTCCGGGCAGGGATCACCTCAGCCATGATAGGACCCGGAAGCTCCAATGTGGTGGGCGGACAGTTCGCTTTTCTGAAAACCAGGGGAAGGCGGGTTGATGACCTGGTGGTGAAGGCCCCGGCTGCCATGAAGGTGGCGCTGGGGGAGAATCCCAAAGTAAATTATTCCGGCCAGGGGAAAAGCCCTTCCACCAGAATGGCCATTGCGGGGATGCTCCGGGAGGAGCTGACCAAAGCATGTGCCTATAGGGACAGAAAGAAACAGGCAAAAGACAGTGGAGAAAATTTTGAGGAAGACTTCAGGATGGAATGCTGGCTTCCTGTACTGCAGGGGGAAATTCCCCTGAAGGCCCATGTGCACAGGGTTGACGACATTTTTACCGCGGTGAGGATTGCCAGGGAATTCGGACTGAAGATGACCCTGGACCACTGCTCAGAGGGGCATATGATTGCGGAGGAGCTGGCCCTGGAAGGCTTTCCCGCTATTGTGGGGCCGGATCTGGCCAGCAGGAATAAAATCGAGGTGCAGAACATGGCCTTTAAGACAGTGGGAGTTCTGAACCGGGCAGGGGTCATGACGGCTGTTACCACGGATCATCCGGTGTCTCTGATCCAGTCCCTGCCCCTCTGCGCCGGACTTGCGGTAAAATCCGGCCTGGACCTGGAGGAAGGCTACAGGGCCATCACCATTCATCCGGCCAGAATCTGCGGCGTGGCGGACAGGGTGGGCAGCCTGGAGGTGGGAAAGGACGCGGATATCGCCATTTTCACAGGAAATCCCATGGAAGTGTTTACCAGGACGCTCTATACCATTATTGACGGGCATGTGGTGTATGAGGCCGGGGCTGAGGAGGAGAGTTCCTGACTGCCTGTTAAAACCGGGGATTGAGCCTTTTCCGATACCATGCTATAATGTAGACATGGAACCGGAAACCCTTTCGCGGAGCCGGAAACCCGGAATATGCTGCAGGGGCAGCGGACTGAGGGACTGCATTCCATGGTCCTGAGCCCCTGGAGAGAAGGAGAGCCTGCCATGTTTTTCAATAAGCTGATTGACCGCCGGATAGAAGCCTGTCAGAGCGAAATGATCAGAAAATATTATGACGAAGTGGAAAGCATGTATACGAAAATGCGCGGTTGGCGGCATGACTACCACAATCATATCCAGGCCATGCAGGCGAGTATGGCATTGGGCAGATACGGGGAAGTGAGCGAGTATTTAAGGCAGCTTAACGATGATCTGACCAGTGTGGATACTGTGCTGAAGACCGGGCGGGTTATGGTGGATGCCATCCTTAACAGCAAGATTACCATGGCAGCACAGAGTGAAATTTCTGTTAACGCCAGGGCCAGGTTACCGGAGGGCCTTGCCATGAATGATGTGGATCTGTGTGTGGTGATAGGCAATCTGCTGGACAATGCCATTGAGGAGAACCGGAAGCTAGAGGCGGGGGAGAGGTTTCTGCGGATTTACATAGGCGCAAAAAGTACATTTCTGTATATCGCCGTCACCAATGCAGCAGGGAAAAAACAGGAGAAGGCGGGCGGATGGTTTCGGTCTTCCAAGGGGAAAAGGCATGGTTTGGGACTTTCCCGGGTGGAGGGTGTGGTAAAAAAATACGGCGGAACCTTCACCGCAGCCAGTGAGGACGGAGGATTTACCGCGGAGGCGCTGATTCCCATGCTGACCGGCTCTGCGGATTCCGGGGCAGGGGGGCAGGAAACAGGGTGAGTTATAAGATTGCAATTTGCGATGATTGTATTACAGATATAGCATACATAAAAAAGCTGGTCAAAGACTGGTCCGGTACAGCGGAAAAAACTGTGAACATCAGGACTTTCCTCTCCGCGGAGGCATTTCTGTTTCAGTATGAGGAGGAGAAGGATTTTGACATGCTGCTTTTGGACATTGAAATGGGCGGTCAGAACGGCGTGGAACTGGCAAAGAAGGTGCGGCAGGATAACCATTGGGTTCAAATCGTGTTTATTACCGGTTTTCCGGACTTTATGGCGGAGGGCTATGAGGTATCTGCCCTGCACTATCTGATGAAACCTGTTACAGGGGAAAAGCTTTTCTCTGTACTGGACAGGGCGGCAGCCGGTCTGGAAAAGCAGGAACGGCGGCTGCCAATTGTTCATGACCGCCAGACGGATTTTGTTCCCCTGGACAGGATTCTGTATCTGGAAGCCCAGAAGCAGTATGTCTGTATTCATACAGTGGACCGGGTCTATCGGATGAAGGCATCCCTGCGGGAAATGGAGGCCTCCCTGGACAAATACTTTTTTAAATGCCAGCGGTCCTTTCTGATCAACTTATGTCATGTAGCGCAGATCAGGGGAAAATGCGTGGTTTTGAAAAACGGGGAGGAGGTTCCCATCAGCCGCGGCATGGCGGATGAAGTGAGCAGGGCAGTGATCGAGCTGTTTTAAGGCCGGGTTGTGCTGTATGTCCGGCGCAGATTCCCCTGTTGGAATTCTGAAGTCATTCACAGCCCGGCCATGGAATAAGTATCAATAGATATCATTTCCGCGGCAGAAAGAGAATGCGGGAAAACGAAAAAGGAGACTACTTATATGAAAATCGTAGTATTGGCAGGAGGAATCAGTTCGGAACGGGATGTGTCCCTGAGCTCCGGCGGCATGATTTACCATGCGCTGCGGGAAAAGGGACATCATGCGATTTTGCTGGATGTCTATCTGGGGCTTCCGGGAGACAGGGAGGGAATCTTTTCCTGGGACAGGGACTGGGCAGCGCAGGTCAGCGGCATAGGGCAGGAGGATCCGGACCTGGAGTCAGTGAAAGCGCAGCGGAAGGAAGGTGGCAGAGGCTTTTTCGGGCCTAATGTACTGGAGATCTGTCAGGAGGCGGACTGCGTTTTTCTGGCTCTTCACGGGGCAAACGGGGAGGACGGCAGAATACAGGCATGCTTTGAACTGTTGGGGATTCCGTGCACAGGGGCGGATTTTGTGGGTTCCTGCCTGGCCATGGACAAGGGAATCACAAAAGATATTTTCAGGGCATACGGAATTCCCACGCCCGTCGGGATACGCCTGAAGAGGGGAGAGACGGAAAAGGACGCAGTGCCGTATCCCTGCATTGTAAAGGCCAGCTGCGGCGGTTCCAGCATCGGCGTCTGCGTGGCCCGGAATCCGGAGGAGTACAGGATGGCAAAGGAAGGGGCTTTCCGGTATGGAGACGAGGTCATTGTGGAAGAGTTTATCCGGGGAAGGGAGTTTTCCGTGGGAGTCATGGACGGAAAGGCGCTTCCTGTCATTGAGATGGCGCCTGTGGAAGGCTTTTACGATTACAAAAACAAATACCAGGCAGGCGCTGCCATAGAAACCTGTCCGGCGCAGATTCCGGAGGAGAAGGCAAGGGAAATGCAGGAGATTTCAGAGCAGGTATTCCGTGTTCTGCGTCTGAAAAGCTATGCCCGCATGGACTTTGTCATGAGCGCTGCCGGGGAGGTATTCTGCCTGGAGGCCAATACGCTGCCGGGAATGACGCCCACTTCCCTGCTGCCCCAGGAGGCGGCAGAGGCAGGGATGGATTTCGGAGAGCTGTGTGAGGCTATTTTGAAAATGGTTTCCACAGTGGATTCCGGCGCAGCAGAGAAAAGACAGAGGGAGGAATGAGGGCAATATGATGGACTTAACGATCAGGGAAATTGCGGAGGCCTGTGGAGGAAAACTGTTTTCCGTGGAAGAGACGGATTCCGACAGCTGTGTCAGTTCTGTTGTAATTGATTCCCGGATGGTGGAACCCAGGGGGGTGTTTATCGCTACCATAGGGGAAAGGGTGGACGGGCATAGTTTTATCCGGACTGCTTTCGACCAGGGCGCCATCCTGGCAGTGACGCAGAAGACGCCGGAGACTGTGGATAAAGAAAATGGCCCCGGGAAATCCTGGGGAAGCTACCTTCTTGTGGAGGATAGTTTTCAGGCCCTGAAAGACATTGCAGAGGCCTACCGGAGGAAACTATCCGTGAAGGTGGTGGGCATTACCGGCAGTGTGGGAAAGACCAGTACCAAGGAATTTATCGCCGGGGTGCTTTCGGAAAAATACAGGGTATTAAAGACGGAGGGAAACTTTAATAACGAAGTCGGCGTACCACTGACCCTGCTGCGCATTCGCAGGGAACATCAGGCAGCAGTGGTGGAGATGGGAATCAGTGATTTCGGGGAGATGCACCGCCTGAGCAAAATGGCCCGCCCGGATGTCTGTGTGATGACCAACATCGGCCAGAGCCATCTGAATAACCTCATTGACAGGGACGGCATTCTGAAGGCAAAATCGGAGATTTTTGACTGTATGGCGGAGGACGGAGTGATCTGCCTGAACGGTGAGGACGACAAATTAAGCCCGATTCGGGAGATCAGGGGACACAGGCCGCACTTTTTCGGACTGGGAAGAAATCCGGAGGAAGAAGTGTACCTGACGGATATTAAGGGCAGGGGGCTTCTGGGCAGTGACGCGGCGCTGGTGATCCGAAACAGTCCGGACCAGGGGGCGGGTAACCGCTCCGGGGAGTCTGGGAGGGCCGGACAGACATCTGCAGACGGAACGCAGACGCGCACTCCAGTCCACATTCCTCTGCCCGGCGAACATATGGTGCTGAACGCAGCTGCAGCTGCATGCGTGGCCAATGTACTGGGACTGACCGAAAAGGAGACGGCGGCAGGAATTGCCCGGGTATCCTCAGTCAGCGGACGCACCAATATTATCAAAATGTCTCATTACACAATTATTGATGACTGCTATAACGCCAATCCTGCATCCATGAAAGCCGCGGTGGAGCTGCTGGCCATGGCGGACACGGAGAAGGTGGCGATTCTGGGGGATATGCTGAATCTGGGCGTGGAAACGGATCAGTACCACGGGGAAATCGGCAGTCTGGCCGCCCGCCTGGGCATAGACCGGATCCATTGCGTGGGCGAACTGTCCCGCCACATGTATCGGGAAGCCGTGGAACAGGGGAAGGACAGGATAAAGGCAAGCTGGTTTCCGGATACCAATGCACTGTTGGAGCAGATCGCGGCAGGCAGGGCGGACCTTGTGCCCGATGGAAGCACGGTATTGATCAAGGCCTCCCATGACATTGGATTTGCAGGAGTTCTGGAGACGCTGTGCAATTAGCTGTTCTGGTAATCTTAATAAAAAATTAACCTGTTCCCGATAAATTTATGAGAAAATAACTAAAATGCTCCCTGGGAACGGCAGGAAAAATGGGATCGGAGTAAGAGATGGACGAAAAAATACTGGTTGCAGATGATGAGATAGAAATTGCGGATCTTGTGGAACTGTATTTGAAAAACGAAGGCTTTCTGGTGCAGAAGTACTATGACGGCAGGGAAGCGCTGAAGGCAGCGGAGCAGGAGCAGTTTGACCTTGCGATACTGGATATCATGCTGCCCGGCGCAAGCGGCCTGGAAATCTGCCGCAGGATCCGGGAAAGGTACAATTATCCCATTATCATGCTGACGGCGCGGAGCGGAGAAGTGGACAAGATCAACGGACTGACTCTTGGGGCGGACGACTATATGACCAAGCCGTTTCTGCCGCTGGAACTGGTGGCCCGGGTAAAGGCCCAGCTGCGCAGGTACAAACGCTATAATACAGGGGCGCCCCAGGAGGATATTTATACCGTTTCCGGACTGATGCTTAATGACAGGACACATGAATGCTTTTTGAATGAAAAACCCCTGAACCTGACTCCCACGGAGTTTTCCATCCTGCGGATCCTCTGCCAGCGGAGGGGACAGGTGGTAAGTGCGGAGGAAATGTTTCACCTGATCTGGGAGGAAGAGTATTACACCAAGAATAATAATACCATTACGGTGCATATCAGGCATCTGAGGGAGAAAATGGGAGACTCTTTTGAAGACCCCAAATATATCAAGACAGTCTGGGGGTGCGGGTACAAAATTGAAGGTTAACAGGATGGTAAAGAGGACCGTTGCCCTGGCGGTGATACTGGTGGGAGGTCTGATTATATGCAATTTTCTGTATCTGGTTTTGGACCAGGTTATGAACGGATTTGTGCGGGAATGGTTTGACAGGAATTTTATCTATCATGAATGGGTGCCAGTGGCAGAGGGACAGGATGGTTATCTTGGTGTTACCATCCGGTGGTCCAGGCTGAAGGATGCGGTGTTTAAGGCCTTTCTGGTGACGGTACTGATTCTGGCATGTATCATACGGCTGATTTCAGTGGTGTATGCAGGATACCGGGAAAGGAAGCTGATCCGGGCCACAGGGCTGATGATGCGTGATTTTATGCGTCATGACAGGGAGGCCTCAGAGGTGTTTCCGGCAGAATATGCGGAGGTTTCCCTGCAGATGGCGGAGATTAAGGCATCCATACAGCGTCAGGAACAGCTGCAAAAGGAGGAGGCAGGGAGGAAAAACGATCTCATCACCTACCTGGCCCATGACCTGAAGACACCGCTTACTTCCGTTATCGGATATCTGAGCCTGTTGGACGAGGCGCCGGATATGCCGGATGCCCAGAGGGCAAAGTATGTGCATATTACTTTGGACAAAGCCAGGAGACTGGAGAAGCTGATCAATGAATTTTTTGAAATCACACGGTATAATCTGCAGCAGATTGTGTTGGAAAAGGAGACTGTGGACCTGCACTTTATGCTGATTCAGATGACGGACGAATTCTATCCCATTCTAAACGGACATGGAAATACCGTCCGCCTGGAGCTGGAACCCTGTGGGGAAGGGGATTCGGAGACCGTTACGGTTTACGGAGACAGGGAAAAACTGGCCAGGGTATTTAACAATATCCTGAAGAACGCCATAGCCTACAGCTATCCGGATACGGAGATCTGCATTTCCTGCAGCGCTGTAAACGACAGGGCGTATATTCTGTTTTCCAACAGGGGAAAGACGATTCCCGGACAGAAGCTGGATGCTGTTTTTGAGAAATTTTTCCGCCTGGACGATGCCAGAACCACAAATACCGGAGGCGCCGGACTGGGACTGGCCATTGCCAGAGACATCGTGACCCTTCACGGGGGCACAATCAGCGCTGAGAGCAGGGACGAAATTACCACCTTTACGGTGGAGCTCCCTCTTCAGCTGTAAAATTCTTCCTTCAGCTTAAAATACCTGTCAGACAGAATACCGGTGACATGGGCGCCCAGATTCTTTTTGGTTTCCCTGTCCATGTCGCCCAGATACAGGGGATCCTGAAATTCAATGACCACTGTGGTGCTCCGGATCCAGGGCAGATGGTCCTCAAACACATCCGCAGAGTTCACCAGAACCATGGGGACAACGGGGACGCCGCCTTTTTCCGCGATTTTAAAGCTGCCCTCACGGAAAGGAAGGAAGGTATCGTTCTCCCTGTTGCGGGTGCCTTCGGGGAAGATGCAGAGGGACACGCCCTTCTTTACTTCCTCCACTCCGGTCAGAATGGTTTTCAGGCCTTCCTTGATATTATCCCGGTCAAGAAAAAGGCAGTGGATGTAGCGCATCCAGTCCCTCAGCAGCGGATATTTCAGCATTTCCTTTTTAGCCACATATCCGGTTATGGAGGGAAAATGCGTGTAAGTGAGAATGATATCAAAATAGCTGCGGTGATTGCCCACATACAGTACCGCAGTATCCGTGGGAATCTTCTCCCGCCCCCTTATGATGACTTTTGTTCCCGCCAGAAAGGCAACACAGCGGAACGCCCATCCTATGATGGCCTTGGCGGCGCGGTCCTTTGCGCCTGGATTGAACTTTCCCACAATCCACAGGGCCAGCAGGGCCGGTATCCCGAGAATCAGAAATAAAAATAAGTAAAGCGCAACTAAAATCAGACGAATCATGTAAACGGCCTTTCCTGTAATGCGGAAGCAAAACACTGCTTCTGTTTTCGGCATCTTTTCCCATCTTAGCATAGAAACGGTAAATTGTACATAGAAATAGAGAAAAAGATGAAGAGGTTTTTCGTGAAATTTCATTTACCTTATTTCAAAAGAGTTCTGTTTTTTCTGATAGCCGTGAGTGTTCTTCTCGGCGGCTGTTCCATGCTCAGCGAGGAGAAAATCAAGCTGCGGGACCTGGAATTTACTGTGCTGGGGGAGGAGAAGATACCGGAGCAGCTGAAGGCCATCATTGAGGAGAAAAAGGCAGGGCCGTTTCAGATTACCTATACGGACAATGAGAACCTGTACATATGCGTCGGATACGGGGAGCAGGGGTCCGGGGGATACAGCATAGCCGTGGATGAGCTGTATCTGACGGACACTAACATTATTGTCAGCACGACACTGCTGGGGCCGGAAGCCGGGGAAAAGGGGAACGGGACGCCGTCCTGGCCGTACCTGGTGATTAAAACCGAATATCTGGAGCAGAATGTGGCATTTGAGTAGGATTTGACTGGGAATTTCTCCGGATTCGAAACCCAATTGACTTTATTTATGGTATATTGTATAATTACTACCATTAATTTAAAGGAGTATACAACTATGCATTGGTCAGATAAAATCGCGGAGAAGATCATCAGCAGGAATCCGGACAAGGAGGAATATGT
This sequence comes from uncultured Lachnospiraceae bacterium, assembly GCA_947367855.1. Classification (GTDB taxonomy): domain Bacteria; phylum Bacillota; class Clostridia; order Lachnospirales; family Lachnospiraceae; genus Acetatifactor. The sequence goes on along the minus strand of CANBFE010000007.1, from coordinate 75,749 downwards.
CTGCGCGGCGGGCATCAGTCCTTCCGGTTCCATTCATATCGGTAATTTCAGGGATATTGCAACCAGTCTGTTTGTGGTGAAGGCATTGGAGAGAAAAGGGAAAAAGGCAAAGCTTCTTTTTTCCTGGGATGAATATGACAGGATTCGGAAGATTCCGGTGAATGTGCAGGCCGTGGATAAAGAGATGGAGAAATATATCGGGGTGTCTTATGCGGATGCGCCGAATCCCTTCGGAACCGGGGAAGCCACCTATGCCGAATACTTTGAGAAAGAGTTTGAGGCATCCATGGAGCGCTTTGGAATCAGGATGGATTACAGATACCAGGCACAGATGAATAAGAGCGGCAAATACCGGGAATATGTAATTGAGGCCCTGCAGAAACGGGGAGAGATTTTTGATATTCTGGACAGCTTCCGCACGCAGGATGCCCAGGAGGGAGAGCGTGAGGCCTATTACCCTGTGGCAATCTACTGCCCGGAATGCCACAGGGACACCACGAAGATCACATCCCTCTCCGATGACTGCACCAGGGCCCATTATGTCTGCAAGTGCGGCCATGAGGGAGAGCATGATTTCACAAAGGATTACAACTGCAAGCTGGCCTGGAAGATCGACTGGCCCATGCGCTGGAAGTATGAGCAGGTGGATTTTGAGCCGGGCGGAAAGGATCATGCCAGCCCGGGAGGCAGCTATGATACCAGCAGGGTTATTGCAAAGAAGATATTTGACTACGAGGCTCCCATATTCCAGGGCTATGAATTTATCGGCATCAAGGGGTCCACAGGCAAGATGTCAGGCTCCTCAGGCCTGAATCTGACGCCGGAGACGCTGCTGAACATTTACCAGCCGGAGGTAATTCTGTGGCTTTACGCAAAATCGGATCCCACCAAGGCCTTTGACTTCTGCTTTGACGACGGGATTCTGCGCCAGTACTTTGAATTTGACAAGCAGTATAACAGCTGGCTGGACGGGACGGCAGATGATTATGTGCGGGATATCATGAACAGCTGCCTGATGTTTGATCATAAGATCAGCACCGTGCCCATGTCCCATCTGGTGCAGCTTGGCTCCGTAGTGGATTTCAACGTTGAGATGCTGGAGACCGTGTTCGAGAAGATCGGCACGCCTTACAAATATGAAGATTTTAAGGAGCGTCTTGGCCTGGCCAGGTACTGGCTGGAAAACTGTTCTCCGGAAAATGTAAACAGACTCTGCCCTGTGCGCAACTGGCCCGTATACAATGAACTGGACGAAAAGGAAAGGGCAGCAGTGGCAATGCTCCATGCGTATCTGTCCGGAAACGAGTATACACTGGAGGATCTGAACAAAGAATTATACGAAATACCGAAGAGAATATATGGATATGACGCGCAGAATCTGAAGGCTCTCCAGGGAACCTTTTTCAAGGATGTATACCGTCTGCTTTTAAATAAGGAGAAGGGACCCAGGCTGTATCTGTTCCTGTATGCCATTGAGAAGGACAAGTTCCTGTCCCTGCTGGATTTCTCCGCTCCCGCTACGGAGGAGGAGATTCAGGCCCTGACCGTGAAGGAAGAGCCCCTGCCTGAGGAAGAAAAGAAGGTGGAATACGGTGAGCCGGACGAAGTCGCCCCGGTGGCAGAGGAAATCACGGCGGAGGAATTTAAGAAGACAGATCTGCGGGTGTGCAGGGTTCTGAAATGTACGGAGATACGGAAGTCCCACAGCTGCTATAAGCTCACCCTTTTTGACGGCCTGAAGGAGAGGGTGATTGTGTCCAGCATCAGGGAGTATTATAAGCCGGAGGAGCTGATTGGACGTAAGATTATCGTGGTGGCCAATTTAAAGCCCGCGCGCCTGGTGGGGGTTACCAGTGAGGGAATGCTTTTGGCAGGGACAAACAATGCCTGCGGATGCCAGGTGATTTTTGTGGATGATATTGTGCCGGAAGGAACGCGGATCTGTTAGGGCAGAACCGCGTCGGAAAGGACAGGAGATATGAAGCAGAAGCAGACAGCCCGTGTGATTTCCCAGAGGGAGATTGCGCCTGATATTTATGACATGTGGATAGAGACCTCCCTGGCGGCAGAGGCCGTTCCGGGGCAGTTTTTCGGGGTGTATCCGAAGGATAAGAGCACCCTGCTGCCCCGTCCCATCAGCATCTGCGAGACAAGGGCAGCAGACCCGGGCGCAAAGCCAGGGCTTCGGCTTGTCTACCGGATTGCCGGCGCGGGGACCAGGGAATTTTCAGGATATACTGCAGGGGACTCCATAGAGATACTGGGGCCTCTGGGCAATGGCTTTCCCCTGGAAGCCGGAAAAGGGAAAAAGGTGTTTCTGATGGGCGGCGGGATTGGGATTCCCCCCATTCTGGAGCTGGCAAAGCAGTTGGAGACGGGACGGGAGCAGAAGCAGGTGATACTGGGCTACCGGGACGGCGCGCTGTTTTTGAAGGAGGAGCTGGACAGATGCTCTTCCGTATATGTGGCCACGGAGGACGGCAGCGTGGGCACAAAAGGCAATGTGATGGATGCCGTGGAGGCAGAGGGCCTGGAGGCGGACGTGATCTTTGCCTGCGGTCCCATGCCCATGCTACGCGCCGTTAAAAAATATGCGGAAAAACATCACATCCCGGCCTATATCTCCCTGGAGGAGCACATGGCCTGCGGAGTGGGGGCCTGCCTGGGATGCGTGGTGAAAACAAAGGAAATCAACCATCATTCCAATGTGAACAATGCCAGAATCTGCACGGACGGTCCTGTATTTCCGGCGGAGGATGTGGAAATCTAATACGGCGGAGGGACGGCGTCCGCGGAACTGGAATAGGAGAAAAAGGGTATGAATACAGAGGTTACAATCGCGGGAGTTACCCTGAAGAACCCTGTCATGACAGCATCGGGGACCTTCGGTTCGGGGATGGAGTATGGGGAATTTGTGGATTTAAATCAGCTGGGAGCCGTGGTGACAAAAGGGGTTGCCAATGTGCCATGGCCCGGAAACCCCACACCCCGGGTGGCGGAGGTTTACGGCGGCATGCTGAATGCCATCGGGCTTCAGAATCCGGGTATTGACGTGTTTCTGGAACGGGATATTCCGTTTCTGAAGCAGTATGACACCAAAGTCATCGTCAATGTCTGCGGAAAAACCGTTGAGGACTATGTAGATGTAGTAGAACGTCTGGGGGACGAGCAGGGTGTGGCAATGCTGGAGATCAATGTGTCCTGCCCCAATGTGAAGGAGGGCGCCATTGCCTTTGGCCAGAATGCGGACGCCCTGTCCCATATAACCAAAGAGATCAAGCGTCATGCCAGACAGCCCGTTATCATGAAATTAAGTCCTAATGTCACCGATATAACGGAGATGGCAAAGGCTGCGGAGGCCGCGGGGGCGGATGCGCTGTCCATGATCAACACCATCACCGGTATGAAAATAGATATCCACCGGAGGAAATTTGCGCTGGCAAACAAGACCGGGGGCATGAGCGGACCTGCAATCAAGCCGATTGCGGTGCGCATGGTATACCAGGCGGCTCAGGCCGTGAAGATTCCCATTATCGGCATGGGAGGCATTGCCAATGGGGAGGATGCGGTGGAATTTCTTCTGGCAGGCGCAACGGCAGTCAGCGTGGGCGCCATGAATTTTGTGAATCCATATGCCGCGGTCCAGGTGGCGGAGGGAATCCGGCATTATATGGAAGAGTACCATGTGGAAAAGGTTACGGATCTGATCGGCAGCATTTCCTGAGGAGCAGTTTTTCCCGGAGCAATGGCATATATAGGATAATACCTTCATATATTTCTCTATACGAGTATATATGGAGGTATTTTTTGTGGAGCTGATCAGGAGAAATATACATATGGACAGAATCAGGGTCCAGGCCGTTACCCAGTTTACACTGGAGGATGACGTAAACCTTCCGGAAAACAAACCGGATATCTCGGCCCTGAATCTGGAGAAGGGGGAAATCCTCATCGACGAGATCAGGCCGGGAACGGACTCTGTGATGGTGCGGGGAAGAATGCTGTTTATGGTGCTCTACCATACCCAGGAAGAAGAAAGCAGTCTGGTGCTTCTGGAGGGAAAGCTTCCCTTTGAGGAGAAAATCAACATCCAGGGGGTGGCGCCCGGGGATACGGTAGTTGTGGACGGGGACGTGGAAGACATCACGTTAAACAAGATTAATTCCAGGAAACTGAATGTGCAGTCTCTGATCACAATGACTGCAAAAGTGGAGGAGCTGTATGACGAGGAGGCGCCCATTGGCATTCACGGGGACGAGAAGGTGGAGTACCGCCGCATGCCCCTGAATCTGGCGCAGATCGCCATATGCAAAAACGATATTTTCCGGCTGAAGGAGGAGGTGGCGCTGCCCTCCAACTATCCCAATATATTCCAGATACTGTGGAACAACCTGTTCCTGGGGGATGTGGAATTCAAAATCATGGAGGAAAAGATCACGGTCTCCGGGGATGTGCATCTGTTTATTCTGTACGAGGGAGAGGGGGAGGACCATCCCTGCCGCTGCTTTGAAACCACCATTCCATTCAGCGGAATACTGGAATGCCACGGCTGCCATGAGGGAATGCTGCCGGATATACGCTATCGCCTGGGACAGCAGGAGATGACGATTCGCCCTGATTTTGACGGGGAGGAACGAAACATAGGACTGGAGCTTGTGCTGGATATCGCCATCCGCATTTACCAGGAGGAAAAACTGGAGATCATTTCGGATATTTACGGCGTGTCCAAGGAGGTTTCCACAGTGACCCACAAGGCAAATCTGCGCAGACTGCTTTCCAGGGTTACGGGAAAAACAAAAGTTACGGATCACATTCATGTCAGCGGGGGGACCGTGCTCCAACTGCTGCACAGTGAGGGAACCGTGACACTGGAACAGCAGAGTACCGTGGAGAACGGGATTTTCCTGCAGGGCAGCATGCTGGTAAAGGTGATGTACATCACCGGGGAGGACGAGGCTCCTTACGGATGCGCCCAGGCGCAGATTCCCTATCAGTATACCCTGGAAATTCCGGATATAGCGCCTGAGGATATGGGAGAGGTCCACGCGGAGGTGGAACAGCTTCAGGCTACCATGCTTGACGGGGAAGAGATGGACGTGAAAGCGGTTTTAAGCTTTTCCACGGTGGTGTTTAAGAATGTGCCTGTGGATCTGATCACACAGGTGAATGTGTCAGAGCTGGACGGTAATAAGCTCAGCGGTCTTCCGGGAATGGTAATCTATATGGTGAAGGAAGGAGATAATCTGTGGAATATAGGAAAGCAGTATTATGTGCCAGTCGATACGCTGCGGGAGCTGAACGCCCTGGACAGCGATGAGCTGAAGACCGGGCAGAAGCTGCTGATTGTAAAGGGAGCCTGAAGGGATTATTATAAAAATCTTAATAATTAAATAAACAAGTATGATACATTTCTGCACTATATTGTATTTATGCAAAATATCCGAAAAATACGATGAGGTGGAGAAATGTTGAGACAGGAGAGTTACGCGCGGAAAAGAGAAGAGCATAAAGGATTTGACAGCAGGCGGAATCCGTATCTGACAGATTACGAAGAGCAGCGAAGCCGCCGTGACAGGCAGACCGTACCGGGGAGGCAGGGGACTTCGGGAAAACGGACAGGCCAAAATCCTGCAGACCGGTGGGGCCGGGAGAGTTATTCCAGGCCCGCATCGGCGCGCAGCATCGGAACCGGAGGCCGGATTTCCCATGGCGGCTCTGCGGCGGACAGGCCTTTTCTGTATGAGGAAGGGGAAGAGGACGAGCTGTTTCTGTTATATGGCGGGGAGGAAGAGGGCGAGCTGTCCCTGCTGTATGGCGGGGAGGAAGAGACGCGGCCCCGTCGGCGGAGATCAGATATAGATGAAAAGCCGGTATACAGACAGATCCCCCGGAGAACTGCGGTACGGGGGACAGCGGCACGGGGGACAGCGGGACACAGGCGCATGGCAGGCCGCCGTGCCAGGCGGAAGAAAATCCTGCGCAGACGGCTGATGGTTGGCGTCTGGATGCTCTGCCTTTTGGCTCTGGGTGTGGCTTTTGTGCTGAGGAATTCCGTGACGGCAGCCAACGGCGGTAAGGAGGGAGGCGGATTTCTGGACGCCATGGGGAATGCCTTTTCAATGGGACAGAACGCAGGTTCCCTGGTGCAGGGAATTCCCGAAAAAGCCTTTGCCTCACATCCCCGCTGGGAGGAGAATTTCCTGACTCCAAACGAGTATTCCAGACCGGGGGATGCCCTGGAGTCGGTTGAGAATGTGTTTGTCCACTATACTGCAAATCCGGGAACCAGCGCGGCTCAGAACCGCAGCTATTTTGAACAGCAGAAGGATACCCATGAGGCCAGCGTCAGCTCCCATTTTATCATCGGGTATGACGGGGAGATTATTCAGTGTGTGCCACTGGACGAGATCGCCTATGCAGTGATGACCCGAAACTACGATTCCATTTCCATTGAGTGCTGTTATCTGGAGAGGGACGGTTCTTTTACACAGGAGACTTATGATTCCCTGGTCTCCCTTCTGGCCTGGCTCACAGATGTCTATGATTTGGACACGGAGGATATTCTGCGTCATTATGACTGCGGAGGCAAGAAATGTCCGCTGTATTACACGGAACATCCGGATGCGTGGGAACAATTGAAAAAGGACGTGGACAAGCTGTAGAATCTTTGTTACAATATACCTTGCCATGCATGCCGCAGACAGACTGTGGACGGCAGGCGCGGACAAGGAGGTACAGATGAATATATTATCACCGTCGATTTTGGCGGCAGATTTCAGCAGACTGGGAGAGCAGATTAAAGAGGTGGAGCAGGCGGGGGCAAAGTATCTGCACATTGACGTCATGGACGGGATTTTTGTGCCGGATATCTCTTTTGGAATGCCTGTGATCTCGTCCATCAGGAAGTGTACCGACATTGTGTTTGACGTACATCTGATGATCGACAGGCCGGAGCGGTATATCAGGGAGTTTGCGGACTGCGGGGCAAACCTGATTAATTTCCATCTGGAGGCTGTGGAAGATGTCACAGGCGCCATTCAGAGGATTCGTTTTCTGGGCAGGAAGGCAGGCATTTCCATCAGTCCCCGGACACCGGCCCGGGCGGTGGAGCCTTATCTGAAGCTGGTGGACATGGTTCTGGTCATGACAGTGGAGCCTGGATTCGGTGGACAGAAGCTGATTCCGGAATGTCTGGACAAGGTGAGGGAGGTCCGGGCCATGGTCCTGGAGAAGGGGCTTCGGACGGATATAGAGGTTGACGGTGGTATCAGGATAGATAATGTAGAGCAGGCCCTGGAGGCAGGGGCCAATATTGTTGTGTCCGGTTCGGCGGTATTTCGGGACCGGATTTCCGATAATGTACGGAATTTTCTTGAGAAAATGAATCCGGATTCCCCGGAAAGGTAAGGATTTTCGTTTTTCTGCCGAAATTCAAAGCAAGGATTTTGCAATGGGGAAGGAGTGACGGAAGATGCAGTTTAACGGAATCGGAAAAGGGCACGATGCGGAAATGCATCATATCACCACCTGTATACACGATCACACCCATTCCAAAAAGGATGCTGCCATGGGAGCTTCCGGCATGAGGCCTCCGGCTGTGGAGACCGTTCCGCAGGAGGAGGAGGGGCAGCTTTCCCTGTCGGCATGGATGGAGAGGCTTCTGGGGAACGGAAAGCGGTTTCTGTGGGGAATCTGGAACGGCAGCAGGGCCGTGCAGAAAGATACCGCACAGGAGGCCGGAGACAGCAGGGGAGACATTGGACTGCAGCAGGCAGCGCCGGACAGGGCCGGGAATCCGGCTGCGGTGAGCGCTTCCCAGGCTGCTGCGGCCTCCCAGGCGGCGCCCATGCCCGGGATTGTGGAAAACAATCCCTATTTCTCAGCAGTAAGTGACAGCGAACCAAGGGAAAAGGATATCTGGCAGAAGATGCGGGTCAGGTTCCGGGATGTGAAGGGGCAGCTCACCGGACATCTTCCGGGGAAGTTTTTTCATGCCCAGACAAAAAACTCTTTCCAGGCCAGGAAGGAGCAGCCCAGGGAGGATTTGCGCAAGCGCAGCCGTTTTCACGGGGATGAACTGGAAATCGACTGCATTCTGACGGAAGACAGCTATTTATTGGACTCTTACGACAGAAAAGGGGCTTACAGCAAACTTTCCGCGAAAAAGTAAGGGTCAGGGTTATTGACAGATATCGGTGTTTTGTGTTACCTTTTTAAGTGGATGTACAGAGTACATGCAAAAAGGGCATACCGGCTCGTCTTCTGGTGCAAGATAAGCAGTAGGAGACGGGCTTTTTTGAGATCTGAGAGCATGAGAGGAGAACCAGGATGGAAAGTAAGGGAAAGTATTATCTTACCACGGCCATTGCCTATACTTCAGGCAAACCGCACATCGGCAACAACTACGAGATCGTGCTGGCGGACAGCATAGCGCGTTTCAGGAGGAAAGAAGGATATGAAGTGTTCTTTCAGACAGGAACGGATGAGCATGGCCAGAAGATCGAACTGAAGGCGCAGGAGGCGGGGGTGGACCCGCAGACTTTTGTGGATAATGTGGCGGGAGTTATCCGGGGAATGTGTGATATGCTGAATATCTCTTATGATAAATTTATCCGGACCACAGATGATTACCATGAAAAGCAGGTACAGAAAATCTTTCGGCGGCTCTATGACCAGGGAGATATCTACAAGGGCGCTTATGAAGGCATGTATTGCACGCCCTGTGAGTCTTTCTGGACAGAATCCCAGCTGGTTGAGGGAAAGTGCCCTGACTGCGGCAGGGAGGTGAAGCCGGCCAGAGAGGAGGCATATTTCTTCCGTATGAGCAAGTATGCGGACAGACTGATCCGGCATATTAACGAGCATCCGGAATTTATTCAGCCGGTGTCCCGCAGGAATGAGATGATGAACAATTTCCTTCTGCCGGGGCTGCAGGATCTGTGTGTATCCAGGACTTCCTTTAAATGGGGGGTGCCTGTGGATTTTGACGACAAGCACGTGGTATATGTGTGGCTGGACGCCCTGACCAACTATATTACCGGCGTAGGCTATGACGCGGAGGGGAACAGTGCGGAGCAGTATAAGAAGCTCTGGCCCGCGGACCTGCATCTCATCGGGAAGGATATCATCCGGTTCCATACCATTTACTGGCCCATTTTCCTGATGGCTCTGGGGGAGCCGCTGCCCAGGCAGATTTTCGGACATCCCTGGCTGATGATGAACGGAGGGAAGATGAGCAAGTCCAAAGGGAATGTGATCTATGTGGATGACCTGGCGGACTTTTTCGGCGTGGATGCGGTGCGCTATTACATGATTCACGAGATGCCTTTTGAAAATGACGGAAACGCCACCTGGGAGCTCATTGCGGAGCGTACCAATTCGGATCTGGCCAACACACTGGGGAATCTGGTAAACCGTACCATCTCCATGAGCAACAAGTATTTCGGAGGCGTGGTTTCCTGCAGGGAGACTGAACTGACGAAACAGGAAGAGGCCGTGGACAGGGATTTGCGCCTTACCGCAATAGGCACGCTGACAAAGGCTGCGGCAAAGATGGAGGAGCTGCGTGTGGCGGATGCGCTGACGGAGATTTTCGGTTTGTTTAAGCGCTGCAATAAATATATAGACGAGACGGAACCCTGGATTCTGGCCAAGAATCCGGACAGGGCGGACAGACTGTCCATGGTGCTGTACAATCTGGTGGAGAGCATTATCATAGGCGCATCCCTGTTGGAGCCCTTTATGCCTGAGACCGCTGCAAAGATTGCAGCGCAGATGAATACGTCCCTGAGGGATTTTGACAGTCTGGGAACCTTTGGACTTTTGCCGGACGGGCATAAGGTCACGGAGAAGCCGGAGATTCTCTTTGCGAGACTGGACATGAAGGAAGTGGAGAAAAAGGAAGAGGAGATTCTGGCGGCCATGACCGGGGCAGCAGAGGATTTGGCGGACGAAGACGAGATCGGTTCGGAAGCCATGGATATAGAAGCCAAGCCGGAGATTACCTATGACGATTTTGCCAGGCTGCAGTTCCAGGTGGGGGAAATTATTTCCTGCGAGGCGGTTCCCAAGTCAAAGAAGCTGCTCTGCAGCCAGGTAAAGATCGGCAGTCAGGTAAAGCAGATTGTATCCGGAATTAAGGCATACTATTCACCGGAGGAAATGGTGGGCAAGAAAGTGATGGTGCTTGTGAACCTGAAGCCCGCCAAACTGGCAGGAGTATTGTCCGAGGGCATGCTTCTGTGCGCGGAGGATGCCCAGGGGAACCTGGCTCTGTTAAAGCCGGAGAAGGAGATGCCGTCAGGGGCGGAGATTGCCTGACGGGAAATCGGATATGAGAAAAGAAGAATTCTACTTTACTTCAAAAGACGGAAAGCACAGGCTCCATGGGGTGCGCTACAGTCCGGAGGAAGGACAGGAAATCCGCTGTGTTCTGCAGATTGTACACGGTATGGCGGAGTATGTGGAGAGATATGAGGAGTTTGCGGCATATCTCACGGAAAAAGGCTGTGTTGTGACCGGCGAGGACCATCTGGGACATGGGAAGTCCCTGGGAAAAAACGGAAAGCAGGGCTATTTCTGCAGGGAAGATCCTGCCACGGCCCTGGTGGAGAATGTCCACAGACTCAGGGAGCTGACCCGGGAAAAATACCGGGATGTGCCCTATGTGCTGATGGGGCACAGCATGGGATCCTTTATCACCCGTAATTATATGTTCCGTTACGGGGACGGACTGGATGGCGTAGTCATTATGGGTACCGGAATGGAGCCGCTTGTGACCGTAAAGCTGGCACGGGGAATGGCTGCCGTGCAGAAACTGCTTCTGGGGGACAGGCATACCAGCCGCCTGATCGACAGGATGGCCTTTGGACTCTATAATAAGAAAGTGGAGAATCCCCGGACGGATTTTGACTGGCTCAGCCGGGACGAAAGCCGGGTAGACCAGTATATCGCAGATCCGGGATGCGGCTTTGTCTTTACGGTAAATGGCTTTGGGGCCCTGTTTGAACTGATTTCCAGAATGTACAGGAAGGAGAATCTGGAGCGCATTCCCAAAGATCTGCCTGTGTACATGGTCTCCGGTACGGGGGATCCCGTGGGGGCTTATGGCAGGGGCGTCCGTAAGGCCTGTCATTCCCTGAAGGCAGCGGGTATGCAGAATATTACATTAAAGCTTTACGAGGGAGGCAGACACGAGCTGCTGAACGAAATCAACCGCGACGCGGTTATGAAAAACATCTACGACTGGATGGAAAATACTATATTGATAAAATCCGGGGGACACGGAAGGTAACCCGGAGTGGGCGGAGCTGGGGTAATGGATATACGAAGGATGCGTATGCCCTATGAGGTCAGATGGGCCAGGACAGAGGAATGGATTCCTGCCATAAAAATGATCTGGATGACCTTTCTGAAATATGAGGGAAGGGATTATACGGAAGAGGGCATCAGAAATTTTTTTGATTTCATTACGGATGAAGATCTGTACATTTCTTTTTTGAAGGGAGAATACCGACTGATGGTGGCTCTGGACGAGGAAAAAATCATCGGCGCAGGATCTGTCAGGGATAAAAACCGTCTGTCGCTGCTGTTTGTGGACGAGGCATATCAGAACCGGGGAGTGGGAAGCTGTATTCTGCGGAAACTCTGCCACTATCTGAAAACGGAGGCCGGAGAGCGTTTTATGTCCCTGCAGGCGGCTCCCTATGCGGTAAATTTTTACAGGAAACAGGGTTTTCGCGCGGTACATCCGGAGGTGGAATTTTCCGGTATTCGTGTGACACCCATGGAGAAAGTGTTTTGAGACAGAAAGGTATGGTAATGTTATGAAGTTTTTGGATTTGGACAGCCCATTGATGCAGGTATTGAACAAAGTTGCCGATCTGATGATACTGAACATCCTGACAATGCTTTTTTGCATCCCTGTCATCACTGTCGGTCCCGCTCTGACAGCCATGCATTATGTGGCGCTGAAGATGGCCAGAGACGAGGAGTGCTATATCGCCAGGGATTTCTTTAAATCTTTCAGGATAAATCTGAAACAGGGAACGGCGATCTGGCTTATCGAGCTTTTTATCATTGTGGTTCTGGCCGGGGATTTCATGATCATGAACCAGATTGATATATCCTTTGGCAAAGTATTGAAGATCATCCTTATAGTCATCGCCTTTGTTGCCATGTTTACTTTTATGTTTGTGTTTCCTGTCCTGGCGAAATTTGACAATACGGTGCTGCGTACCATTAAAAACGCTTTTTTCATAGGAATACTGCAGTTTCCCAAAACGATACTGATGATGATCCTGTCCGTGCTGCCCATGGGATTGTTTCTCCTGTTTCCCCAGATCACTCCCATTATTTTCCTGTTTGGGATGACGGTTCCGGCATGGCTTTCCGCAAAGCTGTATTCCGGCTATTTCAGGAGGCTTGAGGACCAGATCACAGAGGCAAATGCCCCGGCGGAAGCGGAAGACCCGGAGGAGGACGGAAGAATCTTCAAGGACGAGCTTGACGAGTCCCTGGTGGAGGATCCCCGTATCGGATAAAAGAAGAATTGGTCAATCTGTATAAAGAAAAATAATATAATTGTGCATAGTGACGGACAAAGTAAAAAGGAACCAAGTTTCTAAGCATTATTTACAATCTGTTCAGAAATCTTTGTGAAATAGTGGCATGGCGGAATTTCGTATTTTTCGGTATACTGTTTTCAGGTGAGGCGATGATGCACCATCGTAAAAACGAAAAAAAGAACCAACATGTTAAACATGAAAGGAGTTTTCAGTTATGGCAAGTTTATCTTTAAAGAATGTCTGCAAGGTATATCCCAATGGTTTTGAGGCCGTTAAGGATTTCAACCTGCAGATTGCGGACAAGGAATTCATCATCTTCGTAGGACCTTCCGGATGTGGTAAATCCACAACGCTTCGTATGATTGCCGGACTGGAGGACATTTCTTCCGGTGAGTTGAAGATCGGCGACAGAGTTGTAAATGACGTGGAACCCAAGGACCGTGACATTGCAATGGTATTCCAGAACTATGCTCTGTATCCTCATATGTCTGTATATGATAACATGGCATTCGGCCTGAAGCTGAGGAAAGTTCCGAAGGATCAGATCGACAAGATGGTTAAGGAAGCAGCAAAGGTACTTGACCTGACTCCTCTCCTTGAGCGTAAGCCGAAGGCTCTGTCCGGTGGTCAGAGACAGCGTGTTGCCATGGGCCGTGCTATCGTGCGTAATCCCAAGGTATTCCTGATGGATGAGCCTCTCTCCAACCTGGATGCAAAGCTGCGTGTGCAGATGCGTATTGAGATTGCGAAGCTGCATCAGAGACTGGGTACCACCATCATCTACGTTACACATGACCAGACAGAGGCTATGACCCTGGGTACCAGAATCGTTGTTATGAAGGACGGTGTAATCCAGCAGGTAGATACCCCTCAGAATCTGTATGACAGGCCTCAGAACCTGTTCGTTGCAGGATTCATGGGATCTCCTCAGATGAACTTCCTGGATGCAAAGGTTAAGGTAAGCGGCAATGTTGCAAGCCTGGAGATCGCAGGACACAGCATCGCTCTTCCGGAAGCAAAGTCCAAGAAGCTTATTGCAGGCGGTTATGACGGAAAGGTTGTTACCTTCGGTATCCGTCCCGAGAACGTGGACGATGATCCTGAGTTCCTCGCAAAATGCGATCCTAAGTGCGTATTCGAGTCTTCCGTAAGAGTTTACGAGCTGCTCGGTGCAGAAGTTTATCTGTACTTTGATCTGGATGAGTTCCCTCTTACTGCAAGAGTGGCTCCCAGCACCAAGTCAAGACCTGGCGATCCTATCAAGTTTGCTTTCGAGGTTGATAAGATCCACGTATTTGACAAGGAGACAGAGCAGATTATTACAAATTAGTATGAAAAGGTACATCAGGGGATGCTGGAAAGGCATCCCCTTTTATGAATACCGCCTTTGTGGACGGAGAAGAAAGGTATGAGAGCAGAATGATATCGAGTCAGACAATTCAGATCAGCATAGACGAGCTGAAAGCAATCACCAAGGTGGACTTGTGCGTATATGATTTAACGGGGACGCCGGTGGCATCTACTGCCGCGCAGTTTGACATTTCAGCCGATTTGATCAGCGGATTTGCATATTCGCCTGCAGACAGCCAGGTGATCGGCATTCATCACCTGCTGAAGATCATGGATGAGGGCGAACTGCTGTATATTTTGATTGCAAAGGGAACCAGTGAGGATGTATATATGATAGGTAAGATCGCAGTCTGCCAGCTGCAGAATCTTATCATTGCTTACAAGGAGAGATTTGACAGAAACAACTTCTTCCAGAACCTGCTGCTCGATAATCTGCTTCTGGTGGATATCTATAACAGGGCAAAGAAACTGCACATTGAGGTATCGGTGCCAAGGGCGGTTTTCCTGGTGGAGACCCATCTGGAGAAGGACGGAATGGTGATGGAGCTGCTCAGGGGAATGTTTTCCAGTCATACGGGAGACTATATCACTGCTGTGGATGAGAGCAGCGTTATCCTTATCAAGTCCATGGAGACGGATTATACCAGTGATGCCCTGATGGAGGTGGCGGAGACCATTGTGGCCATGATGAACGCGGAAGCCATGCTGAATGTAAAGGTTTCCTTTGGCACTGTGGTACAGGAGCTGAAGGATGTGTCGAAATCCTACAAGGAGGCCAAGATGGCCCTGGATGTGGGAAAGATCTTCTATGCGGAGAAGCGGACCATTGCTTACAGCACCCTGGGAATAGGCCGGCTGATTTACCAGCTGCCCGTAAATCTGTGTAAGATCTTTATTGATGAGATCTTTGGCGATAATGTGCCCTATGACCTGGACGACGAGACACTGACCACCATCAATAAGTTCTTTGAAAATAACCTGAATGTTTCGGAGACGTCAAGGCAGCTTTTTGTGCACAGGAATACTCTGGTATACCGCATTGAGAAGCTGCAGAAGAGCATGGGCCTGGATCTGCGGAATTTTGACGATGCCCTGACCTTTAAGATCGCCCTGATGGTTGTGAATTATATGAAATATCTGGACACCATAGGATACTGACACACAGCGGAACAGAATCATACCCCTTAAGCAGGCAGGGCAGACAGCCCGAATCTGCTCAGGGGGTATTTTTGGTTTCCTTTCGTTGGAATAAGTGAGACAACCTTCTGAATATAATTAGATAAAATCTTTAAGGTCACGGGGAGTTTGGATATGTTTTATGATAAAAAGATAAAATATCTGGATTATTACGAAGGAGGCCGACGTGCCAGTGGATGCGGCTATGTGAAACTGGAGGCCAGGAACGGCGGCCTTCGGCTGGAAATGTCGGTGACAGGGCTGCGGCCCACGGATTCCTTTGAGAGGGATGTTCTTTTCTGCGCAGGAGGGCATGAGAAGACTGTGGGAAAGATTGCGTTTACGGAAGGAAGAGGCTGTTGGCGGAAGCAGTGGAACCAGCTGGAGAATATAGGGGGGAGCGGGATCTGCTATGAGGAACTGCAGGGAATTACCGTTTCGCTGGGAGGCGGACGGGAGATAACCTGCAGCCTGCAGGATGGGAGGGGAGGTGTCCGGGAAGGAAACAGAACGGTTTCGAAGGTCTCCCGGGAAGACAGCGGGACAGAGAGGAGGCCAGTCCCGGAAAAGCGCATGCCGGAAAGGCATGTACCGGAGAGGCAGGAAGCCCCGGCTGTAAGGACGGAGCCGCCGGAACCGGAAAGCGTCGGAGAGGGGAGGGCAGAATCCCTGGGAGCCGTGCCGGAAAGGCATGTACCGGAGAGGCAGGAAGCCCCGGCTGTGAGAACGGAGCCGCCGGAACCAGCCCCGGAAAAGCGCATGCCGGAGAGGACGGTGTCTCCGGGGGCAGTCTGGGAAAAGCGCATGCCTGACTGGGGGAGCAGCCAAAAGAGAGATGTGCGGAAGGCAGGAAACGGCGGAGGGCAGGAGGGTACGGTTCGCAGAGAGGGGGCGGAAATGAAGGCAGCGGAATCGGAGAAGCTCATAAACGGCAGAGAGACACAAAAGGCAGACAGCAGGAGAATCCATGGAAATAACAGAAGACATGTCAGGCTGATGGAGGACAAGTGGGCGCAGCTGTGGGAAATCTATCCCCATATAAAGCCTTTTCAGGATGAGCGGGAATACATTTCCATCGGTCCGGCAGATTTTGTGATATTTCCGGAGGAATCTTACAGAATGGTGAACAACAGCTTTCTGCTTCATGGTTTCTACAACTATGAACACCTGCTTCTGGCCAGGGTGGAAAGGAAAGGGGAATTTTTTTACTATATAGGCGTGCCGGGAAATTTCTTTGAAAAGGAAAAGCAGGTGGCCATCATGTTCGGCTTTGAGAGCTTTGAATGCGCGGAGGAACCTGCGCAGGCCGGGGATTTTGGGTATTATATGATGCGCACGGGACTGTAGGGGCAGAAAACCTGCGCCATGGGTGTCGCTTACAGTCCCTCCCCGTCAAAGGCCGGGATAAAGCTCTCCGCCGCCGTTCCGCCCTCCTGCCGGAAGCCGTTTTCTATCCCGATCTTTTCCGCAAAATCCAGGACACGCTCATACTCTTCCGGAGTGACGGTACGCTGCAGCCTGCTTCTGTCCGGATCGGGAAGCTCTGCCAGATGCTCAAGGGGGGTATATTGGTTCATGATACTGACATATATGTCATTTCCGTAGGTGTCATGAAGGTAACGGAGAATTTTTTTGGAATCGCCCGTCTCTCCCGGAAGAAGGAGATGTCTTACAATGACGCCTCTCTTCATAAGGCCGCTGTCAGGATCAAAGACAGGGCGCTTCACCTGACGGAACATTTCCGAGATGGCCGGGGCAGCCTTTTCAAAGTAATCCGGGGCATGGGAATAGCGTGCGGAGAGACTGGAGGAACGGTATTTCAGGTCCGGCAGATAGATGTCCACCAGGCCTTCCAGAAGACGCAGGGAGGAGACTTCCTCGTAACCGGAGCTATTGTATACCACGGGTATGGACAGCCCCCATTCTCTTGCCTGTTCCAGGGCCAGGCATATCTGAGGGACAAAATGCCCCGCGGTAACCAGGTTGATATTTGCAGCCCCTTTTTCCTGGAGCTCCAGAAAAATCCGGCTGAGTCGTTCCTGCGACAGGGTACGCCCGGTTCTGCCAAGGGCAATGCTGTGGTTCTGGCAGAATACGCACTGCAGACTGCAGCCGGAAAAGAATACCGCTCCCGATCCGCTGCTTCCGGAGATGCAGGGTTCCTCCCAGAAGTGCAGGGCAGCCCTTGCGGCGGTGATTTCCATGCCCTGCCTGCAGAACCCGGGGGTTCCGGATAAGCGGTCTGCATGGCATTGCCTGGGACAGAGCGTACAGTCCCTCATCATGGATTCTATTCTTTCTGTTGTGATTTTCATGGTATCTATCCTGATTCCCTTTCGCGGGTGGAGTCGGCAGAATGCCGGAACCGGTTCCGGCTGTTATAAAAACCGCACACCCCAGAGCACGGCTGCAGCTCCACCCGGCTGCCTTACGGCACATGAGAGGTTCCGCTTAGTGCTGCTTTGTTCCCAACCTGACACGGTTCACGGATTCCCATTGCGTAAGACCGAATTTCATCACTGCATCGGACTCTGAAGATGTACGGCTTTCTAAAGTTTATCCTTTTCAGCCGGATTTGTCAAGAGTAAAATTGCTTTAAAACGGCATAAAAAACGGCTTCCATCTCCCTGGGGAAATGAAAGCCGCCTGATACTATTTGGTGGGATCCTGAGATTCCGGTGTGTTGGTGGTTGTGGAAGAGTTTTTCTTTGCTTCCTCGGCCATTTTGTCGAATTTCTCCATCACTGCATCATAAGTGCGCTGGGAAATATCCGGAAGGGAACCGCCCCAGGTCTGTCCTGCCTTTTTGAAGCCCTTTTCGAAAGCGGCGCGCATATCTTCAATCTTGTCAGGATCTCCGCCTGTAAGGGCATTGGCGAAATCAATGATCCTGTTGGACGTCTGCTCTACTCCCCAGTAGCCGTCCTCGGCGATATCTGCCTGTGCCTGCTTCCTGGTGGCGGGATCTACAGTGTAATTTCCCTCCCTCAGGAAAGACCAGATATCATTGGCTTTGCCGTAGGCATTTGCCTGTCCGGTCATCATTTTTTCTACCAGGCTGCGCAGCTGGGCAGTACGCGCATCTGCGTCGGCTTTCATCTTATTGATCAGATTTGTGTCAGGCTTATAGGTGGGCTTGGCTGCGGAAGCAGTTTCCTTGGAAGGCTCATACACAGCACCTGAATCGGCTGCGGAAGAATTGCTTTCCGGTTTGGTATTTTCGGTGGTATCGGCTTTTACTTTCTCCGTGGCGGAATAATTGTAGGCGGCCGCCGCCTGATTCGATGTAACTCCATTTACACTCATAGTATCCTCCTTCTTGACAAGTCAGTCATTCTCTGTCCGTATTAGAACACGGACGCATCATCCTTGATCTCTGTCAATTATTTCGGCAGATTTTATGGAAATATTTACCCGGGTGCGGAATTTTTTATTACTTTCCGGGACAGACTGCCGGAGCGGGAAGTATGCGCCGGAGAAGCAGGGGATTCAGGAGGGAAACAGAACCTGAATCTCCAGGGCGCAGAGGGATATAAGGGCTCCCTCTGAGGTCAGGGAATATTCAAGCAGGATAAGGAGCCAGTCTTCCTTACGGACTGTCTCCAGGTTCAGGGTGGAAATTCCCATTTTCAGGCATCCGCAGGGAGTGACATAATCCGTCACATATTCCTTACCCGGTTCAAAGACCATGCGCGAGCTGATGCCGCCCCGTTTTGTCAGCTCCAGTACAGAACCCTTCAGCCGGATTCTGTTTCGGGAGGCTGCCCCGTTTTCCTCCGGGGAATCCTCGTAGAGAAGGTAGAAACCGTCGTCTTTCTCGTAATATTGTCCGGTTACAGACTGTTTTGTGACGGTGACCTCCCCGGTCCCGTCGGTCTGGCGGTTTGTCAAAGTGAGCCGTACCTTTTTTTCCATGAAAATCTCCTCTGTCAGTATTGTTCGATGGGAATGGTCTTGGCGGACAAAATGCCGTACTTGATGATGGAATTGGCAAAGGTCACAAATTTTTCAGCCTTGTCACTGACATAGAACTGATAACGGTTGCCCCCAAGCTTCGGGGGCTCTTCATTCAGCAGATCGGTTTCGGTCAGCATTTCACGCAGCTCCCGGGCGGTCTCATAAGCCGGATTTACCAGGGTAACGCCGTCCCCCATGATTCTGCCCAGGGTGGAGCGGATCAGGGGATAGTGGGTGCACCCAAGAATCAGGGTGTCAATGTCGATGTCTATGAGTTCGGTGAGGTATCTGCGGGCAATCTCATCCGTCACCGGGTCCTCCAGAAGGCCTTCTTCCACAAGGGGAACAAAGAGGGGGCAGGCCTTGCCGTAGATGGCTACATTCCTGTTCAGCCTGCGTATGTATTCGGCGTAGATCTGGCTTCCGATGGTGGCCTCCGTTGCGATGACTCCTATCCGGCCGTTTCTGGTCACTTCTGCGGCCATCCTGGCGCCCGGCTTCACCACACCGATCATGGGAATGTCGCTGTCCTGCTCCAGGGTATCCAGCGCATAGGCGCTGGCGGTATTGCAGGCTACCACAATGGTCTTTACCCGGAATGTTTTTAAAAAACGCACAATCTGTTCGGAAAATCTGGTAACCGTTTCCTGGGACTTGCTTCCGTAGGGAACCCGGGCTGTATCTCCGAAGTAGATGATTTTTTCGTTGGGAATCTGCCGCATGATTTCCCTTACCACGGTGAGACCGCCCACACCGGAATCGAATACACCGATGGGGGCGTCCTTGCTTAATTTGTCTCTATTTACTTTGTGTTCCGTCACTGTCATGAAAAGCCTCCCAAAATGAACTGATATCTGTGAGCAGTCTGCTGCGGAAGCTGATCTGGCCGGATTCGGCATTCAGCAGGTCAAGATAGAGATTGTTCTCAAAACTCCATTTCAGGGGCAGGGCAGACAATTCCCCCTCCTCATTTTCCACGCTTATTTTAACCGTGTCCGGTGTCAGCGTAAGCTCGGGATAGAGCAGTCCCCACCACCCCAGCGCAGCGCACAGACCAATAATAATACGGAAACCAAACCATTTATTTTTCATGCAATAACCCCTTTCCTTTTTCAGGATTATTGCCGGGTTTTCTGACTTTATTCCCTGCGGGATATTTTTTGTGTGTCAAGCCTTATCTGGCGGATAATGGCTTTTTTCTGGTTGTCAATGTGGGTTTTTGCAGCGGAAGCAGCAGTGTCCCTGTCCTTGTCCACTATGCTCTGATAGATAATTCTATGTTCCCTGATCAGGGTTTCATGCTGGGAACTGTCCTTGATATATTCGAAGCGGTAACGGTACATCTGTTCGGACAGATTGTTCACCAGCTGGATGAGACGCTGGTTTCCGGTTGCCTGCACAATGATGTCGTGGAGCGCTACATCGGCCTGGGCAATCTTCTTGGTATCATGGGTGGATACGCTCTGCTCAAACCTTTCGCAGGCCTGCTTCAGGGCGGAGAGCTCCTCCTGGGAGATGCGGTCACAGGCCAGCTCCGCGCACAGGGCATCCAGGGTCCGGCGGACCTCCAGGACATCGCTCATGCTTTTTTCGGTGATCTGGGCAACTTCCGCGCCGCGCCGGGGAAACATGGTAACAAGTCCTTCCAGCTCTAGTCTGCGGATGGCTTCCCTGACAGGAGTGCGGCTTACCCCCAGTTTGTCGGCCAGGTGGATTTCCATAAGCCGTTCGCCGGGTTTGAGCTCTCCCGTGAGGATGGACTGGCGCAGGGTATAGAAGACCACGTCCCGAAGCGGTAAATCTGAAGGTAAAGAATTCTGCATATCAATACCTGTACCTTTCCTGTAACATGATGGTTTCCGCGGATACCGGGGGCTTTTGGGCCGCTGCCGCGGATTGTGTCAGAAATACCTGTTTCGCCAGACCTTCCCCTGCAATTTGGCTGCAGGCAGCCTGCGCTCGGTCCGGATCAGAAAAAATGCCGAATACGGTGGGACCGCTGCCGCTCATGAGGCTGCCTGCGGCGCCCAGGCGGAGCATTTGTGACTTCAGGGAGGCGATTTCCAGATAAGCGGGAACAGTGACGGTCTCAAGAACATTTCCCATACGGCTCACGACTCCCTCCAGGCTGCCTTCCCGCAGCGCCCCGGCCATCCCCCGGATATCGGGATGGGAGGAGACGGTCTGCAGATCCAGATGCTCATACACATATTTGGTGGAGACGCTGATATCCGGTTTTGCTACCAGAATGTGACAGGGAGGAAGGGCGGGAAGAGGAGTCAGCCGCTCGCCAATCCCCTCCGCCAGGGCCGTGCCCCCCAGAATGCAGTAAGGCACGTCGGCCCCTATGGCGGTGCCGTCCTCCATCAGACGGGACAGGGGAAGATTCAGGCCGAACAGGCTGTTCACTGCCTTTATGGCTGCGGCGGCATCTGTGCTTCCGCCTGCCAGTCCGGCCGCCACGGGAATGTTTTTCCGAAGGCGGACCCGCAGGCCGGAGGAGATGCCGTATCTGGCAAACATGTATCTTGCCGCCCTGCAGATCAGATTGTTTTCATCTGTGGGGAGTTCCCGGGAATCTGTGGAGATGGTGATGTCTTTCTCGGCTTTTTCAAAAGTAAGCTCGTCATAAATGCCGATGTTCTGCATGATCATTTCAACCTGATGATAACCGTTTGGCAGACGTTTTACAACATCCAGCCCCAGATTGATTTTGGCATATGCCCTTGTCTGATATTCCTCCATACAGGCCTCCCGGATCGTTTTTTTAAAAGATTCTTTGTACAAAATTATATACAATCCTGATGTTTCCGTCAAGGGGAGTTTTGGGTCAGAGCCCGCAGGATAGCGATTTTCATATGGTAATTTGACCTGTAATTTGGTATACTTATTTATAAAGGCAAAAATTCTATAACAGAGAGGTAGATCCATGGAACAGAAACTGATAAAGCCCCCGGTGGAGATCCGGTACAGGGAGGAATTGGAGGCGCTGAAGGCAGGCGATACCGGGAACCGCCCCCAGAACTGGCAGATGTCGCCCAAAGCGGTGAGAACCTTTATCCTGGGCAGCCCGAAGCCCGTAAAACATGAGGGAAAAGAATTTATCATAGAAAAAAAGTACTTCGGAAATGATGCGCTGGTGGAGCGCTGCATCGTGACCCTGGCGGGGAACCGCGGGCTGATGTTGGTAGGAGAGCCGGGTACGGCAAAGACCATGCTTTCCGAGCTTTTGTCTGCAGCCATCAGCGGCGTCAGCACCAATACCATTCAGGGTACGGCCGGAACCACGGAGGATATGATTAAGTATTCCTGGAACTATGCGCTGCTTCTGGCAAAGGGGCCAAGCCGTGAGGCCCTGGTGCCGTCTCCCTTATATGTGGGCATGGAAAAGGGCATACTCACCAGATTTGAGGAGATCACCAGGACGCCTGCGGAGATTCAGGACAGCCTGATCAGCGTGCTCAGCGATAAGGTGCTGAATGTGCCGGAACTGGGGGATGAGGGATTCCTGTTTGCAAAACCCGGTTTTAATGTCATCGGCACGGCAAATACCAGGGACAAGGGCGTCAATGAGATGAGCAGCGCCCTGAAGAGGCGTTTTAATTTCGAGACGGTGATGCCTGTCCGGGAAGCGGCTATGGAGAAACGGATTATCGTTAATGAAGTGAATAAACTTGCGGAAGAAAGTCATATTTCCATAGAGGCGGACGAGGATGTGGCAGAGATTCTGGCATCTACATACCATGAGCTCAGGGAAGGCGTGTCTTCCTACGGCCACCGGATAGACAAACCCTCCTCGGTGATGAGTACCGCAGAGGCTGTGTCCGTGTATTATCAGGCAATGATCACGGGTTATTATTACGGGGACGGGACACTGAGCATGGACAGCCTGGTCCAGAACCTGGTGGGAGCGGTCTCCAAGGAAAATAAAGACGATCTGGAGAAGGTGAAGGGATATTTCAACACTGTCATCCGGGATAAGAGCAGCAAAGAGGGTGGATTATGGAAAGAATATTACGAAGCCAGGAAATGGCTGAGATAGTCCTGCTCCCTGTCCGCCACCACAGTCCTGCCTGCGCCTTCCATGTAATACGGATGATCAGGGAGATTCATCCGGATATTATCCTGGTGGAGGGACCGGAGAACGCCAATTCCCTGATTCCTGTGATGGTGCATGAGGACACAAAGGCTCCTTTTGCCATCTATTATTCTTACCACGATGAAGAGGCGCGGATTACGGAAGACAGGGAGCATTACAAATGTTATTATCCGTTTCTGGATTACTCACCGGAGCTGGCGGCATTCCGGACAGGAAAAAGCCTGGGCATAGAGACGGCTTTTATAGACCTGTCTTATGGGGATATTCTGGCTGCATCCCGGCAGGGGAAGGGACTGCTGAAAGAGGATGACGAGAAGAGCAATTACAATGATGACTACCTGCTTTCCCGGAACGAATATCTGGGGCAGCTTTGCGAGAACACGGGGATGCGCAGTTTTGACGAATTCTGGGAGAAATATTTTGAGTTAAACGGCATGGCTGCGGAAAGTGAGACATGGTTTGCCAATCTGCTGACCTACTGCAGTCTGGCCAGGGAGAATACGCCTGCAGAATCCATGGAGGAGGACGGCTGCCTGGCCAGGGAGCGGTTTATGGCGGAGAAGATAAGGGAATATGCGGGGCAGAAGGCTTCGGAGGGAGGTACGGTGCTGGCGGTTACGGGGGGATTCCATACGCCAGGGCTGAAGGCTCTGCTGGGGGAGAACCAGCCGGAAAAGCCTGGAGGAAACCGGAAATCTGCCAAAAGGAATGCTTCCGGAGTCTATCTCATGCCCTATTCCATGGAAGCTGCGGATGCCCTCAACGGCTATGCAAGCGGCATGCCCTTCACCGGGTTTTACCAGAAAATATGGGAAAATCTGGAGGAATCTGCCGCACCCTATGAGAATGCGGTTCTGGATATGATTGTAGCTGCCGGAAAGGAGACCCGCAGAAAGGAGGGGTATCTGTCCACCTATGACGAGATCTGTGCCTGCGCCATGGCCAGGGGGCTGGCGGATATCCGGGGCAAGAGGGAGCCTGGAGCCTATGAGCTTCTTGACGCAGTATTGTCTTCTTTTGTCAAGGGAGAGTACAATATCGCCACAGACGCGCCCATGCGGATTCTGAGAAAGGCAATGACCGGGAATGGGGTGGGGCAGCTGTGCGCCCAGGCGGATGTGCCGCCCATTATCCATGATTTCCAGGACCAGTGCAAAAAATATGGTATTAAGACAGGGTCCACCCTGGAGGCAGAGACTACCTTATCCATTTTTTCCAATCCAAAGCACAGGAGGCAGAGCATGTTTTTTAACCGGATGTGTTATCTGAACACTGCTTTTGCCAGGAAAACCAAGGGACCCAACCTGCAGCTGAAAAAGGACAGAAACCTGATGCGGGAAATCTGGAAATATAAGTGGAGCGTACAGGTGAATTCGGCGTTGATTGAAGTATCCGTCTACGGAGCCACCATTGAGGAGGCGGCTGCCAGCCTGGTGAAGGACGCTCTCAAAAAGGAGCTGGGGGCCCGTGAGAGCGCGCTTCTGCTGACCAGGGTTTTCGAGATGGGACTGGAAGAGCAGATGCAGCCGGTTTTTCAGGAGGTGGAGGAGCAGCTCATGGGGGATACGGATTTCTATTCCCTGGCAGAGGCGCTGAAATCCCTGCTGATGATGGAAGAGCTGGGGGGACTGTACGGATCGCAGCTGGACTTCGGCAGGCTGATCCATATGGACTGCCGGAAACTGATCTTCCTGCTGCCTGCCATGACCGGAATCAAGGATGAGGACCTGAACCAGTGTATGAATGCCCTGAAGCTGCTGTACCAGGTTACGGGCAGGGAAGGGGAAGCGTTTGCCCGGGAGAGGGAGGACTTTTATGACGCTCTGTCGAAGATGACTGCGGACAGCGCAGTCCATGCGGGATTAAACGGCTGCATCCACGGTATCCTTTACGGAAGCGGAAAGGAAAAGGAGACAGAGGTGGAGGCGGTCTGCCGTGGATACCTGAGCGGTACAAGGGAACAGCTTTTCTCTACTGCCCAGTTTTTCCGTGGCCTGTTTTTTACGGCCAGAGATCTGGTTTTTATCGGGGAACAGTTTATCAGAATGCTGGATGAGTTCTATGGACAGGTTTCCCAGGAGGAATTCATGGAACTGCTGCCCCAGCTGCGCCTGGCCTTTACTTACTTTACGCCCAGGGAGACCGACAGGATTGCCGGGGCTGCGGCAGGGCTTCACGGCAGGAGCGGAAAGGATATCCTGGAGCGGAAGGAGGTCTATCCGGACTGGTACTCCTACGGAAAGGAGATGGACGCCTATGTGAAGGGGAAGATGGAGGCCGGAAAGGAAAAGGCATATGGCTGATGAACAGGAAATTTTGAACAGGTGGAGGCTGGTGCTGGGGAAGTATGCTTCGGGACAGATTTCTTTCTCCTCCGGCAGCCTTCAGTACATGGACATGGAAAATGTGCTGGATTACCTGTATTCCAGGGAATACGGGGAGGAACAGGAGATTCGTAAGGAAAGGACAGGGGGCAGCGACGGCACCCAGCTCACTGTGCCCTACTGGCTGCGCCAGATCAAGAAGCTCTTCCCGAAGCAGACGGTTGAGGTGCTGGAACGCCATGCCCTGGAAAAATACGGCATGACGGAGCTGCTCACGGACCCGGAGGTGCTGCAGAAGCTGGAGCCCAATAAGGAGCTGCTGAAAACCATTCTGGAGCTGAAGCACATGATGAAGGGGGAAGTGCTTCAGATGGCCAGGGAGATCGTGCGGAAGGTGGCGGCGGAGATCGCCAGGAAACTGGAGCAGGAGGTCAGAATCTCCTTTTTCGGCCAGATCAACCGCAATGCCAGCAGCCCGGTGAAGTCGGCCCGGAATCTGGACATGAAGAAAACCATTCACATGAACCTGAAAAACTACGACAGGGAAAACCAACAGATTGTACTGAAAAACGTATACTTTAATTCGCGGATGAAGAAATACAATCAGTGGAGAGTGATTATCTGCGTGGACGAGAGCGGTTCCATGCTGGATTCCGTCATCCACAGCGCCATTATGGCGGGGATCTTTTCAAAGCTTCCCATGCTGGACACGAAACTTGTCATTTTTGACACCAGTGTGGTGGATCTGAGCGGGTACGTGGAGGACCCGGTGGAGACTCTGATGAGCATTCAGCTGGGAGGCGGCACCAATATTGCGGGGGCCCTGTCCTACTGTGAAGGACTGATCGACTTTCCGTTCAGAACAATGGTGGTACTGGTGACGGACCTCTATGAGGGCGGCGGATACCAGAATCTCTACAGCAAATCCAAGGGGATTATTGAGAGCGGCGCCAAACTGGTGGTGCTGACGGCCCTGGACATGGATGCAAATCCAAATTACGACAGAAATGCGGCAGCTCGCCTTGCGGACATGGGAGCCTTTGTGGGGGCCATGACGCCTGAGGAACTGGCGGGATGGATGGGAAAAATAATAGCATAACAATCTGCGGGAAAACAGAAGCAAAAAAGACGCATGGAATGCATTGCAGACCATGCGTCTTTTTTGCGTTTTTTTTCAAAAGTCCAAATTTCCCCTGTTTTTTGACGCATCCTTTGACTGGGCATCTGTTATATTGAATTTAAAGAAACGCAGAGCATATTGGAAATCTGCTTCTGCCGGATCTGGATTTTGGATGAATGAGAAGAGAAAGTATCACAGGATGACTGCTGTACGGTATCCCTGGAAAAAGAGTCGAAGGTGAGGGATAGAATGACAGAAAAAGAACTTCATAGACTTCGGCGGCATGATCTTCTGCAGCTTCTGCTGGCACAGGGCAGGGAAGCGGCGCAGCTTCAGGAACGGATAGAGAAGACAGCCGCAGAGTTGGAGCAGCTCCGGGAGACCAACCAGCGCTTTATAGAGCGCATGGACGACAAGGACGCTCAGATTGGAAGATTAAAGGATCGGTTGGATGAAAAGGACATTCAGGCTGACAGGTTCAAGGGCCGGCTGAAGGAGAAGGATGCCCTGATCGAGAAGCTGAAAGACCGCCTGGACCAGAAGGACGTCCAGATCGGGGAATGCAGAACCGTGATAGAGGAGTATCGCTCGGGAAGAATTTTCGAGATGGGAGGGCAGGTTTCCATAGCGGAAGTGGGACAGAAACTGGAAGGGATCTTCACCGCAGCCCAGAAAGCCGTGGACCAGTATCTGGAGGAAATCCACGGGACAGTGGGAGAGGAATACCCGCCAATGAAAATCAATCATACAGGGGAACAGCATGAAAAAGAAACAGAGGGAGGTTCCGGTACAGGCGCCGACACTGGAACTGCTTGAGGCGGAGCTGAAGAAGGAACAATACAAACGGAACTACAGACGCGTATTGATGAGCACGGCATTCTCGCTTCTGGTGGTGGCGGCAGCCGCGGTTCTGGTGGCAGTTCTGCTTCTGCCGGTACTTCAGATCAATGGAGTGTCCATGACTGAGACGTTGCAGGACGGAGACATTGTAGTAGCCCTGAACAGCAAGAAATTCGCCACAGGAGACGTGATCGCCTTTTACTATAACAACAGCATCCTGGTGAAACGGGTGATAGCCGCCGCAGGAGACTGGGTGGACATAGATGAGGAGGGCAATGTGTATGTAAACGGGGAACTGCTGAACGAGCCCTATATCTCCGAGAAGGCGTTGGGTGAATGCAACATAGAACTTCCATACCAGGTGCCGGACGGGAAATGCTTCGTCATGGGAGACCACAGAGCCACCAGCATAGACAGCCGGAATACTGCCGTGGGCTGTATCAGTGACAGCATGGTGGTGGGGCGGATCATGGTGAGGGTGTGGCCCCTGGAAGAAATGGGCATTGTAAAATAACGAGTGGGAAGCTGCATACGGAAACAGACAAATTCAAAAATGTAAATAGAAGGAAGGAGACAGCACAATGGAATCTTTGAAGAAACAGGCTGCAAAACTGTTGGGTGAGCAGAAAAAATACAGGCGTTGGATAGCGGTATTCCTCTGCCTTGCCATTGTGGTTACCACAGGTACGGTGGCTGCGCTGAAAATGAACGGGCAGGCGCTGAGCCGGAAGGAAAAGGTCCTTGCATGTGCGGAAGAGGTTCACGGGCATACTGCAGAGTGCTACGAAACGGATCAGATGACCGGGGAGCAGAAGCTCGTCTGTGGTTATGCGGACTATGTGGTCCACACACATAATGAGGAGTGTTGGGGCAAGGGCGGCGAACTGGCATGTACGCTCCCGGAAATCGAAGCCCATACGCATGAGGAGAACTGCTTCCGGGAGGAACAGATGCTCATCTGCGGGCAGGAGGAATCCCAGGGCCATGTCCACACGGAGGAGTGCAGGACATTGGTGTGCGCACAGGAGGAATCTGCAGGCCATGTCCACACGGACGAATGCAGGACGCTGGTATGCGGGCAGGAGGAATCTGCAGGTCATATCCATGAGGATTCCTGCAGGACTTTGTCTCAGGGCGCTCTGGTGTGCACTAATGTAGAAGAAGGTCATCAGCATACAGATGAATGCTATGAATCCGTGGAAACCATTACCTGCGGGAAGGAAGAGGGCGAAAGCAGCCATACCCATACGGAAGCCTGTTGGAATCCCCAGGGCTGCGGACTGAAGGAAGGTTCTCAGGCCCATGCCCATACGGAAACCTGTTGGAATCCTGAAGGCTGTGGCCTGAAAGAAGGAGAGGACGGCCATACACATACTACGGAATGTTATGAAATCCGGAAGACGGCAGCCTGTGGGAAACTGGAACTTCACACCCATGTGAAAACGGGCGAGAACAGCTGTTTTGACGAAGAAGGAAAAACTGTATGCGGAATACCGGAACTGAAGGAACATATACACGGTGAGGACTGTTTCCTGATTGTTGAGGAAGAAACCGACGGGACAGAGCAGTCTTCCACAGAGGAAGAAGCGGTAGAGGACACGGAGGCAGATGCAGCTGATGCGTCTGAATCCCAGGAGGATATATCCGAAGAGGAGACGTCTGAAGCAGAGAGTTCCAAAGAAGATGAATCCGAAGCAGACAGTTCCGAAGAAGGCGAATCCGAAGCGGACAGTTCTGAAGAAGATGAATCCGAAGCGGATATGGAAGGCAGCGAAAGTACACCTGTGGCCGGAGAGGACGGGAAGGAATATACCCTGACAGCCCAGGGAGAAGATTATACCGTGACTGTAACCTATGGGGCAGCCGCAAAAATCCCGGAAGGAGCTGAACTGAACGTAAGGGAGATCCTGGAGGGAACCGAGGAGTATGAAGATTATTATCAGCAGATGCTGGCGGCTGTAAAGGAAGAGAGCAGTGCGGATTCGGAAGACGAAGGAGAAGTGGAAGTATCCTTTGCCAGGTTCTTTGACATTACCTTTATGGTAAACGGTGAAAAGATAGAGCCAGAAGCGCCTGTGGATATCAGGGTCAGTTACCAGGATGCCATTGTGTTTGGCGAAGACGAGACTCCTTCGGCAGTACACTTTAAACGCGACGGGGAAACGGAAGTGCTGGATGCGGATATAGCGGATGCCGGGGAGGGAAGCGATTTTACCTTCACCCAGGACAGCTTCTCAGTGACGTCCAATGTAGTGATATCCAGAGCTCCCAAAAAGAAACAGCAAAGCCTCACAAAAAGTATAGGAAATGTTACGGTGACCGTCAGCTATGAAGGCGGACAAAGCTCGGACTGGTTTGAAAATAAGGACAGTCTGCAGATTGAAGAGATTACAGATTCCGGGCAGTCCGGCAACAACAGTTACCGGAAATATCTGAATAACAGCCAGGGCGCCATCAAGGCAAAGCATGAAGATGAGTTGGAAGTGGCTTCTGCCAGGGTGTTCAGCATCGCAGTGTTGGACGCAGCGGGAAATCAGAAGGCTACAAACGGAAATGTGAAAGTGGAGTTCAGTTACCACAATTCAGTCAAGGCGGAAAAAGCAGGAAGCAAGGCTCTGCTCTTGGATAAGGGAGAGAGCGCGGAGATCATAAGCAGCGAAGCGGTTTCGGCAGGGGAGGAGATTACCGGATTTTCGGCGACGCGGAGCCTGGCGGCAGCCCCCAACGTATTTACAGCCATGGTGACAAACGCAGCGGCATCGGATGATATACCGAACACCGGTGGTGACAGGAATGACACTACCTCTGTACACAAGGATGTATCATCATACCTGCAGACAGAGGGAAAAAATGAGTGGCAGATTGTGGAGGGCGGGTACAAGGGAAATAATCCGGGGAATAAGACCCTTTCAGCGAACGGAGATGTACGTGTTCAGAAGAATGTGATTCCGACGGACACAGAAAACGAGTTTCTGGTGTATTTGTCAGTAGATGTAAAGGATGTATATGAAAAGTTTCTTGATCTGGCCACATATAGTGCCACATCTTCCTCTAATAATGAGGCCCATGGAACCGTTGGGACGATTGTAAATAATCCCACCGGAAATCAGGCTGTTAAGATCGGTCCCAAAGGTCAATATACACATGGCACTTTTAAGCTGACGCTGATAGACACAAAGGGACACCGCATTGAAAAAGAGTATTCGTTTGACAGTGCAAATAATATCACAATGTATATTGAACTGGCAGATGGAAGGTGGCTGATACTGGCAACAGGTATCACAAAAAATGGCGATAGGGGGCATACCATAACCCTGACGGAAGACCAGGAAAACCTGTTAGAGCAGACAATAGCAAAAGTTGTAACATTGGGAACCGTCAACGATCCCATGGGCCCCAATATAGAGTGTCTGGGTATTGAGGGAGGCGATTATCGTGTTGAGGGAACAACCTGGACCCCATCAGAGATTACATGGGTTCCGGTTGCCAAGGCAAACGCAGAGGAAGACGATCAGACTGTAGATGGCAACGGCAGTATATGGAGACTGAATGTTGCGGAACTGGTCTACAGAGTTCGGCTGAAGGTGGAAAATCCGGGATTCAGCAGCTGTGCAGAATGCCTGTCCGCAGGCGGAACATGTGGGGCTGACAGTCATAAAAACGCAGTTAACGGTGGTGCAGTTCTCATGTATGATGACGGTGAACGCGTGCCGTTTCCGGATCCTTATGTCAGGGGCCTGCTGTATGATTACGAATTGATCAAAAAGGCACAGAACAGCGACGGAACCGAATCAAATCTGGAAGGGGCAGTATTTGCCATAGAAGGTACAGATAAAACTGCCACATCAGACAGCCAGGGAAAAGTTCTGTTCACAGATATGCCGTGGGGCACTTATAAGATAAGGGAAGTAAGCGCGCCGGATGGTTATGAAGTGTCAGACGAATCCGTCTCAACAGTATTATGCTATACCACAAATAAGGAAATCTTGGAATCAGATGCGCAGAACAAGTTGCCTCAGAATATGATTCCTTCCGGTGAAAAGAAGATTGTCTACAATAAAGAAAAAGTCCGGATAATTGTGGAAAAAATCTGGGAAGACAATGAAGATTCCGGCAAGAGCAGGCCGGAAGAGGTCGCGTTTACCATTTCCTATAAAATACGGAATGGAAGTGCGGATGAATCTGGCGATGCGGTTACAGTGGAAGCCACACTGACACAGGAGACTGGCTGGAAAAAGGAAATCACCCTTCCCGGAGGCGCATTTGAGATTGAATGCCTGGAAAATAATGTACCTGAAAATTATGTGAAAGTCGTTCCGTCGGGTGAGGTGGCGATTGCCGGAGACGCAGTTGTAAGTAAGGACACAGACTCACAGGGAAAAAACGTTGATAAATATACCATTACCAATCGTCTGCAGAGAAGCGTAAAACTGGTAAAAACGGCAGAAACAGACGACAGTTTCCTGGAGGGAGCGCAATTTGAGCTCTTCAGGAAGACGCAGGACAGTTTTGAGGATGAAGACAAGAGCAAAGCTGTCTGGCGTTTGGTTTCAGGGAACGACGGACTTATCTTTGAAGGGCCGTTGGAGACAGGGATCTACTGGCTGCAGGAAACGGCAGCACCGGAAGGATATGTGTGTCCCAAAGAGCCGTATGTATTGGTTGTGGAAAGCGGGCAGGTTACTTTGTCCGGAAATGGAATGACAGGCGTTACAGTGCAGATTCCTGCAGATGGGACAGCGGCTGAAATCAGGATTGCCAACAAACCGGCACGGAAAACGGTAGAGATCCTGAAGCGGGAAGCGGCAACGGAAGGCAGATATTTGAACAACGCGAAATTCGCAGTGTATAAAGTAGAGAGCGAGGGAGCGGTTGACTATGACAGCTTAACTCCGGCTTTCCTGTGGGAATCAAAAAATGTGGATGACAGAGACGGCGTTATCTGTGATCAGAATACAGGAGATCCTGTGACCCAATTGGATCTTGGAGTCTGGCATGTGGTGGAAACAGATCCTCCTGCGGGATATGCGAAACTGGCCAATTCAGTGATTATTACAGTTACAACAGAGGGTGTAAGCACTTCTTCCGCAGATGCTGTATGTACGCTGCAGGACGATGGCGCTTACGTGATAGAGATAACCAATACAAAGGGCACGCCATTGCCTGAAACCGGTGGCCCCGGTACCATAATGTATACATTGGGCGGCTTTGCGGTAATCGCAGCCAGTCTTATGTATGGTCTGAGCATGAGGCGCAAAAAGAGGAAAGGAGGTATGCAGTAAGTTCAACAGCAGGAAGAGAAGCCTCCGATCGACGCTAAGCTGCGCCGACTGCAAGACCGGATAAATAAAATGGAACTGATAACAAAATCTTTTGAGGGAAAGATAAGGAAGGTTTACTATGAAAGGTAAAATGAAAAAGTTAGTTGCCTTTGCACTGGCGGCTATCATGGTTCTGGCTATGGGTATTACCGTATCGGCAGCAGGAGGATCGATTACAGTTGCTGATACCATAGGGGGTGAAACATATACTCTGTATAAGGTTTTTGATGTATCAACAGGTGAAACCGGTGGTTATAACTATACGATTCCGGAGAATTCTCCGTATTTTAATTGGACAGATGGGTCGGAAGAGATGGTGGCGTTTAACGAAGTATTTTCCGCAAGCTTCAATGGTGGGAAAACATACGTTAAAAAGGCTGAAGGCGTAAATGATGCTGATGTTGTAACCTATTTAAATAACCATGTAGGTAGCCTCATAGATACGCCAGTGAAGACAGAAATATCAGGAGCGGATGGAGAAGATGTGGTATTCCAGGTAGCTGAGGACGGATATTATTATGTTAAATCCACTGTCAGCAAGGGTGCGGCAGCAATGGTAGATACAGTTACCGGCGATGTTACCATCCACGAGAAGAATGATGCTCCCGGTTGGGAAGGTAAGGTGGCGGATGACGGAAACACTTATTTTGTAGGGGATACTATTCATTATACCCTGACGTACAGAGCACTGAATTACGCAAACGGAAATAAGATTACACAATATGTGGTGAAAGATACCCCCGACACGGGCATTGTAATAAATCCGGATACTGTTCAGGTAACCATTGGTGGAGAAGCGCCAAAAGTCGATCTGGTGGGCACATTGACGGATGAGACAGGAATGACAATTAAGTGGGTCAATAACGATGGAGATTTCCTTTACACTGCTCCTGCAGAAATTGTTATTACTTATGATGCAACCGTGATGGATGCGACTAAGGTAGGTCAAAATGGAATCAAGAATATCGCAACCATTGCTTATAATGAAGAGGAGCCTACTGAGGTTGAAGAAACCGTATATATGGGATCCATTACCATTAATAAGTACGATGGAGACAATGAGAATACAAAATTGGAAGCTACGTTTGTTATTTCCGATAAGAATCTGGATGAGGCTGATGCTAAGTTCCTGAAATATGTTCCAGGTGATTTAGATGCGGAACCTAAGGTGGCTGATAAGTATGAGTGGGTTGACAGTATTGAAGAGGCAACTAAATATGTTACAGAGAACGGAACAACTACAATTTCTGGCCTGAAGGCAGGTACTTACTATTTAATTGAGACAGAAGCACCCGACGGATATAATTTATTGCCTGATGCGGTAGAGGTCAAATTGGAAGTACCTGGTGCAAATACAAATGTTGAGCAGGATCCGTTGGTTTACATTGCTGATGTTGCAAACTATCAGGGCGGACAGCTTCCTTCCACCGGTGGCATCGGTACCACAATCTTCTATGTGGTAGGCGGACTTCTGGTAGCAGGAGCAGGCATCCTTCTGATCACAAAGAAGCGCATGAAGAAAGAGCAGTAATCGTTTATTTCCTGGGGACGGAAGTTCCGTCCCCGGTATGCCGCACTTATGCTGACACCTTCCCGTGGTGTGCGGTGAGCAACGGAGCAGGTACCCTCAGGGCAGCATCCCTGAAGCTCCGGCCAAGTCAGCAGACAGCGGAGGCGGGTCTTTCGCAGTCACAGCCTTAGACAGCCTTAGAAAAGCAACAGAACAGAAACGGAGAAGCAAACGGCAGGGAAACCGATGAAAAAAGAGAAACAAACCCGGAAGGGAAGAAAAAAGAAGGCTTCCCTTTCAAATATTATTCTGATCACAGTTCTTCTGGCAGGCCTGGGAGTTATGCTTTACCCAACGGTCAGCGATTACTGGAATTCCTTCCATCAGACCAGGGCCATTGCAGATTATGAAGCAGTTGTGGCAGAACTGGACGATACGGACTATGAAGCCCTGTTTGCAGCGGCGGAGGAGTATAACGAAAAGCTGAGGAAACTGGGAGCGCCTTTTTCGGAATTTGAGGAACTGTCCGAACTGTACTACAGTGTCCTGGATGTGGCGGGAAACGGAATCATAGGATACATTTCCATTCCGAAGATCAATGTAAACCTTCCTGTTTACCACGGTACCGGGGACTCGGTGCTGAATGTGGCGGTGGGACATCTGGAGGGCAGCAGCCTTCCCATAGGAGGGGAAAGCAGGCACAGCGTCCTGTCTGCGCACAGAGGGCTTCCCTCTGCAAAACTTTTTACAGATCTGGACCAGCTGGATAAAGGAGATATTTTTACCATTACAGTGCTGAACCGGCTTCTGACCTATGAGGTGGATCAGATTCTGATCGTGGAGCCCACACAGATGGAGGCATTGAACATTACGGCAGGGAAGGATTACTGCACTCTTCTCACCTGTACCCCTTATGGAATCAACAGCCACCGGATGTTTGTAAGAGGCCGCCGGATAGACAACATTGACGACAGAGTTATAGTAGTGGAGCCTGATGCACGGAGAATACCTGCCTATTATGTGATTCCTGCCATAGGAGTGCCGCTGCTGTTTGTGACACTGGTGATCATGTTGGCAGTCTCCGGAAGGAAGAGGCCGGGAAGGACCGGTGAGGAGTTGTTGGAAGCCTTTAAGAAAGACGATGGGCAGAAATGAAACAGAGGAAGTGCAGTCTCCAGACGGAAGCGTCCGGAAGGGCGTGGGAGTGAGGAGACGGAACTATAAATAAGGAGGAAACGCTCATGAAAAGAAAAAGGATAGGCCTGGCGTGCCTTGCAGCGATATCCGTACTGGCGGCCGGTTTCGGGGTACCCGGGCTTGGCAGGACGGCCCATGCGGTTGAACTGGGGACGGCCTGCAGCCTGACAGTGACAGTGGAACCCAAGACCATGGAGGGCGGGCCGGAGGAAATGCCGGACGTAGTTCTGGATTTGTACAAAGTAGCGGATGCCGTTCCGGTGGAAGGCCAGGATACCTATACCTACGAGACGGCAGGGGATTCCCCCTATGCAGGATTGATACCGGAAAACGGCGGAGGGGAAGTCCTGGAGATGACCAACGAAAGCTGGCAGCAGCTGGCGCAGCAGGCGGCGGATGCCACCTTCCAGAGCGGAAAAGCGGCGGATGTCACGGTGGAAATACTGGATAATGACAGGCTTACGGCAACGGACCTGACCGCGGGACTCTACCTCATCATTGCCAGGGGCAGGGGCCTGACACCGGAAGAATATATCGTCCGGAAGGAAGGGAATTCTGAAGAAGGGGAGGACGACGGGGGAGTGGCTACCATTGCCTGGTCCGATTCCTATGTGTTCACCTACAGTCCCCAGCTGATTTCGCTGCCCGGCAAGGAGGCGGATTCCGAGGGAAATATACTTACTTCCAATCCCGGGGACTGGATTTACGATGCATCGGCTGTTCTGAAGCCGGAACTTGGCGGACGGTTTGCCGCGCTTCGTATTGACAAGGAACTGCTGAGCTTCTACGCAGGCAGTCCTGCAACCTTTGTCTTTTCTGTGGAGGCCACTCTGCAGGGGGCATTGGTGTACAGCAATGTCCTGTCAATGACCTTTAACGGGCCTGGAAGCCAGAGCGAGCTGGTGGAAGAGATTCCGGTAGGCGCGGAAGTTGTGGTCACGGAAGTGTACTCAGGCAACACTTACCGCAGCACTGCAGGGACTTCCACAGTGCAGACAGTGACAATGAATAATATCGGGCCGGATGAGGCAGGATTTTCCAACATCGCTTCTTTCCAAAATGAATACGACGGTACAGGCAGAAACGGTTCGGCCATCACAAACCATTTTGAATACGCAGACGACGGAGCAGGAATGGCCTGGAACTGGACGCAGATTCCGGCTTCGGGAGCGGCTGAGTGAGGGGGGATGAGATGAAAAAGAAAGAAATGGCAGGAATTGCTGCTGCGGTCTTTGCCATAGGGTTGGTACTGGCCGGCACGGCAGGAAGGGCATGGGCTTACTTTACCACATACACCAGCGCAACAGGAGGCTATGCGGTTACCCTGGGCAGCGACACGCGGATTCAGGAGGAGTATTCGGATCATACCAAGCGCCTGGTGGTTTCCAATGAGGGCGCGCAGCCGGTATATGTCAGGGCCAGAGCTTTCAGCGGCAGCCGTTATACACTGACCTACGGCAGTGAGGACGGCAGATGGCAGGCAGGCGGTGACGGGTATTACTACTACAGCGATGTACTGCAGGGAGCTTCTGTGGGGGAAGATGGTGCGGAAATACTGGCAGAAACCAGCGAACTTCTGGTGAGAATAGAATTTCCGGTGGATGCGGAAGAAGGGGAGAACTGCAATGTAGTTGTAATCTATGAGTCCACACCGGTACAGTATGGTCCGGACGGCAGCGCACTGCCTCCGCAGGCGGCAGACTGGACCCGGGAACTGATCACAGGCGGCATGGAAGGAGGAAGTGAGTGATTATGAAAAAGATAAAGAAAATACTGGCTTCCCCGGTTACAACAGCAGCGGCTTTCGTACTTGCGGCAGGGCTTCTTCTCTTCAGTTCCATCGGCGGAGCCCGGGCTGCCCTGACTTACTTTTCCGAGGATTATGCAGCAAATATTCAGCTGCATGAGATTGGCGTCACTCTGGTGGAAAACGGGCATGAGGCATCAGGAACGGACGGACTCCTGCAGGGACTTCTGGGGGAGGGTGAGAGCCTGAAGCTTGGAACTGCCTACAGAGAGGAACTCAGTGTATACAACAGCGGCGTGATCAACGAGTACGTCCGCGTCAATATCCACAAATACTGGTTGGATGAGAACGGTCAGAAGCTGCCAACCCTGTCGCCGGAACTGATAGAGCTGAATCTGGTAAACCAGGACAGTTGGATTCTGGACCAGGATGCTTCCACGGAGGAGCGCATGGTGCTCTATTACAACAGACTGCTGAATTCCCAGACTGAAACGCCCCTTTTTGCGGATAGTCTCACCATCAGCGACAAGGTGGCTTCCAGGGTCAGCGAGACAAGGGAGACATCCGGCATCTATACCACCATCACCACGGTTTACGAGTATGACGGCGCCAGATTCTGCATAGAGGCAAAGGTGGACGGCGTACAGGAACATAATGCCCAGGATGCAATCTGGAGTTCCTGGGGACGAAGGGTAACCGTCAGCGACGGTGTGCTGAGCCTGAATTAGGTCGGGCGGCCGCCGAAAGGAAAATCCGCAGGCAGAAGGCGCTCTGCCATGTGCTGAGCCATGCCCCTTTGCGGAACGAAATTTAGGAGGCATCATGAGAAAAAAGATCATTGCATACATCCTTCTCGCGGGAATGCTCTTCTCCGCCCCGGCCACGGCCCATGCGGAGTCCCTTACCTCGGAGAGGAACGTATCCTTTACAAGTGAAAATAAGCTCTCCACGGACTACGAAAGCGGAGATGTGGACAGCGAAGTCCACAATCTGCAGCCTGGAGACGACATTACAATTACTCTGAACTTGAAAAACGACAATCCTTCGGCGTCCAACTGGTATATGACCAATGAGGTGATGCAGTCCCTGGAGGAGACGGCAGGAAGCAATGCGTCCGGAGGAGCCTATGAGTACGAACTTGTCTATACGGATCCCACAGGGGCCAGGGAGGTTTTGTTTACAAGCGACACCGTTGGCGGTGAGAACAACGGAAGCAGAGTGGGGCTGAAGGCTGCCACCAGCGGCCTGGAGGACTTTCTTTATCTGGATACCCTGGCGCCGGGCGAGCAGGGGATCATCACCCTGCGGGTGGCTCTGGACGGTGAGACAGAGGGCAATTCCTACCAGAATACCCTGGCCAGGCTGCAGATGAATTTTGCGGTTGATACCACCGTGGTGAACAACCAGACCATCACCGAAGTGGTGGATGAGGAAGGAAATCCCATCGTGGTGGAAGAGGACGGCAGCCCGGAGTCTCCGGGGACAGCGCCGGACGGAAGCTCTTCCAGGGGAACGGGAATTGTGCGCACAGGTGACGAGAATAATCTGCTTCCCTTTATCATGGCAGCGGCAGTCAGCGGAATCCTTCTTCTGTTCCTGGCCATCTTTGGGGTGAAGGAGCGCAGGAAGCAGAAAGGCGCAGGAAAAATCCTGACCATTGTTATGGCATTGTGCCTTGCAGGAGGCATGTCCCGCACCGTGCAGGCATCCGGGGAGGGCTATACCTACACCCTGCGGCTCTATGCAGGGGCACAGGGAGCCATTGACGCCTCCGTGGTACAGCGGTTGGCGGATGCAGGGGCACAGGTCAGCATCGAGAACGGAGAGGTATGTGTTGTCAGCGGTCTTCACTACGGCACCCAGGTGGTTTTTGACATTCAGAGAGGTGTGACACTGAACAACAACAGCAAATACTACTGCAAGGGCTTTCGGATAAGCGGCGAAGACAACAGTACGGGAAGCCTGGCCACACCCTCCGTTACAGTGAGCGGGGATCAGGACTTTGTAGTGGCTTATGGCATACAGGGTGAGACCGTGGCCTATACGGTAAATTATGTGGACCAGGACGGAAATGAGCTGTTTCCTTCTGCAGTTTATTATGGAAACGTAGGTGATAAGCCGGTGGTGGCCTACCAGTATGTGGAAGGCTGGCAGCCCCAGGCCTATAACCTGGGAAAAACCCTGGTGGCGGACGCCTCCCAGAATGTATTTACTTTCGTCTATTCGCCCATACCCACTGTGGTGAACACGGAGACGGTAGTGGTACCCGGACAGCCCGCGGAACCTCAGCCGCCCATAGTCATACCGGCCTCACCCCAGCCCCCTGTGGAACAGCCGGAGCCGGGAACGGAGGGAGATGAAACTGATCCCGGTGCACCCGTAGAAATTGCGGAGAACGAGATACCGGCTACGGAACCGGATGAATACAGGGATCTGGATGAGGATGAGACGCCCATGGGAAACTATGGGGACGGAACCGACGGAGACGGTAACGGAGACAGCGGCAGCGGAAATGCCCTGACGCAGATCATAGATGACCTTGCCACGCCTCTGGCGCTTCTTCCCACACCGGTAAAGGCGGGCATTGCGGTGGCAGTGACGCTGATGGCAGGAGCAGTGATCTGGCTGTTGGCTGCGGTTCACAGGAAGAGGAAGAAAAACGATGGGGAATAAGCCGGAAAACTATCAGGCTCCGGAAGGATATGATGAGAAAAAGGGGGGCGGGGTGTTTATTCCCGCCCTTTGCAATCTGGCAGGTATCCTGATCCTTCTGAGTGTGATTGCCGTTTATCTTCCGATTACGGCAGCGCATATCAAGGGAGCTGAAATATACAATGTAGTCAGCGGAAGTATGGAGCCGGAAATACCTGTGGGAAGTATGATTTTTGTGGAATCTGCAGAACCTGAGACTGTGCAGGAAGGGGATGTGATAGCCTTCCGCAGCAGGGACTCCGTCATTTCCCACAGGGTTGTGAAAAACCGGGTGGGGGAGGGAGAGTTCATCACAAAGGGCGACGCCAACGAGGAGAATGACATGAATCCGGTGAAGTATGGTGAACTGATCGGACGGGTATCATGGCATTGTCCGGTAGTGGGCGGGCTCCTGGAGGTCTGCACCAGCACTGTGGGCAAGGTATATGCCATCTGTTTTGCCGGCTGCGGGGCCATGCTGAACATACTGGCCAGGCGCCTGCGCCAGGGCTGACGGATATCACCCTGCCTATTCCGAAAGAGATGCGCCTGACAGAACAGGAGGACACCAGATGGAAGAAAAAAGGATCAATACGGAAAAAGAGACAGAACCTTCCTCCTCCAGAAGAAGGATAAAGAACTGGGTAGGGAAGAACTTCGGTGATCTTACTGTGGTCTCCTACGACGGCAGGAGGGGCGGGAAGCATTACTGGCGGTGCCGCTGCGGATGCGGAAGGGAGACTGTGGTAAACCAGTCCAATCTGCAGACCGGTCATACCAGAAGCTGCGGCTGCAGGGCAAATCCGGCAGGAACCAGACATTTTGTGGAAGGTACCTGCATAGAAAGTATTCGCAGCCGGAAGATTTCAGTCCGCAACAGGAGCGGTATACGGGGCGTATACCTGAACCGCAGAACGGGGCGCTGGATAGCGCAGATTACCTTTCAGGGCAGAACCAGTTACCTGGGAAGCTTTGACGATCTTGAGAAAGCAGCTGCGGCCAGGGCGGAGGCGGAGAAGACTTTTGAGAAATTTCTGGAAAAATATGAAACTTCTTAGATGGGAGCGGAAATGGAAAAATCACAATGGTACATGGGAACTCCCAATGGGGTTGTACTGTGTGTGGACCGGTCGGAGGGACATCGGTTTGCCGGAAAGTTCTACCATGCCTACAGCAGTGAGGCCACTGCATTTTCGGACATGGATGAGGCGATTTTTGAACTGGAGGGTTTTTATGATGCCCTGAATTTTCCGCATCCTACCACAAACAGCCGCTGTTTCGGGGAAACAGGGAAGAGAACGGGGCAGCAGAGACAGGAAAGGAAGAGGGTAATGAAGGACGAGGAACTTTTGAGCAGACACGGTGACCTGGGGACATTCATCATCCGTGTCCAACACCGCCAGAACAGCAGCTGGCAGGGACGTATCACATGGATGGACAAAAACAAGACAGTCTGCTTCCGCTCCATCTGGGAGATGATCAAGCTTGTGGCAGGAGCCCTGGACACGGTCAGCGTTCAGGAAGACAGCCAGAAGGAGGCTTCCTGGGAAGATGCGGTGGAAGAATGAGCGCATGAAAAAACTTCAAATGCCAATGGCATTTGGAGTTTCCCGTATGGGGCAGTACGAGCATATTTTTCTTCTCTTGCCTCCTCTAATTCTTTTTTGTAATCGAAATCCTCCGGCAATGTTCCCGCAAAAGACATAAGACCTTGAAAGCCACGTTGTCTTTCTTCAAGGGTGCTTTTGTGGGAAGATTTTTCAATGACCGCATTTTCAAAAGCATCTGTGTCTTTTTTCACTAATGAGGGGTTTGCGCATTCATGCGCTATCCCTAGTTTGTTTTCCGGCATTTCCTGCAATAATCCTATTGCTTTTTCCAAAGCTGACATAGACGTTTCTCCTTTTAAAATTTATTATACTGAATCTTGTTATTTATATGCTACCTATAATGTATTGCTTGAATTTATCTATAATAACCGACAGTTTCGTTATCAAGGCTCTTGTCTCTTTCTTGTTTTTCACCGAATTTCTCTAATGTAAGACAGAGAGACTTTCGGATTTCTCTGACACGTTTGCCTTGCGTCATAGCATCATATCCTTTGTTTTTCAAGCATACCATGGGTAAAAATAAAAATCAACAAATAAGTTCATGCAAGATACAAACAGGATTTCGTGAAAAGCATCCGACCCAAAGCTGCGGATGTTTATAGAAGTGACGGGGTTCGAGGTATTGACAGAAAGCAAATATAATTCAATCCTGTTCCTGTATGGTTTTGCGGGTTCATTCCTGTACAAAAGAGTAGGAGCAGGGATTATGGGTTGACAGAATACGATAAAAGTAGTAGTATAATAATATGATCGCATGGACAAGAAGTGATTTCGGTAATTTGTGCACACGAGTATAAGAAGGTGCAGAAAACAGGAGAAGAAAATGAAGGAAATATTATCCAATGAAGAGAGAAATTTAAGCAGTGCGGAGTCTCTGGTGATGAAAGCTATCTGGGAGGCAGGAGAGGATATCGCAGTGCCTGATCTGATGACAGTCCTGAAGGTAAAATACGATAAAGATTATGCCAGGACTACGGTGCAGACTTTTTTGCTGAAGCTGTCTGAGAAAGGTTTTATACGGATTTACAGAAAGGGAAAGCTGTCATATGTCCGTGCAGTGAAAGAAGAGGCGGATTACAAGGCAAGGATTCTGAAGGAAGAACTGGACTTCTGGTATCATGGGAACGCCACTGAACTGATTGCCGGTTTATTCCGTGTCGGGGAACTGACGGAGAAAGACAGAAAACAGGTCAGGAGGGCTTTAGATGAACTGGACGATTGATCTGAGCTGCGGGATATTGCTTGCATCCTTCACCGGAAGCATTTTCTTCCTTGCCTGGTATGCGGCAGGCAGATGCCTGGAGAAAGCAGGCTATGTCGGGACAAAGTATGGACTGCTGAAGATAACGGTGGCAAGCTTTTGTCTGCCGGTATCTTATGTGTTTTTAAAGAGTAAGGCCATTGCCAGACAGTTGGGGCATGGTTATCTGTTCGGTAAGACATACGGCTTATTCCTGGCAAGCAGGATATTCCTGGCAGTCTGGGGAGTGGGGATGGTTCTTTTCGTACTGCTTCTGCTTTGGGGGGCATGGAAGCTGCATGGGAAGCTGCAGAGACTGATGCCATGTGAGTCAGAAACATGTGCCCTGTTTGAGGAGGTATTCAGGAGTCTTGGGGGAAGGGGAGTACGGCTGCAGTTGTTCTGTTCTTATGACTTTGCGGCACCCTGTATGTGCGGTATACTGCATCCGAAAGTCATTTTGCCTGCAGAGTGTTACGGGAAGGATGAATTACAGGTCATTTTTACACATGAGATTACTCATTATCTGCAGGGGGATATGTTTCTGAATTGGAGTGTCCTGTTGCTGCGGGCTGTACACTTTTTTAATCCGTTTGCTTGGCTCCTGTGCCGGGAAGTGCGCAAATGGAGCGAATATGCCTGTGACGCAAGGGCATGTAAAGCAATTGGAGGGGCAAAACAGTACTTCCATGTCATAGCGGATATGGCATTGTATTCTTCCGAAGGGGTACTGGCGGCACAGTTGACTGAGAGCAAAAATGAACTGGTGGAAAGGATGGAGAAAATGAAGAAAATGAGCAGAAACAGGAAAGCGGGAGTTATGACAAAGTTGGCGGCAGTGATGCTGGCAGGGGCCGCTTTTATTACAGGATCCTTGTCTGTGTATGCAGCAACGGTAAGGAGTGCGGATGGGTATGAATATCTGTATCATCTGACAGATGTGGGGGTGGAGGAAGAATATGTACCCTGGGTGAATGAATATGAGGAGTATACGGAGGAAGGGAACAAAGAAGGGATTGTAGTCAGAACCGGGGAAGTAAATCAGCTGTCCCGTTCGCGTGTTGGATTTGAATGGATTGTCAAGGGCGGAGAACAAATGGAAACAGAGGATTTTTCCTGCAAAACAGGAGATACCATCTCCGTGAATCTGGGAATTTCGCCGGATAATATAAGTGTAAAGGTTGGAATCATCAAGCCGGATGGAAAAAAGACATATATTTGGGGAAAAGGAAGCAATGTAACACATGAGTTTTCGGTTTCTTCTGCAGGGAGTTATAAAGTATTTGTGGAAAATGGGACTAAGACGACCGTGGAAGTGGTAGATGGTACTTATCGGGTTTATTGAAGAGAGTAGTAATGTAGGTAATATCGATTTGCAGTCATGCGACATAACGAAAGGCTGTCCGCCGTAAATTATGGCGGTCTTGAGTATGAGGTGTAGAGCGGTAATGTAGTAATATAGAGTTGCCGCTCCACATTTTATAATAATTATACTATAAGAAGAGAAACATAGTATCATATGCTGTCAAATGGGTATATAAGATGCTGTGGATTTT
The DNA here is from genome assembly GCA_947367855.1 of uncultured Lachnospiraceae bacterium. Lineage (GTDB taxonomy): Bacteria > Bacillota > Clostridia > Lachnospirales > Lachnospiraceae > Acetatifactor. The sequence continues at coordinate 31,445 of CANBFE010000007.1, read as the reverse complement.
GAGAGGGGGGTGGTTCCCTTGAGGGAGTGAAAGGTTTTGCGTAAGTTGCTATAAATTTATACGGATGATAATATAAGGGAAAGGAGATTGATGTCAAGGAGAAAAAGGTTGTTGTATACCATTCTGGCCTTTTTTGCAGGCTGCATAATAACATTAATTATAATAACTTTACTTTTACATAAAGTAACTGCTAAAGAGGGAAATGAAATTGTATTGGAGTATGGTGATACTTTTCTTGATGTCCCTTTATTAGATAGCAATGGCAAGGCAGTAGATTTACAGGGTTATAACAAAGATTATAGCTTTGTATTTTATCTTGATAAAAATTGTGGGACATGTATTGATGATTTGACTATTATCAAAAGAATAATTGATGTGTATGAAGAAATGAATGTGGAAAATATGATAATCTGGGATGGGGAAATAGGAATAAAGCAAACACAAAAGAAAGCAATTTCAGAAGATCATAATTATATTTTAGAAGATGCATATATCAGTACACCAACTCCAACATTTTATATCTTAGATGAGAGGAAAGAAATAATCTTTACATGTAATAGTATAAGGGATATGGTTAAAAAAATTGCTCTATTAGATATTTCTAATATGGAATTAATTAATGAGAAATATATAAGGACCTTGAGCAACAAGCAAGATACTGACAAAAAACCTATAATGGTATATTTTTCAATGATTGGATGTCCGGATTGTGAAGCTGCATCACATATTATCAAAGAATCAAATTTACAGGAGATGTTTCATATAATGACTTTTTATAGGGATAAAGATAATGTGCCTATAGAAAATCAGCAATGGATAGATAACGGAGATGTTCTGGCGGAAATCTATGGCATCGAATGGTATCCCAGTTTTTTGATACTTTACGATTCTGGAGAATTTAAAATTGTAGGTAAGACTGATTCTAATGATTTGGAAAACGTGTTGTTAAATTGTATGTAACTAGCTAAGGAGAAAAACAAAATGAAAAAGAAAATTTTAATTGGATTCTGTGCAGTAATATTCAGTGTGGTAAGTGTTCCGGCAAATAGTGTTTTGGGATCCAACTTTAGTGGGGTGTGGTGATTGGGTTACTGTAAGTATGGGATCATCTTATTGTGATCCAGATGATGGATGTGGTTTTTTGGGATTAAAAGAGACCAATAAAGCCGATTATTGGGTTGCCAGAAATTGTATGTGGAGTGATAATACTCCTTCTACACAAATGGAAAGACGAGAGGTTGATCTTGGTTGTTGCCAGTAGGATTGGTGCATAATGCAAAAAATGAGTTGATGTTTTGCTGTAAAGAGGTGTAAAGAAGGAATATATTGTTTTAAAAGTTAGCAGCATTAATTGAAAAGTGACCTGGCTTCTGGTTGCATAGGGTTTTATATGTACCAGAAGCCATCATTTAAAATATATATTGGAAATTTTTAAATAAGGAAAAATTTATAACATGGAAAAAAAGAGAGTATGCACATACATATGTATTATTATCATATTTATTTTGTTTCTAAATATGAAAAATATTAAAAAAGTATCTACTGATGAGGAAGAAATCAGGAAAGGTATTTTAGGAATGTTTACAACAGAAGAAATGGATCAACTGTTTGATAATGAATTTGTGGTACAGGAACATAATATCATAGAACAATACAGATTTTCACAACTGCAAGTATGCAGCGAAATGGTTACACAAGGAATTTTATGTCGTAAAGAAGACATTATAATAGTTGATAGAGAGAATAACCAATTGCTTATTTTAGACTATGAAGGTCAATTGCTTCGGACAGTGGGAAAGACAGGAAATGGTCCTCTTGAGTTTTTGAATCCACAAGGAATTACAGAGCAAGAAGGGAAGATTTATATTTTAGACGCTGGAAATAAGAGGATTCAGGTACTTTATCCAGATTTTGATTATCAGACTGAGATACATTTTCCGGAGGATATAACAGGGAAAATCGAAAAAACTAACAGCATTGCTGTGGACGGAGATGGCAATATTTTTGTCAGTTGTGCAGATATTGGATATACAAAAATTTTATGCTATAATAGTATGGATAAAATATTTTCGGAAATAGGACAGAATTTTTTTGGAACAGTAGCGGAGAGGGAGGGAAAAGTATATGCTGTCAATATAGGTTTCGCAATTACAGAAAACGGAAAAAGAGTAACAGGATGGAGAAGCGGTCCTAATTATCTCTATTCTTTGACTACTGAAGGGATGGAAATGATAGCCGAACTTCCCTATGGAACTATAGTTTTAGCATTTCAGGTTGTAGAGGAAGGAATATTGTGTATATCAAATGGCTATCATACGGTAGATTTATATGGATTTGATGGCAGTTACAAATGTACTTACGGTTATCAGGAGGAAATTCAGGCGATCGGCTGTATTGATATAGATCAGGCAGGAACAATTTATATCGGTATTCCATTAGCCGAAAAGCTGTACAAGATAGAAAAGGTTTTAAAATGAGCAAACTATGTTTTTTATTCGGGCTGAGCGTCCGGGAATTAAAGAAAAATGTTCGAATCAATCTTCTGGCAGTTCTTTCTCTTGCGTTGGGAATGCTTCTGCCTCTTATTGCCCTTGCAGATATGAATGTATTTTATTTGAATATGAAAAACTTATACCCTGGAATCAGCCGGGATGCATGGTACTGTAATATAAGGTCAGAGCATTTGACGGAGGAAGATTACGCGGAATTAAAGGAGAACCTGCATTTGGCCAGGATAGGCGGATGTGAAAAAAGAACCGATGAGGTCATAATCGGAGGCAGGCGGATAAAGGATGCACTGTGTGTCATATCGGAAGGATTTCCTGATTTTGTGGAATTTGGCCTGTTGGAAGGAGTAAGCCTGGCCGGACCGGGAGCATTGCCCGGCGGATGTATGGTAGAGGAAACTTTTGCGGCAACATTCGGCCTTTCTGTTCAGACAGGGGATATCATGGAAGTAAACGGAGAGACGTATACCATTACAGGAATTTTCCGCTCCATGGAGCTGGCCGGCAAAGTACTGGTTCCGTTGGCCGGATTCAGGGAAAGCGGTATCAGGAATAAGAACCAGTACATCCTGTTTGTGCAGACAGAACCCGGTGGGGCAGGGGCTCTTCAGGAAAAGCTTCAGGAGCGGCTGTATCAGGTGCATAATGTGGAAGAAATCGAACGGTATTACGAAAGGAAGAGACAGTCGCTTGCAGACAGTTCCCTGATGATTTTTCTGGTGACGGTTCCTGCCGTTGTGTTTTCGGTGGTCAACTGTATTCTGGTTCTCTGTGGAAAGGTATACAGGACAAAACGGGAGACAGGAATAAAAATTGCTGTGGGGGCGAATGGTATGGACCTGTTTCTGGCCTGTTTCTTTGAGACCAGCCTGTTGGCATTTGGGGCATATTTCCTGGATATCCTGTGTGTGCCGTTAGTGGTGAAGACAGTTCCTCCACAGCTGTCGGTTCTTTTTACTTTTAACGTATATGTGGCAGGATTTCTGTTGCTGGAAGTAATGTGCCTGTTCATCAGCGGAAGCGTATGCAGAAAAATGACGAAGCTGGATGTGGCAGCTGTCCTGAAGGGAGAAGGGTGATGGAATATTTACTGGGCAGAGCAATTGGGCGGCTTTGGCGGAACAGGAAAGTGTATATTGTCCTGTTGGCGGAGCTGACGGCAGGGCTGGTGATTATTGCATGTCAGATGAACACGGCTCTTGCGGTCAGACAGAGGATGGAAAAATACCGGGAACAGTTCAGTGAATCCGGGGTCACAATCAATGCATATGTGGACGGGAAAGGCGGGGAGGATGTGGGACTCCCTGTTGAAAAAAGGGATTTTGAATACATAAGCGCAGAATATGGAAATACCTTTCACATATCCTATATTGCTTATGGATCCGTATTTGTAAACGGAATGACTCGTATCCCTGTACTGGGGATGTCGGAGACGGCCATGCGGAATCTCCTGGGGACAGCAGGTACGGATACTGCCTGTCCTTTAATCGGAGAGGACGCAAAAATGCTTCTGGGTAATGGGGAGATAGACAAAGGAGACGGCGATATCATAATCACAGCCGGAGAAATCAGTCTGGGGGGGACAGCATATGACTTCCGGACTTTTGCGGGAAAAGAGGAGAAACTCATCTCCTTTTCTCCATTGTCAAGTGATGACCTGGATGTAGTCGACTGTATTGTGATTCCGGTTTCCCTGCAGGAGCTTTTGGAGGAAAACCGTATTTTTTATAATGCAGGGATTGAGATGATTCCTGTTGAAGGGACAGATGAGTCGGTCACGGCAAAAGCGGTAAATGAGGTGACAGCTTATCTCACCGGGCAACACGAAGCTTACACTTACGAGGCGGCGGACAGGATTGAGGAATATCGGAATAACAGCCGGGATTTAAGCAGTACAATGGAGCTGCTTTCCTGGGTTGCGAAGTTTTCTGTTCTGTTGACTGCGGCGGGAATGATCGGAATTTTAATGATTTTTCTGGACAGGAGAGAGAAGGATATCCGGATTAGTCTGTGGATAGGGGCCGCGAAGTGGAAACTTCAGACAGAATTGTTTCTGGAAGTGCTGCTGTTATGCCTTCTGGCAGGTGGAATTTCACTGATTCTGGCCTGTCTTGCAGCGCCTGGATTGAGCACTTCCCAGTATACCGTGAAAATGTCTCTCCAGGCGGCAGTGGGGATTTTGGCGGTATGCCTGGTAATTGCAGGGGGTACCTGCATGGCGGTTTTTCTCTGTGCCGGTGCGAAAGGGAAGAAGGGGTTTTGAAGGGAGAATATGGAAAACATGATTGAAGCGCATAATCTGAAGAAAGTATATAGATCCAGGAATGTAGAGACTACAGCCCTTCGGAATATTTCCCTGAAAATCCGAAGGGGAGAGTTTGTGATGATATTGGGACGTTCCGGCTGCGGAAAGTCCACGCTGCTGAACATTCTTGGAGGCATTGATTCTCCGACGGAAGGCAGCTGCAGGTTTCTGGGGAGAGAGCTTGGGAAAATGAACCGAAGACAGCTTGCGTTGTTTCGAAATAAGAAGGTGGGATTTGTATTCCAGGCCTATCATCTCATTGACGAACTGGATGCCATACGGAATGTGGAACTACCGTTGGGTTATGCCGGTATAAGGCATTCTCTGAGGAGGGAAAAGGCGGAAGAGGCTTTGCAGATGGTGGGACTGGAGGAACGGATGCATTTCTACCCCACCCAGCTTTCGGGAGGGCAGCAACAGAGGGTTGCTATAGCCAGGGCCATTGTGAATAATCCCGACGTCATTCTTGCGGATGAACCGACGGGAAATCTGGACGAAGAAAACTGCAGCAGCATTATGGAGCTTCTGACACAGTTAAATGAAAATGGGTCTACGATTGTCATGGTCACTCATGACAACAGCCTGACACAGTATGCTTCCCGGGTAATCCACATCAGAGACGGAGAAGTGGCAGAGGGAGATTTGCGCTGAAAAGATAGATTTTTATGTACTGTCCCCGTTTTTGACAGTAGTATGGACAATGAATCGCTGTAACCCCGGTATTTATGCGGGCTACAGCGATTTCGGGTTCATAGCCGGTTTTCTGAAACCAACCACTTTACAGCTCCCCTTTAGCCAATAAGTTGTCTTTTCCAATACCACATACAAACGGATTAGAATCATACTGATAACAAAAATCAAGAAAAGCTGAGCGCTGTTCGGAATCCTTCATTATCTTGACAAGCAGCTCATGGGGGATAGTCCTCGCATATGCGCCGGGGCCTGCCAGTTTAACATATTTCACGCCAAATCTATAAAGTATTCCTTCCAGTTCATCCGGCATGAAAGTATATGTGATACACCAGGGAGTGCCGCCTCTTTCATATTCTTCAACTTCTTCCTTACCTCCCATAAGTCCTTCCGACCATAATTTATCAACCCTGCTTTTTTCAAATCGAAACGCTTCAATCGCATTCGGCCAGTTACTAAGGCACCACTTAACATATGGATCTTCACAATTTTCATCTAATATAAACTGATGCTTATTGATGGGATTTGCTAAATATGGAAGGCTTCCTAAACGGCTTGATACGCTTATGACAATGCGCTTTTTGCATATGCGTACCAACTCCCCAATTACCTGCTCCTGTCGGGGGTAGGTATACGAAATAGGCGCATCAAATGAAATAACCATATCAAAGGATTTATCATCAAAATCCTTCAAATCCTCTAATGCTCCTTTTACGAAGGATATTTTGTCAAGAACCCCTGCTCTTTCTGCCAGTTCTTTTGCTTTGTCTATCATAGGCTGTGAGATGTCAAAATGCGTGACATTGCATCCGTGTTTTGCAAGAAGAATGGAAAATCTGCCGCTCCCGGCTCCGCCGTCAAATACTGTTTTAATACCGTCTAAATTGGAAAGCAATTCCTTTTCAATATGACTTTTCTGGATAATATCATCAATGAAGGTTTCCTCCCGGCGACTTTCCCGTTCACCTTTATCCGGTAAATTCCATAAGCGTTCAGATATTTTTCTGCTATAATCCATAAATCAATCTCCTGCGATAAATTATATAATATTTGCATTTATCAGACTAGCAGATATCTTAAAAGACGTATACCTCAAAGTTTATTATAAAAAAATGTGAGTCAACCCAAGTTAGTTCCCCGGTTATGTCTGTTTTCCTGCTTTCGTGGAATTCAGTTTGTCAGTGATCTTAATTTTTTTTCATTTGCTGTGAAAAGATAGATTGTGCTATAATGCAGATAGATATCAGTATCTCGGATAGCGGACAGTGTGGGAATGCAGGGAAAGGAAGCAGACCAACAGGATTCCGGGATAAATATGCGGGAATAAAGGAGAGGCCATGAGCGCTTGGATGGACAGCCTGGCCGATGTGGATGATGATTATCTCATTGGCCTGAGCAATAAAGGAATCGTAAAGAGGGCATACAAGGATAAGGGAGAGGTGGCAGCCCGGATAGGAGAACCGGGGGAAACAGTCTCCGTGGAGATTGGAGAGGAGACCGTGACGGTGTGCTTTCCCCTTGGAGAGAGCAAATGCACCTGCCCGTCCCGGAGCATATGCCGTCATATTGTGCAGGCGATCCTTGTATTGAAAGAGCAGTGTGGGCAGGAGAAAGCGGCAGATTCAGGAGAGAAGCAGGACGGAGGCCGGGGGGACGAAAACGGGAAGGCTCCCGGGGACGGGGAACAGGGGGCTGAAGCCGGAAAGGCCCCGGTCTGGGAGGAGATCTGCGCATATCCGGTTGCAAAATTGAAAAAAATATTGGGAATCAGGGGTTTTCAGCTTTTTGTGAACCAGACAGCTGCAGGGATCCGCCCCGGCATCCAATCCACTTCGGTGGTCACGGTAAACCTGCCGGAGAAGGGAGTTTCGGTAAAACTGCTGTCCCCCCTGGAATATTCTACCTGTACCTGCCATAAGAAGGATATCTGTGTACATAAGGCAGCTGCCATTCTCTGGTGTCAGCTTGAGGCAGGCGTGCTGACAAAAGAGTCGCTTCTGGGGGAGATGGCGGAGGTGCAGAACTATGACATGGACAGCGTCAGGGAAGCCGCCGGACAGATGAGGGCATTTCTGGAAGAGCTTTTTGCCACAGGACTGTCCAGGACTTCTCCGGATATTCTGGATTATCTGGAGAGACTGGCCATTGTCAGCCATAATGAGGGCCTGGCCAGATTCGAAGGGTATTTTCGCGCCCTTTCCGACTCCTATGACAGATATTTTGCCAGAAAAGCCGCCTTTCGGACAGAGGATCTCATGGCCCGGATGGCAAGGCTCTACCGTCGTGTGGAAGGACTCGTGAAGGCGGAGGACGCAGGCGCGGTGGCAGGGCTTGCCGGTGAATTCCGGGCGGATTACCTGCCGGTGGGAAATCTTGATCTTATCGGAATTGCTATGGAACACTTTCAGAGCCAGAACGGTTATGAAGGGGAGACCGTCTACTTTCTGGAGGAAAACACCAAAAAATGGTATACCTATACCAATGCAAGGCCCGTGTTCTATGACAACCGCACAAGAAGAGGGTATATGGAAAAGGCCCAGTCGCCCTGGGGGCTGAATCTTTCCCTGGAAAATCTGTTAAAGGTCAGGATTCACCTTACCGGAGCCAAATGTGATGACAGAAACAGACTGTCCTCCAGTCAGGACACAAAGGGGGAGGTCGTGGGAGAACAGAAGCTCTGTGTGTCTGATGTACAAAACTGGTATTACCGGGATTTTGGAGAGCTTTTTTCCGGACAGATCGACAAACAGCAGAGTGGATGGCTGGCGGAACAGAGCGGTATGCCCGGGGAGGACAGACAGGCAGGAGAGGAAGGCGGAGAAACGTCCAGGGGCACGGAACTGGTGTTTGTGCAGCCCGCAGAATGCGGTAAATCTGAATTTTCGCAGACCGGCCAGATACTGACGCTGCCCCTCTATGACAGGGCGGGCCGGGAGATTCTGGTGGAGGTTACTTATTCGAAGGAGGAATCCGGAACCATCCGTTATCTGGAAAGGATTTCCCAGAAAAAAGTCCCCTGTTTTCTGGGAAAGGTTTCTCTGAGGAACGGGCGTATAAGGATGTATCCGGTGGACCTGCCGGAAATAGAGGAGCCCATGGAGGAGACGGAAAGGCAGGGGGCGAAGGACGGAACCGGGGAAGAGGATCTTCAGGCGGAGGAAAGAATTGTCATGGGGCGCAAATCCGCATTCGATGTGATGGAGGATCTGACAGAGGAGATTATGTCCCTGATGGAAGACCTGTATCAGAGCGGTTTTGACACAGTTCATGACAGTACCCTGAAAGATATCCGCAAGGCTTCAGAGCTTACAGAACAATATGGTATGGCGTGGCTGTCGCAGATGCTGGCTTCCCTGGCCGGGGAAATCGAGGCGGGCCGACACAGTATGGAGAGGAAAACAGCGGATATGGCAGGGCTTTATACAGATATCAGCGAATATTTGTATCTCTGCGGACAAAAAACGGCATATGACCGGGGAAGAAAATACTACAAAGGGTAGTTCAGATACAAAACGGAACAGGAGGATAGAAAAATGATCAACCCGCAAAATCAAAGAGTCGTAAAAATTGTTGAAACCCTGGAGCAGATGAATCTGTTTACAGGGGACGAGATTACCCTGATGGAAGATTATCTGTCAGGGACTTTGGAGGACCAGGCCCTGGAGAAGCTGGAATTCAGGGATCTGTTGGAAGTGTCCGATGAATTGTCGATCCGGATAAGGAGTCTTGGCAATGAACTGATCAACAGGGGCCGGGGAGAGGAGGCAGCCAGACTGGGGAACCTTCTCTTTGCCATTGGCCAGTCCACCTGTTACGACATGATTCCGGGACTGGGCTATTATGAGTTGGCAAAAAGTACCGTAGCGTTGACGGATCCTGTGAAAAAAGTGGCGGTCCATGCAGCCAGAATCAGTATGAACGAGCACCAGATCAACCGTTACAGCCTGTCGGGTCTGATCAAGGGGGCAGGGGAAGACCCTGAAGTTATCCGGAAGGCAATGGATTATCAGCGCAGTAAATACGATAACGGCAAACTGATCCTGCTGGCTGTCTATTTCCGGATGAAGCATTACAATGTCAGGTTGGTGGAAGAAGGAGAGGATGCTGCTCTTCTGAAACAGTATGGCGATATTCTGACCAATAGTCTTTCCGCTCTTTTTGGCGGCCAGATGCCACAACTGGAAGTGCGGGAACTGATGAATGCGGTGGACCGTGACAGGGTGGATGCGGACATCCTGAAAAAGGTCAGCCACAGATATACGGTTCAGCGTTTTATGCTGCGGATACTGGGCGGGCTGGCATTTATCAATTATAATCAGTCATACCGTTTTAAAAACGTGGTAAAGATATGTCTTGCCGCAGGCGGGTCAACCATGCTTGACATTATGGAAAATCTGGATTTGCGGGGAGTGCTGGGTAATCAGGGCGGAGACTACGATGAGCTTTTTGGGATGGATTCCAGACAGCTGATCTCCTGGGGAGCCGTAAAGGGCAGGACGGATATCCTGAAAAAGCAGTTTAAACGCAACAGGGATATTTTCCTGGAATACATGAACTCTGCGGATTTTGAAATATACAACCGTATGAACGCAGTGATTCGGGAACTGGACCCTGAACTGTACAACGCAAGGAAGGAAAAGGAGCTTTTCCGTCAACAGACCAAGGCAGTGGAAGCCTTTGTGGAAATCGTGGACAGCAGCCTGGGCAAGGAGGTACGGGATTATCTGAGAGGAGATGCCGGATTGGAAACCCTTTATGCCGTTGAAGACAAGCTGCAGTCAACTGGAAGGCGATGGGGCGGAAAACATTTGAATATCCTGAAAAGCTATCAGGAGGGGTACGGATACGACGGGTTCAGCCGCAGGTGCGAGACATTCTGGATGCTGTTTCGGGGAAACAACTACAATAATCTGAGGGACAGCGACAATATCAGGGTGGATGAAGTAAAGCGTTTGTTTCACGATGTAAACCAGGAAGGACTGAGCCTGGGGCATCAGGTGGACGGATATTCGGATATTTACGATTCCTTCTATATGGATAAATGGAAGGAGGCATTCCAGGCCGCGGCAAAGGAAGTTTTCCTGGACTATATGCAGACCAGGCGTGAGGAATTGATTGCGGCATTTCAGAATGCAGGCAGCACCGGAAGGAGCTTCGGCCTGGTGGTTCTGGGGGAGACGCCTGAGGAGAATAAGGCCCCTGTTCTTGGCTATGCCCAGGACAGCTCCAAACAGGTGCGGGAGACACTGATGGAGCTTCTTCTGAAACAAAAGGGCTGGGAGGAGGATATCTTAAATCTGCTGACTTCCAAAAAGGCAGTGGAGAGGGAGATCGCCATCCGCACGCTGACCGGGTGGGATACCGGAAAATATACGCAGGTTCTGACGGAAGCCCTGGAAAAGGAAAAGAACGGAAAGGTAAAAACCCTGTTGGAAACAGCACTTCATGTCACGGCAGAGGAGGGAAGCGGAGGCGGAAAGGCCATTACCCGGGAGGATCTGGTCAAAGAGCTTCATAAGGGCGGAAAGAAACGAAGCCTGGCCTGGGCCTATGAGACTCCGTTTTCCGCAGTACATAAAAAGAGCGGCGAAGAGGCAGGAGAGGACTATCTGCAGGCCGTCTTCCTCAGCTATTCCTCCATGTCCCCCTGCGGGGTAAACGCAAGCGCGGCAACCCTGGCGGAGGAGTTGGATCAGAGGGAATTTGCGGTCTATGCAAATGAGCTCTTCGACAAATGGATGGAGGCAGGCGCGGAATCCAAGAAGCGTTGGGTACTCTATGCAGCGGCCATACACGGCGGAGATGAGATTGTGAAAAAGCTGCAGCATCAGATTCAGGAGTGGCCCCAGGCAGCCAGAGGCGCAATCGCTTCGGAGGCAGTCCAGGCGCTGGCCCTGAGCCCGCGTCCCCAGGCCCTTCTTATTGTGGACGGTATTTCAAGAAAATTTAAATTCAAGCAGGTGAAGGCTGCCGCGGGAAAGGCGTTGGAATTCGCCGCAGCCCAACTGCACATCACCACCGAGGAGCTGGCGGACAGGATCGTGCCGGATCTGGGCTTTAACGAGAACATGGAGCGAATCTTTGACTACGGGGAGAGAAAATTCACCGTGGCCATCACTACTGCCCTGGAGATTGAAGTCTTTGACGAGAGCGGAAAGAAGCTGAAAAATCTTCCCTCGCCGGGGAAACGGGACGATGAGACAAAAGCTCCTGCTGCCTATGAGGAATTCAAGCAGATGAAGAAGCAGATGAAGACCACGGTAAGCAGCCAGAAGATGCGTCTGGAGATGGCTCTGTCCACCGGACGGCAGTGGACCATAGAAGCCTGGAAGAACCTGTTTGTAAAAAATCCTGTGATGCACCAGTTTGCCACCGGACTAATCTGGGGCATCTATGAGGACAGAAAACTGGTTTCAACCTTCCGCTATATGGAGGACGGAACCTTTAACACAGAGGACGAGGATGAATTCGAGATGCCGGAAGCAGGAGAAAACGGGGACTTTGTGGGGATAGTGCATCCCCTGGAGCTCACGGAGGAAGCCCTGAAAACCTGGAAGGAACAGTTGGAGGATTATGAGATCACCCAGCCGGTGGAACAACTGGAGAGGCCGGTTTACCACAGAACAAAGGAAGAGGAGGAGCAGAAGAGCCTGGAACGCTTTGGCGGCTGTATCCTCAATGACCTGTCCCTGGGAGGAAAGCTTCAGGCGCTTGGCTGGTACAGGGGATCCGTTCAGGACGGAGGCGGTTTTTACTGTTACTACAGGGAAGACCGGGAACTGGGGCTTGGCGTGGAGCTTCATTTTTCCGGAAGCTATGTGGGCGGCTCCAATGAGGATGTGACGGTATATGAAGCCAGGTTCTACAATGCAGGGGGCATTCCCACTGCAGTAGACGGCGCAGGGTCGGGAGGAACCGTTGTGACTGCAGGAATCAGGAGGGGCAGCTATGTGTATGATGAGGCGAACGACAGCAATTCCTGTTTCCTGAAGGAGGTGCCGGAGAGGTATTTCAGTGAGATCGTACTGCAGCTCACCAGAGCCACGGCGTCAAGCACGGAGAGGAACGCGAACTGGAAGGAACAGAAATAAACGGAAGACCGTACAGAGGATGCGCACGCAAACGCAGAGGAAAATGTCGCTTAAAAGCCTCGCGTTTGCGGCGTTATTCACAGGAGCCCGGGCCGGATAGGATTAAAGCTGCGCGAAAACCTCTCCGATAGGCGCCTGTATCAGCAGATCGGCATGGGAATCCCTGGGAGTAGGCGCTTTGTTGATCACTACAAGCTTATCTCCCCTGAAATAGTCTATGAGCCCTGCAGCCGGATATACGGCCAGGGAAGTGCCGCCGATGATCAGCACCTGGGCATCGTGGATGAAATGCACGGCGTCATTCATGGTTTTGGAATCAAGACCTTCCTCATAAAGTACCACGTCAGGTTTCACGGAACCGCCGCAGTTATCGCATCTGGGCACCCCGGTGCTGTCGATAATGTAGTGCACATCATAAAACGCGCCGCATTTTTCACAATAATTGCGGAGTACCGAGCCGTGCAGTTCCAGAACGGTTTTGCTGCCTCCGGCCTGATGAAGACCGTCAATATTCTGGGTAATCACAGCCCTGAGCTTTCCTGCGGCTTCCAGTTCCGCCAGTTTCAGGTGGGCTGCATTGGGTCTGGCGTCCAGAAAGAGCATTTTGTTGCGGTAAAAACGGTAGAATTCGTCAGGCCTGCGGCGGTAAAACGTGTGGCTGAGAATGGTCTCGGGAGGATAATCGTACTGTTGGTGGTACAGGCCGTCCACACTTCGGAAATCCGGGATGCCGCTTTCCGTAGATACGCCTGCGCCCCCGAAAAAAACAATGTTGTCGTATTTTTCAATGATGCTTTTCAGTTCTTTGATCTGCTCCTGGTTTTTTCCCATGTTAGATACCAGCCTTTCATTTCAGTGGTGACAATTCCCGTTTCTCCTGTAACTGTTGGCGGCATTCCTGCCAGTGTACGAAAATTCGGCAGAAACTGCCTGAATGTGCAAAATGCATTTTCCATAGATAAATAATTGATAAAATCATCATAATATGGACAGGCAGGTTTGTCAATAAGGAAAATTTAAGAAAAGTTAGCGCCAAACCTATTGAGGGGGCTTTGGGGCCTATGGTATAATAATTCTGTTTGGTGTAACGTGCTGTTTTTTTGATAAGATACAGAGGTGCGATTTTGAATATACGAAAAAGAGATCAGGGACAAAGGTTGGTTCCACTGGAGAGGAGCCGAAGAACCATACAACTGGAGAAAAGGGGAAGAAGATTAAAGCGGTATTTGATTCCCTGCCGGATTTTTGCCTTTTTGGGCGTTGGCTGCATTCTCTACTGCGGGGGTATAGCGCTGGCAGGTTTCGGGACCTGGTTTTTCCTGGTCTGGGCAGGGATTGGGGCTGTGTGTCTGATTCTCAGCGCCATGTTCCGGAATGAGAAACTGATGACCGCCATCCCGGGGTGGATCAAGGGAACCTGTCTGGGAATTTTCTGCGCGGGAATGCTGCTGTTTCTCACGGTGGAAGGGCTGATTCTGTCGGAGTACAATGCCCAGGCAGCCCCGGGGGCCGATTATGTGATTGTCCTGGGAGCCCAGTGGAAAAGCACGGGGCCCAGTGAAGTGCTGCGGAGACGCCTGGACCAGGCTGCAATGTATCTTGCCTGTAATCCGGACACAAAAGCCATTGTATCCGGCGGAAGGGGCGGAAACGAGCCTGTTGCGGAGGCTGAGGGAATGCAGGGCTATCTGGTTCAGCGGGGAATAGAAGCCTCCCGCATTCTGGTGGAGAACGAATCCTCCAATACCTTTGAAAACCTTGTTTTCAGCGGGAAACTTCTGGACCCGGAGAGGGACAGGGTGGTCATCGTGACCAATAATTTTCATATGTTCCGTGCGCTGAAAATTGCACAGAAGCAGGGCTATGCAAATGTGGAGGGACTGGCGGCCGATTCGGTGGCCGGGATGGCTCCCAATAATCTGCTGCGGGAATTTCTGGGCGTGCTGAAGGATTTCTGGGTGGAAAATCTGTGACATATCCTTAGATGGAAAAAGGCAGGCAATCCGGCAGCGTGGGAGAGATGCGGACCGGGAGAAGACCGGAGGGATGGAGGAATAGAGATGGATATCAATGTAGGAGACGTGGTCAGGTTAAAAAAACAGCATCCCTGTGGGAGCAGGGAGTGGGAGGTGCTGCGTTCCGGGGCGGATTTCCGGCTGAAATGCAAAGGCTGCGGTCATCAGGTCATGATCTCCCGCAGGCTTCTGGAGAAAAGCGTAAAAGAAATTTTATAGATTTGTCAGGGCATCCATGCGGAAAACGCAGAAAGACGGAAAACAGGCAAAAAAGTGCTTGAAATATCAGGAAAATTGTGCTATCATATATATTCGTGATGAATCAAATTCCTTGCTCGCACAAGCTGCGGGCCAGAGACCAAAAGGAGGTAACAAGATGAACAAGTATGAATTGGCCGTAGTCGTGTCTGCCAGAATTGAAGACGAAGAGAGAGCGGCTGTCGTTGACAAATGCAAAGCTCTTGTAGAGAGATTTGGCGGCGTCATCACAGAGGTGGACGATTGGGGCAAGAAGAGACTTGCCTATGAAGTCCGGAAGATGAAAGAGGCTTTCTATTACTTCATCAGATTCGATGCTGAGAGTACAGCTCCGATCGAGATCGAGAGCCGTGTCCGCATTATGGACAATGTGATCAGATATCTGATTGTCAGACAGGACGAGGCTTAATATATACTCATATGAGTATAGAAAGCGAGAAATGAAATATGAATAAAGTAATTCTTATGGGACGTTTAACCAGAGATCCGGAAGTCAGATATTCACAGGGGGCAAGCCAGACCGCAGTAGCGCGTTTTTCCATTGCAGTGGACAGGCGGTTCAAGCGTGAGGGTGAGCCGGATGCGGATTTCTTTAACTGTACTGCATTTGGAAAACAGGCGGAATTCATCGAGAGATATCTGCATAAGGGAACCAAGATCGTTCTCAGCGGCAGGGTTCAGAATGATAATTATACCAACAAAGACGGACAGATGGTCTACAGTGTCCGGGTGATGGTGGACGAGATCGAATTTGCCGAGAGCAAGAATGCATCCGGCGGAAATGCAGGCGGTTACGGCAACGGGGGCGGTTATAATAACGGAGGCGGCTTCAACAACGGCGGCTATGGGGGAGGAAACAGTGCCCCGGCTGCATCCGGAGCGGCTGACGGTTTTATGAATATTCCCGACGGAATTGACGAGGAACTGCCGTTTAGTTAAGGTAAATTTGATTATTTGAGAACAGGAGGCATGGATATGGCTTATAATAAGGCAGAGAAGCCCGATGGCCCTATGAGAAAGAGGGGCGGGGTTCGCAGGAAGAGAAAGGTATGTGTATTCTGTGGCAAGGACAATGTGATTGATTACAAAGATACCAACAAGCTCAAGAGATACGTTTCCGAGAGGGGCAAGATCCTTCCCCGCCGTATCACAGGCAATTGCGCAAAGCATCAGAGAGCTCTGACAGTGGCGATCAAGAGAGCACGTCACGTTGCACTGATGCCCTATGTTCAGGATTAAGACCAGAATAAGAGACCAGCTGTCCGGAGGGACGGTTGGTCTTTTCAGCAGAATCCCTCTTTTCTACAAAACATTTCCGTTTTAGACAAATTAAATTGTGGCATAGTGTTGAAGAGTATGCTATAATGTTTTAGTAAGCGGATTTAATCTGCCAGACTATGCTGAGTTGTCATCTCAATTTAAAAAGAAACAGCAGGAAGGAATCTGAGGCCTGCGAGGTATCCATATGAAAAAGAGAATAAAATTAAAGGGCCGCATCAGGACATTTATACAGTTCGGCATCTATCTGGGTGTGCTTCTCTGTGTTGTGGATGTTGCTGTCTGTGTTATTGATTTGCGTGCAGGCGCCTTTCTGACAGGATATATCTTGTTCTATTTTGCGATCACTCTGTCTCTGTATTTTTATAATAAGCCGGTCATTATGAATGAGCTGATCAGTTTTGCCACGGAATACGGACAGGTACAGCGCAGGCTGCTGAGGGAACTGGATCTTCCCTATGCACTGCTTGACGATAACGGGAAACTGATCTGGACAAATGCCGCCTTTGAGAATATTATTCATCAGCCAAAGGGATATAAGAAATCCATAACCTCCCTGTTTCCCACTATTACGAGGGATCGTCTGCCGGACGACAGCGGGGTGGATGAGGCGCAGTATGAAATGGAATATGAGGGAAATGAGTATGTGGTGAAGCTCCGGAAGATCTCACTGAAGGATATGATGGAAGACAGTGATATGATAGACGGGGAAGGGTATCAGGGATATCTGACGGCCATGTATCTCTATGATGAGACTGCGCTTCATATTGCGCTCCGTGAGGTGGATGACCAGAGCCTTGCTGTAGGCATGATCTATCTTGACAATTACGACGAGGCGCTGGACGGGGTGGAAGAAGTGCGCAGATCCCTGCTGATCGCCCTGATCGACAGAAAGGTAAACAAGTATATATCTGCCTTTGACGGTATCTGTAAGAAGCTGGACAAGGATAAATATCTGGTCATCATGCGCAAGCGCGTGGTTGCCCAGCTGCAGGAATCCCGTTTTGAACTGTTGGAGGACGTGAAGACTGTTAATATCGGCAATGAGATGGCTGTGACCATCAGTATCGGAGTTGGGCTGGACGGGCTTACTTATGCCCAGAATTATGAGTTTTCCCGCAATGCCATTGATCTGGCTCTGGGGCGGGGCGGTGACCAGGCTGTGATCAAGACACCGGAAAGTATTACATACTACGGTGGAAAGAGCCAGCAGGTAGAGAAAAATACCCGGGTGAAAGCCCGCGTAAAGGCCCAGGCTCTCCGTGAGATCATCACCAGTAAGGATCAGGTTCTGGTAATGGGACACAGGATGCCCGATGCGGACAGTTTCGGCGCGGCTGTGGGCATATACAGGATTGCACTTACCCTGGGCCGCAAGGCTCATATTGTGCTGAACGAGGTGATTCCGGCCATTCAGCCTACGGTGGAGCTGTTTGGGAGCAGTCAGGAATACAGTGATATGATTATAGGCAACCAGCAGGCCATAGAGACTGCAGGGAGCAATACCGTTCTGGTGGTGGTGGACGTGAATAAGCCGTCCATAACGGAATGCCCGTCGCTTTTGAAATTCTGCAAATCCGTGGTGGTGCTTGATCATCACAGACAGGGATCCGAAACCATTGAAAATGCCACCCTCTCCTATGTGGAACCCTACGCTTCCTCCACCTGCGAGATGGTATCGGAGATTCTGCAGTATATTTATGACAATATCAGGATTCGGCCTGAGGAAGCGGACTGTATGTATTCAGGCATCATGATTGACACCAACAATTTCATGATAAAGACAGGTGTGCGTACCTTTGAGGCGGCTGCGTTCCTGCGCCGCAGCGGTGCGGATGTGACCCGGGTGCGCAAGCTTTTCCGGGAGGATGCGCAGGGATACAAGGCCAAGGCGGATGCAGTCAGCCAGGCAGAGATTTATAAACAGTTTTTCGCGATTTCTGTCTGTACGGCAGATGATCTGCCCAGTCCCACCATTATTGGCGCCCAGGCGGCAAACGAGCTGCTGAACATAAGGGGGATTAAGGCCAGCTTTGTGCTGACGGATTACCAGGGCCAGATTTATATCAGTGCCCGGTCCATAGATGAAGTGAATGTTCAGCTTATAATGGAACGTATGGGCGGAGGCGGACATTTGAACACGGCGGCATGTCAGATGGAGGGGGTTGGAATTATAGAGGCAATCGGCGCATTGAAACGCACTGTTGACAGTATGTTGGAAAACGGTGAAATCTGACATGTTCCGGAGAGAAAACTTCGGACGGCTTTTGTCCGGACAGAAAAAATAAGCAGGAAAGGATCTGGGAAGATGAAAATTATATTATTACAGGATGAAAAGAAACTGGGCAAAAAGGGTGATGTCATTGAGGCCAGTGAAGGATACGCAAGGAATTATATTTTGCCGAAGAAAATAGGGGTGGAGGCCACTCCCGGGAACATGAATGACCTGAAACTTCATAAGGCAAATGCGGACAGGCTTGCCAGGGAGCAGCTGGAGGCAGCCAGGGCTATGGCTGCGGACCTGGAGACAAAGCAGGTAATCGTAAAAATCAAGGCAGGAGAGGGTGGAAGAACCTTCGGCTCCGTATCCACAAAAGAAATTGCAACTGCCTGCAAGGAGCAGCACAATATTGAACTGGACAAGAAAAAAATCGTGCTGCCGGAGAATCTGAAGAGTTTCGGGGCCTACGAAGTGGCAATCAAGCTGCATCCCCAGGTCACAGGGAAGCTCACAGTAAAGGTAGTTGAAAACTAACGGCATAAAATAGAAGGGATGATTTTCAGAAGCTATGGATATCATGGAAGAAAATGTGCTGAAAAGGATACTGCCCCACAATATGGAGGCAGAGCAGTCCGTGATTTGTTCCATGCTTATGGACAGAGATGCCATTGTGGCGGCCTCTGAGCTGATAACGGAAGAAGATTTTTACAACAGACAGTATGGAATTCTGTTTGGCGGTATGTGTGAATTAAACGATGAGGGGAGTCCGGTGGATCTGGTGACGCTGCAGGAAAAGCTGCGGACAAAGGATGTGCCGCCGGAAATCAGCAGCCTGGAGTTTGTCAGGGAGTTTCTCACCATGCCGATTATTTCCGGCAATATCAGGCATTATGCGGGGATAGTGGCGGAGAAGGCTACGCTGCGCAGGCTGATACGGCTGAATGAGGAGATTGCCAACACCTGTTATGCAGGCAAGGAAACACTGGAATACATTTTGGAAGATACGGAAAAACGTGTTTTTCAACTGGTGCAGAGAAGGACCACGGATGATTATGTTCCCATCAGACAGGTGGTTATGAATGCCATGGACAAGATTGAAGCCGCGGCCAAAAGCAAGGGAAGCGTCACAGGAGTTCCCACAGGCTTTCTGGATCTGGATTACCGGACGGCTGGGCTGCAGCCATCGGATCTGATCCTGATCGCAGCCAGACCCTCCATGGGAAAAACCGCTCTGGAGCTGAATCTTGCACGGTATGCAGCATTCAAGAAGAATCTGACAGTGGCCATATTCAGTCTGGAAATGAGTAAGGAGCAGTTGGTAAACCGTATGTTTTCCATGGAATCCAATGTGGATTCCCAGAAGCTCAGGACAGGCCAGATGAATGACCAGGAGTGGGAGAGGCTGATTGAAAGCGCCGGAGTCATTGGGAGATCCAAGCTCATTATAGACGATACCCCGGGTATCAGTATTGCGGAACTTCGTTCCAAGTGCCGTAAGTATAAACTGGAACATAACCTGTCAATGATTATGATTGATTATCTGCAGCTGATGACGGGTAATGGCAAGAATGAGTCGCGACAGCAGGAGATATCTGATATTTCCCGTTCCCTGAAGGCAGTGGCAAGGGAATTGTCCGTTCCGGTGGTGGCATTTTCCCAGCTGTCCAGGGCTGTGGAGCAGAGACCGGACCACAGGCCTATCCTTTCTGACCTGAGAGAGTCAGGGGCAATTGAGCAGGATGCCGACGTGGTAATGTTTATTTACCGTGATGATTACTATAATCACGATTCAGAGAAAAAAGGGATAGCGGAGATTATTATCGCAAAACAGAGAAACGGCCCCATAGGCACAGTGGAACTGGCATGGCTGCCGGAGTATCAGCGTTTTGTAAACCTGGAACACAGGGAAACAGGCCGCTTTGATCCCCAGTAGAAGTCCTGAACATAAAATTACGAAAGAGAATGGGCAAGTATGCCTGTTCTCTTTTTTCTTTAAATGATTGACTGCTTTGTGTGGAAAGGAGACATAATGGGGAATTATCTGTTGATTTCAGATGCCGCAAGAGAAGTGAAGGTGGAGAGCCATGTCCTGCGCTATTGGGAAGATGAACTGCATCTGCCCATTAAGCGCAATGAACTGGGACACCGCTATTATACAGATGAGGATGTGGAGCGTTTTAAGCAGATTAAAGGAATGAAGGAAAGGGGATTACAGTTGAAAGCGATTAAAATGATCTTAAAAGACGGAAAACTGGATGTGCTGTCTGCGGAGAATGCTGTGTCGGAAAACAGGGAGCAGCAGTATAGTATGGATAATGGGATGCAGAACCAGGGACCTGGGATGGCCATTGATATTGTTCCCAATAAAAATGAACAGCCTGAGGCTGTGCGAGAATCCAGGGAGGACAAGTCCCGGAGACTTCAGTGGCTGCTGCAGCAGCTGATTCGCCAGACTCTTCAGGAAAACAATGGAGAGCTTTGCCGTGAAATCAGGGAAAGTGTGGTAAAAGAGCTAGATTATCAATTCAGGATGCAGGAGGAGCGGGAGGAGGCCAGGGATAAAATGCTTGCAGAGAGGGATGAGGAACATTTTAAGCGGATGGACGAGCTGCTTCGAAAGAAAACCAGGCGTCTTGGCAGGGCAAAAGCCGAAAAGGATCAGGAGAAAACTGTTGTTCAGGGTGAGGGGCAGACAACCGTTCCGGAAAAAAAGAAAAGGCGCTTCCTGTAAAGAAGCGCCTGGGAAATCCTGTTTTGCCGGGGCTTTAGCAGAGGGCTGAAAGTTTTAGCCCTGAGAGATAGCTCCGGTAGGGCACTGTCCCGCACATGCTCCGCACTCGATGCACTTATCGGGATCGATCTCAAATTTGCCGTCTCCCATGCTGATTGCGCCAACAGGGCACTGGGATTCACAAGCTCCACATGCTACACAAGCATCGCTGATTACGTATGCCATAATAAAAATCCTCCTTTTGATGTAATGCGTTTTCTGTTATTTTGAGGAAAGTTCCTTCCTTCTCTGTTTGATTCCGTCGAGAATGGCTTTCTTTTTATCAATCAGCTTATCCTTATCCATGGGAGGAACTCCCTTAAGTCTGTATTCCATCCCCAGGCTCTCGTATTTCTTCTCCCCCATAGTGTGATAGGGCAGCACATCAAGGGCCTTCAGATTGCTGAATTGTCCGATAAAGTATCCCAGGTCGAACAGATATTTTTCATCGTCCGTTATTCCCGGCACCACTACATGACGGATCCACATATCCACATGCTTTTCATTCAGATATGCGGCAAATTTTAAAATATTTTCATTGGGCTGCAGAGTAAGCTCTCTGTGCTTTTCCGGATCAATATGCTTGATGTCCAACATCACCAGATCGGTCAGGGACATCAGATGGTCCAGTTTGGACATCAGAGGGGCATTGTCCGGATTAAATGTGATTCCGGAGCTGTCTATGCAGGTATGAATCCCTTTTGCCCTGGCAAGGGTAAACAGTTCCGTTACAAAGTCCACCTGCATTAAAGGCTCTCCGCCGGTTACGGTAAGTCCGCCGCCGTTGGCATAAAAGGCTTGGTTTTTCTCATACTGCTCGATGATATGGGAAGGCTCCATAAGCGTGCCTCCGTTTATCTCCCAGGTATCGGGATTGTGGCAGTAGGCACAGCGCATGGGACAACCCTGCACGAATACTACAAACCGTGTGCCGGGGCCGTCAACCGTTCCGAAGCTTTCCAATGAATGAATTCTTCCCTGCATAAGATTACCACGCTTTCTACAGTTTTAGGGCTGTATTTCTCTACGGAAATCCCCGGGAAGGAATACTTCCCGGGGTTTCATGCGACTAACTCGTCGGCTTATACTGACTCATGGAAGGTACGGGAGATAACGTCAGCCTGCTGCTCGGGAGTCAGCTTGATGAAGTTAACTGCGTATCCGGATACACGAATGGTCAGCTGAGGATAGTTCTCAGGATGCTTCTGAGCGTCCAGCAGCATATCCCTGTTCAGTACGTTTACATTCAAATGATGGCCGCCCTTTGTAGCATAGCCGTCGAGTAAGTTAACAAGGTTGTCAACCTGTGCAGTATTTGTTGCCATAGTGATTTTCCTCCTTAAAATATTATATATGGTTAATTAGTTGAAAAATGCATGTATCTTCAGGAAAAGGATAATTACTGATAATCGTCCAGTCCCTGTTCAAGAGTAGGAACACTGCAGGCCAACGGCGTCCTGGAACAATCCGTACAGCCCATTGTCTGAACGCTTTTTGATTCTACATCCTGGTTGTAATCCACGTTTACGTGGCCTACACCTTCCATCATGCCGGAGTCCAGCATATTTACCAGGTCATCAATCATTTTATCTTCGTCCATGGTGCCTCCTTCTTTTACCCGGCGGCAGCGCGGGAAAGCGGAATGATATTCCGTTCCGGCACCACCCGGGAAACTCCGCCTGCAGTCTGCAGGGCTTATTTCAGGTCTAATTCGATGTCAGTGACGTCTCGGTGTGCACGAGTCTTATTTCAGATCCAACTCAATGTCACCGGAGAATACTTTGTCTTCCTTGCCCAGAGCGCCGGGGATGATGGTGAAGGTATTGGAGATACCGTCCTGTGCATCATTGAAAGGCAGCTTGGATACGGAAGCCAGGGATGCTACTGCACCGTGGGTATCGCGGCCGTGCATCGGGTTGGCGCCGGGTGCGAAAGGCTGGCCCTTCTTACGTCCGTCAGGTGTATTACCGGTAGCCTTACCATAGGTAACGTTAGAGGTAATGGTCAGGATGGAGGTGGTAGGGATACCATTCCTGTAGGTATGATGTCTCCTGATGGCGGTCATGAAGGTATGAACAACCAACTGTGCGATTTCGTCTACGCGGTCATCGTCATTACCATACTTCGGGAAATCTCCGGTGGTCTTGAAGTCAACGATCACGCCGTCCTCGTCGCGGATAGGCTCAACCTTTGCGTACTTGATAGCGGAGAGGGAGTCAGCCACGATGGACAGACCAGCCACGCCGGTTGCAAAGTAACGCTTTACATCTCTGTCATGAAGAGCCATCTCAGCTCTCTCATAGCAGTATTTGTCATGCATGTAGTGGATGATGTTCAGGGTGTTTACATAAACATCTGCCTGCCACTCCAACATGTCAACGAATTTGCTCCATACATCATTGTACTCAAGCACATCGCCGACAACAGGACGGTACTTGGGACCTACCTGCTTCTTGGTCACTTCGTCCACGCCGCCGTTCAGAGCGTAAAGCAGACATTTTGCAACGTTTGCGCGTGCGCCGAAGAACTGCATTTCCTTACCGATTACCATGGAGGATACGCAGCATGCGATACCGTAGTCATCGCCGTGGTCAATTCTCATCAGGTCATCGTTCTCATACTGGATGGAAGAGGTCTGGATGGACATCTTCGCGCAGTATTTCTTCCAGCCTGCCGGCAGTCTGGTGGACCAGAGTACGGTCAGGTTCGGCTCGGGAGAAGGTCCAAGGTTGGTCAGGGTGTTCAGATAACGGAAGCTCATCCTGGTAACCATGGGTCTGCCGTCCACGCCTACGCCGCCCAGAGACTCGGTTACCCATACGGGATCGCCTGCGAAGATCTGGTTGTACTCAGGTGTACGTGCAAACTTGATGCAGCGCAGCTTCATGATGAAGTGGTCAACAAACTCCTGAATCTGCTCCTCGGTGAAAGTACCGTTCTTCAGGTCTCTCTCAGCGTAGATATCAAGGAAAGTAGAAGTACGGCCAAGACTCATGGCAGCGCCGTTCTGCTCCTTTACTGCGCACAGATAACCGAAGTAGGTTGCCTGAATGGCCTCCTGCACGTTGGAAGCGGGCTTGGAGATATCGCAGCCATAGGAAGCGGCCATCTCCTTCATCATCTTCAGGGCAACGATCTGTTCGGAGATCTCTTCGCGCAGACGGATGATGTCATCGGTCATTACCTTGCCGGTGGAATCCTTCTGGGTCTGCTTGTCCTCGATGAGCCTGTCGATGCCGTACAGAGCTACACGTCTGTAGTCGCCGATGATACGTCCGCGGCCGTAAGCATCAGGAAGACCTGTGATGATATGGGAAGAACGGCAGGCTCTCATCTCCTGATTGTAAGCGTCAAAGCAGCCTGCATTGTGTGTCTTTCTGTGGGTGGAGAAGAACTCGGAAATCTCCGGGTCAACTTCATAGCCATTGTCGGAGCATGCCTTCTCTGCCATACGGATACCGCCATAGGGCTGCAGGGATCTCTTGAAAGGCTTGTCGGTCTGGAAGCCTACGATGGTCTCCTTGCTCTTGTCAAGGTAACCGGGGCCATGGGAGGTGATGGTGGAAACAACCTTGGTATCCATATCCAGGACGCCGCCTGCTTCCCTTTCCTTCTTCTGCAGGTCAAGAACCTGTGCCCACAAATCCTTTGTGTTCTGGGTAGGGCCTGCCAGGAATGTCTCATCTCCGTCATAGGGATGATAGTTTCTCTGGATGAAGTCGCGGACGTTGACTTCTTTGTCCCATTTACCTGCTACAAAATCTGTCCATTCTGGTCTCATTTTGAAATACCCTCCTGTAAAATTTTGAATTAGTTGAAAAGTAGGTTAACTGCTTCTAATTCCATAGTTTCATTATATGAAAAACAAGGGTGAGAGTCAAGAACAGATATGTACTTTTTTCTGTACACAGCCGGAAAAAAGCGAAATTTTACAAGAATTTTATAAACAGGAATAGCTTGTCAGATTTGGAGGAAAGATTTATAATGGAAACATGAATAGAAAATATCGTCAGACTATTCTATATACAACAGAGAGGAGAAGGAGAAACATGTCTGGAATAACAAAAGAAATGACCATCGGAGAAATTCTGAATGCCAATCCCGATGTGGCGCCTGTATTGCTGGAGGCCGGAATGCACTGTCTGGGATGTCCCTCTGCGCAGGGCGAATCCCTGGAAGAAGCCGCCATGGTACACGGAATTGACATTGATGCCCTGATGAAGGCCATCGAAGCGGTCTGAGAGACCGGAAATCGGGAATTCCCGTCAAAAGCAACACCCCCGTGTTCCAGGGGGTGTTATTTTTTCTGCATATTGGCGGGGCCTTTCTCAGGGCCTCTCAGGAGCGCCGCTCAACAGGTTCACTGCATTTTCGCGGATCAGCGCTTCGTAATGTTCTGCCAGAAACGCGCTGGTGCCGGGAACGGACTGTTTGGGAATGCCATATTCGGAGACAATGTTGCAGATTTTGTCAAAAGATTCAGCGCTTTCTTCTCCCCGTGTCAGCAGGAGGAGATATCCGTCGGCGGTTCCCCGGGCGGTTTCTTTTTTGTAAAGAGTGCTGAACCCGTGATAACTGTCTGCTATCACGGCTGATACTTCCATAACCTGCCTCAGTGAACTCATCAGGAAAATCCGGGTCAGGTTCCGTTTTTCCTCCGTGTCGGTATTTGAAGAAGCAGTTTCGGATCCTGATTCCTTCTGCTCTGTCTGCATTCTGCGGAACAAATCAAGTATTTCGTTTGAAGAGTCTTCTTCGTAGCGGAAATCCATGTCATCACTGTCGTTTTCCTCGGTTACGGAAGGTGCAAACCTGGAGAAACGGGTATCCAGTTCCTCCGGATCTTCTACTTTGGTAATGATCAGAACGATGCATTCGGTATTCAGGGGAATCGCTTCTATCATAAGAGGAATGTCTTCGGCCTCAAATCCAAATTCAAAATTTGCCTGCCTCATCATATCCCGGAACAAAGTTTTGGCCTTCTCGGTTCCGTAAGCCAATTCGCTAATCTTCAGTTCGCGGCTTGCCAAATCTTCTCTGGTCAGGGTGCAGCGAATCTGGTTCTCATTTACTTTTTCTATTTTCATACGACAACCTTTCTTTTCTGCAGGGCTGAACTGTAATATTAATGCTTTGTTATGCCATAATATACTTTCAGCGCAATTAAGTCAATAGCAGATTATGAGTTTAATTTTTTTTTATAATTCCTGATCTTTTGCTTGCCAAAACGGCAGGTTCATGTTATACTGAGCCTGTAAGTGCCTTTGGTACTCTGTACGGGGAAGGAGGCGCAGCAGTCTTGATTTCGAGTTGATTTAGCTGTTTTTTTGGAACGGGTCGTTCCGCTTCATCCTTTATATTCTAAGTGTGTATATCACATAATATGACAGTATCAGAAAACTGGCATATGTCTAAGGATGTCTTACAAGCATAGTGTATGGAAATATGTTCCTTGCTTGGTCATAAGTATGTCAACTAATTTTCACAATTATAATTCAAATTAAACGTATTCTTATTTGGAAATTTTTTCCGTGGTACGTACTGCTGAAGGCATTTACCTCATTAACGGGGACTTTCGGGGATTCATCACAGTCAGCCGGACTCTTTTTGGCCAAAATTCCGGAGGTCTCCGGATAGAAGGAGGAATTTATTTGTGTAGAAGACAGATGAAAGCGGAGGAGATGAACGCTGCAAGGGAAGAAATGCTCCGCCGTCTGGAACAGATGCGGCGATGCGGAGTGGAGCTTTTTGTGGACGGAAGGGCAGCGCTTCCGTGCGAGGCAGTATCCAAGGCTGTAAGGGAGAACAGCCCTTACATGGCCGATTATGTGATGGATGCGGAAGGTACCATCAGACAGGTGCGGTTTGACCGGGTTACGCGTTGGTAGCCGTAATGGCCGGGCGGATTCCGCCGGATAACAGGTAATGGGATTGCCTCTCGTGCTGTAAAGGGCGGTATCCCCGGCATATGAAAAGACAAAACAAGCTTTGAACTGTAATAAATGCTAAAGATTACAAAAGTATTACAAATTTGGTAATGACGCGGGACTTTAAATGTGGTATGATGTAACTGCCTGCCCGGCAGCGGGCAGTTACATTCTGAAGAAAGGTCATGATGCAAAATGAAGAAGAAAATGATACCGGTAATCGTGGCACTGGTACTGATCCTGCTGATCGGTGGAGTGGGATTCGGCAGTAAGATACTGGAGAAGTATTCTTATGGGAAAGAACTGGCTGATATGGATGAATACTACGGGGTGACCCAGGGGCAGCTGGCAATCATCCTGCAGGATGAAATGATCGCTGAAAAGGCGGTGCTGGTGGACGGCACGGTTTATTTTGATCTGGACACAGTGCATCAATATCTGAATGAAGGCTTTTATGTGGATTTGAGCGAACAGCGTCTCCTGTATACCACGGCGACAGATACGGCGGAAGCGCTCTTCGGCGCAAGGGAGTACAGTGACGGGGAAGGCGTTCATGCCGTGGAATATGAGATTTGCCGCAGTGAGGGAGAAACGGTTTACCTGGCTGCAGATTATGTGAAGCAGTATACAAACTATGCCTATACTCCTTTTGACAGGCATGTACAGGTTTATACCCAGTGGGGGGAAAAGCAGACCAGGGAAATATCCAGGGATACCCAGGTCAGGGAACTGGGAGGAATTAAGAGCCCGATTCTGAGGGAAATGGAAAAGGGAGAGGTAGTGGAACTGCTGGAAGAGATGGAGACCTGGAGCAAGGTGAAGACTTCAGACTCAATCATCGGATATGTGGAGAACAAGAGACTGGAAAATCCGGGAACAGAGACTGAAGTGCCTGTCACGGATTATGTGGCGGAGGAATACACATCCATTGTCAGGGAGGGCAAGGTAAGTCTTGGCTTTCACGCCATCGGAGGAGTCGGGGGGAACGCCACGCTTTCAGAGATGCTTGCGGAAGGCGCGGGGATTAATGTCATAGCGCCTACCTGGTTCAGCCTCAGTGACAATGAGGGTGGTTTTCGTTCCTTTGCGGATATACAGTATGTGAATCAGGCGCATGGACAGGGACTGCAGGTATGGGCGGCATGGGATAACTTTAATTACCGGAACGAGACAGGAGAGGAGGTCAGCAGTTATGCGGTTCTTTCTTCTACCACAAAGCGCCGTCAGCTTGCCCAGAGCATGGTTGATACCTCACTGAGTCTTGGACTGGACGGTGTAAATATAGATTTCGAGGGACTTACGGAGGAATGCGGGGAGCATTATGTCCAGTTTCTGAAGGAACTTTCTGTGCTGTGCAGAAAGAGCGGGCTGGTTTTGTCGGTGGATAATTATGTGCCTTTCCGTTTCAACAATTATTACAGACTGGACGTTCAGGGAGTGGTGGCAGATTATGTGATTATCATGGGATATGACGAGCACTGGCATGGCAGCGGTGATCCTGGCAGCGTGGCAAGTATTGAGTATGTCTCCAACGGACTTGACAAGACTCTGGAGCAGGTGCCGGAGAGAAAGGTCATAAATGCGCTGCCGTTTTATACCATTCTGTGGAAGACAGAGGGGACCGAGGTGACGGACCAGTATATTACATTGAATAATGTGCAGGAATATCTGCAGAGGGTGGGCGCTGTGCCGGAGTGGGACGAGACCACCTGCCAGAATTATGCGGAATGGGAGAGCGGGGCTGCCAGATATCAGATCTGGATTGAGGACGTGGAGTCCATAGAGGTAAAACTGAATGTAATGAAGGTAAAGAATCTGGGTGGCGTTGCGGTATGGAGACTGGGGTACGGCACGGCCGAGGCATGGGCAAAGATTGCCGCCTATACGAATTCCTGACCCAGGAAACTGTCCTTTTATGGTTTTAAAGAAATTTGAACAGGAATATAAATGGTATAAAGCTAATACAAGGGCAGAGACAGAATGAAAAAATTTCAGTACAAACTGTTGGCGGGAGCAGCCGCAGCCTTGTTTCTTGTGTCCATGCTTTATCTGGGACGGGAGGCTGCGATCTATGTTGCGGGCAGCGGGGTGGATACGGAAAAGGAAAAATGGTGTGTGGTTATCGACGCCGGACATGGAGGTGACGATCCGGGTAAGGTGGGAATCAACGGGGCAGAGGAAAAAGATATCAATCTGCAGATTGCCGAATTGCTGAAGATGTTTCTGGAGGCAGAAGATGTGGAGGTGGTCATGACCCGGGAATCCGATGAGGGGCTGTATGATGCGGGGGCTTCCAATAAAAAGGTGCAGGACATGAAGCGGCGGATTGCGCTGATTGCGGAGACGGCACCTGAGCTGACGGTAAGCATCCACCAGAACAGTTATCCGGAAGAATATGTCCGTGGGGCGCAGGTGTTTTATTATACGGGCAGTGCCCAGGGACAGATGCTTGCCCAGAGCATCCAGTCCAGGCTGGTGGAGAGTGTGGATCCGGAGAACAGAAGACAGATTAAGGCAAATGACAGCTACTATCTGTTGAAAAAGACAGAGGTTCCCATTGTTATCGTGGAGTGCGGTTTCCTTTCCAACAGCGCGGAGGCAGAGAAGCTGTGTGATCCGGAATACCAGGAACGGGTAGCGTGGGCAATTCATATGGGTATTCTGAGGTACCTGAACGAAAAGGATTGAGAGAGTATACTGTAATTTGGCAGGGAAACCTGCCGGGGAGAGTGGGAAGGATGGAGACAGAGATCATTAAGATCAGACCGGAGTGTGTGGAGTTCAGCCTGGAGGAGGAAAGCGGACTGTGCCGGGCAGGGGAAGTGATAAAAAGGGGAGGTCTGGTGGCTTTTCCCACGGAGACTGTTTATGGGCTTGGGGGAGCGGCTCTGAATCCGGAATCTTCCCGCAGGATTTATGAGGCAAAGGGCAGGCCTTCAGATAATCCCCTGATTATTCACATCTGTCGGTTCGCTGATCTGTATGAAATCGTAAAGTCAGTACCTGAAACCGCTGTAAAAATTGCGAAAATGTTCTGGCCCGGGCCGCTGACAATGATCCTTCCAAAAGCCTCCGGGGTGCCATATGAGACTACCGGAGGACTGGACACGGTTGCAGTGCGGTTTCCGTCCCATCCGGCAGCGCGGAAGCTCATAGAATACGGGGGAGGCTATATAGCGGCACCCAGTGCCAACCTTTCCGGAAAACCCAGCCCCACCCTGGCCAGATATGTGGTGGAGGACATGGAGGGCCGGATAGACATGATTGTGGATGGAGGAGAGGTGGGGATCGGACTGGAATCCACCATTATTGATCTGACGGTGGAAACGCCGCGTATTCTGCGGCCGGGTTTTATTACCCGGGAAATGTTGGACAAGGCATTGGGAAAGACTGACATAGATGTCACAATTATAGATCCGGGCAGCGCGCAGGTTCCCAGGGCCCCCGGCATGAAGTATCGACACTACGCCCCTGCGGGGCGTCTGGTTATTGTGGAAGGGGAGCCGGGGCGGGTGATTTCCTATATAAACCGGCAGGCAGCCGCTGATGGAAAGGCAGGAGAGAAAACAGGTGTTATCGGAACAACAGAAACACTTGATCAATATCGTGCAGATGTGGTAAAATGTGTAGGAAGCCGCGGGAAGGAAGAGGATATAGCCAGAAAGCTGTTTGCAGTCCTCAGGGAATTCGATGACGAGAAAGTGACCAGTATCTATTCCGAAAGTTTTTCCGACCAGGGATTGGGGCAGGCTATTATGAACCGACTGTTGAAAGCGGCAGGCAACAGGGTGGTGAGGATTTAGGAAGTTATACGGGAGGTGGCAACATGATAGCAATTGGAAGTGACCATGGAGGTTATGCCTTGAAGCAGAAGTTGATCCGGCATCTGGAGGAGAAACATATTGCCTTTGAGGACATGGGGTGCCATAGCACGGACAGCTGTGATTATCCCCTGTTTGGCCGGGCAGTTGCAAAAGCTGTGGCAGAGGGGCGGTGTGAGAAGGGGATTGTCATCTGCACCACCGGAATCGGGATCAGCATGACTGCAAACAAAGTCTCAGGTATCCGCTGTGCAGTGTGTTCGGACCCGCTGTCAGCGAAAATGACCAGGCTTCATAATGATGCCAATGTTCTGGCCTTGGGAGCCGGGATAGTGGGGGAGATTCTTGCGGCAGAGATAGTGGATGTTTTTCTGAATACAGAATTTTCGGGCGAAGAGCGCCACCGGCGTAGAATTGGTTTAATAGAACCGACGGAATAAAACATTTGGAGAAATACTAAGGGGAGAAAAGGAAATTTAAATTACAGGAGCTTCCTGTATAATTCAAATATAGGGAATTGCAAGAAGGGTGGTTGATAAAAAAATACCTCAGAGTAAAATAA
>CANBFE010000006.1 GCA_947367855.1 uncultured Lachnospiraceae bacterium | reverse complement strand
GCATCATCATCGCGGTGTTGATTATTGCCAGGAGCCGGTATATGCGCAGCATCGCCAAAATGGGCGGTGTATTCGCATTCTTCAATATGAATGAAATTGTGTTGTTCGGCTTTCCGGTAATCCTGAATCCCATTTTGCTGATCCCTTTTTTGCTCACGCCGCTCACGATAACACTGGTTTCATGGAGTGCAATGTCTCTCGGTCTGGTTGCCCGGGTTGTAACCGAAGTGCATTGGGCGATGCCGCCTTTGATCAGCGGATATCTGGCAACCGGCGGGCACCTGTCCGGCAGCATCCTCCAGGTCATCAATATTGCTGCAGGCATTCTGATTTATCTGCCGTTTATTCGCTTGATGGACAGGCGGGCGATGCAGAAGGAAGCTCTGAAGGATGACAATACCGCTCTGTTAAAAAATACACTGAATACAGTGATTGAGAAAATCCATAACTCCACAGGTGAGGTTAATGGGGAGATTACGGATTTTTCAATCGTCCTGGAAAGCGTCATCAGAGATTTGAATGTGCTCTCTGCTCAGATGCAACAGCAGATGCAATTGATGCATACCTGCGACGAATATATGCAGACCATTGATACCTCGGTGGGCAACGCAGATAACAGTATAAAAATTGTCCTGCAGAATATGGAAAAAACAAGCGGTCTGTCCATGGAAGGCGCACAGAACATGCAGCAAACGATGGAAAAGATGGAGGAAACTTTTTTCTCCACACAAAAGACCAAAGAACTGGCTGGCCGGCTTAATCTGCGCTGTGAGCAGATTGCGGGAATGTTAAAAAGCATTGAGGCGACGCACGCCGGTGTTCATGGCAAAGAGTTTTCCATGGCGGCCGTCAATATAAAAGATTTGTCGGAAGCGACAGCGAAGGCCGTTTCCGATATTGAGGGGTTGTTACAGGGGATGAAAGCGGATACCTCTGATATGATTGAGCGGTCTGAAGTCAGTTTGAAGCAGGTAGAAACCGGGCGGCAGCAGGTGATTGACGCCAAGCGGCTGTTTGGCGAAATTGTGCAGAACATCCACAATATTCAGGCACAGTGTGATACGGTTCTTAAGCACAGCGGCGAGGTGATCGGCAAATTGCAGCAAGTCAATGAACAAATCCGGACGACCGGCCGTTTCTTTGCAGAAACCGCATCCCATACGTCTAAGGTGGCTGAAGAGGTTCGCAATAGGTCGGATGAGTCCAAAGAAATGGTGCACAAGCTGCGGAAGCTGAATGTGGAAACAAGCCTTATGACAGAGAATGCGTTGGAGAACCTTGAAAGTTAGGTAACTGTGGAAATAGAGAAAGGTGAGAAAATATATTATAAGCAATCATGAGTGGCTGATGAGAAAGCCAGCTATGATGCGTCCTGCAAGCAGCTGCTTTAAAATGACTTTAGCCTTGGAAAGTGAGGTGTCGCTTATGTGTAATTTAAGTAAGGGTGTGGAAGAGAGAGTCAGGGAGTCTTTGAACCGCATTTGATTAGCGAAGCAAGGAGGCGGGGTATTTATAAAATGAAAGGGAAATTTACATGGACTTTGCTGTTTGGCATGTTGGTTTTTGTAGTGGGATGTGGAAGAAACGATAAGGAATCAGATGAATTGCTGGATGCGTTTCTTGCCGGTGAAATCCCGGCATTTTATGGCGATGCCGAGGAATCATCCATAAATTTTGACCAGCTGCCGGTTGACGAGGAAGATTGGATAAGCTATTCTGTGGGAGAACGGATTGACTTGGATAATGACGGCGAGAACGAGCTGATTCTGAACGGCCCATATGGAGGTATGTACATTGATGCAAGAGGTGGAAAAACATATGTATTAGCAGTTGGGGAGGGGACAGCGGGGGTTTTGTCCTACACGCATTATGATAGTGCCACATGGATTGTGCACAGCGATACTACCCATGCGGGAAGGCAGACATATTGGTTGACGAGATATGATGGGGATGGCAATATAGCAGATGAATTTCGACTGGGAGCAGCGTACTGGGATTCACCTGATGGCAAATATGATGAAAACAGCGATTTTACTTATCGTGATGCGAAGATATCCATGGAAGAATATGAGACGTTGTTAAGCGATATTTTTGGTATGTAGTCGTGAAAAATTTGTATTCCTGTGTTTTCAGCCATAAGTTAAGGGACCGTCTATTCAGTATCGTGTTAAGACAGAGGCTTTAAATCAGGAATTATCTTTTGAGGAGAAGAACCAATTACAGGAAAAGTGTTGAAGAGGCCAATCATACAGTCTATGGAAAACCATATTAGAAGTGAAGGCGGAATTTTGCAGAGGTTTAGGAAGTGCCTGAAAGCTGAAATTTTGATATAAAAAGGAATTTTGAAAGGAAGATTTCGTATGGAAAAGCCGGAAATGATTATCTTTGATTATGGGCGTACATTAATTTACCAACCGAATTATAATATTTCTAATGGAAATAAAGCAATTTATCCATATATAGACAGGAATCCACACAATATTTCTTTTGAAGAATATAACAGGAGCAATATAGAACTGTTTGAGAAAATCAAAGCAGAAAGAGGAAAGTATCTTGAAATCCATGAGCATAATTTTTTAAGGCTGTTTTTGGATTATCTGGATATTTCTCTGTCTGTTTCGCTGGAAGAAGCTGAGATAATAATTATGAATGGAATATCTCAAGGTGCAGTTATGCCCTATGCGGATATTATGCTCGATTACCTTAATGCAAAAGGAATAAGGACAGGAGTGATAAGCAACAATTGTTTTTCCGGTGCTGCCTTAAAGGAGCAATTTGACCGTCTGCTCCCGGGAAACAGATTTGAATTTGTGCTAGTATCAAGTGATTACATATTCAGAAAGCCACACAGCATGATGTACGAGATAGCATTGCAGAAATCGGGACTAACGGCAGATAAAGTGTGGTACTGTGGCGACAGTATGGAAAATGACATTTACGGAGCAAATGGTGTTGGAATGTTTCCTGTTTTATATGAAGGAAGAACAGAGGATGAACCCCATTTTTTATCTGATCAAAACGATAGGGATAGTCCTGATTTCGAATATCTGCTTATTCATGATTGGCGGGAGCTGATGGAAATTTTGGCATGATGAAACTGTTTATCTTTCAGAGGGGAATTGCATGACTTTGTTAATGCGTGACAGAGAAAATCAGAAGATCCCCGAGATATGTGGTAAAATTTTTGAAACTATTTCTATGGGAAAGACTTTAATATTCTATCATTTTCCGGAAAAAATGAATCAAGATTGCAGAGGAAATTTGATTTAAGAGAAGAACGGGGGAGGAAGGTCAAAAAGTATGAAAGATTATGTTAAAAAAGTAAAAAATCACTGGAATAGTGTATCGGATTCCGATTGGTATATGTCGTTGCGAACAGATGAAAAAATCTTGAAATTACAGGAAAATCCCGCTTTCGCGTTTCATCCTGCGGTATTTGAACTGATTAAAAAATATATGGGCGAGGTAAGCGGAAAGCATATCCTATTGCCGTCCAGTGGGGATAATCATGCCGCTTTTGCTTTTGCGATTATGGGTGCTAAAGTAACTTCAGCGGATATCAGCGAAAGACAGTTGGAAAATGCAAAGACAATTTCAGACAGGATAGGTCTGGATATGGAGTTTGTATGTGATAATACAATGGAACTGGAGCATATAAAAGATAATGTCTATGATCTGGTGTACACTTCAAACGGAACACTTTCCTGGATAGATGATTTGACCGGAATGTATCAGAACATTAACAGAGTTTTGAAAAATGCAGGATATTCTTTTATGTATGATGTACATCCGTTTAATAGGCCTTTCTCTGGAGAGGCCTGGAGTGAACCTAAAATCATAAAATCTTATCATGATGTAATGCCGGATATTCACTGGCGTGTGCAGGATATCGTAAACGCAAACATTATGGCAGGTTTATCCATAAATGAACTTGCAGAGTTACCGGCGGTTGATGCGTCATTTTGGTTTAGACATGATGAACTTATCAAAAAAAGTCCAGATGAACTGGTAAACATAAATGATTGGACTAAGAATCCAATGTCAGCGCTCCCGGCGTGGATGGTATTGGTTTCGAAGAAGGTAAGTGTGGAATAACAATGCCGGGAGACAAGTTATGCCTGCATGGACAATTGAGAAATGTCGCGAGTGTCAAAGAAACAAAAGAACACAAAAGAAGCTGCGAGGAGAAAGCATAATATGTATATCAGGAAGGCAAAACGTACAGACGCAAATGATCTGAAGGTTTTATATTTTGAATATCTGACACACTTTCCACCCAAAGAAGAGCAGGATATGGATTTATGGGAACGCCTTTTGGATAAGCTTGAGAAAGATGAAAATATGTACTTACTGGTGATAGAAGAAGGGGGAAAAGTTGTTTCCTCTATACAAATGGCCATTATAGAAAGCTTAACACATAATGTCAGACCCTTTGCGGTTATTGAAAATGTTGTGACACATGCAGATTACAGAAAGAAAGGATATGCATCGGCATTGTTGGAGAAAGCATCAGAAATAGCCAGGGAACATAGATGCTATAAAGTCTTTCTTGAAACAGGATCGAATAAAGAAAGTACATTAAATTTTTACAGAAAGAACGGGTTTGAAATAGATAAAAAACATTCTTGTCTGAAAAGGCTATGACATTGTGCTGAACCGGAGGAACTTACAGGGGATTGCGTAAAACAGGTAATCATGTGGAGGATAGGTTAAGAGAATAGCAGAATGGAAAGGGTATAGAAAGCTATGTTTAAAGCAGTTGTGTTTGATATCGGACACACAATGGTTGATTACAAAAAACCGATGAATTGGTCAAAGCTTTACAGACCGGCATTTGAACAAATCGCAGAAAAATATCATTATGATTTTTCGGAATTGCATTATCAAAATGCCGGAGAAGTGCTTGCAAAATATAACACGCGAATAAACCCGAGGGATCGAGAAGTATCCTCTGCGCAGATTTTTACTGAAATATTGCGGGGAATGGATATAAATTTGGAAGATATAGAGCAGGTGAAGGAAAGTTTTTATGCATATTTCAGGCAGGATTGTTCCTTGTTCCCTGATGTCGAACCGACTTTGAAAAGACTTTCCGGGAAAGGAATAAAGCTGGCGACTTTATCCGATGTGGCATATGGTATGGATAATGTTTACGCGTTGGCAGATATAGAGTCAGTGATCAGGTACATAGATTACCCCTTTACGTCAAACGACATCGGATATAGGAAATCCTGCACGAAAAGTTTGGAAATATTGTCTGAAAAAATGCAGATAAACATATCGGAGATTGTGTTTGCAGGCGATGAAGAAAAAGATATGGTCTGTGCAAAAAATGCCGGCGCGTATGGGGTTCTGATCAATAGGGATGAAGCGTTGAAAAATTACGGACAGGCTTGGACGATACATACTTTAACAGAGTTGCTTTCGCTGTTTGACCCAGGGAGGTGAGCAAAGATACCAAGAGAAGTAAAAACTTTTCAATGGAAAGGCGTATCATAGAGATGGTTGCAAATTAAAATCGGATGTGAGGTTGAAATCCATGTTTATTAGAGAGATGGTATTGAAAGATATTGAGGCTAGATATGGGAAAGCATTGCAGAAAGGCTGAACCAGGGTTATATTATTTTGGTGTAAAATGAATAAATTACAACAGGAAATAAAGCTTTTTCACGACAAGTTAGAACCAATACTTGAAAAGGTTTTGGAACAATATCATAAGAAAAATACAGAGAAAATTTATAATACGATTACGAAGCCCTGCAAAAAGCTCATTCAAAAATGTTCTTACAAAAGTATTTCAGATACAAGTTGTTTGTGTTCTTTAGCATATTGGCTTTATATTTACGGAGATAAAGAACTTGCATTGGAGATTTGTGAAATTGCTCATGAAGTAGAGTTTTCATTTGAATTTATGGACTGGAATAGTGGGATTCAGAATATTTATGGGCTTGAAATCCGTATAGCAAGAGAATTATTGGGTGAAAATCGCAGAAATCATATCCCCTTGAATGTATTAGAGTATTGTTTCTCAAAAAAAGCGAAAAAACAACTTAGATACCCGCAGGTTTTAAGAGAAGATCAGATTGCTGATTGCAGCAGCCGTTTCCTGGATATGGAATTGCTTTTGGCACTCTACAATATGATTGGGCTTGGCGAAACAGGATTATTTACTGAAATTAATAGTAATTGGGAGAAAATTGAAGAAGCCATAAATATTTATATTGAGTATCTTAAGGAGGTGTGAGTAATTTATTTGTCGATTTATGATTATATTTATTGTCTGTATAGTGGGGTTAAAACCCTCGCCTTAAGGCGAAACCTTTAGGTCAACCCCATCCCCCAAGTTTAGGATGATGTAAAACAGGGATACTAAACTTGAGGTGATAAAAATGGAAAACTACAGGAAATCGTCCCATTGCACATATGATATTAAATACCATCTGGTGTGGATAACAAAGTACAGGAAACCCGTGATAACAGGACAGATTGCCCTGCGGACGAGGGAGCTGATCCGAATCGTTTGTCAATGCAATGAAGTGGAGATTCTGGCAGGGCATGTGGGAAGTGACCATATACATCTGTTGGTGTCGGTGCCGCCCCATCTGTCTGCAAGCAAGCTGGTGCAGTATATAAAAGGAAATACATCAAGAAAGCTGCAGATGGAGTATAAGGAGCTAAACAAGCAGTTCTGGGGACAGCATTTATGGGCGAGAGGGTATTTTGTGGCAAGCAGCGGGAACGTGACGGATGAAATCATCAAAGAGTATATCAAGAACCAGGACCTACAGGAGCGAAGTAACTCTGACAACTTTGAAATTGGAGAAAAGTAGAATGAAAAACAAGAGTTGGAATGCGCTCCCTTTAGGCTGCTTCAGCAGCTCACCGAACCTACCGGCTTTAGCCGGTAGTAGTTCAGTTTATCATTATATCTATAGAGTGTAAACAGAGTAATTTTTCTTTGGGATAAAGGAGTGAGAAGTCTATGTATTTATTTACGGAAGTTGTCTTCTACTCTGGACAACGAAGGTATTTGCCGAGAAATGGTTACCGTCCGGATGCTATATTTAACGAAACCAAAGATTATTGGGGTATTACCTTTGTGGAATTGTCAGCCGAAAAGTTTGATGTTCCAGTTCCTGCAATCATACAATTTACATTTCAAAATTCTCATTATCAGGATGTTGTACAGGGACAATTGTTTGCAATAATGGAAGGGCCTAATCAAATTGGGGAAGGAAAGGTTATCTCAATAGAGAAATGCGAAGTAAAGTCTGGATGGTAGAGATGAGAAAGAGATGTGGTAAATTGGGAGTTGAAGGGGGAATAAAGCGGATGGAACAAGAGGAATTGGGAAAATTAAGAAAGTATGGTACAGAAGCTGATTTGGTAAAAACAGTGGAAAAAATCGACGATAAAGTGATTTTTAAGTGCTATACCAATCAACAAATTTTAGGTATAGTAAATGAAATAATTCAAATAGACTTACTTTCTGTGAAGTATGAGACAAGGGAAGAAATATTATATTTTTTATGTGATGTGGCAGCATATTATGGTTTTCTTGACGGTGTAAAATGGGAGAATATTATCAATGTTAAGGAAGAGCTTGAGGATGACTTAAAGGAGTATATTGCAGAGATTATAGAATTAAGGTAGTGAAATGGAATTGTGCGAAAGTAACTTTGGCGGATATCAGTGAAAGGAAGTTGGAGTATGCAAAACGGTTTCAGTCAGGATGGACCGGGAGATAAAGGGTCCGGAGATAAGTATGCATGTGATCATGCAACGAAGTTACAGAGTATTAAAAAATCCGGAATTGGAGGAAACCTGAAGTGAAAATAAAACCGATTGAAACAGCGAGACTTATGTTGCGGGGGTTTACAAAAGAAGATGCATTATGGGCTTACAGTATATGGAATGACCCGGAAATGGGCGAATACCTGCCTGACGAGGCAAAAGAGGATATTGACCCGGAATACATAAAAGAGTTAGAGGTACTTGGGGAAAATGAGGAGTGCTGTTATTTGATTCCGGTATTTAAAAAATCCGGACAGCGTGTAGGAATCTGCAGCTTTATTCCCAGTGAAGACAAAAAGGTCTATGATATTGCCTACTGTGTGCATAAAGAATTCTGGAATCAGGGATATGCAACCGAAATAGCCCAGGGGATGATTGATTATGCGAGTGATCAGGGGGCGGAAAAGGTTACCATTTTTGTCAGCAAAGGTAATATTCCTTCAAATCGTGTTGCGGTGAAATGCGGCGGAAAAATTGTGGGTGAAAGTACTTACAAAAAAAGAGGCACTGACATGATTATGGAAGATTATTTATATGAGATATTGCTTTGATTTTCTAAAACCCCCTTGACTTTGACACGATGTCATCCTTTATACTGGCAAGCAGGGAAAGGAGAGAAGCCGATGGAACATCTTACGATCAGCCAGGTTTCCCGGAAGTATGGCGTTACACCGCGGATGCTTCGGCATTATGAAAAATTGGGCCTGATCAAAGCCGGGCGGCGTGAGGATTATGCCTATCGGATATACGACGAAGAAGCTGTCCGGTGTCTGCAGCAGATTCTGATACTAAGAAAGCTGCGGCTTTCGCTGAAGGAAATAGGCGTTCTCCTGGGGGATACAGAGCAGGATGAATCCCTCTGGCTTTTGCTGGATAAATTGGCGGAGCTTGACGATGAGATTGCCTCTCTCACACTGATACGCAGACTTTTGAAGCAGCTGGCCGAGCGCCTGGGGGAGTGTCGGAAACAGCGAATCCATTTTGACCTGCTGAAAGACGGGGACCTGGTGGAGATTACGGGCGCGCTTGCCTTTCCTAATACAAAAATAAAGGAGAATGTAAGCATGGAAGAACTGAATAGAGCGGGAGAAATTCCGGAAAAATCGCTGTCGGTGAGAATTTTGCGTCTGCCTCCCTGCACCGTGGCGTCCTATCATTATATCGGGGAGAACCCGGAGGAAGCGGTGGGGGAAGTGGTAACCAGATTCGTGCAGGAGAGCGGGTTATATGAAAAGAAGCCGGATGCCAGGATGTTTGGCTTCAACCATCCCAACCCGGGTGTCCTGGAAAATGGGATCCATGGCTACGAGGACTGGGTTACTATTCCGGAGGACATGGAAGTGAAGGCGCCCATGGAGAAAAAGCAGTTTCCAGGCGGGCTGTATGCAGTGATGACCATTCCTTTTCCGGAATTTCATCTGTGGGAAACACTGACCAAATGGGTCAATAAAAGCCAGGACTATGAACCGGAGTACAGCGAACTGGGTGAGGAAAATATGGGCGGCTGTCTGGAGGAACACCTGAACTGGGTGTATGCCGCGCATAACGGGTGGAAAGAGGACGGCCTTCCCGGGCAGATTGATTTGATGCTGCCTGTGAAAATGAGGGAGAGGTAAAAAGTGTGCGATAACGGTTCCTCAAGGCCATAGGATAGAATGATATCGCAAAGGCGATTTATACTCGTGAACGCATTTAATTGCCGCTTTCAGCTCTGGATTGCCGATGCGTTCACTCGTTATACTGTGCAGACGGCAATTATTTGCGTTTTTGGGTATAAATTAGGGAAAAAGAGATGATTACATATGAAGATATCAAACCGAATGTAAAGGCCCTTCTTGATTTTTGTGAATATCCTGCAGTCCAATACAAGGTAAAGTTTTCTATTTTGGATGTTCCTTACGGGGACAGCGAACTGTCCCTTTTGAGGAAAGCTTTTTTGAAAAGCGATATTGTGGAGGAGATGTATCAGACACAGGACAGCTATGGCGGGTGGGGATCTTTTCAGTCAAAAGATTATTCCGTGAAGGCAAAAATACCTACGTCCAGTGTGGGAATTGAGCGTTGCCTGTACATAGGGCTGACCGTGGAGGATCGGGATATTTTGTTTATGGCAAAGGAATATCTGGAAGAACTGCTTCTGGGTACAGGCCATGAAAAAATTGGGGGGAAAAATGAACGTGCCGTTCCATGGAATAGGGCCAGGGTATGCAATCTGTTGGAAGCCATTACACCGCATTCCCGGATATGCGATGAAACATGGCGTCAATGGCTGTTCATAGCAGGCAGGGCTTATGAGGATGGGGAATATTCCTATGAGAGGGACCAGGCAGCACAGCATGATGTGTTTCTCACCAGGGAAAGCAGGCTGGTGCCCATGCAGAGTGAATTGCTGTTAAAGCGGCGGGAGGAAATTGACGTTTCTCTTGAAAATGCCATGCTGCGGCATTTGGGGCGCAATGCCTGCGAAAACGGATATATTTGGGATAAGACGCCCGACACCCTTCCGGAGAAGTTTATGTATGAGAAGACGAGAAGGTGGTTTAAGACATTCAATTATATCAATCAGTTCAGAGGTTCTGCGTTATACCTGAAAGGCGCTGTTGACTGGATTATGGAAAATGCGCGGGAAGACGGGTTATGGGACTGGGGAACCCAGGTTAAGGACCCATGGGGATATTTCGGATATTTTTCCTGTAACAGAAATTATAGACACAATCGGGTGGTGGACTGTACAATTGAAATACTGGACTTTTTAAAACAATATATTGACAATAATACAGAAGGCTGAAAAAGCTGACCCAGGGGAGGCAGGAGAAAAAGCATGAGAACTTTATATGTATCCGATCTGGACGGAACTTTGTTGAGAAATAATGAGAGAACTTCCCATTTTACGAATCATGTGATAAATGATTTGACGGAACGGGGGATGCTTTTCTGCTATGCAACCGCCCGTTCTTTGGTGACTGCGAAAAAAGTGACGGACGGGATCAGCTGTAACATTCCGTTAATTGTATATAATGGAGCATTTGTAGTTGATAATGTGACGGAAGATATCCTGATTGCAAACTATTTTGAGACTTCCGTGTATGAAGTGCTGAATGATTTATTTGAAAATCAGGTTTATCCCATCGTATATGCTTATATTGAGGGGAAGGAGAAATTTTCATTTGTGCCTGAATTGTGTACAGAGGGAATGAGGAGATTTCTTGCCAGCAGAAAAGGAGATATTCGTACGAATGCAGTGAAGGCAGTCTCTGATTTGAAAGCAGGAAGTCTTTTCTATATCACCTGTATAGACAGCAACGACAAGCTGAAACCATTGTATGAAAAATATAAAGATGTGTTTCATTGTGTGTATCAGACTGAAATGTATACAAAGGAACAGTGGCTGGAAATCATGCCGTTTCACGCCTCGAAGGCAAATGCCGTAAGGCAGTTAAAGGCACTGCTTGGATGTGAAAAAATAGTTGCTTTCGGAGATGGAAAAAATGATATAGATCTGTTTGAATTGGCGGATGAAGCTTATGCAGTTGAAAATGCCCATGAAGATTTAAAAAAATACGCTACGGATATTATTTTATCCAACGAGGAAGATGGCGTTGCCCAATGGCTTGCCCGGAATTTTCGCTGTGGAAAGGGGTAATGGATGCGTAAATCTCTTAAGAGGAAAGACAGGTGGAAAAGGGGTGTCCGGATCCTGCTTTGCGTTTTGCTTCTGACCGGATGCAGTCAGCCGGGTCCAGACCGGGGTGCAGGACAGGAACACGGGGAGACGTGGGAGGCAGCAGTCCCGGAAAGCCCTGCATTTATGCCGGAGACAGCAGTCTCGGAAAGCCCTGCATTTATGCCGGATGCAGCAGTCTCGGAAAGCCCTGCACCTATGTCGGAGGCGTCAGAGGAAAGCAGCGAAGAACGAAGCGAAGAAGGCAGCGCGCAACAGATACTGGCCCGTCTGATCAGGGATGAGGGGTTCCGGGATTGTGTGTGGTATGAGGCGGACATTGACAGCCAGGATACGGAGGAACGGATTCTGGACAGGCTGAATCAGTGTGAAGAACTGGTATTGAAGAGGCCTGCCAGCAGAAGCACGCTGCACTCTCTGGAAGCTCTGTCTTATCTGCCGAATCTGAAAAGCCTGGTGATTGATTTTGATTCCTGGGAGGGTTCCGGGGTTGCGGATTTTACCCCCATTGCCGGACTTTCCGGGCTGCGGGAACTCTGCATAAATTCTGCCAAAGAAGAGATGGATCTTTCCTTTCTGGCAGAGATGAAACAGATTACGGAACTATATCTGCCAAACTGCCAGGTTAAAGACATGGAATTTTTGAAAGATATGCCGCAGTTGGAACGGCTGTCCCTGTATGAGACGAAGGTTGAAGACCTTGCTGTGTTGGAGAATCTGCAGGGATTGGTGGAACTGGCGCTTGGCGGCAATTTCCATGCCAGGAATATGGAAACAGTGGGAAAGCTTGGCAGTCTGCAGGACCTGGGATTGCAGAACTGCGGAATCCGGGATATTGCTTTTGTAAGGGAATTAACAGAACTTCACAGCATCAACCTGAATACGAATTCCATTACAGACCTGACCCCGTTGACAGGCCTGACCAAATTGGAGCGGTTGGGACTGGCTGAAAATCAGATCAGGGATATTTCGCCATTGGAGAGTCTGACAAATCTCTATGATCTGGCTTTGGACGGAAATGAGATCAGCGATCTCTCCGCCCTGGGCGGCCTGACACATTTGAACCAGGCAGGACTTTCGGACAACAGAATTTCGGATTTGTCGCCTTTGGCAGGAAAAGAAGAACTGATGTTCGCGTCTGTATTCGGAAATCCCTGTACCGATTTGCAGCCTGTGTGGGAGGTGCCCCTGCTTTCCTGGAAAAGCAGTGAGCCAATAGATGAAAAAACAGAATTTGCAGAAGCCTGGATCGAAAAAGAGCATCCAGACATTACGGAATATACATGCATTGATGCTGCGGAAGGGGATTTGGACGGTGACGGCAGAATGGATCTGGCCTTTGTGATAGACGGGACATTTGGGGAGCAGGACCAAGACCAATTATTTGCGGATACCCGGCGTCTGTATGTCCTGCTGCAGCAAAAAGACGGTTCCATGCAGGAAATGACCGAAGTGCCTTATGTAAGCGGCGCAGATGCCGGCGGAATGCGGGGAGATCCCTACCGCGGCATTTTTATGGGGGACGGTTACCTGATGCTGAAGCAAAGTTGGGGAAGCAGTACCGGTATGACTGCCACGGAGATTTACTGCTGCCAAAATGGGAAACTGGAGCAGGCAAAGAGCATCCGTGTGGGAGACAGCCGTTTTGCCGACGGTTATGAT
Organism: uncultured Lachnospiraceae bacterium; assembly: GCA_947367855.1. Lineage (GTDB taxonomy): Bacteria > Bacillota > Clostridia > Lachnospirales > Lachnospiraceae > Acetatifactor. The sequence goes on along the minus strand of CANBFE010000006.1, from coordinate 122,164 downwards.
GTGACTGTAACGGATGGGAAAAATGATACCTGGGTCTCCTATGCCATTGCCATGGATGGTTTCCGCATGGTAAGGGTTGATCTGGCAGACGCGGAGCATCCTGTTCATAAGGCTTTTCCCCGGATGGAACTGTATGATGCGTCCTACAACATATATGAGGAAAAACTGGATACAGACATAACCGCAAAGGAGGCCCTGGATCAATTCGTGAAGGCCATGGTCCCCAATGGGGAAAAAGCGGATTTGCCTTATGCGGCATGGCAGAAGACAGGATATGAACTGCTGAAAGGGGTGGAACTGCCGGATTATTATGTTGTTGTTCCGGGAACAGAGGAGAATGAGGCGGAAGAAACAGACAGCGGAATGCAGACAAGGGCATGGGAGCGAGATTATATTTATTATGATGGTCTGACGGAGAGAGAGGGACAGCTTTATCATGTCATTTGCTATAGCAGGAAAGAGGAAAGCAGGGTTTATCTGCTGCATGACGATACCGGAGAAATACAGGAGGAGTGACTGCTGCATCCTTTTGCTTCCGGAATTTATGATGTTGTAATTTGAGAGAAGGCCATGTATAATGAGGAATATACTTGTGAGCGCACAGCTTCTATTGTATGCCGTTTTCTGTCCTGGCTTTGCAGAAGCGCTCACTCGTTCTACATCTATATTGGCAAATGTTATTGAGCGTGAGAATAAATAACGGGGTTCAGGAGATGAAGGAAAGGAGCAATCATGAACCAGCTTTCCCTTTTTGACGTACAGGACGAATACAGCCCTGTTCCTTTTACCGCGCCTTTGGCGGACCGGATGCGCCCTGAGTCTTTGGAGGATTATGTGGGCCAGAATCATCTGTTGGGAGAGGGAAAGATCCTTCGGCAGATGTTGGAAAATGACAGGATTTCTTCCATGATCTTCTGGGGGCCTCCCGGCGTGGGCAAGACCACTTTGGCCAGGATCATCGCCAACCGCACCAGGTCCGGATTTGTAAACTTCAGCGCAGTCACCAGCGGTATCAGGGAAATCAAGGATATCATGAAGCAGGCGGAGGAAAACCGGGTTTACGGCATGCGCACCCTCTGCTTTGTGGATGAGATTCACAGATTCAACAAGGCCCAGCAGGACGCATTTCTCCCTTATGTGGAAAAGGGGAGCATTACCCTGATCGGAGCCACCACGGAAAATCCTTCTTTTGAGATCAATGCCGCTCTGCTGTCCCGGTGCAAGGTGTTCGTCTTGAAGGAGCTGACAACGGCAGATCTGACGGCCATGCTCGGCCGTGCGCTTTCGGATAAACGGGGATTCGGCAACAGCACCGTACATATGGAGGAAAATCTTCTGTCTTCCATTGCCGCATTTGCCAATGGAGACGCCCGCACGGCGCTGAACACTCTGGAGATGGCCGTTCTGAATGGGGAGATTTCCCCGGACGGCTCCATCACTGTGACCCAAAATACACTGGAGCAGTGCCTGGGGAAGAAGACCCTGTTATATGATAAAAACGGAGAGGAGCATTACAATCTGATCTCTGCCCTTCACAAGTCCATGCGCAACTCGGACCCGGACGCTGCGGTGTACTGGCTGGCTCGGATGCTGGAGGCAGGGGAGGATCCGCTCTACATTGCCAGGAGGCTCATCCGCTTCGCCAGTGAAGACATCGGACTGGCGGACTGCCAGGCCCTGCAGATCGCCGTGGCGGCTTACCAGGCCTGCCATTTCAACGGCATGCCGGAGTGTAATCTGAACCTGACACAGGCGGTGGTGTACCTGTCCCTGGCGCCCCGCTCCAACGCTATTTACAGGGCTTATGAGACTGCGAAAATCGATGCCAGAAATCAGCTGGCGGAGCCTGTGCCCCTGAATATCCGCAATGCGGTTACTTCCCTGATGGAGGAACTTGATTACGGAAAAGGATATATTTATGCGCATGATACCGAAGAGAAGATTGTCAGGATGAACTGTCTTCCGGAGAGTTTAAAGGACAGGCGTTACTATCTGCCTACGGAGGAGGGGACGGAAAAGCTGTGGAAGGAGCGGCTTGAGCGCAGCAGGGATGCTCGGCTGCATCCCTGAGTTGAGAGTATAGAACAGGAGAGGGGGAAGCAGGGATGCGGTTATCTATCCGCCGGCTTTATAAAAAATTTGATAAAAAAGTGGTTTTGAATCAGGCAGATTTTGATTTTCAGGAGGGAGCCATATACAGCATTCTCGGACGAAACGGCGCAGGCAAGACCACGCTGTTCCGCTGTATCAACGAGGATCTGATGTTTGAGGGCGGGGAGATTGTTTTGGAGGAAAACGGGGTCTGTCGTCCTCTGACCTTTGAGGACGTAGGCATTGTCTCCGCGTCGCCGGTGCTTCCGGATTTTCTGACAGGATATGAGTTTGTTCACTTTTTTGTAAAACTGAATATGCAGGAGGGGCTTTCCCCGGAGGAAAGCGCTGAAAACATCGATTCCTATTTTGATCTGATGCACATGGACGAGGAGGACCGCCATAAGCTGATCAAGAATTATTCCTATGGGATGAAGAATAAGCTGCAGCTTCTATGCTGCCTGATCCGTAATCCCAAAATTATTTTATTGGATGAGCCGCTTTCTTCCTTTGATATCATTGTGTCCCACGATATCAAGGAGACACTGCTGCGCATGAAGGGAAGACATATCATTATCATGGCCACGCATATCATGCAGCTTGCGCAGGATATGAGCGACGAGATCGTACTGCTGCGGGAGGGCAGGCTGGAGGCGGTGAAGGAACTGGATCTGCATGGCGCGGAGTTTGAGAATTACATTATTCAGGCGCTGCAGACAGAAGACGGGACGCAGAAGAATGCGCAGGAACCGGAAAAACACTCTTCCGCTCCGGAAGCGAGGTGAGGACCATGGAAACGAGGAAGTCCGGATATACGCCCGCAAATATGTCAAACCGATTCAGCGTATACGGAAAAGTGTATCTGACGATTCAGACAAACGCCTTTTTGTATTTTCTGAGCAGGCTTCCTGTATTGAACAAGATTATTCAGGAATCCTGGTACAAAAAATACCGGATGAAAAAATTATGGGCCTTGCTCAGTCTGGCCTTTGGCTTCGCCAAAACAGCTCTGGCCAATAATCTCGGTACATGGGTTTTGCTCTGCGCGCTTCCGCATCTGTTTCTGCAGGAGGAGAGAGTTACGCCGGGAGTTTATCTCATGCTTTTTCTGCTGGTGAAATGTGTCAGCGGGGCTGTGATGGAGTGCGGGTTGTTTAAGACAACGGCGGAGGACTATACGTTTTTGAACCATTTTATGGTAAATCCGGTTACCTATTATCGGTATAAGGCGCTTAAGAATGCGTTTTTCTCCAGTGTGATGCTGTTTCCGGTGCTCTGCTATCTGTTCCGGGACTGGGGAATGACTGCCGCCATGATACTGCTGAAGCTGTTCTGTGTGCTGTGCGGCAATGTGATTTATCTGCATGTTTATCGGAAAAAGGGAAGGCTGCCGGGCAAGCCTGCGCGCCGTCTGACGGCATTTCTGCTGATTGTGCTTGCCTATGTGGGGGCGTTTTTTGGATTGTATGAAAAAATGGCATTGGGTTCAGGGGTGTTGGCAGCGGTTGGCGCTGCGAGTCTTGTGCTGTCGCTGCTTTGCTGGAGATATCATCTGCATTATTCGGATTACAAGAAGATCGCTGTGCGGTATGCGAATCAGAGCCTTGTGACCTTTCAGCTTGTTGTCCGGGGCAGCTCTGTGGGCGAGGAGGAAAACGGTCTTCTGGAATCAGGCTGGGAGGAAAACAGAGAATTTTTTAAATCACATTGCGGGGAGACGCCGGAGCGGTATCTGGAGCTGGCATTTTTCAGGCGCTTTGGTAAGGCGCTGCGAAAACAAAGGCGTGACACTGTGTTGGTGATGCTTTTGATCGGCGGGCTTCTTGGCCTGGGCATTCGGTTTGGCTGGCTGCCTGTCACATCGGACACGGTACTGGATTATTCACCGGTGCTGATTGCCTTTGCAACCTCCATGTCCTTTGGGAGCAGGCTGCTGCAGGTTTATTTCCGCAATATAGATCTGCACATGCTTTACCATCATATCGCAACACCGGAATTTATCAGGAACAGTATGCTGCGGCGGTATCTGTACCTGCTTAAGGGAGATCTGTGGGCTGCGGCGGGAATTATTGCAAACCTGTTGCTGATGCTGTTCATTTCAGGCCTGTCCCTGCCTGTGGATACGGTGGTGAAGCTGGCGGCGGTGTGCATTGTGTTTTTGGTGTTCTGGGAGACATATGAATGCATTGTGTATTACTTAATACAGCCGTATGGGGCGGATCTTACGGCAAAAAGCCCCGTGTTCAAGGCGCTTGGCTATCTGGAGAGCCTGTTCAGTCTCCTGATTTTATTTGTGCGCAGGAATCTGACTGCGGCGCTGCCCTGGGTGTGCGCTGCTGCTGCGGCAGCGGTAATTTTGTTTTTTGTGAGCAGAAGAATCGCGCCGCGGACATTTCGGCTGCGGTAGGAAGCAGAGCGGGTGTCGGAGGAATATTCTGAAATCTGAAAGGGAGCAGATCTATAATTTTATCATTTCACAGGCACTACAAAGGGCATATGCAGGCGGAGCATATGTCTTTTTATATGCACAGGTCCATGCAAGGAAATATGCCACCCAGGTGGCGCACAGGCGTGCGGCGAGTAGTGGAGAAGGCCATTCCCCTACTCGATTTTGCCTATATTATGAACTAATCGGTATGGAGATGCCAGTGCGGTAAAGGAGTTTGTGAAACTCACGATTGACAGCTATTACGTTTACTGATATAATTATTACAGTAAACGTAATAGATATCCAAGACATTACGCTTGAGAAAGATGGTGCGGATGAGGGATCATGTGAAAGGCGGCGCGCTTACGGAGGTGACATTTTATATTCTGTTGTCCCTTTATACGCCGAAGCACGGTTATGCGGTCATGCAGTTTATCGAAGAGAAAACTGACGGAAGGCTTTCCCTGGGGGCGGGAACCCTGTACGGAGCGTTGAATTCCCTGCAGGAGAAGGGGTGGATAGAACCCTGTGACGACAGCGGAGGCAGGAAGAAATCTTATATCATCACCTCCCTGGGCAAAGCGGCAGCGGAGAAGGAATTGGGGCGGATTCGGGAACTGGCAGAGACTGCAGCCGAAATAATGGGCGGCCCGCAGGGAACTGTCAATCGCTAAATTAAGACAGCCTGGCGGTCTGCAGTCGGGTTGCACTGCAAATTCAATCGGTGTGCAGTATAAAATACGAGGAGGTGCGGGATGAGAAAGAAACGGTATCGCTTTTTTGGAGGCCTGCTGACCATGCAGGAAAGATGGCTGAACAAAATGGCTCATGGGGGATACAGGCTTGTCCGTACAGGGAAGCTGCTGTATGAGTTTGAGACCTGCCAGGCAGGGAAGTTTGCGTACTGTGTGGAATTTATCGGACACATGGGGGGAGAGGGGGCAGGAGAATACTGCGGGTTTCTGGAGGACGCGGGCTACAGGGTATTTTACAAGAATATCAATCTCAACTATTCCCTGGGAAAGATCCGGTTCCGCCCCTGGGCAGAAAAGGGCGGGAAGATTGCCGCCGATTTCACTACGTTTAACCGTGAGCTTCTGATTGTTGAAAAGGAGAATGACGGAAAGCCCTTTGCGCTTCATACCACGTATGATGACAGGGCAGGATACTGCAGGACATTGCAGAAACCCTATTTGTTTACGGTACTTCTGTTTTCCGCAGCGGGCATTTTGATGCGGGCCTGGTTATGGGGGGTTTTCTCGGTTCCGTTTCTGATACCGGTAATTCTGTATCAGGCGGAGGCGGTTCGAATGCGGAAACTGGCCAAAACGGAGGAATGGTAAAGGGGAGAATGAGGAGGAATGATGAAAATGAAGAATAAACCCAAAAACGCAAAACTGATGATTCTTATGATACCGGTGGCGGTTATGGTCTTTTTCCTGGTGCTTCGGTTGGGGAGCGGAAGCTTCCGCAGCGCTGTCAGGATCGGTTATGTAGGCAGTGAGGGACGGAGCAGCTGGAGCGGCAGTTATCGTTCCCTGGACGGTAAAATGTGGAAAAATATACATCCGGAGGGAGACATGCTGCATATCCGGGTGGAAACCCAGTCAGGGACCATTTCCATTCAGGTGAAAGACAAGGAGGGCAATGTGATCTTTTCCGAAAATGACATGGGAACGAACAATTTTGACGTGGAAGTCCAGGGAAAGGTAAGTGTACTGATTGAAGCCGATAATCACAGAGGCGGCTTTGAGATAAGCTCGGAACCATAATGCCCGGAGACCGGAGTGATTATGCTTCTTTCATATAAAGGAAATTTCAGTATGGCGGCCCATATTTGCAGGGCCGCCTTTCTTATGCTGTTTCATCCTCAATAATGCCGGAGCGTGTATTATTTTTCTGCAGTCATGCTTTTTGTAGAATAATGTTGACAAAATATATGCTAATTGTTAGAATTATATCAGCTATATGCTGTTTTTATGATATGAGGAGGGTACAGTTTTGAAAATGGTATTTGTGGTACTGGGGATTCTTCTGATTATTCTGTTCCTGGCATGGCTGTTTCTTGCCGGATCGGAGAAGGACAGGAAGTGGATGGTTCCCATTCTTGATGTGGCTCTGATCATGGTGAGCGCCCTGGTGGTGACCATGGGATTCATGATGCGGAGCAGGCATATTGCGGATAACGTGAAAGCATGGGATACAGTGGGGGAAGAAGGCATGCCTGTGCGTCGACAGGAAGAAGATGCCCGGAAGACGGAGGGCAGCGAAAGCTCGAAAGAGTCCGAGGCATTCCAGGGAACCGGGGAGGCTGAAGAATCCGGGGAAAATCAGGACCCGGAAGGGACTCAGGGAACCGGGGAGACGAATGGGGAAGACGAAGCTTCCCGGAGCGAGTACATCGAATAATCGATAACGAACATATGAAGGGATAGGGATTATGAGACAGAGAAAAGTTTTGACAGGATTGCTGACGGCATTTGCCCTGCTGCTGTCGTTGGCAGGTTCCATAACGGCCTTTGCAGTGGACACGCCGAATGCGAACCGTATGAATGTGGTTTTCGTCATGGACGAGAGCGGTTCCATGGCGAAGACGGATGGCTCCAGCCTGCGGTATGACGCTATGGATTTGTTCCTGGGACTTGCCACGGAGAGCGGCAATTACATGGGGGCTGTGGCGTTCGATGAGGATGTCATACTCCAGAGGGACATCACGGCCATTGAGGGATTGAATGACAAGACGGCTCTTTCCCAGGAGGTGAGGCGCGTCGGCAGCAGAGGGGATACGAATATAGGCAAGGCCATTGAGACCGCAGTACAGATGCTGCAAGACTCGGGAAATCCTTCCCTGCCGTCAGCAGTCATTCTTCTTTCCGACGGCAATACGGATTTAGGCGGAAACGATGACAGGCTGCAGGAGTCCTATGCCAGCAGGGAAAATGCCATCAATATCGCAAGGGCAAACGGATATAAGATCTATTCCGTCTGTCTCAATACCAACGGCGACGCTGATCCGGCGGAGCTGCAGGAGATTTCTTCTGCCACCGGGGGCACCAGTGTGGAAGTCAGGAGCGCAGATGATCTGAAAGAGGTCTTCAGCCAGTTCTACAGTATCATCTACTCTACAGAGACCATCGTGTTAGGCGACATGGTGATTCCGGAAAGCGGCGAAGGGGAGATTCCTTTCAATATTCCCAGAATCGGTGTCGAGGAAGCCAATATCATCATCAGTACCCTGAATCCGAACACCCGCTATATGCTGTACCAACCAAGCGGGATAGCATATACTGAAGCGGAACTGAACGCCATGAAGATCACTGCTCAGACCTTCTCCGTTCTTAAGATACAGAATCCGGAAGCAGGTGAGTGGAAGCTGATTGTGAAAGGCATCCCCGGGGACAGCATTAAAATTGAGATGATCTATAATTCGGATCTGACCATTGCTCAGAATTTCAATTCCGGCAACCCGGTATTTGCCGATTCTGATGTGGTAATCGGTGCACAGATTTCAAATATGGGAACCGTGATAACAGACATGGCGATTTATCAGGATTATCCCATACATGTAGTCATTACGGATGTCAGTTCAGGAACCGCTGATGATTACGAGATGGCAGTTAATAATCAGCAGGCAGAGTACATTTTCCATCTGGCACAGGGGGCAGAATACGATGTCTATTCCTATTGCCAGATCGACAATCTGACAGTGACCTCCGAGACGGCCAGGCTTAGCGCTGGAGGATCGTTGCCAGTTGCCAGTGAAAATCCCATTGAAATCACCAGGACAATTCCGTTCACCAAAGCGGATTATCTCTTTGACTTAAGTTCTGTGTTCTCGGATTCAGAGGATGCAAGCCTGTCCTATAGCATCACGCAGTCGGATTTCGACAGTTCAGTGGTGTCTGTGGAGGGGGAGAATCTGAACATAAAGATTAAGGAAATCGGCAAGGGCGGAGAACTGTTCGTGACCGCTTCCAACAGCAGCGGCGGTTCCGTCGAGGTACGGGTCATCCTGAAGACAATTAACATGCTGCCTGTACTGTTGGCCATCCTGGCTGCGGTGGCAGCATTGGTTCTGGTGATTGTCCTGTTGGTGGCCAGGAAAAAAGGCAGTGTGCCGATTAATGGCCGCATACAGATTATTCCCTATAATGAGGACGGCGTCATCGGCAATCCCAATACCTTTGAGGGCGGCCGGGGCAAAATGATGATAGGGCACTGCCTGACCATCCGTGAGAATGTGGGCATCGACATAAAGAACACCTATTTCATCCATGGGGAGAAGGACAGTTATATCTATCTGGTGTCGAAGAACGGCTACTATACGGATGTGAATCCGGATGTAAAGGATAAGAAGATTCGCCTGGACAGCGAGATGGAGGTAGACATCAGCAGCGATATCGATTTCACCAAGGGCATGCGGGTCATGTATATTCCGGATGAGACAGAATATTAAGCAGAAATGCCCTGACAGGGTAAGTTTCGTCAAATTCTAAGTTTCTCAGGGGAATAATTGTTTTTAATAATATAAGGTGTAAAGGAGAGCAAAAATGGCAACTTATGGTTCACTTTTAATTGACGCCGGCGGCGGTGTCGTCGATCACAGCAAACAGTCTGATCGTGATCCGGGGGCTACCGTGATCATCGGATTAGGAGGGACTGGTTCCGATGCGGTCATCAAGTTGAAGAAAGAGGTTTTTAAGCAGTTAAAACCGGATGATGTCAATGCCGTCGTTCCGAAGTACAGCGATATCAAATATTTGATTATCGATTCGGATGCGAATAAGATAAAAGCAGGGAATGGTAAGATTTCGGATATTGACGGCAGCACGGAATTTTTCTCCATTGCCAATAAATCCATCAGGGCGACATTTAATGCTGTAGATGTGATGAAGAATCGTCATGATTTGGATTGGCTGGACTTCGAACATATTTCCATCGAAGATGCCAGCGCCGGAGCAGGGGGTATCCGTCAGGTGGGGCGTTTTCTTCTGGTGGATCAGGCATCGAAGATTTATGCCAAAATCAAATCCACCATGCTGAGCGCGCTGACAGGTTCCAGCGGTAATCTGACAGTACATATCTGCGCCGGTATTTCGGGAGGTACGGGAAGCGGCACATTCCTGGATGTGTGTTATCTGGTACGGGAAGCCTTGAAGGAAATCGGTAAGACGGATACCAGTGTGTGCGGGTATTTCTTCCTTCCGGATGTCAATATGTCAGTGCCGGCTATCAGTGCAAGCCCTCTGACCTCCGGCTATGTGGCTGTGAACGGCTATGCTGCGCTGCAGGAACTGGATTATTGCATGAACTTCAGTAAAAACAAAGACAGCTTCAGGATGAACTATGGCTTTAAGCAGATCGACAACAGGCAGAAACCGGTGGATTTGTGCTATCTGATTTCCACTACAGACGCGAGTGGAAAGATGATTAGCGATGGCTATAACTATGCCATGGGCGTAGTCACGGATTTCATCATCAGCTTCATGGCCAAGGTGACCTTGCCGGATGGAGTTGAGACAGACGCGGACGGCATCACATTAAAGGGCCATATCTCCAACCTGGAGAGGATCAAGAGCGGCATTACACTGCAGCACGGAGCAAATGTGGAATATAACATGCTGGGCGCTTCCGTAGCGGAAATGCCTCTTTCGGAGATTGCCACCTATCTTGGATTCAAGCTGTTCGAAAGCTATAAGGATATGTTTGGAAAAATGCCTACGGAGAAGGAGAGGGACGAGTTCCTGCAGGCGGCACAGTTAAAATATGAGGATATCAGGAAAGCTCTGTCAAAGGGCTGTTCTTCCCAGATCAATTTCCCTCAGAGATATGACGCAAAGCTGTTCAAAGAGCGGGGCAGCACACAGTTTGTGGAATATGCTGAGAATGAATATCTGGCGAAGAACAAGGGGGAGTTGGAAAAGAACAGCAGGACTTTCATGGAAGCTATGAAAGACTATACCATTCCTAAGGAAAGCACTTCCCTGATCAGCAGAACCTACAAGAGCCTGTGCGAGAAATATGTGACGAAATTGGAGTATGGCCCGTTCTTTGCTCAAAGGATGCTCTATGGCACCCAGAACCAGAACCTGATTCATGCAGTGGACGGTTTTATCGCTCAGAACCAGACCAACCTGGAGGCAGAGCTTCGCCAGTCCCAGAGAAGAAACGAGGAATATGACGATGCCCTGGCCAGGATGCAGAGCGCAGGTTTTCTGAATGAGAAGAGCAGGATTGCGGACTACCTGAATGCCCTGAACAATCTGTATGTGCATCATTACAAGGTGGCGCAGTTGGAGACCATGAATACATTACTGCAGGAATACAAGCAGCAGCTGATTCGGATGAATAACAATTTCTTCCGCATTTTGACTAATGTGTTGGATACACTGCAGAAGACTTTTGAGGAGAACGGCAGGGTGCTCACAGAGGGCGTGCGGACAGAGAACACTTATAACTGGAAGATTCTGTCTGTGCCGGATATTCAGAAGGGGCTGGATGCGGAAGTGGAGAAGCTGGATCTTCAGCAGACCCTGGACAATCTGATGAGATCCATGATGGACAACTGCACGAAATGGGTGAACGAGGATGAGAATGAAATCACCAAGCTGATATCCGATTTTATTCTGACGGCTTTCCGTGATGCCACCCAGAAGACCATCACCGACTATTTGAAAGAGAAGTTCCAGGTGGACAATATACAGCTTTTGGAACAGAGGATTGAGGAGGAAATCATCAAGGATAAGCTGGGCGTGGATTCCACTCCTTTGTTCTGGCAGAATCCCATGTACCAGAATGATCTGGGTATGAACAGCACGCTGACAGTGCCCTATGATTCTGCGGAGATCAAGGGGGCAGCTTATGCTTATTCGGAAAAGCAGAAAGAGTTCTTTGTGCGGGAATCCGGCATCACGGATAAGATATCCATGATGCGCTTCTACAGCGGACTGCCTATGTATGCATATCAGGGGATTCTTGAGCTGCAGGAAAGATACGAGAACAACAGTGCGCCGGGGCGGCATCTCTATGAACGGGGCGAGGTGGATTGGAACAAGTGGCTGCCTTCACCTGTGCCTGCCAGCTTTAAGATAGGAATGCCTGTAAAGAGGATTGAAAACAAGAATAAGGACTTGATTGCGGAGTTTGAAAAGGCGGAAGAGGTCGGTGTGGTGGTGAAGGACGAACTGGGTTATTGGGAAATCATGGTGACCGAAGACTTTGATGTGGATGCCTTTGTAGCCACTTCCGGCGGCTATATGACAGATGGTAAGGGAGACATTAATAAACTGAATGCTTTGATTGCCAAACTGGAGGCAGAGGAGGAGAAGCAGAAGGGCGGCGCAAAGCCTTTGAGGATTGAAAGTCTAAAGGCTAACAATGGCAGCGAGCGCCAGGTGATGCTGGACTTTTATCTGGAGTCCCCTGTGCTGAACAAGACATTGCATGATGAGCTGCTGAAGAGAGAGGCTTTCAGCAAGAAGAAGGCAGAGCTGAAGGAGATCAAGGAAGATATTGTGAGCCGCAACTCGGAGCAGAAGGACTTCTTCAACGCCATTTTCACCGGCGTGCTGTTCTACGGCAATACCATCACATACACCTATGACGAGTTTGGCATGGAAAAAGTGGTGGAGCTGCAGAACAATAAAATGCCGATGGGAGATACCGGTGCCTATCAGGCTTACGTGAACTTCAGAACTATGGATGCCAACATCAAGAAGAAGATTGTCGACGAGGCGCTGGCGCGCTTGGATCTTAATAAGGATTTACCGGAGGAGATGAAGGAGGCTGTGGAGAAGCTGGATGCTAACATGGCCAAGAGGATTGCGAGATACAATATGCTCCATGACGAGACAGATCCGCTGCATGAGGAGCTGAATAAGTTCTACACGGACTTCATGAAAGCTTTCGAGTTATTTAAAAACAGAGACTAAAGAAGGAATGGGCAGAGGGACAAGGTTCCGGCCGGATGAGATTTCCGGGGAACCTTGTTTCCCCTGCAATCACAATGTAAAGAGAGAAGCGGGCGTATGGCAGAGAAAAAAGTGTTGCACAATGGCAGGGAATTATTGGAGAGCTGTACGATTGGACTGAATGAGAACCAGAGCGGGGAGATGGGGGGCAATGTGGCGCTGTATCCCACGGTGGTAGTCATGTTGGGGGAGCGGTGCATTGAGTATACCAAATATATCAAGGATACCCTGGATGACAACTGGAACAATTCCGGTTTTCTACAGTATGTCAGCATCAAGAGGAGCGGGGACGGTTGGAGCTGTGCCCGGCTGATGGATGTGGACAAGAAGCGCACGATTCAGTGGAGCTGCGTGGAAGGCCGGCCGGCGGAAGCAGTCGGCAAGGCCATTGTGGAGATGCTGGAAGAGGATGACAAGATTTTCAGGGACAAGTCCAGAATCAAGATGGAGTTCGTCATGGATGCCGTGGAGGAGGATGGGGGAGCCTATTACGACCTCTACCTGGGGCTGAAGAACGGGCTGCACGCCGAGGAGCTGAAGACTTTCTTCCTGATGCTGGATCAGAAGCCCGAGGACAACAAAAACGAGAAAACTGCCCGCATGCTGCACTATGTGGTGGAGAACAGGACGAAACCGGGGGTGGACGGCGGGACCACCTATCTGCTGAGCAATTATCTGGACAACGGATCCATATTGGGTGAGAACAAAATCTGGCAGAATTACCGGCTGTTGGCGGATATCATATTACTGGGAGGAACCAGGGCGAATGCCGTGGAAAGCGGGTATGTGACCAATTTATATAATGGTGTCAAGACGGCATCTTATGCGCTGGTGCCGAAGCCTACGGATGAGATAGCGGCCGTGGCGCTGCAGGCGCTGATGCGTGGGATGTATGAGCAGGAGAAAGAACGCCTTTCCCAGGAACTTACGGACAAGGAAATCAGGAAGAGGCTGGACATGAAAGTGACTAATGGCTTTTCCGTCGCAGAGGAAATCTTCAGGGAGAAGATTGCGAAGCCGTTTTTGCCTGCCGCGGAGGACTTAAGATACCTTCCTTTCCGTTCGGAGAAGGATTTGAGAGAGATGCAGAAAGCCGAACGGATTTCAGACAGGATGGCGGATGAATGTACCATGGGTGTCTGGCCGTTGGTCCAACAGGAAAAATATGTGGACGTGGCAGAACGTTTTCTGGAAAACAAAGAAGAGATGGATACGCTCCGAAAGAACATACAGGAGCTTTTATATAATGCATTTTCCCTTTTTGAGGTCAGGAAGTTGATGCCCAGGAGGGAGCTGATCAGGGCGATGCTGCAGGAAGAGCTGAACTCCGAGGGAGAGAGCGTCCGGGCGGACTATACGGAGAAGCTGCACAGAAAGGCCGTATATGCGTGCCGGAAGTGTTTTTATGAGAAGGTGAAGCAGATTCTGGCTGAGGAGTTCAACAGAATGCTGGATGAGACCAGGCGGTATGAGGAACTGTATGCCCGTTGTGAGAGGGAAGTCCGGCAGGGGCGCATCATGACCGAGGACAATGATGTGTCCATAGAGAAGACTTATACCAATGAGGTAAAGCTTTACGTGAATAACAGGCAGAAACTCAATGCCGGCGATTCGGCCTTTCCGGAGGTCTTTAATCCCAGACTGGGGCAGGAGGGGCTGTTGGAGGCTATCCGGAATGAGTTCATGAAGATGATCGGGGAAGATATCTACCGATATGATTTTGAGAGGGAACTGGACTTCCGCATGAATAACATGACGGATGTGAACCGGCAGATTTATGTGACCCAGGAGCTGCAGAAAGCGCTGGAGGGCAGCATCCGGCTGAAGGATCGGAGCATGAACAATGTGGGCCTGAAGATGAGCTGCTTCTATATGATTAATAAGTCTGCGGATTATGCGAGACAGTTGGCGGCTCAGGAAGGACATGGACGGGATTTTATGCTGTTCAACCTGAACCGCACAGACTGCATTGAGCAGATTGAGATCTACAATATCACGCAGGCCGAGAAGCTGCATCTGAACCAGCAGGGGGGGATTCAGGATGATAATCGAGAGTCATGACAAGGACTATCAGGTGAAGGATTATTCCATAAAACGGGCAGGTGGAGAGATTGTCCTGAAGTGGAAATATTCCAGGGGTACACATTTCTTCGTACTGCTATATGATGGAAGGAAGGAAGTGGACCTCCAGGAACTCGCCCGGGAAATGGAAGAGACAGGACTGGACGACAGGACGCTCTTGCAGAAGAGCGGGCACAATGTCTATACCACCGATAAGGTGAAGCTGTTCCTGTTCCGGGAGAGGGAATTCGTGCAGAACGGGGAGTCCTGCACGATTCCGGGCGGGGAAATCAGGCATGGGGTTCCCTATGGGGTAAGCGTATTCATCGGGGAGTACGAGAAAGAGGAGTGGACCATGCACTTGTATCAGGTGAAGGATCCCGGGATCAATACCCGGTTCGTGCCGGTGAAGCTGGAGCCGAAGATTGAGTATAAGAAAAAGATGTTTGCCAAAGAGAAGCTGTGCGTCCTGCAGGTACCTTACCTGCAGGATTATGTGGACGGAGCGCTGCAGTACCATGTGGACGGAGTCAGGATGACCTATCCGCTGCCTGCCTGCTGTCTGGATAAGAATATCTACATTGAGATTCCCAGGGACGCCACGGTGGCTCTGCGTGTGGCTGACAAATATAAAAATATTTATCGCGTGGAAGCTGCGCAATGAGGCTCCGGAAGAGGAAAAGAATACTTTAGAGTGTGAGGGGAAAGAAATGGGTTTATTTGTTAGAAAGGCACAGAACGACGAAAAAGGCAAAGCAAGGGACAGTGTCCCGAAGGAGAAACAGGGGAGTGGGGATACGGCATGCGGCGGTGTGCAGAAGTCCTTCAGGTGCCCTTATTGTTTCGAGAAGATATTTGCCAGGGGAGTGGCATTTCGGGCGATGACAGCGTACACCCAGCAGGACCTGGATGATTTCAGCGGCGATGAGCGGGAGAAGAAGAAATTATACGTCCTTTCATCGGATGAGCTGTATGAGAAATTCTGGAATAAGTACCCGGGCAGTAAGCCGGAGGACACCGAACGGAGCAGGACTTACGAGAGGAATCCGGTCATCTCCCAGTTCGATGCCAGGTTCCTGACCAATTCCAGGTTCACGGACGGTTCCCGCCTGATCTTCAAGGAGGATGAGGACGGGTTTCTCAATGAGGTCATCGATACGGAGGGGAACCGCTCCAAAATCCGCATCTGTCCACACTGCCATAACAGGCTGCCCTTTGAGTTCGGCAAATATCCGATCAAATATATTCCTGTGGTAGGTATCACAAGCTCCGGAAAGACCGTGTATCTGTCCCAGATGCTGGGCAAGATCAAAGAGATACTGGCCCGGGCGGATATGACGGTGGCCGGCCTGTGCCCGGAAGTGGATGATTTTGTGAAAAACCACACCATCCGCAGAGGGCAGAATCTGCCGGGAGGTAATGCCACCAATGTGCTGACCACGCCGGTACCGGTTAATGTGAAGAACAATAAGGACGGAAGAAGGTTCACCCTGGTATTTTACGATATCGCAGGCGAGAATTGTGTGGACGCAGACCAGATGGAGCGGTATGGCCAGTTCATCCGCAACGCGGATGGCATCATCATGATCATGGATCCCAGGCAGTTCACGGATTTGGTCTATCTGGGCAATGATGATGAGGACAATATGGACGATGACATCTATAGTCCGGACAAGGTGGTGGCGGCTATGTATACCGCCTTCGTATCCGCTGATTTTGCGGGAGGAGAGAGCGATATTCCGCTGGCAGCCACCCTCTCCAAGAGCGATCTGCTCAAAGGGACCGGGGTGATAGGGGATTACTCGAACATGTTCCAGAATATCCGCTATAACGATTACGAGGTTTGTGGATTTCCTTACGATGATTGGGTCAATATCAATACGGAAGTAAAGATGCTGCTGAGCAGGAAATCTATCAAGGGTAAGATTCTGGACAATGACCTAAAGCAGTTTTTTCCAAACCACGCTTATTTTGCTTTTTCCGCATTGAACGGGGCACCGGTGGTGTGGGAAGACGGAAATACCAAGGGGTACCAGATGGAAGTGAATCCGGAGGCGGTCAGGGTGGAGGAGCCTTTATTCTGGGTTTTATATAAGCTGCAGATCCTTGACAAAGCAATCAAGAACACTAAAAAGCGTTAGATCAGGAGGATGGCAGGATGAATTTATATCAAGCTGGCTATACCAGAAGAGGAAAGCAGGGCGAAGGCGCGGGCTGGTCCATCGTGTTTCCCTCCGAGGAGATGTCCCAGGCCGCCAAAGAGGGATTCAGCGGATTCGCTGGAAATCTGGCGGAGCTGATGAACGGAAATACCATGCCGAAGGAAGCGTTCGGCGTATTCCGGTATGACCGTTTCGTCTATTTTATGAACATCAATTATGAAGCGAGCGGGAAAGAGGCCGCCGATGCCAGAGGTGTTTCCTTTACTCACGGCTATTGCTTTAATCTGGCGGATTACTATGCGCTCTGTGAGAAGCCGGAGCAGCTTCTGGGAGTGGTTGACGGGACGTTCCGGAAAGAGTACGATCCTTCCGTGAAGGCCCTTCCTGTGGCTCATAAGTTGGACTATACCCCTATGGACTATAGAAAACTGATGGATAAATATGGGTTGGACGCAGAAAGCTACAGGCATCTGCTGATCGGCGCAACCTGTGCATTGGAAGGGTTTGCCAATGCTCTTTGCGTGAAGGCAGAGCGGCCCCTGGAGGAGTACCGGCAGGTGTGCCGGGAGATCATGTATCTGATCATGCGGGGGCTGCCCTGTCATCTGCGGACAAAGCTGACCTTCTTTTCCTATAAGGGGGGAAAGACGGGCATCTATTTCTCCGACAGGGCGGAGGGGAATAATTATTTCGACCTGGATACCAAAAAGCACGCCTGTGACAAGAGCAAACTGGAGCGCTATCAGTTTACTCAGGTCTACAGTCTGGAAGACGACAGGCTGCGGCAGAGGCTTTTGGGCGCAATGGCCGGGTTCATCGATCAGGCATTCGATATCCAGCTGAAGGACATCGACTGCGATCAGGTAGAGCATGCTTTTCAGGCGCAGAAAAAAAACGAACTGGGCAAAGCCATAGATGACGATCTGACGATTTCCCTGCTGACTTCTTTTATGGGGTATCCGCTGAAAGAGGGTGGGGCGGTGGAGGAATACCTGGCCGTGCTGTTGGAGTCCATCAGCGAGAACGACCTGCAGGTAAAGGATTCCAGGATTCTCAACCGGGTAGTGAACCGTGCACAAAGCAGTGCGAATCCGGCTTTGCATAAATCATATCTGATTTTCTACGCGAGACAGATCCTTGCGAAAGACGATCGGGAAGGACACAATCTGCTCTGGAAACAGTACAAGGAAGACAAGGGGCAATATGCCATCCTCATCGAGGCCATAGAGAGGATGGACGAGGGCTATTACAGGAACTATTTTGAAAGGGCATTTCTGCCTTCCAGGCTCAGGAGCCTGCAGCAGGTTACATCTTATCTGGAGGAGAGCGGCGCAGAGGCGGTTTCTACAAGAACGTTCGCTGATCTGCTGAGAAAAGTTACCACAGAGGAGATGGAGGCCGCCCGGGGCTTTGAGGGGCAGCTGAAGGTTCGCGGGGAAGTAGGGAGGATAGCTTCCCTGATGGAACAGGTCAGTCAGGAGGCAGGTCGGCAGTACCTGCTTTTCGCGGACGATCTTCTGTGGAGAGGGTTCGAGATAGAGCAGTTCTCCCTGCAGGATGCCGACAGGTACAGGAAATGCAGTCTGGACGAACTGTCGCGGAACGGCTTTAACGGAACGGAGTGTGAGAAAGCCCGGATAGTGAGAGATCTGTTGGGGATTGTCCTTGATGATGCTCTTACCACAGACCGGATCTACGATATTTTCTTTACCGACAAGATATTCGATGACATAACCATCAAAAAAGTACTACAGGGCATACTGTGTAAAGGACAGATGGCGCAGTGCTGTTTTCGGAGCAGAGACGAAGTGGAACTGTCGATTCTGTGCTGTTATGACCTGGAAAACGACAGGATGGAGACGGCCAAATGGATTCGAAAGGTCATAAACGCAGGCCAGGAAAAGCTGTTCAAACCGGAGATGCTTCCAAAGGTAGTGCAGGGCTCCCGTATCCTGAGCGAAGGCAGGTTAAAAAAATATGTAACCAAATCCCTGGAAAAGGAGCTGGAGGGTAAAGCCTGGAAGGTCGGAGAGGAGGGGGACAAGAGGGTCAAACATGCCATGGAACTCCTTCTGGCCTGCCTGAGAGGCGAGGATCCGGGAAGCGGTGAGGCAATGCAGGCGGAGCAGAATTTCAGGTTCTGCCTCCACAAAGTGGCGGTAGGCTCTCTGGCCGCAGTGTCAATCGGGTTCTTTGTGTGGTGTCTGCTGAAATACTGCAAGTGGGGTTCAGTGCCCGGCATTGTGGCAGGCTCTGTGGCTGTGGTGGGCATGGTGACCGTACTGGCGGTGAAGATTTACATGGCGGGAGGCATCGGGGATTATTTTGACAGCCTTGGAATCCAGGAGCCACGGGAATTGGCGATTGTGGGAGGATTTGTGGCAATTCTGGCAATCTTTGCCATTGGACTGTGGTTCCTGGTCAGACTGCTGCCCGGGCTGCAGGGTGCGGCCGGTGCCGGTCTGAAGACAATCATCGCTGTGGCGGGCTGCGGTATCTTTGCGGTGGTGGCAATAGGAGGTGCGGCTGTGGGGATTTTTTCGGGTGATAAGGATGAGGGTTAAAGCGTAAGGAGGCGCACATGATATGGAAAAAGGGAGATATTCAATGAAGATGCTGATAGGCAGCATCCTGGCGGGAGTGGTTTTTGCGGCCATAGGGGAGGTACTTTATCAGGCTCTCAAGGGCATCCTGCCCAGAGTGGCAGTGGCAGAGCTTTATTTCGTGGGTCTGTTCCTGTTCCTGGGCCTTGCCATATGGCTGATTGGGAAGACGGTGTATTCCCGTACATACAAGGGCGTGCCCATGAAGCAGTGGGTCAGGGTGTTTTTGGCTATGCTTGTTCTGACAGCAGGTTTTGAGCTGCTATATGAGATTGAGATTGGGAAAAAAGAGGATGCCTACATCTTTGCAATCGACTGCTCCAATTCTATGTATGGTAATTTCATCGATGCTGTAACCGGCGATTTTGTAGAGGATGGCAATGATTCTGAAGGACTGCGCTTCAGAGCCATTGATAGTATGCTGGCTGATAAACCGGATGATTTCCAGTATGCGGTCTATCTGTTTGGGTCTGAGGTGGTTTGCGCACGAGAAATGGGGCCTAAGAGCGATGGCCAGGAGTATCCCCGTGAATCTGAGATGGGAGGGACAGCCGTTAAGCTGACCCTGGAGACACTGATGAGGGATATCAAGAATAAGGATATGGATCTCTCCAAACTGAATGCCCATGTTATCTTCTTAAGCGATGGCGTTGCAACGGATCTCTCTGATATAAACGAGATTAATTCGGTTTTGGATGAATATGTGGAGGAAGGGTTATCTATCGGAACGGTGGGCGTTATTGGTGCAGACGAGAATCTCATGACCCTGATTGCCGACAAGACCGGCGGCGTGTTCGTCAATGTGGACGATGTGAACGATCTGGAGGAAGCAATGTTTAAGGCCGGAGATCTGGGCGATGAGAGACATCTGCTGGGATACAGGAACAGTGAGAATCTGAACCTGCTGTATGCCGTCATGCGGATATTGCTCATCACCGGGCTGGGCATCGTGATTGGTCTGGAGAAGGCTGCCATCTGCGAGAAGTTTATGGATACTACAGCTGTCATCAGGAGCTCTGCGGTGGGGAGCGCGTTGGCGGGTATCTGCATGGAAATGGGCATGAACGCCTTAAGGATGCCCCCCGCACTGATTCGCGTTCTGGTCTGTCTGTTGATCTCACTCACACTGCTGCGGGAGGACTTCCTGGGGAGGAACGATTCCGGATCAGAGGTGCGGCGGGGACGAAGCTGAGGAGAGGCATCTGAATGTGTTGGAGCGCAGAAATTAGGAGTTTTTTGAAAGGATGGTGACTTATGGAAGGCGCAAAGCAATGTCCGGAATGTAAATGTACGGATGTGCCCATGGGGGCGGAAATATGTCCGTTCTGCGGATATCCTCTCGGAAGGCAGGCTAAGGCCAAACCGGCAGGGAATGGGAAGCGTTCTGAAGTCGAATCGGGCGAAATGAGGCCTGAACCCACGGAGGGAAGCCTGTCGATGAATAGGGAACCCGCAAATCCAAAGACGGAAGAGTGGGATAAGTCCACTGTGCCTGAAAGTACAGCAGGCCCTGCGGCTACAGAGCATACGACGCACAATAAAAAGGGAAGAAAGAAACAGGCTGATTCCGGTGTCGCACAGCAGGGACAGGGATGGAAAACAGCTGTGGGATGGCTGGCAGCAGGGCTGACGGTGGCTGTTTTGCTGATTATGAATTGCTACCAGAACCAATTGTTGAACCGATATGTCAACTGGGTATATTTGATAGGATTATATATTGTGGCAGGCGTAATGGCCGGGTTTCTGCATTTCTGTTGTTATGTCAACGAGAAGGGGAGCAGAGTGGCAGGCGCTTTGGGCATAATTGTCGGATCCCTCAGTCTGCTGTTTTTGCTGTCATATAATACGGGTAGTCTGGGGTTTGCCCTGTCTATATCCAGGTATGTCCTGTACAGAAATATCATAAGACTGGCCGTTTATGCCATGTGTTGGCTGACAGCTGCCAGGCTTGCGAAAAACAGGAAAAATGCGTTGATATTCTGCCTGACTGCGGCAGAGTTGATTCTGCTTCCTTATCTGGCCGAAGCGCTGATGTATCGAATGAAGTTCCCAATTAGTGGAGTGCGGCTATTGGCTGTCTCCTGTGCCGCGATGCTGTTGACGGACTTTCTGCTGTACCGTATCAAGGCATGGCTTGGACAGAAGCCCCGGAAGTTGTTCTGGGTGTTTTATGCAATTGTTATGACAGTGATACTGGTGATTTGCTGTAGGAATTATCGAATTATCTGACAATGTTCAATTTTATCTATTAGCGTTTGTTTTTGGAGTTGTTCCCTGTTTATAAAATCAAAACCCCTGCTGAGAGAAAGTTTCTCCAGCAGGGGTTTTTTACTGCGTTTCAAAGAATCATTTGCCTGGATTATTTATTTCCTTCCTTGGCAGGACGCACCAGGAAAAGGCTGATCAGCAGTGCCACGATGTACAGAACAATGGTGACATACAGCACATTCTGGTATCCCACAGGATTAACCTGTATTCCGTTATGGTCAGAGAACTCTCCCGTGTGGTTCACAATCCAGGTGGCAAGCTGGTTGCCTGTCAGGCCTGCAATGGCCCATGCGGAAAGGGTGAGTCCGTGGATGGCGCTGATATTGCCCATGCCGTAATGATCGGAGAGCAGAGTGGGCACATTGGAGAAGCCTCCGCCGTAACCTGCGTTTACTACAAAGATCAGTCCAAGCACCAGGATAATCAGCAGGGTATTGCCCTCGCCGTTTTTGATGCCGCCCGTCAGGATGACGATTCCGGTAAAGGCGATGGAGAGGATGAAGATCAGCTTGTAAATGGTGTTTCTGTCCTTCATCTTATCCGCCCATGCGGAGAAGCCCAGACGACCGCCTGCGTTGAAGATGGCTGATACGGTGGCAATGATTCCGGCAGCGCCCGCCAGACCGATACATTTTACGATCATTTTCTCCTGGGAGATCAGGGCCAGACCGCAGGTAATGTTTATGTAGAACATAAGCCAGATGCCCACGTAATTGGTGATGGGTCTGGACTTGATGACATCCATCATTCCCTTGCCCTTCTCGGCCTTCTTGGGCTCATGCCAGGTATCGGGTTTCTTTAACAGCAGATGTCCCACAAACATCATTATAAAATAGACTACGGCCAAAATCAGGAACATTTTGTAGATGCCGCCTTCGCCCAGATTGTCCAGCATTGCCTGCATGATGGGGCTGGCGATGGCTTTCGCGGCGCCGAAACCTGCAACTGCCAGACCGGTGGCAAGTCCTTTTCTGTCCTCAAACCACAGCATCAGGGTCTTTACAGGGGACAGATAGCCGGTTCCCAGGCCGATGCCCATGATAAAGCCGTAGCAGAGATAGATGCCGATGAGAGCCAGGGGGCTCTGCTGATGGGTGCCGCCGTAGTAAATGAAAAATCCGGTTCCCGCCATGCCGCAGGCGAAGCAGATGGAGGCGATCAGGGACGATTTGTGGATGTCCTTTTCCACGATATTGCCAAGGAAGGCAGCGGACATGCCAAGGAAAAAGATGGCGAAGCTGAAGGCCCATTCGGTGGCGCTTTTGGAGAAACCGATGTAATCGGCGATTTCCTGGCTGAATATGGACCAACAGTAGACAGTACCTATGCTGCAGTGAAGCAGCAGCGCCGGAATTGCGGCGCGTATCCATTTGTTGTTCTTCATGATGTACCTCGTTTCCTTTTTTGTTTCTTTGGACGATATATTTCATCTGATTACAGAGCCGCACAGAATCCTGTATGCGCCTGCTCACCGGCCTGCAAGGCATATCATGCAACTGGAATAGAATATATCGGCATAGGTTATTGTACTCGCAATTTCAGCAAAATGCAAGCCTTTTATAATACTTCCAAAAGGTGAAATTAGCTGTATTTAAACGTTGTCATTTTTCCGTGCTGTCTGCTATAATGGATGAGGTTCAACAGATGATTTATATGGTTTGCAGGAAAGGATAAAAATGAGTGGATTACATAAACCAATGTACGATTCTTTGAAAAAATTTTTGGAAGCAAAGGTTATTCGCCATAGCGAATTTGATTTTAAGTTTCAGATTGATCAGGAGTTATGGGTGAAACACTTTGAAGCAGTAGCGAGAGGCGATATTTATAGAAGAGTGCGGAACAGAAAAGCGTACGAAGTGGCTGCAGATAAAATGCGCAGCTGTGAGATTGTTTCGCAGGATTCCATAGAGCGCTTCTGGGCCTATAAAAAAGGCTGCGACAAATGTACTTATGATTGCGACGGAACAGCCGGGAACGGCACACGGGAATTGTATATAAATTACCTGATGAGAGAAATTTATCGGACACTGTGGGGATGGATGGACGGGCATGACGGAGGAGAAGGTAATCCGGAGGATAGGGCAGTAAGGCGGTATGGCTGCTGTAAACCGGAATATACAGGGGATGCATTGTCCTTACCAATGGGGCCGGATACAATGAATTCCATGTGGATGCCTCTGGCTAATTACCTGATTTTAACTTACAATGATTTGTTTGGGGGAAAAGGAAGTTCGTATTGGTGTAAGAAGGAAGAGGACAGAAAATTGACCCTGCCGGAACTGATTCGCAAATATGATCTGAAAATTGATGCTGAAGTGAAAAAATTTGCGGCGTTAACACATGCAATGGGAAACATGGTGTTGGTGCCGAAAGGATTTAATACGTTCCGGAGTATACGTTTCAGGGACTTTTGGGATTTGTCTTTGAAGAATCTGGATGGAACAGAGTTTTTACGGGGCTCCATCATTCCTTATATTAATGTATTCTTCTTATGGGATTATATAAAGGAGGACGGAACAGTCGGGGAATTATGTGAAAGGGAAGAAGGGCGAATCTTTCCTGGCAGAGAAAGTTGCAGAGCCTTTTTTTCCAATGTAAATGGCTGCATTACAAACCGCGGGGAATTTATGTATCAGATGCTGTGTCTTGCGCAGGATTCGCCGGAGAAATACCGGGAGATTATCAGAGCATTTTCTGAGGAAAAAGTCATCATGAGCGATGAAAGAATAAGTGAGATAAGCGGAATCAGATACAACAGGAAGGAAATACATGGCAAATAGAACAGAAAACTGTACTTTTTATGTGAATTATTTGTATAAAATTAATAATTTTGAAAAATAATAAAAAAATGGTTGCATTTTGTCTCATGATGCATTATAATACTAAATGTGCTTCGGGGTGTGGCTCAGCTTGGTTAGAGCGCCGTCTTAGGGAGGCGGAGGTCGCGAGTTCGAATCCCGCCACTCCGATAGGGTAAGAAGTGTTAAAGCCTTGGTTTTACTGAGTCTTTGACACTTCTTTTTTTCTAAGCATTCTAAAAAACAGGAAAATCCCAAAAGCACGGCGGATCATTTAAGAAGAGGAACAGGGTCATGCAAAGGGGCCCAAAGCAGGGAAGGACAGTAAGCATATGCCGCAGAGAGACGGAAAACCGGAAATACGAAACAGCAGAAAAACAAGAAGAACGGACATGAGGCGGGAAGGGGCAGCATATAAGAATGCAGGACAAAAGAATACCCGGCAGAGGGACACAAAGCGGAATGATGGAAAGCGGAAGCTGTGTCCGGTGGCCGACAAATGCGGGGGCTGCCAGTGGATCAATAAAAGCTATGAGGAACAGCTGCAGGCCAAGAGTAAGGAATTTCATAAAATGATGGAGCCTTTCTGCAGGCCGGAGGGCATAATCGGGATGGAGAATCCGGTCCACTACCGCAACAAGGTGCATGCTGCATTTGGGGAGGACAGGAGACATAATGCCATCTCCGGGATTTATGAGGAGCGCAGCCACCGCATTGTGCCTGTTGAAAGTTGCCTTATCGAGAATCAGAAGGCGGATGCAATCATTGTTTCCATCCGGGGGCTTCTGAAATCTTTTAAGATCAGGCCTTATAATGAAGATACAGGATTCGGGCTTTTGCGCCATGTGCTGATCCGGGTGGGGCATGCCACCGGGGAGATCATGGTGGTACTGGTGCTGAGCTCACCCATACTGCCGTCTAAGAATAATTTTGTGGGAGCCCTTCTGAAGCTGCATCCTGAGATTACCACCATAGTGGTCAATGTCAATGACCGGGATACCAGCATGATTCTGGGAGACAGGGAGCAGGTGGTTTACGGGAAGGGGTATATAGAAGACAGACTCTGCGGCATGACTTTCCGGATTTCCCCCAAATCCTTTTACCAGGTGAATCCGGTACAGACTGAAAAACTGTATGCGAAAGCCATGGAATATGCCGGACTGACAGGAAGGGAGACTGTGCTGGACGCCTATTGCGGCACCGGAACCATCGGCATGATTGCCAGTAAAGATGCAGCCAGGGTACTTGGGGTAGAGCTGAATCAGGACGCCATCCGGGACGCAGTGAGCAATGCAAAGCGAAACAGGATTCAAAACATCCGGTTTTATCGAAATGATGCGGGGAAGTTTCTCCTGGAGATGGCGGAGGAGAAAATGCCCCTGGATGTGCTGCTGATGGATCCGCCCAGAAGCGGCAGCAGCGAGGAATTCCTGCATGCGGCCGCAAAGATTGCTCCCGGACGGATTGTCTACATTTCCTGTAATCCCGTCACTCTGGTAAGGGATTTGAAAATTCTCAGGAAAAAGGGATATGAGACGGAAAAAAGTGTTGCAGTAGACATGTTTCCGTTTACGGATGCCGTGGAGGCTGTGGTCATGCTTTCCAGGAGAAAGTAGCAGGGAAAAAGACAGGGGAATCCAATCAAAGATAAAGGAAGCGGTTTCAATATGGAAAAATGGTATGTGGCAGCAAAAAAAGCTGATTTTAGCGCATGGGCGGAGAGATATCATATCAGTCCGGTAACCGCCCGTATCCTGCGGAATCGCGGCCTGACAGAGGGCGGGGAGGTAGAACGGTTTCTGTATGGGAAACTGGATGCATGTCATTCTCCCTGGCTGCTGAAGGACATGGATAAGGCAGTGGAGGAAATCTGTTCTGCCATAGGGGAGGGGCTTTCCATACGGGTGATCGGGGACTATGACGTGGACGGCATCTGTGCATCCTATATCCTCACCAGGACCCTGCAGATTCTGGGTGCAAAGGTTGACACGGCGATTCCGCACCGCATCCATGACGGTTACGGCCTGAACGACAACCTGATCCGTGAGGCGCACAGGGATGGAATCGGCATGATCATTACCTGTGACAATGGCATTGCAGCTGCGTCTCAGATTGAACTGGCCAATTCCTGCGGAATCCGGGTTATCGTCACGGATCATCATGAGGTGCCGTTTGTGACGGAAGGGCACCGGGAACTGCTGCCCCCTGCCCTGGCAGTGGTCAATCCGAAGCAGCGGCAGTGCAGTTATCCGTATCCTGGCATCTGCGGTGGCGTGGTGGCCTGGAAGCTGGCCCGGGCCCTGGCAGAGAAAACCGGAGACAGGGAGCTTGGGAAGGAAATGGAAGAGCTGTTGGAGTTTGCTGCCCTGGCCACGGTCTGTGATGTCATGGAGCTTAAGGATGAGAACCGGATTCTGGTAAAAGAGGGGCTTAGGCGTCTCAATTCCACCCAAAATCCCGGCATTCGGGCCCTGATGGAGGTCAACGGCATTGAGCCCGGAAAGCTCAGCGCCTATCATCTTGGTTTTGTCATAGGGCCCTGTCTGAACGCCACAGGCAGGCTGGATACGGCAAAGCGGGCCCTGGAGCTGCTGCAGAGCAGAAGCCTGGGGGAGGCAATGAGCGCGGCAGGGGAACTGAAGGAACTCAATGACAGCCGGAAAAATCTGACTCTACGGGGAGTGGAGCAGGCGGAAAAGGTCATTGGGGAGCAGCGCATGGACCGGGATAAAGTTATGGTGATCTATCTGCCCGAGGTGCATGAAAGCCTGGCGGGAATCATTGCAGGACGAATCCGGGAACATTATAACCATCCGGTCTTTCTTCTTACCAGGGGGGAGGAGGGCGTAAAGGGATCAGGCCGCTCCATAGAAAACTATGACATGTTTGAGGCCATGACGGAGGTGAAGCACTATTTTACCAGATTCGGGGGACATGCCATGGCGGCAGGGCTGTCCATGAGAGAGGAGGATATTTCCTCTTTCCGCCGGGAGCTGAATGAGAAGTGCAGTCTGCAGGAAGAGGATTTTATTCCCAGGGTGCATATCGATGTGCCCATGCCTCTTGTCTATGCGGACGAAAAACTGGCGGAGGAACTGGCTCTTCTGGAACCCTTCGGCGTGGGAAATCCAAGGCCGCTTTTTGCCCAGAAAGAGATTCTCTTCCGCTCCGGCTTCAAAATGGGCGCAAACAAAACCTGTGCCAGGTACCGGGTCCGGACACCGGAGGGGGAGGAAAGACAGATCGTCTTTTTCGGGGATCTGGAACGGTTTGGATACTTTCTGGACGAAAAGTACGGGCCGGGAAGCCAGGCTGCGCTGTATGAGGGAAGGGGCAGTTTCGCTGTTTCCGTGGCATACCAGCTTGGAATCAATACATATAAGGGAAGAACAGAACTGCAGTATGTAATGCAGCATTATTCCTGAACACGGATATTTTCTGTAAAGCGGCACCTGGGAAAGCTGCTGCAGCCCCAGAAATCCCCGTACCGTCCCTTTCTTCTCACCAGTGGGGAACCGCACCGGGGACAGTCGCGGATTGCAGCGTTTTTCCCTTCCCCGGACTGTTTTTCCCACAGCGCCCTCATCTGTTCGTAGCACTGCCAGTTCATCCGGCAGTCGTTTAAGGCCCGGTGGGCGCCTTCTGTATCCACATGGAAATAGGAAGCCACATCTGTCAGGCTAAAGCGCGTCAGGGGCAGCAGATTCCTTGCCAGGTAAAGGGTATCCACATAATCATTGGAGATGTCCCTGCGCAGTTCCCTGTGCGCTGCTGCAGAGAGAAATTTCATGTCAAAGCTGTGGATATTGTGGCCCACCAGACTGTCCGAACCCGCAAAAGCCAGAAAATCCTCCAGGGCGGTTTTCAGGACCGGTGCCTCCTGCACCATTTTGTCTGTAATTCCGTTGATTCTGGACGCGCCTGAGGGGATGGGCCTGCCTGGATTTACAAGGGTGGAAAACTGGCCTGTTACCTCACCGTTTCTCACCTGAATGCCCGAAATTTCGATGATTTCGTCCCGCTCCGGACTCAGACCTGTTGTTTCCAGATCAAATACAGTGTATTCTTTTAAGAATGCATTCAATTTAGCCATGTTCCCGTTTTCTCCTTTGTGCGTTCTTTCAGGCATTTTTATCATGTATTATAGCCTTTTTTGGATGGAAAAGCAATTGTAATCCGCAGGTTTCGCTGCAGTATCCTTTTTTTAGCAAATTATTAGATTTATTTTATGAAACATATTTGGTTTTTCTGGTAAAATTGTAAGGGGAAACTGTGGGTATGTCCTGCGGGACGGAAAATGCAGAAGCGGAGAATCAGCATGGGTACAGTGATCAGTTATCTGGAAAAATACGGAAAATACAGCTTTCAGGAGATGCCTGTGACGGAGGTGGACAGTCTTGCGCTGTGCCAGCTCTCCTATCTGAAATTTGACGGCATGGTGCCGGATATCGGGGAGGACAGGGAGGCGGTGACTTTGGCAGACCTGGAGACGCATCCTGATTTTGAGAAGCTGTTTTCGGATGTCCGTTTTGAGAAGGAAAACCGGGCGCTTTTCGCGGCAATGATGAAGGGAAGGCGTTTCCGTGAGATGAAATTGAATTATTATGTAAATATAGTCGAAGAAGAGTGGGAAACACAGTTTTCGGCGGTAACCTGTTTTCTGGAAGGAGGACCCGCTTTTGTGGCCTACAGGGGAACGGATGAGACCATTGTGGGCTGGAAAGAGGATTTCAATATGGCGTTTCTTTCCCCTGTGCCCGGTCAGGAATACAGTGTCCGGTACCTGGACAGGGTGGCAGCGGGCTTTTCGGGTGATTTCTATGTGGGAGGACATTCCAAGGGGGGAAATTTTGCAGTGTACAGCGCCATGAACTGCAGGGAGGATGTCCGGGAACGGATTCTGCAGGTTTACAGTATGGACGGACCGGGATTCAGGCCGGAGGTGCTGAGCCGCTGTGACTACGAAAGGATTGCAGGGAAGGTTACAAAGATACTGCCCCATTCTTCTCTGGTGGGAATGATTTTCGAGTCGGATATGTATTTTCAGGTGGTAAAGAGCAGTACATTCGGACTGCTGCAGCATGATCCCTATACCTGGCAGGTGGCGTCCAACCATCTTGTGAGGGTAAAAGGCCTCTATGAGCGGAGGAAAAATATGGACAATACCCTGAACCAGTGGATTTTATCCCTAAATGAGCAGCAGCTCCGCACCTTTGTGGATACCCTGTACCAGGTGGTGACGGCATCTCAGGCCAGGAATCTGATAGACTTTACCGCTGAATGGAAAAAGAGCATGAATGGAATTATTACGGCGCTGAAGGAGGTGGACGAGGAGACACGGGAGATGCTGAGGGAGATGACAGCCTCCCTCTTTGAAATAGCCAGGGATAACAGAAGAAAGCAGGCGGCTTCCAGGAAGGAGGCGGTGCGGCATCTGCTCACAAAATGATGTCTGCCGGAGACTGCGGACCCTGTGGAGGAAAGCCGTCAGGAAGGCCGGCTCCCGGTCAGGGAGATGAAGTAATCCAGAACTTTTCTGCCGTCCGTGCCGGAGAGGCTCTGGCTGATGCGTTCAGGATGCCACTGTACACCGATGATCGGCAGTGTCTCATGGGCAATGGCCTCAATGCAGCCGTCAGCAGGGCAGCTTTGTACGGCCCGCAGGCCGTGTCCTGTTTTTCCCAGGGCCTGGTGATGGGCGCTGTTAATGACGGTCCATGCGCCATACAGGGTATACAGCCAGGAATCCGGAATGATTATGGAGCTGTGGTACTTGTCACCCCTGTCATAGCTGTGCCGTCCGCAGGAGGAGGGCGGCAGGTTCTGGATAATTCCGCCTCCCAGTCCCACATTGATGATCTGCATTCCCTTGCAGATGCCCAGGACAGGCATTTTTTTCTTCAGGGCAAGATCAAAGGCCTGGAGCTGCAGGATGTCCAGGTTTGTGTCAATTCCGCGGGAACCGTGGTTTTTTTCTCCGAAAAAGGCAGGAGTGATGTCTCCGCCGCCCGGAAGCAGCAGGGCGTCACAGGCGGAAATTTCTTTCATATCCAGTGTCACAACGGGAGAGAGGTTTCCGGCTGTGACATAGCGGACATAATTGGGGGTGTCGGACGGTTTACCGGCAATGGCAATTTTCATTTTGCAGTATTACTCCTGTCGTTTCGTATATATACCTTAAAATATATGCGGTGATTATAAAAGTTAAGAGAAATTAATGATTTTTATTTTATGCGGGATTTTACTCCGGAAGAAAATATGTTAAAATGATATCCGGCAGAATTACTATGAATAACCGAGGCGCTGTTATATGAAGATGATAAATGCTGAAAATACAAATACGGGAAGGAAAGGTTATGTTCTGGCTTTTTTCATTCCAATGACGATTATGCTGGTGTTGTTTATAATCCGGCGGATTTACCCTTTTGGGGACAGAAGCTTCCTGTTTGCGGATATGTATCACCAGTATATGCCCTTTTTCAGTGAACTGCTTCACAAGGTAAGAGGAGGGGAGAGTCTAAGCTTCTCTTTTAACGTGGGAATCGGTTCCAATTTTCTGGCTCTCTTTGTGTATTATCTGGCCAGTCCGTTTCACATTTTCTCCCTGTTGGTACCGGAGAATTATCTGATAGAGTTTATGAGCTATCTCATTGTGGTGAAGATCGGACTTGCAGGGCTGACTTTTTACAGATATCTCCAGGAACATTTCAGAAACGGGCAATGGAGTCTGGCAGGGGTTCTGTTTTCCTGTTTTTATGCTCTGTCCGGCTTTATGGCAGCGTATAACTATAATATCATGTGGGTGGACTGTGTGGTGCTGCTGCCGCTGATCGTGCTTGGACTGGAGCGACTGGTGAAGGAGAGGCGCTGCGGGTTGTACTGTGTCACACTGGCCCTGTCTATTTTTACCAATTATTATATATCCATTATGATCTGTATTTTTCTTGTGCTGTACTTTATTTTCCTGCTGGTGACAGAGGGGAAGGGGCTGCGCAGCATATGGAAGAGGGGGACTTTGGGATATTTTGTCCTGTATTCCCTTCTGGCCGGGGGAATGGCTGCCATGCTGCTGATTCCGGAATTGTGCGCGATTCTCCAGACGGATTTCGGGGATATGAATTTTCCGAAAAAGATAGAGACCTACTTTTCCGTACTGGATATGCTGGCAAGGCACTGCATGTGTGTGTACACGGAGAGGGGACTGGACCACTGGCCCAATATCTACTGTGGCAGCATGGTGCTGATGCTGGTTCCCATATATCTGATGAACCGCAGGATTTCCATACGGGAAAAATTCTGCCGCATGGCTCTGGCGGGATTTATCCTTCTTGGCTTCAGCACCAACCTCTTGAATTTTATCTGGCACGGCCTGAATTATCCGGATTCCCTGCCGGCCAGACAGTCGTTTATCTACATATTCCTGGTTCTGGTCATGTGCTTCGATGCCTGGAGGCATGTGAAGGAAACGGATGAACAGCACATTCTGTACGGTTACCTGTGTGCGGCGGGATTTATCCTGTTTTGTGAGAAATTCGTGGAACATGAGGATTTTGAACTGGGTGTGAAACTTCTTACCCTTGTGTTTGTCAGCGTGTATGCCATACTTCTGTATCTGTACAGAACAAGGGAGGACGGGGGTGCCTTAAGGGCAGTGGCTGCAGTGGCAGTGGCAGCAGTGATTGCCGAGTGCGGCATAAATACCTTTGTCACCAGTGTGGGCACTGTGAGCCGCAGCGCGTATCTGGGACAGCAGGCGGACTACAGGGAACTGTATGACAGGACAAGGGAGTGGGAAAGCGGTTTTTACCGCCTTGAAAAATTTAACAGAAAGACCAAAAACGACGGCACTCTAACGGGCTATCCAACGGCCAGTGTGTTCTCATCCACCATGAATTCCCAGGTGATGGATCTGTATAAGCGGCTGGGAATGCGTCACAGCAAGGTGTATTATGGTTTTGACGGGGCCACTGCGTTAACCTCGGCCATGCTGAATGTGAATTATATGTTTGGGGAGTCGGAAAAGTACGAGAACGCCCTCTATACCCTGGCGGACAAAAGGGGCGATATTTTCCTTTATAAATGTAATGCCTCCCTGCCCTTTGGCTATGTGGCTCCCTGGGGATTTGAACTGGATCAGGAAGAGTCCGGCTTCCAGCTGCAGAACAAAATGGCGGAGGATCTGGGGGCAGAGGGAAAGCTGTTCCAGAGGGCCGTCAGCCAGACGGTTGGGGACGATGTGAAATTCACGGCGGAGGAGGGCGGCTTTTACTATGGTGTCCTGACTGCATCCGGCACTGCCAAAGTGGATTACATTGGCGGGAGCACGGAGGAAGAACAGTTTAAGGATTTGAAGAACGGATCCATTCTGTATCTGGGATATCTGGAACAGGGACAGACCATTACCCTGACCAATGGAGACGAGGAGGATGCCACGCCGGAGATTGCTGCCAGTGTGTACCGTATGGACACAGAGGTGCTGGGACAGGTGTTGGAGCTGCTTTCTGCGCAGCATATGGAGAATGTGGCATGGGAGAGTGACCGTATTACGGCAGACCTTACACTGGAACGGCCCGGACGGGTGATCTGTTCCATACCCTATGAGGACGGCTGGACGGTGCGCATCAACGGGGAAGAGGCGGAAGGCGTTCTGTTCGGGGGCTGTCTGATGGCTTTTGACCTGGAGCCGGGCGAATATGCCTTTGAGATGAAATATGTTCCTGCAGGCGCCATGGCGGGGCTTGCAGTGAGCGGGGGAAGCATTCTGATTTTTATCCTTTTGATGTGTTCCGGGAAAAAAGTCCGGGGGAAAAATGCAGAAGGCTTATAAAAAAGGCTTTTCTTTTTTGACTATATGTGGTAAGATCAATGGCGGAACTCCTGAAGGCCGCCATTTTCAAAGGGTTTTCGGGTTTTGATCAGGGTATGACGGGCCGGAAGGAGGAAGGGATGGAGATCGGAAGGGCACAGGAGCGGGATATGGCCGGAATTAACAGACTGCTCTGCCAGGTGCTGACAGTGCATCATAACGGCAGACCGGATCTGTTCAAGGGCAATGTAAAAAAATATACGGACGGCGAGCTTCTGGAGATTTTGCGTGATGACGGGAAGCCGGTGTTTGTGGCAAGGGATGAGAAAGGGAATGTATTGGGCTATGCATTCTGTATATTCCAGCAGCATCCGGATGACAATATATTGACGGATATCAGAACTCTGTACATTGACGATCTGTGTGTGGACGAGGCTTCCAGGGGACAGAAGATAGGCAGGCAGCTGTATGAGCATGTACTGGCCTTTGCCAGGGAGGAACAATGCTATAATGTGACGCTGAATGTCTGGGAATGTAATCCCGGCGCAAAGAGCTTTTATGAAAAATGCGGTCTGGCGCCCCAGAAGACAGGAATGGAAATTATTTTGTGAAAGAAGAAAGGAAAACGAAAGTACAGAGAGTGTGAAGATGACTGATTTGAGAATGGAAGAGAGACTGGATGTAACGGTGAGAATGAGTCCGGAGGAAAACGCGGATGCGGCACGGACGGAAGAGGGTATGGAGAAAGGGAAGATGTCAGATCTGGGAGAATGGATGACGGAAACGGAAGCAGGTAAGATACAGGAAGACAGCGTGGAAGGACTTCCGGAAGAGAAGAGCAGGGAAGAGGCTTCCGAAGCGGAGGACAGGGATATCAGCGCGGAAGAAAAGGAAGAATCCGCAGATCCGGACAGCCTGGCGACGATAGAGCCGCTGTTGGACAGGCGTATTGTAAGGGCGGTCAGGGAGATGGGATTTGAGAAGCTCACGCCCATCCAGGTACAGGCTATCCCCTATCTGTTGGAAGGGGAGGATATTATAGGACAGGCCCAGACTGGAACGGGAAAGACAGCTGCCTTTGCGATCCCGGCGCTGCAGAAGATCGACACGGAGCTGAAGAGCCTGCAGACAATTATTCTCTGCCCTACCAGGGAACTGGCCATGCAGGCGGCAGATGAGATCCGCAATATTGCAAAGTACATGCATGGCATCAAGGTGCTTCCGGTTTACGGGGGACAGGAGATACGCAAGCAGATAAACGGCCTCAAGGGCACTCAGATTATTGTGGGCACCCCGGGACGCGTAATGGACCACATGCGCCGTCATACCATCAAGTTGGAACATGTGAATATGGTGGTGTTGGACGAGGCGGACGAGATGCTGGATATGGGATTCCGGGAGGATATGGAGCTGATTCTGGGGGAGATTCCCAATGCGCATCAGACAGCGCTGTTTTCGGCCACCATGCCGAAGCCCATTCTGGATATAGCGGACCGCTTTCAGAAGAATGCAAGACTTGTGAGGGTGGCGTCCAGGGAATTGACGATTCCTTTGATCTCCCAGAGATTCTATAAGGTAAAGAGCCAGGATAAGGATGCGGCCTGTATCCGTCTGTTGGAGTATTATCAGCCAAAGTTGGGCCTGATTTTCTGCAATACGAAGATTAAGGTGGACGAGCTTGCCGAGGTGCTGAAAAAGGCCGGTTTCCAGGCAGAGGGGCTGCATGGCGACATGTCCCAGCATCTGCGGGACGTAGCCATGGGGCGTTTCCGGAACGGAAGCGCGAATATCCTGATTGCCACGGATGTGGCGGCCAGGGGAATCGATGTGGATAATGTGGAGGTGGTTATCAATTACGATCTGCCCCAGGACAATGAATATTATGTGCACCGGATCGGAAGAACGGGGCGGGCGGGCAGAACAGGGCGTTCATTTACCTTTGTAAGCGGAAAGGAAATTTTCCGTATCCGCCAGATAGAGCGGTTCTGTAAGACCAGTATTGAGGAGAAGAAACTGCCCGGCGCTTCCAAGGTGTTGAAGGCGAAAGCCGATAAGTATCTGAGCCGTGCATGGGAACTTCACGAGCATGAAGACATCGAGCTGATGAAGAATTATCTTCAGAGGAAACTGGATTCGGAAGAGTGCGACATTATGGAGTTGGCTGCAGCCATGCTGAAAATGGAGATCGGGGACAGAGGACCTGAGATTGCAGCGGACGATTATGAGAGCCGTGTCGGCCGTTCCGGCGATAAGCGCGGCAGAGATGGCCGTGACAGTCGGCGCAGAGGCAGAAGCGAGGAAGGCCGCAGACGTGGCCGTGAGGAAGACAGGGACAGCCGCCGCAGAGGCAGAGGCGATGAGGGCCGCAGACGTGGCCACGAGGGTGAGCGGGAACGTGACGAATTCCGTGACTCCCGCAGGAAAGAGCCGGAAGAAGGGCGCAGCCGCCGCAGGCATGACGGAGAATCCCAGGGTTCCGTTTATGGAGAAGGCGGAAACAGCCGCCGCAGGCGCGAACCCGTGGTGGAGACCCGTGACAGCCGCCGCAGGCGCGAAAAAGAAGAGAAGCGCAGGAAGCGGGAGCGTGAGGAAAGCGGTTTTGCATGGGCCAGGGATGTGAGAAT
Source organism: uncultured Lachnospiraceae bacterium (assembly GCA_947367855.1). Classification (GTDB taxonomy): domain Bacteria; phylum Bacillota; class Clostridia; order Lachnospirales; family Lachnospiraceae; genus Acetatifactor. Next base: position 86,353 of record CANBFE010000006.1, on the reverse strand, counting down.
GGACGGCAGCGATAAGGGGCTGGCATTTTCCTTTCCCAAAAAGAAAAAGAAAAAATAAATGGGGAATAGTGTGGAATGAGAATCGGAACGGGATATGATGTTCACAGACTGGTGGAAAACCGGGCGCTTGTCATGGGAGGCGTACAGATTCCCTGGGAGAAGGGGCTTCTGGGACATTCGGATGCAGATGTGCTTCTTCATGCCGTGATGGATGCCCTGTTGGGCGCAGCGGCACTGGGGGATATCGGAAAGCATTTTCCTGACAATGACCCTGCTTACAAAGGCATTTCCTCCCTGACATTGTTGGAGAAGGTGGGGGAGCTTTTGGTGGAAAAAGGATTATTCATAGAAAACATTGACGCCACCATTATTGCCCAGGCGCCTAAAATGCGTCCCTATATTGATGCCATGCGGGAAAATATTGCCCGGGTGCTGGGAGTGGATGCGGAGCATGTAAATGTGAAGGCTACCACGGAGGAGGGACTGGGTTTTACGGGAAGCGGCCAGGGGATTGCAGCCCAGGCTGTCTGCCTGCTGGCTTCTCCCCTTGATATCAGCAGCCGGCCTGTTCAGGATGGCTGCGGGGGATGCGGCGGATGCCCGAAAGTGAGGTAAATTGTCAGAAAACCGTTGACAGAATCCATATTTTTGCATATTCTGTAGTATAGAAAAGTTTCAAAGTTTCAAATGCGGAGAACGGAGAGAGTACTTTTTCTGAGGAATGGATAGGATGGCAGAGAGGGGCTGTTAAAAAGCTGAAAGCAGCCCTCATCCGGGGAAAAGGAAGTGCATCCGGGAGCAGGTCTGCCGAAACGCGCAGCATGTATCTTATGCATGCTGTCCTGTGAAGGGAAGGAGTAGGCAGATCCGTAGGCGTGCGTTAAACGCATTGAGGGAGGGGCCGTAAGCCCCTAAGCAGAGTGGAACCGCGGATAAATTCGTCTCTAGGGATGGATTTGCCGCGTTTTTTTCTATAGGGGAAAGGAAGTGTTTATATGGGACTGATCAGCAATATTACAGAGGAAATCAGGATTGTCAGGGAGCGTGATCCGGCCATTCATTCTGCCATGGAAGTATTTCTGTATCCAAGCTTTAAGGTTATGCTCCACTACCGGATTGCCCATAAATTATACCAAAAAGGCCATTTTTTCTGGGCCAGATGGATTTCCCAGAGAGGGGTGCGCAAGACAGGCATTGAAATTCATCCGGGCGCAAGGATTGGCAGGGGCCTGTTTATTGACCATGGAAACGGGGTTATCATAGGTGAGACCACAATCATCGGGGACAATGTGACATTGTATCAGGGTGTGACTCTGGGAGGTACCGGAAAGGAACACGGAAAGCGTCATCCCACCATCGGCAGCAATGTCATGATCAGCGCGGGCGCCAAGGTTCTGGGTTCCTTTACCATCGGGGACAATTCCAAGATCGGCGCCGGAAGCGTGGTTCTCAGCGAGGTTCCCCCCGGCTCCACAGTGGTAGGCGTGCCGGGGCGGGTGGTGAAGCGCAACAATATGGCCCTGCCCCAGGAGACAATGAACCATACGGACCTGCCGGACCCCGTAAAGGAGGATATTATCAATCTTCAGAATGCCAATTCCAGAATGGCAGACCGTATCCTGGAACTGGAGCGGGAGGTCAGGGAGCTCAGGGAGAAAAATAATTTTAATTGAAAACAGAACATGGACAGTCCTGCTTCGGGCAGGCAGAGAGGAGAGAGAATGGAGAACAGACTACAGTTTTACAATACGCTTACCAGGAAGGTGGAGCGGTTTGTGCCGAATGAGGAGGGAAAGGTTGCAATGTACACCTGCGGGCCTACGGTGTATCATTTTGCCCACATAGGGAATCTGCGCAGTTACATTGAGGAGGATCTGCTTGAGAAGACGCTGCGCTATATAGGCTATGATGTAAAGCGAGTCATGAATATCACAGATGTGGGACATCTTTCCAGTGATGCGGACACAGGAGAGGATAAAATGCTGAAGGGGGCAAAAAGAGAGCAGAAATCGGTGATGGAGATCGCCAGGTATTATACGGATGCCTTTTTTGACGACTGCAGGGAACTGAACATCAAGACACCGGATGTGGTGGAACCCGCCACCAGCTGCATTCCGGAATTTATTCATATGATAGAAGGACTCCTGGAAAAAGGATATGCCTACGAGAGCGGCGGCAATATTTATTTTGACACTTCCAGGCTGAAGGACTATTATGTGCTGTCCAACCACAATGAGGAAGAACTGCTGGTGGGTGTGCGGGAGGATGTGGATGAGGATGTAAACAAGAGGAATAAGACGGACTTTGTGCTGTGGTTTACAAAATCAAAGTTTGACAGCCAGGAACTGAAATGGGAGAGTCCCTGGGGGACAGGATATCCCGGATGGCATATAGAATGTTCCTGCATCAGCATGAAGCATCTTGGAGAGTACATGGATATCCACTGTGGCGGAGTGGACAATATCTTTCCCCACCACACCAATGAAATTGCCCAGAGCGAGGCTTATCTGGGACACAAGTGGTGCAATTACTGGTTTCATGTGCATCATCTGAATGACAGAACCGGCAAGATGAGTAAGTCCAAGGGGGAATTCCTGACAGTGGCGCTGCTGAAATCCAAGGGATACGATCCCAGGGTGTATCGCTTTTTCTGCCTGCAGTCCCATTACCGCAAGCCCCTGGAATTTTCCTACGAGGTGCTGGACAACACAGGCGCGGCCTATGAGAAACTGGTGAAGCGCATTGCAGGGCTGAAACGGGAAGGGGAAGTGGACAGGGAGAAATTTGATTCCTACAGACAGAAATTCCAGGAGGCGCTCTGTGATGATCTGAATTCTTCCATGGCAGTCACCGTACTGTATGACATGCTGAAGGAGGATATGACAGATGCCACAAAACATGCCCTGGCAGAAGACTTTGACAGGGTGCTTTCCCTGGACCTGACCACTGCCTATGCGGAAAAGGAAGCGGAAGACGGCGTGGACGCTGAGACGGAAAGCTATATTCTGGAAAAAATTGAGGAGCGCAGGGCTGCGAAGAAGGAAAAGAATTTTGCAAGGGCAGATGAAATCCGCAGCGAGCTGCTGGCAAGGGGAATCATTCTGGAAGACACCCGGGAGGGCGTGAAGTGGAAGAGGGACAGTTCATGGAAGAAGGCATAAGGGAAAAAGAGAGCGGCTGCGCGGACCGGGATATGTGCCCGCACAGCCTGCGGGAAACAATTGCCGCTGTATTTCCCGGGAAATGCCCGGATATCCGCACTTATTCCGGGCTGACCCTGGCCTATATCGGCGATGTGGTTTATGATCTGATTATCCGCACGGCAGTGGTGGGCAGGGGAAACCGCCCGGTGAATGACCTTCACAGGATTACCGTGAAATATGTCAGCGCAACGGCACAGGCAAAGATGGTACAGCTTCTGGCTGACAGCTTTACGGAGGAAGAAAAAGCGGTTTATCAGAGAGGAAAAAATGCAAAGCCGCATACCACTGCCAAAAACGCCAGTGTGGCAGATTATCTGAAGGCTACCGGATTTGAGGCGGTGATCGGATATCTGTACCTGACGGACAATATGGGACGCGCCCTGGAGCTGGTGAAAAAAGGAATCACACTGGCAGGGTTGGAGATTTAGAGGAAAGAAAGGATGAATGAGAGATGGCATACAGAGAGAGTCAGCCAGGGGGCAGGGGAAGAGCCGCAGGCATGAGAACAGGGAAAAGAAACACAGGCGGAATGCGCGCGGAGAAAGGAGCTGTGCCTGGAGGCAGGATGAGGACGGACAAAATGGCAGCCGGAAAATCCGGAAGAGGGCCGGAGGAGGCAGACGCTGACAACGGGGCTGTCATTGAAGGGCGCAATGCTGTTCTGGAAGCATTTCGCGCAGGCAGACCGGTGGACAGGCTTTACATTCAGGATGGCTGTCATGACGGTCCGGTTTTGTCCATAAAGCGGGAGGCCCAGAAACATTCTGCCATGATAAAATATGTGGAAAAGGAGCGTCTGGACCAGATGTCGGAAACGGGACGGCATCAGGGCGTCATTGCTGTGACAGCGGCGTATGAGTATGCTTCCGTGGAGGATATGCTGCAGGCGGCAAGGGAGAAGCAGGAGCCGCCCTTCCTGATTCTGCTTGACAATATCGAGGACCCCCATAATCTGGGCGCCATTATCCGTACCGCGAACCTGGCGGGAGCGCATGGTGTCATCATACCAAAGAACCGGGCGGTGGGACTGACTGCCACAGTGGCCAGGACTTCTGCAGGGGCGCTGAATTATACCCCGGTGGCGAAGGTTACCAATCTGGCCAAGACCATCGAAGAACTGAAAAAAGAAGGAATGTGGTTTGTCTGTGCGGATATGGAGGGGACTTCCATGTACCGGCTCAACCTGAAAGGCCCTGTGGGACTGGTAATCGGCAGCGAAGGAGAAGGCGTGGGCAGGCTGGTGAAGGAAAAGTGCGATATGTCCGCGGCAATTCCCATGAAGGGGAATATTGATTCCCTGAACGCATCCGTTGCGGCAGGGGTACTGGCATATGAAATTGTGAGGCAGCGGTTGGGCTGAAAGATGTAAAATCGGGATTGACTGCAGGCGTGGGGAGAGACGCGCAGGGCGGAGAAGAGAAAGAAACATGGCAGACAGATATACGGTTTACAGACAGTACAGTGACGATGAACTGATTGACCGCCTCCGCAGGGGGGAGACGGCCATCATGGATTACATCTGTGACAAATATAAGAACCTGGTGCGCAGCAAGGCGAAATCCATGTTTATTCTGGGAGCGGACAGTGAGGATCTCATCCAGGAGGGCATGATAGGGCTGTTTAAGGCAGTCAGGGATTACGACATGGGGCGGGATGCCAGCTTCAGCACCTTTGCGGAGCTGTGCATCAACCGCCAGATGTACACTGCGGTGCAGGCTTCCCGGAGACAGAAGCATTTTCCGCTGAATACCTATGTGCCCTTATACGGGGAGGGGGCCGGGGATGACAGGGAGGGCATGAACCTGGCGGAATTCCTGGCAGACAGAAGTGAGCTGAACCCGGAGGAGGTGTTTCTGGACAAAGAGCGGGTAGCCTATCTGGAGAAGACAATAGCGGAGGAACTCAGCGATTTTGAAAAACAGGTGTTGGATTTGTACCTCACCGGAATGAGCTACAGCCAGATTGCCAGGGTGTTGGGCCGGGACGAGAAGTCCACGGACAACGCCCTGCAGAGGTTAAAGGCAAAGATACGCAAAATGCTGTAAGAAGGTTAAAGGACCTAAGGTTTTTTATATTTTTTTTAGAAAAGGGAAAGATTCCGTATATTGACAGGTCAGGGCATGAAGCATATAATCAACGGAGATAAAAACTGACCGACCGGTCGGACGGCGGAGGAGCAGCAGACATGATTTCTAAATTCAGTGTAAAAAAACCTTATACAGTGTTGGTGGGGGTGGTCCTGGCAATTATTCTGGGTGTGGTGAGCTTTACCAGAATGACGGCAGATCTTCTGCCCAATATCAGCCTGCCCTATGTGATCGTGATGACTACCTACCCGGGTGCCAGCCCCGAGACAGTGGAGATGGCGGTGACGCAGCCCGTGGAGGCGTCCATGGCCACAGTGAGCAATATTGAGAGCATAAGCTCCGTTTCCAATGAGAACTATTCCATGGTCGTCCTGGAATTTGCCCAGACTGCGGACATGAATGCGGTATCCCTGGAAATCAGGGAGAGTCTGGATCAGATTAAGAGTTACTGGGATGACTCCGTGGGAAATCCCATTATCATGAAACTGAATCCGGACATGCTGCCCATTATGATCGCGGCAGTGGGTGTGGAAGGGATGGATAACGCGCAGATCAGTACATATGTGCAGGAATGGGTTATGCCTGAACTGGAAAGCATAGAGGGCGTGGCCAGTGTCAGCGCCACCGGGCTGTTGGAGGAGAGCGTGAATGTCATCATCCGGCAGGACAAAGTGGATGCGGTTAACGAGAAGGTTTTTGCAGCCATAGATGACAGGATGAAGGACGCGGAAGAAGAACTGGAGGACGGCCGCAAGGCCCTGGAAGACGGACGGGCGGAACTGGAGGACGGCAAAAAGGAAATCCAGCAGGGGCGCAGGGAGCTCAACAGCGGCAAGGCAGAGCTGAACAGCGGAAGGGAGGAGCTGAACCAGAAGAAGGATGAGGCATCCCAGACCCTGGCAAACACAAAAAAGGATCTGCTGACCGCAAAGACAGACCTGGAGGCGGCCAAGATGACCCTGACTACCAACCTGGCCACTGCCAGGCAGCTCAGTGAGGGAATTGCTGCCATCAATGCCCTGACGGATATCCTGATCAGCGCGCCGGAGACATATCTGAGGGCTTATCAGGGATTGTATGAAAGTATTTACGGTGAGAATCCCAATCCGGAGGAAGAGGCGAGGCTCCGCCAGGAGATTGCAGATTTGAAACAGGCCTATCTGGGCAGCGAGATCATTGCCCAGATGAAGGGCGTGGATGCCCAGATGGACGAGCTGATTCTTCAGCTAGAGACTACGGACTGGGCGGACTGTAATAATTTTGTCTCAGTGGCGGCGGTTCTGACCCTTATGTCCCAGGGGGGATCCAATCAGATTGTGGCCCAGAGGGAGAATCTGGAAAGCGCACTGAATTCCATCACCAACGGTATGGGCATGGAAGCCTATGAAGCCATGGCAAATCAGACTCTTGCCACTCTGGAGGAACAGCTTTCCATGGTGAATGCGGGACTGGTGGAAGTGGAGAAAGGGCAGCTGGAGGCAGCTCTGGGGTTTGCGGAGGCCAGTTCCCAGATCGCCATGGGGGACTACCAGATGAAAATGGTGGAAAACCAGCTGGACTCTGCCATGGAACAGATCAAAAGCGGCGAGGAGCAGCTGAAGGAGGCTCAGGAACAGCTGGAGGAGGGAGAGAAGCAGTTGGCAGAGGCAAAGGAGTCCGCATATGAACAGGCAGACATGACGAAGGTTCTCACTGTGGACACCATCAAAAATCTGCTGACAGCCCAGAACTTTTCCATGCCTGCCGGTTATGTCACCGAGGAGGGCGTGGAATACATGGTACGGGTGGGGGATAAGCCCTCCACGGTGGAAGAACTGCAGGCCCTGCCCCTGATGGATATGCATATGGACGGGGTGCCGGTGATTACCCTTGGGGATGTGGCAGATGTATTTTACACGGACAATTCCGGGGAAATCTATGCCAATGTGGACGGAAGCGCGGGAATCATGCTGACCATTCAGAAGCAGACGGGATATTCCACCGGAGAAGTTTCTGACCTGCTGGTGGAGCGCTTCGGGGAGATGATGGCGGAAAACGGCGATTTGTCCCTGATCACCCTGATGGACCAGGGAATCTACATAGACCTGGTTATGGATTCCATTATTGATAATATTTTATTCGGGGCGATTCTGGCGATCCTGATTCTTCTGATCTTTTTAAAGGATTTGAGACCTACCATAGTGGTGGCATTTTCCATTCCCGTAAGCCTTGTGACAGCCATTGTGTGTATGTATTTCAGCGGAGTGACCCTGAATATCATCTCCTTGTCAGGTCTGGCTCTGGGAATCGGTATGCTGGTGGACAATTCCATCGTGGTAATCGAAAATATATACAGGCTCAGGGGAGAGGGATACTCTGTCCGGGATGCGGCCATGGCAGGGGCCACGGAAGTGGCGGGAGCCATTGTGGCCTCCACACTGACGACGGTATGCGTTTTTCTGCCCATTGTGTTTACGGAGGGGATTACCAGACAGCTTTTTGTGGATATGGGACTTACCATTGCCTATTCCCTGCTGGCCAGCCTGGTCATTGCTCTGACTGTGGTGCCGGCCATGGCCTCCAGGGTACTGGGGAAGTCAAAAGAGCAGAAGGAAAGCAGGATTTTCGGTTTCATGACAAAAGGATACGAAAGGCTGCTGGCGCTTTCCCTGAAAGGAAAACCCCTGGTGATTGTCCTTGCGTTGGGGCTGATGGCGGGCAGTATTGCCCTGGCGTTTTCCAACGGAACCGCGTTTATGTCTGACATGGATTCCACACAGCTGACAGTCAGTGTGAAACTTGCGGAGGATGCCGGTCTGCAGGAGACAGGGGAAGTGACAAATCAGGTGGTGGAAGCGATTCTGTCCATAGAGGATGTACAGAATGTGGGAGCCATGTCCAGCAGCTCCAATATGTCTCTCCTGGGAGGCGGTGGAGGCAGCACCAATTCAGCCACGGTCTATGTGGTGACAAAGGAAGACAAGTCCATGAGCAATGAGGAAATTGCCGGGATTATCAGGGAGAAAACGGAAGGCTTCGGGGCGGAAATCACAATAGATACCTCAAGCATGGACATGAGCGCCATGGGGGGAAGCGGAATTTCCATCCAGGTTCGGGGACGGGAACTGGACACGCTCAGGCGTATTGCGGAGGAAGTGGCAGCCATTATAGAGAGCGTGGAGGGCACCACCGAGGTCAGCGACGGACTGGAAGATGCTGACGAGGAACTGCGGATTCTTGTGAACAGGGATAAGGCGGTGCAGTATGGTCTCACAGTGGCCCAGGTGTATGCGCAGCTGTATGGGCGTCTGGCTGAGGCCGGAAGCGCCACCACTCTGGTGACTGCTGACAAGGATTACAATGTCTATGTAATGAATGGCAGCGATATAGAACTGACCAGGGAGCTAGTAAAGGAAGTGGAACTGGACGGCACCGGGGAAGAGGGGGAGGCTGTGAAAGTGCTTCTGAGAGACATTGCGGATTTTGAGGTCACGGAGGCTTTGCACTCCATAAACCGCTCTGACCAGACCAGATATGTGGGCGTGTCAGCAGCCATTGCGGAAGGGTACAATGTGGGTCTGGTGTCTGCCCAGGTGGAGCAGAAACTGGAGGGCTATGAGATGCCGTCCGGGTATCGTCTGGTATTTTCCGGAGAGAACGAGATGATAGTGGACGCCATGGAGCAGATTATGCTGATGTTGGTGCTTGCAGTGCTGTTTATGTACCTGATCATGGTAGCCCAGTTTCAGTCCCTGCTGTCGCCGTTTATCATATTGTTTACGATTCCCCTGGCTTTTACGGGAGGATTTCTGGGACTGTATGTCAGCGGAAGCGAGGTGAGCGTTATTGCCATGATCGGTTTCGTGATGCTGGCGGGCATCATTGTAAACAACGGTATTGTAATTATTGATTATATGAACCAACTGAGGGAGGGCGGCATGGACAAAAGGCAGGCGATCCTTACGGCAGGACGCACCAGGCTAAGGCCGGTGCTGATGACTGCGCTGACTACGATTCTTGCGTTGTCCACCATGGTGTTCAGCAATGATATGGGAGCGGAGATGGCAAAGCCCATGGCGGTGGTTACCATCGGCGGTCTGACTTACGGCACCCTGCTTACCCTGATTGTGATACCCTGTATATATGATATGCTTATTCGCGGGAAAAGGACGGATTAAGAGAGAAAAACGCTTCATGGGAACGGGGAGGAGGGTGTAATATGGAAAAAATAAACGGTCTGGAGGATACGGACCAGCTGCCCCCGAAGGTATGCCGGATGTACAGGGCAGTGCTCCAGATGCTGGAGGAGGGAGCCGATGCATCAAAGATCAGGGTTTCCACCATTACGGAGCGGGCGGGTATCGGAAAGGGTACGGCATATGAATATTTTGATTCCAGGGAGGAGATTGTGGGATGCGCCATTGTCTATCAGGTAAAGACAATGTTTGTATGGCTGGAAAGAGTCATGGAGGAGCAGGGATGCTTTCAAAACCAGCTCAATTTCCTTCTTGAGGAGGTGGAGAAACGGGAGGATCATAAGAAATGTTTTCTGCGGATCGTGCATATGATGACGGACACTTCTGATTTTAACCGGAAAATCCAGGAGAAAATGTGTGTGGAGGAGCTGAAGTCCTATTTTCCGCTGAATGTGTTTGGAAGAATCCTGCAGCAGGGTGTGGAGAGAGGGGAACTGCGGGGAGACCTGCCACTGGATTACATGGTGCACTGTCTTTTCGCGCATCTGCTGACTTATATGACGGCGGTGACCTCCGGGCGTTATCTGTGCACGGAACCTGAGACGCTGCGGGCTCTGGTGTACCGGGGAGTTATGAATGAACTTGCGGTAAAAAAGGAATAGGGACTGCAGACGCGGAAATTTTTTGTTTGTTTATAATTTTTAGATATTTATAAGAAAACAGACATATTTTGGACATATTTTATCTGTATAATAAATTTCAGATAGTTGGTGAACTCACTATCTCCCCCCTCATTAGAAATAGTAAAAAGGTCTCGGTGCAAGCCGGGGCCTTTTTACATGTCTTTTGACAGATTTCCATTGCTTGTTGTCCCAAAAGAATATATAATAATTTAAAGACCAGGTGAAATCGGGGTCATTATGAAAAGGGAAGAGATAGATGAAGAAAAACAAAACCGAACAGCAGACAGAGATAATAAAGGTTACGGAATTTGATAACGGGCAGTCGGATGCCGGAAAGGAAAATTCCGGTGAAGAGGAATATGTTATACTGAACCAGCAGGAAGAGGAGGAACAGCTGCCGGAAAGGGGGCTGCACAGCCTGGAGGAATATATCGCCCGGGGAAGTTATCGGTATTTTGACATGAAGGCAATACGAAGGGGGCTCAGGCTGACAAAGGCCATTCTCCAAAAGGGGGAGAAGGTCTGTCAGGAAGGAAATGTAAGAATCTGCTCACTGGAGAGCGGATATGTGGAAGACAGGAATGAGCTGATAGCCGAGGCAGTGGGGGAAGGCACCGAAGGACGGACCGTCTTTCCGGTACATGTGGTTTTTGACCGGAATTCGGTTTTGTTTACGGAATGCCAGTGTCTGGAGTGCAGAAGGCATTATTACACCAGGTATTACCGCAGGGAATACTGCGCGTATCTTGCAGGATTCCTGAACCTGATCGAGGAGAAGCTGGAAGAGAGCGAGCTGGGGGACGCCACAGACAAGCGGGCCGTTATGCTGATGCAGGCGTTTTCAGAACAGCGGGCAAACAGTGTGGTTTCAGGTACCATCGGCAGGGCGGACAGTCTGAGGCTGCTTCCGAGGGTGGTATTAAAAAACGAAGAACTGGCAGTTTCCTTTAAGGTGGGAGAGAAGAAACTGTTTGTGATCAAGGATTTATTTGAATTTTACCAGAATGTCCAGGAATCCAAGACTGCATGTTACGGCAGCAGCACGGGAATTAACCATCATATCAATAATTTTACGGAGACATCGAGAAAATGGATTGATTTTATCGGCAGGATCGTGAAGGAGGAGTTGGCATTTGAGCGCAGGATGATAGAAGCCCGCAGTTATTCCAAGAGGGCGGCATCCAAGAACGGTGAATTTGCGCTTTTTGGATGGAGGCTGGATGCGCTGTATGATCTGAGCGAGGGAGAGAGCATAGAGTATGAGGACAGGGACAACGAGACCAGGATAAAGGCCCTGCTTCATACCAGAAGGCAGAATCCCCGGGTTTCCATGACCATACGCAAAAATGACATGGGCGAAAGTAGAAGTTTTCATGGGGTTATGGTGGACTGCCGCATGCCCAGGCTTTATTATGGCGTGGGAAACGCATACTATCTGCAGGATGAGATGTTCTGCAGACTGGAGGAGGAATTTCTGAAAAAGATCAGGACCATTGCCAGGTTCTGCCGGGACGGCAATCTGTCCTTTCAGGTGGGGAGGAACAATCTGGCCCAGTTTTATTATTCGGTGCTGCCCCAGTTGGAGGGCGTGGTGGATATCATGGAAGAAAATGCCCAAGAGATTGCCGAATACCTTCCCCCTCAGGCAAAGTTTGTCTTTTATCTGGATGCTGAGGAGCACAATATGGTCTGCCGTGTGGCTGCAAGATACGGGGAGAAGGAATTCAGCGTTCCGGACTTTACGGACAGCGGCGCGGAGGGCGTTATTCTGGAGTCTTTCCGGGAAAAGATAAGGGAGGCAGAGACCATGTTTCTGGTGAAACAGTGGTTTCCCTACTGGGACAGGGTGAAGGGGGAATGCCACTGCGGTCAGGAGGAGGAACGGATGTACCAGGTACTGGACAAGGGAGTGGACATGCTGCTGACTCTGGGTGAGGTGCAGTGCACCAGGAGGTTTACCGGTCTGAATATCGGACGCAGGGTGCGCATGTCAGTGGGAATATCCGTGTCCAGAAATCTGCTGAACCTGAACATTACAACCCAGGATGTGCCGCCGGAGGAGCTGTTGGATATTCTGAAAAGTTATCGGCAGAAGAAAAAATACTACAGGCTCAGGAACGGGGATTTTCTGAGCCTGGATGAGGAGGGATCCCTTCCTGTCCTGGCAGAGATGATGGAAGCGCTTCGTATGTCGCCGAAAGAACTGGCAAAGGGAAACGTAAAGCTTCCCATGTACCGTGCCCTCTATCTGGACAGACTGTTGGAGAAAAACGAGGAAATATACAGCAGCAGGGACGGATATTTCCGAAAGATGGTAAAAAGCTTTAAGACGGTGAAGGATGCTGATTTTGAGGAACCGGCCTCCCTGGGGGGGATTATGCGGGAATACCAGAAGAACGGCTACCGCTGGCTGAGAACACTGGAGGCATACCAGCTGGGGGGAATCCTGGCGGACGATATGGGACTGGGAAAGACTCTTCAGGTACTGGCAGTACTGCTTTCTGCGAAGCAGGAAGGAAAGAAGGGGACTTCTTTGGTGGTGTCGCCGGCGTCCCTTGTTTACAACTGGGGTGAGGAGATCCGGAATTATACGCCGGAACTGTCCTGCGGCTTTATCACGGGAACCCAGGAGGAGCGGCGGCAGAAACTGGAGAATTATCAGGAATTTGATGTGATCGTGACTTCCTACGACCTGCTGAAGCGGGATATTGCCTGCTATGAAGGGAAGGAATTCCATTATCAGATTATTGATGAGGCGCAGTATATTAAGAATCATACCACTGCGGCGGCAAAGGCGGTGAAGGTAATAAACAGCCGTACCAGGTTTGCCCTTACGGGAACGCCCATCGAAAACCGTCTCAGTGAACTCTGGAGTATTTTTGATTTCCTGATTCCTGGATATCTGTACGGATATGATGTGTTCCGGAATGATTTTGAGTCCCCTATTGTGAGAAATGAGGACGGGAAAGCACTGGAACGCCTTCAGAGAATGACTGCGCCCTTCATCCTGCGCAGGCTGAAGGAGAATGTGCTGAAGGATCTGCCTGAGAAACTGGAGGAAAACCGGTATGTGAAGTTTGACGAGGAACAGCAGCGGCTTTATGATGCGCAGGTAGTACATATGAAGCAGCGGATCGGCATGCAGGACGCCCAGGAATTTCAGAGAAACAAGATACAGATTCTGGCGGAACTGATGAAGCTGCGGCAGATCTGCTGTGATCCGGGACTCTGCTTTGACGGTTACCAGGGAGAGTCCGCAAAACTGGACGCCTGTGTGGAACTGGTGCGCAGCGCTGTGGAAGGCGGGCACCGGATTCTGCTGTTTTCCCAGTTTACATCCATGCTGGATCTGCTGGCAAAGCGGGTGGAGGAAGAGGGAATCAGCTTCTACACGATTACCGGGGCCACTCCGAAGGAGAAGCGCCTGGAGCTTGTGAAGGCTTTTAACAGGGATGACACAAAACTGTTTCTGATTTCCCTGAAGGCAGGGGGCGTTGGGCTGAACCTGACGGGGGCGGATGTGGTGATCCATTACGATCCCTGGTGGAATCTGGCGGTGCAGAATCAGGCTACTGACCGCACGCACCGTATCGGCCAGACCAGGATGGTGGTGGTGTACAGGCTGATTGCCAAGGGAACCATTGAGGAGAAAATACAGGAGCTGCAGGAGAGCAAAAAGGCTCTTTCGGAGCAGATTATCCACGGGGACGGAGGGCAGCTGGGAAGCATGACCAGGGAGGACTTTATTTCCCTGCTGTCTTGACAGGAGTGGATTAAATATTTGTAAAAAGAGGAAATTGAGGAATATATTTCAGGCCTTGTCCATATACTTGTAGAAAAGGGCTGGGAACAATCCGGCGAAAGGAGAAGTATATGGCGAGAGGACAGCGGAAGTCTGTTGAGGAGAAAATTGCTGCAAAAGAGGAACTGATTGAGGCGCTTGCAACCCGGATGGAATCTGAGAAGCGGGAATTGGAGGAGCTTTATCAGGAGAAGCGCAGGAAGGAGCTGGAAGTGGTCAGTGACATCATTTCGGAGTCCGGACTGGAGCCGGACGAGGTGGCGGAGGTGCTGCAGCAGTATCTGGAGAACCGGGAGGCTTCCTGAAAGACGAAGGAGAAGGTGAGCCCGATATATGACAAATGATTTTTCGAAAGGGAAGGTCTGGCAGAATATCATAGCACAGTCCGTACCCCTGATGCTGGCACAGCTGGTGCAGCTTTTGTACAATGTGGTGGACCGTGTGTATATCGGGCATCTGCCGGGGGCGGACAGTATGGCCCTCACCGGCATAGGTCTGGTATTTCCGCTGACCACATTGATTGCAGCGTTTACCTTTCTTTTTGGCACAGGGGGAGCGCCGCTGTTTTCCATAGCCAGGGGGGCAGGGGAGGAGCAGCGGGCGGAAAAGATACTGGGCAATACCTTTTCCTTGCTGGCGGGCTGTTCCCTGTTTCTGTTTTTATTCTGCTATATCTTCCGGAGGCCGGTACTGTACCTGTTTGGGGCAGGGGATGCCTCCTATGGATATGCGGATGCCTATCTGAGAATCTATCTGTTTGGAACTCCCTTTGCCATGCTCTCCACAGGATTGAATGGTTTTATCAATGCCCAGGGCTTTCCAAAGACCGGGATGATGACCACGCTGATGGGAGCAGTGCTGAATCTGGTTCTGGATCCGGTTTTTATCTTTCTCTTAAATATGGGAGTGGCCGGGGCGGCCCTGGCCACTATTCTGAGTCAGCTGGTGTCCTGCGTCTGGGTGCTTTCCTTCCTGGCGGGAAAAAGGGCCGGGCTGCATATCCGGAAGGTCAACCTGAAGGTGGATCCGGGTCTGGCCAGGGAAATCACCGCACTGGGGATGTCGGGTTTTATCATGCAGGGAACCAACTGTCTGGTTCAGGTAGTATGTAATGCAACTCTGAAAAATCACGGAGGAGACCTGTATGTGGGAATTATGACAGTGATCAACTCTGTGAGGGAGATTCTGTCCCTGCCTGTGAGCGGTCTTACCAGCGGCTCCCAGCCTGTGCTGGGCTTTAATTATGGGGCGAAAAGATATGACAGGGTGTGTCAGGGAATCCGATTTACTGCCTGGCTGGGGATTCTGTACACTCTGCTTGCCTGGTTGGCGGTGATATCCTTTCCCCGAATGCTTCTTTCGGTGTTTACGGAGGATGCAGCCATGTTGGAGGCGGGTACAAAGGCTTTAAAGCTGTACTTTTTCGGTTTCTTTTTTATGTCTTTCCAGTTTTCCGGGCAGTCTGCCTTTACGGCGCTTGGATATTCCAGGCAGGCAATTTTCTTCTCCCTGCTGCGCAAGGCTGTGATCGTGGCGCCTCTCACCGTAATCCTGCCCACACTTGGACTGGGGGTGGACGGTGTCTTCTGGGCGGAGCCCATTTCCAACTGCATCGGCGGACTGGCCTGTTTTCTTACCATGTACTTCGTACTGTACCGGAAGCTGAAGAGACAGGGCGGCAGTTTGCAGGGAATGCAAGATAGTACATAAACGAAGATAATCCGGCAAAAAAGTACATTGCACTTTTCGGGGAGAAAGCTTATACTTTTCCGGAAAACATGGGTTTTTCGGAAAAGAGGTTTTGCATTATGACAAAAGATATGACAAAAGGTTCCCCAATGAAACTGATTCTGGGATTTTCCGTCCCGCTTTTGTTCGGCTTTCTGTTTCAGCAGTTTTACAGCCTGGTGGATACCGTAATCGTGGGGCGGTTTCTGGGGAAGGAAAATCTGGCTGCGGTGGGAGCCACAGGGTCCATAAATTTCCTCATCATCGGTTTCTGCATGGGTGTGTGCAGCGGTTTCTCCATTCCCGTTTCCCATAAGTTCGGGGCAGGGGACCATGCCGGGCTCCGGAAGTATGTGGCCAACTGTGTCTGGCTGTCGATCTGCTTTGCAGCGGTTCTGACTGTGGTAACCACTCTGCTGACGGGACAGATTCTGTTATGGATGAAGACACCGGAGAATATTATTGACAGCTCCTGTTCCTATATCTGGATTATTTTTCTCGGAATTCCAGTGACTTTTTTGTACAATATGACATCGGGTGTTATCCGGGCGCTGGGGGACAGCAGGACTCCCGTGATTTTCCTGGTGATGTCCTCCTTTCTGAATGTGGGTCTGGATCTCTTTTTTATTGTAGGTCTGCATACAGGGGTGCAGGGAGCGGCTCTTGCCACCGTGATTTCCCAGGGAGTATCAGGAGTGTGCTGTCTGCTGTTTATGATACGGAAATTTGAAATTCTGCGGATTCGAAGGGGAGAGTGGGCTCCGGACAGGCAGATGATGAAGGTTTTGTGCGGCATGGGGGTGCCCATGGGACTGCAGTATTCCATTACTGCCATCGGCAGTGTGGTGCTGCAGAGCGCAACCAATACCCTGGGTTCCGACGCGGTGGCAGCGGTGACTGCCTCAGGCCGGATTACCGGATTCCTTGCATGTCCCTTTGAGGCTCTGGGTGCTACCATGGCTACTTACGGAGGGCAGAATGTGGGTGCGGGGAAGGTTGACCGAATCAGTCAGGGAATACGGTCCTGCATCAAACTGGGGGCAGCGTATTCCGTGATAGCCCTGATTGTCAGTATTTTTCTGGGAAGGCCGCTGGCAACTTTGTTTCTGGATGCGGCGGAAGGGGCCATCATTGCCAATGTAAAGTATTTGCTGATCATAAATACCCTGTTCTATTTTCCTCTTGCGTTGGTGAACATCATTCGTTTTCTGATACAGGGAATCGGGTTTCCGGCCTTTGCCATACTGGCCGGAGTTTTGGAAATGGTGGCAAGGGCCCTGGCCGGTTTTATCCTGGTGCCTTTGTTCGGTTTTACCGGAGTGGCGTTGGGAAGTCCTATTGCCTGGGTGTTTGCGGACATCTTTTTGATCCCTGCCTATTTTCATGTGAAGAAGGTGTTGGAGAAACGGCTGGCAGGCTGAGAAACTGACAGATTTTTTCGAAAAGAAGACTGCGGGTTGCGGAAAACCGGTTTCCGTGTCCCGCAGTCTTTTGCGTGGAAGGTTATGTGTAGTTCTTCTGTGTGTCCCCGGATTTTTTCGTCAGATTCTTCTGGGCCGTGGACAACATCAGTTTAATCCGGTTAAGCTGGTTTACCTCGCTGGCGCCTGGATCGTAGTCAATGGCCACTATATTGGATTCAGGATATGCTTTCCGCAGGGCTTTGATGACGCCTTTTCCCACCACATGGTTGGGAAGGCAGCCAAAGGGCTGCGTGCATACGATATTGGGCACATTTTCATGAATCAGTTCCACCATTTCCCCGGTGAGGAACCAGCCCTCTCCGGTCTGGTTGCCAATGGATACTATGGGTTCCGCATAGGATACGATTTCCCGTATGGGAGTGGGCGGTGTAAAGTGCCTGGATTTTTCGAGTTCCTTGGCTGCGGCGCCCCGGAGCACATGTTCAATGGCCCATATTCCCAGGGAGGAGAGTCTGGCGGCCTTTCTGCTCATGCCCAGATTGTCTGCCTTGTAGATCTGGTTGTAAAAGCAGTAAAGCATAAAGTCCAGGAGATCGGGCACCACGGCCTCGGCTCCCTCTGCCTCCAGCAGTTCCACCAGATGGTTGTTGCCTGCGGGAGAGAATTTCACCAAAATCTCACCAACCACGCCGACTCTGGGCTTCCGGATGTCAAGAACAGGCACACTGTCAAAGTCACGGATGATTTTCCTGCACATTTTCCTGAAGCGCAGCAGGCTGATATGTTTCCCGGAAACGAATTCCCGGGCTTGCGCAGCCCATTTCCGGTGCAGGGCGTCCACACTGCCCGGTGTGGCCTCATAGGGGCGCATCCTGTATACACAGCGCATGAAGATATCTCCGAACTGGGCTGCAATGGCTGTCCGGACCAACATGTCGGTGTTCAGGTGGAACCCGGGATTGCTCTCAATACCTGCCAGATTCAGGGAGATTACGGGAATCTGTTCCATATTGGCTTTTTTCAGCGCCCTCCGGATGAATCCCACGTAATTTGTGGCGCGGCAGCCGCCGCCTGTCTGTGTCATAATGATGGCTGTCCGGTTCAGGTCGTAATTTCCGGAGAGAAGCGCTTCCATGATCTGGCCCACCACCAGCAGGGAGGGATAGCAGGCATCATTGTTTACATATTTTAATCCCACATCCACGGAGTGCCGGTTGTCATTATTCAGCACGACAAAATTATAACCGCATGCATTAAAGGCAGATTCCATAATCTCGAAATGGATGGGGGACATCTGGGGGCAGATGATGGTGTAGTTTTTCCGCATTTCCTCAGTGAAAGGCACTTTTTCAATGGCAGTGGAATGGGGAACGGAATGCCTCTGCGTCTTTTCGCGTATCCGGATGGCGGAGAGCAAAGAGCGCACGCGGATTCTGGCGGCTCCCAGATTGTTTACCTCGTCTATCTTTAAACAGGTATAAATCTTGCCTGATGCGGATAAAATATCATTGACCTGGTCTGTTGTAACCGCGTCCAGACCGCAGCCGAAGGAATTCAGCTGTATCAGATCCAGATTTTCCTGCTGCCTTACATAGCTTGCGGCGGCATAGAGCCTGGAGTGGTACATCCACTGGTCCGACACGATAAGGGGCCTCTCCGGACATCCCAGATGGGAGATGGCGTCCTCTGTCAGCACGGCCATGTCAAAGGAGGTAATGAGTTCGGGAATGCCGTGGTTGATTTCCGGGTCAATATGGTAGGGGCGGCCTGCCAGTACAATGCCGTGTTTTCCTGTTTCCCTCAGGTATTTCAGGACCTCCTCCCCCTTTTTCCGCACATCCCTGCGGACATTTTCCAGTTCTTTCCAGCCTGCTGCCGCGGCAACCCGCACTTCTCCTTCTGGAAGCTCCCGGAATTCCCGGAGGAGGGCCTGGGTTACTGTATCCAGATCCCGGAAGGACATAAAGGGATTCCGCAGTCTGGCCTGGCCGCTGCTGATTTCCTCCACATTGTTTTTGATATTCTCGGAGTAGGAGGTGACTATGGGGCAGTTGTAATGGTTGTTGGCGCCTTCCACCTCGTCTCTTTCGTAGAACAGGGCCGGATAGAACACAAAATCAACGTTTTTCCGGATAAGCCATACCACATGACCGTGTGCCAGTTTTGCCGGATAACATTCGGATTCACTGGGAATGGACTCAATACCCAGTTCGTAAATCCTGCGGGTGGAACCGGGGGAGAGCAGCACCCTGTATCCCAGTCTGGTAAAAAACACATGCCAGAAGGGGTAGTTTTCGTACATATTCAGAACCCTTGGGATACCCACCACACCTCTGGGAGCGTTGTCCGGGTCCAGGGAGTCGTAGGAGAAAAGGCGTTTCAGCTTATATTCATATAAATTGGGTACATTGTGCACATTTTTCTGGCCTCCAATGCCTCTTTCACATCGGTTGCCAGAGACAAACTGACGTCCTCCGGAAAACTTATTAATGGTTAAGCGGCAGCTGTTGGTACAGCCGCGGCATTTTGCCATACTGGTTTCGTATTGAAAAGCGCAGAGTTTTTCATAGGAGAGCATGGAAGAATTCTGGCCTTCCTCGTAATGTTCCCTGGCGATCAGGGCAGCGCCGAAAGCACCCATGATACCTGCGATATCGGGGCGGATGGCCTGGCAGCCTGCCACCTTTTCAAAACTCCGCAGCACTGCGTCATTGTAGAAAGTACCGCCCTGAACCACGATCTGGGTGCCCAGTTCCGAGGCATCGGAGACCTTGATCACCTTAAAAAGCGCATTCTTGATGACAGAGTAGGCGAGCCCTGCGGAGATATCGGCCACGCTTGCCCCTTCCTTCTGGGCCTGCTTAACCCGTGAATTCATAAATACGGTGCACCGGGTTCCCAGGTCAATGGGGTGGGCGGCAAAGATGGCGGCTTCCGCAAAATCCTCTACACTGTAGTTCAGGGATTTGGCAAAGGTTTCTATAAAGGAACCGCAGCCGGAGGAGCAGGCTTCATTCAACAGCACGCTGTCCACGGTCTGGTCCTTGATTTTAATGCATTTCATGTCCTGGCCGCCTATGTCCAGGATACAGTCTACGTTGGGATTAAAGAAGGCTGCGGCATGATAATGGGCCACTGTCTCCACTTCTCCGTCGTCCAGAAGAAAGGCGGCTTTCATCAGTGCTTCCCCGTAACCGGTGGAACAGGCCCGGACGATATGAACCTCCTCCGGCAGCTGTTCATAGATTTCCTTCAGGGAACGGATGGCTGTCTTTAAGGGGCTGCCGTCATTGTTGGCATAAAAGGAATAGAGCAGGGAGCCGTCTTCCCCCACCAGTGCAATTTTTGTGGTTGTGGACCCCGCATCAATACCCAGAAAGGCATTTCCCCTGTAGGAGGCAAGTTCCGCGGTAGCTACATGGCTGCGTGCATGGCGTTCCCGGAAGGCGTCATAGGAGGCTCTGTCTGCAAACAGGGGTTCCATACGCTCCACTTCAAATTCCATCTTGATCTCCGAGGAAAGTCTGCGGAGCATTTCTTCCATGTCGCAGAGATTATCTTCCTTTGCGTTCAGGGCAGAACCGATGGCAGCAAAGAGATGGGAGTTTTCCGTGCTGATGACATGTTCATCGTCGAGTTTCAGTGTTCTGATAAATGCAGCCTTTAATTCGGAAAGAAAATGCAGGGGTCCTCCCAGAAACGCCACATGTCCCCGGATGGGTTTGCCGCAGGCCAGTCCGGAGATGGTCTGGTTGACCACCGCCTGAAAAATGGAAGCCGACAGATCTTCCTTGGTGGCGCCTTCGTTAATCAGGGGCTGAATGTCCGTCTTTGCAAATACACCGCATCTTGCGGCGATGGAATACAGGGAATGATAGTTTCGGGCATATTCATTCAGACCGGTGGCGTCTGTCTGGAGAAGGGAAGCCATCTGGTCTATGAAGGAACCGGTGCCTCCGGCGCAGATGCCGTTCATTCTCTGCTCCACATTGCCGCCTTCAAAATAGATGATTTTTGCGTCTTCACCGCCCAACTCGATAGCCACGTCGGTCTTCGGGGCCAGTTCCTTCAGGGCGGAGGCAACGGAGATTACTTCCTGGATAAAGGGGACTTCCAGGCAGTTTGCCAGGGTCAGTCCGCCTGAACCGGTGATCATGGGGTGGAGTGTGCAGTTGCCGAGTTTTTCGTGGGCTTTTTCCAAAAGCGCCCGCAGAGTCTCGCGGATATTGGCGTAGTGGCGCTCGTAATCGGAGAACAGTATTTCATGCTCCCTGTCCAGAATTGCAATCTTGACTGTGGTGGAGCCTATATCAATGCCAAGCAGTACATCGGTATTACCGAAACCGGCTGAAGTCTTGTTAGAGTGTTCCATGCAGATCATCCTTCCTGTTCTGTTTCACAGCTTCAAACACTACAGAGCTGTGATAATTTATACAAAAAATAGAATGTCGAACTTCATGACATTTTAAGTCATTATATTACATGGGACCGTAAAATGCAAATACCAAAAGCTGTGAAAAATTTATTAAAATTAAGATTTTTATATAAAAAAAGGAAAAGTCCGGTTTACTTATGAAGAACCTAATGATAAAATACTGTTCATGGCACGAAAATATTTTTCCGTGACAAAGAGAAGAGGAGTAGGTTAAATGAGCAATTTTGAGAAAAAATTCGGAAAGTATGCCGTCAGCAATCTTTCGCTGATACTGATCCTGTGCTATGTGGCAGGTTATCTGATCCAACTGGTCAACGCGGATTTCCTTCTGTATCTGACGCTGAATCCTTATGCCATACTGCACGGGCAGGTGTGGAGGATATTTACATGGCTTATCATACCGCCGTCCTCTCTGGACCCGTTTACAATCATCATGCTTCTGTTTTACTATAATATAGGAACCAGTCTGGAGCGTACATGGGGAGTTTACCGTTATAATGTGTATCTGATTTCAGGCATGCTCTTTACGGTGGCAGGGAGTTTTATACTGCTTGGCATCCAGTATTTTACCGGCGGGGCCGCCATGAATCTGGAATATGTTTCTA
This sequence comes from uncultured Lachnospiraceae bacterium, assembly GCA_947367855.1. Lineage (GTDB taxonomy): Bacteria > Bacillota > Clostridia > Lachnospirales > Lachnospiraceae > Acetatifactor. The sequence continues at coordinate 64,211 of CANBFE010000006.1, read as the reverse complement.
CGATTGCCTCCCTTTACTTCAGCACCTATTATATTAATATGTCAATCTTCCTGGCCTTTGCAGCCACATTTCCGGATGTGCAGGTGCTGCTGATGTTCCTTATTCCGGTGAAGGTGAAGTGGATGGGGATACTGTACGGACTGGTTCTGGTGTACGACTTCCTGTTTGCGGGGAGCCTTGTAATCAGGATTGCCATAGCGTCCTCCCTGCTGAATTTTGTGATCTTTTTTGTCACTGCGAGAAATCATATTCACATATCGCCGAAGCAGATCAAGCGGAGGGCCGAATTCAGGCAGGATATCCGGCGCAATTCCAAGGTCACCAGGCATAAGTGCGCAGTCTGCGGACAGACCGAAGACGATGATCCGACTCTGGAATTTCGCTTCTGTTCCAAGTGCAACGGTAACTATGAATACTGTCAGCAGCATTTGTTTACACATACACATGTAAAGTAGGACAGGGGGGCAGGGAATGATATCCAGGGAAACAATGTTTGCGGAAAGCCTGCAGCGCGTGCGGCGCATGGCCAGAGAGCAGGGAAACTGTATCAGGGAGGAACAGGTCAGGGAGGAATTTTCTGAGCTGGATTTAACGGATTCCCAGCTGCAGATGGTATTTGAATATCTGGAAAAGCATGGAGTGGGCATGGGTGAGCCGGAGAATCCGGAGGCATATCTCACGGAGGAGGAGCGGAATTATCTTCAGATGTATCTGGAAGCGCTTCCGGTATACAGTGAGAGCGAGAGACTGGCCTGGGTCACAGGGGCCGCTGCGGGAGACAGGGATGCTGCGCAGCGCCTGACAGAGGCCTGTCTGCGGGAGGTGGCGGACATAGCCAGGCTGTATACAGGACAGGGGGTTTTGCTGGAAGACCTGATCGGAGAGGGAAACGCTGCTCTGTACGCGGGCGTGGAGATGCTTGGAAAAGGACAGAAGGACTTTGGCGGGGAGGAACTTTTCCGGATAGAGGGGAAGCTGGCAGGATATATTATGGATGCCATGGAGGAGCTTATCCGGGATAATGCGGATCAGGAGAGAATTGACCGGACAATAGAGGAGAAAGTCAACCAGGTGGCAGACAGGGCCAGGGAGCTTGCGGAGGAGCTGCGCAGGAAGGTGACTCCGGAGGAGCTTGTGCAGGAGACAGGCATGTCGCCGAAACTGATTCAGGACGCCATGCGGATGAGCGGCTACAAAATAGAGGATATCGAGTATGCAGAAGACCGTTTATGAGGATTATAAATACAGTGTTCAGGATACAGCGCGGATTTATGTGGGATGCAGGTATACATTCAGCGAATTTCTGGAGGAAGAGGAAATACTGTTTAAGTTCCGCCTGGTAATGCAGAAATACATTCTTCCGGAGGCAGATCCTGAGGATACGCTGGAGACGCATCTTTACTATCTTTCACCGGACAGTTTTCTGGTGAGGATTTACAGGCAGATGAAGGCAAAGGTGAGGGTAAATGTCCTGGAGACAAAAAAAACCTTTCCCTGCATCGGGGCCGGAAAGAGGGAAGGCGGGGGCAGGAAACGGTATGTGACAAAGCAGCTGACAGTGGAAGAACTGGCGGCTGTGCCCCCTGAGGAGAAGGAGCGGCAGGGATATGTGATACAGGAACTGTCCGTGAGCAAACTGGCGCTGACAGCCCTGTGAAGGGGAAGCGCGGAAGGGTATGTCCTTCCGGAGAAAAGAGGAAAATGAGAGAGGAGAACGACAGGAATGAGAGTGGAAGAGCTGAGCGCTTACGAGGTTATTGAAAAAAGGCAGATTGCGGATATTGACAGTCTGGTATATCTGTGCAGGCATAAGAAGAGCGGCGCGAGGGTGGCGCTGATTTCCAATGATGATGACAACAAGGTGTTTTGCATCGGATTCCGCACCACACCGGAGGATTCCACCGGGGTGGCGCATATTCTGGAGCATTCCGTACTCTGCGGTTCCAGGGAATTTCCCGTAAAGGACCCTTTTATTGAACTGGCAAAAGGATCTCTGAATACCTTTCTGAATGCCATAACTTATCCGGATCATACCATATATCCGGTGGCAAGCTGCAATGACAAGGATTTTCAGAATCTGATGCATGTATATCTGGACGCGGTATTTTATCCCAATATTTATGAGAATGAGGCTATCTTCCGTCAGGAGGGATGGCATTATGAACTGGATGAGGAGGGAGAACTGACTTATAACGGAGTGGTTTACAACGAGATGAAGGGGGCTTTTTCTTCCCCGGAGACAGTGCTGTTTCAGCAGATCAGCAGCGCCCTTTATCCTCATACCACTTACAGCTGTGAGTCGGGGGGAGACCCGAAAGTGATTCCGGAGCTGACTTATGAGCAGTTTCTGGATTTCCACAGAACCTATTACCATCCTTCCAACAGTTATATCTACCTCTATGGCAATATGGATATGGCGGAGAAGCTGGCTTTTATTGACGAGCATTATCTCTCATCCTTTGATACCCTGGAAGTGAATTCCCAGGTGGCATTGGAGGAGCCTTTTGACAGACCGGTGCGGAGAACAGAAGAATTTCCGGTCAGCGAGGGAGAGAATGCCGATGAGAATACGTATCTGTCCTGGAGCGTGTCTGCAGGGGATACCCTGGACAGGGAGCTTTTTGTGGCTTTCCAGGTTTTGGATTTTGCGCTGTGCACAGTGCCGGGGGCGCCTCTGAAAAAAGCGCTGATAGACAGGGGAATCGGCAAGGAAGTGTACAGCATTTATAACAATGATATCAGGCAGCCCTTTTTCAGCGTGGTGGCAAAAGGCACTTCCGCTGACAGGGAGCAGGAATTCCTGGAGACCATAAAAGGGGTGTTTGGGGATATAGTGGCAGAAGGATTTGATAAAAAAGCCCTGCTTGCAGCCATCAATCATTTTGAATTCAGGTACAGGGAGGCAGATTTCGGAAGCTTTCCCAAGGGACTTATGTATGGGCTTACGGCATTGGAAAGCTGGATGTATGACGACAGCAAACCCTTCCTGCATTTGGAGGCAAACGAAACCTACGCGAAACTCCGGGAAAGGGTGGAGGAAGGATATTTTGAAGACCTGATCCGTAAGTATTTCCTGAAAAATCCCCATGGGGCCACAGTGATTCTGGAGCCCAGGGAGGGGCTTGCCCTGGAGCGGGAAGAGGCTCTGAAGAACAGTCTGGCGGAAAAGAAGAAAAACATGTCTCCGCAGGAGATTGCGGACATCCGGCATATGATGGAGGCTCTGGAAGCATTCCGCGAGAATGAGGATTCTCCGGAGAACATGGCAAAGATTCCGATTCTGACCAGGGCGGATATGAAGAGGGAGGCGGCGCCTCTGTATAATGAGGAGAGAACACTGGCAGGCATTCCTGCGCTGTACCATAATGTGTTTACCAATGGCATTGGCTATCTGAGGCTGATCTTTAAGGCACAGGATGTGCCGGAGGAGTATTTTCCCTATATGGGGATTCTTGCAAATGCCTTCTGCCATGTGGATACGGAGCATTATTCCTATGCGGATCTGTGCAATGAGATGAATCTTGTCACCGGGGAGACCGGGGTAAATATAAACAACTACGCCGATGCGCAGAATCCGGGGCAGTATACGGTGACCATGGAGGTTGCCACCAAGGCATTGTACGGGAATCTGGGCAGGGCTCTGGAACTTATGGAGGAACTGATCCTCTGCAGTGATTTTTCGGATGCGCAGAGACTGCGGGAGATTCTTGCGGAATACAATTCCAGATCCCGGGAGTACATGCAGGAGGCAGGCAACAGCGTGGCTGTGACCAGGGCTCTTGCCTATGATAATGTGGCAAATGCCGCCATTGACGAGCTGACGGGCATGGCCCAGTATCGTCTGACTTCCGCGTTGGAAAGAGAGTTTGACGGGAAAAAGGAGATGCTTGCGGGACGGCTCCGGGAACTGTGCAGAATGATTTTCCGGGCGGAGAACCTGATGGTGGACTTTACAGGGGAGGAACAGGCTTTTGAAAGTCTGAAGCCTGCAGTGGAGACGCTGACACAGAAGCTTTATACCTGTGAGGTGAGGAAGGAAAGATATGTGCCTGAGGTGTCCAGGAAAAATGAAGGATTTATGACTTCCGGACAGGTGCAGTATGTATGCCGGGCAGGGAATTTCCAGAAAAAAGGGCTGCCCTACAGGGGGGCTCTGAGAGTTCTGAATGTGATGATGGGATATGAATATCTGTGGACCAATATCCGGGTGAAGGGCGGCGCATACGGCTGTATGTGCGGCTTTGCAAGAACGGGGGAAAGCTACTTTGTATCCTACAGGGATCCCAATCTTGGGCAGACCATAGAGGTATATGAGAAGGCTGCGGAATTTGTGGAAAAATACGAGGCAGGAGAGAGAACCATGACCCAGTATATTATCGGGGCATTCAGTGTGATGGACACACCGCTGACAGCTGCAGGCAAAGGCCGCCGTTCCAGGGAAGCCTATCTGCGCGGCATCACTCCTGAAATGATACAGAAGGAGAGGGATGAGGTTATGGATGCCACCCCGGAGGATATCAGGGAACTGGGAGCCTATATCAGGGCTTTCATGGAGGATGACTGTCTCTGCGTGGTGGGAAGCGAGCAGAAGATCAGGTCAGAAGCAGACAAATTTATGAAGATTGAGAATCTTGTTTAGGATGCAGAGGCAGGAAACTATGGAAAATACATCTTACAAAGCAGGCTTTGTGACTCTGATCGGCAGGCCAAATGTGGGAAAATCAACTCTGATGAATCAGCTCATCGGACAGAAGATAGCCATTACATCTCCCAGGCCCCAGACTACCCGGAACCGGATCAGAACCGTTCTGACCCTGGAGGAAGGTCAGATTGTATTCCTCGATACGCCGGGAATCCACAGGGCAAAGAACAAACTGGGGGATTATATGGTGAACGCCGCAGAGCATACCCTGGAGGAGGCGGATGTGGTGCTGTGGCTGGTGGAACCTGCAAATTACATCGGCGCAGGGGAGAGACACATCATAGATGAATTGAAGAAGGTGAGGACACCGGTTATTCTGGTGATCAACAAGATCGATACGGTAAAGCGGGATTCTCTGCTGTCCTTTATTGACACTTACCGGAAAGAACTGGATTTTGCAGAGATCGTGCCGGTTTCCGCCCTGAAGGGGGACAATACGGAGGAACTGGTGAAATGTATTTTCCAATATCTGCCAGAAGGGCATCCCTTTTTTGACGAGGATACTGTCACCGACCAGCCCATGCGCCAGATTGTGGCAGAGCTGATACGGGAAAAGGCCCTGCGGCTTCTGGAGGAGGAGGTTCCCCACGGCGTGGCCGTCACTGTGGAAAGTATGAAGGAGAAAGGACGGATTTGCCATATAGAAGCTTCCATCGTGTGCGAGAGGGATTCCCATAAGGGGATCATTATCGGAAAGGGCGGCCAGATGCTGAAAAAGATCGGGTCCGGCGCAAGACGGGAGATAGAAGAAATGCTGGAGATGCAGGTAAATCTGATACTGTTTGTAAAAGTGAAGAAAGACTGGCGGGACAGCGACTATCTTTTGAAAAATTTCGGCTATAATCCGAAAGATATTTCCAATACCTGAAAGGACGAATAGAAAAAACGAAAATGCAGACTCTAACCCTATATTCATTCTTATCAGGACAGGATATGGATTATACGGAGGATGCAGAAATGGAAGAGAGATACTGGAAGCAGTTCGAAAGCAGCGGAAAGATTGAAGATTATCTCACCTTTGTGTCAAACATGAAGGATGGGGATACGGCAGGGCAGGAGAGAACGGAAAGCCATGCAGGAACATATATCGGTAACGGGAATCATACTGAAACAGACCCCGGTAGGGGAATATGACAGGCACATCAGCCTATTGACAAAAGAGAGGGGAAAGATTTCCGCTTTTGCCAGGGGGGCCAGGAGACCGGGGAGCCGTCTGGCGGCAGGGACAAATCCCTTCGCCTTCGGCTGTTTCCGGCTTTTTGAGGGCAGAAACTCCTATACTCTTTCCGAGGCTGATATCCAGAATTATTTTGAAGCCCTGCGGACTGACTATATCGGGGCCTGTTACGGCATGTACTTTGCCGAGGTGACGGATTTTTATGCCAGGGAGAACAATGATGAGAGGGAAATGATGAAACTGCTGTACCAGTCACTGCGGGCCCTCTGCGCGCCTGCGCTTCCCAATCCCCTGGTACGCTGTGTCTTTGAGTGCAGGGCCATGGCGGTGAACGGGGAATTCCCCAGGGATTTCGGTGCAGGACCGTATCTGAACGGCGATGAGAAACTTGGGGAATCTGCAGTCTATGCCCTGCGGTACATAGTGGCAAGTCCTGTGGAGAAGCTTTATACCTTTACTGTGACGGACCCGGTTTTGGAGGAGCTGAAAGATGTGGCAGGACGCTATATGAAGCATTTCATAGGGCGTAATTTTAAAAGTCTTGAAGTTCTGCAAAGTCTCTGTTGAAAAAAAGAATGCTTTTTGATACAATAGAGAGAACTTGGATTTTACAGAAAATGAAAGAAAGGTAGAATGCAGACATTTTGCACCCCGGAGTCCGGGGCGGTAGAGGTTATGGGAAAAATTGGAAAGCTGGCGGTAATATTCTGCTTGTGTGTGGTATTTCTTGCAGGATGCGGCGGGGGAAAGGTACCGGATGTAGTGGACAACCCTGCCGTAGCCATTGGCAGGGAGGGCGAGATAACGGTATGGCAGATAGGAGATTTCGACAAGTCATATTATAATCTTGAGGAGCTGGATGGCATGGCCCAACAGGAGGCGGCAGAGTATAATGCGGAAGCGGGAAAGGAAGGCGCGGTATCTGTCGAAAAGGTGGAAGCCCTGGAGGGCGGCAGGGTAGCGGTAGTCTATCAGTTTGACGGCTGGGAGAGCTGCAGCGGCTTTGGGGAGGAGAACCTGTTTTTTGGCACTGTGGAGGAAGCCGCCGAGAAAGGTTTCGATACGGAGACGGAGATGAAAAACGTAAAGGATGGTTCTCTGTTGGACGCCGACCTTAAGTCGGCAGGAGAATATTTGTTAGTCACAGACATGAAGGCGGATATATACTGCAGCCGCAGGGTGACCTATATCAGCTCCGGAGCCGGGGTGAATGAGGACGGAAGCATAAGGCCGTCCGGGGAGGAAGAACTGGTCTATATTTTGATGAAGTAACAGTCCGGTGCAGACGGCATGGAGGGAATGCCGTATATCGCAGGCGGCGGATATGGAAATGAAATGTTCCAGGGTGAGACAGAAAGGAATGGATTTGACATGGAAAAGACAATGGAAAAAATAGTGGCTCTGGCAAAAGCCAGAGGGTTTATCTATCCAGGCTCCGAGATTTATGGCGGCCTGGCCAATACCTGGGATTACGGCAACCTGGGTGTGGAACTGAAGAATAATGTAAAACGGGCATGGTGGCAGAAATTCGTTCAGGAGAATCCCTACAATGTGGGGGTGGACTGCGCCATTCTGATGAATCCCCAGACCTGGGTGGCAAGCGGACATCTGGGCGGTTTTTCCGACCCGCTTATGGACTGCAGGGAGTGCCACGAGCGGTTCCGCGCTGACCAGCTGATTGAGAATTACTGCGGGGAAAAGGGGATTGAGCTGAAGGAGAGCGTGGATTCCTGGAGCCAGGAGCGGATGAAGGAGTTTGTGGAGGAACATAACATTCCCTGTCCCAGCTGCGGCAAACATAATTTTACGGATATCCGCCAGTTTAACCTGATGTTCAAGACTTTCCAGGGCGTGACTGAGGATGCGAAGAGTGTGGTGTATCTTCGCCCGGAGACAGCGCAGGGTATTTTTGTAAACTTTAAAAATGTTCAGAGGACTTCCAGGAAGAAGATTCCCTTTGGCATAGGGCAGATCGGCAAGGCGTTCCGCAATGAGATCACTCCCGGGAACTTTACCTTCCGCACCCGTGAATTCGAGCAGATGGAGTTGGAGTTTTTCTGTGCGCCGGGCACGGATCTGGAATGGTTCCAGTACTGGAGGGGCTTCTGCCGTGACTGGCTGATTTCCCTGGGGATGAAAGAGGATGAGATGCGCCTCCGCGATCACAGCCCTGAGGAGCTGTGCTTCTACAGCAAGGGTACCACGGACATTGAGTTCCTGTTCCCCTTTGGCTGGGGTGAACTGTGGGGCATCGCAGACAGGACAGATTATGACCTCACCCAGCATTCCAACACATCAGGGGAGGACATGTCCTATTTTGACGACGAGAAGAAGGAGAAGTACATACCTTATGTGGTGGAGCCTTCCCTGGGCGCGGACCGTGTGGTGTTGGCATTCCTGTGCGCGGCCTATGACGAGGAAGAGCTGGAGGGCGGAGATATGCGAACCGTGCTCCGGTTCCATCCGGCGTTGGCGCCTGTGAAGATCGGTATACTGCCTCTTTCCAAGAAGCTGGGAGAAGGGGCGGAAAAGATTTATGCGCAGCTTTCGAAAAAGTATAACTGCGAGTATGACGACAGGGGAAACATCGGTAAACGGTACCGTCGTCAGGACGAGATAGGGACGCCTTTCTGCGTTACGTATGATTTTGATTCCGAGACAGACGGCTGCGTGACAGTCCGATTCCGGGATTCCATGGAACAGGAGAGAGTAGAGATCAAGAATCTGGATGCTTATTTTGCTGATAAATTTACCTTTTGACGTAATGTGAAGCTTTAGGGGCGGAAGGATTCTTCTGCCCTTTTTTCTGCCCCGGACAGCAAACGCAGCAGAGTTGGTGTCCGGGAAACAAAAACCGGATTGGAGGTTGGAATGAACTGGACGGAGAGTTTTCTGGTTTTGGGAATAGAAGCGACAAAGGATGAAGGGGTCATAAAAAGGGCATACAGGACAAAGCTGACCGCGGCAAATCCGGAGGATGACCCTGAGGGCTTTAAGCGGCTCAGGGCTGCGTATGAGGAAGCCTGCAGATATGCCGGGGAGACTGAGGATGAAACGGAAGAAGACATTCCACGGGATACTACGCCTTCCGGGCTGTGGTTGGAGAAAGCCGTTAAGATTTACGGCAATATCCGTACCAGGCAGGATGTGGAATGCTGGAGAGAACTGTTCGGGGACGATGTCTTTTTTTCCATTGAGGAGGAAGAGAACTGCCGTTTAAAATTATTGGGATTTCTCACTGACCATTTCAAACTTCCAACTGCAGTCTGGAAACTTTTTGACGAAAAATTATCTATTGTCAGCGGAGCAGGATTTTTGAGGGAAAAATTTCCGTTAAACTTTGTTCACTACATTGTGGGGAGATGTGAGAGAGGAGAAGATCTGGAGTTTAGTCAGTTCCAGGGTCCGGAGGATGGGGACTATGACCTGTTTCTGGAGTACTACGACCGATGTTGGCAGGCCCTGCAGGACAAGAATCTGGAGGAAGCAGAAAATTGTGTGAGGAGCGCGGATAAACTGGGAATCACCCATCCGGTGATGGAAATCAGCCGGGCCAATATTCTGCTGAGACAGGGGCAGGGGGAAAAGGCAGTGGCCCTTCTGGAAGAGCAGAGGGAAAAATATCCCGGGGATGCAATGATCTGTTATAATTTTGCCGAAATGCTTTGGATGATGGGGGAGGAAGAGGCGGACAGCGCAAGCAGGAGCCGTGCGGCAGGCCTGTATGAGGAGCTGAAAACCGGAAATGACAGCCATTATATGGCCAATCTGAGGCTGACGGAATGGTATTACAGTCAGAAGCAGTACAGGACTGCAAAGAAATGTGCGGAAAAAGTACTTGCTTCCGGAAGCGATGATGTCTTCCTGGATCTTCTGGCCAGGATAAATGCTGAGATCGAGAAGGAACTGGAGATCCGCAGCCGGGAAAACCCGGGTTGGGAACCCAGACTGGAGTTGTGCTGGTGTTATCTGCAGGACGGAAAAATAGCTCAGGGTATCCAGATGGCATTGAAACTGGAGAAAATGCTTCCTCCGGAAAAAGAAGCGGAATACAATGGGCTGCTTGCCAAACTGTATGTGGAGCAGGCTGAATATGAAGATGCCATTACCATGACCAGGGCCTGGGAGGAATCCCTGGAGAAAAAAATAGAAAAAAATGCATCTTCGGATGAAGCGGAGAAGAAAAAGGACAGGGACAGGCTGAGACAGGCGCATCTCATCAGGATGCAGTGTTACCACAACCTTGGGTTCAGGGAGAAGGAAAATTTTGTCCTTGCCGTGGAAGAAGGGAAAAAAATCCTTTTGGGAAATGCAAAAGACATTGGCATTTTGCTGGAGATGGCCCAGATATACGTGGAGATGGAGGAGTATGAGCAGTGTCTTGAAACCGTCCAGAAGCTGGTGGATGAGTATCAGATTTTTGCGGCATATGCCTCTTCCATGGAAGCTTACAGGCGGCAGCTGAATGCAGGGGGTGTGGTCAGAACGGCCGGAGCCTGTGTAAAGTATTTTCCCAATTTTGCAAAAGCATATGAGTATCTTGCGAAAGTATATCTGGATCTGGAGCATTATGACGACCTGAAAAAAGTTCTTGAGGATGCGGAAAAAAACGGGGTGCACAGTCCGATACTGGAGGCTTACGCTTTTCAGATGGATCATGAGACCATGGAAGTCAGTCTGTTAAACGTAAGGCTGAAGAAGTTTCGGGAAGTTTTTTTCAAGCAGGTGGAGAAGGGGGATAAGGATTATTATGAAAAGGGGCTGGAGGTACTGACGGAATACCTTTATCATTATCCCGATGACTTTATGCTGGTGGAAAGGGCTATTTTTCACAGGGCTGCCCATCGGCTAGAGGAGGCGAGGGAGGATTTTGAAAAGGCGCTTTACCTGAATCCTGCCAATCCCTATGCATTAAATGGATTAAGCTTTGTATATAAATACCAGGGGGATTATGAGAAGGCTTTGTTTTTTATCAAAAAAGCCATTTTATACATGGATAAGGAAATGTCCCCGGTGATTTATGCAGACATGGGAAATCTTTATTCCCTGTTAGGGATAAATGAGATGGCCGTGGCAGCTTACAGGCGGTATGAGGAACTGACAGGAGAGAACCGGAGCAGCTGGTTCGGAGATAATCTGGCGGAGCTTTACCGGCGGATGGGGCGGACGGAGGAAGCAGAGGCCGTCTATGAGCGTTATTATAAAAAGGATAAATGGACCCGTTACGAGAAGCTGGCGGAGTTGTATAATGCCGTCGGCGATGGGGAGAAGGCCCGGCGGATACTGAACCAATGGGGAGGAGAACTGCGCGGGACCACTGTGCGGAGGGTCATGAAGGAAATCCTGTCCCCGGGAATGCGCAGGAAACAGCAGGTGGTTTCCTATCCGGCCTATTACTGCAGCAGGGGATGGATGGAACTGCTGTTTGGAAAGAAATCCGCAGCCCTGAGGGCTTTTGACAGAATGTTCCGCAACGGATTAGTGGAGAGCTCCATGGAGGGAAGAATCTGTGACGCTGTTTTTGCCTGCATTCTCTGTGGGGACGGAAAACGGGGGAAAAAATACGCGCTTCGGCTGCAGGACTGGCTGGCGAAGGAAAAGACAGCGGGCAGGACTAAGTATTACAACCAGGAAAAAGGACATCTGCAGATGGAATTTCTCGCGGCCTACTTTACGGAGGATACAGAGGAGCTGCAGAAAATCCTGGACAGGGAAGAGGAATGTGAGATCTGCCATTTCTGCAGCTGTCCTCTGTGCAAGGAACTGGAAAGTGCAGGTATTCTCCTGCTTTTGAGGATGGGGAAGCGGGAGGAGGCAAAGAAACGGCTGCGCAGGAATCTGAAGATTCAGCCGTGGGACGAGTATCTGTTGGCAGTGAAACATACGATTTTCAAGGACGAATTGTAGGGATTATTAATTTTTTCCAATCTGAAATTTTGCGTGAATCCGGTCGCAAGTTATGCTATACTGAGATGCAGTGGGTAAGAAACGTGAGAAAACAGAACTTGCAGTATTTTGCCAGGGTTCTGAAAAAGAGGAGAAATAATGCTCTGTGACAGTGGAAGGCAGAACTGTGAGGGGGGAATTCCGCAGGACAGGGCATGGAGGAAGATATGATTGTAGGAATTGATCTGGGGACAACGAACAGTCTGATAGCATATTTTACGGAAGAGGGACCAAAGATCATCCCTAACAGACTGGGGAAAAGCCTGACACCATCTGTGGTCAGCGTCGACGGGGAGGGCCGTGTCTATGTGGGCGAGACTGCCAGGGAGAGGATGAGCCTGTATCCTGATACAGTTGCCCAGGCATTTAAGCGGAGTATGGGTACAGAGCGGGATTTTGTCTTAAGCGGAAAACACTTCAGACCGGAGGAACTCTCCAGTTTTGTGCTGCGTTCCCTGAAGGAAGACGCGGAGAGTTATCTGGGAGAAGAAGTGACGGAGGCAGTTATCAGTGTACCGGCTTATTTTGATGACAAGAGAAGGAAGGCAACCAAGCGCGCAGGGGAACTGGCGGGTTTGAAGGTGGAACGGATGATTTCGGAGCCGACGGCCGCCGCAGTGGCATATGGTCTCTATGAAAAGGAGAGGGATACCCGGTTCCTGGTGTTTGATCTGGGGGGAGGGACCTTTGATGTGTCTATACTGGAGCTGTACCACAATATTCTGGAGGTACGTGCGGTTGCGGGAGACAATTATCTGGGCGGAGAGGACTTTACCGAGGTGATGGCAAAGCTTTTTCTGCAGAAGGCAAAGCTGCTGCTGCAGAATTTGTCGGAAAAGGAGCAGGCCCGTCTCTTCCGTGAGGCGGAAAAGGCCAAATATGCCCTTAATGATACGGATAAAGTAAAAATCGCTTTCCTGTATAAAGAAAAAAACCTGGAGCAGCAGATCACGTACAAAGAGTATGAGGAAGCCTGCGAGGAGCTTCTCATGAAGATCCGTGAGCCGGTGAAGAAAAGCCTGGCGGATGCAGGTCTGAAGCTTGGGGATATTGATGAAGTTCTGCTTATCGGCGGAGCCACCAGACTGTCCATTGTAAGGGAGTTTCTCATTCGTCTGTTCCGAAAGTTTCCGGATACCAGAATGAATCCTGATGAGACCGTGGCATTGGGCGCAGCGGTGCAGGCGGCCATGAAGGAGCGGCGGGAGGAAGTGAAGGAGGTCATTCTTACGGATGTGTGTTCCTTTACCCTGGGCACGGAGGTCGTGGTGGAGTATGAGGAGGGCAAGTACGAGGATGGCAGATTTTGTCCTATTATTGAGCGAAATACTGTTATTCCGGCCAGTCATACGGAGCGTCTCTATACAGCCAGGGATAATCAGACCAAGGTTCGGGTGAGAGTGCTGCAGGGAGAAAGTCGGTTTGCCAGAAATAACCTGTTTCTGGGAGAACTGGAAATAGAGATTCCCAAAGGCCCCAGGGGGCAGGAAGCAGTGGATGTGACATATACCTATGATATCAATTCTCTTCTGGAGGTGGAGGTGACTGTGGTATCTACCGGAGAGTGCCGGAAGATGGTCATCAAAGGCCAGGAAAATCAGATGACGGATGAGGAAGTCAAAAAGCGGATGGAAGAGCTGGCCTATCTGAAGATTCAGCCAAGGGACTATGAGGAGAACAGACTGGTACTGACCAGAGCGGAACGGATGTATGAGGAGGCTTTGGGAGATCGCAGAAAGAGACTGGACCGATACATAACTGCCTTTGAAGCGGCGCTGAAAAGGGACGACCATGACGATATTTTGAATACCAGGGAAGCTTTGATTGAAGTGCTTGAGGAGGATGAAGACTGGGATTAAGATATCTGGGAAGAGGATGGATGCTGGTTTGAATCAGAGGGGGCAATCCCTGATTCAAACCGGCATGCTCTTTATGGCAGGTTGGAAGTGCGGGCTGATTCTATTTTTCCTGAGACTTTTTCAGCTGACGTATCACTTGTTCGGCAGCGCGGAGTTTTTCTTCGGCAGTTTCTGCTCGTTTCTGCTGTTCATCGGCCCGTTTCTGTTGTTCGTCTGCTCGTTTCTGCTGTTCGTCAGCCCGCTTGTGCTGTTCGTCAGCTCGTTTCTGCTGTTCGTCAGCCCGCTTGTGCTGTTCGTCTGCTCGTTTCTGCTGTTCATCGGCTCGTTTCTGCTGTTCGTCAGCCCGTTTGTGCTGCCTGTCAGCCCGTTTGTGCTGCCTGTCAGCCCGTTTTTTCTCTTTTTTAGTTTTTTGCCTCTGAGCCGCCGCTTTTCGCCGTTCTTCCTGAATGTTTATTTTATCCATGTTTTCAAACAGGTACCCCATTTTTCGTTTCCTCACTTTCCCGACACATTGTGTGCGTTCCTGGGCAGATACGCCTATTTTGAAACACAGGCTTTCCATTACACTTACCAGAATATCCATAACATGTCCGGGACTGTTTCTGATAATTTGATCTAACTCGTCTGCCGGTATATGAATAAACTCCTCAAGATCTGCAGACCCCTGTATTTTATTAATCAGCATGATAAGGGACATTTCGTTTCCGCGTTTCAGAAGTTCCTGGTTGGTGTAATCGTGGAGTTGGATGATTTCATACCGGAAATCGGGAATCCAGTCTTCTAATCCGGAGCATCCGCCAATCCGGTCGCTTAAATGCAGTCCTGCAGTCCATTTCTCTTTCCCTTCATAGTATACAATCGGCAGAATCACAGGATAGCGGAAATCCTTTCGGTGTGTGGAGCCGCTTATTTTTGATTCGTTTTCTCTGCGGTATTCTGTCCATATACAGACCATATAGCGAAGCAACTGCATGGAAACATCATAATCAACAAGACTTTTATGCTCGATCAGGGATACGAAGAAGGACGGGGTATTTCTTTTTGCAGCAGTATCCCCGGTACCTTTTCCGATATCCAGAATTCTGATTTTCTTTACGGAGTCAGCATTGAACTCTGTTCCCAGATAAGGGAGATAGCGCTCGGAAATGTCCTCAATGTCCTCCGGCTGTACATTTTTCAGCATTGGTACATCAAAGTTGTCCCGAAAAAACTGGGCGCACAGAACCGGATCGCTGAAGATGGTTTTGCTGTTTATGTCCCTGTTATGCATGGAATCTTTTTCGTTTTGGGCTTTTGGCTCATGGTCATTTTTCCTGCAGTTTCGTATATCTGCAGTTTTCGAGGAGCTGAGATTTGTTTTCCTGTGCTTCATTTTGTTTCCTCCCATTTTGCGCAGAACGGGAGGAATGACTTTCCGCCTGTCCTGTCTTGTTTTAAATTAACGGAATTAATGGCGAAAAGCCGATACTGGGAAATCAATGTTCCCTGTGTTGAATTTAGACACCCCATCCAACGAAAGATCATTAACGGGACGGAGCAGAATGTCTATCAAAATTCTTGTAATGTATTTAAGATATCATAAAAAATTCGTTGACGCAAGGTTTTCTTTTCATATTTAGAATTTTTGGGAAATAATTTTATAGATTATTTAGAATATGAACACAATATGAACACATTTAAAGTTTACAATGCTTTTTAGATAGTTGATGTAAATCACTATCTCCCCCCTCATAAGAAATAGAGAGTAGCTCCGGTCATGTGCCGGAGCTTTCTCCTTTTCCGGCAGAAGGGATTTTCTCATTATTCCGATTGTGCGCGGAAGCAGGGCTTTAAAGGACATTCTGTCGGGGAGTGTCAGATTTTATGAAATTCCGGAACTCTTTTTTCAAAAATGCAAAAATACCTGAAGCCGCATGCGGTCAGGAGTTGGGCGGCGCGGTCAAAGTGGGATGCAATATACCGGGTATCATGGGAGTCGGACCCAACGGTTATGATCTCTCCGCCCAGCTGGCGATAGCGCCGCAAAATCTCCGTGCAGGGGTGCATTTCCCGCATGCCGCTTTTGATGCCGCCGGTGTTCAGCTCGATTCCCTTTTCCTTCTCCAACAGAAGCTGCAGGATCCGGTCCAGAATGTCACGATATTTTTCATAAGAATATCCTTCCTCTTTTCCAGGAGCATACCGAACCACATAATCTAAATGCCCGTACACGTCAAAATCGGAAAAACTCCGGATGTTTTCCAGGATGGATGTAAAATACTCCCCAATGGCAGCATCCCTGCCCTGTTTTTCAAAGAAACCGGGATAGTAGGGATCTTTTCCATGACAGACATGGGAAGAGCCGATAATAAAGTCATATTCATGGGATTTGGCAAAAACGGCATTGGCCTTCGCTGTCTGGGGTTGCAATCCCAGTTCTACTCCGAAGAGCAGGCGGATTCTGTCCCTGTATTTTTCACGAAACCGGATAAGGTCATAGAGATAGGAGTCTGTATTCAGTAAAAAATAATCGTGGGGCAGATCCGGATATTCTGGATAATCGAAATCATTATGCTCCGTAAAACATATGGTGGAAAGTCCCTGCCGGATTCCCAGAAGGATCATCTCTTCCATGGTTGTCTTGGAATCCCCTGAGAAGGAGGAATGTAAATGGCAGTCTGCTGTAATTGGCATATTGTATTCCTTTCTATGAAAACAGTTTTATAACCGGCATATTCATGGCGGAATGGGGAACTTTCCCTCTGCACAGGGACATTATAACATAAATGTGCCGCAAATTCTAAACAATATGTAAAATTTCCGAAAAGTTGGTAATTATTTTTCATTTACATCTTGAATTATCCTGCAAAATTGGGTAAAATATCCTTGCTGACAAGTGTGTAAAGAGATGTACGGCGTCATACCGTCTCCTGTTGGGCACAGTATTCTGTCAATCATCTTCGATTTACGCACTGACAAATGCAAGAACGGCGTTTACCCGGACTGGAAACTGACGGGGACAGCCGAAAAATATAAAATTTCAGGAGGAATCTAAAAATGGCTGTAAGAGTAGCAATCAATGGTTTTGGCCGTATTGGCCGTCTGGCATTCAGACAGATGTTTGATGCTGAAGGGTATGAGGTAGTAGCAATCAACGATTTGACCAGCCCCAAGATGCTGGCTCATCTGCTGAAGTATGACTCTTCACAGGGCAAGTACAAATATGCTGATTCTGTAGTGGCAGGCGAGGACAACATCACCGTTAACGGCAAGACCATCACCATCTACAAGGAAGCAGACGCCAAGAACCTTCCCTGGGGCGAGCTGAAGGTAGACGTGGTTCTGGAGTGTACAGGCTTCTATACCTCCAAAGATAAGGCAAGCGCACATATCACTGCCGGTGCTCGTAAGGTTGTTATCTCTGCACCTGCAGGAAACGATCTTCCTACCATCGTTTACAATGTAAACCATGATACACTGAAGGCTGAGGATACCGTTATCTCCGCAGCTTCCTGCACCACCAACTGCCTTGCTCCCATGGCGAAGGCACTGAATGATTTCGCTGCTGTTCAGAGCGGTATCATGACCACGGTTCATGCTTACACAGGCGATCAGATGATCCTTGACGGACCTCAGAGAAAGGGCGATCTGAGAAGAAGCCGCGCAGGCGCATGCAACATCGTGCCCAACTCCACCGGCGCTGCAAAGGCTATCGGCCTTGTTATCCCTGAGCTGAACGGCAAGCTTATCGGCTCCGCACAGCGTGTTCCCACCCCTACAGGCTCCACCACAATTCTGGTAGCCGTTGTTAAGGGCGAAGTTACCAAGGAAGGCATCAATGCAGCCATGAAGGCAGCCGCTACCGAGTCCTTCGCTTACAATGAGGATGAGATTGTATCCTCCGACGTTGTAGGAAGCACCTACGGCTCCATCTTCGATGCAACCCAGACCATGGTTTCCAAGATGGAAGACGGCAACTCCCTGGTACAGGTTGTTTCCTGGTATGACAATGAGAACAGCTATACTTCCCAGATGGTTCGTACCATCAAGTACTTCAGCGAGCTTGGCTAAGTGAGAGAAGAACGCCTGACAGCCCGTGAAAAAGCGTGGCAGGAAGGTTGTGTTTCGCAAGCTTCTGAGATGAAAAAGTGACCTTAAAGGTCCGGTCTGATGGACCGGACCTTTTATCTAAGCAAATCTATTTGGAGTATCATAGGGGGCAAAATACCTTTTGACCCCACATCATCATATGAAAATGGAGGTTCCAAGGAAATGGGCTTGAATAAGAAATCCGTTGATGATATCAACGCAAAGGGCAAGAGAGTTCTGGTGAGATGTGATTTTAACGTTCCTTTGAAAAACGGCGAGATTACGGACGAGACACGTATTGTGGCTGCAATGCCTACGATTCAGAAGCTGATTAACGACGGCGGTAAGGTAATTCTGTGCTCCCATCTGGGCAAGGTGAAGAACGGCCCCAACGAAGGCGAGTCCCTGGCTCCCGTCGCAAAGAGACTGTCCGAGAAACTGGGCAAGGAGGTTGTGTTCGTTGCCGATTACAACGTAACCGGTGAGGCTGCAACCAAGGCTGTGGAGGCCATGAAGGAAGGGGATGTGGTACTGCTTCAGAATACCCGTTTCCGCGGCAAGGAAGAGACAAAGAACGGCGAGGAGTTCAGCAAAGAGCTAGCCGACCTGGCTGATCTGTATGTGTGCGACGCATTCGGTTCCTCCCACAGGGCCCATGCTTCCGTGGAAGGCGTTACCAAGTGCATTACCGCGAAGGGCGGCGAGAATGCTGTAGGATACCTGATGCAGAAGGAAATCAATTTCCTGGGCAATGCGGTGGAGAATCCGGTTCGTCCTTTCGTGGCCATTCTGGGCGGCGCAAAGGTTGCAGACAAGCTGAATGTTATCTCCAACCTGTTGGAGAAATGCGATACCTTGATCATCGGCGGCGGCATGGCGTACACCTTCCTGAAGGCCCAGGGGTATGAAATCGGACGTTCCCTGGTGGACAATGAGAAACTGGACTACTGCAAGGAAATGATTGAGAAGGCTGAGAAGCTGGGCAAGAAGCTGCTGCTTCCCGTTGACTCCGTGACGGTAGCCGCATTCCCCAATCCCATTGACGCTCCCATTGAAGTGGAAGTATGCGGCGTGGAGAATATGCCTGCGGACAGAGAGGGCTGCGATATCGGACCCAAGACTGCGGAGATGTATGCGGAAGCCGTAAAGAGCGCTAAGACCGTTGTGTGGAACGGACCCATGGGCGTATTCGAGAATCCTACTTTGGCGGCAGGTACCATCGCAGTGGCTAAGGCATTGGCTGAAACAGATGCTACCACCATCATCGGCGGCGGTGATTCCGCGGCAGCCGTTAACCAGCTGGGCTTCGGCGACAAGATGAGCCATATCTCCACCGGCGGCGGCGCATCCCTGGAATTCCTGGAAGGCAAGGTTCTCCCCGGCGTGGCAGCAGCGGACGATAAATAAGGGAAGCGGCGAGAGGTCGAGGAACAGTCTCGCGACGCCGTGCGTGGCGGCAGCAGACGACAAATAAGGGAAACGGCGAGAAGTCGAGGAATAGTCTCGCGACGCCGTGCGTGGCGGCAGCGGACGATAAATAAGGGAAACGGCGAGAGGATAAATAACATGGAGGATTTTTCCATTGGGGAGATGCTTGAAATGCAGAGAAGGCTCCAGGAGAACTATAAAGATAAATGGGAGCCAATCAATGTGGATACAGGTAAGAACAAGCTTCTCTGGATGATCGGAGAAGTGGGCGAGGTAATTGACATTGTAAAGAAAAAGGGAGGCCATCGGGCCATTGAGGATGCAGGACTCCGAAGGGACCTTGTGGAGGAAATGGCGGATGTCCTCATGTATTACAATGATGTCCTGTTGTGTTATGGAATAACTCCTGGGGAACTCAAAGAGGCTTATACCCGGAAATTTGACAGAAATTTGACCCGCTGGCGGTAAGACACAGGTGTTTCGGCGGCAGGAAGGCCTGCCCGGGTGCATCATATTATGATGAGAGGCCAGGCTATATAGCAACAAAGCGCCTGCCGCGGTATGCCGTAAAAGGCAAAACGAAAATAATACAGAGAATAGAGGATTTATATTATGGCAAGAAAGAAAATCATTGCCGGCAACTGGAAGATGAACATGACTCCCAGTGAGGCTGTAAAGCTGTGCGGCGAATTAAAGGATCTGGTAAAGAGTGACAGTGTGGATGTAGTATACTGCGTTCCGGCGATTGATATCGTACCCGTTGTGGAGGCCGTGAAAGGGACTAACGTAGCGGTTGGTGCCGAGAATATGTACTTTGAGGAAAAGGGCGCTTACACAGGGGAGATTTCCGCTGCCATGCTGAAAGACGCAGGCGTGAAGTATGTCATCATCGGACACTCCGAGAGAAGGGATTATTTCAAAGAGGATGACGTGCTGCTGAACAAGAAAGTGAAAAAGGCTATCGAGGCAGGGCTGACCCCGATTCTCTGCTGCGGCGAGTCTTTGGAGCAGAGAGAAATGGGAGTAACCATGGACTGGATTCGCCTTCAGATCAAGTCCGATCTGGTGGATGTAACCGCGGACCAGGTGAAGGAGATGGTTATCGCCTATGAGCCTATATGGGCCATCGGCACAGGCAAGACCGCGACCACGCAGCAGGCCCAGGAAGTCTGCAAGGGCATTCGCGACTGCATCGCCGAGATGTACGATGAGGATACCGCAGCTGCGGTGCGCATCCAGTACGGCGGCTCCGTATCCGCTTCCAACGCGGCTGAACTCTTTGCCCAGGCTGATATTGACGGCGGCCTGGTGGGCGGTGCTTCCCTGAAGCCGGACTTTGGACAGATCGTGAACTATAATAAATAAGATAAAACATGGTAAAAATTCTCCTGGTAAATATTATCAGGAGAATTTTTTTGTCAGTCTCCGTTTACAGGCATCCGTTTTTGTTTTTTCAGGGTAATGTAAGGAAAATATGTAAAATAACCGATAAATATGATAAGTGGGAGACAGCATGAAAGACTGCTTCCATATCAGAGCGTATTTGAAAATTTATTTCCGCAGTCTGCCGGAAAGCAGTTTACAGACACGCTCGGACGGATATATGCGGTTGCGGATACGAGGAGGTATGACTATGAATGACATGACTCAATTGCTTCATTCCATGGAACAGAGTATGAGACTGCAGAACCGGGCGAAGGCTGAGAGAAGGGCAGCAAGGGCGGAGCAGGAGAAAAGGGAATTTCAGGAGAAGCTGGCGCGTGCTGCGGCCAGTAAAATGGAATTGGACGGCATGGCTTCAAAGGTAAAGGGATCCCAGGATTCCGTGCAGAGGGATCAGCTGATCGGCATGATGATGGCAGGATTTTAGAGCCTGGGTGTGCAGGGAGAAGCAAGGGGCTGTCTGGAATGGCATCTGAGAATGTGCCATTTTCTGACCCCCTTTTTTGTTTTGCTTCGGGATTGCGGCAGGAGAATCCGTTTTCCAACGCCGGGAAAAGAAGCGGGCAGGAACACCCGGGACAGTGGAAACCAGTAGCCGGAAAGGGAGTCAGAAAGTGGAAAATAAGAAACTGCGGAGAGACGCGGACAGGATTGTAAGAGAGGCCATCCGGGAGGTAATGCCGGACAGGGCGGTGGTTTCCGCCTTAAAGGATAAGGATTTCGGGACCGGAAGAGTCTATGTGGTATCAGTGGGGAAAGCGGCATGGCAGATGGCAAAGACAGCGGCAGCAGTTCTGGGCAGCCGGGTGGAGGCGGGGATCTGTGTCACCAAGTATGGACATGTAAAAGGAGAAATCCCCGGGATTTCATGTTATGAGGCAGGTCATCCGGTTCCGGACGGGAATTCCTTCCGGGCCACAGAGGCTGTATTGAAGCTGACGGAAGGACTGAAAAGAGAAGATACGGTTGTCTTTCTTCTGTCAGGAGGAGGATCTGCCCTGTTTGAGAAGCCGTTGGTGCCGGAGAAGGAACTGGCGGACATCACGGACCGGCTTCTGGCCGGGGGTGCGGATATCGTGGAAATGAATACGGTGAGAAAGCGGCTTTCCGGGGTGAAGGGCGGCCGTTTTGCGGAGCACTGCTATCCCGCCAGGGTATACAGTATCATTCTGAGCGATATTCTGGGGGACCCGCCGGACATGATTGCTTCCGGTCCGACCTGTCCTGACAGCAGCACCTGCAGCCAGGCTTTGGCTGTGGCTGAAAAATATGGACTTCAACTCAGTGAACAGGCCGGGGAACTGTTGGAAAGGGAGACGCCCGGGAATCTTTCCAATGTGGAGACAGCAGTGACGGGAAGCGTAAAGACACTTTGCCGGGCCGCTGCGGAAAGCTGCCGCAGACTGGGATATGCGTCCTGTATCCTCACAGACAGCCTGAACTGCGAGGCAAGGGAGGCCGGGCGTTTTCTGGGAGCCATAGCCAGGAGCCATCAGGACAGCACAGAGAGCCTGGCCTTTATTGCCGGAGGCGAGACGGTGGTTCATCTCACGGGAAAAGGCAGGGGCGGACGCTGCCAGGAGCTTGTGCTGGCCGGGGCAGGGGAAATTGCAGGACTGCGGGATACTGCTCTGTTTGGCGTGGGAAGCGACGGAACAGACGGACCTACTGACGCAGCCGGAGGCTTCTGTGACGGAGAAACCATGGAACAGCTGAACAGTCTTGGGGTGGATATTTTTCATGTACTCCGGGAAAATGATTCCTATGAGGCACTGAGACAGGCAGGAGGCCTGATCTTTACCGGCCCCACAGGAACTAATGTGAATGATGTGGCAGTGGTGCTGATCCGCAGGACAGGGAATGACAGCTGATGGGAACAGCCTGTCGGAAAAAAACCTGTTGATTTTGGTTAAAAAGATGTTAAAATAGATAAGGCTCATAAGCCGGAAGAATATGAAGGACAGGGAAGGTAGATAGAGGAATGCGCAATAGAAAATCATTAGCCAGAAAAGTAGCAGGGAACGTCGCCATTTTGGCTACTTTTATTTTGCTGATAATAGTCTGCACAATTATTCTCCGCAGGATTATATGGGAAAATACCAATAAAATGGGTCTGGCTCTGGTAAAAAACTACTCCGCAGCGGAGGAGCAGAACATAAATGCCTTTGAGGTTGTTCTGAATATCTGTACGAATTATGTGGCAGAGCGGGAGCAGACAGACATTTCCCTGCAGGAGCTTCGGGAGGGGCTCTATCCCTTTATGAATGGTATCACTGACGTGTATGGGAAGGAGAATATCCAGATTTACGGCAAAGCCTTTGGAGGTACGGAGCTGGTATCCAACATACCGGAAATCGAGGTCATGGCAGACTATGATGTCACGGGAACAGGGTGGTATCAGGGCGCGGCTGCGGCCAATGGAGAAGCCTATATTTCTCCTGTCTATAAGGATGTGGTAACAGGTCTTCCTGTGGTGACAATGTGCAAAATTATTCAGGATACGGGGAGTTTTCTTGCCATTGATATCAAGCCTTCCTGGTTTGAGGAGGGCAACCGGGACATGGCGCTGCCGCGCCAGGCATCCTATTACCTTGTGGATTCAAAGGGTAATCTGCTTTACTATCTGTCTGCCTGGGACTATGTCCAGGAGGAATTTCAAGAGCTGGTAGACGGTTACAGGAAAAACGCTGACTGCGAAAAGCCGAACCATGTTTCGGAGGATGTAGTGGCTTCAGACGGCATTGTGCGGAATGTATTTTTCCATCATATGGACAACGGTTGGACTGGCATCCTGACGATACCGAAGGATGAGATTTTCTCCGGTTCCGATATCTTCGGTTATATCAGCTTTATGCTGGCCGGTTTTGGCATTATCCTGATCATTGTACAGACAATGCGGGAGTACAGGAACAATAAACGGGAGGAAGGGTACCTGGAATACCAGAAGGCCATGAACAGTACGGTGCATGCCTGCAGAGCCATTTACTACGTGGATGTAGACAAAGGAAGATGCGATCTGGTTTATCCTCTTGATGCAGACGGAAAGCAGAGGCGCAATAATTATGCCAGTGAAGTACTGGATAACCTCAGGCTTGGAATCATTGCGGAAGAACACTGTGAACAGGTGGCTGATTTTCTGGACATGTCCAATATTGTGAGACAGCTTGCCGGGCGGGAGCACATGGAGCTGCAGTTCAAGAGGAGCAGGGCCCATGCGCACGGAAAGGAGGATGGGGGCGGATACGAATGGTGCTCCATTGCCATCACCATTGCGGAGAAGAGGAACGGGGCTGTGTCGGCATTCACCATAGCAGTCCGCAGTATCGACGACGTGATACAGAGGGAGGAGGAGCAGCGGGAGATGCTTGCTCTGGCGGTAGCCAGGGCGGAGGCAGCGAGCCATGCCAAGAGCGACTTTCTGTCAAGAATGAGTCACGATATCCGTACGCCCATGAACGCTATTCTGGGGATGACTGCAGTGGCGGCCATGCACATTGATGAGAAGAACCGGGTCATGGATGCCCTGGATAAGATAGCCGTGTCCGGAAAACATCTGCTTGGTCTGATCAATGAGGTACTGGACATGAGCAGGATCGAGAGCGGCAGGGTCAGCCTTACAGAGGAGTGTTTCAGGCTCTCCGATACCATTGAGAATGTATTGACGGTATTCCGTCCCCAGATGGAGGCAAAGGAGCTGGAACTCAATGCCCACATCACAAGACTGGAGCATGAGGATGTGATAGGGGACGAACAGCATTTACAGCAGATTTTCATGAATATTTTGGGAAATGCCGTGAAATTTACCCCTCAGGGCGGCAGCATCACCATCTGCATTGAGGAAAAGCCCTCCCATATACAGGGCAGCGGATGCTTTACATTTGTCTTTGAGGATACCGGCATAGGCATGGAGGAGGAATACATTCAGCGGATATTTGAACCCTTTTCCAGGGCGGCCAACTCCAGCGGCAACAAAATCGAGGGAACAGGACTTGGAATGTCGATTGCAGTGACCATTGCCCGTATGATGGACGGAGATATCAAGGTGGAGAGCGCCCTTGGCAAAGGATCCAGATTTACTGTTACGGTGCATCTGAGACTGGACAGATTCGTCCAGGAAGATGTGGAGCTGTTGGCAGGACTTCCGGTGCTGGTAGTGGATGACGAGGAAGGGGCATGCGAAAGTGCCTGTGAGGTTTTGCGGAGCCTGGGCATGAAGGCGGAATATGTGTTGGACGGGGACAGCGCCCTGAAGCGCATTGCGCAGGTGGCCGGGACACAGGAAAAATTCTGCGCGGTAATCCTGGACTGGAAGATGCCGGGCAGAGGCGGACTTGAGACGGCAAAAGAAATCCGCAGGACGGTGGGCAGGGATATTCCCATCATTATATCGTCCGCATATGACTGGGCGGATGTGGAGGCTGAGGCGGAAGAAGCCGGCGTGGACGATTTCCTCAGCAAACCCATGTTTAAGTCCAGGCTGATCAGGGTACTGCGGAATGTACTGGGACTGGACAGCGGGGAGGAGTCCCCGGATGTGTTGGAGAAGTTCGAAGGGCAGGACTTTTCCGGCAGAAGAGTGCTGCTTGTGGAGGATAATGAAATCAACATCGAGGTGGCGCAGGAGCTTCTGCGCACAGTGGGCATCCGGGTGGAGACGGCCATGAACGGGCAGCTTGCCCTCAGCCGCGTGTTGGAAAAAGAGCCGGGCTATTACGACCTGATTTTCATGGACATTCAGATGCCGGTTATGAACGGATATGAGTCAGCCAGCGCAATCCGCGCTTCTGACAGGGAGGATCTGAAAAGCATTCCCATTATTGCCATGACTGCGGATGCTTTTTCCGACGATATCCGGAAAGCAAAGGAATCCGGCATGGATGACCATATATCCAAGCCGGTGGATATAGAGAGACTGGAGGATGTTCTTGGGAAATGGATTCCGGTCTAGGGAAAGCGGACGGCCGGAGTTTCAGATTTCAGCAGCGCAGCAGACAATACAAAAAACTGCCTCATAAATGAGGCAGTCTGATGTGAGCTTCAAAATTTTATTTTCTTACGGCGCCGGTCTTTACGGCAGCTGCAGCCACACATTCGGATACATGTTTTGCCACCCTTGGATCAAGGGCAGAGGGAATAATGTATTCGGGGCAGAGCTTTTCCGGTTCCACCAGCTCGGCGATGGCATGCGCCGCAGCCAGTTTCATTTCGTCATTGATATCTCTTGCGCCTGCGTCCAGGGCGCCGCGGAAGATGCCGGGGAAAGCCAACACATTGTTGATCTGATTGGGGAAATCGGAGCGTCCCGTACCCATGACCTTTACTCCGGCGGCCATTGCATCTTCATACATGATTTCGGGAACCGGATTTGCCATTGCGAATACAATGGGATCCGCATTCATGGTTTTAATCATTTCCGGTGTAAGGACGCCGGCCACGGAGACACCGATAAATACGTCTGCGCCAACCAACGCTTCTGCCAGGCCGCCCCTTCTGTCTTCCAGGTTGGTGATCTCACAGAGCATTTTCTTGTGTCCGGTGATGCCTGCAGGTCTGTCCTTATAAAGAATTCCCTTTGTGTCGCAGGCGATGATGTGTTTTACACCTGCGGTGAGCATCATCTTGATGATGGCGGTTCCCGCGGAACCGGGTCCGTTCAGGACTACACGGATTTCGTCAATCTTCTTGCCCGTCACCTTTAAAGCGTTAAGCAAAGCGGCAGTTACTACGATGGCAGTGCCGTGCTGATCATCAT
This sequence comes from uncultured Lachnospiraceae bacterium, assembly GCA_947367855.1. Taxonomy (GTDB): domain Bacteria; phylum Bacillota; class Clostridia; order Lachnospirales; family Lachnospiraceae; genus Acetatifactor. The sequence continues at coordinate 37,836 of CANBFE010000006.1, read as the reverse complement.
GGAATACGGGGATGTCCAGTTCCTTTTCCAGGCGCTGTTCAATGTCAAAGCATTTCGGCGCGGAAATATCCTCCAGGTTGATGCCGCCAAAGACAGGAGCCAGCTGCTTCACTGCCTTGATGATCTCTTCCGGGTCCTTGGTATCCAGACAGATGGGGAATGCATCCACATTGCCAAACTGTTTGAAAAGAATGGACTTTCCCTCCATCACGGGGATGGCGGCTTCAGGGCCGATGTCGCCCAGACCGAGAACGGCGGTTCCGTCGGATACCACGGCTACCAGATTGCTCTTTGCCGTGTATTTGAAGACATTCTTTTTGTCTTTTGCAATCTCCCGGCAGGGTTCCGCTACGCCAGGGGTGTAGGCGATGCTTAAGTCGTCCCGGCTTTCCAGTTTTACCTTGCTGCGGACCTCGATTTTTCCATGGTTCGCCTCGTGCATCTTCAATGCTTCCTCATAATAATTCATATGGAATACCTTCTTTCTATATTTCGTATGCATGTAACAGTCGGGGAAAGTCCGGACTGCTGCATCTGTATCGATTGTATAATGATTTACTGCCCGTGTCAAAATGTTTTTTATTTCAGCGCATCCATGGGATCCTTGCCGGGGATGCCGGGTTCTGTCATATGGTAGGGATCCAGTATGTTGTTCAGCTGTTCTTCATTCATAATGCCTTTCTCCAGAATCAGCTTCCGCACAGGCTGGTTGGTCCGAAGGGCTTCTTTTGCAATTTCGGCTGCTCTTTCGTAGCCTACATAGGGGCAGATGGCAGTGATGATGCCCACGCTGTTTTCCACCATCATGCGGCAGTGGTCCGCATTGGCGGTGATGCCTACAATACAGTTGTCCACCAGTGTCTTTACTGCGAAGGCCAGGGTCTCAATGGACTGGAACAGTTTGTAGAAGATGATGGGCTCGAAGGCATTCAGCTCCAGCTGTCCGGCTTCTGCAGCCATGGTGATGGTTACGTCATTGCCGATGATATTAAAACATACCTGGTTTACCACCTCAGGGATGACAGGATTAATTTTGCCGGGCATGATGGAGGATCCGTTCTGCTTTGCGGGCAGATTGATTTCCCCAAAACCTGTCTTGGGGCCGGAGGACATGAGACGCAGGTCATTGGACATCTTTGACAGGTTTACCGCGCAGTTCTTGGTGATGCCGGATACCACGGCATAGCTGTCCAGGTTCTGGGTTGCATCTATCATATCATAGGACTGTACCAGGTCCTGTCCGGTGAGAATTGCCATATTTTTGACTACACGGCGGAAATACTGAACATCCGCGTTCAGGCCGGTTCCGATGGCAGTGCCTCCCAGATTCAGGCTCTTGATCTCTTCCTTGGCTGTGTCAAAGCGCTTGATATCACGGCTGATGGCGGAAGCATAAGCGTGGAATTCCTGGCCCAGGCGGATGGGAACCGCATCCTGCAGCTGTGTACGTCCCATTTTAATGACGGAATCAAACTCCTCTGACTTCTGCAGCAGAGCTTCCTCCAGACGTTTCAGCTGCTCCTGGGCCTCATCGATCAGCTTCAGGGCAGCCATCTTGCCGCAGGAAGGAAAGACGTCGTTGGTGGACTGTCCGAAATTCACATGGTCATTGGGGTTGACAACGGTGTAATCGCCCTTTTTGCCCCCCAGGATTTCGGTGGCGCGGTTGGCAATAACCTCGTTTGCATTCATATTGAGGGAGGTTCCTGCGCCGCCCTGGATGGGGTCCACGATAAACTGATCGTGAAGTTTGCCGGCAATGATCTCGTCGCATGCCTTGACAATGGCGTCAGCACGTTTTTTGTCCAGTTCACCCACCTCAAAGTTGGTGATGGCAGCAGCTTTTTTAATCTGTGCCACACTGTTTATCATGGCAGGATGCATTTTCAGTCTGGTGATGTAGAAATTTTCATAGGCCCTGAGGGTCTGTACGCCGTAGTAGGCGTCTTCGGGCACTTCCTTTTCCCCAATGGAATCGTGCTCAATCCGGTATTTTTTCTGTTCGTCGCTCATGTCTTTTCTCCGTTTCTGTGAAATCTGGCAGTCCTGTCTGCCGCTGTATGCCGCAGATATCCGGGCTGTATTTCTTTGGGTTGACTTTACTATATATCGGGATTACAATATTTTCAAATATTTATAAGAATATAATTCATATAGACTGGAGACTATGTGGTGCCTGCAGGAAGAAGCTGCGCATGGGGCAGCAGGGATAAGGAGTCTGCGGACAGGCATGAAGGAGGATAAATCATGTTTCAGGGGATGGATTATGTGTATGAAGTGTACAGGGAAATGAGTTTTTCAAAGGCGGCCAGGAATCTGTTCATCAGCCAGCCTTCCCTGAGCGCTGCGGTAAAAAAAGTGGAAAGTCAGATAGGATTTCCCATATTTGACCGAAGTTCCAATCCAATCCGGCTGACGGAACTGGGGAAGGAGTATATCCGCTGCGTGGAGCATGTCCGTGAGGCAGAGCAGGGATTTCAGAATTATGTGAAGGATATGCAGGAACTCAAAAGCGGCCGCATTGCCATCGGTGGTACGAATCTGTTTGCCTCCTATGTGCTGCCGCCGCTGCTGTCCAGGTTTACGGAGCGTTTTCCCATGATCCATGTTGATCTGGTGGAGGCTTCTACCTGGGAGCTGGGGGATAAGCTGTTCTCCGGGGCGCTGGATCTGATGATCGACAACCAGGCCATGGATCCTGCGGTGTATGAGAAAACATTCTTCTGTGAAGAACATCTGCTTCTGGTGGTGCCTGCAGATTTTCCTTCCAATGGGAAAGTCAGGGACTGCGGGCTGAGCATTTCGGATGTGAAGGCCGGGCGGCATCTGGAGCCGGATATCCCTTCCGTGCCCCTGGAGGTTTTCCGGGAGGATCCTTTTCTGCTGCTGAAAGGGGGCAATGATACCAGAAACCGGGCGGAAAGGATCTGCAGGGACAGCGGGCGCTTCTTTCCCAGGGTGAGGCTGGAGCTGGAACAGCAGATTACGGCCTACAACCTGTCGCGTTATGGCATGGGCATCTCCTTTAACGGGGATGTCCTGGTGTGCCACATGCCTGACGACGACAAGGTTGTATGCTACAGACTGGATTATCCGGGAGCCGTGAGGAATGTGAACTTCTTTTATAAAAGAAACCGTTACATGACCCGTGTGGTTGGGGAATTTTTGAAGCTGGTCTGACTGTGACAAACTTGCACACTTTCGGGCGATATGGTACAATGACTTTATTCACGGCAGAAAGGGGGCGGCAGGATGTTTCGGAGAAAAAAAGTCCAACGGGCGGACTATGACAGGGAGAACTGGAAACCGGTCTTAAGGTGCAGCATCTGCAACGGCGAACAGGTGGCCGGTTTCAGGAACATACATACAGGGGAATTCAGGGAAGAAGCCTTCATCCGGGATGACCGGGAGCTGGAGGAATTCATGTACAAATACGACATTGAGAATTTAACAAAGGAATATTGACAAATGAAAGCATTTTTATACTGGGTAGTGGAAATGATTGCAAAGATACATCGGTATCTTTTGAAACTGAACGATGCCTACGAGTACGATTTTACGGACAAAGAACTGCATTTTCTGATCATCGGCGCACTGGGGATGGCCATGATTTTTGTGGTATATCCCCTGTTCAAATGGCTTGCCGGGAACAATCATATTATGGTGGTCAGCTGGATATACGTTTTTACGCTTATCATTGTGATCACCTTTGCCATTGAGATCGGACAGAGAGTGACCAACACCGGGAACATGGATTTTGCTGATATTATGTTTGGGGTGCTTGGATTTATCACCATGTTTCTGATATTTTCCGTGTTCCGGGGGATTTTCCACCTGATTCAGCGCGTGATGGGGCGGGGGGATCAAAGCGAACAGGAATACGAAGAATGGGACTGTTAGGGGGCTTTTCATGAAATTTCTGCATATCTCTGATCTCCATATCGGAAAACGTGTCAATGAGTTTCCCATGATAGAGGATCAAAAACATATACTGAGACAAATTCTTCAGATTGCAGAGCAGGAGAACGTAGACGGGGTTCTGCTTGCCGGGGATATCTATGACAAAACAGTTCCCTCCGCGGAGGCTGTCCGGGTTTTTGACCGGTTTCTCACCGGGCTGGCGGACAGGGGAAAGAAGGTTTTTGCGGTCAGCGGCAATCATGATTCTCCGGAGAGAATTGCATTCGGCGCCCGGCTTATGCAGGGAATGGGGGTATATCTGTCCCCTGTGTATGAGGGAACTGTGGAGGGGATTTCCCTTTGGGACGAATATGGGGAACTGCAGGTATGGCTGCTTCCCTTTGTGAAACCTGCCACAGTGCGGCATGCCCTGGAGGGAGAATCCGGGGCGGAGGGTCCGGAGAGTTACCAGGACGCGGTGTTGACGGCGGTAAAACGTATGAAAATAGACGTTACAAAGCGCAATATCCTTGTGGCCCATCAGTTTGTTACCGGCGCGGGGAGGTGTGATTCCGAGGAGGCGGCAGTGGGGGGACTGGACAATGTGGACGGGGCGGTTTTTGACGGTTTTGACTATGTGGCCCTGGGGCATATCCACAGTCCCCAGTCTGTGGGACGGGAGGAAATCCGTTACTGCGGGACTCCCCTGAAATATTCCTTTTCCGAGGCGGAGCAGAAAAAATCCGTCACCATTCTGGAGATGAAGGAAAAGGGGGATGTGAAAATTTCCGTGGTCCCCCTGATTCCCCTTCATGATATGAGGAAAATCAGGGGGACTTATCTGGAGGTGACGGCCAGATCCTTTTACCAGGATTTCTCCAGGGAGGATTATGTCCAGGTGACTCTCACCGATGAGGAGGACATACCGGACGGGCTGCAGAAGCTTCGTATCATATACCCGAATTTAATGCGTCTTTCCTATGATAACAGGCGGACAGGACAGGATAATGCAATAGAGGGGGCGGAGGCGGTGGAGCGGAAGTCTGAACTGGAGCTTTTCGGGGAATTTTATGAGCTGCAGAATAATCAGTCCATGAGCAGCGAGCAGACCGCGCTTGTGAGGCAGGTGATTGAGCAGCTGCGGGAGGAAATGTGAGACTGACATCTGTGCGGAGGAGTGAAGGATGAAACCTGTTAAACTTGTCATGAGCGCCTTTGGACCATATGCGGACAGGACGGAAATTGATTTTGAGAAGTTCAGGGAAAGCGGCCTGTACCTGATTACAGGGGATACAGGAGCCGGAAAAACCACTATTTTTGACGCAATTACGTTTGCACTGTACGGGGAGACCAGCGGCGGGGTGCGGACGCCGGATATGCTTCGCAGCAAATACGCAGGGGAGGGAATTCCCACTTTTGTGGAATACACCTTTGAATATCGTGGGAAACAGTATACAGTAAAACGAAATCCAGAATACATGCAGCCTAAAAAAAGGGGTGTTGGCTATACTGCAAAAAAAGCGGAGGCAGAACTGACATATCCGGACGGCAGGACGCCCGTAACAAGGACATCCGACGTGACCAGGGCAGTGACGGAGCTGATGGGACTGGACTGCAGGCAGTTTGCCCAGATAGCCATGATTGCCCAGGGGGATTTTCAGAAGCTTATACTGGCGGATACAAAGGAGCGCAGCAATATTTTCCGGCAGATATTCGACACCGCTCTGTACCAGAAGGCCCAGGAGAGGCTGAAGGCGGCAGTCCGGCAGCAGGAGCAGGAGTATCATGAGCTGAAGCGCAGCATCAGCCAGTATATGGACGGTATCGTATATGGGGAGAACGAGGATGCGCATCCGGCCATGAAGCTGAGAGAACTGCAGAAGGAAGCGTTTGAAGGCCGTATAGTCGAAGGCCTGGAGCTGTTGGAGAAATTATGCGCAGATGATGGGGCGGTATTGGCTGCGATGGATGCCGGACTGGAAAGCCTGGAGGAAAAAATACGCAGGGAGGAGCAGCTTCTTGGCAGTATCGGGCATGTGAAGAAACAGAAGGAGGAGCTTGCGGATACACAGAAACAGTTGGAGGAGCTGCAGCCGGAACTGCAAAAAAAAGAAGCGCTTTTCAGGGAGGCAAAGCAGGCAGGCGCGGAATGCAGCAGTCTGGAGGTCCGGATGCAGCAGGCCCGGACGAATCTGGCTCTTTTTGACACTCTGGAGGCGGAAAGAGAAGCGCGGAGGGAGGACAGTGAGACTCTCTCAAAGGAAAGAGGACAGAAGGAAGATCGGACCAGGCAGATGCAGCTTTACAGGGAGAAGCAGCAGGAACAGCAGGAACTCTATAAAACACTGGAGACCGCAGGGCAGGAGAAGGAGCGCCTGGAAAACAAAAAGAAGAATACCCTGCAGCAGATACAGAACCTGCGCCAGCAGCTGACGGCATGGGAGCAGTTCATCAAAGACCAGGAAGCTACGGAAAAGGAGATACGGGAAAGGCAGAAAGAAGAAAAAGAACTGGAAGTTTACATAGAACAGTGCGGGAACCGGGAGGCGCTGCTTGCCGACAGGGATGAGATGCTGTCTGCCGCGGAGGAAAGCAGGAAAAAACTGAAGGAACAGGCGGAAAAGCTCAGGGAGCTTAAAAAAGCGTTGGACGAGACCGGGCAGGAGAGAAGCAGGTCTGCCGCCGCATTGGAGGAAATGGAAATCCGCGCGAAAAAGGTCCGGGAGGAAGAGCAGGCGCGGAAAGAGGAGCAGGAGAAGCTGAAAGGCATCCGGGAGCAGGAGATTGTCTGCCTCCATCGGGTAAAGGAGGCGGAGGACAGACAGAACCGTTTTCTGGAACTGGCAGAGAACCTGAAGAGCTCCGGGGAGCAGGCAGACAGATTGAGACGGATTTACGAGGAGCGCTGCGCCCAGGCGGAAGAACACGGGAAAATCAGAAGGGCCTGTGGGGAGGAATGGGAGCAGATTAAGGATGCCGAAGCAGACCTTCTGATATTAGCCGGGCAGAAGGAGAAAATACGGGAAGCAGAGAAGATGCGGAAGGTCCTGCTAGAGGATGTGAAGCTTTGGGAAGACAACCTCAATAAGCTTGACGTTGTCCGTAATGACTACAAAAGCGCATCGGATGAAAAAGAAAAGCTGAGAGATCTTTATGGAAGACTGGAAAAACGCTTTCTGGATGCCCAGGCAGGATTTCTGGCCAGGGAACTGAAGGAGGGGGAGGCATGTCCGGTCTGCGGTTCCATACACCATCCCTGCCCTGCACAGATTCAGGACCATGTGCCGGAGAGGGAGGAACTGGAGAAGAAAAAACAGCTTCTCTCCAGGGCGGAGGAAAAAGCCGCGCGCCTCAGTACAAGTGCGGGGAATCTGGGAGAGCAGCTTCAGGAGCAGTGGCGCAGAATCCAGGGACTGGCAGAAGAATTTTTCGAAAATCCGGAGGTTTGGACGGAAGGAAGCGGTGAACGCAGGGAGGAATTCCCAAATGGGGTTCAGGGAGCGGATATGCTTCGGGAGAAGCTTCGGGAGGCTGGAAACCGGATAAGCGGTAAAGCAAGGCAGCTGGATTTAGAACTGACCAGGGCTGAGGCAGCGTGCTCTCGGAAAAAGGAGCTGGACCTTCTGATAAAGGAGGCTGAGGCCGGACAGGAAGAGCTGAATCAGGAACTGCAGCAGGCGAGACAGGAGTTTCATGTGGCGGAGGGTCAGCTGGAGGAGCGGAGGAAGCAGTGGCAGGAGCTGATACCGGAATCAGGTCTTCCGGAAAGTCTCATACAGGAACTGCCGGAAAAATGGAACAGCGGCGCAGACTATCTGGGGGCTGTCCTGAAACAGGCCAGGGAAGACCTTCAGCAGGCACAGGCAGGCTGCAGGCGGTTGGAGACACTGGAGGCAGAGGCGGTAAGGGCGGAAGCTGAAAAACGGAGGCTGGATACAGAAACCGCAGAGCAGAAGGAAGATCTGGCGCGGCTGAAAGGACAGGCTGACACTGCGGAAAAGCAGCTGCGCAGGGAATACGGGATCATGGACTCTTTTCTGGAAGAGGCTGACCTGCAGCTGAAAAGACAGGCGGAAACCAGGAAGGTGAAATTTCCCGCCGCAGACAGTGACAGGCCGGAATACTTCGATTTTATACAAAGCCGCCTGAAAGTCCTGGAACACTGGCAGGGAGAAATCAAGGAAGAAATCGGATTCCGGGAAAAAACCAAAGAGGACAGGTCCCAAAAGGAGGAGGCCCGTCTTCAGGTAAGGGCCCTGCTGAAGGATCTGGAAAGAAATCTGACTGCAGTAGAAAGCATGCGGACCGAAAAAGCAGGACAGCTGCAGGAAAGCCTGGAGATTCAACGGGGACAGGCATTTGATTTCTCTCCGGAATCCGGGCAGGACAGGGAGGCGGTTCTGAGGGAGGCGGCGCTTGATACGGAGAAAAAACTGGAAGAGGAGCTGAGGGACCTGGATGCGGAACTGGAACAAAACAGGGAAAAGCTGAGAATCCGGAAGGAACTGGAGGAACTGATTCCTGTTCTGGAGGAGCAGATCAGTAAGACAGGCGAAGAGATACGGAGATTGGAAGTGTCGGCAGCCAGAAAAGAAGAGGAACTCAGGGCCAGGGAGGAGAAAATTGCAGGACTGGCCGTACAGCTGGGGGACGCGACCAAAAAGGAATGGGAGGAACAGATCATGGGGCTCCAGAGCCGCCGGGCCTCACTGGAAGTGGCGTGGAAGGCTGCCGAAGAAAGCTATGCATTATGCCGTACACAGAGCGAGCGCCTGGCATCGGCGGCGGATACGCTCAGGAAGCAGCTTGCAGATGCGGGAGAGGCAGGCTGCGCGGAGGAAGAGGAGGTGCTGGCCAGAAAGGCGCAGTACCGGGAAGAGAAGAAGCAGCTGGGCGTGAGGCGTGACCGGAAGAACCAGGCTCTTTTGCAGAATCAGGATATCCTGTCCAGGGTCAGGAGCAGACAGGAAACCATTGACGCTGTGGAGAAGAAATATATCTGGATGAAAGCGCTGTCCGACACGGCCAACGGCGGCCTTAAGGGCAAGCAGAAGATTGAGCTGGAGACCTATATCCAGATGACGTATTTTGACCGGATCATCAGGAGGGCAAATCTCCGTCTCCTTACCATGAGCGGCGGACAGTATGAGCTGAAGCGGGCGGAAGAGGGAGACAGCCTCAAAGTGAAGATGGGACTGGAACTGAGCGTCATAGACCATTATAATGCAACGGAGAGAAGCGTGAAAACCCTTTCCGGGGGAGAATCCTTTCAGGCATCCTTATCTCTTGCGCTTGGTCTTGCTGATGAAATCCAGTCCTATGCAGGCGGCATTCAGATGGATTCCATGTTTGTGGACGAGGGCTTTGGCTCTCTGGACGAGGATGCCCTGAATCAGGCCATGAAGGCTCTGGCCCGGCTTACGGAAGGGAACCGCCTGGTGGGAATCATATCCCATGTGTCAGAGCTGAAGGAAAGGATTGACCGGAAAATTATCGTCACCAAATCCCGGGGCAAAGACGGCGTTACCAGTATCGTAAAAACAGAGTAGCCCGGGAAAGTAAGGCGCAGGATATGGCAGTTTTCCATGGAAAACTCCATATCCTGCGCATGTTCGTCCATTCATTCATCCAGGCTCGGAAATCCTTGACACGCCCACATAGATCTCGGATATCTCATACCAGGTGGGATAGTCTGTAACGCCTGTCTGGGGAAGGTTGAAGATTCCCTGGAAGGTACGGACTGCCCGGGCGGTGGCAGGGCCGTAGATGCCGTCGGCAGTGACAGTGGGGATGGCCGGGTAGTTCCTTGCGATTCGGTTTAACTGTGTCTGGAGCTGCCGGACCTTTTCACCTGAGGATCCCTGGCTTAAGTCATAGCCGGGCCAGGAGGAGGGGACGCCCGAAATGATCTCGGCCGTATTGATATACATGTCGTTGCCGTAGTAGTAACGGATGATCTCAATGGCGGAGTAGCCCTGGTCTGCCAGATACATGGAGCCCCACTGGCTCAGCCCGGAACATGTGACTCTTTTTCCGTCGCAGTAGGATGTAAAAATAGGCTGCCGTACACCCGGACGGGACAGGTAGTTTGCAAATATGCTGTCCACAAGGTAGTCAATATTTTCAAAGATATTCCGCCCGTACACCCATTTCTGGTCATAGGCCGTGGAGGAGGTTATGGTGAAATTGTAGCCCTGATTCCGATACCACTCCGTATACACCCTGTTCAGCGTAAACGACTGTATAGCCAGTATATTCGCATAAATTGCGTTTTCCGGCCAGGTGGAATAGATTTCACAGGATGCCACATTCTTGATATAGTCTTTATAGCGGACCCAGTAATTGGGCGCTGTGGAATCGCCCGGAACGCCGTCGTGGACGATGACATACTCAGGAACCACAACCCGGCTTAAAACGATTTCGCCGCTTTCCGCCATGGGCTTGATTTCATCTTCCGGTATTTTGGGAGGAAAATCCCCGAACAGGGTATGGGCCGGAATAATGACTACTTTTTCTTCTTCATCTGAGGAAGCCAGGGGGTTCATCCGGATGGGCTGAAGGGAGAGCTCTCCTGCCAGAATCTCGGATCCGGATACCAGTACAGGCTCATAGCCTTCCGCAGTGACTTCAATGTTGTATTCGGAATAGGGCTGCTGCTCATTTTCCGGCTGAAGGGACAGATCCAGTGGAGGCGCAGGCAGCGCCGTAACGGGAGTCTGGCCGGAACTGTCCGTGGTAAGCACGGCAAGGGGTTCCCCTGGGTCGCCGGTGTAGGAAATGGTAACGGTTGCATTTTCCACCGGGATCATTCCTATGGAGGAGACCACGCTGATTTTCAGGTTGCCGGTATAGGAGGCCGGCGCAGCTTCCGCTTCCGGTGTGGGTGTCATGTTTGTATCGGGCATAATTACCTCAAAATGATTTATTATGGCAGTATATGCGGGATATTGCAAAAGGTTACGCCCGGTTGTGGGTTTTTCCTTGAAATCCGCCCGGTTTGATAGTATACTGTAAAGGCATACGGCACAGAGAACAGGAGGTATGGCGCAGATGAGTGATTTGATTGAAATTGTGGGACTGACAAAAGCCTACGATGAGAAGCATATAGCAGTGAACAATGTAACCCTGGCGCTGCCCAGGGGGAAGATCATAGGCCTGCTTGGGCCAAACGGCAGCGGAAAGACAACCCTGATCAAGATGCTGAACGGTCTGCTGCGGCCTACCAGGGGCAGCATACGCATCAACGGCCAGGAGGTGGGAGTGGCTACCAAGGCAAGGGTGGCGTATCTTCCGGACAGGACCTATCTGGCGGCAAACAGGAAAATAAACGAAGTACTGGACTATTTCTGCGATTTTTACGTGGATTTTTCCAGGGAGAGGGCATTGAGCATGCTGCACAGCCTGGGGATAGAGCCCTCGGCCAGAATGAATACCCTGTCCAAGGGAACAAAGGAGAAAGTACAGCTGATACTGGTCATGAGCCGGAATGCGGATGTCTATCTTCTGGATGAACCCATTGCAGGGGTGGATCCCGCGGCAAGGGATTACATCCTGCGGACGATTATCAATAATTATAATCCCTCGGCTACCATGATCATTTCCACCCATCTGATAGGGGATATTGAGCAGGTTCTGGACGAGGTGATTTTTATGCGCTACGGATACCTGGTGCTCTATAATTCGGTGAACAATATCAGGGAGCAGCACGGCAAATCCGTGGATGCCTATTTCAGGGAGGTGTTCGCATGTTAGGAAAGCTGATAAAACATGAGTGGAAGAGTACGTATAAACCAGGCTGTCTGATGCTGGGGGCAGTGGCGCTGATTACCTTTTTTGGGTGGCTTGCCTTTCAGACTCCCATGTGGCAGAAGATGAGCAGCGGCGGAAGTTTTGAATGGCTGGACCTTTTCGGCATATTCACGCTGATCATGTATGTGGTGATGCTGGTGGTGGTCAATTACGGCATTCTGATCTATGTGGGGGTGCATTTTTACAGAACCATGTATACGGACGAAGGCTATCTGCTCCATACGCTGCCGGTGACAAAGCATGAAATTCTCTTCAGCAAGGTACTGGTCGGCAGTCTCTGGATGCTGTTTGTGGTGGTGTCTATCTGGTTTTCCGTTTTCCTGCTGGGACTTTCCATGGTGTCGGCGGTTCTGCCGGATCAGTATTCCCTGATTGAATTCTGGGGGGAATTCCAGTATGAGATGTGGGATGTGCTCCGGCTTATGGGCGTGGAAGAGGATGCCCTGTTCCTGCTGACCCTGCTGATTTCCCTGCTGACTCCTTTTGTGTCTGTGACCACTCTGTTTGGAGCGATTTCCATCGGGCAGCTTTCCTCAAAATACAGGGTGCTGATGGCCATTGTGGCATATGTTGGAATCCTGGTGGGGGAATCGTTGATCAGCTCTGTTATCCGGAGCATCCTTACATTCAGCAGGATATCCGGCATGGGAAACTATCTGAGCAGAACTGCAAACTTTGATTTTCTGATGAAACTGATGGTGGCGGTGGGGCTTTATTTTATATCATGGCATGTGATAAACAATAAACTGAACATGAACTGACGAAACAATAGAAAAGGTGAGAAGAAATGCAAAAACAGAAGAGAATCGATCAGATTTTGGCGGGAAATTTCAGCTATGAAAACGGATCCCTTGATTTTTCCTGCGCAAAGATCGAGTTTTCCATTGGAAAAGGAGAGGTGTATGAGGGCGCTTTTCAGATCCGTGCCCAGGCGGGAACCTTTGCCGATGGAACTGTTGTTTCCTCTGACTGGCGGATGGAATGCCTGACAGGGGAATTCACCGGAAGCAATGAGGAGATTTCCTTTCGGTTTCATGGGGAGAATCTGGAAGAGGGAGATGTGGTAAAGGGCACCTTTGATATCATCAGCAATCAGGGGGAGTATTATCTTCCCTTTGTGGTCTCGGTAGAGTATGCCCTGCCGGAATCTTCCATTGGAAGTATCCGGAACCTGTTTCATTTTGCCAATCTGGCCAAGAGCAGCTGGAAGGAAGCGGTACGGGTATTCTATTCCCCGGAATTCAGGGGGGTTTTCAATGGAAGCGACGCGGTATACGGGGAAGACTACAGGGCATTGTCAGCCTGTCCGGGACAGGAGCAGGCAGTGGAGGAATTTCTGATACAGGCCAATAAGAAACTGAAGGTGGAGTATATTGCAGAGGCAGGGGAACTTTCCCTGGAGCTTGGGGACGACAGGGTCATAGGGCAGGAACTGGACATTATCAGGGACGGATGGGGCTTTACGCAGCTTTTTGTGGAGTGCAGGGGCGATTTTTTCTATACGGAAAAGGAGGTTCTGACAGAGGAGGACTTTCCGGATAACCGCTGTTCCCTGCGGGTATATGTTGACGGTGGAGCCTGCCATGGAGGAAACAATTTCGGGCAGATCTGCCTTTCCAATGCCTATGTCACCCTGAACATTCCGGTGACTGTGCGCAGGATGAGGAATCCCCGTTTCGGCGGACAGGAGATTCAGAAAAAGAAATGCATGCTGCAGCTGATGAAGTTTTACCAGGAATTCCGTCTGAGAAAGATCGGGACTTCCGCATGGCTGAAGGAGACGGGAAGCCTGGTGGAACAGTTGGTGGCAATGGATGAAAATGATATTTCTTTCAGGCTGTTTCAGGCGCAGCTTCTTATCACGGAGGAAAGATATAAGGAGGCAAACTGGATACTGGATTATGTGTCCGGACTGTTTGAGAACGGGGAGGCAGAGGATACGCTGCTTGCCTACTATCTCTATCTGACCACTCTGATACACGGGGATGAGGCGTATGTGGACAAGGTGGCGGAGGATGTGGAGCATATCTTCCGGAGGGACAGTTCAAACTGGCGGGTGGCATGGCTTCTTCTGTATCTGTCCAGGGATTACAGGAAGTCAGAGCGGGACAGATGGGCCCTTCTGGAAAAACTTTATTTCAGGGGATGCACAAGTCCGGTTCTGTATATCGAGGCTCTGGCCCTGATGAACGCAAATCCGTCCCTGCTGAGAAAGCTGGAGGGATTTGAGAGGCAGGTGCTTGCCTATGGCGCCCGGAAAGGAAATCTGAAACGGGAGACAGTGGAGCATATGCTCTACCTTACCGGGAGAATGAAGGAGTATTCGGAACTGCTTTTTAAGACTCTGGCAAGGCTCTACGGGAAAAGGAAGGATGTCCGTCTGCTCCAGGAGATCTGTGCCCTTCTTGTGAGAGGGGGCAGGATAGGGAGCCAGTGGCTGGAATGGTACAGGGCAGGCGTGGAGCACCAGCTTCGGATTGCCAATCTGTATGAGTATTTTTTTATGTCGCTGGATCTTGACAGGATGGAGGAAATTCCTAAAATAGTATTGAAGTATTTTTCCTATCAGAACAGCATGGACTATACCCACAGCGCATACCTTTATGACTACATTCTGCAGCGCAGGGACAGAATCGGGGATGTATATGAAGCCTACCGGATGAAGATAGAGTGTTTTGTGGAGGAGCAGATCCGAAAGGAGCATATTGACAGGCATCTGGCAAATCTGTACAGCCGTCTGCTCCGGGCGGATATGGTGGATGAGCAGACCAGCGCCCCTCTTTCCAGACTGTTGTTCGCACATCTGATCCAGGTGGAGGATGAGCGGCTGCGGAAGGTGTACGTATATCAGCAGGGGAATGAACATCCCACAGAATATATGCTGACGGAAAAGCAGACATGGATCTCCCTGTATGGCAGTAAATATACCATAGTATTTGAGGACGCGCAGGGCTGCCGTTTTGGAAAAAATGTGGAATATACCATGGAAAAGCTGATGATTCCCGGAAAGTTTCTGCGGTGGCTGCAGCCCTTTGAGAATGTGGATCCACAGCTGGAGCTCTATCTGTGCGAGAACGAAAGCGTGTGCAGGGAAGAGCCGGGGGAGCGCGTCCGGAGGGCGCTCAGGGTGGCTGCGTCCGGATATGTGGGCCGGTCCGTGAGGAAAGAGCTCTATCTGCGGATTCTGCAGTATTACTATGATGCAGATGACATGGAGGCCCTGGACGAATACCTGGAGATCATTCCGGCGGAAGAACTCAGCCCGGAGGAGAAGGACAGCGTGTTCAAATACATGGTGCTGAGGGGGAACTACAGACTGGCAGAGGAGTGGCTGCAGGCATATGGGC
Organism: uncultured Lachnospiraceae bacterium; assembly: GCA_947367855.1. Classification (GTDB taxonomy): domain Bacteria; phylum Bacillota; class Clostridia; order Lachnospirales; family Lachnospiraceae; genus Acetatifactor. The sequence continues at coordinate 22,780 of CANBFE010000006.1, read as the reverse complement.
CGTACTTCATTGACGCAAAGATTCTGGTGCGTCTGGTGCGTGCGCTGATAGAACAGAACGGCATGGAGGAGAACGCGCTGTATACCGTGGCGGCAATGTATGCCTTCCAGAAGGGAAAATACGACAATACGGTACTGGAGTATCTGGGAAGATACTACCAGGGAATGACCAGGAATCTTCGCGATATCTGGAAGGCGTCCAGGGCTTTTGGCATGGAATGCTATGATCTCAGCGAGAAGATTTTGATACAGATGCTGTACTCCGGGGCATTTGTGGGGGAAAGAATGGAGATTTTCCTGTACTATGTATCCCAGGGCGCCGGGGAAGAGGTGGAAGAGGCCTTTCTCTCCCAGTGTGCCTATGACTGTTTTGTGCGGGAGCGGGTGATGGAGAGGGAAGTGTTCCGGGAGATCCGCTATATGAGGACACGGGGAGAGTCCGTGCAGAAGGTCTGCAAACTGGCATTTTTGAAATATTTCTCGGAAAACCGGCATGAGATGGACGAGGAAGCGTTCCAGACAGCAGAGGTTCTGCTGCAGGAACTGATGGCGGAAGGCATTTATCTGGATTTTTTCAGAAAGTTCAGGGAATGCCGCGCAGCGCAGCAGGATCTTGCCGACAGGACGATTATCGAATACCGAACGGATCCAAGGGCCAGGGCATGCATCCATTATACCATTCTTGATGAAAACGGAGAGTCGGACGGATACCGCTCCGAGTATATGAGGGATGTGTACGGGGGCGTGTTTGTGAAGGATTTTGTTCTGTTTTTCGGGGAAAGCCTCCAGTATTACATCACGGAGGAAAAGGATGGGAACGCAGAGCTGACGGAGAGCGCAACCATTCAGAAAAGCGAGGCGGGCGCGGCGGAGGAGGACAGCAGGTACCGCCTGCTGAACGATATAGCGATGGCCGGGTCATTGCAGGATTTTGATACCATGGATGATCTTCTGGAGGAATATTACAGAAGGGATTTCATGAACAGCAGACTGTTTGCATTGAAGTGAGGGGGCAGAATGGGTTTTCTGAATAATGCGAAATTGATTGTGGGATATGATCTGGGAAATAAAGATTCCCAGATCAGCTATTCCCTTTCCGAGACGGGGGAATCGGAGACGATCTCCCAGATCGCCGGGGAGCAGAAGTACAATATTCCCACGGTGCTCTGTAAGAAATACGGCGTCAATCAGTGGCTTTATGGAAGGGAGGCTCTCCGGGTGGCCGACAGGCAGGAGGGAATTCTGGTGGAGAACCTTCTGGATATGGTTTTGGACGGGGAACCTGTGGTGGTGGACGGGGAAAGCTATGATCCGGTGGCGCTTCTTGTTCTGTTTTTCAGAAGGAGTCTTGGGCAGCTTTCCCAGACGGGTACGAAAATCTGGGCGCTGATGATCACATGCCCGGTGATAGACCGGCGGATTCTGGATATGCTTGGGTATGTGGTGAAGGGGGCCGGGCTGAAGACGGAACGGATTTCCTTTCAGAGCCACGAGGAAAGCTTTTACAGTTATATGCTCTGCCAGCCAAGGGAATTGTGGAATTATCCCGCAGTGCTGTTCCATTACAGAGAAGGCGGCATCAGGGTGTACCGTCTGGAGTCCAACAAGAGAACCACGCCCATGGTGGTATATATCGAGGAGAAAGAGTATTCTTTTTTTGAGGAGGGGGAGCTGTCCCCTGAGCGGCAGGAGGAAATGGACCGTGCCTTTGGGACAATTGCGGAAGAGATATGCGGCAGAAGCATCATCGGAAGCGTGTTTCTGATCGGAGACGGTTTCCAGGGAGAGTGGATGAAAGAGTCCCTGAGGTTTCTGTGCAGGGGCAGGCGTGTGTTCCAGGGAAACAATCTCTTCAGCAAGGGCGCCTGCAGGGGAATGCAGGAGAAATTTGCTCCCAGTGAAGCCGGAAAGGCGCATGTTTTCCTTGGCAGAGAGAAATTAAAAGCAAACATAGGAATGAAGGTACTCAGGAACGGGGAAGAATCCTACTACGCGCTGCTGGATGCAGGCATCAACTGGTATGAGGCCGAGAGAAGCCTGGAGGTCTATATCCAGGAGGGAAATGAAATCATGCTGAACGTGATGCCGCTGGCGGGTACTGTCAGCAGGAAAACAGCAGGAAGGGACGGCTCTCTGGTGCGAATTGTCCTGGAGGGCCTGTCCGGCGGCACAGCCAGGCTGAAGCTTCATTTTTTCCTGAAGACGGAGGAGACGCTTGTTGTGGAGGCTGAGGACCTTGGATTCGGAGAGTTCCGGGCACCCTCCGGGCGCAGCTGGCGGGACGAGATTGCGTTGTAGGAAATCTGGATACAAAAACTGAAAACAGGCTGCTTTCCGGAAATCCGCTGCAGATATCCGGCGGAGGAAGGGAGCTGTGGAACGAAAATAGGAGGCCTGCCATGCGCATCAGCATCTGCGTGGGAAATTACGCGAAAGTACCATATCGGATTCCGGAACTGGAGGTAAATGTCTTCAGTATGGAGGAGCTTTGCTACTGTATTAAGGAAAATGCATTTCTGCTGGATCTGTCACTTCTGGATGACAGACTGCTGAACTGGATAGAAAGGGAGTGCGGACTGCGGGATCTGGCCCAGAAGCTCCACCCACTGGTACACAGAAGGGGAATGCTCAGTGAATTTGCAGTTACCATCCTGCGCTATGTGGGGTTTTATGATGAGGAGACTGTTGCGGAGACGGAGAGGGTACTGAAGCAGGGAGCGGGATTAAACGGTCTGGAGAGACGCAAAAACCAGGTGGATTATCTGGTGAGGAAGAAAAAATATAAGCCTGCGCTGCGCGGATACGACGAACTTCTGCAGAACTGGAGGCAGGAGGAGGGAGAAGGCGGGGACAGCCCGGCGGCGCCGGAGTTCCTGGCAAGGATCTGGCATAACAAGGGCGTGGCATATGCGGGACTGATGCTTTACGAGGAGGCGGCGGAATGCTTCGGCCATGCCTGTGAACTGACCGGAAGCGGGGAGTACTGTATCAATTATCTGGCGGCAAAACGCATGCTGCTTTCTGAGGAAGAATATGTGGCCTTAACCGGAGGTTACGGGGAATGGCATTCCCAGATACTGGAACTGGAGAAGCAGTATAAGGCAGCAGAAGGGGAATGGGAACAGCAGCCGGATTATCTGCGGCTGTACAACAGAAGGGAGCTGAGAAGCCGGGACCGGCAGAAGTACCAGGAAGAGAATCAGCGTCTTCTGAAGGCATTGAAAAGCAGCTACCGAATGTAAAGGAGCAGTAGTGAATGGGATTTTTTGCAAAGATATTCAGGAAAAGAAAGCAAAATGAAAATAATGCGGATGACTGGGAAAATGTAGTCTATGACAGGGATCGTGTGGATTTCGGAAGCGAGACAGAGAGAACCAGTTATATCACAAACTGCCTGGAGCAGATAGGGGAGGCCACAAAGGAGCTGAACCTGCTGGCAGGGGAGTATTCCCTGATTACTTCGTATCTGACGGATATGGAAGAAATCGAAGCGCTTCCGGAGCGGGATAGGGAGGAACTGAACGGGATAGCCGGAAAGCTTCTGACAATGGAACAGGAGGGGGAAAAATACCGGGGGAAAAAGAACCGCATGACGGACGCGGACTACTACCGGCTCAGGGAGCAGGAGGAAGAGATTCAGGAGGGGATCGGAAAGCTGAAGGAATGCGAGGGGTATGGCGACAAGGTGAAGCATGACCTGAAGCGGCTTGACATGGAGCGGCACGCCTATGAATTCCGCAGGCAGGAACTGGAGAACATTCTGAATAATCTGCGGGGAATGGCCGTGATTTTTGCGACGGCATTTCTGCTCTGCCTTGCCATGCTCCTGATTCTGCAGTTTGGCTTTAAAATGGATACAAAACTGGGATACCTGCTGGCCGGAGCAGCCGCTGCCATAGCAGTCACCGCAAGCTGGGTGAAATACACCGACGGGGACAGGGAGCTTGGGAAAATCGAGACGGACATTAACAGGCTGATACAGCTTCAGAACAAGGTGAAGATCCGGTATGTAAACAACAGGAATCTGACGGATTACCTGTGTATGAAGTACGGTACGGAGAATGCGGCATCCCTTGAGCGGATGTGGAAGACCTATCAGAGGGAGAAGGAGGAGAGAAGGGAGTATGCAGAAGCCGAGTCCAAGGCGGAGCACTACCGGAGACAGCTTCTTCTGAAGCTGTCCAAATACCGCATCTCAAGTCCGGAGAGATGGCTCGGACAGCCCGCAGCCCTTGTGGACAGGAGAGAGATGGTGGAGATCCGGCATGACCTGATTCTGCGCAGGCAGGCCCTGCGGAAGCAGATGGATTACAACAGTAACGTTGCGGAGACAGCCAGGGGGGAGATCATGGATATTGCTGAGAAGTATCCGGATATTGCTCCCCAGGTCAGAAAAATGGTGGAAGACTATAAAGTGTAATACCTATTGACTTATGGGATTTTGTAGGATATTATACTTTTCAGAAATATGCAGTATACACTGCCGGAATACGGAGAGATTTTCGGATAAGGAGAAAAGGAATGAGCACAGACAGATATGTGAGCCCTTTGTCGGAGCGCTATGCCAGTAAGGAAATGCAGTATATTTTTTCACCGGATATGAAATTCCGCACCTGGAGAAAGCTCTGGATTGCCCTTGCGGAGACAGAGAAGGAACTGGGGCTGAGCAGGGACGGAAAGCCGGTGATCACACAGGAGCAGATTGATGAGCTGAAAGCCCATGAGGAAGACATCAACTACGAGGTGGCCAGGGCCAGGGAAAAAGAAGTCCGCCATGATGTTATGAGCCATGTGTATGCCTATGGACAGCAGTGTCCCGGGGCTGCAGGCATCATCCATCTGGGAGCCACCTCCTGTTATGTGGGGGACAATACGGATATTATCGTGATGCGGGAGGGGCTCAGGCTGCTGAAGAAGAAGCTGGTGAATGTCATTGGGGAACTGGCTGCATTCGCGGACAGATACAAGGCCCAGCCCACCCTTGCCTTCACCCACTTCCAGCCTGCCCAGCCCACCACGGTGGGAAAACGGGCAACCCTCTGGCTGCAGGAGTTTTATCTTGATCTGGAGGACCTGGATTATGTGATGGGGAATCTGAAGCTGCTGGGGTCCAAGGGAACCACGGGTACACAGGCTTCTTTTCTGGAGCTCTTTGACGGGGATCAGGAAACCATTGATAAAATTGATCCCATGATCGCTGAGAAAATGGGATTCAAAGAATGCTTTCCCGTATCAGGACAGACGTATTCCCGTAAGATTGACACAAGGGTGGCCAATGTGCTGGGGGGGATTGCAGCATCTGCCCATAAGATGAGCAATGACATCCGGCTGCTCCAACATCTGAAGGAAGTGGAAGAGCCGTTTGAGAAGAACCAGATCGGTTCCTCGGCCATGGCCTACAAGCGCAATCCCATGAGAAGCGAGCGGATTGCCTCCCTTTCCAGATATGTGATGATTGATGCCCTGAATCCGGCCATCACTTCCGCTGCGCAGTGGTTTGAGAGGACCCTGGATGATTCGGCAAACAAGCGCCTGTCCATTCCGGAGGGATTTCTTGCCGTGGACGGCATTCTGGATCTGTGTCTGAATGTGGTTGACGGCCTGGTGGTGTATCCGAAAGTCATTGAAAAGCATCTGATGAGCGAACTTCCCTTTATGGCCACGGAAAATATTATGATGGACGCCGTGAAGCGGGGCGGAAACCGTCAGGAACTTCATGAGCGCATAAGGGAGCTTTCCATGGAGGCGGGACGGAATGTAAAAGTGGAAGGAAAGGACAACAATCTGCTGGAACTTATCGCTGCGGACCCCACCTTCCCCATGAGCCTGGAGGAGCTGCAGGAGACCATGGAACCTGCCAGATATACGGGGCGGTCCAGGGAGCAGGTGGAGGCATTTTTGCGGGATGTGATTCGTCCCGTTCTGGAGGAGAACAGGGACCTGTTGGGCGTGAAGGCGGAAATCAATGTATAAAAGGAACCGGAAGACAGAACTGTAATAGGAGGCGCAAATGGGAGGATTTTTTGGCGTAGCATCTAAGGAAGACTGTGTATTTGACTTATATTTTGGAACAGATTATCATTCCCATCTGGGAACCAGACGTGCGGGTATGGTGGTTTATGGCAGGAAAAAGGGATATGACAGGGCAATCCACAATATTGAAAATGCCCCGTTCCGCACCAAGTTCGACAAGGATGTAAACAAGATGGAAGGAAACATGGGCATCGGGTGCATTTCGGATTATGAACCGCAGCCGCTGATGGTTCGTTCCCATCACGGAACCTATGCCATTACCACTGTGGGAAGAATCAACAACAGCGAACAGCTGACCCGGGAACTGTTTCAGGGCGGCCACGGCCATTTTCTGGAGATGAGCGGCGGGGATATCAATGCCACAGAGCTGGTGGCATCCCTGCTTGACCAGAAGGATAATCTGGTGGAGGGAATCCGGTATGCCCAGGAAGTCATCGACGGATCCATGACTATCCTGGTGATGACGGAAAAGGGGATTTATGCCGCCAGGGACCGTTACGGCAGGACGCCCGTGTCCATCGGAAAAAAGGAGGGGGCATACTGCGTGTCCTTTGAGAGCTTTGCCTATCTGAATCTGGGATTTGTATTTCACAGGGAACTGGGACCCGGCGAGATTGCAGTGGTGACGCCGGAGGCCGTGCATACTCTTGCGCAGCCTGGAAAAGACATGAAGATCTGTACTTTTCTGTGGGTATACTATGGGTATCCAACCTCCTCCTATGAAGGCGTCAACGTGGAGACCATGCGTTACAACTGCGGCGCGCTGCTGGCCGAGAGGGATCATGTGAAGCCGGACACCGTGGCAGGAGTGCCTGATTCCGGCATCGCCCATGCCGTTGGCTATGCCAACAGGTCAGGAGTGCCTTTTTCCAGGCCTTTTATCAAATATACGCCCACCTGGCCCCGGTCCTTTATGCCGGTGATCCAGACACAGAGGAACCTGATTGCCAGAATGAAGCTGATCCCCGTGCAGGAGCTGATCAGGGGCAAGAGCCTGCTGCTCATAGACGATTCCATTGTCAGGGGTACCCAGCTCCGGGAGACTACGGAATTTCTCTACCAGGGAGGCGCCAGGGAGGTACATATCCGGCCTGCATGCCCGCCCCTGCTCTATGGCTGCAAATATCTGAATTTTTCCAGATCAACTTCCGAGATGGACCTCATTGCCAGGAGGGTTCTGAAGGAGATGGAAGAGGAAGGAAGAGAAATCGACTTAAAATACTATGTGGATCCCGATACGCCGGAGTATGGGGAGATGGTGGAGAGAATCGGCAAAAAGCTGAATTTTACCACGCTGCGTTATCACAGGCTTGACGATATGATTGCATCCGTGGGCATTGACAGAAGCAAACTTTGCACTTACTGTTGGGATGGACGGGAATAGGATCTGTGAAGTCGGACAACCCCCGGAATCTGTGTGAACACAGGTTCCGGGGGTTTGTCATGTCAGAAGGCTTTCCTGTGCTGATTACAGGGAGGAATACCAGGTGTCTGTGAGCATTTCATAAGCCTGGAGGTATTTTTCAATGGTCTTCTGGACCACATCCTCAGGCAGAACCCAGTTGTTGTCCGGATTTGCCTTCAGCCAGTCCCTGGCGAACTGCTTGTCAAAGGAGGGCTGTCCGTGTCCGGGTTCATAGCTGGCTGCAGGCCAGAAACGGGAACTGTCAGGCGTCAGCATCTCATCCGCAAGGACGATATTGCCGTCTTCGTCCAGGCCGAACTCAAATTTTGTATCGGCTATGATAATGCCTTTTTCCAGGGCATAAGCGGCGCATTTTTTATAAAGGGCAAGGGTGTAGTCCCGCAGCTTTTCAGCGTATTCCCGGCCTTTTCCGGGGAAACGTTCCTCCAGGTAATCCACACTCTGCTCATAGGAAATGTTTTCGTCATGTTCTCCGATTTTCGCCTTGGTGGAAGGTGTGTAGATGGGCTCCGGCAGCTTGTCGGATTCCTTTAATCCCTCCGGAAGACGGATGCCGCAGACCGTGCCGTCCTTCTGGTAACTGGCCCAGCCGCTGCCGGTGATGTAGCCACGGACAATGCACTCCACGGGAAGAATGTTCAGTTTCCGGCAGAGCATGCTTTTGCCTTCGAATTCCTCTGTCTGGAAAAACTCCGGCATATCTTTTACATCCACGGAAATCATGTGATTGGGCAGGATGTCTTTGGTCATCTCAAACCAGAATCTGGACAGCTGTGTCAGGACCGTGCCTTTTTTGCTGACCTGATTGCCCAGGATTACGTCAAAGCAGCTGATGCGGTCTGTAGCCACAATAATCAGACTGTCTCCATTGTCATAAATTTCACGTACCTTGCCCTCTTTTATGGGCTTAAATTCCTGAATGCTCATTTTTAATCTCCTCACTGGTTATTTTTGGTCATGCAAGCTTATTTCCTATTATAGCGGATAAGCTGTAATAAGCAAGTGAATTTTATGTAAACTGCCGGAGGGGAGAAGGCGGTATTCTGTGTAAACCGTAGGGGCTGTGCGAGAAGAAAGGAAAAGCATTGAGAGAAAAGGTTGAATTTTTTACCTTAAATGTGTATACTGGAAAATGAATTTGACACGTCGGACAGCTTCTGGCCATATTTTTCCCGGCGGAAACGGAACGGAATAAATCTCGAAGGAGGATACAGGAAGATATGAAAATCAACAGTATATGCGTACAGGGCGGTTATACCCCGGGAAACGGAGAACCACGCCAGATTCCCATTGTTCAGAGCACTACATTCAAATATGACACCAGCGAGGATATGGGGAAGCTTTTTGACCTGGAGGCAAGCGGTTATTTTTACACCAGACTCCAGAATCCCACCAACGATTATGTGGCAGCCAAAATTGCCCAGCTGGAGGGCGGCACTGCGGCCATGCTGACCAGCAGCGGACAGGCAGCCAATTTCTATGCGCTGTTCAACATCTGCAGCTGCGGGGACCATATTGTGGCTTCCAGTACCATCTACGGCGGAACATTCAACCTGATCTCCGTGACCATGAAGCGCATGGGAATCGACGTGACCTTTGTGAGCCCGGATGCCACGGAGGAGGAACTGAACGCGGCGTTTCAGGACAATACCAGAGCCATGTTCGGAGAGACCATAGCCAATCCTGCGCTGACAGTGCTGGATATAGAAAAGTTTGCAAAATGCGCCCATGCCCACGGCGTGCCGCTGATTGTGGACAATACCTTCGCCACACCCGTCAACTGCAGACCCTTTGAATGGGGAGCGGATATCGTAACCCATTCCACCACAAAATATATGGACGGTCACGGGGCAGCTGTGGGAGGTGCCATTGTGGACAGCGGAAAATTTGACTGGATGGCCCATGCGGACAAATTCCCCGGTCTCTGTACGCCTGACGACAGCTATCATGGGATTACCTATGCCGAGAAGTTCGGAAAGGAAGGGGCTTTCATTACAAAATGTACCGCGCAGCTGATGCGGGATCTGGGCTCCATCCAGAGTCCCCAGAATGCCTTTCTGCTGAATCTGGGACTGGAGAGTCTCCATGTACGCATGAAGCGGCACTGCGAGAACGGACAGGCCGTGGCGGAGTTCCTGGCTGCGCATCCCGGAGTGGCCTATGTGAATTACTGCGGTCTGCCGGGGGATAAGTATCACGCGCTGGCACAGAAGTATCTGCCTGAGGGCAGCTGCGGAGTGGTCTCCTTTGGGCTGAAGGGAGGACGGGAGGCTGCAGGCAGCTTTATGAAAAAGCTGAAGATTGCTGCCATAGAAACCCATGTGGCGGATGCCAGAACCTGCTGTCTGAATCCGGCATCCAGTACCCACCGCCAGATGACGGACGAACAGCTGAAAGAAGCGGGAGTGCCTGCGGAATTGATCCGGATCAGCTGCGGAATTGAAGACAAGGATGACTTAATTGCGGATATTGCCCAGGCGCTGGAGGGCTGAATCGCTTCCGGAGGAGGTGGATAATTTGGATATTTTGGGCAGATGGGGCAAAACTGAGAGTATGGAGTGCAAGGAATTCGAAAGGCTCATTCCCGGCTTTATTTCAAAAAAATTGGATTATCCCACCCTGAAGCGCTTTTATGAGCATGTACAGCACTGCGGGAACTGCAGGGAGGAGCTGGATATCCAGTTTCTGGTGCAGGAGGGAATGCAGCGTCTGGAGGAAGGCAATGCATTTGACCTGCAGGCGGAACTGGGACAGCGGATGGAGGAAGCGGGAAAGAACATACGCTTTCACAGCATGTTTCTGTATCTGGGGATTGTTATGGAGATCGTGGCTGTAGGACTACTGGCCGGGATTGTCATATGGATTCTGCTGTAAAAATCTGTGCAGCTTCCTGCCGGAATCTGCGTTGTGCTGCATTGACAATGAATATTACGGATCCGTCGGGTCCGGACCAGGCAAAAAGGCGGTAAAAGAGATGGCAAAAAAAAGGAAATTAGTTCTGATAGACGGTCACAGTATCCTGCACAGGGCGTTTTACGGCGTGCAGGACCTGACGAACGCCCAGGGGCTTCACACAAATGCAATATACGGATTCCTGAATATTATGTTTCGTTTTCTGGAAGAAGAAAAGCCGGATTATCTTGGGGTGGCCTTTGACGTGCATGCGCCTACCTTCCGCCACCAGATGTATGAGGCCTATAAGGGCACCAGGAAACCCATGCCGGAGGAGCTGCGGGAGCAGGTGCCCGTGATGAAGGACGTGCTGCGGGCCATGAAGGTGGTGATCGTGGAACGGGAGGGCCTGGAGGCGGACGACATTCTGGGAACCCTGGCGAAAAAGGCCCAGGCGGAAGGCATGGAGGTGTCGCTGATCTCCGGGGACCGGGATCTGCTGCAGATTGCGGACGAACACATCAAGATCCGGATTCCCAAGACGAAGATGGGGAAGACGGAGGTGGAGGATTACTATCCTGAGGACGTGAAGGCTGCCTACCAGGTGACGCCCCTTCAGTTTATTGATCTGAAAGCCCTGATGGGGGATACCGCAGACAATATTCCCGGGGTGCCCAAGGTGGGACAGAAGACGGCCACGGATCTGATGGTGCAGTTTGGGTCCCTGGAAAATATCTATGCCCATGCGGAGGAAATCACGAAAAAGAGTATCAGGGAATCCCTGCTCCAGAATCGGGAGCTTGCGGATTTGAGCAAAATCCTGGCCACCATCCGCACGGACTGTGACGTGGCCCTGGACTACGGGGAGGCAGCTGCGGAAGGCTTTTATACCCAGGAGGCCTATGACCTGTTCAAACAGCTGGGATTTAAGCAGATGCTGCACCGCTTTGAGAGGGAAACTGTAAAGAGGGACAGTGATATCAGGGAAACTTTCCGGAAACTGGAGGAGCAGAAGGATTTCATAAAGTGGCTGGAAAAAAGGCAGGATGATTCCGGCCTGGGGCTGTATCTGGCCGAAGACGGAGGAGAACTTCTGGCCGCCGCAGCAAGCTCAGGGGAGGAAACCGTCCTGTACGCCCTGCCTGTGCAGGAGAATGTACAGCTTTCCCTGTTTGAGGAGGTTTCGGAGAGCGGAAGCAGGGAGGAGGATATCCGGCCTCTGCTGGATGCGGTAGGAAAGCTCTCGGAGAGGGTGAATCTGTCGGTTTTTGATATTAAGAGACAGTACCGCTATCTGGCGCAGGAGTCAACGGAACGGTATTTTGACATCCTTATCGGCTCCTATCTGCTGAACCCCCTGAAGAGCGATTATGATCTGGAATCCATTGCCCAGGAGCATCTTGGCCTCACTGTTCCCGGATGGGGGGAGGTTTTCGGCAAGAGAAACTCCCGTGAGGCAGCAGCGGCCATGCCGGAAAAATTTGCCGAGTACTGCTGTTACGGCGCATGTGTATCGGTGAAGGCTGCGGAAGTAATTCGGGAGAAACTGGTCCGGACCGGTATGGACCGACTGATGCGGGAGATGGAAATGCCCCTGTCCCTGGTGCTGTACCATATGGAGCGGGAGGGCGTGGAGGTGCGCCGTGAGGAGCTGAAGGCCTATGGGGACGCCCTGGTGGAACGGATAGGGGAACTGGAGAAATCCATTCATGCCCAGGCGGGAGTGGAGTTCAATATCAATTCCCCAAAGCAGCTTGGGGAGGTTCTTTTTGAGACCATGAAGCTGCCCGGGGGCAAGAAGACCAAGACCGGATATTCCACGGCTGCGGATGTGCTGGAAAAACTATCGGAAGACGCTCCCATAGTAAAAGATATCCTGGAGTACAGGCAGCTGACCAAACTGAAGTCAACCTATGCGGACGGGCTTGCGGTCTACATCGGGGAGGACAGAAGGATTCACACCAGTTTTAACCAGACCATCACGGCAACAGGACGCATCAGCTCCACGGAGCCTAATCTGCAGAACATTCCCATGCGCATGGAACTGGGCAGACGGATTCGGAAGGTGTTTGTGCCCCGGGAGGGCTGTGTGTTCATGGATGCGGATTACTCCCAGATTGAACTGCGGGTACTGGCTCATATGTCCGGGGATGAACAGCTCATCGAAGCCTACCACATGGATCAGGATATTCACCGGATTACGGCTGCGAAGGTATTCCATACACCATTTGAGGAGGTCACGGATTTACAGCGGCGGAACGCAAAGGCAGTGAATTTCGGCATTGTCTATGGCATCAGTTCCTTTGGACTCAGCCAGGATTTAAGCATCAGCAAGAAGGAAGCCGCCGATTATATTGAACAGTATTTTGCCACCTATCCCGGGGTGAAGGATTTCCTGGACAAGCTGGTCAGGGATGCAAGGGAAGAGGGGTACATTACCACCATGTTCGGACGCAGACGGCCCATACCGGAGTTAAAATCCTCCAATTTTATGCAGCGTTCCTTTGGCGAGCGTGTGGCCATGAATTCCCCTATCCAGGGAACGGCTGCGGATATTATCAAGATTGCCATGATTCGGGTGTGGAAAGCCTTGAAAGAGGCAGGACTGAAATCCAGGCTGATTCTGCAGGTGCACGACGAGCTTGTCATAGAAACCTACAGGGAGGAAGAGGAGCAGGTGCGCCGGATTCTTACGGAGAACATGACTGCGGCTGCAGACCTGGCTGTGGATCTGGAAATAGATCTGCATACCGGTGAGAACTGGTATGAGGCCAAGTAGCAGGAGAGAGATCCTGGGACGGTGCGCCCGGCCGCAATGAGACTGCGGGGGCGGGTTTTGTGGGACGGAAACAGCGTAAGGCGGAAAAGGAGGAGTGCCGGAGTGCGGTTTATAGGGATCACGGGAGGAATCGGGGCGGGAAAGTCCGAGATCCTTGACTATATCAAAAAGCATTACAGATGCGAGATTTATCTGGCAGACCAGGTGGCGCATCTGGTGAAGCAGCCTGGGACAAGGGCATATGGGGAACTGGTTGATCTGCTGGGGCAGGACATAATTGCCGGGGACGGCAGCATAGACAGGGCGGCCATGGCGGACAGAATTTTCGCCAGGCCGGATCTCCTGGAACGGGTGAACGATATTATTCATCCTGCCGTAAAAGAATATTTGCTGGAACGTCTGGAGCGCGCCGGGAAGGAAGGAAAGGCGGAGCTGTTTTTTGTGGAAGCCGCTTTGCTCATTGAGGGAGGATACCTTGCGCTGGTGGATGAGATGTGGTATATTTATGCAGATGAGACAGTCAGACGGGAGAGACTTCTTCGCTCCCGGGGCTACAGCGTGGAAAAGATTTCGCAGATTATGGCCAGACAGCTGACGGAGGAGCATTTCCGGAGAAACTGCCATTTTGTTATAGACAACAGCGGGAGTCTGGAGGACAGCTTCAGGCAGATTGACGGAAAACTGGCAGGAGTTGCCTCCAGGATGTGAGATTGCTTTTCAGAATCATGAATACATATAAAGGACGGATAAAAGAATAAAATGAGATTATGCAGTATAGCAAGCGGAAGCAGCGGAAACTGTATCTACGTGGGATCCGATGCAGCCCATTTGCTTGTGGATGTGGGAATCAGCGGCAGGAAGACAGAAAAGGGACTGAAGGAACTGGAGCTGACAGGACAGGATATTGACGGAATATTGATAACTCATGAGCATGCCGATCATATACAGGGACTGGGGATCATATCCAGAAAATACGAAATTCCCATCTATGCCACGGCAGGGACCATTCAGGCCATGAAGGAATGCGCTGCGCTTGGCAATGTAGACCGGGAATTGTTCCACGAGGTAAAGGAAGACCAGAAATTTGTCATCAAGGATCTGACCATCAATCCCATGCGGATATCCCATGATGCCGCGCATCCCGTGGCCTACCGCATCGCCTATGGCAGCAAGCGGGTGGCAGTGTGCACGGATCTGGGCGTATACAATGACTACACGGTGGAATGTCTGAAGGGAATGGACGCCCTGCTTCTGGAGGCAAACCATGATGTAAACATGCTCCAGGTAGGCCCTTATCCCTATTATCTGAAGCAGCGTATCCTGGGAGACAGGGGGCATCTGTCCAATGAGAACACAGGCAGGCTGCTGTGCCGCATTCTTCATGACAGGATGAAGGCCATCCTGCTGGGGCATTTGAGCAAGGAGAATAATCTGCCGGAACTGGCTTACGAGTCCGTGCGGATGGAGATCAACATGGGCGACAATCCCTATAAGGCCGGGGATTTTGACATTCGTGTGGCCAGGCGCAGCGAGGTGACTCCTGCGGTGGTGCTGTAGACGGAGGGAAGCCTGGGGAACGCGTTGCGGACGCGGAGAACGGAGGAATGAGATGAAGAGGACGATTATTACCGTAGTGGGCAAAGACACCATAGGCATTATTGCAAAGATCTGCACCTATCTGGCGGAGAACGGGATCAATATCCTGGATATCTCCCAGACCATTGTGCAGGGCTATTTTAATATGATGATGATCGTGGACACAAGCACCACGGCAAAGCCTTTCGGCGACATGGCGGACGAGATGACTGCCCTGGGGGCGGAGACAGGGGTGCAGATTAAGTGCCAGAAGGAAGAGATTTTCGATAAAATGCACAGGATATAAATGTTGCTGGTAACGGGGTGCTGCGGACGGGTTACAGTTTAACCGGCGGGCCTGCCCGGGAGTATAGAGCGGGAGAATTATAATGATTAATATATATGAAGTGACAGAGACCAATAAGATGATCGCGGAGGAGAATCTGGACGTGCGCACCATTACTCTGGGCATCAGTCTTCTGGACTGCATGGATTCCGATCTGGCGGGACTGCAGGACAAGATCCGCAGTAAGATTTACGGGGCGGCAAAGGATCTGGTGAGGACCGGGGAGGAAATCTCCAGAGACTTTGGCATACCGATAGTAAACAAACGGATATCCGTCACGCCAATTGGACTCATCGGTGCTGCTGCCTGCAGATCGGAGGAGGATTTTGCCGCTGTGGCCGGGACACTGGACCAGGTGGCCAAGGAAGTGGGGGTAAATTTCATCGGCGGATTTTCGGCCCTGGTGAGCAAGGGCATGACTCCTGCGGATGAACTGCTGATTCGTTCCATTCCCCTGGCCCTTTCCTGCACTGAGCGGGTGTGCGCTTCCGTGAACCTTGGTTCCACCAGGACGGGCATCAATATGGACGCGGTGAAGCTGATGGGGGAAATCGTCAAATCCACTGCGGAATATACACAGGAGAACGATTCCCTGGGCTGTGCAAAATTGGTGGTATTCTGCAATGCACCGGACGATAATCCGTTTATGGCAGGTGCCTTCCACGGGGTTACCGAGGCAGACAAGATCATCAATGTGGGAGTCAGCGGCCCGGGAGTGGTGAAGACTGCCCTGGAAAAGGTGCGGGGGGAGAATTTCGAGGTGCTCTGCGAGACCATCAAGAAGACTGCCTTCAAGGTGACCCGGGTGGGACAGCTGGTGGCCCAGGAGGCTTCGGCCAGGCTGGGAGTGCCCTTTGGCATTGTGGATCTGTCCCTGGCGCCTACGCCTGCCGTGGGAGACAGCGTTGCGGATATTCTGTGCGAGATGGGTCTGGAGCATGCGGGAGCGCCCGGCACCACTGCGGCGTTGGCCCTGTTGAACGATCAGGTGAAGAAGGGAGGCGTCATGGCATCCTCCTATGTGGGCGGGTTGAGCGGCGCATTTATTCCGGTGAGCGAGGACCAGGGAATGATCAATGCCGTTCAGGCAGGGGCCCTGACCCTGGAAAAACTGGAAGCAATGACCTGTGTGTGCTCCGTGGGCCTGGACATGATCGCCATTCCCGGGGACACGGAGGCGTCAACGATCTCCGGCATCATAGCGGACGAGATGGCCATCGGCATGGTGAACCAGAAGACCACCGCCGTGCGCATTATTCCCGTCATCGGCAAGGGAGTGGGAGAGACCGTGGAATTCGGCGGCCTGTTGGGGTATGCGCCCATTATGCCCGTGAACTCCTTCGGCTGCCAGGCCTTTATCAGCCGGGGAGGACGGATTCCCGCGCCTATTCACAGCTTTAAAAATTAGGGTTCTGGACTTGGAGCAGGAGTATGCTGACCGGGTGGACGGCATGGAGATAAGGGAGCAGAAAGATGGGAATGTATCTGAATCTGGGGAATGCGGGGTTCCGCTCCGTACGGAAAGGCCTGTATGTGGATAAATCGGGGTTGATCTCTTTTGTCAACCGCGCTTTGGGAACAAAGGATAAGCTGATATGCGTGAGTCGTCCCAGAAGGTTCGGGAAATCATTTGCCACCCAGATGCTCTGTGCCTATTATGACAGAAGCTGTCGGTCGGAGAGTCTGTTCCAGGATTTGAAAATTGCCAGGGATGAGGACTACCGCAGGTATATGAACAGGTACGATGTGCTTTACCTGGATATCACCTGGTTTATTTCCACGGTTGATAATATACGGAATACCGTCTCCTATATGCAGGAGCAGATTGTGGGAGAGCTCTGCGCCGCGTATCCGTTGGGGGAGATGTCGGTATCCTGTACTTCCGAAGACGGAATGCTCCGGGCGGCACAGCCGGACGCTCTGAAGCCGGGCGTATCTCTTCCTGTGGTACTTTCCAGAATAGCGGAAGAATACGGACGTAAGTTTATCGTTATCATAGACGAATGGGATGCCCTGTTCCGGGAGGCGGGGGAGGAAACAGCCCTGCAGAGAGAATATATACAGCTTCTCAGGGGCCTGTTTAAGAGCAGTCAGACGGACAAAATGGTGGAGGCTGCTTATATGACGGGCATTCTTCCAATCAAGAAATACGGAACCCAGTCTGCCCTGACGGATTTTCGGGAGTACACCATGCTTCAGCCCCGGATGTTGGCGGAATACACCGGATTCACGGAGGAAGAAGCGGAAGCGCTCTGCAGGGAGCATGGTCTGGAGTTTGAAGAAGCCAGGAAATGGTATGACGGCTATTCCTTCAAGGAAGAAAAGTCGGTCTACAGCCCTAATTCCATGATAAACGCGGTAAAAAGCGGAGAATTTGGAGATTACTGGACCGAATCGGAGACCTATGAGTCCCTGAAAAAGTATATCGGGATGAACAGGGACGGCCTGAAGGATACCATAGTCTCCATGCTTGCCGGAATGCGGTGCAAAGTCAATACCAGAACGTTCCAAAATGATTTTACGAATTTAAGAACAAAAGATGACGTGTTGACGTTGCTGATTCATCTGGGTTATCTTGCCTATGACGCAGGGCGCAAGGAGGTCTATATTCCGAACCAGGAGGTGGCGGACGAATTCCGGAACGCCGTGGAGTACAGCGGATGGGAGGGGATTTCGGATGCCCTGCGGGAGTCGGAAGCCCTGTTGGAAGCTACAATCCGCGGGGATGGGGAGACAGTGGCCCGGAAGCTGGACGAGGTTCATCTGGCAAATACCTCTGTATTGGCCTACCATAATGAGCTGTCCTTAAGCTGTGTAGTCACACTGGCCTATTATGTGGCTAGGAAAGATTATACACTGGTCAGGGAACTGCCTTCAGGGAAAGGGTTTGCGGACATTGCATTTGTCCCCAGAAGATACACGAAGACTCCTGCCATGATTGTGGAATTGAAATGGGATAAATCTGCCGGGAGCGCCATTGACCAGATTCGGGAGAGGCGGTATGCGGGAGCTTTGGAGGAGTATCTGGAGAATCTTCTGTTGGTGGGAATTTCTTATGACAGGGACAGCAAGAGGCATAGTTGTGTGATTGAACGGTATGAAACCTGAGGGCAGAATGTGATGCGCTGCGGAAACTTCTGGAAAGAAACAGATTTAAGAAGTATACAGATCTATTTTAGGGGGAATTTATGGCAGGTTTAAGCCGTAAATTCCCCCCTATTTTGGACTATCTGTTTTCTTATCTTGGTTTTGCCGTAATATCTATTCCTTGTAAAAACCATTAATTGATTGAAGTAAGAGTACCTGTATAGGACGCAATTGTTTGGTTTTTTACATAGATTAATTGAGAAAGCTGTAAAGTCCCTCTATATGTTATCCCATGCATGGTTTCCTCCCAATAGATCTGTTGTGGAGGGTTGGTTTCTCCCTGATAGGTAACCTGACGGATGACGGACTGAGAAATACTGAAATATTGAGGGAGCGGTTCTCCATGGACTTCGTCGTGCTATCACGAAATCGGTATAGCACGACTTATACCGACAAAAAAACTATACCGACATTTCCCAGAAACCAAGCAGCTGCAGGTACTTTCTGAAAAAATGTCGGTATAGTTTTTGACCTTTTCTTAAATATCCTTCATGATGGAGCAAAAAGAAGGAGGACTCCAATAATGAAGGAAAACCAAATGGAACTCGATGGATTGATCCAGAAAATAATGGACCAAATGGATGAGAGAAGGTATGGAAAAAAGATAATTACACGTTATCGTTCCAGTTTTCGGCTTCTTATATCTGTATCACATGATATAGGAGAAGACAGACTTTCAGAAAGACTCATGAAAGCTTTTCTGGACAGACCAGTCAGCTGCGGTGAAAAATGGGCCGCAAAGGAACTGACTCACCGGAAACGCTGCCTCAGGCTGCTCCTGTCGCTTACGCGGACAGGGACCGTTGACTGGAGAAGACAGGATACTGGCGGCGTATCCGAAAAGATTACGAATAAA
This sequence comes from uncultured Lachnospiraceae bacterium, assembly GCA_947367855.1. Classification (GTDB taxonomy): domain Bacteria; phylum Bacillota; class Clostridia; order Lachnospirales; family Lachnospiraceae; genus Acetatifactor. The sequence goes on along the minus strand of CANBFE010000006.1, from coordinate 3,727 downwards.
ACATTCCTGTCAGAACTGGATTGCTTTACCAGTTCTCTCGAACAGGAGGGAATCAGCGCCAATACGAAGTCCGGGTATAAACGGATTGTTGCTTATTTTCTCTTGTTCTGCCAAAAAAGCGGATATGGGAAGTTGTCTGATATCCGGACAAATGATATAAGTACATTTATCCTTTCTCTTTACAGGGACGAACGGTTCCGGCCGTCTACGATTGGAAGTGGTCTGGCAGGGCTGCGCAGGTTCCTTTCTTCCAATGACCACACAGCGCAGTTTCTCCTGGAGATACCAGTCCATCTGCCACGGGAAGTAAAGATCATGGAAATCTATAATGATGAGGAGCTTACAGCCATCAGAACCACGCTCTCATCAGGGGTGCTGACTAAAAGGGATACCGCTGTCTGCAGGCTCCTTCTGGAAACAGGGCTCCGGGGGATTGATGTCTGTTCTTTGAGACTGAAAGATATCGACTGGGAAAAGGACTGCATCTCCATCCTTCAGAGCAAGACAAAGAAAACACTTGTCCTTCCTTTGAGGGCTTCTTACGGAAACGACATCGCTGATTATGTCCTGAATGAGCGTCCTCAGGGCGGATCAGACTATGTCTTTCTGAAGACCTTTGCGCCGTTTGGGCGTCTGGGTACAGGAAGCATTTATGAAATCCTGAAAAAACTGGAGGAGCTTGCCAGGATCAAAAAAGAAGAACGGCCGGTGGGGAGCCGGACGACAAGACATCACGCTGCGTCGTCCATGCTCCGGGCAGGCATTCCCATGTCAGATATCTCAGCAGCTCTCGGACATAGGGATCCGAACATTGTATCCGTATACCTTTCAACGGATGCCAGGAGTCTGTCCGCCTGTACACTCCCTCTTCCGCCTGTCAGGAAAGGAGGCGTTTCCGATGTGCAGTAAGTCACTGCCAGAGATGATTGATCAGTTTGTTTCCTATAAAAAGGCAAACGGGTACCAGTACCAGACCGGAGCTTACTATTTAAAGAAATATGCACGGTTTGTCATAGAAACAGCTCCTGAAACTGTGGCGCCGGATAAGGCAAGCGTTGAGGGATTTCTTGAAAAGCTCCGGGATACTCCGGGAAGCCTTTATAATGCGGCCGCGTTTCTACGTGAGTTCAGCAGGTATCTTACCGCCCGCGGCATCGCGGCGTATCTTATCCCATCCGGAAGACTGCGTCTTCCCACACCGGTCCAGCCGTATTTTTTTACGGAAGAAGAGATCACTGCATTCTTCAGAGAATGCGACAGAATAAAGGAGGAGCCCCATTTGAAGGGAAGGCATCTGGTTCTTCCCGCCATCTTCCGGCTTCTCTACTGCTGTGGGCTCCGCTGTAAAGAAGCACGCACGCTTGCCCAGAGACATGTACATCTTGATGAGGGCTGTCTTGATATCATTCAGTCCAAGGGACCGAAAAGCCGGAGGGTCCATATCTCAAAAGAACCTGCGGAATACTTAACCGTCTATGACCGCCGGATCCGTCTCCTGTTCCCGGATCGCGTGACTTTCTTCCCGAACAGGGATGACCTTCCATACGGCGCAAGCTGGCTGCAGCAGAACTTCCTGCGTGTCTGGTATGCCGCTTTTCCGGAAAAGAGAGGTGCCGGTATCAGCATACGCGCGTATGATCTCCGCCATCACTTTGTCTATGCCAACATGAACCGCTGGCTCAGGGAAGGAAAAGACGTGAACGTAATGCTTCCTTACCTTATGCGGTATATGGGGCATTCCGATGTTAAAAATACCCTGTACTACTTCCACCTTGTGCCGGATATCTATGGCGGGATACTGGACAGATCCAGGCATTCAGAAGAACTGATACCGGAGGTGGATAATGGCAGAAAGAAATGATAAAAACAGAACAAAAAAGTTTGACTGCGTTTTTTTCCGGGATACGGCCAGAGGCTTTCTGGACCATGAACTCCTGAAGATTAGAAAAAAGAGTCAGAACACCGTTGCCTCCTACCGTGCCTCACTTAACATCTACATTGGCTTTCTGGAAGAAGTAAAAGGAATCCGCCGTGAACGCATCTGTTTTAATGACCTGGACGGAAAAAATCTGAAAGAGTATCTTGTGTGGATGACAGACATAAAGGCATGGAGTCCAAAGACCTGCAGCCTCCGTCTAACCGCAGTAAAAGCCCTGTTGTCATATGCATCAGAAGAATGTATGGATATCACACCTGTCTTTGTTTCGAGTCAGATGGTACATGGCCTGAACATCCCTGATAATGAGATCAGGTATTTCGAAGACTGTCAGATGAAAGCGCTTCTTGATGCTCCCGGCAGGGAGAAACGATCCGAGCGCCGGAACCGGATGCTGCTTATCCTTGGGTATGATGCCGCTATGCGGGTTGGAGAACTGACGGGGCTAAAGGTCTGTGACCTGCATCTTGATGCGGAGATACCTTATATACGGATACTGGGAAAAGGCGGAAAGTACCGGAGTGTACCAGTGATGAAAAAGACTGTACAGCATTTGAGAGAATATCTGAGGGAATTTCATGGAGACAGCCACGACCTTATGGCTCCTCTCTTTTATGCGGTTACACATGGCATAAGACATGAACTGTCCGATGACTGCATCCAGAAAGTCCTGAAGAAGTATGCGGAAAAATGTCGGAATGAAGGAATCCCAATGCCGGAAGATATCCATTTCCACATGCTGAGAAAGACCAGAGCAATGAGCCTGTACCAGGAAGGATGTCCTCTGTCCTATATCCAGCAGATGCTTGGACATAAAAATATCTCAACCACTTCTGGGTTCTACGCTTTTGTAACCCTGGATACGTTAGCAAAAGCCCTGGAGAGGGCAAATCCAGAAGGAAGAAACGCGGAAAAGAACTGGAAGGATAAAGAAATATCGGAAGCCTTATATCGTCTTTAAAAACTATACCGACATTTTTTCAGAAAGTACCTGCAGCTGCTTGATTTCTGGAAAATGTCGGTATAGTTTTTTTGTCGGTATAAGTAGTATACACCTTCATCTGTATATCCGCTTTCGATGAAAGGGAGTTGATTCGTCTCAGCATGAGCAGAGATGGATGGAAAACAAATTAAAATAGTGATTATTAAGAGGCTGTAAATATACTTCATTGCTGTGTTATCTCCTTTGTAATTTTACTCTGAAATTATAGGAAAAAGAATAGACAGATAATCTGTGTTGTTATTGAATCCATTTTTCCTATATAAGTCATAGTTCTGGATAAAAATGATGATGATTTTATTAACATTGGAAAAATGTTCTTCATATGTATTTCTGATAATATCTCCATAGTAAAATAGATTATCACTTGTTGGTTCTTTTTCTAATTCTGTAATGACGTAGTATGCATTTTCTCCGTAAGCGCCAAATAATAACGCGGTCAGATATAAAATTACTCCAGCTCTTTGCGAGTTGGAGTAATTCACTATAATTCACATGCGATTTTTGATAGATTGGAGTTTTTCACTCCAGGGTGCAAGCTCTGCGAGCTGATCATCGGTCATCTCTTTCGTTGGACGATGATCCAACAGAATTTTCAGATATCCGTAAACATTCAGGTCATGCGCCTTTGCCATCTCAACCATTGTATAGACTACAGCACTGGCATTGGCTCCTTCTACAGAATCACTGAACAGCCAGTTCTTCCGGCCGACCGCAAACGGACGGATCGCGTTCTCGCTGAGATTGTTTGTGAAGCTGCAGCGGCCATCCTCCAGATAAGTCTGTGCTGT
>CANBFE010000005.1 GCA_947367855.1 uncultured Lachnospiraceae bacterium | reverse complement strand
TTATTTTACTCTGAGGTATTTTTTTATCAACCACCCTTCTTGCAATTCCCTATATTTGAATTATACAGGAAGCTCCTTTTCCGTAGTTAAACTGTACTATTTCTTCATTAATATTATAATTTTTTCCAGAATTTTAACAGCCTGCTCGGTCACCTTAATCCGTACCCCTTCTTTTAACAGCTTCCACACCGGCTTAGGAATTACTTTGGGCCTTTTCCCATGCTTTATAAACCTCCACACATCCTTAGGAATCCATTTTGGTCTTGCCATATAATCACCTCCCATGAGTTCTTTTGCAGCACATCATTTGCTTCCAGACACCTTATTAAAAATTTTACTTAGACAATTTACTCTGTCTGTGTATATTTTATCATGGCCCTGCGGTACTTTTTGCGCATCCGTACATAACTTTGGCTGCCGTCTTTAAAAGTGATGGTATAATAATAATACGTCTTGTAAGCCATCTTATTGGGCCGGAACCTTACCTTTTGTTTCACATACTGATAGGACTGGATATTATCCGATGTCAGCCAGACAATTTCCCCTTTTTTAGGAGTGACCGCAATGAACGCCTTATCTTCTGCCAGTTCAATGGTACATCCCTTAAATGCCCCTTCTTTTACCTTGCTGCCACGGTTTTTCAGAAAATATGTCATAAGTTCCTGCAAATTCTTAAACCCAAGCGTATTTACTAAATCTACTACTGTTATAAGCATTTTCACATTCCATTTTCTCCCTCTAATATAAATTTATCTGCTGTTACAAGCATTTTGGCTGCCAATAATTTTTTTCCAATTACGCATTTCCTTCCCAATAGTGACAGAACGCGCAGACGTAACCTCCTTTCGTATTTTATCAGCTTCTTTACTCCTGACAAAATGCCTGCTGTTTCATAATTCAGCATACCAGAAATTTTCTGATTTTAGGTATGCCTGCAGCAGACAACAGGCATAGCTTTCACAGTCACTGAATTTTTCCATATTATCATATAAAACAATATCAATATCGTTCGGTACATTTTTGCTTCTGATTATTATATATATTCTTATGGCATTCATGGTTTTATCGCCTAAATATTTATCTTCTGGCACTACTGCCCTTATGCGCACAGCCTGATAATCCAGATTGACAGCTCTGGAATCAAAATACTGAATTATCTTTACATCATTCATTATCTGATTAAAATTACAATGCCCAATTACTCAATACTTCTAATCATCCTATATACATTTTATATATTCTTTTTTACGAAGATATTCAGATAAAAAAATATATCCTATGCTAAAGAATATAAAGATTAGGAGATACCATTATGATTGACTATTCCCCATTTTGGAAAACCCTTAAAATATCACAAGAAAATTGGTATACGCTTACCAAAAAACATAATATGTCAGACAGCACTTTACATCGCCTGAAACATAATAAGGATGTATCAACTAAAACCATAAACGACTTATGTAGGATATTGAATTGCAACGTTCAAGATATCCTCCAATATATTCCATCTGATAAAGACCAAAAACTTTAGAGTAAACAGCAGCTCCCTCCACAGCAAAAAGGCCATGGTATAACAAACCATGGCCTTTTTGCTGTGCATACGGTTATACTACAGGCTGGCATCCACCTGCGCGCCCTTGATATCTTCTGTCACAAGATTCATCCTGTTCATAATATTCTGAATCTCCTGCTGCACTTCCGTCTGGGCATTCTTCAGATTCTCCATCTCCTCAAGAGGCATATCATCCAGAAGCTCTTCCAGTTCGTCTTCACGTTCCTCCCGTTTCTCCTGAATTTCCTCCAGTTCCTCTTCCTTCTCCTTAAGGGCCTCTGCTTCCTCTTCCTTCTTCTCCTGCTCCTCGTCGACGTGGTCCTTGGCTTCCTCCACTACCATGCCGATAATATCATCCACAGCGGCCTGCTTCACATTCTCCGCCTCTTTCTGTGCTTTCACCATGGGATCCTTCTTCAGTTTTTCATGACGGATTCCGCGGATTACCGCATTCTCCGTTTCAATCCCCCGCTGTGCCTTGTTGATGATATTGCGATGCATCAGGGCGTTCTCGTTCAGCTCCAACTGCCTCGTCTGGTACTCGGTAAGTTCCTTGTCCTGTATTTCCGCCAGTCTCTCGCTCTCCTCCTTAGTCAGCTCCACACCCAGACCGGGATATTTCTCTGCCTGCGCCTTTTTCAAAAGCTCAAGATCCTGCTGCTCCTCACTGTCGGGATCCACCTGATAGGCCTCCATCAGAGCCTCGCTCTCCGCATCAATCTCCCTGATCCTCTCCCCGGAGTCTTTACAGGAAGCCTGCAGCTCTCTGATGTGCTCCCGGCTCTGCTTTAACTGCTCCTCAATCTTCCGGTCGCCGTTCCAGGTATCGCCCACAATTTTCATTGCCCGTTCCTGGGCCTGGGCACGTCTCTGCTGTATCCTGTCCCTCAGCGATAACTCGTTCAGCAGGTTTCCGGCGTAAATGGTCTTGTTCTGACCCTGGGAACCCTGAGAGGCCTGATTCTCTTTGGTCTTCCCCGCCTGCGCATTATTCTGGGTATCTCCTGCAAAAACCGTGATGTTGTTCTGTACCTTCATGTTAATCCTCCTGCCCTTTCTTCCGGATTCAACCCTCCACAGCTTCTTGGTTTCTATCCGCATTTATGGTATATATCGGTTCATTTCCCCCTGTTCTTAAGCAGGATGTGAACCGTTGGCGCATGATATCCGCCGTTTCATGACATAAAGGTTTTCATCCTTCAAACTGAGAGTGGTACAGCGTGGAATAAAAGCCCTTTTTCTCCAGCAATGTCCGGTGGTTCCCCTGTTCAATAATATTTCCGTCCTTCATCACCAGAATAATATCCGCCTCCTGGATGGTAGACAGTCTGTGGGCCACGATAAAACTGGTCCTGCCCTCCATCATTCTGGCAAAGGCGTTCTGTATCCGCATTTCCGTGCGGGTATCAATGGAGGATGTGGCCTCGTCCAGAATCAGCATGGGCGGCAGGCACAGCATCACCCTGGCAATGCACAGCAGCTGCTTCTGCCCCTGGGACAGACTGCCTCCGTCCTCTGTGATAACTGTGTCATAGCCATTGGGAAGCCGCTTGATAAAGCTGTGCGCATGAGCCGCTTTTGCAGCCTGCACCACCTCTTCCTCCGTGGCCTCCTGCCTGCCCATGCGGATATTATCCCGAATGGTGCCGCTGCGCAGCCAGGTCTCCTGAAGCACCATGCCATAGCTGGTGCGCAGACTTCCCCTTGTATAATCCCGTATATCCGTACCGTCAACCAGAATTTTCCCGCTGTCCACGTCATAGAAGCGCATGAGCAGATTGATCACCGTTGTCTTTCCGCATCCTGTAGGACCCACAATGGCCACTCTCTGTCCGGGTTTTACCGTCAGATTGAAGTTTTCGATCAGCTTCCTGTCGGGCACATAACTGAAATACACATTTTCCAGGGCCACATTGCCCCGGGCATCCGTCAGCGCCCTGGCGTCCTCCGCATCCGGCACCTGGGGCTCCTCATCTATGAGCTGGAAAATTCTGGCAGCGCAGGCCAGGGCATTCTGCAGCTCCGTCACCACGCCCGAAATCTCATTGAAGGGCTTGGTATACTGATTGGCATAGCTCAGGAAACAGGACAGACGCCCTACGCTGATACCTCCCCGGATGGCTACAAAAGCGCCGAAAATCCCAACCCCCGCATACACCAGGCTGTTGACAAACCTGGTAGCCGGATTGGTGATGGAGGAGAAAAAGATTGCCTGCAGGGAACAGCCCTGGAGCCTGCCGTTGATCTCCCCAAACTGCGCTTTCACCGCTTCCTCCCTGGAAAAGGTCTTCACGATCTTCTGGTTTCCGATGGTCTCCTCGATTAAAGAGGTCTGCTCTCCCCGAATCTCCGACTGGAGCTTGAACATGGAGTAAGTCCGGGTGGCAATAAACCGGGCCACCAGAAAGGACACCGGCGTAATGCACACCACCACCAGGGCGATGGGCACATTGGTGATCATCATGAAAATCAAGGTGCCCAAAATGGTCAGCACTCCCGTAAACAGCTGGGTAAAGCCCATGAGCAGACCGTCCGCAAAGGTATCCACATCCGCCACCACCCGGCTGACTATATCTCCGTAGGCATGCGCATCCAGGTATTTCAGCGGAAGCTTCTCCAGTTTTTCAAAAGCATCCTCCCGGATGTCCTTCACCACATGGTAGGTGATGTGGTTATTGCAGGTATTCATCACCCACTGGGCCAGAGCCGTCACAGCCACAGCAATGCCGATTTTCTTCATGATGGAAAAGACCGCAGGAAAAGCCACTGCCCCTTCTCCCAGAAGCAGGTCCACCGCATCTCCTGTCAGTATGGGCACATAGAGAGTGAGCACTACGGTCACTGCTGCCAGTACCAGGGAAAAGCCTACCATCAGCCAGTATCTGCGAATATAGTTCATTACCTGCCCAAGGGCCGCCATCTGGCCCGAGCGGCCCTTTCCTTTTTTCTGTTCCTTATCTGATGCCATGGCTTTCGCCCCCTTCCTCTGTTCTGTGGTTCCCGTACCCGCAGGCATCCGCCCGGGAGACATTTTCCGCTCCTGCAGCCTTCAGTCTTTCCTCCGGATACTGGGAGAAATAAATCTCCCTGTATACATCACAATTCTGCAAAAGTTCCTCATGGGTTCCGATGCCCGCCATCTCCCCGTCATCCAGTACAATGATTTTATCCGCATGCCTGATGGAGGATGCCCTCTGGGAAACAATAAAGGTAGTGGTTCCGCCCTCCAGTCCCCGGATGGCAGTCCGCAGTTTTGCATCCGTGGCGTAATCCAGGGCAGAGGCGCTGTCGTCCAGAATGAGAATCTGCGGCTTCCGCACCAGAGCCCTGGCAATGGTCAGGCGCTGCCGCTGGCCCCCTGAGAGGTTCTTGCCGTTCTGGGCAACTGCAGCGTCCAGACCGTCCTTCTTCCCCGGAGCGCTCTCCTTTCCTTCCACCACTTCCCTGGCCTGGGCAGTGTCCAAAGCCTGCCACATCTCTTCCTCCGTGGCGTCCGGTTTGCCCCACTGCAGATTGCTGCGGATGGTTCCCTTGAAAAGCACTGCTTTCTGGGGCACCATGCCCACCAGGCCCCGCAGCTCCTCCTCCGGCATCTGACGGATATCCCTGCCCTCCAGACGCAGCGCCCCGCCCGTCACCGGATAAAAACCCGGAATCAGGTTCACCAGGGAAGACTTGCCGGAACCCGTGCCGCCGATAACGCCCACGGTCTCCCCTCTGTTTACGGAAAAATTAATATTATGAAGTGTTTCTGCGCCAGCTCCCTCATAGGTCAGGGAGACATGATCAAACTCAAGGAAAGGCACATTCCTTTCCCCCTGCATTTCCCCTGCAGTATGACACTCTGCACTCCGCTCCTGATTGCTGATCTCAAATACGCCGGCCACACGGTCAGCACAGGCCAAAGCCTTGGTGACGGTAATAATCAGATTGGCCAGCTTCACCAACTCCACCAGAATCTGGGACATGTAATTGATAATGGCCACCACTTCGCCCTGGGTCAGATTTCCCACATTCACCTGGACGGCTCCGATATAAATCAGCACAATGACAGCGCCGTTGACTATGATGTAGGTAACAGGATTCATGACTGCACTGATCTTCCCCACAAAGATCTGACTGTCCGCCAGGGCCTTGGTAAATCCCCGGAAACGCCCTTCCTCCACTTCCTCCTGATGGAAAGCCCGGATAACCCGGACTCCTGTGAGGTTTTCCCTTGTAATGCCAAGCACTCTGTCCAGATTGGCCTGTACCTTCTTATATAAGGGCATGGTCCATACCATAATGCCAAAGACCACAATGGCCAACAGGGGAATGGCAACTACAAAAACCAACGCACTCTTTACGTCAATGGTAAACGCCATGATCATGGCTCCGAAAACAATGATGGGAGAACGCAGGAACAGCCGCAGCACCAGATTCACTCCGGACTGAATCTGATTCACGTCGCTGGTCATCCGGGTGATCATTGTGGATGTCCCTGCCTTGTCAATATTTGTAAAATTCAGTCCCTGAATGTGGTCAAACAGCGCCTGCCTCAGTCTGGCAGAAAATCCCACGGCCGCCTTTGCCGCAAAAAACTGAGCCGTGATAGAGGAAACCAGCCCCACCACAGCCAACGCCAGCAGACACAGCCCCATCCTGCCGATGTAGCCCATGTCGGAATCCGCGATTCCCCTGTCAATGATGCTTGCCATTACAAGAGGAACCATCAGTTCAAAAAAGGCTTCCAACAGCTTAAAAAGCGGCGCCAGAACAGATTCCTTCTTGTAATCGCCCAGATACTTCATCAGTCTCTTCATGTACATACCCTCCTGCCCATCCTACGGGCTTTTTATAGGCAGCTCCGGAAATCCCCCTCATTGTTTCCGTTCCTCTGCCTGGAAATATTTTAGCATGGAGGAATGTGACTGTAAAGAGCATGAGAAAATTTCACCTCAAAAACCCCCGTCCCCACAGCCTTCCTGCGGCGGGCTTTGGCAGATCTGCTCCGTCATATAGGCAGCAAACTCCGCCCCTTCCTCCCTGTCCACTGTCATGCCGGTCCCTGTCCCGTAACACTGCAGGGCCCTGCGGAGCAGAACATGGAACCGTTCCGGAAGGTTTCCAAGACCCCATTCCCCTCCTCCCTTTTTGGACAGAATCAGCCCCTGCCTCAGATACGCCAGCACCCGGCACTGGTTTAATATGGTATACACCGGATCCGTAAAAATGGTTTCGGCGGCCTCCGCCACATCCCTGCAGATGCTGTCCCTGTATGCATCTGCGGGAACCTCTCCAAAAACGGCTTCCACAGGCTCCCCGTAAAGCACAGCGCCGTATTTTTTCAGAATAGTAAAATGAGCGGCCAGATCCCTGTCTGTGCCCTGCATTTTCTCCACATATTCCTCCGGATTATCCCTGTACCATTTCAGATGGACCGGAGAAAAATGCAGCTCAAAGGGCGTGGGATAGACAAAAGGCCTGCAGAACCGCCGCCTGACAATGCTCATCTCAATCGCAGACGTCTCCTCATTCAGCGCCGCAACCTCCGCCATGAAGGCCCGCTTATCCCTGCGCCGGATCTCCCCTTCCACTACCACCACTAAATCCAGGTCACTGGCCGTGGGATGAAAGCATCCCATGACCGCCGACCCGTGGAGGTATACTCCTGTCAGGTTTTCTCCCAGGATCCTTCTGCTCATCTCCGTAAAACGATTTAACACCACACTGTATACCAATTTCCCGCCCCCTATTCTTTGTACCTGTCTTCCTTCCCCGGTACGGGAATCCCCAGTGTCACTCTGGTTCCCTGCCCGTCCCGGCTTTCCACCTCTACCGTGATCCCAAGCTGCGTGTACACCCTCCTGCACAGATAGAGACCGATTCCTGTGGAACGCTTCTCCAGCCTGCCGTTATATCCCGTAAAGCCTCTCTCAAAGATACGGGGCAGATCCTCCTCCCGGATTCCGATTCCGGTATCCTCCAGACAGAATACCACTTTCTCCTCATCCCCTTCCGCCACTATGGTAATCCCACCCCTGGGCGTATACTTAATGCTGTTGGACAGCAGCTGTTCCAGGCAGAAGACAAACCACTTTTCATCCGTGACAATCCTGTAATCCAGTTCCTTCAGTTCCAGTTTCAGCCCCTTGTTGATAAACAGAATGGAGAATTTCTTCACCGCCTGCCTGACCAGACGGCCCAGATCATGCTCCTGCAGCACCAGATCCGAGGAAATACTCTCCAGGCGCTGAAAAGCCAGTACCATGTCCACATACTGTTCGATCTTAAACAGCTCCTCCCGCAGCAGGAAACCGTTCCTCTCCGAAAGCCCCGGATGGTTCAGCAGAAGCTTCATGGCCGAGATGGGCGTCTTGATCTGGTGTGTCCACATCAGATAATAGTCCCCACATTCCGCAGCCTTCTCTTCCCACGCTGTCCTCTCCCTTTCCATTCTGCCGCTGAGCGCTGTCAGAAAAAATACCAGGGCGTCCTGATAGCTCTCTGCGGACTCCACAGAACCTGCCAGGGAGTTCAGCGCCATCTCCCCGTCTGTGAAAAGAACTTCGCCGGACTGCTCAAAATGCCGGAAAAAAGCTTCTAGCTGCCTGCTCTTACGGACATACTTCATCCCCTCCAGTAAGCCCGCGGCTGCCCAGACAGCCAGGGTAAGCACCATGGCATACAGAAGCTTTTCCAGATTCTCCATGTGGTACAGGCTTCCCACGAAGAAAAACAGAAAAACCGTCACGAAATACAGCGCAGCCGCAATCTTTTTTTCCCTGAAAAAGCGAATCCACAATCTCATTTCCGCCTCCTTCCGGCCTTACTCCCCGATAAGGTATCCAATCCCTTTTTTTGTATGAATCAGCGGCCCTGCCCCGGCTGCCTCCAGTTTTTTGCGGAGTCTGGTCATATTGACGGTAAGGGTATTGTCATCCACAAAGCAGTCATTGTCCCACAGCCGCTTCATGATTGACTCCCTGGATACAGTCCTGCCTGCATTCTCAAAGAGGAGCTGAAGAATCCGGAATTCGTTTTTGGTCAGATCCAGTTTCTGCCCCTCCACCAGAAGGGAAGCGTCCGTCAGGTTCAGAATCAGCCCGCCCCATTCCATCACATTGGTCTGCCCTCTGAAGGCATAGGTCCGTCTCAGCATGGCCTGCACCTTGGCCGAGAGCACTTCGGGTTCAAAGGGCTTCGCCACAAAGTCATCTCCCCCCATGTTTACCGCCATGACGATGTTCATGTTGTCCCCTGCAGAGGAGACAAAGATGACAGGCACCTGGGAAATCTGGCGAATCTGTGCACACCAGTAATAGCCATTGAAAAAGGGAAGGCCTATGTCCATAAGCACCAGATGGGGGGAACAGGCTGCAAACTCCGCCAGCACATTGCCGAAGTCCTCCACGCAGCGCACCTCATACCCCCATTTTTCCAGATGCAGCTTAATTTCCCCTGCTATTACAGCATCGTCTTCTACCAGAAGCAGCCTGTATTTTCCCTCAATTCCTGCCCCGCTGTTCATGTTCCCACCTCTTCCCTCCCGCATTCCTCTCCGGGATTTCATACGGACTGCCCCTCAGACAGTCTCTTCTTCTCCCTCATGAATATCTGCCCTGGGTTTCTCCAATCCCTCGATTATGATTCCCTGTTTCTCCGCATAGTCCCAGAGGGCCGCGTGAATGGCTTCCTGGGCCAGCAGGGAACAGTGCACCTTTACCGGAGGAAGCCCGTCCAGGGCCTCCATAACCGCTTTGTTGGTTACTTTCAGGGCTTCCTGCACAGTCTTTCCCTTTACCAGCTCTGTGGCCATGGAACTGGTGGCCACTGCGGCCCCGCATCCAAAGGTCTTGAATTTGGCCTCCCTGATCTTTCCGTCGTCGTCAATATCCAGATAAATCCTCATAATATCCCCGCATCTGGCATTGCCCACGGTACCTACGCCACTGGCGTTGTCTATCTCTCCCATGTTTCTGGGATTTTGAAAATGATCCATCACTTTTTCACTGTACATATCCGTTTCTCTCCTGATTTCCATATATTCTCCGGGGCTCTCCCCCAGTCCTCACCCATTCTTACCGGATCTGATAAAGTCCTCATACAGAGGCGACATCTCCCGCAGCCTGGCAACTATGGCCTTAAGCTCTTTTACCACCTCATCCATTTCCTCCATGGTATTTTCCTCCGACAGCGTCATCCGCAGGGAACCGTGGGCCTCCTCATGCTGCAGCCCAAGGGCCAGCAGCACATGGGAGGGGTCCAGGGAACCGGAAGTACAGGCGGAACCGCTGGAAGCGCAGATTCCCTTCATGTCCAGCATGATCAGAAGAGACTCTCCTTCAATAAACCGAAAGGAAATATTTACATTTCCCGGCAGCCGCCTCTCCCTGTGCCCGTTTAACCGGCAGTAAGGAATCTGTTCCTCGATATTCCGAATCAGGTAATCCCGCAGCTCCCGCTCCTTCCTGCCCTTTTCCTCCATCTGCCGCACAGCCCTGGAAGCAGCCGCGCCAAAGCCCACGATACCGGGCACATTCTCCGTTCCGGCCCTGCGGTTCCTCTCCTGGGAGCCTCCATGGAGAATGGGGCCGATTTTCACACCGCTGCGGACATAGAGCATACCCACCCCTTTGGGTCCGTTGAGCTTATGGGCGCTGGCGCTGAGCATATCGATTTTCATCTTCTCCACATCTATGGGAACCTGGCCGAAAGCCTGGACTGCATCCGTGTGAAAGAGAATCCCCCGCTCCCTGGCAATGGAACCAATCTCCTCCACCGGTTCCAGGGTTCCGATCTCATTGTTTGCAAACATGACGCTGATAAGTATCGTGTCCGGCCGGATGGCAGCCCTCAGAGCCTGCGGATCCACCAGCCCCTCCCTGTCCACATCCAGATAGGTAACCTCAAAGCCGTTTTTCTCCAGGTAACGGCAGGTGTGGAGAATGGCATGATGCTCTATCCTGGTGGTAATGATATGCTTCCCCTTCTCCCCATAGCTTTCCGCCACAGCCTTTAAGGCCCAGTTATCCGCCTCCGTTCCCCCGGATGTAAAATAGATCTCCTCCTGTCCGGCGCCGATCACCGAAGCCACTGCCCTTCTTGCATGACTAACCGCCTTTTTCCCTGCAGCCCCCATGGAGTAAATGGCGCCCGGGTTTCCGTAAGCCTCTCCGAAACAGGGAAGCATGGCCTCCAACACCTCGGGCGCAGTCCTGGTGGTGGCCGCGTTATCCAAATATATCATGACATAATCTCCTCTCCAATTCCCTGCCTGTCCCCGTATGGTTCCGGCAGGCTCTTTTTGTCCGGCGTCTTAATCCATACCATACAACTAGGAATTAAGCATAAGTATATCACCGTGAAAGGGTTCTGTCAACCTCCCAGGGGGAATATAATGAGGAAAAACGAAAGACTTCTGACTGCATGAAAGCAAAACAACAGCACCCCCTGATCGTGGGTACCTTCATTCTCACCGCCGCAGGTATCCTTACCAGGCTCATTGGTTTTCTGTACCGCATCTACCTCTCCCGCCTCTTCGGGGAGGAAGGCATGGGCATTTACCAACTATTAAGCCCGGTTCTCTCCCTGTCCTTCTCCCTCACCGCGGCGGGATATCAGACTGCCATCTCCAAGCTGGTGGCTGAACAGGCCGCAACCCAAAAAACCCCTGCCCTGAAGCCCCTGTGGCTGGGACTGGCCGTTTCCCTTCCCCTGTCCCTCCTGTGCAATGCGGTTCTGTTCCTTTTTGCGGATCCCATCGCTCTGAACCTCCTCCGGGAACCCCGCACTGCCTCCATGCTGCGGATCCTGTCCTTCTCCGTACCTTTGTCTGCAGTGCATTCCTGCATCAACGGTTACTTTTACGGCATTAAAAAAGCGGGCATCCCCGCAGGCGCACAGCTTCTGGAGCAGATCACCAGGGTAGGCTGCGTGTACATAGTATCCGGCCATATCCTGTCCCTGGGAAAAACGCCATCCATCAGCGTGGCCGTACTGGGCCTTACCGTCGGGGAATTCTTCTCCATGATAATGACCATCGCAGCCATCCGGCCCCATGCCGGCCGTCCTGACGGCTCCGGACGCGCTCTGTCCGGCATAAAACAGCCGGACCCCTCCGCCACCGGTCTCCTCCTGGGAAAAATCCTTGCCATGGCTCTTCCCCTGACGGCAAACCGTATTGTGCTGAACTTCCTACAGAGCATCGAATCCGTCTCCATACCGTCGCAGCTGAAGCTCTACGGCTATGACAATGTGACTGCCTTAAGCGTCTACGGCGTGCTCACGGGCATGGCCATGCCCTTTATCTTCTTTCCCAATGCGCTGACCAGCTCAGTGGCGGTTCTCCTGCTGCCCATTATCTCAGAGAATTATGCCCTGGGCAGGATGGACGCGGTCCGGAAAGCCACTTACCGCACCGTGAAATACTGCGGTCTCATGGGCTTTGGCTGCATGTGCGTTTTCGTGCTTCTGGGAAACTGGGCCGGTTCCACCCTGTTTGACAGCCCCCTGGCCGGATACTTTATCCGTACCCTGGGCTTTATCTGTCCCTTCCTCTACCTGGATACCACCCTGTCCAGCATTCTGCAGGGTCTGGGACTGGCAGGACACATTTTTACCATGAACGTGGTCTGTCTCCTGATCCGTCTGGGCTTTGTCTTTCTGGCAGTGCCCCGTTACGGTATCACCGGCTACCTCTGGGGACTTCTGGCCAGCCAGCTGGCCCTGGGACTGCTCTACCTGGGCTGCCTGTCCCGTTTCTTCCGGAAAAAAGCAGCTCCTGCATAGCGCGCCGCAGGACACAGCAAAGCCGCCCTGTCCAGGACCCCGGGTCCCGGATACGACGGCTTTATCACATTTCATTCCAAAAGCTTTTTCAGCTCATCCACAAAGGTATTCACATCCTTAAATTCCCGGTATACCGAGGCAAAGCGCACATAGGCCACAGCGTCCAGGTCCTTGAGCCTGTTCATCAGAATCTCCCCGATGATCTGGCTGGAAATTTCCTTCTCCGCCCTGCCAAAAATCTCGTTTTCCACCTCATCCACCAGATTCGTAATCTGCCTTGCGCTCACAGGCCGCTTGTGGCAGGCCCGGAACAGCCCGCCCTCCACCTTGGCGCGCTCATACGCCTCCCTGTTATTGTCCTTCTTAATGATAATCAGCGGAATACTCTCAATCTTCTCGTAAGTGGTAAAACGTTTCCCGCACTCATCGCAGGCCCTCCTGCGGCGGATGGAACTGTCATCCTCTGTGGGCCTGGAATCGATCACTCTCGTATTTTCATGACTGCAATAAGGACATTTCATATGTTTTCTCCTTTTCTTCCTGTTTAACGTAACATATTCAGCAGCGAATGTCAACGAGAATAATGTCCGGACCGATCTGTTTGATATTGTTGAAGGGAATTACAATATTGGGTTCACAGTTTAAAAACCCCAGAATCCTGCTGCAGCCGGGCACCATGATCTTGCAGATACAGCCGCTGCAGGGATCAAACTCCAGGTCGCATACCCTCCCCAGCTTCCTGCAGTCCTTCATATTGATCACATCTTTATTTTTCAACTCCGAATAAAGCATAAAAATCCCCCGGATCTCCTGTTTATTATTAGAAATATGCTGTTTTCCGGAAAATGAGACCAAAAACAGCCTGTCCTCACGGGAAAATCCATGTGAATATTTTTCCTCTTCGGGCACATACTACCACTATAATTCAACGCACGTAACCCGTGCAGAAACGAGGAAGGATATGACACAGGGAAAAGTAGAAATCTGCGGAGTCAATACAGCAAAGCTTCCCCTGCTGAAGGCAGAAGAAAAAGAAGCCCTTTTCCGGCAGATCGAAGCCGGGGACACAAGGGCGCGGGAAGCGTATATTGAGGGAAATCTGCGCCTGGTCTTAAGCGTCATCAAGCGCTTCGCCTCCAGCAATGAAAATGTGGATGACCTCTTCCAGATCGGCTGTATAGGCCTCATCAAGGCAATCGACAATTTTGACACCTCGCTGAATGTCAAATTCTCCACCTATGCAGTCCCCATGATCATAGGGGAAATCCGCCGCTTCCTCAGGGATAACAGCAGTCTGCGCGTCTCACGCTCCCTGAAGGACACCGCCTACAAGGCCATCTATGCACGGGATGCCCTCACCAGGAAAAACCTGAAAGAACCTTCCATGGAAGAAATCGCCTCGGAAATCGGCATCTCCAAAGAAGATATAGCCTACGCGCTGGACGCCATACAGAATCCCATGAGCCTCTATGAACCCATCGTCACGGACGGAGGAGACACTCTCTATGTCATGGACCAGATCAGCGACAAGAAAAACAAGGAGGAAACCTGGGTGGAAAACATCTCCCTCAGCGAGGCCATGAAACGCCTGAATTCCAGGGAGCATGAAATCATCTCCCTGCGGTTCTTCGAAGGCAAAACCCAGATGGAGGTGGCGGAATCCATCGGCATCTCCCAGGCCCAGGTCTCCCGTCTGGAAAAAAATGCCCTTCGCACCATGCGCACCTATCTGTCAGCCTGAATCCGGCAGCCACAGGTCTCCCTGCCAATGCTTCCCCGGAGACATTTCAGTCACGGCCCGGTTTTTTAAAAAACAGAATACGGAAAAACAGATACCCTATGAGAGCCCCCAGCGTATTGGTCAGGATATCATCGATCTGAAAATACCCCCTCCTTGTCACCAGCTGGAGGGTCTCAATGGCCAGGCTTGTCATAAATCCCAGAAACACGCAGCGCAAAAGACGCCGCAGCGGCCGGAATGCCCAGGCTCCCAGAAAACCATACGGAATAAACAGGAGCACATTTTCCACCACAAAGGCATTGTTCCTGTCATTGATCCCCCAGGTGGAAAATAATTCCAGATCCAGTCTCTGTCTTCCGCTGCTTTCCCTGGAAAAAAAGGTAATGATCAGCATCACGGAAACATAAATCCAGAAAGCGGCCCCGGAAAAAACCGACACCCGTTCCTTTCCCCTTCGCAGCCTGCCTGCAGCCCAAAAAAAGGTTACAGAAAAAAATGCTCCCATCACCATGCCGCCGGGAAGGAACTTCACCATGGATAATAAATCCCGATATATATATTTTAACATATTATTATTCTCCGCAGAAACCTACGGGAGTATCACTGCTGTCCGGCAAATCTCCTGACTCAATCCCAGTTTTCACCTGCATGTCCCCACCTGTCCTTTTCCCCGGACAGTCTGCCGTTCATCCATGCAACAGCTTCCGTTATACCGTCTTCCCCGAATTCAAAATCTGCAGTCTCTTTTTCTTCCTCTGATGTCACGTAAAAATTAAACGGTTCCGGCCACACTGTGCAGCGCAGTTTTTTCTCTCCCCCATCCTGGGAAACGCCCTCCAGACGGTAGCGCATTCCCTGATGGCAGCCTGTAAACTCTGTCTTCTTCAAAAATTCTATTGATAATATATCTGCTCGTTGTATCACGTTATTTACCAGTCTTATCTCATTTGGGTCCGTCTGCAGGAACCCGTTCGGCGCTCCTGCAGATGACAGTTTTTATTATACTCCATTTTTTTCCTCTTGCAAAGACTAAATATTGCTGCTCATCTCTTTTTTCAGCTGGCGCATGATCTTTTTTTCCAGCCTGGATATGTATGACTGGGATATTCCCAGAAGTGAGGCCACTTCCTTCTGCGTCATTTCCTGGCCGTCCCTTGTTCCCAGGCCAAATCGCAGGTTGATGATCTTCTTCTCCCGCTCGGAGAGCTTGCTGATGGCTCCCAGAAGCAGCTTGCGTTCCACCTCGTTTTCGATATCACGGTATATCACATCCTCTTCCGTCCCCAGAATGTCCGACAGCAGCAGCTCGTTTCCGTCCCAGTCCACATTCAGCGGTTCATCTATGGACACCTCCAGCCTGGTCTTGTTGTTCCTGCGCAGGTACATCAGGATCTCGTTTTCGATGCATCTGGAGGCATAGGTAGCCAGCTTGATATTCTTGTCCGGCTTAAATGTATTGATGGATTTGATCAGCCCTATGGTGCCTATGGAAATCAGATCCTCCACTCCCACCCCGGTATTGTCAAACTTCTTGGCTATGTACACCACCAGACGGAGATTATGCTCAATAAGCGTGGCCTTGGCCTCATCGTCATATTCCGTACCCAGATCCCCTATAACCTGGCTTTCCTTCTCCACCTCCAGAGGCGGAGGAAGTACTTCCGCTCCTCCTATGTAATGGATATCTCCCTTTTTGCGGAGGAGCAGGTTTTCCCTCCGAATCATTTTAAACTGCATCCTGCCCGGTATTATCACTTTCAGAATCATTATGCCTCTCATTCTGCCGCCTTCTGCGGCCCCCTTTCTCCGTAAAGATTCCGGGGTTTATTATCATATTCACGGATTCCGCGCCTGTATCTCCTGTTCCTGAAATCATTTCCTCGCTGACGGCAATGTATACATCGGTAAAGACATATTTCATATCCTCCATCTCCAGCTGCAGCCCCGGCAGCAGGTATCCGGGCAAAATGCCTTTCCGCCTGCCGATACTGTGGTAGGGGATTACCCGGAAGCCCTTCCCTCCGCTTCCCCAGAGGCTGTCAAAAAGCGCTCTGTCCACAATACACACAGGCCTGCCGCTCACCGGCTCCACAAGGCTGTTTCCCGAATCGATAAGCGCCCTCGCCATCATCTGCTTCCCGTCCTTTGACAGCACGGCCGCGCAGGTGTTGTGCTCCGGATTCCTTCCCCATCCGGTCCTTTGAAACAGCAGGTAAAGGATCCCTCCCATGCCCAGTATGCCCAACACCCCGGTCAGGTATCCCCTGATACCCGGAAAGCATCTGATCAGAAAGAGCATGGCTCCTCCCGTTCCGAAAGAGTACAGGACCAGCCTCTCCAGCAGCTTCAGAAACATTCTCAGGCCCTTCACGGGAAACGTAATACAGAGCATCCCCACAGTTCCCACAGCGATTCCGGCAAAAAGCTTCACTGCCGCCGGCCCTTCCAGCAGAAGGGGAAGCAAAAAGCACACGGCGCCCACGGCCGCTCCTGCAAGTATCCTCCAGGGCCCGGCCGCCCGGAATGTGGTCCGGTTCACAAGCATCAGCAGATAGAGATTCATAATGAAATTAATTAAGAACAGGCTGTCTACATATAATTCATAATGCATTGGCATCATCCTTTTCACAATCATTATAAAGGGACAGCACTCAGGAATTTGTCAAAGGAAGGGATGAATCCCAAGAAGTTTTCGACAAAAAACCGTCCGGAAAACCGGACGGTCCTTACAGGTCATTTTATTTATTTTCTCTGGAGGAAATCGGGAATCTTAAGGGTCTTCTCTTCCACGGAACTGCGGATGTCCACAGGCTTGTGAATCCCCGGAGCCGTCGCCGGCTGGGCGCTCTCCGCCTTGACAGGCTGTGTGTTCAGCCCCTTCAGGGAACTGGACGCAATATGTGTGGAGGGCTGCCTGTATATGCTTCCTGCCCCGAACCTGGACTGCATCTGGCCGGAACCGATCTTGTCCTCCAGGCCTGTGGCAATCACCGTGACAGTACAGCTGTCTGTCTTGGTCTCGTCATACATGGCGCCGAATATGATATTGATATCCTCTCCTGTCAGGCCCTGGACAAAGTCTGCCGCATCGCTTGCGTCAGGCAGGGTAATATCACCGGATATATTGATAATGACATCCGTGGCGCCGTCAATGGTGGTCTCAAGCAGGGGACTCTCCACCGCCATCTTCACAGCGGCAAGCGCCTTGTCATCTCCCTTGCCTTCTCCGATGCCGATATGGGCAATACCCTTGTCCTTCATAACCGTCTGAATATCCGCAAAGTCCAGATTGATGATGGCAGGCCTGTTGATCAGGTCAGTGATGCCCTGAACCGCCTGCTGGAGCACTTCATCCGCCTTTTTCAATGCCTCCGGCATGGTGGTACGCCTGTCCACAATCTCCAGAAGCTTATCATTGGGAATCACAATCAGGGTATCCACATGCTCCTTGATGCGCTCTATCCCCCCCAGGGCATTGGTCATGCGGGTCCTTGCCTCAAACCGGAAAGGCTTGGTGACCACTCCCACTGTGAGAATACCCATATCCTTTGCCAGCTCTGCCACAACAGGAGCAGCACCGGTTCCCGTGCCGCCTCCCATACCGCAGGTGACAAAGACCATGTCCGCCCCCTTTAAGGCGGCGCTGATCTCCTCTGCGCTCTCCTGGGCAGCCTTCTCGCCGATCTCCGGCTTCGCGCCTGCCCCCAGTCCCTTGGTCAGCTTCTCCCCGATCTGCAGCAGTACAGGAGCCTTGCAGAGCTGCAGTGCCTGTTTATCCGTATTAACCCCGATAAATTCAACACCTTCGATCTGTTCGTCAATCATTCTATTCACAGCATTATTGCCTGCACCACCAACACCGACCACGATGATCTTGGCCGCAGATTCAGCATCGTTTGTCTTAATTTCAAGCAAGGGTATTTCCTCCTTTTTCAACTTCACTCCAAATCACACCTACTATCATATAATCATTTTCCAAATTTATCAACCATTTTCTTAAAAAAATATGATCATTCCGGTTTAAATGTATATTTTCCACTGTCTTCATCATAAGCCTGCATCTGAAGCGTCCCTTTTTTGTCCCCTATCTCTGTCAGAAACTTCGGAAGCAGCGTAAGCTTGTCCTCCAGGGTAGCCGGGTCATTTCCCAGGGCAACCCTTACTTCTCCGAAATACATGGTGATTTCCCCTGAACCGTTAAAATAAATCCTCTCTGCCGTCAGGCTGTATTTCTGCAGAAGCCTGGTGATGTTCAATATGCTGTTGAAGATTTCGCTGTCCTTCACAGGAAGGATCTCCCCTTTTACAATGTGGTCAAACTGCAGCCCCATGATCTGGGGCACCCCCACCGTCCTGACGCTTGAGCTTTCCACCACATAGCCGTCCCTGTCAAAATAGATATAGCTGTCCAGATACCGCACACAGCCTGTCAGTGTCTTTTCATACACGATGATTTTAACAGTGTCCGGGGACAGGATATCCACATCCATCACATCCACAAAGGGAACCCCCTCTATGCCCCTGTTCTTGTATTTCAGGGAAAGATAGAGGGAATTATCCCCAAGCAGTCCGTCCATGACAATGGATTTTATTTCTTCCTCCGTGTAGTGTACATTTCCTTCCACATAGACTGTCCGGATTGTATAGGTATTTTTTACATAGCCGGCCACCCCCAGCGCAACGGTCAGCAGCAGACCTGCGCCCACTGCCGCCCACCATACTCTTTTGCCTTTAAACACTTGCCACACGCGCTCCTAACTCTCTGAAATCCCTGCAGATATTCTCATACCCTCTGTATATAAAAGGATAGCCTTCCACAATGCTCTCCCCCTCTGCCATCAGGCCTGCAATCACCAGGGCTGCACCTCCCCTGAGCTCCCTGGCGCAGACCCTTGCCCCATGCAGCGTTTCCCTCCCCCTGACCGTCACACATCCGGAGGAAGTTTTTTCTATACAGGCTCCCATTCTTTCCAGATCCTCAAGGATACGGAACCTGTTCTCAAAAATGGTCTCCTCTATGCCGCTGTCCCCGCAGCCCTTTGTCTCCACTGCCAGAACCACAGACTGCAGATCCGTGGGAAATCCGGGATGGGGCGCAGTGACCAGTCTCACCGGCAGAGGCCTCCCCGGCGCCTGTACATAGATTCCGTCTCCGGAAATGCATACCCTGCCTCCCATCTGTTCCGCTGCCAGCAATACGGCCTCCATCTCCTCCGCCGGAGCTTTTTCCAGAAAAACGCTTCCCCCCGTACCGATACAGCCAAGCAGGTAGGTACCCGCCACAATCCTGTCCGTGGGTACGCAGAAGTCCGTTCCCCGAAGCCTACTTCCGCCCCGGATCACCAGACGGCTGCTTCCGACTCCCTCGATACATGCCCCGCAGCAGCACAGAAACCGACACAGGGTACGGATTTCCGGCTCCCGGGCCGCCCCTTCCAGAACGGTGTCCCCCTCTGCGGCCACCCCTGCCAGAATGATATTCTCCGTGGCACCCACGGAAGGGAACGGCAGGCTGATGCAGGCTCCGTGAAGAGCGTCTGCCACTGCCCTGAGCCTATCCCCTTTCTCCGTAAACTCCACCCCCATCTGCCTCAGGGCGCACAGATGCAGATCGATGGGGCGTTCTCCGATCACACAGCCTCCCGGGTATTCCATTACCACTTCGCCGTATCTGCCGATCAGAGCCCCAAGCAGACAGAGAGAGGAACGCATCCCCGTCACGGCCTCCCGGGGCATCTCCCCCTTTCTCATCCCTGACGCATCCACAAAAATGCCCGTCTCCTGCCATCGCACACTGCAGCCAAGGCTCTTCAGCAGGCTGATCATGGAATGTACATCCGCTATACGGGGACAGTTCCTGATAAAAGAACACTCCCCCACGAGTAAAGTGGCTGCCAGTACAGGCAGCGAAGCGTTTTTCGACCCTTGTATGCGAACTTTTCCCTGAAGGGCTATTCCCCCCTGAATACGAATAGAATCCATAAGCACCATCCGGCCTTCCTAAATTAAACTATTCTATCCTATGAGAAAAAAGCCTCCTGCGTACCTTGTCCCACCTGATTTCAGGCAGCAGTCTGCACTGCTGCCGCAGGGAGAATGTTTCTCCCTGCAGGCCCCCGGCCGTCCCGTGTCACAGTTCCTTCAGCTGTATCCTCCGGGCCACACTTAAGACCAGACCGATCTCTATCAGAAGAAACATCACGGAAGAACCTCCGTAACTGATAAAGGGCAGGGATATTCCCGTATTCGGTATGGTGGCAGTCACCACGGCAATATTCAGGATGGCCTGAACGGCAATGTGTCCCATGACTCCCACCACCAGCATGGCTCCGAACAGATCCGGCGCATTATTGGCGATTATCATCATCCTCCACAGCAGCATGATAAACATCAGAATAATGGCAACGGCGCCAAAGAGTCCCAGTTCCTCGCAGATAATGGAGAAAATCATGTCGTTCTGGGCCTCCGGAAGGAAATTGAGCTTCTGCATGCTCTGCCCCAGGCCCTTGCCCCAGATTCCTCCGCTTCCGATGGCATACAGTCCCTGAAGTGTCTGGAATCCCGTGTCCGAGGGATCGCTTTCCGGCTCCAGCCAGGCCCTGATACGGCCGCCCCTGAATGCCAGGAAATCACTGCCCGAGACTACCAGGTAAATGATCAGAGCTGCGAAAGCCGCCCCCACCAAAGCCATAATGACAAATTTTTTGTAATCCGGACTTGCCACAAACACCATGAGCACCGCTATGGCCAGAATAATAATTGCCGAACTCAGATTACTGGTCAATATGTAAACTTCCACCACAATGGGCAGAGGAGTGACCACCATGACAAGGAACCCTTTCAGGGTACGGACGCCCTTTTTCATCTTGCATACCAGAACCGCAAGAAAGAGAATCATGCAGAGTTTTGCCACCTCCGCAGGCTGCAGGTTCATGGGAACTCCGGGAATGCGGATCCATCTGGTGGCTCCATGGGATGACACGCCCAGGGGCGTCTTCACCAGGACAATCAGCCCTGCAGACACCAGATATCCCAATGTGGCAAAACGTTCCCAGAAATGATAGGGAATATTCGCCACCACAATCATCATCCCCAGGCCGATGATTACGGCAGTCAGCTGTTTCTTCAGATAATATGCCGTATCCTCATACTCCTCAAAAGCGCTGTAAGAGCTGGCCGAATAAATCATTACCAGTCCGAATCCCATCAGAAACAGCACAATGAATAAAAGGCTGTAGTCAAAAAAATATTCCGATTGTTCTTTTGCCCTTTTTCGTGCCGCCATATCCACTCCTTATGCCTTCTGCAGGTTTTTATTCCAGTCCCATGACATATTCCTTAAACTTCTGTCCCCTCACTTCATAATTGGGGAACATTCCCCAGCTTGCGCAGGCCGGGGACAGAAGCACCGCATCGCCCTCCGAGGCAAGCTCCGTACACAGCTTCAGGCATTCCTCAAAGGAATCGGCAAAGCGGATCCTGTCAAAGCCGTGTTTTCTGGCGCATTCCGCTATTTTATCCCTGGTCTCCCCGATCAGCACCAGCCACTTTACCTTTCCCTGGAAGCTTTCAATCCACTGGTCGTATTCGCTCTGTTTGTCATATCCTCCCCCGATCAGGACTGTTGGCCTGTTCATGGCCCTGATTCCCTGAATGGCCGCATCGGGATTGGTTCCCTTGGAATCGTTGTAATAATCCACGCCTCCTCTGGATGCCACAAATTCGATGCGGTGCTCCACTGCCCTGAAATTCCTCACTGTCTCCAGTACCGTTTCCATGGGAACACCCAGTCCGGCGGCAATGGCTATGGCAGCCATGACATTCTCCACATTGCACATTCCCACCAGGTTCATGTCCTCATGGATATCCAGAAGCTCCCTTTCCTCTCCGCCCGCAGCCCGGACGATTTTGCTCTCTTTCAGGTAATAGCCTTCCTCCAGTTTCCGCAGGGAGGAAAACCAGACCACTCTGGCAGGACATCTGGCGCCGAAATCCCTGGTGTAGGAATTCTCATAATTCAGGACACATATATCCTCCCGGTTCTGGTTCAGGGCAATGTTTTCCTTTGCCGCCACATAGGCCTCCATGGTATGGTGGCGGTTCAGATGATCCGGGGTGATGTTCAGGATGGCTGACACCGCCGGATGAAAAGTATGTACTGTCTCCAGCTGAAAGGAACTGATCTCCCCCACGGTCACGGAATCCGGCGCTGTCTTCAGGCATTCCGAAGTGTAGGGATTGCCAATGTTTCCCACCACAAAGGTCTTATCCTCCCCCAGCCAGGCCTTTATGATCTCTCCCACAAGAGTGGTGGTTGTGGTCTTGCCGTTGGTACCGGTGATGGCTGCAACCCTTCCCTTCTCCTGCCCGAATCCCAGTTCAATCTCCCCTGTAATCCCTGCACCCTTTTCCCTCAGGGTATTCACCAGCGGAATGTCCACAGGCACGCCGGGACTTAATACCACGGTCTCTGTCTCCTCTAAAATCTGCTCCGGCAGCTCCCCTGTCATGCAGCGCGCCTTGCTCTCCTTTGGGAGCAGGGCGCGGAGCTTCTCCACACTCATTTTGTCATTGCCGTCGTACAGCACCACTTCCGCTCCCATGTGCTCCAAAAGTCTTACGGAGGCGATTCCGCTGAGGCCGGAACCGATCACAAGGAATTTCATTCCCAGATATTTTTCCCCTGCCTTCATAATCTCTCCTTTCTGATTCCAGTTCCGCAGCACCCTCTCTGCACCTTCCCGAGATTTGGGCTACTGCTGATTCCAGTTCCGCAGAGTTCCTCCTTACGCCGCCCTCAGGGCAAGCAGGCACATCAGTGCGGTAATAATAGTAAACACTGCCGTAATTCTGGTCTCCGACCATCCGCAGAGTTCAAAGTGGTGGTGGAGCGGCGCCATCTTAAAAATTCTTTTTCCTCCGCTCAGCCTGTAATATCCCACCTGCAGAATCACAGAGCCAACCTCCAGCAGATAAATGACTCCCACAATGGCTATGTACAGGGGCATCTGCAGCATATACGCGCATCCGGCCACAAAGCCCCCAAGAGCCAGGGAACCGGTATCCCCCATGAAAACCTCTGCCGGATGTACGTTGAACAGCAGAAAGCCCATCAGCGCTCCGGCCACGGCACAGGTCACAGGTTCGATTCCGGAGGCAGTGCCAATGGCCACCACGGAAAAAAACACTGCCACCATCAACGTGACGCTTCCTGCCAGTCCGTCCAGTCCGTCCGTAAAATTTGTCCCGTTGGCAGTCCCAAGGACGATAAAAAACAGAACCGGAATATTCCAGATGCCGAAATCCAGATATTTACCCGGACACCACGGAATTTTCATGGCCAGGCTTACATCTGTATACCGAAGCAGATACCATGTAAAAATACCTGTGACAGCAAGCTGGCCGCACAGCTTCTGTCCGGGGGACAATCCCATGGAACGCCCGCATACTACTTTTATGTAATCATCCATCAGCCCCACCAGTCCGAATCCCACTGTCAGAAACAGTACCGGCGCTATCCCGGGATAGTCTTCCATAAACAGAAGGGATGTCACGGCCACGCTGCCAAGAATCAGGATGCCCCCCATGGTGGGCGTACCGGTTTTTTTCAGATGCGCCGCCGGTCCGTCCTCCCGGACTGTCTGACCGCATTTAAGCCATCTCAGAAAAGGAATGAACACCGGTCCCAGAAGCGCACTGATACAGAAAGAAACCATTACCGCTGTTATACTGATTTTCCCCATCTCCTTTCATTCCCCTGTGGGCGCAATCCCCAGATACGGCAGAATATTTTCATAGAGCTGCCGTATAATGGGCGCTGCAACCTGACTTCCGTAATAGACACCCTGCGGATTATTTACAATGGCAATGGCTATCACCTGTGGGTCATTCGCAGGGGCAAATCCCACAAAGGAAGCGATATAGCGCCCGCTTCCCCGGGGAAGGGTCTGACTTGTGGCTGTTTTGCCGCCCACACGGAAGCCCTCAACCCCACCGTTGGCCCCGCTGCCTTCCAGTACCACCATCTCCAGGATCTCACGCATGGTGGCGCTGGTTTCTTCCGACAGGATGCCGGTCTTAACAGGATATTCAAATACTTCCGTTACGTTCCCCTCTCCGTCCAGGGTCTTTACTCCAAAATGGGGCGTGATTCTCTTTCCCCCATTTATAATAGAAGATACTGTGGTGAGAAGCTGTATTGGAGTGATCTGGAAAGACTGGCCAAAGGCCACAGTGGCCAGTTCCACATTTCCCATGTCCTCTTTTTTGTGCATGATGGTTCCGGCTTCCCCGGGCAGGTCCACCCCTGTCTTTGTCTTCAGACCAAACTGCTCAAAATAACTGTAATAGCTGTCCAGTCCCAGACGAAGCCCCACGGTGATCAGCGCCGGGTTGCAGGAATTCATCATGGTATGGGTAAAATCCTGACTGCCGTGTCCCGCTGTCTTATGGCAGCGGATCTTTCTGTCGTCCACAATAATAAATCCGGGGCATTGAAAGGAACTCTGGGGTGTCACCACGCCTGCAGACAGTCCCGCGGCAGCCGTTATGATCTTAAATGTAGAGCCAGGTTCGTATGTATCATTGATGCAGGCATTGCGCCATATCCCGTTCAGCAGATTCTGCCGCTCCTCCTGGGTAATGTTCTCCGGCGTTCCCTCCGGCAGATCATAGGGATGATTCAGGTCAAATTCCGGCACATTGACCATGGCCAGAATCTCCCCGGTGCGGGGGTCCATTGCCAGAATGGACACGCTGTCCGCCTGTTTGGTGGCCATGGCCTGCATGGCAAGCTGTGTGGCATATGCCTGTATGTTCAAATCCATGCTGATGCACAGATCCAGTCCGGCCACCGGCTCAATCCGCCTCTCTCCCGCGGACTCCACCTCGATGCCCTTGGCATCCGTCACCGTCAGAATTTTCCCCGGCTGCCCCTGAAGGTATTCGTCATAGACCACCTCCAGACCGATGATTCCCTGGTTATCGCCCCCTGTAAATCCAAGCACCTTGCTGCCCAGTTCGTCATAAGGATAGTAACGTTTATAGTCCTCATCCACCTTTACCCCTGCAAGATCGTATTCCCGGATACGGTCCCCCACTTCCTTATCCACATTGCTCTTCACCCGCTCCATGGAGGAATACTTCTCTACCCGTTTTCTCACATACTCTTCCGTAAGCTCCAGTTCCCTGCTGAGAATCTCAATGACTTTCTCGGGCTCTTTTATCTGGTTATAGATTACGGATACGGTACAGACCGTTCTGTTGTCCGCCAGCACCTTTCCGTTACAGTCAAGAATACGCCCTCTGGCCGCCTTGATGCTGCGTTCCCTCTCATGCAGATCCGTAGCCAGCCCTGCATAATAATCCGCCCGCCAGACACATAAATATACCAGGCGTCCGAACAGAAATACAAACAGGCCGGTACAGATCAGAAAACTGGCCAGGATTTTCTTCCTGTGAACTATTTTATTGTTATCCGAAAGCATTCAGGCCTCATAAAAAAGGTATTGATATACTGTATTCCCCTTTTTGCAAGGATATGAACACTTTCTGTCACCTGGGATCTCCGTTTCCCGGATCCGTGTTTCCCAGATTGGGATTCACCGGAATATCCGGATTGGGTACGGATTCCCCTCCCTCAACAGGCACGCCTGTCTCGGCGTCATACAGGCGCCCGTCCGGCCCTTTTCGGTATCCGGTCTCTTCATCCAAAGGATAATCCATCCAGGGCGCACTCGGCGAATCATCCGGTCCCTCTCCCTGAGGTTCACCCTCCCCGGAACTGCCCGGTTCGCCCTCCTCTGAGTCGCCGTTCTCCCCCTCCTGGGGTTCTCCCTGTTCCCCTTCCTCCGGAGTCTGTGTATACTGGTTTGTAATCTCCCTTTCCAGGGCGTCCAGTTCGTCGATTTCCTCCTGTGTAAGAGGTTCCGTCATAAAAATATTCAGATAAGGCAGGGCTTCCATAAGAATGTCCCTGCAGATTCCGGTGGCAAACCTGGCATTGTCCTGCTTTGCCGCATTGACCCTGTCCACCACCACATAAATGGCAATCTCCGGGTCTTCGGCCGGAACACACCCGATAAAGGACACCACATATTCCTCCTTCGAACGCTTATTGGTAAGCGGGTCAATGGTCTCCGCAGTTCCGGTCTTCCCTCCCAGGGTATAGCCCGGAGGCCTTGCCGTCTTGCCGGTTCCGTAATCCACCACTGCCCTGCAGTACTGTCTGATCAGCGCGGATGTGGAATCAGACACTGTCTGTTTCAGAATTCTCGGCTCTATGTTCTTCACGGTAGCCCCGCTGGCATTGGTGATCTTATTCACCACATGGGGTTCATAGTAATATCCCCCGTTAATCAGGGAACAGAAACCCGTAATCATCTCTATCATGGTCACATTAAAGTTCTGGCCAAAGCTGTTGGTAGCCAGGTCCGTGGGTCCCATGTTCTCCGGACTGTAGATCAGACTTGCCGTTCTGGCCTCGCCAGCCAGGTCAATATTGGTCTTTAAGCCGAAATTGAAGATCTGCTGGAACTTACAGAAGTCCTGTACCCCCAGGGCCTGGGCGATCTTCATCATGCTCACATTACAGGATTTAGCCACGGCCTGTTCCAGACTCAGCGTTCCGCAGGCGCCGGCATGGCATTTTATGTCATAATCGCCGATATGCAGCATCCCTGTGCATTCCAGATTTATTCCGGGGGAAACCGCCCCCTGCTCCAGAGCTGCCGCCACCGTAAAGGGCTTTGCCGTGGAGCCCGGTTCATAGGTATCTGTAATGCAGAAGTTCTTCCACAGATAATTCAGATTCACGTAGAGCTGTTCATCATTCAAGGCGGCTATATTCTCTTCATTCAGATACTCTGCTGTCTTTTTGATCTCAAAATAGCCGTTGGCATTTGTGATCTGCTCCACCTTTCTGGATCCGATCATTGCCTGGATATTGCGCGTATCGTTCAGATTATAGTCCGGATAGCTCGCCATGGCAAGAATCTCTCCGGTATTTACCCTCATCATGATGCATCCCACATTTTCCGCGCCGTTTCCGGGATGAACCTTGTCCTTGTTTTCCTCATTGAACTTTTTCAGGTTCTTTTCCACAATCATCTGCAGATTGGCATCAATGGTGCAGTGGATATCATAACCGTCCACCGCAGGCTTCACCGTGCGCTCCAGCGCCAGATCATCGTTGAGATAGCCGTATTCCCTGCCGTTGATACCGTTTAACAGGTCATTGTAGTATTCTTCCAGTCCATAGCTTCCCTGGTTATCCGTACTGGTAAAGCCGATCACGTCACATGCCAGGGAATCATAGGGATATATCCTTTTGTACTCCTCCTCGAACCAGACTCCCCTTATCTTGGACCCTTCCGCCTCCTGAGCCTCCTTAAATCCGCTGATCTCTTCATAGGTAAGGCGCTTCAGGGGCACATACCAGGACGACGTTGGGTTGGTGGTGACATGCTCCCTGACTGCCGCCATATCAAGGTCAAAATATTCTCCCAGGGCCTGCAGGGTGGGCTCCAGATATTCTGTCTTGCCCTTCACCTGTGTGTTCATCACCTTCGCATCAATGACCAGATTGTACACCTTTTCGCTGGTGGCAAGCCTTGTCCCCTTTGCATCCACAATATTGCCCCGGCGGTAGGGAATCACAGTGGAGGAATATCTCTGTTGGGACAGAACCTGTTTCTGGTAATCCGTCTCATTATTTCTGGTAATCCATATAAGCCGTCCGCACAGTACCACAAAGGCCAGGAGAACCAACGCATACAGCACCACCAGCTTCTTCTGCATTTTAATGGTAAATCTGTCCGACCTTTCCGCCTTCCCTGTTCTGCGCGCTTTATGAATCTTCCTCTTCACCTTTGTCATTCCTTCCCTGACACCTGCCGCATATAATCGGCGCTCTCATTTGCATATTCTATGATCTGTCCCTCCTGGGCATAGACCATTCCAAGCTCCGTTATGGCAATCCGTTTGATCTCCTCCAGGTCAATGCTGCTGATAATGCGGTTGTATTCCTCATCATTGGCAACTTTCAGACTGTTCAGCTCACTCTGCTTGGACGCCACAGTCTTCGTCACATTGGTAAGCTCCGCCTGAAGCTGGACATAGTTGACCAGAATAAAGGCTGCCGCGCAGAGGGCCGCCGCCAGGAAC
Source organism: uncultured Lachnospiraceae bacterium (assembly GCA_947367855.1). GTDB lineage: Bacteria > Bacillota > Clostridia > Lachnospirales > Lachnospiraceae > Acetatifactor. Next base: position 125,495 of record CANBFE010000005.1, on the reverse strand, counting down.
ATTACATAACCCGCATTCATATAGCGGGCCTTATCGCGGTTCTTGCGCACCCCGTAATGACGGTTTCCCTTCGGCAGCTCTTTGGAATTATGGTGTTTTTTCGGGATCTCTTCCGGCTCCTCCCAACGGGGTTCGATCTTACGTACCGTATTGCCGTACAGATAGGTGTCGGTATTTCTCCTGTTCATTCCCCTGTCATCTTTGGAAGGTTGTCTGTTTCGCATTCTGTTCTGCCCCATTCTGATCCCTGCTTTCCTTACAAATTTTAAACTTCAGCTTCTCTCAAAAACTCTCAGCTTTGCGCTTCTGGCGCGGCTGTTTGTCTCAAGTTCCTTCTCTCCCGGAAGTATGGGCTTTCGGGTCACTATGGTACCTTTCGGGCTCTTTCCGCACACACACACCGGAAATTCAGGCGGGCAGGTACAGGGAGACTCGTTTTTTTTGAAAATATTTTTTACAATGCGGTCCTCCAGGGAATGAAAGGTAATGACACATAATCTTCCACCCGGATTCAGCATGTCAATGAAATCGTCCAGGGAATTTTTAAGCACCTCAAGCTCCCGGTTACATTCGATACGGAGCGCCTGATAGGTTCTCTTGGACGGATGACCGTCCCGCCGCATTTTGGCAGGAATGGCAGCCCTGATGATCTCATTCAGCTCAAAAGTGGTTTCGATGGTTTTCCTGCCCCTGGCTTCCGCTATGTGCTTTGCGATATTCTTTGCAAACCTCTCCTCCCCGTAATCCCTGATCAGATAATACAGTTCATTCTCCGGATACCCGTTTACAATGTCCTTTGCAGTCAGTTTCTGCCTCCGGTCCATCCTCATGTCAAGAGGGGCTTCAAAGCGGTAGGAAAACCCCCTCTCCCCATTGTCAAACTGATAGGAGGAGACTCCAAGGTCAAGCAGAATGCCGTCCACCTTCTCAACACCTTCCCCATACAGTCTTGCTTTCAGGCTGCAGTAATTGTCATGGAGAATGGTAATTCTGTCTCCAAAGGGGGCAAGTCTTTCCCCGGCTGCCCGGACAGCCTCCCCGTCCTGGTCGATTCCGTAAAAATGTCCGCCCTCCAGCCTCCTGCACACCTCAAAGGCATGTCCGCCCCCGCCCAGGGTTCCGTCCACATAAATCCCGTCCGGCTTTATCCGGAGCTGTCGGATGGTTTCCTCCAGAAGCACGGAGCAATGGCTGAATTCTATCACCTGTTTCTCTTCCCGTTTTTCTTCCATCTTCTGCGGCACCTCTTCCTAAATCGTCATTCCCAGATCCGCCATTCCCTGGGATATCGCATTGATATCTATCTGACTGTTATTTCTGTTCCAGTTATCGAGACTCCATACCTCGATGCGGCTCCCCATACCGGCCAGAACCACATCTTTTTCCAGACCTGCAAATTCCCTCAGGTCCTGGGGCATCAGAATCCGTCCCTGCTTGTCCACGGTTACATACTGGGCGCCTGACAGAAAAAATCTTGCAAACTGTCTTGCTTCCTGGTTAATCAGTGGCAGTGATGCCAGCTTTGCTTCGAAGACTTTCCATTCTTCATTGGCATACACAAATAAGCAGCCGTCCATTCCTTTCGAAACCACAAATTCTTCTCCAAGAATCTCCCGGTATTTGGAAGGAATGCTCAACCTGCCTTTGGGGTCAATTGTATGATTGTATCTGCCCATAAACAAAAGCAATCACCGCCCATCGTAAGTGGTTTTGGGTTTTTATCCCACTTCTTGGTATTTGATGCCACATCCATCCCACTTGTTAATAGATTTTAATATAGATTAGGATATTTTACAAGCCAAAAATATGTACGGTTTATGTAAAAAAAGCGTCACGCAAAAAATCTGCGCAACGCTTTTTTCTTAAAAGCACAAGATATAGTATATCTCAATATTGTCAACACAATATACAGTTGTAAAAAATGTCGAAAAAATTTTTATTTTTTTTCCGGACTACCCTGCCCTTTTATTCTGACTACAACATCCACTGTCACGGAAAATACCACCATCAGAAGCGCCAGTACCTGGGAAACAGGAATTTCCGTACCCGGAATAAATAGTGTGTCAGTCCTGATCCCCTCAATGAGAAACCTGCCCAGGCCGTATCCCCCAAAGTAAAGGAGACACAGCTCCCCGTGGAATTTCTTATGCTTCCGGAAACAAAGCAGTGCGGCAAAAACCAGCAGATTCCACACACTCTCATAGAGAAAAGTGGGATGAACATTGATATAGTTGGCCCCCTGGGGAATATGGGCGGCTATATTCTCCGATATGTCCCTGGACCGGACGGCCTCAACCGGAAGCTGCATGGAAAAAAGTCCGTTATAGTACTCCCCGAACACCTCCCTGTTCATAAAATTTCCCCATCGTCCAATGGCCTGGCCAAGAATCAGTCCGGGCATGCAGTTGTCCCCCATGAGCAGAGGATTCCGCTTCCTGATTCTGCAGTACACAAACAGGGTGATAAACGCAGCAATAACACCTCCGTATATGGCCAGTCCCCCATTACGCAGTCTGAAAATACCAAGCAGGTCGTTTTTATAAAAGTCCCAGGCAAAAATCACATAATAGATCCTGGCGCCTATAATTGAAAAAATGACTGCATAAATGGCAAAATCCCAGTACTCCTCCGGATTCTGCCCCGTCACTTTGGCCATATGGGCTGCCATCATAATGCCTGCCAGCACACCGGCTCCGATGAGCAGCCCATAGAACGCAATCTCAAAACCGAATACAGAAAAACTCCTTGGCACATCCTTCAGATAGATTCCAAGATTTGGAAATGCAATATCGCCAATATTCATAGAACACCTCACACATTAAACCTGAAGAGGATCACATCGCCGTCTTTTACCACATAATCCTTTCCCTCAATGCCAACCAGACCTTTCTCGCGGGCGGCAGCCAGGGAGCCCTGCTCCAGAAGATCACGGTAGTTCACCACTTCAGCCTTAATAAAGCCCCTCTCGAAGTCGGAATGAATCTTTCCTGCCGCCTGGGGCGCCTTGGTTCCGATCCTGATCGTCCATGCCCGGGTTTCGTCCTCTCCGGCAGTCAGAAAACTCATAAGTCCCAGAAGATGGTAGCTTGCCTTCACCAGCTTCTCCAGACCGGATTCCGCCAGTCCAAGCTCCTCCAGAAACATTGCCTTTTCCTCCTCGTCCAGTTCGGAGATCTCCTGCTCAATCTGGGCGCATATGACGAACACCTCACTGTGCTCCTCTTCTGCAAATTTCCTTACTTCCGCCACCCCGGAATTTGACCCGCCGTCATCCGACAAATCCTCCTCTGCCACATTGGCGGCATAAATAACGGGTTTTCCGGTGAGCAAATTACAGGAGTGGAGCAGAGCCAAATCCTCCTCATCACTGACTTCCATGGTCTTGGCGGGTTTTCCTGCCTCCAGATGCGCCTTGATCTGCTCCAACAGTCCAAGCTCCCTGGCAGCTGTCTTGTCCATTCTGGCAGTCTTGGCAACCTTCGATATCCGCCTTTCCAGTACCTCCAGATCAGAAAAGATTAATTCCAGGTTGATGGTCTCAATATCCCGCAGAGGGTCCACGCTGCCGTCCACATGGACTACATTTGAATCTTCAAAGCATCTTACCACATGGACGATGGCATCCACTTCCCGGATATTGCTCAAAAACTGATTCCCCAGGCCCTCTCCTTTGGAAGCCCCCTTCACCAGTCCTGCAATGTCCACAAATTCGATTACTGCAGGAGTCACCTTTTTGGACCGGTACATGTCCCCCAGAAGTTTCAGCCTCTCGTCAGGCACGGTTACAATCCCTATGTTGGGGTCAATGGTACAGAAGGGATAATTGGCGGATTCCGCGCCCGCCTTGGTCAATGAGTTAAATAATGTACTTTTTCCTACATTCGGTAAACCGACGATTCCTAATTTCATTTCTGTCTTTTCCTCCTATTACGTTTTTTTCCTGCTCCCCCTGGCAGCGTTGGGATTTCTGCCTCCTCTCCTGGACTGCATGTGGTCCAGTTCCTGATACAGGAGGCAGTAATTCTCATACCGCATTCTACTGATCTTTCCCTCTTCCACCGCATCCTTTACCCCGCAAAGGCGCTCCCCCACATGGGCGCAGCCGACAAACCTGCAGTTTTCTTCCCACTCCGAAAACTCCGGGTAAAAGGAAGCCAGTTCCCCTTTCTGAAGCTCAAACAATCCCAGGGAACTGAATCCGGGCGTATCCATAATATAGGTATCCTTCCCCAGGGCTATCAGCTCCGAGTGCCTGGTGGTATGTTTTCCCCTCTCAATTTTTGTACTGATATCCCCCGTCTCCATAACGATATCCGACTGCAGGCAGTTGATCACGGAGGATTTCCCCACCCCGCTGGGCCCGGCCACTGTGGTGACCCTGCCCGCCAGCATCTTCTCCAGTTCCTCCATGCCCTGGCCGGTTTTGGCACTGACTCCCAGTGTCGGATACATGCATGCCCCATAAACCTTCCCATACTCTGTCCAGGTCTGTTCTTCGTCAATGTCCACTTTGTTAAAACAGATAATACAGGGCAGATTCTGCTGTCCCATCATTATCAGAAATCTGTCCAACAGATTGAAATTGGGCCTTGGCTTAACTGCGGAAAAAATCACAAGCGCCTGGTCCGCATTGGCCACAGCGGGACGTATCAGCCGGCTGTGTCTGGGCAGCAGACGACTGATATTGCCAAGCTTCTTTTCACTGTCCAGAACATCGATCTCCACTTCATCCCCCACCAGGGGACAAAGATTATCCTTTCGGAAAATGCCCTTTGCCCGGCATTCGTAGACCGCGCCGTCCCGGTCTCCGCCCTGCCCCGCCTCCGGGCAGTGTACATAATAAAAACCGCCGATTCCCTTGATTATCCTTCCCTGCATAATCCCCATCCTACTCCAGAGTAAACTCAATTCTTCTGGTAAAGGAGTTCTCATAAGTTTCCCCGGGCGTTGTGATGGTCTCTCCCGTTTCAGGGTCAGTAGTGGTGGTTCCCTCCGTGGTGACGGAATAAGTCATTGTAATGGTGCCGCCGGAACATGTCAGGCCATAGTAATTGGCCGCCTGGGGAAAATTGGATATTCTGGTTTCCAGAAGCACATCCCCGTCATCTGTGACCAGCCTGACGGTAACCTCTGTTCCGGCTTCGTAATCCGGCGCCTCCTCCGCTGTAGGCTCCGTAATAATGGCATTGCAGCGGTAAGTGTCCGCCTCAGGTCCCTTGCTCACCTTGATATCCAGAACAGTCCCCGGATCCACATAGGAACCGTTGGAATAACTCTGATAGCAGATCTTTCCCTCCGGATACTCGCTGCTGTATACATAGGCGATCTCCTCCCCGACTTTCAGTCCTGCCTCCACGGCCGTAAAAATGCCTTCCTCCTCGGAAAGTCCCAGAAGTTTCGGTACCCAGATCTTCTCCTTTCCCAGACTCACCGTCACGGTGATATTGGTGCCCTTTGCAACCTCAGTATCCGCCGAGGGCACCTGCGACATGACAATGCCCTCCTCCACTTCGTCGGAATATCCCTCCACTCTGGTTACGGCAAATCCAAGCTGTGTAAGGCGGGCATTCGCCTCGTCATAGGAAATGCCTGTCACCGATGGCACTGGAATTCCCTGGGGCCCTGCGCTGGCAGTCAGCTTTACCGTTGTTCCAACTCTGATCTCCGTTCCTTCCTCCACATCCGCGCTGATTACCTCACCGGCCTCAATGGTATCCGACTCCTCATAAGTTACCTCGGACTTTATCCCCAGGTCCGTCAGCGCATTTCTGGCCTCCTCCACACTTTTTCCTTTTACCTGGGGCATCTTTACATAGGGGATCTCCTCGGCTGAGGAAGGACTCTCAGAGGGCTGCTCCGTGATAATCGGGCTGTCCGGCTCCTCATTGGCATCGCTTCTGCCCCCGAATACCTTTATGGCAAGAATTACCGCAACCACGCAGAAGACCACTCCGCCTATCAGGGCAAGGGCAGTGGTTACCTTCTCCATTCTGGGATTGTAATCGTAGTCATCCTCCTCGTCTTCTTCGTCAGGCTCACTCTCATACACAGGCTCCGAATCAGAGCGCATCCGCATGGGTTCCTCCCGCTCATCGTAATTATGATAATGGTTTTCCTGATAAACGGCTCTTCGCTTGATCTGCTCCCTGTCGCTGTCCGTAATCATACGGGTGCCCGCCTGCATGTCAGGGTCATTCTGCACTACAAAATCGTCGTCAGGGTTCATCAGGGACTGCTTCAGGTCTCCTATCAGCTCCTGCATGCTCTGGTATCTGCGGTCAGGGGATTTCTGACAGCATTTTATTACAATTCCCTCCACACTGTTTGGAATTTCAGGCACAAATTCCTTGGGAGAGGGAAGTTCCTCCTGAATATGCTTAATGGCAATTGCCACTGTGGTCTCTCCGTTAAAGGGAACCCTTCCTGTAAGCATTTCAAAGATAGTGATTCCCAGAGAGTAGATATCGCTTTTCTCATCGCTGTAGCCGCCCCTGGCCTGTTCCGGGGAGGTATAATGCACGGAACCCATCACATTGGATGTGATGGTATTGCTGGTAGCGGCCTTGGCGATGCCGAAATCCGTCACCTTTACCTTGCCGTCCTTGGAAATAATAATATTCTGGGGTTTGATATCCCTGTGAATGATATGATTGTTGTGGGCCGCCTCTATGCCCATGCTCACCTGTATCGCAATGCTGACTGCCTCCTTAAATGACAGCCTGGCCTTTTTTTCAATATATTTTTTGAGGGTGATTCCCTCCACAAGTTCCATTACAATATAATAAATGCCGTCTTCCTCCCCTACATCGTATACATTTACGATATTGGGATGCATAAGCCCTGCTGCTGCCTGGGCCTCTGTGCGGAATTTCGACACAAAGTTTGCATTTTCACTGAATTCCTGCTTCAGAACCTTTATAGCCACAAAACGGTTCAGCTTATGGCACTTTGCCTTATATACATCCGACATGCCTCCGGTGCCGATTTTTTCAAGTACCTCATAACGGTCACCAATCATCATTCCTATCTTAACCATATATGCTCTCCATTCTCACACTGACCTCAATCCGGATGAAGAATGCCTGCCTTCCATGGCATTCTCCCGTGTGAAGATTTCACACTAACCCTCTATCAAAATCACGCTGATATTGTCCCTGCCGCCATTCTCGTTGGCAGCATTGACAAGTTCCTGCGCTTTTTCCACAATATCACGGCCCCCGCCCAGTATCATACGGATCTGCTCATCCTCCAGCATATTGGTCAGTCCGTCCGTACACATCAGTATCTCATCCTCTTTCTCAATGGGCACCGAAAAGAAATCCGCCTTTACCGTATCTTCCGCTCCCACTGCCCGTGTAATAATATTCTTATCCGGATGATTTCTGGCCTCAGCCCTTCCAAGGCCTCCTCTTCTGACCATTTCCTCCACCCAGGAGTGATCCCTTGTAATCTGTCGTATTCCGGAACGGTTCACAACATACAGCCTGCTGTCCCCAACATTTGCAACATAAAGAACGCCTTCCCCGACGCATGCGGCCACCACCGTAGTCCCCATTCCCTCCAGCTCCCGCGCCGCAGCTGCCAGTTCTCTTATTCTGGTATTTGCCGCCTGGATGGCATGCTCAAAAATGCGCAGGGGATCGCTCTCCGGCGAATCCGCAATTTTTTCCACGATAGTCTCCACCGCAGTTCGCGACGCATAATCCCCTGCATTGTGACCGCCCATGCCGTCTGCCACCACAAACAGATTGGGCAGCCGGCCCACCGGCTGCTCAGACGAATACACATAATCCTGGTTCATTCTTCTCTTTCTGCCTATATTTGTCACGGAAAACGTTTTCAACACGCTTCATTTCCTCCAATGTCCTGCAGGCCCGACATATGCCTGCGCCGAAGCTGCCCGCATGCACCGTCAATATCCCTGCCCATTTCCCTTCTAATAGTACCATTTATTTCATTTTTTTCAAGTATATTTTGAAAAGCCCTTATCTGCGGGGCTTCTGTGCGCACAAAATCACACTCCTTCACCGGATTTACGGGAATCAGATTCACATGGCAGTTCAGAGGTTTTGCAAGACGAACCAGCTGCATGGCATCCTCCCCGGTATCGTTCACGCCCCCTGCCAAGCTGTATTCAAAGGTGATCCGCCTGCCTGTGCTCTGGAAGTAATATCTGCAGGCCTCCATCAGCTCCCTGATGGAATACCTGTTTGCCACTGGCATCATACGGCGGCGCTTTTCATCCGTGGCCGCATGAAGTGACAGCGCCAGCGTAATCTGAAGTTTCTCCTCCGCCAGACGCTTCATTTCCGGCACCAGACCGCATGTGGATACAGTCACATTCCTCTGGCTGATATGAAGTCCCTTTTCGTCTGTAAGCATCCGGAGGAAGACAACCAGATTTTCATAATTGTCCAGGGGTTCCCCCGTTCCCATCACCACCACATTGCTCACACGCTCCCCTGTGAGAAGCGTGATGGCATAAACCTGTTCCAGCATCTCGGACGGCAGAAGGTTTCGCTCCAGTCCATCCAGGGTGGATGCGCAGAAACGGCAGCCCATCCTGCATCCCACCTGGGAGGAAATGCATACACTGTTGCCATGTCTGTACTTCATCCATACGCTCTCCACCACATTGCCGTCCCACAGCTCAAACAGAAATTTCCTGGTTCCGTCGATCTTTGACTCCTGAACGCTCACCTGACACAGGGAGGCATAGAAATATTCCTCCTTACATTTCTCCCGGAACCCTGCCGGAAGATTTGTCATTTCGTCAAATCCCCTGGCCAGCTTTACATGCATCCAGTGATACAGCTGCTCTGCCCGGAATGCCTTTTCCCCCCTGGAGCATACTTCCTCTTTCAGCTGTGGCAGCGTCATGGATTTTATATCCTTTTTCTCCATATCCATCCTTTTCCCATTCCATCTGCGGTCCCCGAATCCCCGGACCTTTTCTCCTCCCACCGGACTTCTCCCTGAAAATGCTAAGGCCTGCGGAACCGGGCCATAAAAAATCCGTCGGACTCCATATATCCGGGCAGCAGCTGTACGCAGGCCTCCCGCTCCTCTTCCGTAAGCCCGTCCGGGCCTTTTCCCGCTTTTTTCAGATCCTTTTCAAGCTCCTTTTTCCGCGCCAGAATTTCCCCCGGAAGTACCCCCTCCAGGGATACGGGCCGAAAACCCAGCTCCCTGGCAATATACATAACCATGGCTTCGTTTTCCTCCCGGCGTATCGTACATGTACTGTACAGAAGAGTGCCCCCCGGTCTCACATATTCCGCGGAAGCCGCGGCGATCTGTCTCTGCAGAGCTTCGAGACCGGGCAGATTTTCCTCTGATACACGGTATTTTATATCGCGCTTTTTCCCTATGACCCCCAGGCCCGAACAGGGCACGTCCAGAAGAACCACATCCGCCTTCCCGGTCAGTTCCCCGTCCCTGAGAACTGCGTCATAGACCTGAACCTCTATATTTTCCACCTTCATTCGTTCTGTGTTCTCTGTGATCAGGGCTGTCTTCTCCTCCGAGATATCCCTTGCAAGCACCCTGCCTCTTCCGGTTTTCTCCGCGGCCAGAATGCTCTTTCCGCCGGGCGCGGCGCAGACATCCACAACAAAATCCCCCTCCCTTATGCCTGCGGCCTCCACCGCCAGCGCCGAGCTCACATCCTGCACCGTACACATTCCCTCCGCGAATACCCCAAGGGCTCCCGGATTTTCCATATGTCCCCCCATCAGGTACACATACGGCAAATAGGGACTCTGCGTCATCTCCATTCCCTTTTCCCTCATCGCCCTGCAGTGATTTTCCCTCTCCTGTGCTGACAGAGACGTGGAAAACCTCAGGGAAACGGGATGGATGTCCATCAGTCCCTCTAAAAGTGTTACCGTGATATCCCTGCCATATTCATCCGTCCACAGCTCCACAAGCCACTCCGGCATGGAATATTTCACGGAAAGGTATTTTACGGGATCCCCCTCCTTATCCGGAAGGGGCAGCGCCTTCTTCTCACCGGATATCCTCCGGAGCACACCGTTCACAAAGCCCTTGAGATTCCCGAATTTCCTCCTGGCCGCCAGCCTGCAGGCTTCATTGCACACGGCACTGTCAGGAACCGAATCCATATAGAGGATCTGGTACACGCTCATCCGCATGAGACACCGTATCAGCGGCTTCATCTTCCCTGCGGGCAGACTGGAATAACAGTCCAGATAATAATCCAGTTCAATCTGCCGCTCCAGAGTGCCTTCCGTCAGCCGCTTGATAAAAGCCTTATCCCTGACCTGGAGATAATCATATTTGTCCAGCACGGCCTTCACCAGCCTGTTGGAATACCCGCCTTCCTTCTCCAGGGTAAGCAGGGTATCCAGAACAATTTCCCTGGTATTCATTCCAACTCCCATCCGCCTGTACCCAGGCTTTCACAAATGCCGGACTCAGTCATCCCTGCTCCGGTTCCCTCCGAACAGAAGAACAAGACGCAAAAGCTGCAGAATGGAAGAGGCGGCTGCAGCCACATAGGTCATGGCTGCGGCAGTCAGCACCTTTTTACATCCTTTTGCCTCCTCCGTGGTGAGCAGGCCGTACTGGTCTATTCTCGCCACCGCCCTGGCGGAAGCGTTGAATTCCACCGGCAGCGTCACAAGCTGAAACAATACTGCCAGGGCAAAAGCCCATATTCCGACCCGGATCAGCACCTGGTTCCAGCTCAGAATTACCCCAAGAATAATGATGGGCAGCCCCAGGCTGCTGCCGATATTCGCCACGGGCACAAGGGCTGACCTGATGTTCAGGGGCGCATATCCTTTGGCATGCTGGATTGCATGCCCGCATTCGTGGGCGGCAACCCCCACCGCAGTCACGGAGGCCTGGTTGTAATTGTCATAGGAAAGCCGCACAGTGTTGGTACGGGGATCATAATGGTCTCCGCTGCCGGACTTCAGGCATTCGATCTGCACATTGTAAAGTCCCTCGTTATTCAGAATGCGCCTGGCAGCTTCCGCCCCGGTTATCCCGCTTCTGTTGCGCACCCTGCTGTATTTTCCCATGGCGCTGTTCACCATGGCGCTGGCGCCCAGACAGAGCACCATACCGATCAAAACAAGCATATAAGTAGGATCCCAGTAATAAAAAGGCATTTCGTCACTCCTTTCCGGATGTTCCGAGAACTTCTCCCGGCTGCATCCTCACACCCAACAGAAAATCATGGGCAGTCATTCTCTTCTTTCCTTCCAGCTGAAGCTCATAAATGCGCAGTGCGCCCTTCCCGGCAGCAACCGTCAGGAAATCTTTGTCCGTCTGCAGAATCTCTCCGGGAATCCGTCCAAAAGTATTCACTGTAAAGACAGGTTCCCCACGCCAGATCTTTAACTGTTTTCCCCGATAATCGGTATAGGCACTGGGCCAGGGCGTCATGGCCCTTATTCTGCGGTCCAGAGCCAGGGCATCCTGGGAAAAATCCAGCTTTCCCATCTCCTTGTCGATCAGCGGCGCATAGCTGCTCAGCTCTTCCTCCTGTTTACAGGGAGCCAGTTTTCCCTGCTCCAGAAGGGCCAGGGCCTCCGTAATGGCCTCCCCTCCCAGAACCGCCAGCCTGTCATGCAGGGTCTGGTAGGTATCCTCAGGCAGAATTTCCGTCTCCCGTTTATACAGCATGTCTCCCGTGTCTATCCCGGCATCCATCTGCATAATGGTGATTCCCGTCTTCTCCTCCCCCTCCAGTATGGCATGCTGTATGGGAGAGGCCCCCCTGTATCCCGGCAGCAGGGAAGCATGGATATTCAGGCAGCCAAGGGCGGGAATATCCAGTATTTCCTGAGACAGAATCTGTCCGAAGGCCGCCACCACATAGACCTCCGCGGGATACTGCCGCAATTCCGCCACCGCCTCCGGTTTCCTGATACGGCGGGGCTGCAGAACATGGATCCCGTGACTTTCGGCGCAGACTTTTACCGGCGGAGGCACCAGGGTCCTGCTCCTCCCCCTGGATTTGTCCGGCTGCGTCACCACTGCCAGAATTTCATGTCCGGCCTCAAGCAGGGCCTCCAGAGCCGCCCTGGCATACTCGGGAGTCCCCATAAATACAATCTTCATATTCTTCTCACCCTTCTTCCTCAATTACGGCATCCTGAAGCGGTCCCTCCACCCTGTCCACATAGAGCTGTCCGTCCAGGTGGTCAATTTCATGACAGATCGCCCGGGCAAGAAGCTCAGTGCCCTCCAGTTCAAATTCCTTCATATTGACATCAAGCGCCACGGCCTTGACATAGGCCGGACGGGTAACCTGTCCTGTCTTCCCCGGCACGCTCAGGCACGCCTCCTGTCCTGTCTGCTCCCCGCTGGTCTCCACGATTCTCGGATTAATGAGAATATATGGGTCCTCCCCCGTGGTGTCAATGACCACAATCCTCTTGAGAACCCCCACCTGTGGCGCTGCCAGGCCCACACCATTGGCCTCATACATGGTGTCCAGCATATCCTCAATAAGTTCCTTTATGCGCGGTGTCATCTCCGTCACCATCCTGCATTTTTTCGTCAGAACATCTTCTCCAATTTCCCGTATATTCCTGATTGCCATTTTCTTATCCTTTCTTATATTTATAGTACCGGGTACTTTGAGATTTTTCCTCCGTACCTCCTGTCTTACATGATATGTATGGGGTTAAAATCGAACTGCACCGTCACATCCGCTCCCGGGGGCTGTCTGCGCATTCCTTCCTCCAGCATATCCTTTATCTGTATCAGTTTACCATACTTTGGACTTTTCACATAGAATACAAATCTAAAAATATCATTAATTCTGCCAATGGAAGCCGGAGCAGGCCCCATAACCTGAATCGAAGGGGAATCCGCCTGCGCTGCCCAGTCCGCTTTTTTCTCCTTTTTTTCTTCCGATATGCCGGAATGACTTCTCACTGCCCGGGCCAGATTTTCTGCAAGGGATGCTCCCCTCTCCTCAGAGCCTGCAAAAACCTGTACTGCCAACAGATGGGACACAGGGGGATATCCAACCATTTCGCGATAGATGATCTCCTCCCCGTAAAAACCTTCGTAATTCTGGCTTGCAGCATGCACCACGGCATAGTGTTCCGGCTGATAGGTCTGTATAACAGCCTCGCCTGCCAGTTCCCCCCTTCCGGCCCTGCCCACCGCCTGGGTGAGAAGCTGGAAGGTCCGCTCCCCGGCGCGGTAGTCCCCCACATTCAGGGACATATCCGCCGCCAGCACGCCTACCAGGGTTACCCCGGGAAAATCATGTCCCTTCACGATCATCTGCGTGCCGATCAGCACATCCGCCTCCCCGTTGGAGAAGGCAGACAGGATTTTCTGGTAGCTGCCCTTGTTTCTGGTGGTATCCGCATCCATCCGCAGCACACGCATGCCGGGGAACATCTGCCCCAGTTTCTGCTCCACCTGCTGGGTGCCCGCCCGGAATCCGCTGATATACTTAGACCCGCAGCGGGGACACATCCCCGGCCCGGGCTCACTGTGGCCGCAGTAATGACACATCAGCCGTCCTCCCCCATGCTCCGAGAGGGACACATCACAGTGGGGACATTTCATCACATGACCGCAGGAGCGGCAGGATACAAAACCCGCATATCCCCGCCTGTTCAGAAACAGAATGCACTGCTCCTTTTTCGAGAAACGGTCCGTAAGCAGCTCCTGCAGCTTTCTGCTGAAAATAGAATGATTTCCCTCTTTCAGCTCTTTCCTCAAATCCACCACATGAACTTCCGGCAGGCTTCCCGTAAGCCTTTCCTTCAGGACAAACAGCTTATATTCTCCCACTTCCGCCCGGTAATATGCCTCCAGGGAAGGTGTGGCAGAACCCAGCATCACACTGGCCCCGTGCATTCTGGCTATCTCCATGGCAGTTTCCCTGGCATGATATTTTGGTGTGGATTCACTCTTGTAGCTGCCCTCATGTTCTTCATCCAAAACGATGATTCCCAGATTCGGAAAAGGGGTAAACAGAGCGGAACGGGGGCCTATGATCACGTCGATCTCCCCGTTTTTTGCCCTCTCACACTGATCATATTTTTCCCCGGAAGACAGACTGGAATTCATGACGCTGACCCTGTCTCCAAATTTAGCGTAAAACCTGAGCAGTGTCTGATAGGTCAGGGCGATCTCCGGAATCAGCACAATGGCCTGCCTGCCCCTGGCTATCATTTCACTGACAAGCTCCATGTATACAACTGTCTTACCGCTCCCGGTGATCCCGTGCAGCAGATAGGTATCCGGACTGCCCCTGTCAAAGTCATCCATGACCTCCTTCACAATCCGCTTCTGCGCGTCGCTTAAATCCTTTCCCTTTTCCTCTCCGCCCTGCATCCTGACAGGATTGCGCAGAGAGTGGGTCCTGGCAATCCGGACCACGCCTGCCCGCTCCAGGCTGCCCACAGTCTGGGCCGATACCCCCAGCTTGCCTGTAACCCACTCATAGGGAATGGCCTCCTGCTCCAACAGTTCCAACAGAAGTCTCTCCTTTGCCACCTGCTTTCTTCTCCGGCTTTCGCCAATCAGGGAAATGATTTCCTCCTTCCCCATGACCCGTCTCACCATTTTGTGTTCCAGTTTTTTTACAGACTGCCTGGCCGGAAGAACGGTTTTCAGGGCCTGTATCATGGTGGAACCGTAATTTTTCCGGATCCATCCGGCCAGTGAGATCATTTTGTCCTCGATTCCCACGCCTCCCTGGACAATCCTGCCGATGTCCTTCATTCTCCCGGGATCAAACCTGCAGCTGTCTCCCATGCCGATGCAGTAGCCCATGACGGGCTTATTTCCGTTTCCAAAGGGAACCTCCACACACATCCCTGTCTCCAGTCTGCCCCGGAGCTGCTCCGGCACGCGGTATTGAAAAGGTTTATCCAGTTTTTCGTGGGATATATCTACTATAATGTCCGCATAAAGCTCACTCATGATCTTCCTCCCATTGCTGTATGCCCCCAGGGTGAGGCACCTGATCCGGAATCTCGTCTATATATGTTCAAGACCTCCGTCCAACAGTTCCCGGATGATCACTCTTTCGTCCATGGGATACTTTACGCCCCGGATCTCCTGATAGTCCTCATGCCCTTTTCCTGCCAGGACAATCAGATCCCCTTCCTTCGCATGGGAAATCACATAGGCAATGGCTTCTCTTCTGTCGCAGATTTCCACATACTGCCCCCTGGTTTTCTCCATCCCCTTTTTGATATCTTCCATAATATCCTCAGGCTCCTCAAAACGGGGATTATCGGAGGTGATAACCGTAAAATCAGCCAGGGAGCCGCTGACCTCCCCCATCTCAAAGCGCCGCTGCCTGGAACGGTTCCCCCCGCATCCGAACAGACATACCAGCCTTCCCGGCCGGTACTCCTTCAGGGTGGACAGAAGACTTTCCAGTGCCATGGCATTATGGGCATAATCTATCAGCAGTGTAAACTTATCGGAAATCTTCACCTTCTCTATCCGGCCTTTTACGTGGACATCCCTTAATGCCTTCCTGATATCCTGGATTTCCACCTGAAAATGACGGCATATGGCAATGGCGCAGAGGGCGTTATACACACTGAACCGTCCGGGAGCCGGCATGTGCGCATGGAAATCCATCAGTCCCAAGACATGGAAATTCACTCCCAGTTCCCCCGGATTGTTCACAAGCTCCAGATCCCCGGCCCGGAGCATACAGTTTTCCCCTGTTCCGTAGGTCTCCAGTTCACAGGTGTGCCCCGCCAGAAGCTTCTCTTTGTGAATGTCATCCCCGTTTACAATACCCACCCTGCACTGCCTGAACAAAAGCCCCTTGCAGGCCATGTATTCCTCAAAATCCGCATGCTCACCGGGCGCGATATGATCCGGCTCCAGATTGGTAAAAATGCCGTAGTCAAACACAAATCCCTGGGTTCTGTGAAGCTTCAGGGCCTGCGAGGACACCTCCATAACCACTGTGTCCAGTCCCGCCTCCGCCATCCTGGCAAATGTCTCCTGCAGCAGCCAGGATTCCGGAGTGGTATTGTCCGAATGGATATGCTCCTCCCCGATAACAGTCTCTATGGTGCCCACAAGCCCCACCCTGAATCCCGCATTTTCCAGAATGGACTTTACCAGATAGGCAGTTGTGGTCTTTCCCTTGGTGCCCGTAATACCGATCACTTTCAGCTTCTCTGCCGGATGTCCGAACCATACAGCCGAGATAAACGCCATGGCATATCTGGTATCCTCCACCTGTATGACAGTCACATTCTTTCCGGAAACCCCTTCCACCGGACGGGACACCAGCAGCACCCCTGCTCCCTTATCCGCAACCTCGGAAGCATAACCGTGTCCGTCAAAATTTGTACCTTCAATGCAGATAAAAAGGCATCCCGGCACTATCCTTTTTCTGGAATCATATATTACCGCGGACACCTCTGTATCGACAGTTCCCTGTATACACTTATAATCTATCTTCTCCAGCAGATCCGAAAGCTTCATGCTGTCCCTCCTTCTCCGAATATCCTGTCTGTATGATATTCCCTTCTATTTTACTCTAATTTGCGCCATTCTACCACCCCCAAATTGAAAAAGTAATGTGGATAACCAAAACCCGCGTGCTGCTTCAGCAGCAAACTTCCATATGCGGGCCTGCGCATAAAAAAGAGCCGTTCCCATAACGGAACAGCTCCTGAAATTCACGGTTCTATCATATCCGCATATTTTATCCTGTATATTCTTCTCAGAGAATCGTTGATCCTCTCCTCTGAAATATTGCCCTCCGCAACCGCCTGGAGAACACCGTTGTAAGCTTTCTCGTAGTCCTCCGGCATCAGCAGCATGTCGCATCCTGCCAGGATCGCCATAATGGCGGCTTCATCCGCGCCGTAATAGTCCGAAACAGCGGACATGTTCATGGCGTCTGTGATGATTACGCCCTCAAATCCCATTTCTTCCCTGAGAATATCCGTCACCAGCCTCCTTGAAAAAATACAGGGTTCGCTGTCCCCGGTAAGGCCCGGAGCCGACATATGGCCGATCATGACCATGCCTGCCCCCGCATCTATTCCCGCCTGAAATACCTTAAACTCTTCGGCCCTGAACTGCTCTTCCGTCCGCTCCGTGGATGCCATTCCCTCATGAGTGTCCTGACCGGTGCTTCCGATTCCGGGGAAGTGTTTCAGACAGGCCGTCACCTTCTGCTCCTCCAGTCCCTTTACCATGGACGCCACGAATCCGGAAACCGTCTCCGCCTGGGAGCCGTAGGCCCTTCCCTCCATAATGCTTCCTTCCACATTGGCCAGGTCAGCCACCGGGGCAAAATCCACGTTAAATCCCAGCCCGGCCAGTGTGCTCCCTATGTTCACCCCTGCATTGTAGGCGTTTGCCGGATCCCCTGTGGCTCCGATATCCCCTGCAGAGTCCGTCTCAGGTCCGATGCCTGCGGAAGCCACCCTGGCAACGCTTCCCCCTTCCTCGTCCACAGCCAGAAAGAGCGGGTAATTCGCATACTGCCTTGTATTTTCCAACATGGTCCTAAGCTGCTCTTCCGATTTGATATTCTGCGCAAAATAGATCAGGCCGCCCACGGGATTCTCTGCAAGGGCCTGCTGTGTTCCCTCACCCGCCTGTATCACGGCAGACGCCCCGGTAATGGACTCCGGCGTCACGATAAACAGGCCCGCCACTTTATCCTCCAGCGGCATTGCCTCGATACCCGCATCCACAATCTCGTCCAGACGCTCTTCAGCCGTAGGTTCCCGGGACGGCTCCGGGGTAGGTTCCGGTTCCGGAGTGGGTATACTCTCCTCCTCTTCGGAAAGGCTCTCCTCTACACTCTCCTGTTTCGACTGCTGCTCTTCCTCTCTCTCCTGCTCCAGATTCTTTCTTCCCTCCAACAGAGAATTTACCCCAAATACGATTCCTGCCGCCAGGCCAAGAATCAGGATCCCCGTCAGGGAATACGCTGCAATCTGGCTTCTGACCCGTCTCTTTCTTCTGTCTTCTCTCTTTTTCTGCTGCTCTTCTCTGCCATCCATGGATATCCTCTCCAAAAGCTGCGTTTTACAGCTATTAAAAAATAATAGGAAATGAACTTTCGTCCATTTCCTTATCTTTCCTCCACTTCATCCTCAGGTATATCAGTTCTTTTGCATATAAATCCTATCCCTTTGCAATTTGTATCTTCTGTACATCGATGAAGGATGATGACACTATTATATTGCCCAATTATCTCTCTGTCAACACAGAATCGCAAATTTCCAGATATTTCTACAAATCCCACAATTTTTAAGACAGGGTTTCTTCAGAAATGTATAATTTCCTGAAATCCGCCTACAGATTTGTGAGCACAAAAATATCATAAATCGCCTTGATGGCAGTCTCAAAATCATCATTTGCCACCCCGATTATAATATTCAGCTCTGAAGAGCCCTGGTCAATCATTTTCACATTGACATTGGCATGGGCCAAAGCGGAAAAAATCCTTCCCGCCGTCCCCCTGGTAGACTTCATGCCCCGTCCCACCACGGCAATCAGGGCAAGGTCCGCCTCTATCTCAATGGCATCCGGTTTTGCCACCCTGTAAAGACAGGAAGCCACCTTCTGTTCCTTGTCCATAAATTCGTCCTGGTGCACGAACACGGTCAGAGTGTCAATACCGGAGGGAATATGCTCAAAGGAAACCCCGTTTTCCTCAAAGGCGCCCAGAACCTTTCTTCCGAAACCGATCTCGCTGTTCATCTGATCCTTCTCGATGTTCACACAGCAGAACCCCTTTTTACCCGCAATCCCGGTAATCACATATTTGGATTTCTGACAGGTGCTCCCCACAATCCAGGTACCGCTGTCCTCCGGCGCATTGGTATTGCGGATATTGATGGGGATATTGTCCTGACGCACCGGAAAGATGGAGTCTTCATGCAGCACGCCCGCCCCCATATAGGAGAGCTCTCTCAGTTCCCTGTATGTAATGACGTCAATCCTTTTGGGATTCTTGATAATTCCAGGGTCTGCCACCAGGAAACCGGACACATCTGTCCAGTTTTCATATACATCGGCCTGGGCAGCCCTGGCCACTATGGAACCCGTTATATCGGATCCGCCCCTGGAAAAGGTCTTCACCGTCCCGTCCGGCATGGCTCCGTAAAAGCCGGGAATCACCGCATAATCACAGGCAGCCAGCCTGGGCGCAAGCAGCTTATTGGTCCTGTCCTGGTCAAATACGCCCTCCTGGTCAAAGCAGATCACTTCCGCCGCATCAATAAATGTAAAATCCAGATAGGCGGCCAGAATAATCCCGTTGAGGTATTCCCCCCTGGAAGCGGCATAATTGCTTCCGGCCCTGTTCCTGAAGTTTTCCCGGATGGCCTGGAATTCTCCCTCCAGACTCACGGAAAGCTCCAGGCCCTCGATGATTTCACGGTATCTCTCCTCTATATTGGAAAGCGCCTTCTCAAAATCCCTGCCGGCCTCCGCCATGTCATAACAGGCATAAAGCATATCCGTCACCTTTGTATCGCCGCCAAACCGCTTTCCCGGAGCAGAGGGAACCACATACCTTCTGTCTCTGTCGCTGAGAATAATATTCCCCACCTTTTTAAACTGCTCCGCGCTTGCCAGAGAGCTTCCGCCAAATTTTACCACCTTAGACATTTTTCACTCCTCACAGCCTTTCTTTTCTGTACCGCAATCCTAAATGAGACGGATCCGGCTCTTAATCGCATCTCCCAGTTCCCGGCACCTTTCCTGAAAATCCTTTTCCTTCATGACAGGTGTGAAAAATCCAAATTCCCCGTCCAGGAAGCTGCCCTCAGAAGCGCCCTCCTTCTCTCCCTGAAAAGCCTTCCGCACCCTCTCGGCGTCCTCAGCGGAAGTTCTGACAAAAAAATGTCTTTCATTCTCCGCAATATCGGCTATTTCAGCCTTTCCGCTGCCCCATCCCGCCATAACGGACCTGCCTCTGTTCCTCACACAGTCTATCACATCTGCAGCCACCGCACTGGCAGTGGGAAGCTTGCCTGCGCCCCGCCCGTAAAACAGGGTATCCCCCAACATATTGCCTGTGATTAGCACGCCGTTAAACACGTCACCCACGGAAGCAAGGGGATGCTCCCTCGGAACCATAAAGGGCGCAACCACCGCGGACAGCCTGCCGTCTTCCAGAATCCGGCTCACGGCCAGAAGCCTGATGGTCATACCGCTTCCGCAGGCAAAATCAAAATCCTGCTGCTGGATTCCACTGATGCCCTCCGTGTATATTTCCTCCGCATCCACTTCCCGGCCGGTCATCAGCGCAGAGAGGATCGCCGCCTTGCGGCAGGTGTCATGACCCTCCACATCCGCCTCCGGATTGCGCTCCGCATACCCAAGCTCCTGGGCCTGCTTCAGCGCCTCATGATAATCCGCGTGCTCCTTCTCCATCCTGGACAGGATATAATTGGTGGTGCCGTTCAAAATACCCGTCACTGCCAGGATGCGTTCCGCGGTATAGGAATTGTGTATATTCCGGATCAGCGGGATTCCTCCCCCCACACTGGCCTCAAACATATAATTGCAATGCTTCCCGGCCGCAAGCGCCAGAAGCTCTGTGCCATGCTTTGCCACAAGTTCCTTATTGGAGGTACACACACTCTTTCCGGCCTCCAGGGCCTGCCTTGTGAACTGATAGGCAGCCCCGGTCCCGCCCATGACTTCACATACCACCTCTATCTCGCTGTCTTCCAGTATTCTGTTGAAATCATGTATCACCCTGTCTTCAAAGGGATCACCGGGAAAATCCCTCAGATCCAGAATATATTTCACATTTATCCGTTCACCGGCGCTCTCCAGTATTCTCTCCTTATTGCGTTCGAGCACTTCCACAACGCCGCTGCCCACGGTTCCGTATCCCAACACTGCTACATTCGCCATCGTATTCTCCTATCCGGTCAGATCTGTGCCTTCCGTTATTATTTTCCGCTCCCTGCAGGCAGCCTATCCTGCCAGGGGATACTTTTCCGTCAGAGTCCGGACAATGCCGTATGCCTCCGGAATTTTCTCCTCACCGCCCTTCAGGACAAGGGAAACCGCCTCCGCAATCCGGTCCATATCCGCAGCATCCATGCCCCTTGATGTGACGGCAGGGGTTCCAAGACGGATTCCGCTGGTCACAAAGGGCGACTGGGGATCGTTTGGAATGGTATTCTTGTTACAGGTGATATGAGCCGCATCCAGAAGCTTCTCCGCAGCCTTTCCCGTAATGCCGCAGTTCCTCAGATCCACCAGCATCAGATGATTGTCTGTGCCTCCGGATACAATCTTTATCCCTCTGTCCATAAGCCCTCTGCAGAGAGCCTGGGCATTGTCAACGATATTCCTCTGGTACTCTCTGAACTCTTCCCCCAGGGCCTCCTTAAAGCAGACTGCCTTGGCTGCAATGACATGCATCAGCGGCCCGCCCTGTGTGCCGGGGAAAATTGCCTTATTGAAATTATATTTATCATTTGCCGCTTTTCCGAAAAGAATCATTCCGCCCCTGGGGCCCCGGAGCGTCTTGTGCGTGGTTGTGGTGGTCACGTCCGCATAGGGAATGGGACTGGGATGAAGCCCTGCAGCCACCAGACCCGCAATATGGGCCATATCCACCATCAGAACCGCCCCAACCTCATCCGCCACTTCCCGGAATCTGCTGAAATCTATGGTACGGGCATAGGCGGATGCCCCTGCAATAATCATCTTCGGCTTTGTCTCCAGGGCAGTCTTTCTCATTGCGTCATAGTCGAGAAAGCCCTCGTCGTTTACGCCGTAGGGAACGATATGGAAATACTTTCCGGACATATTGACCGGACTTCCATGGGTCAGATGCCCGCCATGGTCCAGATTCATTCCCATGATAGTGTCCCCGGGCCTGCATACCGCAAACTGCACCGCCATGTTGGCCTGTGCGCCGGAATGCGGCTGCACATTGGCATACTCACAGCCAAACAGTTCCTTTGCGCGGCTGACGGCAAGATTCTCCACCACATCCACGCATTCGCATCCTCCGTAGTATCTCTTTCCAGGATACCCTTCTGCATATTTATTTGTCAGGGGGCTTCCCATGGCAGCCATCACAGCCTTGCTCACCCAGTTCTCAGATGCAATCAATTCAATATGACTGTTTTGCCTCTCCTGCTCCTCCGCGATGGCCTGCGCAGTTTCCGGATCCACTTTTCTCACTTCGTCCAAAGAATACATTTCCAAATCCTCCTTCCCGTCTCAACGCTCTCTGCCGTTTCCGGCCGGTCTGTCTCAAGTTGCACAAATGCCTGTTTTATGTGCCTTTCCCGGACACATGGTTCGATTATATCATAGAACAGTCGGAATGCAAACAAAAAATTTTCTCAAGCCTGAATGTTGCCGCTTTTTTGTCGAATACCGTAAATTTTTATACATCAGGGTTTACGAAACACCTGTACGCTGTTACAATAGAAGGCGATTTCCAGATTCAAATACGAAAGCTGAGGACCAGTCATGTATCATATTATCATCAATCCGGCCTCCCGTTCCGGCAGAGGCCTGCGCATATGGAATAAGCAGATCAAACCCGCCCTTGAGGCCCGGCAGGTATCCTTCCGTCCCTATTTCTCGGAAAAACCGGGGGACACGGTGCGCATCGCCGGAGAAATCTGCGCCGGGACCACGGATTCCCTGACACTTATCATACTGGGGGGAGACGGCACCGTAAACGAAGCCCTGCAGGGGCTTACAGACATTTCCCGGGTTACGCTCGGCTATATCCCCACCGGTTCCAGCAATGATCTGGCAAGAGACCTGAAGATACCAAGGGATCCCTCCCAGGCCCTGGATCTGATCCTGCATTCCGGAAAACCCCATCTCATGGATCTTGGCATATTGACCTATCCGGACGGAGAAACCCGCAGATTTTCCGTCAGCTGCGGAATCGGCTTTGATGCGGCAGTCTGCCAGGAAGCCCTTCACTCCGGGATTAAAAATACCATGAACCGTCTGGGACTTGGCAAGCTGACCTACCTGGGTATCGCGTTAAAGCAGCTGTTTGCGGCCAGGGCAGTGTCCGGGAAGCTGATCCTGGAAAACAGTGCGCCTGTGGACATTGGAAACATGCTCTTTACAGCATGTATGCTCCACCGGTTTGAAGGAGGCGGCTTTATGTTTGCCCCCGATGCGGATTCCCATGACGGATTTCTGAATCTGTGCGCGGTGGGGGATCTGTCAAAGCTTCTGATCTTATTTGCCCTTCCCACAGCATTCCGTGGAAAACATTACAGGTTCCGGGGCATTACACCCTACAAAGCCCGGGAGCTTACCATCGAGACAAGCCTGCCCCTGTGGGTCCACACCGATGGAGAAGTAACGCGCAGAAGCAGCCGTATTTCCGTTTCCTGTGAAAAGGACGCCATACGGATGATCTATTGATTAATATTTTCTAAAGAATACTTAAGAAGTCCCAAAAAGCATTGAATTTTATTTTGACATAGCTATACTATAGAATTGTCGGGAGGTAAAATAGTTTCTGTTATGGATTCAGGGAGAATATGAAAGGGTTGGTTGTTAAAAATGAAAGCGTTAAAAAACATGTATCTAAAATATCGGCACGGTATTCCGCTGCTGGTCTACATGGTAATCTATCTCACATGGTTTACATGGCTGGAGGACCGGAACAGGCGCAATTACAGTGTCATCCACGTCCCCATAGATGATTACATTCCGTTTTGTGAGATATTCGTAGTACCCTATTTCTTATGGTTTGCCTATGTGGCAGCCGTAGTGGTGTTTCTCTTCTTTAAGAGCAGACAGGAATTTTACAAATCCTGTGCATTTTTGTTCACAGGCATGACCATTTTCCTGATTATATCCACCCTGTGGCCAAACGGCCATCATCTGCGGCTCGCCCAGATGCCCAGGGACAATATCTTTACCCAGGCAGTTTCCTTTCTCTGGGGTATAGATACACCTACAAATATCTGGCCGAGCATCCATGTATACAATTCCATGGGAGCGCATTTTGCCGTCATGCACAGTGCGGCGCTGGAAAACAAAAAGGGACTGCGGATTGCTTCCGGCATCCTGGCCCTGTCCATTATCCTGTCAACCATGTTCATCAAACAGCACTCCGCCTTTGATGTGGTGACCGGAATCGTACTTGGTGCTGTAATGTACACCCTGGTGTACAAGAGAGACGCAATACTGGCAGCCAGAATGCAGCGTAAGATGAAAAAAGGAATTTCCACATAAAAATTCCATTGCCACACATTAAGAGGACTGCCGCCTTGGATGATCATCCAAGGCGGCAGTCCTTTTTTGCAGGTTCTCAGTTAAATTTAAAAATTTTCTGGCAGATCTTATAGCTTCCCACAGAAATCCTGCGGCCGCTCCGGCCCGGCAGATTCATGGCGCTTCCCATAATGCCATGCCGCAGCCATATATACAGCCCCTTGTCCTTTCCCTTCAGGTATTTCCATAGTTCTGCCTTTTTCTCAAGATTCTCCTCCGTGTTGGACCTGATCAGCAATACCGAAGACACTGTTGTAATTATCTCCAGATAATTGCGCATATACTGATACAGCCGCTTATTCTTTACAATCTCCGGCTTCCTGTCCACAAAGTAGTCAATCATCAGCTTATTTACCCTGATCTGCTGGTCTATCCGGGAGATCATCACCTCTTCGTTTACAGACTGGTCGCCTCTGCCGATATAGTATCGGTACAGATTTACGTCAAGGTAGTACATATTCTTTACAAAGGGCAGAGGCTCAAACACATACAGATTGTCCACGTAAAAAGTGTGGGGCGGCAGCTCCAGGCCGCATTCCCTCAGCAGTCTGGTGCGGAAAATCACCGAATGCATCAGAATGTAATGTCCCTTTGCAAAATGATGGCAGTCTTCCCAGGAAAAAATTTTTCCTTCCGGAAAGATATGGCGGTAACGCATTACCTTTTTCCGCTTCTCCCCTTCCTTCTCATAGACAAAATTGCAGATCAGCATATCAAGTGTACATGCCCCCCCTGCCAGCTCCCTCAGGGTATCCATCACCTGCAGATAGGCTTCCTTCTTCACCCAGTCATCACTGTCAACCACCTTGAAATACAGGCCTTCCGCATTCCGGATGCCCGCATTGACGGCTGAGCCATGTCCTCCGTTTTCCTGATGTACCGCCTTCACGATGGTTGGATATCTGGCAGCATATCGGTCTGCTATTTCAGCCGTCCTGTCTTTTGAGCCGTCGTCCACAATAATGATTTCCACGTCTTCGCCGCCTGCCAGAAGAGAATCCACACACTTTTCCATGTATGCCTCGGAATTATAGCAGGGGATTGCTATTGATAACAGTTTCACTCTCTTAAACCTCCTGTTTCAGTACCATATTATTCCCCGAAAACCTTATTCTGAATCATATCTGTCCTTGCCCAGTTTTATATTCAGATATTTCGTATATGCGCTGAATGCCGAGGGAATGGGATATCTGTTTTTGGTCTCTTCCGGTTCTATATAGAGCCAGTCCCTGGTCACTCCTTCCTCACTTCTGGGCTCCAGCTCGTCCACCCTGACCATGTATCCCTTCATATGCCATTCCCTGTGGGTGAAAATATGCCTGGCCTCCTCAAGGGGCTGAACCCGCAATGCCTTCAGTCCGTTTTCCGCCAGATACTCCACCACTTCTTCCGCCGTCCGAAACCCTTCCATGGAAGGAAATTCGTACATCCCAGCCAACAGACCCTTCCCATGGCGCTTTCTTATGGCCGCACGGTTCTCGTCCATTACCACAAGCACTGTCCTGTCCTCGGTTATCCGTGGCTTTTTGGGCGGTTTGCAGGGATATTCCTGCTCCTCCCCGGCCATATGGGCCATGCAGATGCCGTTAAGGGGACATTTGCCGCAGAGCGGAGCTCCGTTGGGAATACAGACACATGCCCCTATCTCCATCATTGCCTGGTTGAAATCCCCCGGGCGGTCCCCGGGCATAATCTCCTTAAGCTCCGACTCCACCTGCTGCCGGACTTTTGCGTCCGTAATGGCGCGGCTGTCCTTCCGCAGTCTGGCCAGTACACGCAGAACATTCCCGTCCACTGCGGGAACAGCCCTGTGAAATGCGATGGAGGCCACGGCGCCTGCCGTATAGCTTCCGATTCCCGGAAGCGTAAGCAGTCCTTCCAGAGTATCCGGTATTTTCCCTCCGTAATCCTCCTGTATCCGGACCGCCGCCTTCTGCAGGTTCCTTGCCCTGTTATAATAACCAAGTCCCTCCCACATCTTTAACAGCAGCTCTTCCTCTGCCCCGGCCAATGCCGCGATATCCGGAAAAGTTTCCATGAAGCGCTCAAAATAAGGTTTTACCGCTTCCACCCTGGTCTGCTGAAGCATGATCTCCGACACCCAGACCCTGTACGGCGCGGGATCCTCCCGCCAGGGCAGAACACGTCTGTTCTTATCATACCATTTCAGGAGAGGAATGGGAATATCCGCAAGCTTATACTTTCCTAATGAATTCCTAAAGGTTTCATGAAGACCGGACTCCGGGTCCAGAACCACAGGCACAGGTCTGTTGATCGTCATGGAATCGGAAGTGATTCTGCAGTCATATGCCAGAATCTCCACCCCTTCCTCCGCAGCCCGGCATAGAGCCTGGGCAAACCTGGGATGGGTATCGCGGTTGGGCGTAAAATACTTTACACCTTCCATCTGAATGACAAACATCACAAAAACCCGGTATCCTGCACCGGCTGCCGCCGCCAGTTCCTCCACATGCCTCACCGCCCGGTCCGAAGGCGCGTCCGGAAACCGCACCACGCCGTCCTCCTCCAGGGTAACGCCCTTTACTTCCATAAAAATCTTTTCTTCCCCGGTTTCCATGTAAAAATCAAATCTGGAATTCCCATAGGTAACTTCCGGCTTAACCAATACCACATCCGAAAAAAGCCCCCCTTCGCGCAGCCATTCTTCAACTGCCCTGTTGGGAGCCTGTGAGTCCATATTAATCATACGCCCGTTTTTCTCCACTGCCACCAGGTCATAGGCAGTGGAGCGCTTTGCATTATCGCTCTTTTCCAGGTAGACACTGGCCCCCTTCCGGAGCAGTTCCCGGCATCTGCCGGTATTCTTAACATGTACGGTCTCGATTCTGTCATCCCCTATGACCACTTTTGCAATGAAACGATTCGGGCGCTCCAGAAAGCGCCCTTTTACAATATTTTTGTACTCCATTCCTCTATTACTCCATTCAAGACGCGTCCACCGCCTGTTCTTCCGGTTATCTCAGCCGGTTGCACTCATACCGCTCCAGGGTAAGGAGACAGGCTTTCAGTGCCTCGTACCGCTCCTCGGTATCTCCGTCGTTGATCTCTATATCACAGGCAATGGCCATTGTGGTGATCATGTCATCCGTAATCCTGTGGTGAATACCCGCAAGTATATTCAGCCGCTGTTCATAGCTGTCGGCATCCAGAAATTCCAGAACAAACGGGTCAAGGGCTGCCTCTTCCCCGTCCTCTTCCTCCGGTTGTACAGCTGCCGCATCCATCCACTCCGCCCCGGATACCTGTTCCCTCCGGGCAGGCGCATCCTCCAGGCCTCCGCCATCCTCCCTCTGCCTTCCCGCATCAGGTCCCTGAAGCTCAAAAAGAAACTCCTGCTCCACGCCGGGATATTTTCCTTTGTCCATTCTCTCTGTAAACAGGGCGGGCGGCGCTGCAAAACTCTTAAAGTCTCCGTAGAGCGCCTGGTATACCACAAGCTGCTCCCCTGTCTGCGTATGTTCTGCAATCGCTGTTACCTGATACAGATTTCCCTCAAAGTGCTTATAAATTTCATGTGGCCTTGGAATGAATGACATCTTTCGGAAGCTCCTTTCTGTTCATCTGTCCATAAAGAAAGTATACCCCTATTTGCGTAAAATGTCATGCATTTTCTGTCACTGATTTATTAAAAATTCATGCCTGAAGCTGCAGTCCTTATCCTCAAAGACAATTTTCTCCAACCCTTCCATGAGCAGCGCTCTGCTGTCATCGCACATCCTGTCAATCTTCCCGTGGTGCACGGTGACCGTATACTCCCGTCTGCCGTCCCCGTCAACCACCCTGGTCAGCATCACTCCGCTGTACTGAAAACCTGCTTCCTCCAGGAATGCTTTCGTCTCCTTCACCAGCATCCTTTCCTTCTCCTGATAATATCCTTCCAGCTCCTGCACGCTCAGGTCCGTCCTGCTCATCACTGTCGCTGTGGAAAAGGTAAGCGCCATACTCATCAAAACCACTGCTGTAACCCAGAACCTGACTATCTGCATTCTTTGCGTTTTTTGCATTGCTTTCATTCCTGTCATCACCATCTCCTCCTTTAGAACAAACGTTCTTCTATAGAATAAAACATTTGTTCGCTTTTGTCAATGACTTTTATACGCAAAGTATATAAAATTATGAGTCCGATAAAACTCCCTTAAAAAAAGGAACTGCAAACGCAGTTCCCTCTCTCAGTCGTTGGGATAAAAGATCATATCATAAAAAGAACACTGATTATCCGAAACATTATGATATACATGGGCCACATCAGCCCTGAAACGTATGGACTGCTCCGTGGTCAGCATAATCTCTTCGTCCCCTATGATGACTTTCAGAATTCCGTCCGTGACAAATATGTATTTTTCCACACCCCTCCTCTGTGGTTCTGAAAGATGTCTCACCTTGGCATCCATTTCAAGATAAAAAACTTCCACATTCCGCACCGGATCAAACGGAAACATGGGATACGCCTTCATTCCTCCGTCCTCTTCTGTAATCTGTTCTATCTCATCCAGTGTCACTACCTGAAAATCCGCTTCCTCCTGCTTACAGAAAAAAGACAGCGGTATCTTTAATCCGGCAGAGATCTTCCACAGTGTATTGATGGTGGGAGATGACTGTCCCCGCTCTATCTGCCCCAGCATCGGCTTGCTGACTCCGGTGACCTTCGCAACATCATCCAGAGTCATCTGTCTGATATTGCGTATTTCCTTCAAACGTTCTCCTATTCTTAGCGATATTTTTCCCATTCTACCACCTGTCGTATGTTTTGCCCTGTCTGCCTATATTAACGGACATTAATATAACATATTCGTCAAAACTTTACAAGGTGGTATTTTTTATAATTTTTTCCTGTTTCCGGGCCGCAGAAGCAGACAGCAGACTCCCAGGACCATAAGCAGGGCTGCCAGGGCGCCCGGAATGCTTCCCTCCCCTTCCAAAAGGCTTCCAAACTGATAAATAATCAGAGAAACCACATAGGCCAGGCCGCACTGCCAGCCAATGGCAAACCAGGTCCACCCGGCGCTGTTCATCTCCCTTCTGATAGCGCCGATTGCGGCAAAGCAGGGGGCGCACAGCAGGTTAAACGCCAGGAAGGAAAATGCGGCCGCCCTGCCCATGGCCACGAAATCAAGCACGCCGAAGACACCTACCACCTCCTCCTTGGCCACCAGTCCCATTATGGTGGCAATGGCTGCCGTGGCATTGTCAAATCCCAGGGGCCGGAAAATCCATTTTATTCCGTTTCCAACTGCCCCCAGCACACTGTCCGACAGCGCAAGCTCCGTGCTGAACAGGATTTTTCCTCCAACAATACCAAAATGGGATCCGGTCCAGATCACCATGGAGGAAAGCAGGATGATGGTGCCCGCCTTTTTCACAAAGGACCACCCCCGCTCCCACATACTCCGCAGCACATTCCCTGCTGCAGGCCAGTGATACGCCGGAAGCTCCATGACAAAGGGAGCAGGTTCCCCGGAAAATATCCTTGTCTTTTTTAACAGAATACCGGAAACCACAACCGCCCCCACCCCGAGAAAATAGGCGCTGACGGCTACCAGTCCGGAACCGTCGAACAGGGCAGTGGAAATCAGTGCAATAATGGGAAGCTTTGCCCCGCATGGAATAAAGGTTGTAGTCATAATTGTCATCCTTCTGTCCCTCTGGTTTTCAATGGTGCGGGTAGCCATAATTCCAGGAACGCCGCAGCCGCTGCCGATAAGCATGGGGATAAAGGACTTTCCGGAAAGACCGAATTTCCGGAAAATGCGGTCCATGATAAACGCAACCCTGGCCATGTAGCCGCAGGCCTCCAGAAATGCCAGGAAGAAAAACAATACCAGCATCTGGGGCACAAATCCCAGAACGGCTCCCACGCCCGCTATAATGCCGTCAAGGATAAGGCTTTTCAGCCATTCGGAACAGCCCACCGCATCCAGTCCCCTCTCCACCAGAACAGGTATCCCGGGTACCCATATGCCGGAATCCTCCGCCTGCAGAGAATCTTCATTTGGGTTCCCGCCAGTGCCAGGCAGCTGCCACCCATCCCCGAAGACTCCGTCATTTGTCCAGTCCGTCACCAGTGTCCCCACAGTGGACACAGACACATAATATACCACAAACATGATCAGGGCAAAGACCGGAAGCGCAGCCCATCTGTTCGTCACTATCCTGTCAATCCGGTCCGATACGGAAATCCCTTTCCCTTCCCCGCCTCCGGTATAGCACTCCTTTATAATAGAAGTAATATATTCGTATCTCTCATTGGTTATGATGCTTTCCGTGTCATCCCCAAAGGCCTCCTCCAGTTCCCGTATCTGATCCGTCACATCAGGCGCCTTTCCCATCAGGGATGCAATTTTTTCATCCTTTTCCAACAGCCTCACCGCAAAAAAACGGGACTGTTCCCTGCTGTCCCCCAGCCTTTCCCGAACCGTCCGGACCGCCTCTTCCACCTTCTCTCCAAACGCATGCACAGGCTGAACCGGAGTCTTCTTCCGCGCAAGCTCCACTGCCCTGAATACCACATCTCCTGTCCCGTTCCCCTTCAGGGCCGAAATCCCCACCACCTGGCAGCCAAGCTTCCCTGAAAGTTTGCCGGTATGTATCCTGGCTCCCGATTTTTCCAGGACATCCATCATGTTCACCGCCATTACCACCGGAATGCCAAGCTCCATAATCTGGGTGGATAGGTAGAGATTTCTCTCAATATTGGTTCCGTCCACAATATTGATAATGGCATCCGGCCTCTCATGAATCAGGTAATTCCTGGCAACCACCTCCTCCGGGGTGTAGGGGGACAGGGAATATATTCCGGGAAGATCCGTGATGATTACTTCCTCATCGATTTCCTGCGCAAACTGCCTCCTGAGCCTCCCTTCCTTTTTCTCCACCGTAACCCCGGGCCAGTTGCCCACAAACTGTGCCGAACCGGTCAGCGCATTAAACAGCGTAGTCTTGCCGCAGTTCGGATTCCCTGCCAACGCAATTTTAATCGACATTTTCTTCCTCTCTCCTTTCCGTTCTCTGTGTTTCTCTTATGTATCCCGCCATGATTTGTCTCGCCTATCTTTTATTAGTTTTAACTAACTAATGGTTTTAAAAAAATACAGAATGTATAAGGGAAATTTTTCATTCCACCTCTATCATTTCTGCATCAGCCTTCCTCAGGGACAGTTCATATCCCCTCACCGTCACCTCTATCGGATCACCCAGGGGAGCCACCTTTCTGACATAGATCTCCACCCCCCTGGTGATTCCCATATCCATGATGCGCCTTCTCACCGGGCCTTCTCCGGACAGTCTCCTGACCCTGGCGCTCTGCCCGCAGGCAATATCCCTCAATGTCTTCATTCCCTTCCGCCTCCTGTCTCACACAATGATTCTGTTGGCCATGTCCGTTCCTATGGCTACCCTGGAATCCTTTATATTGACGATTACGTTTCCCCCGGACCGGGAGATTACTGTTACTGCGCTTCCTGCCACAAACCCCAGATTCTCGAGAAATTTTCTGGTATCCTCTCTGCCTCCCACCTTTTTGATAATACTGTTCTCCCCTGCGGGGACCATTGACAATGGCATATCTGTGCCCTCCTTCCTTTTCTGTAGTTAGTATAACCTAACTTTTATTTGTTGTCAATAACCAAATGCAGGGAACAAAAATTTGCACTGGCCGTCTTTTCATGCTATACTGGAGGGAGAATCCGCATGATAGGGAGGAAATGTAATGACAGTAAATGAATCGGCTGAAAATTACCTGGAAACGATATTAATCCTGAGCAAAGAGCTTCCTGTGGTCCGTTCCGTGGACATTGCAAATGAACTTGGGTTCAAGAAATCCAGCGTCAGCGTGGCCATGAAAAATCTCCGGGAAAAACAGCATATATCCGTGGACAAATCCGGTTTTATCACCCTGACGCCCTCGGGCCGGGAAATCGCTGAGATGATCTATGAACGCCATCTGCTGCTGTCCTCCTGGCTGGTCCGCCTTGGAGTCCCAGAGGAAAAGGCAGCAGAGGACGCCTGTAAGATCGAGCATGTCATCAGCAGGGAAAGCTTTCAGGCCATCAAATCCCATGTGCAGCAGACTGCTGACGAAATGCCTTAAAGGGGCAGGCACACAGTCCTGCCCTGTCTCAGAGACTCCCTCACGTCAATAATGCGCTGGTTTTCCGAGCCCCGGAAGGCCAGACGAAGATTCTTCTGCTCTTCCTCAAATTCTCCGTCCACCAGTACATCCAGGAGGGAGAGCAGTTCCGCCACCTCCCCAGGACCGTCCGTTCCGGCTGCGCTCTCCTGCCCCATCCACTGCTGCAGATCCCTCTCGTAATCATAGCCCGTGTAGCACCAGATATCCTTGCCCGGACAGCGCTGCCGGACTTTTTTCACCAGGCCCAGCACAGTCCCCCTGTTTTGGGGCTCCATGGGTTCCCCGCCCAGAATGCTGAGCCCCCTGATATGGCCCTGTCCAAGACAGTCCAGAATCTCCTCCTCCGTCTCCCGGGTATACTCCTGTCCGTAACCGAAATCCCAGGCCTCCCTGTTAAAGCAGCCCTTACATCCGTGTGTACAGCCGCTTACAAACAGCGATACCCTGATTCCGGGCCCGTTTGCCACATCCGTCTTCTTTATTCCGGCATAATTCATAGATGCAGTACCCTCGCTTTTATTTCCTTAGTCTTTCCGGTATTCCAGAAGTTTTCACCCAGATATCCGCAGGTACGTCTTGTAACATTCATTTTTCCGTGATCCCTGTTATGGCACTGGGGACATTCCCATTCATTGTCCTCATTGATCAGAATTTCGCCGTCATAACCGCAGACATGGCAGTAGTCAGACTTGGTGTTAAATTCTCCGTACTGGATATTGTCATAGATAAAGCGTATCAGCTCCTCCAGGGCTTCCACATTGTTCACCAGATTGGGAATCTCCACATAGGAGATGGCTCCTCCCAGAGACTTATTCTGAAACTCGCTCTCAAAGGTGAACTTTGTAAAGGCATCAATGGGTTCCCTGACATCCACATGGTAGGAATTGGTATAATAACCCTTGTCCGTCACATTGGGGATATCCCCGTATTTTTCCCTGTCTATTCTCGCAAAACGGTAACACAGGGTCTCCGCCGGTGTGCCGTAAAGACTGAAACCGATCCCTGTCTCCTGCCTCCATCTGGCTGCAGTGTTCTTCAGGTGATCCATAACCTGCAGTGCAAATTCCTTTCCCCCCGGCTCGGTGTGGCTGCATCCTTTCATAAGCCAGGTGAGTTCATACAGGCCGATATAACCCAGGGACATGGTGGAATAGCCGTCCTTAAGCAGCCTGTCTATCTTCTCGCCCTTTTTGAGACGGGCAATGGCGCCGTACTGCCAGTGTATGGGACTGACATCCGAAAGCGTGCCAAGCAGGGCCTTGTGCCGGCACATCAGCGCTTCATAGCACAGCTGCAGTCTCTCATCCAGGCGTTTCCAGAAGATTTCCTCACTGCCCTGGGACACAATGCCCACCTGGGGAAGGTTCAGACTCACCACGCCCTGGTTGAACCGGCCCTCCCATTTGTAGCTGCCGTCCTCATCCTTCCAGGGAGACAGAAAGGAGCGGCAGCCCATGCAGGAGAACACATTCCCCTCATAATTTTCCCGCATCTTTTTTGCCGAAATATAGTCTGGATACATTCTTTTTGCAGAACATTCCGCAGCGAGCCTGGTCACATAATCATACTTTCCGCCTCTCAGACAGTTATTCTCATCCAGGACATAGACAAGCTTCGGAAAAGCCGGAGTCACATAGACTCCCTTTTCGTTCTTTGTACCCTGGATCCGCTGACGCAGGATCTCCTCAATGATCCGCACCGTCTCCTCCACATACTCATCTTCCTCCTCTATGTGGAGAAAAAGGGTCACAAAGGGAGACTGTCCATTTGTAGTCATCAGTGTGTTAATCTGATACTGAATGGTCTGAACCCCTGAACGCAGTTCATCCTGCAGCCGGAGTTCCACAATTCTGCTCCTGGCAGTCTCGTCCAGGCCGCTGCCAAATTCATCCTCCAACTGAGCCTGAAACTTTTCCCTGCTTTTGCGCAGGTATTTTCCCAGATGTCTCACATTCACGGACTGGCCGCCGTACTGATTGCTGGCCACAGCCGCAATGATCTGGGTCATAACCGTGCAGGCCACCTGAAAGCTTTTGGGCGGCTCGATCATTTTTCCGTTGATGGATGTCCCATTATCCAACATGTCCCTGATATTGATGAGACAGCAGTTGAAGATGGGCTGGATAAAATAGTCCGCATCATGAAAGTGAAACACACCATTGTCATGGGCCAGGGAAAGATGCTCCGGCAGCAGCATGCGCCTGGTCACGTCCCTGGACACCTCCCCTGCGATGTAATCCCGCTGGGTGGAGGCCAGCCTTGTGTTTTTATTGGAATTTTCCTCTGCCAGCTCCTTGTTCTCATTGCGGATCAGCTTCAGAATGGACTCGTCCGTTGTGTTGGATTTCCGCATCAGGCTCCTCTGATAACGGTATACAATGTATTTTTTTGCCAGAACATATTTATTGTTCTGTACAAGGTGCTGTTCAATCACATCCTGGACATGCTCTACCGCCTGCAGGTCCCTGCCCTCTTTCTTCACGGCCTCCAGAATCTCCTGCACCAGTTCCCCGTCTGCCCGGTCCTTCTCTTCCACTTCATTATTGGCCTTACGGATGGCCTCAGTGATCTTTTCCTCTTCGTAAGGCACCACCCGCCCGTCCCTTTTCTGAATTTTCATGGTTTCCGTCTCTCCTTTTTCTTACTGTTCCCAACCGACCAGGTATCGGTACCGGATAACACAAGTTTCCTGCAAATACAAAAGACCGTTCCGCAGGACATTACGGATACGGTCTCTTCAACATCTTGTGTTGCCCAACATCCATCATATCTATATCTTGTTCCAACATTATAATAGATATCCTGGCAAATTGCAACAGCCGCTAAAACAAATTATGAAAATTTACAGATCAGTAGTAATACATCCCATGTCCTCCGCAGCAGCCGCCCCCAAGGCAGCATACATTGCAGATCATATTGGCTATGATCACCTTCAGGCAGATATTGCCGCCTCCGAAGGTTGGATAGCCATAGGCAGCCTGGCGCCGCTCGTACCAGGTCCCGCCGCTCTCAAACTGCTGCACCAGACTGCGGTAGTCCATGTTGTCCGGCTCCAGGGCGCAGGCCTGCTTTGCATGCTCCAGCGCCGCCACATTATTCCCAAGACCGGAATGGGCGATAGCGCTGTAGTAATACCACCTGGCTCCCCTGTCCCTTGTGTCCATATTGTCCAGAGTGGTCCTGGCCTCCTTATAATAACCGTTGCGTATATAATTGCCCGCAGCCCGGATGTAAGTATTCTCCTCATATCCCGTACTCTGTCCCTGGCCAAACCCGCCGAAACCGCCAAAAGGACCGTAGCCGAAGCCGCCGTAGGAACCGCCCTGTCCCTGGCTGCCTGCTCCGGAACCGCTCCTCCCGTAGCCTGAGCCGCTGTCCCCATATCCGGAAGTCCGCTCCTTCATAATCTGCTGATAGGCTCCCTGGATCTCCTTGAACTTTTCCTCCGCCAGGGCCTTGTTCGGATTGTTCACATTGGCATCCGGATGGTATCTGCGGCTTAATGCCTTATATGCTTTTTTTATCTCTTCCTCGGAAGCATTTCTGCTCACGCCAAGCACACTGTATGGGTCGTACATATTTTCCTCTTTTTCCGGACGGCGTTTTGTATCCCGGCCGTCCTGCTTTCCTGCCCCACAGGCAGAAATCTGTTTTTTCTTATCTCCCGTATCCCCACGCCGTTCAGGACTCCGCTTCCTGTACAGTCTGCCCTGTCCGGCGCTTTTCCCGCACTGCCTCATACCTGCCCCAGACACCGGAATACAGAATATTCCGGAGAATCTCCACATGCTCCAGAATGGGAAGCTGTTCGAATTCCCTGCAGCACTCCGACATCATCATCATCAGTATGGTTCTGCATTCCTCTTCAAAACCAACGCTTTCGTATTTCTTCTTCAGGGGATTGGGCGCGCCCTTTCTGATGTCCTGCTCAATATCCTCGTATGCGTCGCACAGGTAAATAAACTTTCCCAGGAAAAACCCGAGCCTGCGCAGGTTTTCCGCCCATTCGTCCTCCCGTACAGCCACAATCTCTCCCATCACCCTGCCAAACAGGCCTCCAAGGGTGTCAATGTCCGCATCCTCCGATCTCTCCGCCTCCGTAAACTCCCCCATGGCAGCATCGATTTTCCGCAGCTTCTCCCCGTAAACGCCTTTCAGTTTCTCCCGCTTTCCCTCAAGAAGCCTTCCGTAGAGCAGTTTCCGGACTTTTCCCTCATCCTCCCAGTCATCTTTGCATTTATAATATGCAAACAAAAGATTCATATCCGCTGCGTATTCCGTATACAGATTATTCCTGGTCTCATGCCTTTCAAAAGGATGGGCCGCGCATTTACAGCTTCCCTCCCTGGTCTCCGGTTCATAGAGCCCGGTGAGCAGTATGGCAAGGAAAGTCATGTCATAGCTTAGGGCAATCTGGCCGCAGATACCGTACTTTTTCTTCAGATCCCGGCAGATGCCGCAATAATACGAATGATATACGTCAAATTCCCGGAACTTCATCTCGGCTTTGTTTATCATGATATATCCGAACATTCCAACCTCCCTGTCGTCAAAGCAGCCACATCCCCCGGAATCTGTTCCGCCGCCGCGGTCTCAGCTTTTTTTGACAAACTCGTTTCCGCATTTCCGGCAGCTGATGGCTATCCTTCCCTTTCCCCTGGGTATCCGGATCTTCTGTCTGCAGTTGGGGCATCTGTAGATATGATATACCCTGCGCTGCGCCAGTTCCTTTTTCTTCCTGGAAAAAAATCCCTTCACCTTCATTTTATGCCTCAGGAACTGCTGGTTTTCCCAGGAACGTCTGCTGATATTTCTGGAAAACATCCGGTAATAGGCGCCCCCCATCACTATGGTGGCCAGAATATAAAACACACCGCCCCCAAAAAACGAAATGATCAGGCATACAAAGGCAAATGCCAGTAAAACCTGGTTCAGGTTGTCGTTTCCATAGCGCCCCCACATAAAACGCTGTAATCTTTCTCTCATCTCTTCTGCCTCCCCTGCAGGACAATGAAATTTTATCTGTTATCCGTCTGACATTTAATATTTTAAACTTTTTCTAACGAAATGCAATTAAATAAGTATAAAGAAATGTGAAAAAACAGCCAAAAAGCAGCCGGAAGTTTATAAAACCCTTCCGGCTGCCCTGCATACAGACTATATTCTGGAAAATACCTGCCTTCCGGTGACAGCACCGGCGGATTTACTCATCCTTGCCAGCCACTGACATATCCCGTACCAGCACTGACGGGGACCCGAACTGCCCAAAGATAAAATCCAGATCCTCCCCGAGAATCTCCACCTTTTTCAGCAGTTCAAAGAAATTGCCTGACACGGTAAAGTTTTTCACGGGAGCTCCCTTTGCGCCCTCCGTGATCAGGAAGCCCTTGGCCGACAGGGAAAAATCCCCCGTAACCGCATTGGCCCCTGCGTGCAGTCCCATCAGCTCCGTCACATAAATGCCTTCCCCTGCTTTCCGAAGCAGGTCTTCCGGCACCTTCGGAACGTTCCTCTTCCCTCCGTCAGCCTCCCCGGCAGGCTGAATATAGAAGGTAAACGGACTGACGCCGATAACGGATGCATAGCTCGGCCGACCTACATTTCCGGTTGACTTCACCCCCGCATTTGCAGCGGTTTTCAGATTGTGAAGCAATGTGGCCAGAACACCGTTCTCCACCACGTTTTTGGCATAGGCCGCCACACCCTCTCCGTCAAAGGTCCTTTTGATTACACTTCCATGATACATAGGGTCATCCACAATGGTGATAAAATCGGCTGCAATCTTCTCCCCCTCCTTCCCTTTCAGCAGGGACAGCCCCTTCTGGGCCGACTCCGCGGAAAAGACAGAGGAAAAGGTCTGGAGCAGCGTGGCCATTGTCTTATTGGAAAATACCACTGTATAGCTTCCGCTGGCAACACTGCATGCGCCTATGCCGGATACCGCGTCCTCCACCGCATCTGCTGCAATGGTTTTTATATCAAAATCAGGGTGTGCTCCGCAAATACCTCCGCATAATCTGCGCCGGTGGCAAGGGCGCGCCCCAGGGCTTCTTTTACCAGTTTTCTTGATAACATATAAAACCTCCTGTATTAAAATATATTTACTATGGCAAAATCCCCTGCCGAACCAGACGGAACAGCAGGGGATTCCTGATTTCTATTTCTGAGCCACATCCTTCATGGAGAAGCTGATCCTGCCCATCCTGTCCTTACCCAGGCAGACAACGGTGACAATGTCACCCAAAGTCAGCACATCCTCCACACGGTTAATTCTCTCCCTGGCAATCTTGGAGATGTGCACCATACCCTCCTTGCCCGGGGCGAATTCGATAAATGCGCCGAACTCCTTGATGCTGACCACCTTACCCTTGAAAATCTGGCCTTCCTCGAAATCCGTGACGATCATCTGGATCATCTCCACTGCCTTGTCCATCTTTTCCTTGTCAGTACCGCACACGGATACATTGCCGTCATCCGTAATATCAATCTTCACTCCCGTGCGAGCAATAATCTCATTGATGGTCTTACCCCTCTGGCCTACCACATCCCCGATTCTCTCCGGATCAATCTGGATGGAGATGATCTTGGGCGCAAAGGGCCCCACTTCCGGTCTGGGCACAGAGATGGCAGGCTTCATGCAGTTGTCCATGATAAAGAGTCTCGCCTCACGGCATCTTGCAATGGCTCCCTCCACGATGGGCCTGGTCAGTCCATGGATCTTGATATCCATCTGGATGGCTGTGATGCCTTCCGTAGTGCCTGTCACCTTAAAATCCATGTCCCCGAAGAAATCTTCCAGTCCCTGAATATCGGTGAGCAGCACATAATCATCATCCGTCTCCCCTGTCACCAGACCACAGGAGATACCTGCCACCATCTTTTTAAGAGGCACGCCTGCCGCCATAAGGGACATGCAGGATGCGCAGGTAGAAGCCATGGATGTGGATCCGTTTGACTCAAAAGTCTCGGACACGGTGCGGATGGCATAGGGGAATTCCTCCTCACTGGGCAAAACGGGAATCAGCGCACGTTCCGCCAGCGCCCCATGACCGATCTCACGCCTTCCGGGTCCCCTGGAGGGCTTTGTCTCGCCCACAGAGTAGGAAGGGAAATTATAGTGGTGCATATAGCGCTTGCTGACTTCATTCTCGTCAAGACCGTCGATTCTCTGCTGCTCGGACAGTGGAGCCAGGGTACATACATTGCAGATCTGGGTCTGTCCACGGGTAAACATGGCGGAACCATGCACTCTGGGAATAATGTCAACCTCAGCTGCCAGGGGACGAATCTGGGTGATGGCACGTCCGTCCGGACGCTTATGATCCTTCAGAATCATCTTGCGCACGGTCTTCTTCTCATACTGGTAAACCGCCTCTCCCAGAATTGCCAGCCAGTCCTCTTTTTCGGCAAAGGCCTCTTCCAGTTTTGCAGTGATATTCCTGATATTCTCCTCCCTGGTCTGCTTGTCGTCGGTGAACACAGCCACTTCCATCTCCTCAGGGGGAACCAGACACCTGATCTCCTCAAACATCTCCTCCGGAATGGCGCAGCTGGTGTAGCTGTGCTTCTCCCTGCCCACTTCAGCCACGATTTTGTCAATAAAGGCAATGATGGTCTGGTTGATCTCATGGGCCTTGTAGATGGCCTCGATCATCTTCTCCTCAGGCACTTCGTTTGCCCCGGCCTCAATCATAATCACCTTTTCCCTGGTGGAAGCCACCGTAAGGTTCAGATCCCCGTTCTTCCACTCCTCCTGGGAAGGATTGACGACAAACAGCCCGTCCACCAGGCCTATCTGGGTCATCGCGCAGGGTCCGTCAAAGGGAATGTCCGAAATACTTGTGGCAATGGCCGCGCCAAGCATGGCCACCAGTTCCGGACGGCAGGCCGGGTCAACGCTCATCACCATATTGTTCAGTGTCACATCATTGCGGTAATCCTTGGGAAAGAGAGGACGCATGGGCCTGTCAATGACCCTGCTGGTCAATACGGCGTTCTCACTGGCCTTTCCCTCTCTCTTATTGAAGCCGCCGGGAATCTTGCCCACGGCATACAGCTTTTCTTCATATTCCACACTCAGGGGGAAAAAGTCGATTCCCTCCCTGGGCTTGTCGGACGCGGTAGCCGTACTCAGCACCACCGTGTCTCCGTAATGCATAAATGCGCATCCGTTTGCCTGCTTGCCCACGCGGTTAATGTCCACCTTCAGCGTGCGTCCGGCCAGTTCCATTTCATAAGTCTGATACATAAATTGCCTCCATTCCGCCGTCCCTGACGGCTTCTTCCACAGTCCTGGTCCGCCTTCCTTCCATCTCTCCGCGGACACATCTGCACATTCATCTGTCATACAACAAGGTAGAGGAACAGAAGATACCGAAACTACTGAAAGGGCTGTGGAAAAGGCTTTCCATAGCCTTTTCAGTGGTCTCGGAACATTCTTCTGTCCCCGGCAGCATCTTGTTCTTCCTGTCTGCCATAAATAAGCAGACCTGAAATGCCCTTCGTACATCTCAAGCCTGCTTTATTTACAATCTGATTTATTTCCTCAAACCGAGTCTCTCGATCAGGGTACGATATCTCTCGATATCCTTCTTCTTCAAATACTCCAGAAAACCGCGTCTCTGACCTACCATTTTCAGCATACCACGGCGGGAGTGATGGTCCTTGGGATTCTCCTTCAAATGCTCTGTGAGTTCCTGAATCCTTGCTGTCAATACCGCAACCTGCACCTCGGGTGAACCGGTGTCGCCGGGGGTCCTGGCATACTCGTTCATAATCGCTGTCTTCTTTTCCTTTGAAATCATTTTTCTTCCTCCTTCAAATTTTACCACCTGACACTAAGACCGGGTCGGAGTGTCCCGCATCCGGGTGTCGGCTGAGACGTAGGCTTCAACTGCCCGTCTACCATACTCTGTTATCATAGCATATTCCCATACAATTGTAAACCCGGATTTTCCGATTTTTCCCTAATCCTGTAAAAGTCTCACATACTTCACGGGAGTGCGGTATTTATAATTGCTGATCTTGATTCCCGTCCTCTCACTGCTGGCATGCACCACCTGGCCGCCGCCGATATAGATGGCCACATGATTGATA
Organism: uncultured Lachnospiraceae bacterium; assembly: GCA_947367855.1. Lineage (GTDB taxonomy): Bacteria > Bacillota > Clostridia > Lachnospirales > Lachnospiraceae > Acetatifactor. The sequence goes on along the minus strand of CANBFE010000005.1, from coordinate 84,013 downwards.
CGTCCCCTGCTGTTGCCGTAGAAGACCAGGTCACCGGGCTGAAGGTCACCTGCGGAAATCTTGGTTCCGTAATTGGCCTGAGAACCGGAATGGTGCGGCAGGGAAATGCCAAACTTCTTGAACACGCTCAGCACAAATCCGGAACAGTCGGCACCCTTGGTCAGACTGGTGCCGCCCCATACATAACGGTTGCCCACAAACTGTTTTGCGTATTCCACCAGTTCCACGCGCACATCCGACACACCCTGGCCATAGAGAAGCTCCGTCATGGTGATGGCCGTATCAAGCCTCTCCGTAACGGTCACAAAATCCGCTGAAACATATGCTTCATCAGAGTCAATGGACACCTTGATCCATCCGTCAAGGGTCTCCAGGTATTCCATTTCCTCCCCCTTGGGCACCTGGGTCAGGATTGCGCTCTCCGTGTCCGGCTGCTCCCTTACATTCAGGCCGTCCCCGTCCACCAGAACCACCGTTCTCACAATCTCATTGGCCTTCAGCTTTGCGTCCGGACCAACCAACAGGTAATCCGTACTTACATATCCCTCTACCTCACCGGATTTGATGTGGGCCCAGCCGTCTGCCATGTCCAACACCTCACAGGCTGAGTTTCCGGGCATCTTGCCCACCATTTTTCCCTCGGTGGAGGGAGTCTCCCTCACATTCAGATTGCCGCTCTCCACATTTGCAATGCCGATATTGGTATAACCCCAGGCTGCTCCCTGAGCCTGCTGGCCCAGTTCAATATATTCTTCCGTGGACAGCTTTGTCTGCAAAACAGAGGCCACACCTGCAGCCGGCAGAACATCCGCCTCATCCGCATATACCGGCAGAGGTTTCAGCGCCATACAGAGAATCAAACCTGCAGAAGCCGCCGCAATCTTACTGTTCCTCAAATATCTCATGTAATCTCTCCTGTTCCGTCCCTGCATTCCTGCCCGGGAACTGCCTCATAGTCTGTATTTCTTAATTATCTTATTAACTTTCTAACAAATTTGTTACGAATTTGTTACGCCTTTAAAAAAGATTATACATTCCCTGAGGTTTTCTGTCAACAGCTTCCTGCTATTTTTTCTATCTTTTTTCTGCCTTCTTTCAGTTTTCCTCCTCTGCCGTAATGACTGCAAAAGCAATATTTGTGGCATGATCCGCCACCCGCTCCAGTCCGGACGCAATATCCGAGAACAGCATCCCCGCCTCCGGAGAACATTCTCCCTTTGTCAGACGCTGTACATGGGCTCTCTGCATTTCCTTTTCCTTGGCATCCACCCTGTCCTCCAGAGCGATCACATCCTTCATATGGCTCTCGTCACTTCTGGCAAACATTTCCACGGAATACCGTATCAGCTGGTTTACCATGTCCAACAGTTCGCCAAGTTCCCTCTGGGCCTCCTGGCTGATCACAATGCCGCCCTCTTTTCTCTGCCTGGCCGCATCCGCCACATTTTCCGCATGGTCGCCGATCCTCTCGATATCGTTTACCACATGGAAGAGGGCGCCCAGGCTCTTTAAATCCTCTATGGGAAGCGTAGTCTGGTTGATCTTCACCAGATAATCCGTAATGGCATGGTTCAGGAAATTAATGTTCTTCTCCACCTCATAGACTTCAGAAATATCCTCCTCATCCAGAGTGATCAGGGCATTCATCGCCCGGGTAAGGTTTTCGCTTGCAAGGGATGCCATGCGGTCCAGTTCCTTTATTACCTCCACCACAGCCGTAGCCGGATTAAACACCACTTTATCCCCTATGTATTTCAGCTGGTAGCTTTCCCGGTAGCTCACCTTCTTATCCTCGCCCGGCACGCAGAGACAGGACAGCCTGACAATGGCATTGGAGAAGGGGAACAGCACAATAACCTGGAAAATCTTGATGATCGTATGGGCATTGGCCACGAAGCGGCCCTTATCCGAAGAGATTGTCCAGATCCCCTTCATCACCGGCTCCTCCGCAGCAAAAAGGATGACATACAATAGCGCCGTACCGATCACATTAAACCAGAAATGAATCAGCGCAGCCCTTTTGGCGTCCTTTTTACCGGCCATGGACGCAAGCAGAGCGGTGGTGCAGGCGCCGATATTACAACCCAGAATAATATAGAGGGAAATGCGCAGGGAAAGCAGGTCCTGATTTGCAAGCAGCAGGACAATACTCACCGTCACCGAGGAGCTCTGGATCACCGTAGTCAGAACCAGGCCCACCAAAGTGGCCACCAGGGGCGTTTTCAGGGATGCCATCAGATTCACGATCTCCGGCACTTCACGCATTCCCGCCATGGAGCTTGACATGGTGCTGAGTCCCAGGAAGAGAACACCGAAACCAATTATAATATCCGCAAACTTTTTAATCTTATCATTTTTGCAGAACATTGCCGCCAGTACGCCTGCCAGAAGAATCACAGGGGCATATGCGGAGAGATTAAAGGAAACCAGCTGCGATGTGACGGTGGTACCGATATTGGCGCCAAAGATAACGCCTGCAGCCTGATAGAGATTCATCAGCCCGGCATTGACAAAACTGACCACCATGGCCGTACAGGCCGAGGAGGACTGAATGATGCCGGTAAATATGATACCCACGATCATACCTGAAAAACGATTTGTAGTAAAGATCTCAAGAATCCGCCTCAGTTTTGCGCCGGCAACTTTCTCTATGGAATCACTCATGACACGCATGCCGAACAAAAACAGGCCCAGACCACCGGCCATTGACAATATTATACTTGCATTCATCTGTCTCTTCTCCCAAACTTTAGGTTTCCGCGTCTGAAATTTACGCACGCCCCTTTATTTTACGGGAAAAGACAAAAATTTACAATAGTTTTCCGAACTATTTTTGCCAACACACAATTTCATGAAAAAAGCCGTCGGCGCTATGGCACAACGGCAGCTCCGGCGGCAATATCAAGGCGCAGCTGGTCTCCCAGCGCCTCCACACTCTCAAATCGTTTTTCCGGCCTGTGAAAAGAGGAAAGATATACTTCGGCCTGCTCCCCATAGAGGTCCCCTTCAAAATCATAGAGATAAGACTCCACTCCCATGACTTCCCCGTAAGCCACGGTGGGCTTACAGCCCACATTGCTGATGGCGCGGTACCATTTCCCCCGGACATGCGCCCTGGAAAAATAGACTCCCCTGGGAGGAAGCAGCTTATTCTCCCCTGGCTGAATGTTGATGGTGGGAAAACCGATCCTGTGGCCCAGCTGCTTTCCCCTGACCACTTTCCCGGCAATCATATACGGCATCCCCAACAGGCGGCGGACCGATTCCATGTCCCCCTTCTCCACCCGGTTCCGCACATAAGTGGAACTCACTTCCCTTCCGTCCAGACATACCTTGTCTATGGCCATAAACTCAAAACCCAGTTCCGGGCTTAGTCTACGCAGAAGCTCCGCATTTCCGGCGCCTCCCGCCCCAAAGGACAAATCCCCTCCGGCGGCAAGAAAACGTGCCTTCATCTGTCTTCCCAGAATCTCCCTGGCAAAAGTCACGGGCGGCGTGGCTGCAGTCTCCCTGTTCAGTGGAAACTCAATCAGGATATCCACTCCCATTCTTTCGAATAAAAGCCGTTTTTCCATTTTGTCAGTCAGCTCTTTTCCGTCGGAATGTCCGAAAAAATAAGCCGGAGGAGGATCAAAGGTAAAAACACAGGCAGCCAGCCCCTGGGTTCTGCGTGACAGAATCTCCTCCAGAAGCCTTCTGTGGCCAATGTGTATCCCGTCAAACTTGCCGATAGCGGCTGCTGTTTCCACAGGCAGACATAAATCCGTGGTATTTGTAATAATTTCCAACTGAAATCACTCTTTCTCCAAAAACATTTTCACCGGCTTATACCTTCCGCCATCCGGCTCAAAAGAATAAATGCCCGCAAAGCTTTCGTCCGGCCTGTACACACGCACCCACTCGCCCGGCGCATAACGCGCCTTCTCCCCGGTATGTTCCGGCAGAAACACATTGCCGTTGTCAACCAGTCTGCAGCATTCCGAAAGTACATGAAGCGAGGGACACCTGCGGAATACACTGTCCACCGGGGCCAGCGCCTCCCCCAGCCGTCCCTCCTCTTTCAGCCGCTGCAGTTCCCCCAGGGTACGGGCATTTTCCAGTCCAAACTCCCCTACCCTTGTGCGCTCCAGTTTCTGCATGGTACCGCCGCATCCCAGTTTTCCCCCTATATCCGAACAAAGCGTCCTGATATAAGTTCCCTTGGAACAGACCACGCGGAACCGGACCACAGGCAGGCTGCACTCCAGTATCTCTGTCTCCCGTATGAAAACAGGCCTGGGTTTCCGCTCCACTTCCTTCCCGGCCCTGGCCAGTTCATACAGCTTTTTCCCGTTGACTTTCAACGCGGAATACATGGGGGGAATCTGGCTGTATTCCCCGGTAAAAGAAAGGAAAGCCTCCCGGACCTGCTGTCCGGACACTTCCACCGGATGCACGGCCAGAATCTTCCCTGTTGTGTCCTGGGTATCCGTCTCCGTCCCCAGAAGCAGCTCCGCCACATATTCCTTCTCCCTGTCTGCCAGCATATCGCAGAGCTTTGTGGCACTGCCCAGACAGACCGGCAGCACCCCGGTGGCCATAGGATCAAGGGTTCCCGTATGTCCTATCTTCTTCTGACCGCAGATCCCCCGCATCCTGGCCACCACATCATGGGAAGTAAACCCGCTCTCCTTAAAAATCACTGTTATCCCGTTCATCATGCTCCGCTTCCCATTTTTTTAACTGCTTTTCAATATGTAGCGAAAGATTATTCACGCAGTCATGAAAGGTTCCCGACAGGGTACACCCTGCCGCCCGCGCATGCCCGCCGCCGCCGAAATAGGCCGCGATCTCCGCCACATTTACTTTATCTCCGGACCGCATGCTGACTTTATACTCCAGCACGCTTGTCTGATACATGAAGATGGCGCATTCAATCCCCTCGATATTGCGCAGCTGGTTTACAATGCCGTCCAAATCCTTTGGCTCCGCATGGTAAAACTCCATGCTCTTCCGGTCAATGGAACTGACAATACAGCGCCCCTCCAGAAAACGGATGCTCTCCATCAGGGCCCTGCCCATAATCTGGGCCTGCACGTAAGACTTCTGGTAAAAGGTCTCCTGGATCAGTCTTGGAAAGTCAAAACCAAAGGCAATCAGCTCTGCCCCTTTCCTGAGAGTGTCCGGAGTGGTATTGGAGTACTGGAATACGCCCGTGTCATGGATCATACCCACATAAATTGCCATGGCAGTGGCCTTCTCTATTCTGTCCTTCTCCATGAGATCATAGATCAGCTCACTGGTGGATCCCACTTCAGGTTTGATATAGTTGATCTGGCAGCTTCCCTGATTGCTGACATGATGGTCAATATTAATGGTCTTCCCTGCAGCCTCCACATATTTGACAGCCGCCCCGGTCCTCTCTACCCCACTGTCCAGAACAAAAAACACGTCAAAAGGTTCCTCGTCCGGAAATTCGGAATCTATCTCCTCAAATCCCGTGAGTTCCCTGAAAATCTCCGCAGGTTTCTCCAGAAAAACCCGGACCTCCGCCTGCGGAAAACAATTCCGGAGATACTGCTGCAGCCCGAGACAGGACCCCACGCAGTCACCATCCGGTCTTTCATGCCCGCTGATACCGATGCGGACCGCATTTCTGCATTCTTCTAATAGATTCAATCCCATTCCTTCACTTCCCTTCGCCATACTCCTGCCTGCCTCTACAGTCCGGCGTCTTCGCCGCCGTCCTCATTTTCCTCTTCCCCGCTCTCCTCCCGGCTGCGGGCCGCCTGATCATCCATGGCCACCACTTCGTCGATCTTTCTAGACATATTGACCCCATACGCAATGGACTGATCCATGTAAAAACTGATTTCAGGCGTATTCCGCAGGTTTATCACCTTTGCCAGGCGGTTTTTGATAAATCCCTCCGCGCTTCTGAGCCCCTCCAGGGTGGCTTTCTGCGCCTCCTCATCCCCAAGGACACTGATCCAGGCCTTGCAGCTCTTCAGATCCGGGGCAACCTCAACGGATACCACACTTGTCCACGGGCTGATCCGTGGATCCTTGATCTCGCCACGGATAACCTCTGCCAGCACACGCTGCACTTCCCCGTTAATCCGGATATTTTTTACACTGTTTTTTCTCATATACCATCCCTGTAAATCCGCTTCCGGCTGCTGAGCCGCAGGCCGGCTTTCCGCCGGAAATCCCCGGATGAAAACCGACCGTTCCTGCTTTGGTTTCTATCCTCAGCGCGGTACCTCAACCATCACATAAGCTTCTACCATGTCAAATTCCTGTATCTTGTCGAACCCGTCAAATACAAGTCCGCACTCAAAACCTTCCTTTACTTCCTTCACGTCATCCTTAAACCGCTTCAGGGAAGCCAGGCCGCCCTCGTAGATCTGCTCTCCCTCCCGGGTTATGCGTATCTTGCAGCCTCTCTGGAAGATACCGTCCGTCACATAGGAACCGGCGATATTTCCGATCTGGGAAGCCTTGAATATCTGTCTGATCTCCGCATGGCCGATAACCTTCTCCTCGAATACGGGATCCAGCATGCCCTTCATGGCTGCCTCCACGTCCTCAATGGCCTGATAGATGACTCTGTACAGTCTTACGTCCACGCCCTCACGCTCGGCCGTTGCCTTGGCCGTGGAATCAGGCCTTACGTTAAAGCCGATGATAATGGCATTGGAAGCGCTTGCCAGTGTCACGTCGGACTCGTTGATGGCGCCCACACCGCCGTGAATGCACTTCACCACGATCTCCTCGTTGGACAGCTTCAGCAGAGACTGCTTCACGGCCTCCACACTGCCCTGAACATCTGCCTTCACGATCAGGTTCAGCTCCTTCAGATTGCCTTCCTTGATCTGGGAGAACAGGTCATCCAGAGACATTCTGCTCTTGGTCTCCTCCAGCATCTTCTCCTTATTCTGCGCAAGGTAGGTCTCTGCATAGGATTTGGCAGTTTTGTCATTTTCATGCGCCAGGAAGACCTCACCCGCACTGGGAACATCTGACAATCCCAGAATTTCAACCGGTGTGGAAGGCGTAGCTTCCTTCACTCTCCTGCCCTTATCGTCGATCATGGCCCTTACCTTGCCGTGGCATGCTCCTGCGGAGACAAAATCCCCCACATGCAGCGTACCCTTCTGTACCAGAATCGTTGCCACAGGACCACGTCCCTTGTCAAGTTCGGCCTCAATGACCAGACCCCTGGCTCTCCTGTCAGGATTAGCCTTCAGTTCCATGATATCTGCAGTCAGCAGAATGGTTTCCAACAGATCGTCAATGCCTTCTCCCGATTTCGCGGATACCGGAACAAACTCCGTGTTTCCGCCCCAGTCTGTAGCAATGAGTTCATACTCTGTCAGTTCCTGTTTCACGCGCTCAATATTGGCAGAGGGCTTATCAATCTTATTCACAGCCACCACAATCTCTATACCGGCCGCCTTGGCATGGCTGATAGCCTCTATGGTCTGAGGCATAACGCCGTCGTCCGCAGCCACCACCAGAATCGCGATATCCGTGGAATTTGCCCCGCGCATACGCATTGCGGTAAAAGCCTCATGTCCCGGCGTATCCAGGAAAGTGATCTTCCTTCCGTTTACCGTTACAGTGTATGCCCCGATGTGCTGGGTAATTCCCCCGGCTTCCCTGTCTGTTACATGTGTCTTCCTTATTGTGTCAAGAAGGGATGTCTTACCATGGTCAACATGACCCATGACACAGATGACGGGAGGCCGCTCCTGAAGAGATGCTTCCTCGTCATCCTCCTCTTTCAGCAGTTCCTCAATCACATCAACCTTTACTTCCTTCTCACAGAGAATATCATATTCCATGGCAATATTCTCCGCTTCCTCGTAGGCAATTTCCTGATTTACCGTAACGATCTTGCCTTCCAGGAACAGTTTCTTTACAATGACAGAGGGCTGTACCTTGATTTTCTCGGCAAATTCCTTGATTGTGATCATTTCAGGCAGCACTACTACCTTGATCACTTCCTCCGCCACTTCTTCCTTCTTCTTCTCCGGTCTGATGAACCTGCCGGATTTCTTCTTTAATGCCTCGTCTTCCTCGTAGATATGGTCCTTCCTGGAACGTTTGCTCTTCTCCTGGCTGTTTGCGCGCCTCTTGTCTTCCTCGCGCTTTTTCTCCATATCCTTGGCAGGCGCAGTGTCTCCCCCAAAACCTTTACCCGGTTTATTATCCCGGAATCCACTTCCCTGTCCGCCATTGCCGCGGCCGTCTCTCGGACCACCGTTAAAGCCGCGGTTAGCACCCGGACCGCCGCCCGGACCGCGACGATCACCTGCAGCGCCCGGAGCGCCCGGCCTGCCGCCTCTCTGAAAGCTATTCTGCCTGTCGCCCTGGGGTCTGCCATTCTGTCCACTTCCTCCTCTTGACTGGAACTGTCCTCTCTCCGGTCTGCTGCCCTGGCCGCCGTAATTACTGCCGTACCCGCGATTGTCACGGCTGCGGTTATCACGATTTTCGCGGTTGTCGCGGTTTTCCCCGGAATATCCGCCCTGGCCGCGCTCTCCCTGAAAACGGTTTCTTGCGGGTCTGTCCTGGCTGCCTCCCTCATTCTGGGGCCTGCCGTTCTGGTTCCTGTCATTCTGGAATCTGTCGTTCTGGCCTCTGTCCCTTCTGGATCTGTCACCCTGATTCCTGTCGTGCTGGGGTCTGTCGCCCTGATTCCTGTCATTCTGGAATCTTTCACCCTGGGGTCTGTCGCCCTGGTTTCTGTCATTCTGGGGTCTGTCGCTTCTGGGCCTTTCATTCACAGGATTCTGGTTCTGCGGCTTATCTGCCGGAACCTTCCCGGTCTGAACCTTTTCCTCCTGAAGTTTCTCGTTCTGGGGTCTCTCATTTACAGGCCTCTCATTCTGGGGCTTCTGAACCTGTACCTGCTTCTCCTCAGCCTGCGCCCTGCGGTTTTCCGCCTGCTCAGAACGAGCCGTTTTGGTCTGGGGCTTGGGCGGCACCATCTGCACGGAAGGCGTAGGGGAAGGAGGCGTCAGCGGCTTGATCCGCACGGTAGGCTGTACCTGCGGCTTACGGTCTCCGCGGTCACGGCGCTCGTTACGGCCTGACTGGCTTCTGGTCTGTCCTCCCCCCTGCCCCTGGCGCTTATTATTTCCGCCCTGCTGCCCGGAACGCTGTCCCTGCATTTTGGAATTCTGGGGATTGCTTACAAAAATGATGTTCTTCTTCTTTTTAGGCGCATCGCCTGCCGGAGTTTCCACCGGCCTGGCAGTCTGGGGCATATCCTTTTGGGCTGTCCTCGGCACGCCTTCCTTTACGGCTTCTTTCTTTCTGGGTGCTTCAGCCTTCTCCGGAGTACTCTTCGCACTCTTGCCAAAAGCTTTCCGCACTAACTGCGAGGCATCTTCATCTATGGAGCTCTGTGCAGCTTTGGCTTCAATTCCCTTTCCCTGCAGAAAGCCCAAAATGTCTTTGCTTTGCACCTCTAGTTCTTTAGCGAGTTCATGTACCTTTACTTTCGCCATGCTTTCCTCCATTTCTGCCTTAAACGGCGCCTTGTTTCTCTTTCAGTTGTTTCATAATCGCATCCGCTAATCCCGCGTCACATACGCCCAATGATGACCGAAAATCCCTACCAATGGCATTTCCCAGTGTATCCTTTGTCCCGTAATGTACCAGTGGAACCTCATAATAAGCACACTTATTGGTAAACAATTTTCTGGTATTATCCGACGCATCCTCCGCAATGATTACCAGCATGGCGGAGCCTTTTCTAATTGCCTCCAGGGTCTGAAATTCACCGCTGACCAGATTGCGCCCCTTCATGGCCATTCCCAAAAGCATCAAAACCTTATCCTGCCTCAAGCTTTTCAAACTCCTCCTCCAGAGTATCATATACTTCACTTGGAATACTCATTTTGAACGAACGCTCCAGGCCCTTGTTCTTTCTTGCTTTCAGCAGACATTCCCTGCTCTTACAAACATATGCGCCTCTTCCGTTCTTCTTGCCTGTTACATCCAGGCATATCTCATTTTCGGCTGTTTTCAGGACCCTCATCATATCCCGCTTTCCTTTCATTTCACCGCAGCCCACACACTGCCTCAAAGGAATCTTTTTTGCCATAAAAATTTCTACTCCTCATATTCCGCAGGCTCTTCCGAGTCCCCGTCTTCTTCATAATCTCCGGGTTCTTCCGGCTCCGCGTATTCCTCATATTCCCCGGTCTCTTCCGGCTCCGCGTATTCCTCATATTCCCCGGTCTCTTCCGGCTCTGCGTATTCCTCATATTCCCCGGTCTCTTCCGGCTCCGCGTATTCCTCATACCCTTCCGGCACGCCGGGCTCCGTCAGTCCCTCTTCCTCCTCACTGTCTTCTTCGCCGTAAGCTTCATATTCCTCATAGTCTCCATAGTCTTCCTCTATGTAGTCCTCATATCGGAAGCCTGGCGCGTCTTTTGCCTGGGTCTCTGACTTGATGTCTATCTTGTAGCCCGTAAGCCTGGCTGCAAGCCTGGCGTTCTGTCCCTCCTTGCCGATGGCCAGGGACAGCTGGTAATCCGGTACCACCACCTTGGCGGTCTTCTCGTCCGGGTCCGCAAACACCGCAACTATTTTTGCCGGGGACAGGGCATTCTGTATCAGGTTGCCGGGATTTTCGTCCCAGTTTACAATGTCGATCTTCTCTCCCCGCAGTTCGTCCACAATGGCGTTCACCCTTGCGCCGTTCATTCCCACGCAGGCGCCCACGGCATCCACATTGGGATTGTTGCTCCAGACAGCGATCTTGGTACGGCTTCCGGCCTCCCTGGCAATACTCTTGATCTCCACGGTGCCATCCTTTATCTCCGTGACCTCGGACTCAAACAGTCTCTTCACCAACTCCGGATGGGTGCGGCTCACATTGATTCTGGGGCCCTTGGGTGTGTTCTTCACTTCCAGAATATATACCTTGATACGTTCCGTTGGCCGGAAAACCTCCCCTTTAACCTGTTCCCCTTCATTCAGCATGGCATCCGCCTTGCCCAGGTTGATGCTTATATTTTTGCCCAGGTAACGCTGAACCACGCCTGTGACCACGTCCCTCTCTTTTTCATAATATTGATTGTAGATAACGCTTCTCTCTTCCTCCCTTATCTTCTGGAGGATTACATTCTTGGCGTTCTGAGTGGCGATGCGGCCGAACTCCTTTGACCTGATCTCCACATGAAGCATATCGCCCACCTTTGCCCTGGAGGAAATTTCCCTTGCATCGTCCAGGGAAATCTGCAGGCAGGGATCCTCCACGTCATCTTCCGCGGGCATGACCTCCTTCTCTGCATATACCAGAAAATCACAGGTCTCCCTGTCGATCTCAACATGCACATTATCCGCCTTCCCAAAATGATTCTTGCAGGCGGTCAGCAGCGAGTTCTCGATGGCTTCAAACAGGGTTTCCTTGCTTATTTCTTTTTCCCTTTCCAAAATGTCAAGCGCTTCCATTAACTCCTTATTCATCATTTCCTCCATTCCGGCTCATAGCCAAATCCCCGGTATCCGGGTATTCTGGGTTAAAGGTTAAAAATCAATCGCCAGACGAATCACGGCTATATCCGCACGTTTAAAAGTCATGGCAGTGTCTCCGTCCTGTATGGTAACACTCTCCGCATCAAAATTTTCCAATATACCTGAAAACTCCCTGCATTTCTCCACGGGCCGGAAAAGCCGGACCTCCACCTTCTCCCCCAGGGCTGCCTGCAGGTGCTTCTCCTTCTTCAGGGTACGGCCCAGTCCCGGACTGCTGACTTCCAGATAATAGGCATCCGAAATAAAATCCTCCCTGTCCAGCTCATCGGACAGACGGCGGCTCACATTCTCACAATCCTGAATATTCACGCCTTCCGGCTTATCAATGTACACACGGAGGTAAAAGTCCCCTGCCTCCTTCACATACTCCACATCGTAGACGGACACGCCGTTTGCATCTGCAATGGATTCCAACAGCTTCTCTGTTTTCGCTTCATATTCTTCCCTACGGGACATTTTCTGCCTCCCTGTCCGTTTCACACGGAACTCATTTCCACATCCGGAAAATTCCTGTACATACAATTGAGAGTGGCCCGCAAGCCACTCTCCTTCATAATCCAACATAACTATAGGTAGTATAGACCCAGATTTAGGAAATGTCAATAGTTTTCTAACAATTTTATGGCAAATATTGTGCTGTGTCAACTGTTCAGACTGCCTTTTCCTTCCATTTTCCACGTCTGTAGAAGAATAAGGTGATCAGTGCGCCAAGCACCCAGGACACAAGCAGGGAGATAAAGATGCACTCCTGTCTTCCCCCGGGAAACTCAGGCGATCTGGTGATGAAGGCAATGCCGTAGGCAATGGGCACACGGAGCAGTATCGTGGTGGCTATGGAAATCCACATGGGAGTCATGGTGTCTCCTGCCCCCCGCATGACGCCGGAAAGGCTCTGTGTTACTGCCATGGCAATGTAGCCTGCTGCCAGAATCCCCATCATGTTCCTGCTTAAAACCACCAGTTCCGGAGTCTTTGTAAAGATACCCATCAGGGTCTTGCCAAAAATAAGAATCAGGCCCGTCAGCACAGTGGATACCGCCATGGCAATGGCCGTCCCCTGTTTTGCTCCCCGTATCACCCTGTCGTATGCCTTTGCCCCCACATTCTGCCCTGCGTATGTGGTCATGGCCGTTCCGAAGGAAAAATTGGGCATCATGGCGAATCCGTCCACACGCATGATAATCACATTGGCGGCAATGAACATCTCCCCGAAACTGTTGGTCAGGGACTGCACCACGATCATTGCCATGGACAGAATCGCCTGGGTAATGCCGGAGGGAAGTCCTAGCTGAATGATCTTCATGGTATGCTTCCGCTGCAGTTTCAGGTAACAGGCCTTTAGGTCAAATAATTCGTTCAGCCTCATCAGCCGGAGCAAACACAGCAGAGCCGAAATCATCTGGGCTATGACGGTTGCCAGGGCCACACCATTGACCCCCATGTTCATCTTTGCAACAAACAGCAGATCCAGGATAATGTTCACCACTGTGGACACAAGCAGATAAACCAAAGCGGACATGGAATCCCCAAGCCCCCTCAGCACTCCGCTGAGAATATTATAAAAGGCCAGTCCCCCTGATCCGATAAACAAGATCAGCAGGTATGTATGACACCAGTCAATAATGGACTCCGGCGTATTCAGCAGTTCAAGCAGCGGCCTTGCCACAAGGGACGCCACCACCATCACGAAAACCGTGGCAAATGCCGTCAACGTAATACAGTTTCCGATGGTACCTGACAGTTCCTCCCTCTCCCTTGCCCCAAAATACTGGGACACCATGATTCCTGCGCCCACGCTGATTCCCACAAACAGCACAATCAGCAGATTCAGGATGGGGCCTGCGCTGCCGACCGCAGCCAGGGCATTGTCCCCCACATAGTTTCCCACAACCACGCTGTCCACAGTATTGTAGAGCTGCTGCGCTATATTCCCCACCAGCATGGGAACCGTAAACAGAACGATCTTCTGCCACGGAGAACCTTCCGTCATATCCACCGGTTCAAAAAACTTTTTCAGCAATCCCATATCAGTCCCCCCACGCACTACTATCTTTCCGACAGATTTTTCAGCATATTATACACCAGTTTCTCCTTTCTGTCACGCAAAAATTTCAGGTTTCCTCTCCGTTTTATCCAGTTCCCTACTTTTTTCAACAATTTCACCCCCATCCATATATAAAACCTTGTCGTAGCATTCAAGCAGCCCGTCTTTGATCCGATGGGTTATTGTGAGCAGCGTCAGATTTTTCATGTTCAGCAATTCCTGCTCTATTTCATTGGCAGTCTCCACATCAATTGCAGATACCCCTTCGTCCAGAATCATAAAGTCAACCCCCCGGATCAAAGCTCTCGCCAATGCAATCCTCTGCTTTTGTCCTCCGGACAAATTTCCCCCGTCTTCTCCGCACTCCCCGTCCACGCCATTCGTAATGGAAGGCAGAAACTTCTCCACACCGCTGAACCTTAAAGCCCTGCTGAGCTCAGCTTCCGTAAACTGCTCACCCAGGCATATGTTATAGCGAATCGTATTATTGAAAATAAAGGTCTTCTGATGTATAACCGCAGTCATTTTGCGTAGTTTCTCAATGTCAAGCTGCCTTAATTCCACGCCGTCATAGCAGATCTCTCCCTGATATCCCTCATAGTTTCCGCTTAATAGTTTGACAAATGTAGATTTGCCGCAGCCGCTGGCGCCTATCAGTGCAAGCTTTTCCCCCTTCTGTATCGTCAGCTTAAGATCTGTCAGCACCGGAAACTCTTCCTTATATCGGAAAGATAAATCCGTTACCCGGATTTCCCTGGAAAATGTCGGAGTCCTGCTTCCCTTAACAACATTATCCGCACCGTCTATCACGGTCATTAATCTGTCAATAATTGGTCTGCAGCCAACAAGCAACGGAACAATTTGGGAAAACAGCATAATCCCACTGCTGAAGAAATTGTAAAGCGAAACAAACAAAAGGACTGTACCAACACTGATCTGCCCCCTGACTGCCATCCCGCCTGCTATCAGGAAAGTAACCACCTTGACTGCCTTGTTTATGACTAAGGAACAGTTCTCCAACATAGACACCCATACTGTAAATTTGTACAGCGCAGCAGACAGGGTTTTATTTGCTTCCGAAAAACGGGCGTGGATTCCGGACAGCACTCCAAAGGCAGATACTACATCATGTCCATTAAATGACTCTTTCAGTTCAACAGTCAGCGCTGTTCTGCGCACTGTCGTCTCCACCAGGCTCTTTTTCAGATATTTTGTAATGATCTTAGGAACCAGAAAAGAAAAAGCAGAGCACAAAACCGCAGTCCCCGCCAACACAGGACTATATATTATCATAATAGTCAGGGATAAAATAACGGTAAATCCTTGAGAAATCAGACTCCAGACAGGATTGGAAAAATTACCCACCACTGTATCTGCATCATTGATTATCAGAGAAATATATTCCGCAGTGTCCTTCTCCTGAAAATCCGCAGTGCCCTTTCTCATGATTCCGTCGTATAAATCATTGCGTATATCCACCAAAAATCTATTTTTGAACTTACTCTGCGTCAAAGCTCTGGCGAAATATACTGCTCCCGTAACCAGAACCATCAGGACAAAAAACCACAACACTGCTCGAAACTCCTTCGTGTTTCCCTGCACGATGGCATCAATCAAATCTTTCTCCAATACCGCTGAAACCGGCGCAATAATACTATCGATTATGCCGATACATATTATCACCAACACCAATACCCATTGTCTTTTTATGTACTTGAACATATCCTTATCCTTTCCCAAAAATAATATTTTTTGTACATTGCCATTTAATTGTCTCTTTCCATAAATCTGTTCCTCCTTTTCTTCTTTTCCTTCTTCTACCATTCTGTTATATTTTTAACAAGGATAATTTACCCTGTATTTCCATATCTCCTGTTTCTGCAGGAACACTACGTCTTAAAAGGAACCCTACTAACGTAGAGTTCCTTTCAAACTACTGGGTAGAAACATGAATCTTGAATGTCCCTCTTATTACATACATTTTTTCTACCCGACTTTCTGAGAAATATCCTGTTACCTTCAGCCGACTTTAACCGTGACTGCTGTGCCATCGGTCGTTACAACTGTAATTACACTACAAGATTCTTTTGCCCGACAAACTTCGCTCTTAAATAACATTATGCCACCTCCCTTCTGCTTAAAGTGTAGAAAATTTATAGGTCATTCAAGGATTCATCAATTGTTTAATACATTCTTCTTTATTGAATATGTATGCCTGGCACAATCTATCAAAATAGTAAATACTTCCATGTAATGCATAGCTCCGAAAACGGCATCCTCCCCCGCACACATACCGAGCATGACATGTTTTACACCGTTCAATATGATCAACAGATAATGAAACAAAAGGATTTTTTTCACTACAGTTCACTATATCAATTATGTTATCAGACAAAGCGTTTCCCAGACAGAATTCTTTCAGGTTGTTAAACATATGACACGGATAGATATGACCATCAGAAGAAATACTTAAAATACTCTTTCCTGCACCACAGGACAACGTACATCCAATCATGTCCCCATACAAATTATCATCTATATGCTTAACAGCCAAATTATTCTTAAAATAATTCTCCAGCTTTACATAATCCTCATCAGTTAAAGCAAGACAGGATTTTGCTGCATTAAACTCTATCACCGTAAAAATACTAAATCTAAAGCCAACTCCAAGCTTCTTGGCAAAATCACATAATTCCATACACCTGTCCACGTTACGGTGATGTATAGTAAATACAATAGTTACATTCACACCCTGCCTTCTCAGTATTGCGATTTTTTCCACAACACTATTAAAAACGTCGCCGGTTCGTATTATTGCGGTCTCTTCATCAGGCGAATCTAAGGAAAAAGACAGTACATCAAGGTATTTCCCTGCTTCCAAATAGCTTTCAACAGGAGCTGTACCATTGGAAATACATTGCACTGAAGCTATATGCAAATTGTCCTTGGCATACGCTAATATATCTATAATATCCGTGCGAAGAAACGGTTCACCGCCAGATATCATCAGATCAACGAGACCTGCCTGTGACAAATTGTCAAGAATCTGCTTGATTTCCTGCAATGATAAGTCTTTCTTCTGATTTCTTTGCACCTCATAGGAATAGCATCCTTCACAGTTCAATGTACAGCGGGATGTAACATGAAAATACACTCGTTTTAGTTCCGAAGCCACCGCCTGCTCCATGAAAAACCCATTATCTTCCAAAGCGTTTATCAATGCCAATTCACTATCAGTAAAATTCTCCGGAGCAAACAAAATGCCTTCCTTTAGCTGTTCCACCAAAACTTCGCCTTCCGAGTTCAATCCGATGATCACTCCGGTATCCGGACATCCGATTATATTAACTCCACATATATTCATGGTACAGCATCTCTCGGACAATCTTATTCTTCTATTCTCCATGTCCATGTCCTCTCCTTTTATTGATTTTCCCTCAGCCGTATTTAAAACTTAATATTTATATTGGTGTTAAACTCCCTTATAAACCTGGCTGCCGGAAAATCTCTCCTTCAAACTAACTACATTTTAACCTTTCCATCAGTTTTTCACCACTAACCATTTAGAAATCTTTTCGTTTCCATTTATGTTAAATCCTTTAAAAACAACTTTTTACTAAACAGATGCTGTTCAAAGTCTGACTGATATTTTATACCCTTGCATTTTATCTTTTACTATAATATAATAATAGCCGATATACTGACAATTGCCTGTCATATTTTCTATATACCCCCGATGGAGGAAATTCTCATGCCAGTACATAACGCCAATCTGCTTATCAAAGAAGCCCGGATAAAAGCCGGTCTCACCCAGGAACAGTTCTCGGAGGGTATCTGTACTCCCCAGGCGCTTTCCCGGATTGAAAACGGTAAGGCGAATGTAAGCCATGTCACCTTTCAGACTCTTATGGACCGAGCCGGGGCGCAGTACGGACGATATCCTGTGTTTAACTGTCGGGATGGTTTTGAATGTTTCTACAGTCTGAAACGCGTCCGGCTCTATCTGGACGCATGGCAGCTGCAGCACGCATATGATGAACTTAACAGATCTGAAGAAAAGAACTGGGCCGATAATAAGCTGTACTATCAGGAATGGCTGCTGCTCCACTGCAGACTCCAGCATCTCTCCGGCTGCTGCTCCCACCAGCAGAACTATGATACGCTTCTGGATGCGCTACGCATAACCAGGCCTGATATTGATCTGGCAGATTTCCGCAGACTTCTTCTGTCCCAGAATGAGATTCAGCTTCTGACATTAATATCCCTGGAAGCTCTCTATCTAAACAGAATAGATCTCTGCGGACAAATGTGCATACAGCTGAATGCATATCTGCCAGACAGTAATTTCGCCGCCATAGAAAAAGAACGCATGCAGACAGACTCCTCCATTGTTTATATAAAATACCTGATCAGCACTGGAGATTACAGCACCGCGTTAAAACTTTCGGACCCCTGCCGAAAAAATTCCGCAGTCAATGCCTACGATGCGCCTCTTATTGAACTGACATTTCTCACTGGATTGTGCTGCCATTATTTAAAAGACTTCAGCCTGGCAGACACACATATAAAGGCTGCTTTTTACTCTGCCCAGGCAATCGAAAGCTGCTATGCCACTCTGTGCAGGGATTACCTTAGAGCAGAGACCGATTACCGGATTACAGGCAGTATGAAAGACTTTCCAACGGTTCCATTGACGGCTTATCCCGCTAAAGTTTTTCAGAGCGCTGTCCAGATAACTGATGGATTCTATGATGCCGATATAAACTGTCCCTATACCCTGGGCAAGCTGATACAGGACCTTCGATTGGAGCAGAATGTCAGTCAACAAATTCTCTGCCACGGATTGTGCAGTAAATCTAAACTTTCCAAAATAGAGAATGATACCCTGCAGCCTGATGTTGCCTTGGCAGCTGCCCTGCTGCAGCGACTGGGTATATCCGGTAAAATTTTTCCTTATTGGGGAAATCAAAAAGATGCTGAATTTTATGATTTGTATTTTAAAGCGGCACATGTTCGTACTATGCCAAAAGAAACATTTGAAAATTACTACAGTAAAATTGAAAATCTTATCAATAAGCATGAGACAATATACTATCAGGAATATCTCGTCCTTGGAGCTTTTCACCTGGAGTCACCTGATGAAAAAATCTGCCGCCTGACTGAAGCACTGCTTCTTACACAGCCAGATTTCGACATACACCAAATCTGTAAGCACAGGCTGACTTGCGGAGAATTAACTATACTCAATAATATTGCCCACGAATACAGGCGCACCAAAGACTCTCATCTCAGCTCCCTGTATTTTCTGCTGATATTGGCATATATCCATAAAACAAAACCGGATATCCTTCTGCAGGCTAAGTTTCTGCCCATTACTGGTTATATGTATTGCCACAGTCTGTACATATTAGAATTTTATCGGGAAACCGTCGCACTTCCCGCTTCCCTTGATATGTCCATCATAAAATATTTTATCAACAGCTTTGGCATTTTCCTGTTCTGTTATTCCCAGGCCCTGGGGGAATGTTCCCGCTATCAAGAAGCTCACATGGCGGCAATACAGTCATATGCCATCAGTATATTAACGGAACGTCCCCAAAATGCATCTGCGTTAAAACGATACCTTCATAACGATTTTGCCATGGAATTAGATTATTAACCTTTGTGCTACTCGACGATTTCCTGAACCGCTTCCTCATTCTCCACATCCCCACAGGGCATAATCCCATCCCCGTTCCTGTCTCCCGGCTGCTCATTTCTAGCCGTCAACTCTCCCGTCAGGCTTTCCTCCACAGTTCCTGTGGGCGGCAGCACTGCCGGCACCAACAACAGGCCCGCAACCAATGCCTCTGCCAAAAACTTCTTCATCCTGTCTTTAATCTTCCTTTTCATTGTCATCTTCTCCTTTGCAATAAACTTTTTGCAGCACATTTATTTCACCGCATTCGCTTCTTGGATGCTGCAACTTCTTCCAACTGTACTGATTATAGCAGAAAGACAAATTGAGCAGAATACCACAATCGGAAATAATCCTGTTTCCATTCAGGTTAAATATTTCATAGGAGTAAAAAATGACAGCCTATCTGAATAAAATAAAGAGAATCAATTCCTTCGGAGACTTCCATGGCAATCACATCCCTGGACATCCTGAATCTGTCGCACTCCCTGAAAGACATCTGTGAGGTAAACTGCAACACTCCGGAATGTCTCTCCCAGACCCTGAAAATACTGCTGCAGTACAACCTGATCCAGGCCAATCTGCAGTTCGGCAGACAGCTTGCGCAGACCGACGCCCCCAGGCCCTGTGCGCCTCACCCGAAAGCGCCATCCACAGACGCCGCACCCTGCCGCGTTCAGCCGGAAGCGCCCTCCCCGGATGCTGCGCCCTGTCCTCCGCCCAGGCCTCCCGTCCGCCTGGATATCGGGGATCCCTTTCTGGATGATTACGAGGGCTGATCTGGGGTCAGCCGTAATGACACAGCGAAATGCTGTATCCCTCTATACCGCTGTATTCTTCCCAGGAAATCCCTCTTTTCCGGGAGAATTCGCCTTCCCCGGACAGCAGTTTATCTTCCTCCTGCCCTGTCTCCGGCAGCATATCCATGCCCAACACGCCGGTCACGCCCTTCCCGGTCAGCTTCCCGTAGGCCTCCTTCCTTGCCCACAGCCGAAAGAAGAGCTGCTCCCGCTCTGCCCCTGCCCGGTTCAGGGCATCGCATTCTCTTTCCGTAAAAAAACGCGAGGCAAGTCTCTCTAAAATAGGGCTGTTGTCCCGGAAGGCATTTTGTTCCGAACCCCCACTCCGCTCCTCAGCCTTGCCCTTTCCCCCCTCTCTCCGGCGGTGCTGCTGAATATCCGCCCCGATCTCCGCTGCGGAAACCACGCAGAGGACATAATCCCCGGAATGAGACAGATTAAAATAAAAGGGCAGATCCCTGAAATAGGGCTTTCCCTCCCTTCCATATACATAGGCAAGTTCCAACGGCGGTTTCTCCTGCAAAACATCCGTTAATTCATTGACGGAATACCGTCTCCATTGGGAACACGCCTCCCTGTCCCCATCTCTTACCGCCGCCTGCAGCAGCAATCCTGCCCCCACACTGGCAGCCCTGGCTTTTCCGGGTCTTATGCCAAGGGCCTTCCTTTTCCGCTCTGCGTCTATATGCAGAAAAGCCCTCGCAAGAAGGGCTTCTCCGTTTTCCGCATCTGTGAATTCTGTGATATCCAGAAGATATTTTGCAAGATACATCGCCTACTCCGTCACCTGCAGGTGCAGCTCCTCCAACTGTTTCGGATCCACTGCTCCCGGCGCCTCGGACATGAGACAGGAGGCGTCCTTGATCTTGGGGAACGCGATCACGTCACGGATATTGTCCGTCTGGGCCAGCAGCATCACGAAACGCTCCAGTCCGATGGCCAGTCCTGCGTGAGGCGGAACTCCGTATTTAAAAGCATCCATCAAAAATCCAAACTGCTCATAGGCCTTCTCCGTGGTAAAGCCCAGTGCCCGGAACATCCTCTCCTGAATCTCGTCCTGGTAAATTCTCTCGCTGCCGCCCCCAAGCTCCATGCCGTTGACCACAATATCATATGCCTTTGCCCGCACCTTTCCGGGATCCGACTCCAGAATCTCCAGATCCTCCTCCATGGGCATGGTAAAGGGATGGTGCATGGCCACAAAACGCTCCTCCTCGTCGCTCCACTCAAACTGCGGGAACTCCGTCACCCAGAGGAAATTGTACTGGTTTGGATCCAGCATCTCCAGCTGCCTGGCCAGTTCCACCCGCAGAGCTCCCAGTACGGACCACACCAGTTTCAGCTTATCCGCCGCAAAGAGAAGCAGGTCTCCCGGCTCTCCGGCCATGGCGGACACCAGACTGCTCAGTTCTTCCTCCGTCATGAATTTGGCAAAGGAGGACTTGAAGCTCCCGTCCGGCAGCACTGCCAGATAAGCCAGTCCCTTTACGCCGTAGCCCTTGGCAAATTCCACCAAAGCGTCGATTTTCTTCCTGGGCATCTCCGCCTGACCCTTCACATTGATGCCCCGGACGCTGCCGCCAGCCTCCAATGCCCCTGTGAATACACCGAAACCACAGCCCTTCACCGTTTCCGACACATCCGTCAGTTCCATGCCGAAACGGGTATCCGGCTTGTCAGAGCCGAAGCGGTTCATGGCCTCATCCCAGGTCATCCTCTTCAATGGAAGGGGTACCTCCACCCCCACTGTCTCCTTACAAACCTTTGCCACCATACGCTCGGTGACATCCAGCACATCCTCCTGATCCACAAAGGACATCTCCAGGTCAATCTGGGTAAATTCCGGCTGCCTGTCCGCCCGCAGGTCCTCATCCCGGAAGCATCTGGCAATCTGGAAATACCTGTCGTACCCGGAGCACATCAGCAGCTGCTTGAAGATCTGGGGGGACTGGGGCAGGGCATAGAAACATCCCTGGTGGATACGGCTGGGCACCAGATAGTCCCTGGCCCCTTCCGGGGTAGATTTGTTTAAAATAGGGGTCTCCACCTCCAGAAAACCTTCCTCCTTCAGGAAAGCATGAACCGCCGCAGTTACCCTGCTGCGCAGCATCAGATTCCTCTGTAAGTCAGGCCTGCGCAGATCCAGATAACGGTGTTTCAGACGAAGCTCTTCCTTTGTCCGTGAATTCTCCTCGATGGGGAAAGGAGGCGTCTCAGACTCGGACAGGATCCGCAGACTCTCCGCCCGAACCTCAATCTCCCCGGTGGCCAGATTCTCATTCACCGCTCCGGCCCGCTTCTCCACTCTGCCGGTCACTGCAGCCACAAATTCGCTGCGCAGCTTCTCGGCCTTGGCAAAATGCTCCGTCCCGCAGTCCGACTCCTCAAAGATCACCTGCAGAATCCCTGCCCGGTCCCGCAGATCCACGAATATAATGCCGCCCTTGTTGCGCTGTTTCTGCACCCAGCCCATGACGGTGACTTTCTCTCCGATGTTTGCCGCGGAAAGCTCTCCGCAGCGATGTGTTCTCTTTAATCCTTTCATTGACTCTGCCATATTATTTCCTCGATTTCTGTCCCTTTTCTCTTACAGGACCTTCTTATTCTATCTTTTTTCCGTCCAGTCAGAATTTAACTCCCTTTTCGGAAAAGTGTTCCCTCTCATAATTTATCTTAATCCATTCGCAAAAACCCATGAATAAAACATTTCCTTTGGAGGTTTTTCGTATTCATAATCAAAACAAGAGGGTGTAGTCTCAATAATATTTATTGAATGTTCCAATACTTCTCCGATTGATTTACCTGCAACATCAATCTCTATTTCGTTAATTAGAGGATTACGCTTAATATTTTTTTGTTCATCTTTTTCTGTAAATCAAAATCTATAAGTCCATTATTGGGGCGGTTCCTCATCTGTTCTTCAATTTGATGCAAATCACTGCATATCAGCTTTATTGTGATAAAATCAGTTCCTTTAAAAACGATAGGAATATCCGCAGTTCTTAAATCATCAATATCGGAAGCAATTATATTTTTATAGCCCAACCTATGAAAACACATTAACATTGCCACCTGATTTTCCCAGCAAGTCAGTTCTTCAAGTTCCCCAGTCATTGGTTCGCTGCCATCCCGTGAAATAAATTCAGGTACCATATGCTGTTCTATGCATGCCGTTTTATAATGTTCAAGCAGTCCATTAGCTAAAGTGGTCTTACCTATACCGCTTGCTCCTGTAATAAAAATAAAATCTTTCATACTCCTAACTCCATAAATTCCTGTTTATATACTTGAATATAAAACATATGTCCGATGCATGCAATATCTATTTATAAGCTGGTTTTCCGGTACATAACTCCGAAAAGAGAGGAATTTAATCCCGCAAATTCAGGATGAGACGCTTTCATCAGTTCTTCAAAGCTTCCCTATAAAACTCCAGAAACTCTCCGTACCCTTCCGCCGTCAGCTGCTCCTTCTGGAACTTCTTGTTCTTGTTCATACGGGCCACCAGCACCTGCACCCCTGTTTCTCTTGCAGCCTGAGCCTTGGCGATCACATCGCACAGCGCCTGACCCTCCACACCCTTCTCCACCAGGTAGGCCACCTTTTTCGGAGCATCCGGCACCCGGAAGCCGCTTTCCATCAACAGCAGAATGATTCTTTCAAAACCGATGGAAAAACCGCAGGCCGGCACGTCCCTGCCCGTGAACTTTCCCACCATGGCGTCATACCGTCCGCCGCCGCCGCAGCTTCCCCCGAACTCCGGAATGGCAATTTCGAAAATCGTTCCCGTATAATAGGACATTCCCCTCACCAGTGTGGGATCAAAGACTGTCCTGAACCCGTCCTCCCGGGTGGCCTCTACGCTGTCAATGATCTCCCGCAGCCCCCTGGTAACGGAAGGATCCATCACACCGGAAAGTGCTTCCGCCAGATAGGCCACGCCATCTTCTGCCTTCTCCAGGTTCTGATATAATTCCAGATATTTATCTACGGTATCTCCTTCAAATCCGTTCTCCAAAAGCTCTGCTCTCACGCCCTCCAGGCCAATCTTGTCCATTTTGTCCAAAGTGATGAAGACATTGTCGTATGCATCCTCCGGAAAGCCGCTGTAAGCAGCCATGGCCTTCAAAATCCTTCTGTCATTGATCCGTATCTCAAAGCCCCTGAACCCCAGCTTTACCAAAGTGGTGGTGGTAGCCAGGATTAGCTCAATCTCCGCCAGATTGGAGGACTCTCCGAAGATATCGATATCGCACTGCATAAACTGCCGGAAACGTCCTCTCTGGGGCCTGTCCGCCCTCCAGACATTGCCGATCTGCAGGGCCTTAAAGGGAGAGGGAAGCTGGGCGGCATTGTTGGAATAATACCGCACCAGGGGCACGGTCAGGTCATAGCGCATCCCGAAGTCCACCACATCCCCCTCTTCCCGGGCCTGGGCCACATTCAGCTTCTCTCCGCGCTTCAAAACCTTAAATATCAGTTTTTCGTTGTCTCCCCCCTGTTTATTCGTCAGATTTGCAATATTCTCCATACAGGGGGTCTCTATGGAAGTGAATCCGAATCTGCCGTAAGTCTCCCTGATCACGCCGATCACATAATCACGTATCTGCATTTCCTCCGGCAGAATATCTCTCATGCCTGTCACAGGCTTTTTGCCAAGCGCCATACTTCCCGTCGGATTGCTTATTGCTTTCATCCGACCTCCTCCTCTCCTTTATTCTTTTCCATGATATCTTTTTTGGTGATGACTGTCAAGAAATATGTGGGCCACATCCATATCTCCACCAAAATCAGTTACTGTTCACTCCGTTCACAGCAACTGATGCACACAAAACGGGCAAGAACAGCCCGTTATGGCGCAGGCTGTCTCGATTTCCGCACAAAATGCGCACAGTCGGTTCTGAATGACTCAGTCCCGGCGGAACAGATCCCTGGTATACACTTTCTCCGCCACCCTGTCCAGACAGGAATCATAGCGGTTGGCAATGATGCAGTCCGACCTGCACAAGAACTCCTCCAGGTCGTTTACTACCAGACTGCCAAAAAAGGTGCTCCCATCCTCCAGGACAGGCTCGTAAATCACAATATTGGCCCCTTTTCCCTTGATCCGCTTCATGACACCCTGGATGGAACTCTGGCGGAAATTATCGCTGTTGCTCTTCATTGTCAGCCGGTAGACGCCGATGGTAATCTCCTTCTCCATGGCACGGCTGTAATTCATCTCTGCCGAATAGGAATAGTACCCTGCCTTCTTCAGCACCTGATCCGCCACAAAATCCTTCCGTGTGCGGTTGGACTCCACGATGGCTTCTATCAGATTTTCCGGCACCTGGCTGTAATTTGCCAGCAGCTGCTTTGTATCCTTCGGCAGGCAGTATCCGCCATAGCCGAAGGATGGATTATTGTACTGGTCTCCGATTCTGGGATCCAGGCAGACCCCCTGGATGATCTCCCGGGCATCCAGTCCCTTTACCTCCGCATAGGTATCCAGTTCGTTAAAGAAACTGACCCGCAGGGCAAGATACGTATTTGCAAACAGCTTCACTGCCTCTGCTTCTGTGGCGCCTGTCAGAAGAACTGGAACCTGCTCCTCCAGAGAGGCCCGGGAGAGCAGTCTTCCGAATGCCTCCGCCTTCTCCCTGATATCCTCATGCTCCCTGTCATACCCAACAATGATTCTGGACGGGTGCAGATTATCATAGAGGGCTCTGGTCTCCCGCAGGAACTCCGGGCTGAACAGAATCCTGCCTGTGCGGTATCGGCGGTTCAGCGTCTCTGTATATCCCACAGGAACCGTGGATTTGATCACCACACAGGCCTGCGGATTGATCCGCAGCACTTCCCCAACCACACTTTCCACAGCGGAGGTGTCAAAATAATTTGTACTGCTGTCATAATTTGTGGGTGTGGCCACAATAACCACCTCCGCGCTTTTGTATGCGCCCTCTGCGTCTGTGGTTGCCCTCAGATTCAGTTCCCTGCCCTGAAGGTATTCTTCTATTTCGGCATCCTGAATAGGTGATTTTCTCTGGTTGATCAGCCTTATTTTTTCAGGCAGAATGTCTACCGCCGTCACCTCGTTTTCCTGTGACAGCAGAACTGCCAGGGACATCCCCACATATCCAGTGCCAACTACCGTAATCTTCATTTTCTTTCCTTTTCTGTCCGGACGGATTTCCCTGCCTCCTCTTTTACACATCTTCCGTCCCCGGATATTTTTTCAGAAATTCCACCAGTTCCTCTCCGGGCATGGGCCTGGCATAATAATAGCCCTGAATTCTGTCCAGATTGCGTTCACAGGCATTCTGCACCTGTCCCACTGTCTCAATGCCTTCCGCCACAATGGAATAGTTGTTTTCATGCATGATATCCGCCAGAAGCCCGATTGTTCTCTGTCCCTTATCCGTATCCTCCATCATCCTGACCAGGGACTGGTCGAATTTGATGACCTCAAAAGGAAGGGACAGCATACTGGCCAGATTTGAATATCCCGTGCCGAAATCATCCAGATAGAACTGTATTCCTTTTTCCGCCAGATATTCCATGACCCTGCGGACTTCCGCAAAATCATCCAGGACGGTCCTCTCCGTAATCTCGATTCTCAGCCTTGAGCCATCCACGCCGTATTTTACCAGATTTTCTTCTATCCTTCCGCTGAATGTGGGATCCACTATCTGCTGTCCTGTCATGTTCACTGATATGGCGTCAATGGGCAGGTCCGGATGCTCTCCCAGGAATTCACATACCTTCTCCAGCATTATCCAACTGATTCCGTCTATCAGTCCGTTCTCCTCAGCCATGGGAATAAATTCCCCGGGCGAAAGGAATGTCCCGTCCCTCCCGTAAAGACGTATCAACGATTCCGCAGAGACAAATCTTTTCTCGTTGCAGTCATAGATGGGCTGGTAGAAAACCCGGAATGTCTTATAATCCACTGCATACCGCACCTCGTTTAAGACATATCTCTTATGCAGCATATCTTCATTCAGTTCTTCATTAAAAAAGAGAATCCCCTTCCGCTCCTTTGTCCTGAACACGGAGACCGCATGGTTTATCTTGTCCAGCAGATCCAGCTCCGTATCCCTTGGCTCCAGGAAAAAATGAATCAGACAGGCCTTTGCCTGAACCTCATGCGTCTTACCATCATAGTCAATATCCCAGTTTTCCTGAAACCGTGTCCTGATCCGCCCAAGCAGCTCATCCGCCCCGTCCTGGGTACATTCCGGTCCTATCATCATAAATCTTGAATTGTTCGTCCTGTATGCCGTATATCTTTCGTCCAGTTTCTCCAGATATCCGGCAATCACAGCCAGAAGCCTGTCCCCTATATGAATATTGTACTTACGGTTGATCCTCTTCAACTGCAGCAGCTGCACAAAAACAATATGGGAGCGACGTCCCTCAGCCACGCTTTTCTTGACATCCTGAAAAAATGCCCCCCAGTCCCTGAGTCCCGTCAGCGCATCATAGGTGACTTCATTTGAAACATTATCCGACATTTTACCGCCTCCCGTTATCCTAAGGTATCCCAACCGGCGCGCAGAACCTGTTTTGCTTCTCTGACTTTTGCCTCCGAGGTCCGGAAAATCTCATATTCACCCATTCCAGGCACGCCCATGGATACCTCCTGCCTGCGGTATGCCATCCGGCTGTCCAGAACCACTTTTCCGGACATATGGCAGCTTGTGACGCCGGTGGCAGGAATCAGTTTACGAATAATCCCTGCATCCACACCTCCGCCGGCCATAATATCCACTTTCCCGCCGCTTTCCTTTACCAGACCCGCAATGAGTTCCCTTCCCTCCCAACAGGTCTCCCTCTGCCCGGAAGTCAGAATGGTCCGGATCCCCAGCAGCTTTGCCTGCTCCAGGGCCTCATAGGGATCCCTGCACATGTCGAACGCCCTGTGCAGCGTCACATCCATATCCCCTGCCGCTTCCACCAGCTGCTTCATTCTCTCCGTATCCAGGGAACCGTCCGGCAGCAGGCATCCAACTACAACTCCGTCTGCGCCCATTTCCCGGAAACGCTTTACACTGCGGGAAAGAATGTCGAATTCATATTCCGTATACAGAAAATCCCCATATCTGGGCCTGATCAGCACGTTGATCTTAATATCCGTCAATGTCCGTATTTTTTCAAACAAATCCGTCTCCGGGGTGGTTCCACCGATTACCAGATTTCCGCACAATTCCAGACGGTCTGCCCCGCCTGCTGCCGCTGCTTCTGCGGACTCCGCAGAGTCCACGCACACCTCAAGAATATATTTTTCCATATCAGCACCTGTCCTTTCCGTCTTCAAACAATCCGCCCGGCTTACCGCCGCCCCTGTCCGAATTACCTTCCATCATCATACCTTATTTTACACATTATGGCAATTACTTTCTGTCCTGCATCCCTCTGCATTTCGTCCCCTGGAAGAATCATTTCGTCCCCGAATCCACCATTTTTTCAAAACCATGCTATAATAATTTCATCCCGTGCAAAACCGTACGGGCTTCAGCCAAAAAACAGACATACCAATATGAAGAGGTGAAAACAATGTCC
This sequence comes from uncultured Lachnospiraceae bacterium, assembly GCA_947367855.1. GTDB lineage: Bacteria > Bacillota > Clostridia > Lachnospirales > Lachnospiraceae > Acetatifactor. The sequence goes on along the minus strand of CANBFE010000005.1, from coordinate 55,410 downwards.
GAAACAAGGAAACAAAACACAGCTCCAAAAGAAAAGCCCCAAAAACCCAAATACAATATGTGGCAGTCGGCCTGGTACATGATCAGGACAGCCGTCCGGGAAAAGGAAAAGAAAGTGCCCATCCTGTGTATACTCACAGCCCTGTTGGCCCTGGCCTCCAACCTGGCCTCCCTCACCGTTACCCCTGCCATTCTGGGCGCGGTGGAAAGACACGCCCCCCTGGGGACGCTGCTGGGCCTCATCGCCGGATTTGTAGCCCTGATCATGGCGCTGAACGCCGTCTCCGGCTATGTGGACGTCAATATCCTCTACGGTAAAGTCACTGTGCGCACATGCATTATCGCAAAGCTCAGCGACAAAATGATGAAAACATCCTACCCGAATATCAGCGACGAAAAATTTCTGAAGATGCGCGGAAAGGCGGAACAGGCCATCAGCTGCAATGCCGCGGCCTCCGAAGCCGTATGGAACACAATGACCGAGCTGCTTAAGAACCTGTTGGGCTTCCTTGTCTATCTGGCTCTGCTGACCAATGTGAACCCCCTGCTGATTCTGGTGATCACTGCCGCGTCCCTGCTGAATTATTTTATCAATAAGCCCCTGAGCGAGTACGGTCACCGCCACAGGGAAGAGGAAGGCCTGTTGGACGGAACGCTGTTTTACTGGACCATAACTGCCGAGAGCTCCTATATGGCCAAGGATATCCGCCTCTTCGGCATGCGTCCCTGGCTGGAAGAGCTCTACCGGAAGACCTGGACCGCCTACCGGGCATTCCACCGCAAAGCCCAGAATGTCTATATCTGGGGTGCCGTGGCTGACCTGACGCTGGCTTTCCTGCGCAACGGCTTCATCTATGCCTACCTGATCTATCTGATGCTGAACGGAACCATGAGCGTATCTCTGTTTCTGCTGTATTTCACCGCGGCGGGAAATTTCTCCGACTGGGTCAGCGGCATTTTAAATAATCTGCTCACCCTGTACAGACAGGGGCTGGAATTGTCCAATCTGCGTGAATGCATAGAATATCCGGAGCCGTTCCTCTTTGCGGAAGGAGAGCCCCTGGAAGCGGACCCGGAGAGAAAATACGAAATCAGGCTGGAAGATGTCTCCTTCCGCTATCCGGCCGCGGATAAAGATACCCTCTCCCACATCAGCTTCACCCTTCACCCCGGGGAGAAACTGGCTGTGGTGGGATTAAACGGAGCAGGAAAGACAACGCTCATCAAGCTGCTCTGCGGTTTCCTGGATCCCACGGAAGGAAAGGTACTCCTGGACGGGAGGGACATCCGGAAGTATAACCGTCAGGATTATTACAGGCTGTTCTCCGCCGTGTTCCAGGATTTCAGCCTGCTGGCCGCTACCGTTGCCTCCAACGTGGCGCAGACGGAGCAAGACCTGGATATGCCCCGGGTCAAAGACTGTATCGCAAAGGCCGGTCTCACGGAAAAAATAGAATCCCTTCCCGCGCAGTATGAAGAAAAACTCTGCCGGGAGGTATACGAGGATGCAGTCATGCTTTCCGGCGGGGAAACCCAGAGGCTGATGCTGGCCAGAGCTCTCTATAAAAACGCTCCCTTCGTCATGCTGGATGAACCCACCGCCGCCCTGGACCCCCTGGCGGAAGCCGATCTGTACGGAAAATATCATGAGATGACCAGAGGCCGTTCCTCCGTATACATCTCCCACCGTCTGGCCTCCACACGTTTCTGCGACCGCATCCTCCTCATCGAGGAGGGCCGCATAGCAGAGGAAGGCACCCACGAAGGTCTGCTGGCTGCAGGCGGCCGCTATGCGGAGCTGTTCGAAGTACAGAGCAAATATTACAGGAACCAGGATTCCGCAGAAGAATCCTGACAGGGATTTTCGCGCAGAAGGCGCGCGAAAGCACCTTCCGGAGGCGCCCGTGAACAATAACGCAGAAACTCCTGAACAACTGCAGAACATAAACGGAATAAGGAGAAAAAACATGAGTCGTAAAAATCAAAAGAAATTATCATCCTGGCGCGAAACCTGGAGCATAACCGGAAAACTACTGCGGCTGATACGCCGAGACCGTCCCAGAGTGCTTGCCCTCCGCATCCTGAGAGACATCTGGTCTGCCCTGACCCCCTATGTGGGGATCTGGCTTTCCGCCCTGATCATCGAAGAACTGGCCGGAAGCAGAAATCCGGACACACTGTTTCGCCTGGTGCTGGCCGCCCTGCTTTCGGCAGCCGCCATCGCCCTGGCCGGAGCCTTTCTGAACAGGGCGATGGCTGTGGAGAATGCAGGCTGGTATTACTATATCCGTAAATTCTTAAGCGATAAAATGCTGGATCTGGATTACTGTATCGTGGACGAGACCCGAACCCAGAGCATGCTTTCCACCATCTACCAGAATCAGAACGGAGGCGGATGGGGCATGGAGCGGGCCCTTTCCCTTGTGGACAGCCTGATCTCCTCCCTGTTTACCCTTCTGGGAGGCATTGCGCTGACAGTAACCCTGTTCACCAACAGGGTACCGGCCGGCGCCGGGAATATGACTTTCCTCAACAGTCCCCTGTTCCTGTTTCCCCTCCTGGCAGTGATGCTGGCTGTCATTTTTCTCGCCCCCATGCTTTCCAATAAGTCAGACAGCTATTTTGCGCTGAATTCCGACGTGCACAATATGGCAAACCGTCTGTTCGGTCACTTTGGTTTTCTTGGATACCGCAATGAACGGGCAGCCGACGTACGGATCTATCGTCAGGATATCCTGTGCAAAAAATACAATTATGACAAAACATCCACTTTCAACAGCAAGGGACATTTCGCAAAACTGGCCAGAGGTCCCATGGGCCTGTACAACAGCGCCTCCGCAGCCGTATCCGGAATTCTCACAGGCGTGATCTATGTATTTGTCTGCCTGAAGGCCTGGGCAGGCGCTTTCGGCATCGGCATGACAACCCAGTACATCGGCGCCATCACCAGATTTGCCACAGGACTCTCTTCCCTGATCAGCCATCTGGGAGAGATCCGCATAAACACTTCCTTTGTGAAGCAGGTTTTTGATTTCCTGGAGCAGCCCAATGTAATGTACCAGGGCAGTCTCACGGTAGAAAAACGCAATGACAGGCAGTATGAAGTGGAATTCCGCGACGTATCCTTCCGGTATCCGGGCAGCGAACAGTATGCCCTGCGCCATGTAAACAAAAAGTTCCGGGTGAGTCAGCGCCTGGCGGTAGTGGGTCCAAACGGCAGCGGCAAGACCACCTTCATCAAGCTGCTCTGCAGGCTGTATGACCCCACCGAGGGCACCATCCTGTTAAACGGTTTCGACATCCGCAAATATGATTACCGGGAATATCTCTCCCTCTTCTCCGTGGTGTTCCAGGATTTTGTCCTCACCGAAATGCCCCTGGGCGAAAACGTAGCCGCGGCGGCGGAATATGACAGATCCCTGGCCCGGTCCTGTCTGGAGAAAGCCGGATTCGGAGAGCGTCTGGAAAGCCTTCCCAAAGGGCTGGACACCTTCCTGGGCAAGACCCTGGACCAGGAGGGTGTGGACATGTCCGGCGGAGAAAAACAGAAAATTGTCCTGGCAAGGGCTCTGTACAAGAACTCCCCCTTTATCGTGCTGGATGAACCCACCGCCGCCCTGGACCCCATCGCAGAGGCGGAGATCTACAGCAAATTTAACGAAATCATCGAGGATAAGACAGCCATCTACATCAGCCACCGTCTCTCCTCCTGCAAATTCTGCGACGAAATCCTGGTCTTTGACAAGGGAAATATCGTCCAGCAGGGAACGCATGAAACCCTGGTATCCGCCGAAAACGGAAAATACCGTGAATTGTGGCACGCCCAGGCGCAGTATTACGACGAAAAGCAGGCCTAAGCGCTTCACAGCTTATTCCCGCAGCAGTTGTCTGATCTCACCGACAGGTACCCCGGTCAGCTCGGACAGCTGCTCCGCCGATGCGCCGTTTTGAAGCATTGTCTCCAACAGACGGGTTCTCTCCTGCTGAATGCCTTCTTCAAGTCCTTCCTCAAGTCCTATCTGGCGGCCTTCCTCACGGCCTGTTTCAAGTCCTATCTGGCGGCCTTCCTTCATCCCCTGCTCCCTGGCTTCTTTGCGGAACATTTTCATGTACTTTCTCTCATTATACTCTGTCAGCAGCATTTTCTTCACCTCCGCCCGAAAGGGCAATAAAATATCTTCCATGATTCCATGGTCAATACAATAAATCACAGCCTGATCAATTGCTTCATCTGCGGAAAGGCCGTTCTTGCGCAGGAGCCTGATCCGTTCGACAAAACGGGAATATTCGTCCAGGCGTCCGCAGTCTGCCATCAGACGTCTGTTATGCCCACGGTTAATGTTCAGCATCCGGACCTTAAGTTCCAGACAGGAGGACTGTTTTCCGCCATTTTCCTCCGCAAAGGCATCCGTCAGGCACAGATACTGCTCATCCTCCGTTTCCGTTTCCCCATTGTAAAACACAACGCACTGAGGCGAAGGAAGGGGAATCAGCGTCTGGCCGTAGATATTGCCGCCCATTCCGGCCACCAGCCCTTCGTACTCTGCTGCAAGATAGAGCAGAAAACGCAGGGGAAGGTTCGGACAAAGCGTACTCTGGTGCTCATAGAGATTCAATGTCCCCAGCAGAAGAAAGGCAACATCATTATGCATGGCCATATAGACTACATTGTCCAGGGTAACGATCCGCAGCGCCTGTTCTTCCCGGTAATCCGTGTGATTCAGCGCATTGTAAAGCTGCAGAAGCGCAGCTCTGTCCTGCTCGAAAATATAACAGAAGAGTCTGTCTTTTACTTTCCGATTGCTGATAAAATGCGGCAGCGACAAACGGACACGCCGACCCTTACGCAATACAAACTGCATTCCAGTTTTCATGTCATATCCTCTCTTTCCGAAATCAGGGGGCAGAGAAGAAACATGAACCACATGCCGTCCCTGCCAGTGTGTGTGAAATGTCCGGCAGAAACTGCCTGAATGTGTGATAGACACCTTTCACAGATAAGTTATTGACAGCTTTATCATAATACGGATACGGAAAAATGTCAACGCCTAATCCGCACTGCTTTTGACAGCAGTTCAAAATACTTTTGACAGAACCGGGGAAAAATGGTAAAGTAAAGGTAAGATTTATCAGGAAGAAGGAGTCTCTTTATGGACTACAACCAGAGCGGATCAAACAACCGGAATAACCGGGACAACGGCCAGTGGGACAGGTGGAACAGCAACGCTTCCAACAGCAGTTATTACAATCAGCCCACCCACAGACCCTACGGACAGGCCTTTTCCGTGGCTGCCGCCGTCTGCGGGCTATTGTCCGTCACCACATGCTGTACGGTCATACTGTCCCTGCCTCTGGGCGCACTGGGGATTTTTTTCGCCTGTCTGGCTCACAGAAAGGGGAAAAAAATGAGCTCTGCCTGTGTCACGGGCCTGACGCTTTCCATCATCGGACTGGCCGGCGCTGTGCTCATCATGGTCTATTCCCTGGTGATGCTGCCCATACTCATGAAGAACGAATCCTTCCGCAATCAGATCAACTCCATGTCTGAACAAATGTATGGGATCAATTTTTCGGACTTTATGGAACAATACTACGGATATTCGTTTGACTGATTTCTTCTGTCCATAATGGATATCAGTCAGATTTCAGAATCATTAACCAGGAGGTTTTATAAAATGACAATCTCACCCATCACCAACTCATACGACATGTATTACGGCCCCGCCTCCGCTTCCTCAGCCGACAGCGTAACCGGCGCAGAGCGGGAAATCCCGGGTGCCCGGCAGCTTCCGGGATACAAAGAGGATGACTGGAGAAAAAAAGCCGGCCTGGAAGACCCGTCGGAAGAATGCCAGACCTGTAAGAACCGCAAATACCAGGACGGCTCAGACGAAATGGTCTCCTTCAAAAGCCCTCAGCATGTGTCGCCCGAAAGCGCCGCCTCCGCAGTCCGCGCCCACGAACAGGAACATGTGTCCAATGCTTATAAAAAAGCTGCACAGGACAACGGCAAGGTGGTTTCCGCCTCTGTCTCCATCCACACAGCAGTCTGCCCAGAGTGTGGACGCACCTATGTATCCGGCGGCACCACACACACCCAGATCAAGTACTATAACGAGGAAAATCCCTATCAGCAGGATCTGAAAAGCGCAGACCGGACAAAATACCAGGGTATGAACCTGGATTACGCGGTATAAATCGGTAACCGGAGAAATCAGTTTTAAAATAGAAGCAGCTTCACAGGAAAAACAAATTACAATGATGAAACAATATAAAAAAGTATACGAAATAAAGAATATAGCAAAGGATAAGCTGGAGAGCAGATACGGCGGCGCCATTCTGATTACCTTTCTGAGCTTCCTTCTCTCAGGCATGGCGCGCCTTTCCATCAATTCTGTCTGTGTCAGCACCATGAATACGGTCTACGCAATGACAGGGTCCACCGGAGCATCCGCAGGCATCTCCGTTCTGTTCGACATCCTGTTGGTGACCGCAGGCGTTCTTCTCGGTGTGATGAATGCGGGAATTGCCCTCTACTTTCTGAATCTGGCCTGTGGTCAGAGGGCGTCCGTCCGGGATTTGTTCTACGGTTTTCGGACGGACTCCAAAAGATACCTTGTGATCTCGGCCGCCCTGGTTCTCTGCCAGACCATATGCCTGTGGCCCGGACAGTATCTGTTCCAGAACTATATCTCCACCCATGATCTGAAATGGATTTTCTATGCCCTGGGCGCCGCCGGAGCCGGATTATGCATCTATATCCCCGTATCTCTGGGCATTGCCCTGTCCTTTTACCTGGCTCTGGACTTTCCCGAAAATACGGGAAAGGAAACCCTCTCCCTGTGCTGGCGCATGATGAAGGGACACAGGAGCAGGCTTTTTCTGTTGGAACTGGGTTTCCTGCCCCTGACGCTGCTGTGTATCTTAAGCTTTGGCATCGGCTTTCTGTGGTTGGAACCTTATATGCAGATGACGCATGCCTGCTTTTTCCTCGACCTGATGAATCCCGGGTCTGCACGGTAAATCTGCTTTTTCCGGCCCTTAAATCCCCTGGCACTTTGCCCGAAAGGAAGTCAGATCAAACACTGCCGCCTCTTCCTTTTCATCTGCCAGGGGAAGCGCGTATCCCTCGTCTTCCACAGGCGCATCCTCCCGTCCGGGTTCTGTTCTGGGCGCTCCGGTGCGCAGAACAAAGCGGCCCAGTGTCTCCACCGCCGTCATAAAGCGGTATTTCTTCTCCTCCCCCTCGTTCACCTGAAACGTATAGTCATAGGTTGTGCAGTCTGCCCATATCCTGATTCTGGTCTCCTGTCCCGCCTCATAAGGGCAAAGGGGAATCAGCGCTGTAGTGCGCACACAGAGCATTCCGTCCTCCCGGAAAACCAGGCGCACTGCCGTCTGCCCTGAAATATCCTGCAGCTCACAGTACAATGTTCCATAGTCCTTCTGGCCGGGTACCACCGTAAAATCCAACTCCAACTGCCCTGTCTCCCGCAGCACTCTCTCCGCCTTCCCGTAATCATACCTGTCAAAATCCGTAAGCCGCAGGGAGGGGAGATCCGTCACCGTCACCGGCGCCCATTTGGGAGAATACACCGTAAAATCCCCAAAACCGTCCCTCAGTTCCCTCTCCCTTTCCTCTCCCGTAACAGGAAGCGGCAGACGGGCCACCCACACATCCTCCTTGTTCACCGTATAGGCTATCCACAGGCAATCGTCTGGACGTTCTATTCCTTCCGCAATCCCGCGCATATACTGGGGGCCGTAATCCTTCCAGAAGCCGCCGAAACGCATGGGCGGCACCTCCCCATGCACCAACAGCATGTCTTCATAAGCGAGGCCGTCCTCTGAAGTGGTAACGCACATGGGCCACCTATGGGTAGACTCCAGTGTGGGGTCATAGACCATGGCATACTTCCCGTCCCCGGTCTTCTGGGCCCAGACCTTCTGGCCGCTCATCACCAAAGAGGGGGACACCCTCACATCCGACCATGTCTTTCCCCCGTCATCGCTTCTGGCGCAGCGGGAATGCTTCCACATGCCGATTATGCTTTTGTCGTCGATATGGTACCAGCAGAAGGCCTGGTTGGTACTGCCGTTCCCGTCGTGCCTGATCTGAATCAGTTCGTCCCTGTCCCCGTTCTCTTCCGCCCACTGCTGTACGGCCAGAGCATCCGAAAGAAGCTCCTCGCAGCAGTCCGCAAAACCTTCCTCCCGGGACTCCGTGTACAGCGGGTACAGCAGCTGATCCTTTGACCATCCGCCCTGCCAGCAGGGTCTGATAAAGTATATCGGCCCCATGGTCTCATCCGGATACAGCTCCCGCACCACCCGGCCTATGCCGTAATTGTCCCAGTTGGTAATCCAGGGCTTTGGGGACCAACCGTAAAATCCCAACAGCAGCATACGGTTATTTTTCGTGCGGTAAAATCCCACACGCTGATGAATAAAGGCATAGCTCTCCCCGGAAAAACTGTTCACATTCCCCTTGTAATCCCTGACTGTACAGGCCGGAATCCGATAGGGCGGAAAGGCCTGCCGAAAATCCTCCCACTGTCTGCCGTCTCTGGAAATTGCCAGAATACTCTGTCCCGCTCCGGTATGTTCGCTCACCGGATTGGTAAAATAATGCAGATAAAAGCTGCCGTTCCACCAGGCCAGATCCGCTCCGTGCTTATAGGTTCCCCCCACCCCGTCGTCCCACTCCGGATGGGTACGGTTGGCCCGGGTCACCTGATAGCAGCCCGCTCCCTTTACCGGAGGAAGCTGGCCGTGATGATAATCGCAGTTTGGCTGCCTGCTTCCCACATAACGTGGGAGCAGGGGTTCCTCCTCAATCCCCTCATTCCCTGAAAATACTGTCTCCTGCGCCTTTTTTTCTTTTTCCATTGTACCCTCCCTGCCTGTGGCTCACAGGCCTGTACGGCAGACCATGTCCTCTGCCGATGCGCATCCCGGCACCGCTGCCCTCAGGAACAAAACAACCGATACAACGCCCTGACAGCTGCCCATCTGAAAGGCAGAATCCTTGCGAAAAATGCCATATCACAGCTGAGCAAATCAATAAACGTTATATCGGTTTTCCTGTATGCTTCAATTCTCAATATACTACTCTGTCTCGTTTCGGGACAAATTAATCCATTTCAGATAACCGTTGATAAAGGGATCCAACGCCCCGTCCAACACGGCATCCGCATTTCCCGTCTCCACATCCGTCCGCAGATCCTTTACCAGTTTGTAGGGCTGCAGCACATAGGAACGAATCTGATTGCCCCATCCGATGTCCTTCACCTCACCCCGGATATCGGAGAGCTTTTCCACATTGGCCTCCTGCTTCAGCAGGTACAGCTTGGCCTTCAGCATCTGCATGGCCTTGTCCTTATTCTGGAACTGGCTCCTCTCGTTCTGGCACTGTACCACTGTCCCTGTGGGAATGTGGGTGATACGGATGGCGGAAGAAGTCTTATTAATGTGCTGACCGCCTGCGCCGCTGCTTCGATAGGTATCAATCCGCAGATCCTTCTCGTCGATCTCCACATCCAGATCCTCTTCTATATCCGGCATCACATCCAGAGACACAAAGGATGTCTGCCTCTTTCCCTGGGCATTAAACGGGGAAATTCTCACCAGCCTGTGAACACCCTTCTCGGATTTCAGATAACCATAGGCATTTGTCCCGTTGACCTGAAAAGTCACTGACTTAATGCCTGCCTCGTCCCCGTCCAGGAAATCCAGTACTTCAATGGAAAATCCCTTGCGCTCTGCCCATCTGGTATACATCCGGTACAGCATGCTACACCAGTCACAGCTTTCCGTACCTCCGGCCCCGGCATTCAGCTTCAGGATGGCGTCGTTTTTATCATATTCCCCGGAAAGCAGAGTATCAAGCCGCAATGCTTCGAATTCACTGACAAACTCATCCAACTCTGCCCGGATATCCGGAATCAGGGAATCATCGTTCTCCTCATAGCCCATCTCAATGAGAGTAAGAATATCCTCATACTGACCGGAAAGCTTGTTACAGCCCTCCACCACATCCTTCAGGGATTTCAGTTCCTTCATCTTCTCATTGGAACGCTCCGGATCGTCCCAAAAGCCGGGCGCCTCCATCTCCCGCTCCAGTTCTTCTATCCTTTTCGCCTTGTCTGCAGGGTTAAAGTGAATCCCTCACTTCCGCTAATGGAGTTTCGTATGACAATAATTCTGTCTTCATCTGATCTAATTCTACCACTTAACGTCACCTTCTTTCTTTATGATTATAATCGGGGCAAAGTCCGCCATCTGACGAATTTCTAAGCCTTCCGCCCACAGCACTGCTTATATTTCTTCCCGCTTCCACAGGGGCAGGGGTCATTGGGGTAAACCTTTGCATTACTGCGTTTTGCAGGCGCCTTTGCCACAGACTCATCCTTATTGGTGCCAGTCACCTTGGCCACCTGTTCCCGCTCCACCTTCTGCTCTACCTTGATACGGAACAGGAGACGGACCGTTTCCTCCTTGATATTCTGGGTCATCTCATCAAACATGGCATAACCGTTCATCTTGTACTCCACAAGGGGATCCCTCTGTCCATATGCCTGAAGGCCGATGCCCTGCCGGAGCTGCTCCATATCGTCTATATGGTCCATCCACTTCCTGTCAATGACTTTCAGCAGAATTACACGCTCAATTTCACGGATAGCCTCCGCATTTGGAAATTCAGCCTCCTTATTCTCATAGAGCTTCACGGCCTCTTCCTTCAGCTGCTGCTTTAAGCTGTTCTTCTTTGGCTTTGCCACCCGCTCTGCCGTGAGGGGCTCCAGAGGAATGGTGGGCAGCAGCAACGTATTCAACTCGTTGAAATTCCATTCGTCCACTTCTGCATCATCATTGATACTGATATCCACACAGTTCTCCGCAATGTCAGTGATCATCTTATAGATAAAATCACGCATGCTCTCCCCGTTCAGAACCCGGAGACGTTCCTCATAAATAATCTCCCTCTGCTCGCTCATAACCCTGTCGTATTCCAACAGATTCTTACGGATGCCGAAGTTGTTATTCTCAATCTTCTTCTGCGCGGACTCAATGGCATTGGTGAGCATCTTGTGCTCAATTTCCTGCCCTTCCGGCACACCCATGGTGTTAAACATACCGATAAGACGCTCGGAGCCAAACAGACGCATCAGGTCGTCCTGCAGGGAAATGTAAAATTTGGATTCCCCCGGGTCTCCCTGACGTCCGGAACGCCCACGCAGCTGGTTATCGATACGCCGTGATTCATGTCGCTCCGTACCGATAATCTTCAGTCCTCCCGCAGCCCTGGCCTCCTCATCCAGCTTGATATCCGTACCACGGCCTGCCATGTTGGTGGCAATGGTCACGGCGCCGTGCACACCGGCATCCGCCACAATCTCCGCCTCCAGCTCATGAAATTTCGCATTCAGCACCTTATGCGGAATCCCCCGTCTGGTCAGCAGCCTGCTCAGTTCTTCACTGGCCTCAATGGTGATGGTACCCACCAGAACAGGCTGACCTTTTTTATGGGCTTCCTCCACTGCGTTTACAATGGCCTCCAGTTTCTCATCCCTGGTCTTATATACGGCATCCTGTTGGTCTATACGGGCTACCGGAACATTCGTGGGGACTTCCACCACGTCCATACCGTAGATCTCCCTGAATTCCTTGTCCTCTGTAAGCGCAGTACCGGTGGCGCCGCATTTTTTCTCAAATAAGTTAAAGAAATTCTGGAAGGTGATGGTTGCCAGCGTCTTGCTCTCCCGCTTCACCTTCACATGCTCTTTTGCCTCTATGGCCTGATGCAGGCCGTCGGAATAACGGCGTCCCGGCATGATGCGCCCGGTAAACTGATCCACGATCAGCACCTGATCATCCTTCACCACATAGTCCTGGTCACGGAACATCAGATTGTGCGCACGCAGAGCCAGTATGATATTGTGCTGAATTTCCAGGTTCTCGGCATCCGCAAAGTTCTGAATATGGAAGAAATCCTCCACCTTCTTCACGCCTGCCTCGGTGAGATTGATCACCTTATCCTTCTCATTGACGATAAAGTCTCCCGTCTCCTCCCTGACCACGCCCATAATGGCATCCATCTTGGTCAGCTCCTGCACATCCTCACCCCTGTGCATACGCCTTGCCAGCAAATCGCACATCTCATAAAGGGCGGTGGACTTTCCGCTCTGCCCCGAGATAATCAGCGGGGTCCTGGCTTCGTCAATGAGTACGGAGTCCACCTCGTCAATAATGCAGAAGTGCAGCCCGCGCAGCACCAGCTGCTCCTTATAGACCACCATATTATCACGCAGGTAGTCAAATCCAAGCTCATTGTTGGTCACATAGGTGATATCGCATTGATAAGCCTTCTGGCGCTCCTCACTGGTCATGCTGTTCAGCACCATGCCCACGGTAAGCCCAAGAAACTCATGTACCTGTCCCATCCACTCCGCATCACGCTTTACCAGGTAATCGTTAACCGTCACCACATGGACACCCTTGCCCTCCAGGGCATTCAGGTATGCCGGCAAAAGGAATGTCTGGGTCTTGCCTTCGCCTGTGCGCAGCTCCGCGATGCGCCCCTGGTGCATAATAATGCCGCCGATGAGCTGTACTTTGTAATGCTCTGTCTTAAGCACCCTTGCGGTGGCCTCCCGAACTGTGGCATATGCCTCAGGAAGCAGGTCGTCCAGGGTTTCCCCCTCCTCCAAACGCTTCCTGTACTCTGCAGTCTTATTCCTGAGCTCCTCATCGGAAAGAGCCTGCATCCGGGGACGAAGGCTCTCGATTTTGTCCACCAACGGCCTGATGCGCTTAATCTCCCTTTCGCTGTATGTTCCAATTATCTTATCGACTATCTTCACGATTATCCATACCTTTCTGCGGTCTGTCTATCTAAACCTAACCTGTATTGTAACAGATTTGTCCCGCAGATTCAACACCAAGGCGCTAAAATATGTGCCGATAGGGTACTTTTTATCTTTTTCGGCCGTACTTACTAATATTTCCCGTCAATATAGTCCTGATACCACTGTATCCATTCGTAATACTGCCAGGACTGCAGTGCTTCCAGATGATCCTGCCATTTTTTGTCGTCCAACCCCTTCAGAATACTCTCGGAATTAAAGTTTTCCAGATAGGCCATCAGATCTGTCTCAATAAAATCCTTCTTCTCCAGACTCTCCTTGGCCACAATGCTCTGCGGCGGATACTCTGTCTGCAGATATTCCCAGACCTGATCCGTTTCATTGATGCGATACCAGGTACTGAATGCCTGTTCCCTGCTGACAGAAATACGTTCATTTTTCAACACTAACGGAGACATTCCCACCATGCCGTTTGTATATTTATAGTTCTCCACAGTAAAATCATCCGTCAAATTCTCCGGCGTCTTCTGAAATACTTCCCCATTCTCATCAATATCCCAGTATCCACCCCTGGGACCGAATTTCGTGGTATATTTCATTTCAAGGCTGCTCGAAAGATAATCCCACCATTCCAGAAGCCTCTCCGGCTGCTTACAGTTGGAAGTAATGGCAAATCCGGCTATATTCCCCAGGAAATCGTTTCTGCGTCCGCTTTTTACAAATCCTCCGCCTTCTGGCGCATTTAAATACGGAACTACCACATACTGTTCTGCCAGTTCATCTGACATCATAGCATATGGCGACCAACAGATGGTTGCGCCCACTACACCGCTTTTGAGCGTAGCAAAATACTGATCGTTAGTCTCTGTGAAAGATTCCTTGTCAAACAGTCCTTCTTCCACCAATCTGTGCATATACTCCAGAAAAGCCCGGTATTCCTCTGTATCCATGGTGGGAACGGCTTTTCCATCCTTTACCATAAAATAATGAGACACATCACTGCTGGAATATCCGGCAATCCCCCATGCGTTGGCCATGTTGATAACATGCGCACACCAGTTGGCATCGCTTGGCTTAAAGGGAATCTCATCAGACGGATCACCATTCCCATTGGCATCATTGTCCCGGAATGCGCATAACACCTCATAAAATTCCTCCGTGGTAGTCGGCATCTCCAGATTCAGATCATCCATCCACTTTTTGTTGATGATCATGATACCTGCAGGATCATTCGCATAGTTTGTCTCGTCCCCGGTGGCCAGAGATCGGATGGAGCCGTCCGGCCATGTAACCAGGTCCATTCCTCCTTCTATGGTGGAATAATCCGCCACCACATGGGGGGCATATGTTTCCAACAAATCCCTGATATCCAAAAACGAATCCATACTGGCTGCAATCTGACTCTGCCCCAACAGCCCAAGGAATGCATCAGGTAAGTCCGCCGTAAGCATGGCATTTACTTTTTCGGTGGCGCCATCCTGCACGGTAATCCATTCAATATGCACTCCTGTTGCTTCCTCAGCCATCTGAAATCCGGCCATCTCGTTAAAATCCTCGATCATGCAGTGTGTATGTTTGGAAACTGCCACCCGAAAGGTTACCAGCTCCTTTTCAGTGTCTCCGCTTCCTGCCCCGTCGGATTTCTCTGAAGACGCATCTGCAGATACCTTTTTCTCCTCCGAAACATCCTCCCCGGATACGCCCCCGGTATCCGGCGCTGCGCCGCAGCCTGCAAGCAGCATGCTGACAGACAGCCCTGCAGCTACAGTGGTGTTCCACATACGGTAGTTTTCTTTTCTTCTCATACATTTCCTCCTTAAACTTTATAGATTTATACTGTTGGTTACCTATCCTTTCACAGAACCGATCATCACACCCTTCACAAAATATTTCTGAATAAACGGATAAACACAGATGATGGGAACAGTAGATACTACAATAACGCCGTATTTAATTACCTGTCCCATAAGCTGCAGTTTCAAAGCGGCTTCCGGATCCGTCTCGCCGGCAGCGTTTATAGTGGATGAAGCCATCAGCAGAATATCCCTTAAATACAGTTGCAGAGGATATTTTGTCTCATCCGTCAGGAAAATCATAGCGTTGAAATAGGAATTCCAATGCATCACTGCAATATACAGAGAAATGACCGCCGCAATGGCTTTGGAGAGCGGCAGCACAATCTGTGTAAAAAATCTTCCGTTTCCACAACCGTCTATGCGGGCCGCATCCAACAGTTCCTCTGAAATATTTGCTGCCAAAAAGGAACGGGTAATGATGATGTTATACACCGAAACACTTCCGGAAATAATCATGAGAAGCCTTGTATTGACCAGATTCAGCCCCTTGACTACCAGGTAAAAGGGAATCATTCCTCCCGAAAAATACATGGTAAAGATAAATAGCAGCATGATAAGATTCCTTCCTGGAAGATCTTTCCTGGACAGCGAGTATCCGGCCAACATAGTGCAACATACACCGAAAGCAGTCCCACAGACCGTGTAGAATATGGTATTCATATATCCTGTCAGAATTCTCTTATCCTTGAATATCTTCTCATAACCAGTCAGCATAAATCCCCTGGGAAATAACACCACTTTGCCACTGTTGACATACATAGGATCAGAAAAGGAAGCAATCACTACAAAATAGAGAGGATACAGAACAAGCACTATAACAACCGTCAGAAAAACCCACTTTACAAAATTAAATATTCTGTCATCCCTGCTGACTTTCATTTTCATTGTTTTCATACCAGTCCTCCCGTCACCACAGCCCTGTACCGCTTACTTTCCTGGAAAATTTATTTACAGTTACCAGAACCATAAAATTAACTATATTGTTAAACAATCCTATGGCCGTAGAATAGCTGAACTTCTGCTGCTGAAGTCCAATTTTATAGATATAGGTGGATATGACTTCCGACACAGGAGTATTCAGACTGTTCTGCAGCAGATACACCTTCTCATACCCAACATTCAGGATGCTCCCGCAGTTCATAATCAGCAGAATGATCATCGTTGGCAGAATTGCCGGAAGATCCACATGCAGGATTCTCTGTATCTTGTTCGCTCCGTCTATTTTGGCTGCCTCATGCAGCTCCTGGCTGACACCGGTAAGCGCCGCAATGTAAATAATGGAATTCCATCCCATGCTCTGCCAGACTCCGGACCATACGTACATATGTCTGAAATATCTGCTCTCACCCATAAAAAAGGTCTCACCGGAACCTCCCATGTGCGCAAGGATTGCATTCACCACCCCTGACTTTGGCGAGAAAAGAACCGACATCATCCCTACCAGAACAACCGTGGATATAAAATACGGCATATAGGTCACTGTCTGGGTAAACCTCTTAAACCTGAGATTTCTGATATCATTAATCATCAGCGCCAAAATGACCGGAAGCGGAAATCCTACAATCAGGGAATACACGCTGAGTATTAACGTATTCTTCAAAATCTGCCAGAATCTCGGTGAGGTAAAAAAAAGCTCAAACCACTTCGTCCCTACCCAGGGACTCCCCAAAATTCCTTTTGATGCCGTGAAATCCTTAAAGGCGATCACCAGACCATACATGGGCGCATACAGAAAGATTCCCATATAAATCACTGCCGGAAGCAGAAAAACATACAGAAGCCAGTTTCGTCTCATGAGTCTTAACGTTCTTTTCGATTTTTCCATCCTGTTTTTCCTTTCTATAGCTCTGCCCTTCCCTATTCCGCTACCCCTTTTCTGCGGGTAGCCGATTTCATGGGAAGCCCTGTTACATAATCCAATTGTCTGGGTTCATATTCCTCATTCTCACGCTGTCTGGTAAATCCGGCATTGTCCCAACAGGGCTTTCCTGCATCCTTCCGCCAGGGCCTTCTCTCCCACTGGTATCCGCGGTAGGGATCCCGGGTACAGTTCATCCACTCCAACAGTTCCTCATGCAGGCGTTTCTTTATTTCATAGCAGGAATCGTCAAAGATCAGATTGTTCATCTCGCAGGGGTCCGTCTCCTGGTCATAAAATTCATCTATGGAATCCAGCAGATGCACCACCAGCTTGTACCGGCCGTCGAAAATTCCCCGCATCATCTGTATGCCGCCGAATCCGTCATGGTCAATTTCATAGCGGGTAAACTCCGTCACCACATACCCATTGATTCTCTTCTGCGGGTCATATACCGCAGGCAGCATACTACTGCCCTCCAAAAGCTTCGGAATCGGAATCTCCATGTATTCCAGAATCAGGGGCGCCAGATTAATATGACTCAGGGGCTGATCATCCACCACCCCCTGCGGCACACCGGAACCGCATACCAGCATCGGCACCCTGGCAATCTCATTGTACATGGCCGGTCCCTTGGCATGCAGACAATGACTCTGCATCCCGTCGCCGTGGTCGGAAGTATATATAACCAAAGCCCCGGGAACCAACTGACGAATCTTGTCCAAAATTCTTCCGATCTCACTGTCTATAAAAGAATTACAGCCAAAATAATACGGTGCTTTCAACTTCAATGCATCCCTGTCCGCCTTCAGGGAATTCCCGGCCCATATCTTCTGATAATCAGGCTTTCCCTCCAATGTATCCCACACATTCGGAGACTTTGGGAATTCATAATCCGCAAATGCGGAAGCATAGGGTTCCGGACACAAACCGGGGTCATGAGGCTCGTCAAAGGAAACCGTGAGAAAGAAATCCTCTTCCTGATACTCCTGCAGAAAGCGAATAGCCCTGTCTGCGCAGCGATGGCCAAAGGTAAACTCCGGAAGAATTCCCTTTCTATTCGTATCGCTGTCTCTGGAGCTGATTCTCTCCTCTTCGGTGAGCTCCTCCAGATAACATTTCATGTCATACCAGTAGTCGGCATCCCATCCCTCCGGACATCTTCCCAGTCCAAAATAATCTCCCCCGTCCAAATGATACTTGCCAATATATGCAGCGTGAATTCCATTGTCTGTAAGTCTCTGCCCCACGGTTTTCACATTGGCCCCAAGAGGCATGCTGTTTGCCACACTTCCGTTGGAATGAGGATATATCCCGGTGAAGATGGCCGAGCGCGCAGGACCGCACACCGGTTGGCAGGAATAAACATTATTATAGCGGATTCCCTCTTTTGCCATTGCATCCAGACAGGGAGTATTCATCGCCATATTGCCATAGCATCCGAGCATATCCTGCCTTGTACTGTCCGTCATAAGCAGAATGATCTGTCTCTTTTTCTTGTCCATTTTTCCTCCTCTTCTGCTTCCCGGTCAGCTGAAATCTGAATTTATTATATAAGAAAATCTGGCTGGAAATCCATGGCAATTCATGCTTACTATATGGACAATTCTGCTTAATTGTGTTAAAATCACCGAAACAACTCCTCAAAATTATTATAACCATTATCATTATTTACAATTTTTTCTAAAGGAAGGAACTTTTTATGCTTCACATTTCAGGACATTTGAGAACTGAGCGCTGCGTCATGGGATACGGAGACTCCGTTCATTCTGTCGTGGTAAACTGTTGTGGCTGGGATTATTACAAAAAGAGAGACCAGATTCATCAACGTCCCGAAGGAAGACTGGATTACCAGCTTATTTATCTATGCAAAGGAACCGGCCGCTTTCTTCTGGACAATCAGTGGCTCTCCCTGTCAGCCGGAAATATCGTGCTGTACCGCCCTGGCCAACCTCAGTTTTACTCCTACTATGCCTCTGAAAAAGCAGAAGTATACTGGATTCACTTTACAGGCACTGATTGTGGAAATCTGATGCAGAAATATGAAATTTGTGACAGCTACATCGGAGAAAATTCTTCTCTGGTTAATCTTTTCAAAGATGTCATCACAGAGCTGCAGTTGAAAAAAAAATATTATGAAGATGTAGTTGTCAACAATTTTGTTAAAATGCTGATCCTCATCTGCCGTTCAAGACGCCAGAGACTGATGCCTTCCGAAAACAACTACACCATAGACCGCCTGATTCTTCAGCTCAACCAGTCCTACATGGAGAAATGGACCGTTTCTTCCATGGCGGATTACTGCAGACTCAGCAGCGGATATTTTTCCCATTCCTTCAAAAATTACACGGGAAAATCCCCCATTCATTTTCTCAACGACATCCGGATTGAAAAGGCAAAGGACCTGCTCTCTGCCAATACCCTGACCATCTCCGCCGTGGCAGCTTTGGTGGGATTCAGCGATCCCCTGTATTTCAGCCGTGTCTTCAAAAAAAGCTCGGGCATTGCGCCCCAGAATTTCTCCCGAAACACAATGACCTCCAATACGCCGGAATGGCATTAACCCTGGTTTTGTTTTGATGTTCCTGAAAACGTAAGAAATTTGTAAGAAATTCCCTTTGCATTTTGTAAAAAATAACAGATATCCTGAATTCAGCTCAAGGATACAGATACAGTTAAAGAAAGGCATGAAGACATGGGCGAATGTATATTGGTAGTGGATGACGACAGAGAAATCGTAAAGGCAATCAGCATTCTGCTGGAAAATGAAGGCTATGAAGTACGGAAAGCCTACGACGGCCTGCAGGCCCTGGACATACTGGCCCAAGAGCCGGTGCGTCTGGTGCTCATCGACGTGATGATGCCGAAACTGGACGGCCTCTCTGCCGTAATGCGCATCCGTGAAAAGCAGAATATTCCCATTATCGTCCTCAGCGCCAAAAGCGAGGACTCTGACAAGGTGCTTGGATTGTCCATGGGCGCCGACGATTACGTGGCAAAACCCTACAATCCCCAGGAACTGGCAGCCCGGGTGAAAAGCCAGCTCCGCAGATACACCAGTCTGGGTGACATTCATGCCGGAAGCAGGGCCTGTGAACTCAAAAACGGCCGCCTCCTCTACAACACAGAAGAAAAAACCCTCTACGCAGACGGAGAGCCTGTGAAGCTCACCGCCACGGAAACCAAGATCATGGACCTGTTCATGCGCAACCCCGGCCGGGTATTTCCCGCAGAGGAAATCTACCGCAGAGTATGGGGCGAAGAGGCCTATGCATCGGAAAATACCGTGATGGTGCATATCCGGCGCATCCGTGAGAAACTGGAACTGAATCCGAAAGAGCCAGAATATATAAAGGTGGTGTGGGGCATTGGATACAAAATGGAAAAACAGGAAAAAAGGAATTAGCTTTCTCATCTTCTTTCTGGGAGTGACACTTACCCTGGGAAGCATAATTGAAATTCTCAGTAATAAACCCTCCGGGGTACCGGTCTGGCGGCTGGACCTGCTGCAGGAAGACGATTATCAGCAAAGCGGAAGTTTTCGGTCATATATTGCAGACCGCCTGGAAAGCTTCCTGATCATGGCCGTAGGCGGAGAAGGGCTTTGGGACCTCAACGGCTACTGGGGCGAATTTTCGGAGGAGTACTGGGAGGAATATTCCCAGTTTCAGGAAGCAACAGTGACAGAGGATTATGCCCAGGAAGGCGAGACATCCGACGCTCTTCCTTCCCTCTCCGAAGGAGAACTTGTCAGCTATCTCCAGGGTCTGATTGACCTGCAGGACATGTACCGGAACATGCTGAATGACTCCCTGGACCCGGAAAATCCGGACAAAGACCAACTGAATCACTGGAAGGAAATCCTGAACAGTTATCGGGATGAATTAAATTCCTACCAGGAGACGCTGAACGCCAGCCTTGGCTCACAGCGGAGGAAAATAAAGTCCCTGACGGAACAGCAGCGGCAGGAACTGGCCCAAAAATACCATGACAGCATCAAGGAGGATAAAAATATCCTCTACTCCATCCGCTATGACGGAAAGACGCTGTACAGCAATTCCGATCTTCTCCCGGAGGAGGACAGCATTTCCACGGCAGACGGCTGTCCCATATTGCCCGAAGGCTATAACTTCCTCCTGTACTTTGACGGGGAAAGGGCCAGAATCTTCAAGGACGGGCAGGAGATCGATGTCTATAAGGACGGCTATTATCGGGATGAAAGCGACTGGTATCTGCCAGGATACAGTAATTTCCAGGCGGACGACACCGTGAAAAAGGCAGCCGTATATATTGCCGCGGCTGAAAAACCCGTGCATTTCACCAAAACCTTCTATGAAAACGGAAAAACAAAACTGTATGACAACAGCCTCTATTGGATATACACAAACTTTCAGTACAGACTGAATAAACTGCAGAAATGCCTTGCTGTCCTGGCTGCAGGACTCCTGCTTCTGACTGCGTCCTTTTTCCTGCGGAAAAGCCGGCGGGAAGCTGCCAGAAGCATAGCGGGCTTCCAGGCAAAGATCTGGCTGGAGTGCAAAGTCCTTCTGTTTCTGGGCCTGTACTACACGCTGTACATGATTTTTATGTTTGTCATCACTGACAGTTACGGATACAGTCTCTGGGAAGAATGGATCTATACCTACGAGTATTCTTATACCGCCGACTCCCTTGTGCGGTTCAGCCAACAGGTGGGCAGTTCCCTTCCCTTCCAGTTTTGGATCATGCTGTTCTGGGGCCTGTGGCTTCTCTGGAACGACTTGAAATACAATAAAAAACCCTGGCGCTGCAGTCTGGCAGCCAGACTTTCCGCAGCTTTTTCCGCAAAAGGGCTGAAGCAGCCTCTTTCCAGGAAAATGTCCCGCCGAAATCTTGGCCTCCTGCTGGGAACCGCGCTCTACGGCACGCTGCTGACGGGAATCATTATCCTGAGCGGCAGACATTCCCGGGAAGATTTCCCTGTCCTGCTGATTCTGGCCATCGCTGCCACGGCGCTGTTTCTGGCGCTGCAGTTCATGGCAGGAAAGAAAAACATGGCAGACGCCCGGGATATGGAGGCGCTCTCCCGCCGCATTGCCAGGATCCGCAGCGGAGATTACGGGGAAGCGCAGGGAGACACAGAGGGACATATCCCCGGCCGCGATCTGGAATCTGTCATGGAGCAGCTGGATGATATCCGCCACGGCATGGCGAACGCCGTGGACGAACAAATGAAGAGCGAACGCATGAAGGTAGAACTGATCGCCAATGTGTCCCACGACATTAAGACGCCCCTGACTTCCATCATCAGCTATGTGGAATTTCTGAAGCAGGAAGAAGGACTGCCGGAACATGTAAGGGATTACATTAAAATCCTGGACGAAAAATCCCAGCGCCTGAAAAACATGGTCCAGGATGTATTTGCAGTGAGCAAAGCCGCCTCCGGAGAACTGCCCATACAGATGGAGGCGCTGGATTTCGGCAAGCTGCTGCGCCAGACCCTGGCGGATATGGAAGAAGAGATTCAAAGCAGTCCCGTCACCTTCCGGACAGACCTTCCGGATACCCCGGTGCAGATCATGGCCGACGGACAGCGGCTGTACCGTGTCTTCCAGAATCTGTTCCAGAATGCCATAAAATATTCCCTGCAGGGTTCCCGTGTGTATGTAACCCTGAAAACGGACGGCTGCCTGGCTGTGGCCAGCGTAAAAAACACTTCCCTGCAGGAACCGGACGCGGAAAAGGATTATACGGAGCGCTTTGCCAGAGGAGACACAAGCCGCACTGACGGCGGCAGCGGCCTGGGACTGTCCATCGCCCAGAGTTTTACCGAAGCCTGCGGCGGCACCTTCTCCTGGAGGACAGATGCGGACCTCTTTGTAGTGGAAGTATCTTTCCGGACCATATAAATTTCAGACGCAGACCCCACAGGCCCGGAAAATCCATTCCGGGCCTGTGGGCGTCCCTGCTTACTGCCCGGAGGACAGAAAGATAGGATTTGTCCAGGCATATCTGCCTTCCCTGTCAATGACTACAGCGCGGACATACTGATACTCCATCTGTCCCCGGACACAAAGCTCCATCTCTCCCTGGGTCAGCAGATTTTCATCCGCCTTCAGCACCCTGGAGGGATGCCTGTCACAGTGCAGCCGGATTTTGGCAGCAGGGGAACATTTTATCACGGCTTTTCCGTCTTCCACATAAAAATCATAAATTTCCGGACCGCAGGAAGAGTAAAACGCTCCGTTTTTTAAAGCCTCCAGAATAGAACCAACGGTATTTTCCGACCTGACCATAACCCATCCCTTACAGTGCTGGCTCATGGGATGTCCGTCGTCTGTCGCCACGCCATAGATCACCTTCCCCTGCCCCAGAATCTCATCCCAATAGGACGCATCCCTGTCCATGTCATTATCCATGGCACAGCCTGTGTTCCAGATTTCCATGGCAAAATTGCCCTTCATGTTTTCAAAATAACGTGCCGGGGTGGAGCTCCACTCCGGATGACAGTATATGGTCAGATTGCCCTTTTCATGAATTTCATCCAGATAGGGCTGAAACTCCTCCTGGCATCCTGCCCTGCCTGATTCCAGCCGTTCATCCTGTTCGTATCCGTTTCCATCCTCCTTTTCCGGACCGATGCACACCACATGAAAACACCGGAATCCCTGCCCCAGGTCAAAGGAGGCATCCATCTCCATGCCGGGTATAATGGTAATGGGCACCTCCGGCGCATAGTTTTTGTAATTGTAAACTCTGTGGTCAGTGATAGCCAGAAAATCATATCCATGCTGAGAATGGTAACGAATTACCTCCTCCGCACTTCCCTCACCGTCCGAACGGGTGGTATGGCAGTGAAGCCCTCCCTTCAGCATCCTTTCCTCTCCTGCAAACGCCTGCTGTCGTATCATATGTCTTCCTCCTTGTCCGCGCCAGTCCCAGGACGCGCTCTTTCCATCTATATTACGCCTCACGCCCTTTCTGTCAAGTACCTCCGGGCTAAAATCCCTTTTTTCCTCCCTCATTCACCGAACCTCAATATATATTTCTCCGGCAGCTCCCCCAGGGGAATAAAGCCTTCCCAGGTCCTGCCGTCAGCGCCCCGCAGGCTGACCTGGGTAAACTGCTTTCCGAAAATTCCCCCGGACCGCCAGGCAGAGCTTCCGAAGCACAAAAGCCCGAACACTTCCTCCATCTCCCCGGGGTCCGTAATATACAAATCGCACACTTCTTCACCCGCCTTTGGATCCCGGGTGGAAACCGCTTCCGCCGTTTTCGCCGCTTCCAAAACCCCGTACTGTTCCCTGGCCGCAGCCACCCGCTCCCCGGGGGTCATGTCTTCACAATAATACTCAAAGGGAAGCACAATAGATTCCACCATCATCTCCTTCAGTTCAAACTCCCTGTAACCGGCCTCCTCAATAGCCTTCCTTGTATTGTCCATATAATCATAGATGCCTATGGTGATATCCTCGTCCCGCTCTCTGCCCTCCATTTGGAAACGCACAAAAATCGCCGCCTCTCCCAACCGCTTTCCCTGCTGGGCAAGCACCGCCTCCCGGTTCTCCAGCACATCCTGATTATATGCCCTGATTATGGCCCGGACCTCCGGACCGTCCGTTTCCAGGAACTGCGGACCGGTTCCCAGATCCAGCGAAAAGCTCAGCAATTCCCCTGTCTCCTCTTCCTCTATCAGATAGGCGTATCTCAGATACTCCTCACTGGTAAAAAGGGGCCAGGCCAGCTCCCTGTCCTCCTCCAGCATCCAGTACTCCCGGTAATAGCTCCTGCCGCTGTCCAGAGTGACCTTAACCGTCACCCGCTCCCGCTCTCCCTCCCATATCTCCGCCTTCTCATGCTCCGTCATGCGCTCCAGGAAAGCATACAGGGTGTCCCGGTCCTGATAACACATCTCTTCCGCAGGACTTTTGTCCGAAAAACCACCGTAAAAAGAACGGTTTGCCAGGTAGGTGTCCAGGACGGAGACAGAGACGATTTTCTCCCTGTCCGGCAGATAGGCGTCATAACCGAACCAGTCTCCGTAAAAGGCAAAACAAATCAGCAGCGCTGCAGCCACGGTCCCCGCCATCTGCGCTTTATGAGAGAAAAATGCCTTGAAATCCATCTGGAACATGATATCCAGAACCCCGTACACGCCCACTGCCCCAAGCACAGCCCCGAAAATATTCCAGCCAAGGGCAGCTCCGGAGACCGTCAGCAGCGCCGCAAAAAATCCCCAGCCGCACATCCCTGCTGCAATTCCTGTCAGCGCACGGAACACTGCGGCCACCTTTCTGCTCCAGATCCCCTGCTCCGCAGCCTCGGAAGCCCGTCTCGGGTACAGCTGCCAGGCTGCAGCGCCAACCAGGGCAGTCTGAATCACCATGATCAGGATATATCTCCCCACTTCCCCATTGACCACAATTCCCTCCAGCACATCCATCCACAGGGCAATCAGCCAGGGCCCGGCAAACAGCGGGGAAAGTCCCGCCGCAGGCTCCATAATCATGGCAGACGCATAAAAAGTGCTCAGATAAGCAGTGCTGAATGCAACCCACAGCCCATAGAGGCCGATGGGGCCAAATCCCAGAACCATCATGGAAAACAGTGTGTTCAGCATATTGCCGCAGAGCATTACCGAAAGCAGCGCCACATGATATACCTGCAGATAGATCAAAATCAGTACGGCCACGGTCCGAAACACTTCCCCGGCAAGTTCCGGAATCCTTCCGCCTGCGCCCAACTGCCCGAACAGACTGCAGGCCAGCAGAAACATGGCCAGAACATTCACCAGAAAAGGAACAATCCAGATCAAAAATCCTTCCAGATACCTGACTCCGTACAGAGTGTTCCTCTTTATGGGCAGACTGTGGTAAGTATCCGTCATCTTCCTGTTATGCACATGGCGAAAAACCGACAGTCCTGTCATCAACGCCACAACCACGGCCACCATTCCGCCTCCCACAGTCAGGTACCGTACAAAAAACATCACTGCCTCATCCAAAAATTCCTGAAGATCATTTTCTCCCCAGGACAGAACTGCCCCCACACCGCCCCGTCTCAGGGCCTCGCTGCGCCAGACCATCCATCCCACAGGCAGGACCAGGAAATTCCCCAGAAAGGAAAGAGCAACTGTCCAGAGCTTATGCCGCAGATCCTCCCCCATGGCCCTAAAAAATAAGTTCCTTGATGTCATACCCCTTCACCTCCGTTTCACTGATAAAAATTTCCTCCAGGGACAGGGGCAGCAGCTCGTAAAACACAGGCTCAAGCGCTTCCATAAAAGCCTCCACCTGTTCCCTCTGCCCTCTTGCCGTAAAGGTGTACAGCGCCCCCCGGTTCTCCGTGGTCAGAACCTCCAGTCCCTCTCTGATCTGCCGGAGCATGGTCTCCTCCTTCACCACGCACTGTACCTTGTGGAGATTCAGCTTCATTTCGTCCAGATCCCGCTCAAAGAGAATACCTCCCCTGTGGAGCAGTCCCACATACTCGCAGATATCCTCCAGTTCCCGCAGATTGTGAGAGGCGATCACCGGAGTCAGTCCTCTCTCCTCTATCTCCCTGATCATCAGCCGTTTCACCGCCTGCCTCATGACAGGGTCCAGGCCGTCAAAAGTCTCGTCGCAGAGCAGATATCTGGTATTGGCGCAGATGCCGCAGATAATGGAAAGCTGCTTTTTCATCCCCTTGGAAAAGGTATTCACCTTCCTGCCCGGGTCCAGGCCGAATTTCCCCATCAGGGACTTCCATTTTTCCCCGTCAAAGGCCCGGTAATAAGTCCTGTAGAGCCGCAGCATATCCGCAGGCGTGCCGCTTTTATAAAAATACTGATCATCGGAGATATAGAAAATCTCCCCCTTGGCCGCCGGGTTGTCATACACCGCTTTCCCGTCCACGGTTACCATACCTGCGTCCGGCCGCATGACGCCGCAGGTAAGCCGCATCAGCGTGGACTTCCCGGCCCCGTTGGTTCCGATGAGTCCGAATACATGCCCTTCTTCTATTCTGGCCGTCACATTGTCCACTGCCCTGATCCGGCCGAAGCTCTTGCTCACATTCTGAAATTCAATCATTGTCCGCCTCCTCGTCCCCATAGATGCGCCGCAGCTGCCCCTCCAGTTTCTCCCTGGGCAGCCCTGCCTCCTTCGCCTTACCCGTAATGCTCTTCCACTGGCTGAAAACACTGGCCTGCCTGCTCTCCCGCCAGTCGCTCTCCGAGGTCACAAAGGTCCCCCTCCCGGATACGGTGTAGAGATAACCCTCCTGCTCCAGCTGCGCATAGGCCCTCTGCACGGTATTGGGATTGACGGACAGCTCCATGGCAAGGCTGCGGACGCTGGGCATTCTGGTCAAAGGCTCCAGTCCGCCGCTGATAATCAGGTGTTCCAGCTTCTCCACCATCTGTTCATAGATAGGTCTCTTATCCCGATAATCCAACAGAATCATTCCCTCTTCCTTTCGTTATCTTAATCTGATTACCTTCGAAGCATATCAAGTGTATTAATTATCTTAATACACTTATAGCACATAAAAAGAGCAATGTCAAGAAATAAATCTTCTCATTGCCCTTTCACATACCTTTTCCACTTACCCGGTCAGCGCAGCCTCTGCCCGTCCAATACCGCCTCCGCCAGCAGATCTCCCTCATATCGGAGTTTCAGGTCAAAAAATCCACGGCCCTCCTCCAACAGACGGAAAAAAATCCTGTCTCCCTCCCAGACCGGCAGTTTGTCCACATTTTTCTTTTCCACCCATTCCAGAGTTCCCTCGGCGCAGTCCCTCAGTTCCCCGCTGAAGCCTTCCGCGGTATACAGAAACATGTATTCTGTTTCCCACGTATCCGATACAAAGGTGACGATTCCCCGGGCACGCCAGGAAGTCAGGGTAAGTCCCGTCTCCTCATACACCTCTCGCAGCAGACATTCCTCCGGGGATTCCCCCTCCTCCACATGCCCGCCCACACCGATCCATTTATCCCGGTTCATGTCATGTTCTTTTTTAATCCTGTGCAGCATCAGGTAGCAGTCCTCTCTTTCAATATAACAGAGAGTCGTCAGGTTGGTTCTCATGTCCGGCTCCTTTCCCGGCAGATGGCCCTATAGCTTCCCGGCGATATGCCTTGCCACATACACACCGCTTGCGGAGGCATGGGACAGGGAATGGGTCACGCCGCTGCCGTCCCCGATCACATACAGCCCCTTATGTCCGGACTCAAGATTGCCGTCCAGGGCCACTTCCATATTGTAAAATTTCACTTCCACCCCGTAAAGCAGGGTATCGTCATTGGCCGTGCCCGGTGCAATCTTGTCCAGGGCATAGATCATCTCCATGATACCGTCCAGAATGCGCTTTGGCAGCACCAGACTCAGATCACCGGGTGTGGCTGCCAGGGTGGGAGTCACCAGTCCCTCCTGAATCCGCTTTCCGTTGCTCCTGCGGCCCCTTACCAGATCCCCGAACCTCTGGACGATAACGCCGCCTCCCAGCATATTGGAAAGTCTGGCGATGCTCTCTCCGTAACCATTGCTGTCCTTGAAGGGTTCGGAAAAATGTTTTGCCACCAGAAGCGCAAAGTTGGTATTTTCCGTCCTCTTGTCCGGGCTTTCAAAGCTGTGCCCGTTAACGGTGACAATTCCGTTTGTATTTTCATTCACCACGATTCCGTAAGGATTCATGCAGAAAGTACGCACTCTGTCCTCAAACTTGGAAGTGCGGTACACAATCTTGCTCTCATACAGCTCATCCGTGAGATGGGAAAAAATCACTGCAGGCAGCTCCACCCGAACTCCGATGTCCACCCGGTTTGACCTGGTAGGTATGTCCAGTTCCCCGCAGATCTTTTCCATCCACTTGCTGCCGCTGCGCCCCACGGATACAATGCACCTTTCACAGGTATGGGATTCCTGGCCGCAGATAACCCGGTATCCTCCCTCTGCCAGTGAAATACCCGTCACCGGCGTATCAAAATGAAAATCAACCCTGTCCTTCAGCACCCCATAGAGATTCTGCAGCACCACAAAATTGATGTCCGTTCCCAGATGACGCACGGACGCATCCAACAGGTTCAGCTTATTCTGCAGGCACAGCTTCTTAAAATGGGTTCCCGCAGTGGAATACATCTTCGTTCCCTTTCCGCCGTGCTCCATGTTGATGGTATCCACATATTCCATCAGCTCCACTGCGCGCTTCTTTCCGATATACTCATGAAGGGTTCCCCCGAAATCATTGGTAATATTGTATTTTCCGTCGGAAAATGCGCCCGCGCCCCCGAAACCGCTCATGATGGAACAGGAACTGCAGCCTATACAGCTTTTTACCTTATCCCCGTCAATTGGGCAATGACGCTTCTCCAGGGAATGTCCTGCCTCAAAGACCGCAATCTTCAGCTCCGGGGCTTCCTTTGTAAGCTCATAGGCAGAAAAAATTCCTCCCGGCCCGGCTCCTACTATAATGATGTCATACTGCATGGCAACTACCTCTCTTTCCGTCACAAACCTGTCTCCGTCTCTTTCCGGGACATCCCGGCCAACAAAGTCCCGCCGGGAACTCAGGCTTCACAGCTTCAGTCTTCCACGCCCTATTCTAACACAGTCCACCGCTCCATGGCAAGCCGGAAAAACACAAAGGACTGCGGTTATTCCGCAGCCCCTTCGTCCTCCTCCGAAATCCGGTCTTCCGTTCCGCTTTCCTCTCCCTGGCTCAGCTGATTTCCTATACTTGCCTCTTCGTCCTCTATTTCCTTCTGTACGGACTGAATCTTGGTGTCCTGGCTGATGGCACGCATGATCAGGTTCAGGTCCTCCGGAGAAAACATGCCCACGGCCTTGGACAGCAACCCCAGGCTGTCCCGGTTTACTTTCAGATGCCCGCCTCCGGACAGAGGAATATTCAGCACATTTTCCTTATCCGTCATATCTCCCAGACAGATGCTGTTGCTTTCCTCATCACATACAAAGCAGACCCCGTTATAGATGATCACGCCATCCTTTGCCAGACGTCCGTAAGGAACTTTGGGCACATCCCGGAGCGCACTGAAAGGATTGGGTTTTCCCGAAACGGCAGCCTGGTAGATTTTCTCAGCCTCTGAACGGTCTGCAGGGCTGTCTTCCCCGGTCCCCTCTTCCCCGGAATTTCCTCCTTCTTCGGCTCCGTCTTTTTCCCGGAGCCCACTTCCCCTTGTTGTCCACATGCTGTTCCCAAAGGATTCCGCTTCTGCATTTATGTCGGAACGCCGCCTGTCCGTCTCCCCTGCAGTTCTTTTGGCAGATTCCATTCCTGCCAATCCAGTTCCTATTCTCACTTTTTCTTCCTCTTCTTTCTTCCTCTATTTTCCCAGACAGCCTTATCCCCGGAAATTATATCTGCTCAGATAAGAACCTGCGAGAATCCCCCCTGACGCATTGTACTGGCTGTAAACACTCTGCGAACTTGTCCTGGCATTGTCTGCCGCCCTGGATGCCACAGTCTGAATTCTCTTGGCCAGGTCCCCGGAACTGCCCAGGATTTCCTTCACCATCTCCTCCGGCGCTTCCCCCAGCTTCTCCCTGTTCAGGGACAGAGTCCCGTCCGCCGCCACGGTAATGCCGATTTTCTCTAGCTCTTTTTTGTTGGTGGTAACCGTCTCCTTCAATGACTGTCTGTAAAAATCATTCAACACACCAGATGTCTGTCTCAGGTTTTTCATGGTATCATTGAACTCTTCCACCATATCTGCAGCTGTACCGGCAATATCCTTTTCTCCTGCATCTGCTTTCTCCGCCAACAGTTTCATACTGTCTGTCAACCCGTCGGCTGATTTCTGCAGACGGTCATACTTTCCACGCTCCAGCCTGGCGCTCTGGACTGTATTTGCCTTCATCATGTCCATTCTGGTGGAAATTCCTTTTCTGCCGCTTCCCGAAGCCTGCGGCAGGAGAGAACTTCTGCAGGACAGTCCTGTCTGTCTCCTGCTGCCCATCATCTGTGCCGCCATCTTCCTTGCTCCCATTCCCATTCTGATTCTCATATCATTTTCCTCATTTCCCATATTATTCCGGATACGGACCGCTCTCCGCGCTCCTGCATCCCGCCTCTTTCCGATGATTCCCCGGCGCCCTCCTGGAGCCTATACCAACGCGGTTCCTTCCTGCTTTAAATAACAGGCATATACCCTGGCAAAATCCGAATACTTCTCCCTGGCCAGATAGACCGTCTCACCGTTCTTCAACCGGATCATCCCCATCCCGTATCCTGCCACAAAAGCCATATTCACCAGATATCCCCTGTGGCATCTGTAGAATCCCTCCCCGAGCTGCTCTTCCATCCTCTTCATGGTGGCATACACGGTGATGCTTTCCCGCAGAGTGTGGATTTTCACCTTTCGCTTCTCACTCTCCACATACAGAATCTCGCTTTTCAGCAGCGTAAAGTTTCTGGTTCTGGTCCGGAAAAACAGCTGCTCTCCCCGCAGTCCTTCCAATCTACGCGCTTCCCTGCATGCACCCTCAAACACACTGCGGAATTTGTCCGCAGGCACAGGCTTAACCAGGTAGTGAAATGCTGATACCTCAAAGGCTTCTGCAGCATATTCCTTTCGTGCCGTCACAAAGATCAGAACCGTATCCTCCCCGTTGATTCGAAGAGCCCTTGCCACCTCCATTCCCTTCATCTCTTCCATCTGTATGTCCAGCAGAAGAATATCCCAGCGCTGTCTCGCCTCCAGAAATCATTCCACAGAGTAAAAACAGATTACCTCACAGTCCGGTTCCTCTCTTCTGATCAGGGTACTCATCCAGGCACAGCACCCTCTGTCCTCATCACAAATCGCAACCCTCATGCCCCACCTCTTATGTCTGACGCGGCCGTCAAACTGCTTCCGTTCCGCATCCTGTTTTTTATTTCGGCAGATCTCCATCAGACATTTGGAAAATGTAACGAAATGTACATTTCGATGTCACAAACCGTCATCCTCTCCATCTGATTAATTGAAATACAAAAAGACAGCAAACCACTGTTTTCACATTGTCTGCTGTCCTTAGCTTTCACCTGTCCATATGTAATTATTTCGGCATTCCGGTCAAAAAAGTTTACAGGGATACCTCAGCAATATTTTTTTACGATCTCATCCATCCTGTCCCTGGCCTTCTCCATATCGCTGACCAGTTTGAACTGGGTGCGGCAGCGGTCCAGATTGTGTCCTTCCCTGTGAATCTTAAAATAGGTATCTCCGCTTAAATAGTCCGTCAGGAAACGCATTCCGCATTCAAAGGTCATCATCATGGCCCCCACGGGAAGCATTTTCTTTTCCATATCTGTCATAAGCGCGCCGCACTCTCCCAGAAATCCCTTTGTGTAGCATTCAAACAGATCAATATCAAAGTTGACCTTGTCCAGATCCTGCTCATCCTCTGCGGCATGTGTCGCCCCGAAGCGGATGCTGTCCCCAAAATCGTTTATGGAGAGTCCGGGCATAACCGTATCCAGGTCCACCACGGCAAGCGGCAGCCCGCTTTCTCCGTCAAACAGTACATTATTCAACTTTGTATCGTTATGGGTAACCCTCAGCGGCAGCTCCCCGCTTTCCTGCATGTCCACAAGCACGGACGCAAACTCTTTTCTGCTGCGGACAAAGGCGATCTCCTCAGCCACTGAAGCAGCCCTTTTGCAGACATCCGCAGCAACCGCAGCCTCAAAGGCCCCGTAACGCAGTTTCGTATTATGAAAATCCGGAATGGACTCGTGCAGGCTGCCCGCAGGGAAATCTGCCAGAAGCTTCTGAAAGTGCCCGAAAGCACTGGCGCTGGCATAAAACTGCTCCTGGCTTTCGCAGGTCTGCAGCGTCACGGCACCCTCTATAAAGGTATAAACCCGCCAGCATTCCTCCCCTTCACGGTACATGGAGTCCCCCTGGATGGTAGGAACCACGCTGAGTGTCTCCCTTTCCGGATCACCTCCGGCGCTGATAATTTTCTTCTTCAGAAAATCCGTCACCGATACCACATTTTCCATCAAAGCTTCCGCATCCCGGAAAATAGAAGTATTGATCCTCTGCAGTATGTAGTTTTTCCCACTTTCAGTCTCCAGACGGAAAGTGTCGTTAATATGGCCGCAGCCATAGCGCTCTGCGCTTATGGCTTTGCTGCCAAGCTGAAAATGACCGGCGATATCCAAAATCTGACTCATATTCCTTCTCCCGCATCCATTACAATCCATTACAGGAACCGCTGCGCGAACCCCATAATCCCGTTTCCACTGTATCAAATAACGTATATAAGTCTACCAACTAATTAGCGCCAAGTCAAGAGTAATCTTATTTTTAGTTCATCAGCCGCACGATCCGGTAATAGGCCATGGAGGTACGTTTGTAGCTGAGACTGTAAACAAGCGTAAACACCAGGCATCCTCCAATGGTACAGGCCACTAACAGCCCTGTCTCAAAGAAACCGATGCTCCCCAGCAGCATATAAACCATGCGCATTCCCACCCCTGTGTGGAGCAGTGCTCCCATAAGCGGCAGGCCAAAGACCATACTGATCTGCTTTTTGATGGTGCGGCGGATTTCCGCATCTCCCATGCCCACCTTCTGCATGATCTCAAAATTCTTCTGGTCTTCAAATCCTTCCGTAATCTGCTTGTAATACATGATAATCAGCAGGCAGATCAGAAAAATTGCCCCGAAAAAGATACCGATGAACAGTAATCCCCCATACATGCTTTCCTGCATGGCCATGTTTTCCCTGCGGTCAAAATACCCGGCAAATTCAGGCAGCCCTTCCGCATACTGCCCAAGTTCCTCCGAAAAAGCATCTACTGCGGCCGCATCCCCCTCCGGCCAGAAGCCATACATACAGGACATCTGTGTCTCAATATCCACCTGGAAAATCCCTGCTGCCTCCCGGAGCTGCTCTCTGTCTGCAAAAACAAACATATACGTATACTCAAAAGTGTTGTTCGCATGCTTTTTAAGAATGCTGCTCTCCTGCAGTTCCCTTGCTATGGCATATTCCCTTTCCCCAAAAACCACGGTTTCTGCCCCGAAATCCTCCCCGGAGGAAAAGACCAGCACCTGGCCAGGCTCCAACGTCTCCCCGGTATTTTCCAACAGATTGTACTCCTCCGCAGTAACCAGGTACAGCTTGAACCACCTGGCATAGGCATCCCCGTCCTTCCGGAAGGCATTCCCCTCCTTACAGGCAGAAACCTTCACATAGGTATAATCTATTTCCTCCTCAAGCTCTACCCCGTGCCTGCGGGCCAGCGCCGCCGTCTCCTGCCTGATTCCCGCCCGGTCCACCTGCCCCTGTCCGTAAAATACAATCTCGAATCCTCTGCTGAAGCCGGAAGTCACTATGGACTGCATCCCCAGAAACACCGCCACGGTACAGACCACCGTAATAATCACCATGGTGGAAAACACACAGATATTGGAAAGGCTTGCAGCGCTTTTTTTCATCCGGTACAGCATGCCGGAAACCGTGATAAAGTTCTCCGGACGGTAGTAAAAACCCTTTTTTCTCTTAAACATCCGCAGGGCGGCAATGCTCCCTGATGTAAACAGAAAATAAGTCCCTATGATCACCAGAAACACCGCCAGAAAGAAATTAAGAAAAACCATTGTATCCAGCTTGGCACGCAAAGCCAGATAATAGCCTCCTGCCATTGCCATTACGCCTGCAATACTCCAGAATACGATCCCTTTAGGCTCCTTCTCCCCTCTTCTGGCATCACTCATCAGCTCCACGGGATTGGATTTTCCCACCTGAACCAGATTGACAAACAGATTCATCCCCATAACCACTGCATAGAAAATCAATGTCTGCGCAATTGCTGCAGGCTTTATGTCAAATTCCACATTCACCTGCATTTTGGCCAGATTTAACAGCAGCAGGAAAATCAGCCTGGAGAACAAAAGTCCCAGGGCCATTGCCCCGGCCATCACAATGCCGTAAAGGATCACACTTTCCCAAAAAAGCATAATGCCTATATGCTTCTTCTCCAGACCCAGTATACTGTATAGCCCCAGTTCCCTCTTTCTTCTTTTGATCAGAAAGCTATTGGTATAATAGAGAAAAGGAATCATGATAATTCCCAGCAGCATATAACCAATCTGAACAAGCATCACCGCATATACCCCCTTGGGAAGCGTATACATGATGTCATTTTTCAAAATCAGGCCAAACACAAAGTAAGTAAACATGGCAAAAACACTGATTCCGATGTACGGGAAATATACGAAACCGTTTTTTCGTATATTGTTTGCCGCCATACGGGGCAATAATGACATGGTGTTCCTCATTTTCCTGTCCTCCTTACCTTGACGCTTCGCCGCATGTTTCCACTGCATGTCCTGCTTCCATATGCAGAACGGTGAGGGTATCCGAAATTTTCCTGTACATTTCCTCATTCCCCATTCTGCCCCGGTAAATCTGATTGAACACACTGCCATCCTTGATAAAAAGCACTCTTCCGGCCCTGCTTGCAGCCTGAATGCTGTGCGTCACCATGAGAATGGTCTGCCCGTCCTCGTTTACCTGGGCGAAAATCTGCAGAAGTCTGTCCGACGCACGGGAGTCCAGAGCTCCTGTAGGCTCATCCGCCAGCACGATCTGGGGCTGCGTGATCAGCGCCCTGGCCACCGCCGCCCTCTGCTTCTGCCCACCGGATACTTCATAAGGATACTTTTCCAGAATCTCCCCTATGCCGAGCTTTACCGCCAGGGGCCGGAGCCTCTCCTCCATGCTGCGATAATCACGACCCGCCAGTACCAGGGGCAGAAAGATATTGTCCTTCAGAGACAAGGTATCCAGCAGATTGAAATCCTGAAAAACAAACCCAAGATTATCCCTCCGGAATGCGCACAGCTCCTTCTGTTTGATGTCCGCCATATTTCTGCCCGCCAGGGTTACCACCCCTCCCGTGGGCCTGTCCAGGGACGCCATTATATTCAGCAGTGTAGTCTTTCCGGAGCCGGACTCTCCCATGATTGCCACATATTCGCCCTGTTCCACTGTGAAATTTACATTGTTCAATGCCTGTACCTTGTTTCCTCCCAGACGCGTGGTGTATATTTTCCTGAGATTTTTTACTTCCAGCAATGCCATCCTGTTCCTCCCTGCCCGGTCTTTTTGTTTTTGTCATATCCGGGCTGCAGCCTTTTTCATTCTGCGCCGCATCTGATAACAGAATACAGGAAAATATCTGAAGCTGCCATAGCTTTGCCTTACATTTTTTGTTTTAACCTTACATTTCGGTAAGGTTTTCATGGCACGCTAAAAGCTGTGTCCGCCCCCGCCTCCACTGCTTCCTCCTCCGCCGCTGCTGCTCCCGCCTCCGCTGCTGCCGCTGCTTCCACTGCTCCCTCCGTCTGAGACCGGATCATAAATTTTCGTCTGGTGAGTATGGACTGCTTCCGGTTTTTCGAATTCAAATTTCCTGTGAATATGGGACAGCAGAGCCTCTGTCCCGGGTTTCCGCAGTCGGGTAAGGCAGATGACCAGGCCGTAATTGGCAAGCAGGGCAAGAATCACTGCAAGGAAGGCATTGCTGATATATTTCATGGGCTGTGCAATTTCCTGCCCTTTCAGCAGGGCAAGAATCTCGCGGAAGGCCTCCGCCGCACATCCGTAATAGTCCCCTTTTACTGCATAACGGTACACATTGTCCGTGACCGTATTGGCATATGCCGTGGTAACCGCCTCATAAATCCGTCCGTCGCTGTGAATCCAGATATTGCGCTGCTCCATGTCAATGACAAATACTGTTCCGCTGTCTGTTCCAAACCGCTCCCTGAAATACCTTCTTGCAAAACTTTCCGTGGAATCATCGTTGCTGTCCACAGTCACAAACGCAGCATTTCCATACTCCGTAATTCCCTCCATTGCTCCGGCAAGCATCCGGAGCTCTTCCTGTGTCAGCAGTCCGGCATTATCTTCCACCAGAACCCGGTACCCTGTCTCCGGATTTGCATACACCCATTCCGGTTCCATTGCGCGGCATTCCTGCATCCCCGGGAACAATAATCCCATTCCCAGTACCAGAATACCCAGCAGTATCCGGAAGCGGCAGAATCCTCTGCCTCCTCTTCCCTCATCCTTCCGCTTCACTTTCGTCACCTCCCCTCCGGTTAAGCTGCGGCAGCTTCCTTGTGGTCAGCATATTATGCTGTCTGAAAATATCCAGTATGGCCCATAGAACCGTGCCCATGCAGACAAATGCCCCTATGTAGTAAAACAAATCGGAAACAGGATTCACCAGCAGAATCACTGCAGAAAGCACAATGCCGCCGAAAGGTTTTATCAAAACAGGCCATTTTTCCTTCAAACGGCCGCCTCCCAAAGGCTTTCTGCGAAGCTGCCCCCTTCCGCCGCTTCTGCCGAGAGCGGAAAATGCCAGGCTTACACCCGCAAACATCAGGATACCAAGGATCATTATCACAGCCTGTCTCTTCCCCCTGAATCCAATCCATTCCAATCCGACCAGGACAACAGCAGGCAGAAACGCGGTTCCGTAAAACAAAAGCAGCATTATGGCCACTTTTCCCAAGCTTCCCTTCCAGGGGCTCCGGATTCTTCTGCCCGGCTTTCTTCCCATCCAACCGTCTCTTTCTCTTCCATTTCCATGTACCGGCCTTACGGAAGCCAGGCCTCTGTCATCCTCCCCTGACTCCCTGTCCAGAATGCGGGAAAGCTGTCCGTTTAAAATCAAAATGCACAGAACTGCCAGCAAAACGGCAGTCAGAAGAAGCTTTCCCGGAGTAACGGTGAGAAACAGGTTCAGGAGAAAGAACAACGGTACCGCCAGAAGAAGGGAGGCTGCCAGATACCTCTTCCCGTCCACAGGCAGGTCTGCTGCAGCCTTTCCCGTCTGGCCGTTTACCACGGCATAGCTGACCCTGTCACCGTTTCGATATGCCAGAAACCACACAGGCAGCATGGCAAGTTCAGCCGTGCTGTCTGAAGGACGGAGCGCATTCCGGAATTCATGCCGGTTTTCTGCCTGCCCGGCGTGGTACTTCCTGCATACCGCATCCCTGGACAGACGTTTCCAGGCATCCCGGACCACAAGCTCCTCCGCCTCCGGAAAATAGACATATTTTTCCACATCACTGGTATCC
The DNA here is from genome assembly GCA_947367855.1 of uncultured Lachnospiraceae bacterium. Taxonomy (GTDB): domain Bacteria; phylum Bacillota; class Clostridia; order Lachnospirales; family Lachnospiraceae; genus Acetatifactor. The sequence continues at coordinate 17,764 of CANBFE010000005.1, read as the reverse complement.
GCATAAAAACCACTCAGAAAAGACGGCGTAAACGGTTTTCCTTTTTTCAGGTCAAATGGCGCTATGGCGCTGCTCAGGCTGTCTGAAAAAGCAGACGACGCGTCATAGGCCAGTCCCCGGTACTCTTCTTCCACCCTGCATTTCAGCCTGTAGTGGTCTGTGACCTTATAGTCCCCCTCCCGGTGTGTCCTGCTGCCAGAAAACGTGATCTGCTCTCTTTTTTCAAAAGAATAGACCCAATAAGGCATGTAGATTCCCCGGAATTTCGCGATCAATGTCTCGTCCTTCAGTTCTTTTGGCGCAAAAACAGCCCTGCGCAGCAGCCTCCCGTAAGAAGCCCTGCAGTCCTCCTTTGTCCTGGTAAAAGGAATTATTATTTCCGGACGCCGTTCCCTGCTGATGCGGCTGTCCAGAATGGTGGCACCCCCGCAGAAACTGCAGAAAGTGGCAGCCGTTGTATCTTCACTGATGATCTCCCCTCCGCACTGGGGACAGGTGAAAATCCTCACCTCATACGCTCCATCCGCCCCGCCTGACTCCCCGGCATCCTGTTCTTTCTGAAAACTGTAAGGATCCGCCTGGCTGCCGCAATATTCGCACAGTAACTGCTGCCTGGAAATATCAAACTTCAGATTTCCCCCACACCCCGGACATTCATACATCGTCTCATCCTCCTTATACTGCCATCCCCTCATAACCGGACATATGTTCTGTTTTCAGGATTTATTCTACATTACAATATAAAAAATTACAAGGGAGGAAAAGAAAATTCCGGTATTGCTATAGCCAAACTGATACACTTATGGCATAATGAACCTAAAAAGAAGGAACAGAAGGGGACAATCAGATGGAAAGCCTGACAAAAAATAAACAGAGCGCGGAAACTATATCAAAGATGGTGGAAAAATATTTTACACCCCTTAAAATGGAGAAATTTCATGAACTGACAGAAGGCTATTTTAATATGGCCTATGAAATTTGTTTAAGCAACGGGATATCGCTGATCCTGAAAATTGCGCCTTCCCCAAAAACGCGTGTTATGACCTATGAAAAAAACATTATGTTCAGCGAAGTGGAGGCCATGAGACTTGCTCTTGGCAACGGGGAAATACCTGTGGCTAAAATCCTGGGATATGACGATAGCTGTACCATCTGCGATTCGCCTTATTTCTTCATGGAGAAAATCCAGGGGAAGAGCCTTCATTCTGTAAAAAACAGTCTCTCACCAGAGCAGATTAATCAGATCTATCTTGAAACAGGACGGATAAACAAAGAGATAAATCATATAAACTGCCCTGCGTTTGGTTATCCCGGGCAAAGCGAATTTCAGGGAAAAGAATGGTATCCAATTTTCCGCAAAATGATGGAAGCTGGGGTAAATGACGCTCGGCAGGGAAACGTGGACCTGAAAATACCAATCCAGCAGATGTGGCACTGTCTTGACAGGGACAGGCATGTTTTTGATGAGGTTAAAGAACCAAAACTGGTACATTGGGATTGTTGGGACGGAAATATTTTTGTTCATTCCGGAAAGGTAACAGGTATTATAGACTGGGAGAGAAGCCTTTGGGCTGATCCTCTCATGGAAGTAGGCTTTCGCACATATTCTGATAATACCTGTTTTCAAAAAGGCTATGGAATCAGAAATCTGACCGAAACGCAGAAGCGCAGGGCTCTGTGGTATGACGTGTATTTAATGCTTTTGGTGGCATTGGAGTGCGAATACAGAAAGTATGAAACAATGGACACCTACTGCTACTCAACACAAATGTTGATAAAGCAGTTTAACAAAATTTTACAATAAAAGATGCAAACTGTTGAATTTTTCGGCAGAAGAATTACCAGAACCTGCAACAGAAAAGAATAACGAAAAACAAATAAAAATGTGCTTTGATGCATATTATTCAAATGACTGGAAAACACAATTTGATTAAAATGCAAGGAGACACTCCTATGTGTGGACGCTATTATGTAGACGATGAAACAGCAAAGGAAATTGAAAAGCTGGTATGGCAGACGGAAGAAAAAATTCCCGGGAATTCTGCCTCTGCCATTAGCAGAATCAGCAGCACCGACATCCATCCTTCCGATGAAGCCCCTGTTCTGTCCGCAGTGGATGGTGAGATAACCTGCATCTGGCTGCGCTGGGGATTTCCCCTGCAGCAGGGCCAGAAAAAAGGTCTGGTCTTCAATGCCAGATGCGAATCTGCCGCAGAAAAACCTTTTTTCCGCGAAAGCATACGCCACATGCGTATTGCTGTCCCGGCAACAGCCTTCTATGAGTGGAACAGGGAAAAGAACAAATATACCTTTCAAAGGGAAGATCATAAAATGCTGTTCATGGCAGGGTGCTGTCGGCACTACGGCCATGACAGGCACTTCGTTATTCTGACCACTGCGGCAAACAGTTCCATGCAGCCCATCCATGACCGGATGCCCCTGCTGTTGGAGGAAACAGAAGTAGCGGACTGGATCCTGAACAGCAGCAGGACAGATTCCATCCTCCGAAAAACCCCGCCTCTGCTGGACCGCAGCACGGATTATGAACAGATGCGTTTTTTCTGACCATCTGTCGATCTGTTCACACTCATCACCCGGCCCTTTATCCGGCCTGGCCCGGCTCCTTCCGGGAGGCCGGTATTAATCAAACCATTGTTTGAAACATTCCATGCCTGTTACAATATGCATATAGAATACCATGTCCCTTTTTTCTGAACCGCACGGATATCCCCTGCTCCGGATATAGCTTCACCAGATCCAGGGCATCCGATGTCACATAAGCAATAAAAGAAATAAAATGCCCCTTTTCCATAGGATGGCTGATTGTTATGGAATGTTCATTATCCACTGTTTCCACGCAGATAGAATGGTTTCCATCACTGCTTTCAGCTTCTGCTTCCGGCAGGGTAATTCCGCAGCATGAAAAAGTGCCATGTCCCACAGATGTAATGATATTCCCACAAATCGGACACACATAAAAACACATCTTTCTCATATTTGCCGACTGATTCCCATTCTCCCTGAAATCCCCTGTCAGCAGTTCCGCAATGGAGACACCCAGAGCTTTTGCAAGCTCCTCAATAATCCCGATATCCGGAAACCCTTTTTCTGTTTCCCATTTTGATACTGTCTTATCACTCACACCAATCCTTTCGGCGAGTTCCCTCTGTGTGATTTTCCTTTTTTCCCTTAATTCCTTTATGGTCTTTCCTGTTACATAACCCATCTTTTCAGCACCTCTCTTTCTGAAACTAACCCTATCATACTGCCCGCGCCCCCTTCCTGCAACCTACGAATCGTAGAGTTCACAGCAAAAAATGAAGACTTTTGCATGCGCAGTAAAATCTCAATATTTTTTTCATACAAAAGACAGATTTTAACACAGTATTTATGGTAGAATAAAAAATACTAAATTTTATGCACAGGAAAGGAGTATTTTATGCAGAAAGATAAATTGCTAGTTGTTGATGACGAAAAAGAGATTGCAGACCTTCTCACTCTTTATCTGAATAATGAAGGCTTTCAGGTATTTACATTCTATAATGCAACAGATGCGCTTCCCTGTATTCAAACGGAAGACCTGGATCTGGCAATTCTGGATATCATGCTTCCAGACATAAGCGGTTTCACCTTATGCCAGCAGATCCGGGAAAAACACCGGTATCCAATCATCATGCTCACAGCAAAAGGGGAAGGCATGGACAAGATCACCGGCCTCTCCCTGGGCGCAGATGATTACATGACAAAGCCCTTTGAACCGCTGGAACTGGTTGCCAGGGTAAAAGCACAATTAAGAAGGTATAAGCATTATAATGTGGGCTCGGAAAAAAAGGGGGATGTCATTGCCCTGTCCGGTCTGGTCCTGGATGTAAAAGCACATAAATGTACATTGAATGACCTGCCCCTTTCCCTGACTCCCACAGAATTTTCCATTTTAGAGATCTTATGTAAAAATAAAGGAAATGTGGTCAGTTCCGAAGACCTGTTCCATCAAATCTGGAAGGATGAATATTATACCAAAAGCAACAATACAATCACCGCGCACATCCGGCATCTGCGGGAAAAGATGGGAGACTCTTATGAAAATCCGAAATATATCAAAACGGTCTGGGGGTATGGTTACACGATGGAAGACTAAAAAAGCAGATACGGATTACACCGCTTTCCAGCTCCGGATCATGCGCCGGTTCTGCGCCAGTGCACTGATTTCCACTGCAGTGGTTATCATGCTGTATCTGTTTTTATGGAAACAGAGGATGGGCGAATGGATGGTGCGCCTGATCGAATTATGGATGGACATTGACCACGAAGATGCATTTTATGTTTATAATAACTATTTTCGCGAGTTCCGGGAAGTCTTTTTTGCGGCGGCAATCGTCCTGATTTTTCTGTTCCTGCTTGTATTTCTGTTCCGTTGGCTGACCCGTTATTTTAAAGAAATCAACCAGGGAATGGATTGCCTTTTGTCCGATCGCGAAGAACAGATACAGCTTTCTCCGGAGATGCAGCCCTTTGCGATAAAGCTGAACACTATCCAGAATATTCTGATACAGCGGGAGCAGGCGGCAAGGGCGGCCGAGCAGAGGAAGAATGAGCTGGTCATGTATCTGGCCCATGATATCCGCACACCGCTGACTTCCATCATTGGCTATCTCCGGTTACTGGAGCAGATTCCGGATCTTCCAGAGGAAGAAAGGGGAAAATATGTCCATATTTCTCTGGAAAAAACATACCGCCTTGAGAAAATGATCAATGAATTTTTTGAGATCACCTGTTATAATACGCAGCAGATTACCATTGCCTCCAAAGCGGTTGACCTCTATTATCTTCTGGCGCAGGTGATCGATGAACATATGCCGCTTCTTACGGAACATGGGAATTATATCACGTTCCATGCAGCAGAATCCCTGGAAGTATGCGGCGATCCCGAAAGGCTTGCCCGTGTATTTCATAATCTGCTGAAAAATGCAGCGGCCTACAGCAGTTCAGGAACAGAAATCTTGGTGAATGCAGAAGAAACCCCGGAGTATATCGTCATAACGGTCAGCAATCACGGAAAGACCATTCCGCATGATAAACTGGAAATCCTGTTTGAAAAATTTTACCGTCTGGATGAATCCCGCACATCAAATACCGGCGGCACAGGCGTTGGGCTTGCCATTGCAAAAGAGATTGTCCTCCTGCATGGAGGAACTATCTCGGCTGACAGCAAAAACGGATTCATCACTTTTACCGTTAAGCTACCCATATCCCCCCAAAAAAGCCCCCTGTGCATTCATAGTCCAGTAAGCATATCTTTTGAACATTAGTAGTTCAATAAGCAAAAACACTTCATTATTCCTTAGGAAAATAACGCTTTAATATTCAAAATCAGAAGGCCCCTGTCCGGTAAAATCATTACCATGCAAGGGCTTTTTGATGCATTTGATTATGTTTTATGAAAGGAGTTATTAATCACATGAAAGAACAAAAAAATCTTCCTGTCCGCAGGTACAGAAAACGCAGAAAGCACCGGATACGGCTTCGTTTCCTTCCGCACGCTGTCCTTATAGCCGGCTGCCTTGCAATCATTATTTCCATTACCGGCACCCTGTTTGATAAGGAAAACATCCCCCATGAAATTGTTTTCAATAAGAGGATTTCCAGTGAGGCAATACCGGAAATCCCTGTGGTTGAAACAAATGATTTCCAGGTTGATGCAGAACCGTCAGAAGTACAGACTTTGGATACGGACTGGTATCTCACATTGGTAAATCGTCAGCATCCCCTTCCGGAAAATTACATGGATGAGTCAATCTCCCTGGTGGATGTACCTGGGGGTGAGAAGGTAGATGCGCGGATCTATGAACCACTCATGGAGATGCTGAATGATGCGGAAGAATTAGGACCCATCGTTGTTTCCGGCTATCGAACCCCGGAAAAGCAGCAGAGCCTGTATGATGATAAAATCAATCAATATAAAAAACAGGGGTATTCCGAGAGTGAAGCCATTGAACTGGCACAGCAGTGGGTTGCCGAACCCGGCACCAGTGAGCATCAGTTAGGGCTTGCCGTGGATATCAACGGAGCTACCTATGACATTTACATCTGGCTTCAGGAAAACAGCTACAAATATGGTTTTATCTTTCGCTATCCTGGGAATAAAACGCACATTACCAATGTGGCCGAAGAGGTATGGCATTATCGCTATGTTGGAAAAGAAGCTGCTGCAGAGATTTATGAGCGCGGGGTCTGTCTGGAAGAATACCTGGAAAACCCACAAAGCCTAAGTACAGATGACCAAAGTACACAGGGACAGGATTTCCAGGGTACAGATTCTCAGTAACTGCCCGTACAGGGTGAAACATCTTATGAACTGCGGAATGGAGAGTGGGTACAGTAACCGCGATTTCCATCTGATCCGCCCCGCCGACAGCAAACTGAAGGCAATAATACCGCCTGTCTGCCGTCCGCAGACAATATTTTATTTTGGATTGCAAATGCCATGCCCAGAAACAGCAGCATCAGCGTCCAGGTAACCGGCTCCGTGATACTGGTTCCGAAAAATCCAAGCTTCGGGATAAGGACTGACGCGGAAAATATCTTCATGCCCAGCTCCAGGCAGCCGGACAGGACAGGCGCCTTCTTCCTTCCCATAGCCTGCATGGCTGTCCTCAGAGCCAACAGGCATCCAAGGATGGGGAAAAATGTAAAGTGCCACCGCAGGCTCATCACCGCATTGCCCACGATTCCCGCATCAGCCGTGCCAGTGGTAAACCGCACCAGCATCCCGCCAAAGGCGTACACCACCCCGCAGGAAAACAGACCCCAGATGATTTCCATTCCCATCACCTGCTTCAGTGCAGATTTGATCCGTCCTGTCTTTTTTGCTCCCCAATTCTGCCCCACAAAGGTGGATGAGGCAGAAGCAATGGTGGACAGTGGCTGCATCAGGATGCCGATGATACGGCGGGAAGCCGTGTTGGCGGAAATGATCGTCCCGCCCAGCCCGTTATTGGCCCTCTGGAAGATGACCGATCCCATGTCCACGGCACAGAGCATCAGCCCCATGGCAATTCCCTGGGAAAGCAGCTCCGACAACATCTTCCCTGTGACACGGAAGTCTCCCCTGCCGGGCAGGATGGAGCGGTAATTCCGAAACACATAGATCCCGCAGAGAACGGCCGAAGCCGTCTGCGCAATCACAGTGGCCAGGGCAGCCCCGGCGATGCCAGTCCTGAAGCCTACAATAAATACCACGTCCATCCCCATGTTCAGCAGGGAAGAAATCATCAAAAAGTACAGCGATGTCCGGCTGTTGCCCACAGCCCTCAGAATTCCGGCAAACATGTTATAACATATGGTAGAGACCATACCGGCGCAGATAACCGCTATATAGCTGTAAGCCTCTGCAAAGATGGCATCCGGTACGTTCATGAACCGCATCAGCGGCTTCAAAAAAGCAAGTGACAACACTGTCAGAATAGCCGTTACCAGCAGATCCAGTTTCATCATGCCTGCGATGGCCTCCTTTAGCTTCTCTTCCTCATGAGCCCCAAAGCGCTGCGTGACCACAATAGCATAGCCGCTGTTCATTCCGGATGCGAAATTCACCAACAACCCATAGAGGGCGGATGTAGCCCCTATGGCCGCGATGGCATTGTCCCCCAGGTTGTACCCGGCCACCATGGTGTCCACCATGCTGTATACCTGCTGGAAGATATTACCGATAAACAGAGGGATTGCAAATGCCAGTATCAGGCGTACCGGCTGCCCTTGTGTCATGTCCATGACTTTCATTGTATGTTTCTGTGCTGTTTTGTTCATTTTCGTCCTCCCTTGCCTTTCCCGGAGCATGGCTGCAAATCAAAAACCATGCCGCCCATGCCCTTTCATTCACTGCAAATATTGTAACAGACTTTCCACGCAGTTTATTGCATATATATTGGATTTTTGATATAATCATTACATAGTTTGAACCTGGATAAGCCGGAACCAAAACTTTACCGGCCTTAAGTAAAAAAAGCCCCGTTTTCCTCATGAATGGGCAATACTATAAACTTCCCCAAAAAGAAGAAGGCTGACAGTGTTAAGCAGTCTATGAAAAACCGAGGAAAATGTAAAGGAGAACTTAAAATTAGAAATGCAATCAGTGAAAAGCAGCTGCGCTACATGGAGTTCATCCACCGGGAGACCTCCGGCCGACACCATACCCATATGGAAGATATGTACCAATATGACCTGCTCCGGATGGGTGATCCGAAAGCGGTAGAGGAGGCCAGGAAAATGTTCTCCTCCAGCCTGCCCGGACATGTCTCCGATGACCCTGTCAGGAACTACAAATACCTCTTTGTAGCCTCCGCTGCCCTGGCAAGCCGCAGCGCCATCAGCGGAGGGATGGACACAGAAAGGGCCTATAACATCAGCGATCTTTATATCCAGAGAATGGATAACCTGAAAACAGTAGAAGAAGTAAAAGCCCTGCACACAGATATGATTGCTTTCTATACAACGGAGATGGCTGCCCTGGACAAGGCAAAGGTCTATTCCAGGCCGGTCACCCTCTGCATGGACTATATCTACCACCATCTCCATGAGCCCATCCGCGTCAGAGATCTGGCTGTACACACAGGGCTGAACGAAAGCTACCTGTCAACCCTGTTCAAGAAAGAGACCGGGACTTCCATATCCGGCTACATCCTTTCAAAGCGGATGGAAGCTGCCGGGAACATGCTGAAATTCTCCGACTATACCTATGCGGAGATCAGCTCCATCCTCGCATTCAGCTCCCAGAGCCACTTTGCCCGGGTATTCAAGCAGCAGACCGGCTATACACCAAAGCAGTACCGGGATACCTATTTCAAGATCGCCACTCCGCAGGCGATGGCGTGAGGCTTCCTCCCCCTTACCCTGACAGCTTCAAAAGCTGCTTTTCCGATGCCTCCGGAAGCAGCTTTTTCATGTGCCTGAATTGAACCATCGTTCCGGTCTTAATTCTATCCGCTAAAGTCTTAGATACATTAAGCCTGTACTTTTCTTAACAGCTTTGCAAGATAATGTGCAATAAATATACACAGTCCTATCAAAGCAAAATAATCTATATAGAACAGGAAGACAGACTCCCCGTAATCCAAAAACACAAATTCGCTTTTGAGCAGCAAATAAGTCAGAAAATCCCTTCTGATAAATACTGTTATCCCATACAGGGAAATGGCTATACCAATGAAAAACAGCAAAATAGAGCGTATCTTTGATGCTTTCCTTATCCGCATCCCCTTTTGAGCCATACGAATCACCATATTCCAATGCAGGCCAAGATGTACATTCATCAGTAAAAATCCCCAGTAAGAACCTAAGATATGAAACCGCCTTGCCAGTGCCATTCCTCCTTCCATCGGCAAAACCGAAAATACATATCTTGACAAAACAATGCTGCTGTATATTAGGGCAATCATAGAAAACCATGTCAGCATATCTACACATACCTGAAAAACACGAATCAGTGAATATCTGCCCCGAAATAAATTTTTATGCCATCTCCAATTCAATATATGATGGACGGCAAACAAAACAAATATCCCCACTCCCGCCCATTCGTGAGCTTCATCTCCCCAGAATTGATAGCCCATCAGGAACAGCAGCGCAACTGACATAGCAGCATCAACGGCCCCTTTCAGTCTTCTGTTCAAACCCGTGCCCACCACCTCTCTTATTTCAAACAACCATAGGCAGTATCATCCACTGCTTCCAACCATTCGTTAGAAACCTCTGTACCGGAAACCTCAACCGCCAGATGCGAAAACCAACTATCCGGTGCAGCGCCATGCCAGTGTTTCACTCCAGTTTGGATATTGATTACATCTCCGGGGTTTAATTCCTGTGCTTCTTTGCCCCATTCCTGATAATAACCGCGCCCGCCTACACAGATTAGAATCTGCCCGCCGCCGGAAACAGCATATTCCTCTCATGGGTTTCCCTTTCATCTTCTGTCGGTGATCCTTTCGTCCAGACATCCTTCGCCATCTTAAAAGCCGCCCATGCCTTCGGCCATCCTGCGTAAAATGCCGCATGAGTTAAAATCTCCGCGATTTCCTCTTTTGTAATCCCGTTGTTCTTTGCACTCATCAGGTGATACTGAAAGGACGAATCCACTAGCCCCTGCGCCATTAAAGATACCACCGTCACAAGGGAACGGTCTCTCAGGGAGAGCTTTTCCTCCCTGTTCCACACCTCGCCAAATAATACGTCATCGTTTAGCTGTGCGAATTTTGGGGCAAAATCCCCAAGCTGATCTCTGCCTGCTGTCTGCTTTACCATAATCTTAACCTCCGTTTTTGCTCATATCTGTACCTGCGCTATATTTTCTGATTTCCGGTAGACCATACATGACTCTCTTTCGCAGAAGCCTGCGTATTTTGTGCCATAACGCCCACCAAATTATGCGGAACATAAGGCTCCTCTAAATAGGAAATTTCCTCCGCCGATAATGTCAGCTCCGCTGCTTTTGCCGCCCCTTCTATATGGTGGAGCTTTGTTGCGCCAACCACAGGTGAAGTCACTTTAGTCAAAAGCCATGCAAGGGAAATTTCCGTCATGTAATAATATATTTAATGTAAAATACAGTATTTATGCACTTTCAAGTGTTTCACGTGGAACTTTTTATACGAATTTATACGAATATTTTAAAAGGCATAATCAAGGGGTATTGATAGAAGTGCATTCTCAATACCCCTACACCCATTTTTTTCCTGGATTTGTCCGCTGTATCAAGAGACTTTCGCGGCATAAGAATCAAGGAGAAAAGCACTCCTTGATTTTATTCCACGGTTCTCTTGACACGCTACTCACCGACCTCCAATCTCAATTTCATCACGGGCACGGGTACGGGTGTGACCGTGTTCCTGCTCCTCTATCTGTCTATCTGCCTGCTGATACTGCTTGTCAATTTCCCTGGCTCTATCCCTTAAAAACTCAGGATTGTGTAATTCGTGTGGTTTAACATCTCCATATGCTTTTAGCGTCTGTTCAGCCTTGTCTGCCCGTTCCTTTTGTGTGTTAGCTTTCTGACGCTCTTCAAGCCAATCAGAACGGTAAGCATTACAGATGTGTTTAACATAGTCAGGTGTGTAATATCCACGGTGGAATCCCTTGCCGTCTGGTTGCGGCATCTGCGGCATTTCTCGAACCGTGCCTTTTATTTGTTCAATCTCTTCTCTTGTTTCCGCCAAATCCTTCTTTATGTAATCCAGGGCGTGCTTGTTGTCCTGCAAACTGTTCCTGGTACTTTCCAATTCTTTCTCGGCAACTTCTTTCTCAGCAAAAGCCTTGTACACATCTTTCTGGAAATGTTCTCTATTGCCGTGTTTATGCTCTATTTCTAAACCGTGTTCCCTTCCGAGCCGTTCAAGTTCTTGCTTCTCGCTTCTTTCCCACTGCATTTGTGCTGTCCGTTCCTTCGCCTTTGTCTCAAAGCCCATTTGTTTTAGGGCTTGTTTATAACCGTTTTGAACCTCCAACCCTCTTTCCATGTCACGGGCGACAGGGAAATACATCAAATGCAAGTGGTCTGTTCCCTCTTTCTCATCACGGTGTATCACAGCACCGACCAGGTGCATGTTCGGGTTTCTATCATCCCAACCTTTTACAAAGTCTTTCATAGCTTCAATGTGGTTACTGGAACTTCCGTTCACTCCGACACTGTTTCTGTCTCCGAATTGGATGATATGTTCATACAGCACATTCTTCTGTTTGTCTTCCCCGATTTTTTTCAGGTAATCATCAATTTGTCTTTCTGGGTGTCCTTTATCAACCTGACTCTGATTGTAGTTTTTCACAGCTTGACCAAACTCCGCTTCATACGCCTTTCTCAAATCTTCCTGGTGCAGGACAATGTTCCTGTCAGATAGGTCAGGAGAGATGTGTTCTTCCTTCGCCCGAAAGTTTTTGTTAAAACTATGCTTCATGGTTGCCATTGCACCGCCGACACTGCTATGACTTCCACAGTGATGGCTCATTGTAACCGTCATTCTTCATCACCTCTTTTCTTCTAAATTAATCTCAACTGGTGGCAGTATTGCCAAGTCTGCAACCCTGTCAGCACAGTGGCATCATTCCGATGTATCGACTCAGATATTCGTTAACACTCAATCTGATTCTTACATCTACATTATGCCACAGTGCCGCCAGAGTTCCAAACTCGGCAACTCAATGCCAGTTGTGGGGAATCCCCATAACCACATTGAGCAAGGGGAGACCCCTTGACCCCCTGTTTCGCCGCATTTGTCCTGGAAAAAAAAGAGAGCCTCGGCTCTCTTTTCATTCATGTATCTTGAAATCCTTCACGGAGATATTTATATATTTCCCGATGTCGAGATTCAATTCAAAGTCTGCAATAGACCTTTGTTTGTATCTCTCCAGATTTTCAACATTCCAGTCTAACAGTTCTGTCGGCTTTCCTGTTTCATCTTCGACTCTTACAATAAGATATTCTCTATGAGTCTTTTGGGAAACCTTTTTCTCCTTTCCTCGGATTTCAAGATTCTTTATTGTTGCTATCATTTTCTTTCCTTTCTATCATTTTGTATAGCAAGCGACATAACAACCGCCTTAATATAAAACGCATTTGCTGTTAAAGTATTAAACCAGTCTTCATGTTCCTGCATCACTATTTCTGCAACCTTATGGAAATATGTTATCTGTTTATCCAGAATCATTTGAGTTAACTCCATAAGATGTTTTTCTTGCTTCTCGTTGTTTATCCTACAACACTCTCTATAATTTGCGCCACCTATTTCAATTACGTCTTCTTCTTTATATCGGGCCTTATCTGTATCATCCAAGTGGCACAAGTAGCGGCTATACGCTCCTAAGCAGCAAATCGGTATTACTTGTATACCGCCAAATTGGTGTGCTATTTCTTGTGCTTGCTTTTCAGATTTCAGGGATTCAAATATCAAAATGACATGATGATGTGGTTTCTTAAAATTTCCACTTTCATCTATGTCTTTATCATGTAAAGGCGAAATTAATGCCTGGACATGTAAATCCTTTAATATTTCTATCCAGTTTTCTTTTGCACTTTCTGGATAGCATATGGTGGCATAATATGTATTTCTCTTTGTAGCCACTTTACTATCTCCTGTCCGTGTGATTATTGATTATTGATTCTAATGGGGGTGTCGTAGTACCCCCATTAGATTTTGATAAGTAATCATAAAGTTCTTCATGCCATTCTTGCTCACAACATGGAATTTCGGTAACTGCTTCATTCCAATTTGCAATATGCCCTTCCGAATTATAAATTACTTTGTTTGTATTGACGAGAAAATAATTTTCTGTATTGGAGTAATATCCGTTGTCCTGTAAATCAGTACTGTTTGCCGAGTAATATTGTTCACCGTTGATATAGACTTTCATTCCATTTCCCAGATAAACAACTACATCATCCGTGTTAAAATGTCTTACAATGTATCTCTTGTGAGTTTCTGCTTCTGCTTTGTGTCCTTTTGTATAATAATATTCGTCCAATGTACATATTCCCTGTTTGACTTCTTCGGGAGTTATTTCGGTTATTTTTCCATTAATGATTGAAAATTCCTGGCTTTCTCTGATATTAGAGATATACAGGCATTTTCGCATGTAGGCAGAATCTGTCATCTTATAATAAGCTGCGAAATTTTTGAGAGTCCGATATTGACCCTCATTAACTCGCACTGAGATTCTTTTTTCCATAAATACTATTTTCCTTTCTTTATGAAAGTGGGATAACATTTTGCTTGTTCTTGTGTACCTTAGTACACATGTATCTTAACACAAGAAATAGGTTCTACCAAATAAAATCCAGGATAATTACAACCTTTTAACATTTCTATGTTTTGCACAAATATAACATGCAAAAATCTTTAAAACTATAAAATCATAACAAAAAAGGACACTGCGGTCAGTGTCCTTGTTACTGCTTATCTGGTACAAATTCCAGAATATCGTTTGGTTTGCAATCTAAAATGCTACATAGGCGCTCTAATGTATAGACAGTAATTCCTCTGTTATGCTTCAAATTATTGATTGTTCTGGGATTAAGTCCATGCTTCTCTATAAGTGTATAGGTAGTAATCCCTTGCTTTTCCATGGTCTCCCAGAGCGGCTTGTAACTAACCATGCCATCACCTCTCTGAAAATATTATGATGTGCAAAGTTTTACTTGCATATACATACAAATGTATCTATACTGAAAGATGTATCTATATATGCATGAAAGGAGAATGTGTGAATGGAAGATTTTAACTTAGAAACTCTGGTAAATCCCTGTATCATAGAAAGGTTAGGGGAACTTTATGACAAAGACCCAACATACAAAAAGCTGATAATGGAGGAATCGGCAATCTTTGAAGAATTAAGTGAAGAACTGCCAGACGAACAAGCCGACAAGCTGGAAAGGTATTTTGAAGCCGCTAATGCAACATCAGCCAGAAAAGAGATATTAACCTACATACAAGGCATGAAAGATATGTTTGCATGGTTTAAGGCTTTATCTAAAAACTAGGCTAAAATTGTACATCAAAAAAGGCTTGCACAGCAGACAAAACATCTGAACTATAGCAAGCCTTTATCCATTATTTACCAATAACATTTTCCATCGCTTTTAAGACAAGCCTTTCTTCTCCTTCAAACATATGGCTATATCTTCTGAATATGGTTGCTTGTGTGTCTCCACTTACCTTTTCGATTATTGGTAGCGGTATATTATTGGCTATTAGATTGCTTATATAGGTATGCCTAAATGTATGACAGTTATAACTTGTATCAAGCCCTAATGCTTTGCATGTGTCCTTTAGTCGGGTGAGTGAATAGGTGTGACTATAAGTGAAAACCCTGTCTGTATCGTTGCCACCGTTTGCTATATGTTTGTTATGTTCCCGATAATACATGATTTCAAGTCCTGGGGGAATCGGGATATTTCTGTTTTTCTTGTTTTTAGGTTCTTTTATCTCTCCACTATTCAGAATTGCTTTATTAACATTTACTCTCATACCGATTAAATGGTCTTTATCAGTTGCGCTTGTTCCTATCAGACGGAAGTTTTCTTTTGTTCGGTCTTTTTCTGGATAGTAGTTATATTCCTCAAAATCTTCCCATGTAATTGCTAGACACTCGCCTATTCTCATACCTGTAAAATATAAGGTATTATAAAAGAATTGAAGTTTCGGGTAAGCGTTATAACCTTTATGTTTTTTTGTTATACTTCCTAAGTATTCATCAATCCTTTTAAATTCATCATATTTCATTGTTTTTGGTTCACTTGTTATTAAATTCGGTCTATCTATTTCACGCAAGAAATTATCTGTAATAAGTTTTTGTTTATATGCAACGTGCATTAACTTTCTAAAAGTTCCGTCCAGAGAGTGAACCGTCTCACCACTGTATTCTTGTTTAAGACTTGATGTAAGCTGATAATATACTTGTTCGGTTATGTTCTTTAATTTCGTATCAGACGGTAAAAACTTTGAAATAGCCTTTAACTGTTGCTCGGTATTAAGAATGGTTTGAGAACTAAGTCCTTTATGAATGGCCTGCATTTTCCAAAGTTCCAAAGCACCATTTAATGTTATGTCTTTATCATCCTCTTTATAGCCGCCCGACTGAAGATTAGCAAGAGCGGCTCTTGCTTCAGTGATAGTAGCACAATTATAAATCCATTTTGCTTTATATACATTTTTACCTTTAAGCGGAGAGTATTCCTTATAATTGTACTTTATATCGTACTTCTTTGTACTTTCATTAAAATAGATATTCGGATATTTTGTACCAGTTCTTTTTACTTTGTTTGCCATTCCGTAGCCCTCCATATACCATAATTTATGGTATTAGTATACTACGAATTTTATACGAATACAAGCAAAATTATACGAATTTAGCCGTTTTGCGAATTTAAAAACCTTGATTTTATGCTGTTTCATAATAAATTACCATTCCGTCATGGAAACGCCTTTTTGCCCGGCCAGTTTGGCTACTCTGTCAATAATTACGCCATCCTGCCCCGCAGTTGCACCATATTTCATCTCTGCATAGTTGTCCTCCTGCATACGCTTTGAAGTTTCGCCAGAATGTCTCGCAAGCCTGCCGCCTGCCAATGCGCTATATGGCGTCATCGCAATATCATCCTCCGCGCACAGTTTTGCCATTTCCCGTTCCTCCTCCCGGAAAATCAGGTTATAATGTCCCTGTACCGATACGAACTTTGCAAAACCCTCCCTTTCTGCCAGTGCGTTTGCCTTTGCAAGCTGGTAAGCATAACAGTTAGAAATACCAATATAGCGTGCCTTTCCAGCCTTCACCACATTGTTCAAGCCTTCCATAATATCATAAAGCGGCGTTTCGTAATCCCACATGTGGCAGATGTATAAATCTACATAGTCCATACCAAGCTTCGCGAGGCTTCTGTCTATCATACGCGCAATATGCTGCTGCCCGGTTACGCCCTCCTTGATTTCTTCCTGTGTACGGGGAAGGAATTTTGTCGCAACCACAACATCCTCCCGCTTTGCACAATCCCAAAGCGCCCGGCCAAGATACTGCTCGCTGGTTCCACTCTGGTAAGCGATTGCCGTATCAAAGAAGTTCACGCCCAATTCCAGTCCCCGGCGAATGATCTGACGGGAGTGTTCCTCATCAACCGTCCATGTATGCTGCCCGTTTCCTGCTTCGCCAAATCCCATGCATCCCATACAAATACGAGATACGGTCAGATCAGATATTCCAAGTTTTGTATACTGCATCCTATCATACTCTCCTTCTTTCTTTGCCAGTAATATTACTATTGTTGACCTGCTCTATATGGTGTAGTTTTGCAATGTCTTCGTCCGTTCGGCTGCCGTAAATATCAATCTACTTCAAAGTTGTTTCGATCTGCTGATATTCTGCCTCTGTCAATTCCACATCAGCAGCGCTAAGGTTCTCTTTGACCCGTTTTTCCCTCCGCATCCCCGGAAATGGTACAATACAATCCTCTTTGTGAAGCATCCACGCAAGAGAAATTTGACCCGGAGTTACATTTTCTGCACGGCAAAATCATTCCAGCCGCCCCTGTATACCCGCAACGTACCGCTGTCCGGGCCAGTCGGACCGGTTTCTTCTGTCTTAGGGTATTCGCCATAAGAATCCCACACCTGCTCGCCCACATTGCCATGCGCGTTATACAGCCCAAAAGCGTTGGAGGCAAAACAAAACTTTTAGAAATCTCCATCATACTTACCTCGTTTTCTTCCGGCGAAGCGGCAACAGTTACGTTTTCCGACTCGCCTTCGGTATTCTGCACATTTACAGTATCTTCTTTCTGCCCGCTCCGGCCACATACCGACATTCCAAGAACCAGAACAGCTGCTATCAAAAGCACTGTCAATCGTTTCATTGTAACCCCTACTCTGCAAGTTCAAGTCCGCTTAACCAGTCAGCCACTGCGTCTTTGGGATTTGCCGCCTGCGAGCTTCCCAAAGAAAGCCCGTCAAGAACCTCTGCATCCGGTTCCATGCTTTCGATTGTGCTGATTGTATCGGAAAATCCGCTGCCGCCGCTAGTAACAAACGGAACGATTGTCTTACCGGACAAATCGTAATCGTCCAAAAAGCTGTAAAGGATCATCGGCATATCTCCCCACCATATTGCGTGTCCAGATTGATACAATTTTTGAGAGGGTGCTATCGTTTTTACATTGTAAGCGCCAAATATTCCTGCGGATTTTCTAATCTCCTGAATCCCTCTATAATTGTAAATGAAATATAGTTAAACT